>NZ_WOVG01000001.1:0-1347254 GCF_029132825.1 Methylophilus sp. YYY-1
AGCGTTGCTGGTAACGAACTTGCGGCTGACTCAGACAAGACCATTGAAGCGAAAGTGACTGTCACAGACAACGCTGGCAACACAGCTAGCCAGTCTACACAGTTGACCTACACACTGGACCTGACGCCACCTAAGGCAGAGATTGCCTTGGATGCTAACTTTGGTGGTGATGGCATCATCAACATTGAAGAAGCCAAAGCGACTTCCTCGATTCCCGTAACTGGTACAGTGGGTGGTGACGCTAAAGTTGGTGATCCAGTGGTAGTCACTATTAATGGCAAAGATTACCCAACGACTGTAATCACCCGTGCGGATGGCAAGCTGGGCTTCAGTGTGAGTGTTGCTGGTAACGAACTTGCCGCTGACTCAGACAAGACCATTGAAGCGAAAGTGACTGTCACAGACAACGCTGGCAACACAGCCAGCCAGTCTACACAGTTGACCTACACGCTGGACCTGACGCCACCCGTCGCCACTATTGCGCTCGATGCTAACTTTGGTGGCGATGGTATTATCAATATTGCTGAATCTCAACCAGGTGTTAATCAGCCAGTGACTGGTACTGTAGGCGGTGAAGCCAAGCTTGGTGATCCAGTGGTAGTCACGATTAATGGCAAAGATTATCTGACAACAGTGGTGACTCGTGCAGACGGTAAACTAGGCTTCAGCGTTAGCGTGCCTGGTAGCGAATTAGTGGCAGATAGTGACAAAACGATTGACGCTAAAGTCTCTACAACAGACTCAGCAGGCAACGTAGGTGTTGCAACTACTCAACTTACCTATACTGTCGATGTCACTGCACCAAACAAACCAACTATCGACAACATTTACGATGACTTCGGTACAAACACAGGCAATATCCCTAGTGGTGGCGTAGCTGATGACCCAACCCCAACTTTGAGTGGTAGGGCTGAAGCTGGTAGCACCGTGACTGTTTATGACGGCAAAAATGCGATTGGTACAGCTATCGCTGACAAAAACGGTAACTGGACATTTACACCATCAACAGATATTGCTAAAGGCCTGCATAACTATACGGTGACTGCAACAGACAACGCTGGCAACACCAGTGTGCCAAGTGATAACTATGCTTACACTTTGAACCAGTCACCAGTGTTTGTGACTTTAGATGGTAGTGCCACTGTGTCTGAAGACGGTTTGCCAAATGGTGTTCTTGATCAAGGTGAGCCTTCAAACATTATTGCATCTGGTGATTTAGGTATCTCAGATCCAAATGGTGATCTGCAGAGTGTGACATTGACTGCACCAACTCAAACCTATACGTCTGGTGGCGTGGCAATTACCTGGGCTGGAAGCAACACCGGGACGCTGATCGGTTCTGCTAATGGTCAGGAAATCTTGCGCATATCCATTGATAACTCAGGCAAGTACGCTGTCAAGTTGTCAGGTCCGCTGGATCACCCTGCTCAAGGTGAAGATACGCTTGCCCTGAAGTTTGGTGTAAATGCTAAAGACTCTGATACCACAACTACTGGTTCTATTACAGTCAATGTGGCTGATGATGCGCCGATTGCTACCAATCAGACGGTCACTGCTCAGGGCGACAAAGGCACAAACATTATGTTTACCATTGATGTCTCTGGCAGTATGGCGTCACTGGATGGCGTCAATGGCACCTCACGTCTTGCTAGTGAAGTGAAGTCCATCAATACCTTGTTGGATCAATATGCTTCATTGGGTGGTGATGTCCGTGTCATGATTGTGACTTTCTCTGATGGTTATTATCAGAAAACGCCGACCTGGGTGACAATCTCTGAAGCAAAACTACAGTTGGCTTCCTTGAAAGCACTGTCCGGTACCAATTACGATGCTGCATTGGATGGTAGTAAAACAGCATTTAATTCAGCCGGAAAAATTCCTGGTGGTCAGAATATTGGGTACTTCTTCTCAGATGGCGAGCCCAATAGTGGCCGTGAAGTAGGGGATAGCGATAGACAGGCATGGGAAGCCTTCCTGAAAGCCAATAACATTAATGAATATGCGATTGGTGTGGGTAGCGGCGTTTCAGCGACTCAGGTGGCTAACAGCATGAACCAGATTGCATACAATGGCTCAACCGGCACGGATACAAATGCAATTCAGGTATCCAACTTTGCGCAATTGGATGCTGTACTGAGCCAGACTGTACCAACCCCTGTTGTTGGCAGTTTGACCAGTGGCGGTGGCTTCGGCGCAGATGGTGGCTATGTCAAATCGGTGGCGATTGAGGGTACCACTTACACCTTTGATGCTAAAACAGGTTCAATTGCCGTCGCTGGGACGAATAATAGCTCTTACAATTCGACCACTCATCAGCTGACAGTGGTTACCAAAGCTGGCACATTTGTTGTAGACATGGACGATGGTAAATATGCCTTCACCCCAGGACAGACAAAAGTAACCCTCATCAACACCACTTTTGATGCCAATGGCAGTAGTCAGCAAACGCCAGTGCCTTTAGGCTGGTACACAGACAACAAGAGTGGCACGATTGAGATTATGCCAAGTACTATTTATGGCTTGTCTGCAAGTTACGGCAATGTGCTTGAGATTGAAAACTATAACGGTGATGGAAATCTATACACTTATATCAATCCAAGCAAAGATGCAGTGGTGACATTAAGTTTTGATTATGCGGCACGTGCTGGTCATACATCAGGCGTTGACTCTGCAATTCAAGTAATTGTGAATGGTAAAGTCATTGATACGGTCAATACTGGAAGCTTGAACATGAGTACATTCTCATACAGCTTCACAGGGACTGGTAGCCAGATGCGCGTGGAGTTTAAATCAGTGGATACGAACAGTACCGGTGGTTTGCTTGATAACATTAAAATCACGACTTCAAGCACTACCCAGCCTGCAGACAGCACTAAAGTTACTTATACATTAAGTGACAAAGATGGTGACACCAGCACTGCTGATTTGACGGTGAATGTGGCGAAAAATAATACCTATACACCTACACCGCAGGTGGCGCCTGATGTCTCTACGGCTGTCGGTGCGGCTGGCTTGATTACCTTGCCTGGCCTGTTGAATGTTGATTTGCTGGATTTCTCTAGCCGCCAGAGCTTCACTGCAAGTGATGCCAATAACAACATTACTAACGTCAATATTGCGTTCAATGCTGGGATTGGTGTGATCATCGGCTCTACACTGATGAGTTACTCGCAAGCGGTAGCGAATGAGTTAGGCTTAAAAGTAAGCTATACAGAAAGTAGCGGCTTCCTTGGCTTAATCGGTGCAAATGGCAAACTGGTGGTTACAGCTGCTGACGGTGGCACGATCGACAACCTTGCTCTGAATGAATTCCTGTCAACGGTGAAGGTGAATCCGCAGCTTCTTGGCGTCAATGTGTTGGAAAACTTTACGATCACTGCAACTGACAGTACTGGCCTGCAAGATAGCGCAAGTGCAAGCAATCTGCTCAATCTCAGCTTGTTGAGTAGCAATAACAGTACGCCAATTATCGGTGGTGATGCAGGTGACAACGTTGTTAACGGTACCTCCGGCAATGACATTATCTACGGCTACGCTGGCAACGATACCTTGAATGGTGGCAATGGTAATGACATCCTGCGTGGTGGTGCTGGTAATGACACCTTGAACGGCGGTAATGGCAATGACATCCTGATCGGCGGTAAAGGTAACGATACCCTGACCGGTGGCGCGGGTGTTGATGTGTTCAAGTGGGATCAAGGCGATGATGGCTCTGCTGGCGCGCCTGCACGTGACACGATCACAGATTTCAACAAAGCGCCTGTCAACCAAGGCGGCGATGTATTGGATATCCGTGATTTGTTGCAAGGTGAAAATCCAAACAACTTGGTCAACTACATGCACTTCGAGAAATCAGGCAGCGATACCATTATTCATATCAGTTCGAATGGTGGCTTTGCTAATGATGCACACAATGTTTCAGGTGCATTCAATAGTGGTCAAGAAACGCAGACCATTGTGGTGGCTGGTGTCGATTTAACCAACGGCCAAACCAGCGATGCAGCCGTGATCGCAAACTTGCTGACACAGCAAAATATTGTTGTGGATCACTAATCGCCGCAGTATTGCTTATAGCAGTTCAAGAGCGACCCTTGTGGTCGCTCTTTTTTATTCAGCGTTTGGGTTTGATACAGGCAATAAAAAAGAGCGCTGCTTGAGCGCTCTTTTTAGAGACTGAGTTTGCGTTGTTAGAGCGCCAGCATATCCACAAACGCATTCACAGCAGTGGCTTCCAGCTTGGCCTGATCCTGACACAAGGCCAAAATGTCGGCTTGTCTGGTTGTGTCAAAGCGACGTGCCAGATTGGTTTTGAATTTCTTCACCAGTTCCGGGATGCCTTCGCCACGGCGGCGGCGATGGCCAATAGGGTATTCCACCGCAATATTGCTGGATTGCGTGCCATCCTTAAAGAAAATCTGAATGGCATTGGCAATGGAACGTTTTTCCGGGTCCAGATAGTCACGCGTATATTCTGCTTTTTCGACGCAAGTCATCTTGTCACGCAATGCATCTATGCGCGGATCAGCGGCTGCGGCATCTTCGTAATCCTGTGCAGTTAAACTTCCTTTGAGCAAACCAACGGCTGCCATATATTGAATACAATGGTCGCGGTCAGCAGGGTTATCCAACGGGCCGGTTTTATCGATGATGCGAATGGCGGACTCGTGTGTGGTGATAATAATCTTGTCGATGTTGGCAATGTCTTCCAGGGTTTGCAGACGGCTGCCCACTTCCTTGTTGAGCTGGAAAGCGCACTCCACCGCTGTTTGCGCGTGAAATTCGGCCGGGAACGAGATTTTGAACAATACCTGCTCCATCACATAGCTGCCGTAAGGGCGCTGGAACTTGAAGGCATTACCTTTGAACAAGACGTCATAAAAGCCCCAGGTTTTCGCCGTGAGTGCACTTGGGTAGCCCATTTCGCCTTGCAAGGTCATCCAGGCCAGGCGCACCGCCCGCGAGGTGGCATCGCCTGCTGCCCAGGATTTACGTGAACCGGTGTTTGGACTATGACGGTAGGTGCGTAAGCTTTGACCATCAACAAAGGCGTTAGACACAGCATTGATAATATCCTGCTTGTTGCCCCCCAGTAATTTGGTCACAACAGCGGTAGAGGCAATTTTAACCAGAATGACGTGGTCCAGACCCACTCTGTTAAAGCTGTTTTCCAGCGCCAGTACGCCCTGAATTTCATGCGCCTTGATCATGGCGGTAAGTACGTCTTTCATGGTCAATGGCGCTTTGCCTTCGGCCACATTTTTGCGCGACATGTAATCCGCTGAAGCCAGAATCCCGCCCAGGTTGTCAGATGGATGTCCCCATTCTGCGGCCAGCCAGGTGTCATTAAAATCCAGCCAGCGGATCATGGCGCCAATATTGAAAGCGGCCAGGATAGGGTCCAGCTGATAAGGGGTGCCGGGAACTTTGGCGCCATTCGGCACAACTGTACCGGCAATCACGGGGCCTAGTAATTTGGTACAGGCTGGATAATCCAGTGCCTCGAAACCACAGCCCAGCGTATCCATCAGGCAGTTGCGGGCGGTATCGTAAGCTTCATGAGAGTTGATTTCAAAATCTGCCACGTAGTTGGCGATATCTACAATGACTTGATCGGGATCGGGACGTACATTAGAAATATGGGCGGACATAAGAGATTCTTTCAAGTAAAAATTTAAGCAACAGAGGCTACAGCAGAGTTTTCTCTGTGCTCTCTGAGTCCTCTGTGGCTAAAAAATGGGTAAGACTAACGTTTGTCTAAAGGCACAAACGCTCTGTTATCCGGGCCGTTATACTCTGCATTCGGGCGAATAATCTTGTTATCGATACGCTGCTCTATGGCATGCGCGACCCAGCCGGTGGTGCGCGAAATCACAAAAATTGGCGTGAACATGCCAGTTGGAATCCCCATCATGTGGTAGCTGGATGCGCTATACCAGTCCAGGTTGGGGAACATCTTTTTCTCGTTCCACATGATTTCTTCAATGCGGGCAGAGATGTCAAACAGCTGCATATTGCCGGCATCTTCACACAGTGACTTGCTGACGGCTTTGATCGACTCATTGCGTGGATCGGCAATGGTATACACGGGATGGCCAAAGCCAATAATGATTTCTTTGCGCGCCATACGAGCCTTGATATCTGCTTCAGCTTCATCTGGTGTTTGGTAACGCTCAATAATCTCCATGGCGGCTTCATTGGCGCCGCCATGTTTGGGCCCCCGTAGTGCGCCAATCGCACCAGTGACGCAAGAATACAAGTCGGAGAGGGTGCCAGCGATCACGCGTGAAGTGAAGGTTGAGGCATTGAACTCATGTTCGGCATAGAGCACCAGTGAGGTGTTCATGGCTTTGATATGCAGCTCGGACGGTTTTTTGCCATGCAGGAGATGCAGGAAGTGCGCCGCGATAGAGTCGTCATCAGTTTCTACCTCAATACGTAAACCGCGATGGCTAAAGTGGTACCAGTAAATGAGGATAGAGCCGAAACAGGCAATCAAGCGGTCCCCCAGCGCTTGTGCGCCAGCAGTATTGCGGTCGGTAGCTTCTGGTTCCAGTGTCCCCAGCATCGAGCAGCCTGTGCGCATCACATCCATTGGATGCGCATTGGCTGGAATCTGTTCCAGTACGGCTTTAAGTGCACTGGGCAGGCCGCGTAGCTTTTTGAGCTTTTGATGATAAGCGGTGAGTTGTGGTTGGGTGGGCAGCTCACCGTGAATCAGCAAATAAGCGACTTCTTCAAACGTGGTATGTTTAGCCAGTTCGATGATATCGTAACCGCGGTAATGCAGGTCATTACCGCTATGGCCCACGGTACAAATGGCCGTGGTGCCCGCAGCCACACCCGCCAGCGCGACGCCCTTTTTACGCTTGGGCGCTTCGGTAGCGGGAGCTGTGTTGATAGGATCAGTGGTGGTGTTCATAACTAACCTCCTTTATCTCTGGTCGCGTGCGCTTATTTTTTATACAGCGCGTCTAGTTTCTGTTCAAAAGCGTGATAGCCAAGATGCTCGTACAAGTCCGCACGTGTCTGCATCAAATCCAACACGTGTTTCTGTGTGCCATCTTTGCGTACGCTCTGGTACACCTGAAGCGCCGCCTGGTTCATCGCGCGGAAGGCTGACAGAGGGTACAAGACCATGCCAACGCCTGCCGTGGCCAGTTCCTCTACCGTGAATAAAGGGGTAGAGCCAAATTCGGTGATATTGGCCAGTACCGGCACCTTGACGGCCTCGACAAACTGCTGATACATTCCCAGCTGAGTCATCGCTTCCGGAAAAATCATGTCCGCACCTGCTTCTACGCAAGCACAGGCGCGGTCTATGGCAGATTGCAATCCTTCCACCGCCAGCGCATCCGTGCGCGCCATGACCACGAAGTCATCATAGGGCTTCGCATCCACTGCGGCTTTTACCCGGTCTACCATTTCCTCCAGGCTCACAATCGCCTTGTTGGGGCGGTGCCCGCAACGCTTGGCGCTGACCTGATCTTCAATATGCACCGCTGCAGCCCCTGCTTTGGCAACGCTTTTAATGGTACGGGCAATGTTAAATGCCCCGCCAAACCCGGTATCAATATCGACCAGTAATGGCGTATCCACGGCATCGGTAATCCGGCGGACATCTACTAGCACGTCTTCCAGGCCAGAAATGCCAAGATCGGGCAGGCCTAAAGAACCTGCCGCCACGCCGCCACCAGACAGGTAGATGGCTTTAAAGCCGGATTGAGTGGCTAGCATCGCATGGTAGGCATTAATCGCACCGATAATCTGTAATGGTGTTTCATCGGCCAAGGCTGCACGAAAACGTGCACCTGCTGTAGTGATTTGTTGCATATTAAACCTTTATCTTTAAGCCACAGAGAACAGAGAGGTCACAGAGATATCCATCAAACCGAATGAAAAATGTCTCAGATTTTCTCTGTGTGCTCAGTCAGCGCTGTGGCTAAGTATTAAAAGAACGCGTGTTCAGCATCTTCTGGCATGGCCACACCCGTTTGTTTAGCTTTTTGCAAGACCTCCCAGAAGTAGCGATAGGTCGCGCGGTCATGCAATTCACCTGCATATTGAATTGGCCCCCAGTCAGCGGCCTGTGCTGCCAGCAAAATGTTGGCGGCATCCGTCACTTCGTCATAATTCGGTTTCATGGCATCAACGATGGCCTGAATTTGTGTCGGGTAGATACTCCACATGCGCATAAAGCCAAACTCATTACGCGCGCGTGCGGCGTCGCTAAAGGTCACTTCCACATTCTTGAGATCCAGCGTCACGTTGTGGGCAGGCACAACACCATTTGCCAGTGCTGCCGAGACCACTTCCGTTTTGGCACGCGCCAGCAGGCGGTGATCAAACTGGCCAGGGCTGCGCATCGCGGTTGCAGGGATGGCGCCATGGTGGGCGCTGACAAAGTCCATCAGGCCAAAGTCCAGCACTTGCAACCAGGGCAGTTGTGCAATCTCGTGCACTTGGCGCAGGGCGCCATGGGTTTCAATCAGGATATGCACCGGGATTTCGCGGCGTATGCCATGGTGTTTGGCAACTTCTTGAATATAGCCGATCATTTCACGGGCTTGCGCGATGTCGGTACATTTAGGGATCGTCAGGTAACTCAAGACTTCACCCGCCCCCCCCACCAAAATATCGATATCTTTTTTCCAGTGCGGATGCGTATAGTCGTGAATGCGTGCCCCTGCCATCTTGTATTGGTTGGCAGCAGAATTCAGCACACGCACGATCATTTCCGCATGCGCCTGCTCCTGGCCGCTGGCAGCGCCGTCTTCACAGTCGCAGGTGATGTCAAACACAGGACCGACCGTATTGGGATTGGCCGGGTCTTGCAAGGACAAGGCTTTTAAAATTAGCTTTTCGCTGCCTGCAAAATGCTCACAAGCCGGGATCACCGGAAAGGGTTTTTCGCCACCAAAGAGCGCCTGGTTAGGATGAACGGCCATGGTTAGTTTCCTTTTCGTGGAATTAAAACGGTGTAATCAAGGTCGAGTACCACATTAGGGTAGTAGCCCTGTGAGGTCTTGATGTTCTCAACATGATCTGGCGGAATATTCTTGAGGCCGATCATGCGTAGTCTGAGGGCGCCGAGCTGCGGGTGAGGCAGGGTCCATTGATCCAGCACTTCCGTCATGCAGTAAATCGTGTCGCCTGCGTAGCTGGGGTTGGCATGTGTGCCGCCATTAATCGCCGCAATCGACAGCGCGTTTTCCAGGCCTTCAAAGCTCAATGCACGGCAGGCGGAAATCACCACGCCGCCATAAACCAAGCGCAAGCCTTGTGGCGTGGATTGCATCAGATGAGCATCAAAATGCAGTCTGGCATTGTTTTGGTACAAATGGGTAGCCAGCGTATGATCGCTGTCGTTAATGGTGAGGCCAGCGGGATGGCGCAAACGTTCACCTACGGAGTAGTCTTCCCAGAAGTAACGGCCACCGGTAGCCACCGCGATTTCCTGATGCACATTAAACGGGGCGGGCAGACGCAGGTCCTTGGCGGCGACAAAGGCTGGCAAGTCAGGGATCACAGTCTCCGGCGCTGGGGCAGCCAGATTTTTCTTGTGCACCATCACCCAGCGCACCCAGCTTAAAACCGGTTGCTGGTCTTGATTGACCGAGGTCGAGCGTACCCAGACCACGCCATTTTTGCCACTTGAGTTTTGCTTGAGGCCGATCACTTCGCTGGAGGTGGTCAAGGTGTCACCGACAAATACCGGCTGGATAAACCGCACATCGGCATATCCCAGGTTTGCCACGGCATTGACCGAGATATCCGGTACCGTTTTGCCAAACGCGATATGAAAAGCCAGCAGGTCATCAATGGGCATCTGCGCATAGCCCAACGACAAGGCAAACGGTGCGCTGCAATGCAACGGATTGCGTGCGCCAGTCAGCGCAATGTATAGCGCAGTGTCACCGCTGGTGATGGTGCGCGGCGTCGCATGCGGGATGACTTCGCCCAGCTTGAAGTCTTCAAAAAAACGCCCGGCGTTGATTTTGCCTGTCATGTTGATTCCTTAAATGAATTCTTCTTCTAGCTCTGCAATCGCTTCTGATAATTTGATGAGTCGTTGCGCAGCTTTAATATGGTGGTGTTCCACCAGTTTGTCGTTGACCACGACCGTCCCTTTACCACCTTCGTTTGCCTCTTTCAGGGCTTTAATGATCAACCTTGCATGTTCGACCTCAGACCTTTGCGGGGTATACGCATCATTGCAATAAGCAATTTGCGCCGGATGCACCAGTGACTTGCCATCCATGCCTATGTCGCGCCCCAGGCGGCAGGCATATTCAAACGAATGCATGTTCTTAAAATCAGACGTAATGCCGTCGATCACGCCTTTGCCATACGCACGCGCCGCCAGAATCACCAGCGATAAGGAGGTGAGGATGGCAGAGCGTTCATGCGTCACACGTGCATGCAGTTGCGAAATGAGGTCAGAGGTGGCCATCACCATGCAGATCACGCGCTCAGAGGCGGCCGCAATTTCCTTGGCGTTTAATACTGCCAGCGGGCTCTCTATCATCACCATCATCGGCACATCCTTGCCGCCGGCATCGTCCAGCAGCTGTTGTGCCTGCAACACGTCTTCGCGAGACTCGATATTGGGGAACAGAATGGCATCTGCGCCAATATTGGCCACTGCCTTGATATCGTCATGCCCCCAAATCGAGTGCAGATCATTGACGCGCACCACCACTTCACGTTTGCCATAGCCACCTTGCTTGACAGCATTGACAACGTTATCCCGTGATTGCACTTTGACATCCACCAGAATCGGGTCTCCCAGATCCAGAATGACGGAATCGGCCGCTAATGTGCGCGCACGCTCCAAATAGTGCTGATTGCAGCCAGGGACATATAGCATCGAGCGTCGTGGTCTGAGTGCATATGACATGGGTTTTCCTTTGTTGCAGCGAGAATTGAATTCATTATTCATGAATAAAAAAACTCTGTCAACAAATATCTTATGTCTTATATAAGATATAAAATAGTAGACAACAAAAAAGCGCTGTGATATAAATTGAATAACTAATTTTTTGGCGTCTTGTGATGCCTGCAAGTGTGGAGTCAAGGATATGGATAAACAAGTCGGATCAGCCAGTTACAGGCCGTTATATGACCAGATTAAGGTGTTGATCACCCAGAGCCTGATTGGTGGGGAGTGGCGCCCGGGTGACATGATCCCGAGTGAGATTGATCTGGCTCAGCGTTACAAGGTCAGTCAGGGCACGGTGCGTAAGGCAATAGATAGTCTGGCTACTGAAAATATCCTGATTCGTCGTCAGGGCAAGGGTACGTTTGTCGCGACCCACAATCAGGATGATGTGAAGTTGCGCTTTTTGCGTCTGACTGCTGAAACCGGCCAAAAAGAATTGTTACAGAATGAGTTTATCTCCTGTGTCAAAAGCAAAGCCAGTGTGCATATCGGCAAGGTGCTGGAAATGAAGGCGGGCGCGACCACCATAGAGGTTAAGCGCTTGCTGACTTTTTCCGGACGGCCTCTGATTTATGACCACATTATTGTGCCCGCTGCGCCATTCAAAGGCTTGAATCGCGCCAAGGTGGAAGAAAGCAATGGCTCCATGTACAGCATGTATGAGTCGCAGTTTGGCATACGCATGATCCGTGCTGAAGAGCGGATCAAAGCGGTGGCCGCAGATGCTGAAGTGGCGAAAGCCCTGGGGCTGAAAGAGGGATATCCGCTGCTGAGCATAGAGCGCGTGTCGTTCACCTATGGCGACAAGCCAATGGAGTGGCGGTTAGGTTTGTGTCTGACCGATGACCACCACTACATGAGTGAATTGGAATGATTGAAAAATCTTCATCAGCGGCGTTGAGCTGCGCATGTCCGTCTGGCTGCTGAAGTTTTTGAATTATTCGGGATAAAAGAAATGACTTTTGAAAACATATTTTCGCGTTGTTGGGCTTCGCTAGCCTAGCCAACATGTATTTTGAAAAGTCTTGGTCAACGCAAAGACTGGTGAATAGAAAGAGGTTAATGAATGGATGACTTGAAAAAACGCGCGCTGGACTACCACCAGTTTCCCAAGCCGGGCAAGCTGAGCGTGGAGTCGTCCAAGCCATGCGCAACGCAACAGGATTTATCCCTGGCCTACACGCCAGGGGTGGCCGCGCCAGTGCTCGAAATAGAGGCGGATCCTGCCAATGCCTACAAATATACCAACAAGGGAAATTTGGTGGCGGTGATCACCGATGGCACAGCCGTGCTCGGACTGGGCAACGTGGGTGCTTTGGCCGGCAAGCCGGTGATGGAAGGCAAGGGCGTGCTGTTTAAACGCTTTGCAGATATTGATGTGTTTGATATCGAAGTCAATGCCGCCACGCCTGACGAGTTTATCCAGACCGTCGTCAATATCGCGCCGACTTTTGGCGGAATCAATCTGGAAGATATCGCTGCCCCGCACTGTTTTTATATTGAATCCGAACTGAAAAAACGCCTGGATATTCCGGTGTTTCATGATGACCAGCATGGTACGGCCGTGATTGTGGCAGCAGCCTTGTTAAATGCGCTTGAACTCCAAGGCAAAACCTTGCCCCGCGCCAAAATTGTGTTTTTAGGTGCGGGTGCGGCGGGTTGCTCGTGTGCCAAGTTGCTTAAGCTGATGGGCGCCACTGATATCACCATGGTGGATCGCAAAGGCGTGCTCGATTTGGCGAGAGATGACTTGCATGACAATAACCGTGCGTTGGCCATTACGGCTGGCAAGGTGAGCTCTCTGGCAGAGGCCATGCAGGGCGCAGATGTATTTATCGGTGTGTCGGCCAAGAATGGCTTGCCAGCAGAGCTGGTGGCCATCATGGCGGCCAAACCGGTGATTTTTGCACTGGCCAATCCAGATCCTGAAATTTTACCCAGCCAGGTTTTCGCCGTGCGTGATGACGTGATTATGGCCACCGGCCGCAGTGATTTCCCGAATCAGGTTAATAATGCCTTGTGCTTCCCCTATTTGTTCCGTGGCGCGCTGGATGCCAAGGCCAAACAGATTACCGAGCAGATGAAAGTGGCGGCAGCAAAAGCGCTCAGTCAACTGGCGCGCGAGCCTGTGCCGCAGCAAGTGCTGGAGGCTTATCAGTTAACGTCTTTATCGTTTGGCAAGGAATACATTATTCCCAAGCCGTTTGATCCACGCTTGATGGAATA
This sequence comes from Methylophilus sp. YYY-1, assembly GCF_029132825.1. Lineage (NCBI taxonomy): Bacteria > Pseudomonadati > Pseudomonadota > Betaproteobacteria > Nitrosomonadales > Methylophilaceae > Methylophilus > Methylophilus sp. YYY-1. The sequence continues at coordinate 13,166 of NZ_WOVG01000001.1, forward strand.
CGTGGCTGGTGCAGTGGCACGTGCAGCGCAGGCAGACGAGTAGCAGCATGATTGTTAAAAAGCAGAAAAAACAGCGGCCCAAGAATCTGGATTTATTCACGATCCGGCTGCCGGTCAATGCCGTGGTGTCTATCATGCATCGGGCCAGTGGCGTTGCACTGTTTTTGATCCAGCCCTTGCTGTTATGGACCTTGTATCTGTCATTGTCTAGCGCTGCGGGCTATCAAAGCGTGGCCGGCCAATTGCAAACATGGCCAGTCAAGTGTCTGGTCACGGCCTTGGCCTGGGCGTTTTTTCATCATTTTTATGCAGGTATTCGTCATCTGGCGATGGATGTGCACTGGATGACCACCCTGCAAAAGGCAAGGTTCTCCAGCCGCGTTGTGCTGGGATTGGTGGCATTCACCATGTTGTGGATGTTATGGGCGATTTGGGGTTGAGTCAGCATGCTATTTGAACTGCTTACGGCGAAATACCCTGGCATGCGTCGCTGGCTGACGCAGCGGCTGTGTGCCTTGTCCATGGCCTTGGGGCTGTTGTTATTCTGCATGCGGCTGCTGTGGTTGTCGCCAGCAAGTTATCACGACTGGGTGGCCCTGTTTGCGCCCTGGTGGTGGCGCCTGCTGACACTGTGGTTTTTTATCTGCATGTTATTGCATGCGTGGCTGGGTGTGCGTGATGTGCTGCGGGATTATGTGCCGCATCTGGGCGTACGGTCGGTGCTGCAACGATTGGTAGATATTGCGGTGTGGGGAAATGCATTCGCAGTATTGTGGATTTTATTTGGAATGAAGATTTAAGGTGAATGGCATGACCAAGACAGCGCAGGGGACAGGTGCAAGCAAACTACAGCATCATCAGGTAGATGCCGTCATCGTCGGCGGTGGTGGGGCTGGCTTGCGTGCGGCTTTGCAGCTGGCGGAATCCGGCGCCGATGTCGCTGTGCTGTCCAAAGTGTTCCCCACCCGTTCACATACCGTGGCGGCACAAGGCGGCATTGCCGCCGCGCTCGGTAATGTGTCTGACGATAATTGGTTGTGGCATATGTATGACACCATCAAGGGCTCGGATTACCTGGGCGACCAGGATGCGATTGAGTTTATGTGCCGCAATGCGGCCAAGGCCATTATTGAACTGGAGCACTTTGGTATGCCGTTCGACCGCCTCGAAAATGGCCGCATCTTTCAGCGTCCGTTTGGCGGCATGACCCGCAATTTTGGCGAGCAAGCCATTTCGCGGACCTGTGCTGTGGCGGACCGCACCGGCCATGCCATGCTGCATACGCTGTATCAGCGCAACGTCAAGGCCAACACTCAATTCCTGATTGAGTGGTTTGCCCTGGACCTGATTCGGGATGCCGATGGGGATATCTTGGGCGTGATCGCGCTCGAAATTGAAACCGGCGACATTCATGTGATTCATGCCAAAGCCACCATGCTGGCCACGGGTGGCGGTGGCCGCATCTTCCAGGCCAGTACCAATGCCTATATCAATACTGGGGATGGTTTGGGCATGGCCGCGCGCGCAGGGCTGCCGTTGCAGGATATGGAGTTCTGGCAGTTTCACCCCACCGGGGTATTGAATGCCGGCGTATTGATTACCGAAGGCGTGCGCGGCGAGGGTGGTTATCTGGTGAATAGCGAGGGCGAGCGCTTTATGGAGCGCTATGCGCCCAATGCCAAAGACCTGGCTAGCCGCGATGTGGTGTCACGCGCCATGGCGACCGAGATTAAAGATGGCCGCGGCGTTGGCAAGCATAAAGACGCGGTGTACCTCAAACTAGATCATTTAGGGGAAGACATCATCAGCAAACGCTTGCCTGGCATCCGCGAGATTGCCAAAACCTTTGCCGGTGTAGACCCAACCCAGGCGCCTATCCCGGTGGTGCCGACCGCGCATTACATGATGGGTGGCGTGCCCACCAATCTGGATGGTCAGGTTGTGGTACATGACGGCCAGTCTGAGCGTGTCGTTAATGGTTTGTATGCGGTGGGCGAATGTGCCTGCGTCTCTGTGCATGGCGCCAATCGTCTGGGCTCTAACTCTTTACTGGATCTGGTGGTGTTTGGCAAAGCGGCAGGTGACAAAATGGCGGCGGAGATTGCTGCCAACCGTGCGCACAAGCCGCTGCCAGCGAATGTCGCGGATGCAACGCTGGCACGCGTTAACCGCCTTGAAAATGGCGGGGGCGAGAAAGTGGCTGAGGTGGGCTTGGCGATGCGCCAGACCATGCAAAAACATTGCGGGGTATTCCGTTTTCCTGATTTATTGGCCGACGGCGTAGACGCCATCAAGCAGGTGGCCCAGCGTGCCGGGCAGTTAAGAATTGCTGATACAAGCAAGGTGTTTAACACGGCCAGGGTCGAAGCGCTGGAGCTGGATAACCTGCTGGAGGTGGCGCTGGCGACCATGCAAGCGGCCCATGCGCGCCAGGAAAGCCGCGGCGCCCATGCCCGTGAGGATTATCCCGAGCGTGACGATACGCATTGGCTCAGTCATTCGCTGTATTTTGCCCGCGAGCAAAAGCTGCTGTACAAGCCAGTGCGCCTCAAACCATTGACTGTAGAACCATTCGAGTTGAAGAAAAGGGTGTATTGATATGCGTTTCTCTATTTACCGGTTTAACCCCGATGTAGACAAAAAGCCCTATATGCAGGACTACGAAGTCACGCTGGAAGACAGTGACCAGATGTTATTGGACGCGCTAATGCGGATTAAAGAACTGGACGAAACGCTCAGTATGCGCAAGTCCTGCCGTGAAGGGGTGTGTGGCAGTGATGCCATGAATATCAATGGCAAAAATGGCCTGGCCTGTATTACCAAACTCAGCGATCTGCAAGAACCTGTGGTACTGCGTCCCATGCCTGGCTTGCCTGTGATTCGCGATCTGGTCGTGGATATGACGCAATTCTTTGATAACTATCATTCGGTGATGCCTTATTTGCAAAACCACGACACGCCGCCGGAAACCGAGCGCCTGCAAAGCCCGGAAGACCGTGCCAAGCTGGATGGCTTGTATGAGTGCATTTTGTGTGGGGCTTGTACGACCTCTTGCCCCAGCTTCTGGTGGAACCCGGACAAATTTGTCGGTCCGGCAGGGCTGATGCAGGCTTACCGCTTTATTGCCGACAGCCGTGACCAGGAACAGGATGCGCGGTTGGAGAATCTGGAAGACCCTTACCGTTTGTATCGTTGCCACAACATCATGAACTGTACCGATGTCTGTCCGAAAAAGCTGAATCCAAACGCTGCCATTGCAGCGATTAAAGACCTCAAGATCGAAAAAGCCAAGGCCCATCAAGACAGCAAGCCGGGTAAGAAGATCTTTAGTATCAAAGTGTTATAGGGGGAAGCCATGCTGAATGCTGAAATTTTACGTGACGCCGAGCAGCGGCGACTGACCTGGCGCTGCCGCCGCGGCATGCTGGAACTCGATATCGTATTGCAACGCTTTGTCAGTGAGCAATTTGGCAGCCTGACACTGGCAGAAATGGAGCAACTGGATGCCTTGCTTGAACTGCCAGATAACGTGTTTTGGGATTTGATTCAGGGCGTAAAAGCCCCGACTGGAGACCTCAAGCCTATGGCAGCCCTTCTTCAAAAATTGAGTGCGAGCCGACCTACGGCAGAACAGGAAACCAGATGATTCAGCATATGGGAGAAGAGCCGATTGCACTGGATGCCAGTGCCTTGGGGGATTACTGGCCAGGCATACAGTTGTATTACCCGCCAGTGAAATATGCGCCCAGCCTGGGCATTTATGAAGACATGGAGCAGGCGGCCAACCGCATGGTCAAGCATGCGCACTTTACCAATGCGCATACGCTGATTTTTGACCTGGAAGATGGTTGTCGGCAGAAAGAAATGAGCCGCACCTTGCTGCGGCAGGAGCTGCCCAAACTGCGCAAGGTCAATGAGCGCGTCACCATTGCCATCCGCGCCAACTCCTTCCGTACCGATGAGTACGAAGAAGACATGAAGCTGGTACGCGACATGGGCGAATTTATTGATGTTGTCATGCTGGCCAAGGCGGGTGAATCCTACGGTGCCGCCGAGGTGCGTGATCTGTCTAGCTTTTTGTTGAGTATCAACCCGCAAATCACCATACAGCCGATTATCGAACACCCGAAATCGCTCAAGATTGCCCCAGAACTGATGCAATACGACACTGTAAAACATGTGGTGTTTGGTATTCATGACTTCTCCAAAGCACTGGGGATTCATATCACCCCCGAGCATTGGATAGAAGAGCTGTTCTATTTTATTAACCAGCTGATTTTTGAAGCCAGGATCGCCGGTAAAGGTGTGATTGGCGGTGTGGAAACGCTGATTGGCAGCAATATCATGCCAGATAAGTTTGTCGAGCCGCACGACGTGCGTCGCTGGCTGGATTTGCATGGCGATAACGAGTCGCGCGTGGTGTACAAACACGCTTGCCAGGAAGCGGCCATGGGCCTGACCGGCAAGCAGGTGATCCATCCCGGGCATATTCATTTGTGTAAAACCGCTTACACGCCATCGCCTACCGAGATCAACCAGAAGGTGGCGATTTTGAAAGCGGCGATTGAAGCCGATGCCTTGTTGGGTGGGGCGATCAAGTTTGAAGGCGAGATGTTGGATCCACCCATGTTTGGTAAGGCCTTGCAAACTTTGCTGAGAGCGCATGCCTTGCGCGCGCTCAAGGTCAGCGATATGGAGTTTGCCTTGCATGTGCTGCAGTTGATGCCGGCGCAGGTAGTACGCCAAAACTGGCCCTACGGCATTCTGCTTTAAATCAATGGCTGCGCGGGCGAATCACGGCGTTGCGCGGTACTCGAAATCCTCATGTACTTTTAGTACATTCCGGTTTCTGTGTTCCGTGCGCCTTGTGCTTCATCCCGCTCGCTCATTGATGAGCGTTTAAGCGTCATTGAAGATTTAAAAAGCATTTTCAAAAGAAATGCATATAACAGCATCGCATCAACCATGCGTGCATAGAGTGATTGGAAAGGTTTGAACATGACACAGTTAGCCCCTTATCCACAATGGCAATGGGACATCCCTGAGTTTTTCAATATCGGGGTGGCTTGTAGTGACCGCCATTTAGGCACCGCCAAGGCGGATGAAATTGCCATGATTGTGGAGGATGACAGTTTTGGTACCAGCATCATCACCTTTGCCGAGTTGGCGGCCAGGACAGACCGTTTTGCGCAGGTGTTGCGTGGATTGGCTGTCAAGCCAGGGGACAGGGTACTTATTCGCCTGCCGAACAGCCTGGATTACCCGACGGCCTTTCTCGGCACCATGAAAACCGGGGCGATTTCCGTGCCGACGTCTACTTTGCTCACTGCAGAAGAGGTGGCTTATCTGGCCAAGGATTCCGGCGCCGTGGTCCTGATAACTGACGCGGCCGCCTGGCAGGCGATGTCTGCCAAAATGCAGCAGAATATCGCGCAAACACCCCATTTGAAGCATGTCTTGCTGACACAGTTATCCGGGGAGGTCTCGCCCGTGGATGGGTTTAATGTCGTATCGCTGGAGGCAGCCCTGGCGAATGTGACTGACGCAGCGCCCGCCTATACCACGCGGGCAGAAGATCCGGCTTATTTGGTCTATACCTCAGGTACGACTGGCTATCCTAAAGGCGTGTTGCATGCGCATCGTGCCTTGTTGGGGCGCCAGCCAGCCGCCAAATACTGGTTTAATTATAGTGACAGCATGCAAGACCGCATCATGCACTCCGGTAAGTTTAACTGGACCTATGTGCTGGGCACTGGGCTGATGGACCCGTTATACCTGGGTAAAACCGTGATTGTGCATGAAGGCAAAAATGATGCGCAAAAGTGGCTGGAGCTGATTGCCAAACACAAAGCCACCATCTTTATTGGTGTCCCGACCATTTACCGCCAGTTATTGCAAAAAACCACCGCTATACAGGCAGATATTCCCAGTGTGCGTCACTATATGAGTGCGGGCGAGCATTTGTCGGACGAAGTGTTAACGCAATGGCGTGAGCGTTTTGGGTTGGATATTTATGAAGCGGTAGGCATGAGTGAGTTTTCCTACTATTTGTCACAAAGTGTGTATCGGCCGATTCGTGCGGGCTCTGCCGGTTTTCCGCAACCTGGGCACCAGATTGTCTTGCTCAATCCCGACACACGGGAGCCGGTGGCCGAAGGCGAGGAGGGCATGATCAGCGTGCCGGATAATGATCCTGGGTTGTTCCTGAATTACTGGAACCTGCCGGAAGAGACCACCAAATACAAGCATGATGGCTATTTCTTTACCGGCGACTACGCCAAGTATGATGCCGATGGCTATCTCTGGTTTTTGGGCCGTAAGGATGACATTATCAAGAGCTTTGGCTACCGCGTTTCGCCGTATGAAATCGAGCGCGTCTATAAAGGCCATCCGGCCGTGGCAGATTGCGCGGCCGTCGGCGAAGAGATTGAAAAAGACAAACTGCTGGTGGTGATTTATGTGATCCCCAAACCGGATGCCGAGATTGCGCCAGAAGACCTGATGGTCTTTGGCAAGCAGCATCTGGCGGCGTATAAAGCACCGAAAACAGTCTACCTGGCCAAGGAGTTCCCACGCACCAAAAATGGTAAAATCTTGCGTAAAGATGTGAGTCCTGCCATTGCTTATCAGAAAAGCAATGCGCGCTAAAACGCCCGCCTGAGAGACCTAGAACATGGCCCTGATTAAAACCCAAGACTTTATCGAGAGTATTGCCGACGCCTTGCAATATATCTCGTACTATCATCCGGAAGACTACATCCGGGCACTGGCCGCGGCTTATGCACGCGAGGAATCGGTGGCAGCCAAGGATGCGATTGCCCAGATTTTGACCAACTCACGCATGTGCGCCGAAGGCAAGCGTCCGTTATGCCAGGATACCGGCATCGTGGTGGCCTTTATCAAGGTTGGCATGCATGCCAGGTTTGAAGGCGACATGACGCTGGAAGCCATGGTTAATGAAGGCGTACGCCGCGCCTATCTGCATCCTGACAATACGCTGCGCGCTTCCATCGTCAACGATCCGGCCGGGACACGCAAAAACACTAGAGACAATACGCCAGCGATTACCCACGTGGAAATGGTCGCAGGGGATAAGGTCGAAGTGCAGGTGGCAGCCAAGGGTGGCGGCTCCGAGAACAAGTCCAAACTGGCGATGCTGAACCCGAATGAAAGCATTGTCGATTGGGTGCTCGAAGTGGTGCCGGAAATGGGCGCAGGTTGGTGTCCGCCAGGCATGCTGGGCATAGGCATAGGCGGCAGCGCCGAAAAAGCCATGTTGTTGGCCAAAGAGTCATTGATGGCGCCGATCGATATTCAGGCGTTGCAGGCACGAGGCGCGCAAAACCGCATTGAAGAGTTGCGGCTGGAGTTGTATGAGAAGGTCAATCGCTTAGGCATAGGCGCACAGGGTTTGGGTGGCTTAACCACGGTACTCGATGTGAAAATTCTCGATTACCCCACCCATGCAGCCAGTTTGCCGGTGGCGATTATCCCCAACTGTGCCGCCACCAGACATGTGCACTTCACGCTGGATGGCTCAGGGGTGGCGGTGCTGACCCCGCCCAGCCCTGAGGTTTACCCTGATGTGCATTGGGCACCCAGTCCGCAAGCCAAGCGCGTCAATCTGGATACCCTGACGCGCGAAGAAACCCAGCGCTGGAAAACCGGCGACACGCTGTTGCTAACCGGCAAGATTCTGACCGGTCGTGATGCCGCGCATAAACGGATTCAAACCATGCTGGCCAAGGGCGAGCCCTTGCCGGTGAATTTCACCAACAAGTTTATCTACTACGTCGGCCCGGTCGATGCCGTGCGCGATGAGGCGGTAGGCCCTGCTGGCCCGACCACCGCCACTCGGATGGATAGCTATACCGACATGATGCTGAACACCGGCTTGCTTGGCTCCATCGGTAAAGCTGAACGCGGTGACGAAGCGCTGACTGAGATTGCCAGACACAAGTCGGTCTACCTGATGGCGGTTGGTGGTGCGGCTTACCTGGTCAGCAAGGCCATCAAACATGCGCGCGTGTTGGCATTTGAAGATTTAGGCATGGAGGCCATCTATGAGTTTGAAGTGGAAAACATGCCGGTGACGGTGGCAGTGAGTGCCGATGGCGATTCTGCGCACAAGAGCGGCCCAGCCCTCTGGCGCAAGAAGATTGCGCTCAAAGCGGTTTAATGTGCTTTCCATCACAGAACATGCGCACGATTTGCTAAACACTACGTCATACTACTAAGCGTCAGAATGGGGGTAAGTATGATAAAAGGATTAAAAGCAAATACAGGTGTCAGCATGTGTTGCGCCGTTGCGCTGATGATGTTGACTGTGCAAGCGTACGCAGAGTCTGCCCTGGAGTATTTTACGGATAGCACTGGCAAATATGCCGGACCGAGTCTGGAAGACCAGGTGGCGTTAATGGATACCGACCATAATGGTTTTGCCGATGTGTTTGAGGTACGTGCCTACCTGGAAAAGCAACATGGCAAGGGCTATCAGAAAGAACTGCTCGATAAATGGGAGTCCTCTGCTGCTGGCAAAAGCTGCAGTACCCCGTTTGCCAAGCAACTTTACGGAGACAGTACACGCTGACAGCGTTCGTAGTGTTGTTTTGATGCTGACAACGGCTGTCATTTTGATCAATTGCCAGAATGTTACAAGCAGTTAACATTCTGGCGGAGGGAGTGCATTATAATCAAATCAAAAGAATGCCTCGCGGCCAGTGGTTAATACCGGCCCATTCCCCGATTTTCGTTTTATTGCCCAAATTTGATTTATTAAATAGAGCCTACACATCATGTTAGAAGCATACGACACCCACGTAAAAGAGCGCGCTGCGCAAAACCTTCCTCCCTTACCCCTGAACGCTGAGCAAGTGGCCGCCCTGGTTGAGTTACTCAAGTCTCCTCCAGCCGGGCAGGAAGCCTTGCTGGTGCATCTGCTTGAAAACCGCATTCCGGCCGGTGTAGACCAGGCGGCGTACGTCAAAGCGGCCTTTTTGGCCGATATTGCCAATGGCAAGGCCAGCTCACCCTTGATCAGCGCTGAAAAAGCCGTTGAGCTGCTGGGGACCATGCTGGGTGGCTATAACGTGCAGGCACTGGTGGCTTTACTGGATACGCCCATGGCGGCGCATGCCGTGAAGGCCTTGTCCACGACCATCCTCATGTTTGATGCCTTCCATGATGTGGATGCCAAAATGAAGGCCGGTAACACGCATGCCAAAACATTGATGCAAGCCTGGGCAGAGGCACAATGGTTTACCAGCAAGCCAGCGCTCAAAGATGAGATCAAAGTGGTGGTGTTCAAGCTGGATGGTGAAACCAACACCGATGACCTGAGCCCGGCGCAAGATGCCTGGAGCCGTCCCGATATCCCGTTACACGCCAAGGCGATGCTGGTCAACCGTATGTCTGATGGCCTCAAAGTGATTGAGGACCTGAAGCAAAAAGGCCTGCCATTGGCTTATGTAGGCGATGTGGTCGGGACAGGTTCTTCACGCAAATCTGCCATCAACTCAGTGCAATGGTGGATGGGCGACGATATTCCGTTTATCCCCAACAAGCGCACGGGCGGCGTGGTGATTGGCAGCAAGATTGCGCCTATCTTCTTTAACACGGCTGAAGACTCTGGTGCCTTGCCGATTCAATGTGATGTCTCCAAACTGAATACGGGTGATGTGATTGTCATTAAGCCGTTTGAAGGCAAAGTGTTGTCTGAAGCGGGCGAGGTTCTGGCCACATTTGAAATGAACCCGGTTACCCTGGCGGATGAAGTGCGCGCCGGTGGCCGCATTCCGCTGATTATTGGCCGCGGCCTGACTTCAAATGCCCGCAAAGCGCTGGGCTTGGGTGAGACCGATCTCTTTATTAAAGCGGTGCCTGCCAAAGATACTGGCAAAGGCTATACGCTGGCGCAAAAAATGGTGGGCCGTGCGTGTGGCCTGCCTGAAGGCATGGGTGTGCGACCAGGTACCTATTGCGAACCTAAAGCCACCACCGTTGGCTCTCAGGATACCACAGGCGGCATGACGCGTGACGAGCTCAAAGAGCTGGCCTGTCTGGGCTTTAGTGCCGATCTGGTGATGCAGAGCTTCTGCCATACCGCGGCCTATCCAAAGCCGGTTGATATCAAGTTGCAGCACGAGCTGCCAGAGTTTATGTCCAGCCGTGGCGGTGTCAGTCTGCGCGCTGGCGATGGCGTGATCCACTCCTGGCTCAACCGTATGATTCTGCCGGATACCGTGGGTACGGGTGGTGATTCGCATACCCGTTTCCCGATTGGCATCAGCTTCCCGGCCGGGTCTGGTCTGGTGGCTTTTGCCGCAGCAACCGGGGCGATGCCACTGGATATGCCTGAGTCGGTCTTGGTGCGCTTTAAAGGTGAAATGCAACCAGGCATCACCTTGCGTGACCTGGTGAACGCGATTCCTTATGCGGCCATTCAGGAAGGAGCCTTGACCGTCGGCAAGCAGGGCAAGAAAAACGTGTTTAACGGCCGCGTGCTTGAAATTGAAGGCTTGCCTGACCTCAAGGTCGAGCAAGCGTTTGAATTGGCTGATGCCTCGGCGGAGCGTTCCGCCAACGGTTGCACGGTGCTGCTGAACAAAGAGCCGGTGATCGAATTCCTCAATTCCAATATCGTGCTGATGCAGAACATGATCGAAAACGGGTATGCCGACGCACGCACGCTGGAGCGCCGGATTGCCAGCATGAAGGCCTGGCTGGAAAAACCGGAGCTGTTGCAGCCTGACAGTGATGCCGAATACGCCCACGTAATCGAAATTGATCTTAACGAAATCAAAGAGCCATTGGTGGCCTGCCCGAATGACCCGGATGACATCAAGCCCTTGTCAGCCGTAGTGGGGGACAAGATTGATGAGGTGTTTATCGGTAGCTGCATGACCAATATCGGCCATTACCGTGCTGCTGGCAAGGTGCTTGAAGGCGCAGGTGGCATCCCAACCCGCTTGTGGATTGCCCCACCGACCCGCATGGACGAAGCACAACTGCGTGCCGAGGGCGTTTATTCCACCTTTGGGGTGGCAGGAGCCCGTACCGAAGTGCCAGGCTGCTCGCTTTGCATGGGTAACCAGGCACGCGTGGCGGACAAGGCCACCGTGTTCTCGACCTCTACCCGTAACTTTGATAACCGTATGGGCAAGGATGCTCGCGTCTATCTGGGCTCTGCCGAGCTGGCGGCGGTGTGCGCCAAGCTGGGGCGCATGCCGACCATGCAGGAATATATGGACACCTTGGGCAGCAAGCTGACCAATACTGCCGAGATATACAAATATCTCAACTTCAATCAGATGACGCAGTATGCAACCTCACTGGAAAACAGTAAAAAGATTATTCCGATCAAAGAAACGGTATAAGGGCTTAATCTTCAAGTACAACAAGGGGGTGCAAGCCCCCTTTGTTTTTTATCAGCGTCGTTCTTTTGTTTTCTGCTGTTGTTTTTCCAGCCGCACATTTGCTTGCAACTGTAAAAGCGGTAACGGCGATATTCGCAGGTGATCTGTTTTGATTATGATGTATTGGCTGTAAGCAATGATGGCTGCGGCTAGCACAGCCATTCATTGGTTTAACAGGTTGCCAATATCCAAGGAGAAACCCATGAAATCGTGCGAACAAACACTGCCTTACCTCCCTCAACAACGCTTGCTTGCTCATGATTACGGCCAGGTGTACTGCCGTTATGATGAAAAATCGCAGGCATTGTGGACTTATCTTTCTCAGCCGCAACGGATTCCGTGCATCAATCACGCCTTGTTGCTGGACTTGCATGCGCACCACCATGATATCGAACGCAGTGGCGGTTATGTTGAGACCGCGAACGGGGCGTCATTGCCGATCCGCTATTCGGTATTTGCCTCTGCCACGCCCGGCTATTTTAATATGGGTGGCGATCTGCAAAAGATGGCTGCTGCCATCCGCCAACAGGACCGGGCGCAACTGGAGGCCTATGCCAGACTCAGTATAGACGTGGTGGCACAACGCGCTTTCCGCTTTCAACTGGCCAATGTCACCAAAATTTCACTGCTGCAAGGTGAGGTGTTAGGGGCAGGCATAGAAGCGGCTTTAACCAGTGATGTGTTGATTGCAGAGCGACAGGCTGTGTTTTGCTTTCCCGAGCTATTCTTCAACATGATTCCAGGTATGGGCGCTTACAGCCTCATTGCACGCAAAGCGGGCATGGCAGTGGCTGACAAGATGATTTTGGGGTGCGAGCGCTATAGCGCGGAAGAGTGCCTGCAAATGGGGTTGATCGATATGGTGGTCGAGCAAGGGGAAGGCGAGCAGGCCGTACGCACCTTTATCGATAAAAACAATAAACATGCCGCAGGGTTTTTATCCGCACAAAAAGCCAAGGAAAAAATTCATCCGCTAAGCTATGATGAATTGACGGCGATTGTGCAGCTTTGGGTTGAAAATGCCTTGCAACTCAGTGAGCGCGACTTGAAAGTGATGGACCGTTTTTATCGTGCGCAGTCACGCTTATTTCAGCCAGTGCCTGCAGATCAGCAGAGAGAAGCTGTGCTGACACCGTCCACTGAAAGTGAGGCGTTCTTCGTGCATGACCGCGTTGTGAACCAATAAGCGTGTGCTTGATATTTGGGGATGCCTGGCGCTTGCACTAGCTATTTTTTTGACCGCTTGGATGAAAGCTTGTCTCGCTGTTGCATAAGCTGGCCACGGGTTTCTTCGTAGCAGTCTGCAACTGCCTGATATAGCAGGGAAATGGTCGAGGCATCCTTCATGTTTAAGCCCAGCAGGCGACGACTGTGCTTGCTCAATGGAATCAGGCCCATGTTGGCGGATTCCCCAGCCAGGCTGTGCGCCAGGGTATGAACTTGAGCAAAGTTGAGGTCCATGCATTGCTTGCCTAAGTCGCGGACCAGGTCATCTGTTGTCTCAATAAACTCGCGGATAAGTTTGTTTAAAAACGCCTCGCTGCCACCGAGCTTGAGCAAGTGCGCCATACGGTCTTGATCCAGCAGCGGCTCGGTCATCGGTGCAATGGTCGGGATACTTTCTGCGGTTGCCGAGGGATGCGCATCTGCTGGCGATTGCGCTTTGCCACGTTTTTTCGAAGCGGCTGTGGTGACGGCAAGCGCCTCTGCGCCTGCTTGCGTGTCCAGCGTGCTTGTAATGGCTTCCACCAAAGTTTGAATCTGGCGCGACACCACTGGCTTGGTCAATACCTGATAGACCCCGGCGCGCAAACAGCGATCCTGTGTGGCTTTGGTGGCATCGGCGGTGAGGATCACGGTACGGATAGGCTGACTGCCCGGCAAGGCATGATAGATCCTGAACACCTCCAGGCCATTCATTTCCGGCATGTTGTAATCCAGGATCATCAGGTCAAACTGATGCTGCTCCAGCATATCAAGCGCGGCATCACCGTTGTCCACGGATTTCACCACACAGTGCATTCTTTGCAGGGTCTCATTCAGGATCATCCGGTTGACCACATTATCATCTGCAATCAGCACACGGATTTTTTTGCGGAATCGGGTGTGGCTACTTAACGGCACCACATTGGAGGCGTTATCCAGGTTGATTTCGGTGCTCCTGTCAACACTGGGCGCGATTGCGTGGGTCAGGGGCAAGCTGACCTCAAACACTGTGCCTACATTTTCCTTGCTGCTGACGCTAATGCTGCCACCCATGACCTCAACCAGTTGCTTGGCAATCGTCGTACCCAATCCCGTGCCGCCATAACGCCGGGTGATGCTGCTATCGGCCTGGGTGAAACTGTCAAAAATAAAAGGCAAGGCTTCTGCCTTGATGCCGATGCCGCTATCCTGGATGCGGAAACATAACAGGCTGCGGTTGGCATACTGTTCCTGGACACTGACCGTGATCTCGACGCCACCGTGCTGCGTGAATTTAATCGCGTTGGCGATCAAATTAGTCAATATCTGCTCCAGATGATGCATGCTGCCAGAAAAGTGCCGTTCCGCTTCATTGGCGAGATTGAACTTCAACCAGAGTTGCTTGCGCTCCACTTCAAGTTGAAACACGAGGTGCAAGCGGTTGATCAAGTCTGGCAGGTAAAAAGCAATCTCTTCGAGATCGACTTTACCTTTTTCAATCTTGCTGATATCGAGCACGTCATTGATGAGCTTTTTCAGGCTGCTGGCTGAGGCTCCAACCATATTCAAGAATTCGGCTTGTTTGCGGTCAAGCTTGGTCTGTGCCAGCAGTTCACTGGCGCCAATAATGCCATTGAGCGGTGTGCGCATTTCATGGCTGATATTCGACAGAAAGTTTGTCTTTGCCTCGCTGGCCTGGTCAGCCTCTTTGGTGGCTTTTTCCAGGCTCACCAGCAACCGTAGGGCATGCGGTGGAATCAGTAACAGCGTCAGCAAAAAGCCATAAGCCAGATGCTGGTGTTCTATCCAATAAGGGTTTAAATACAAGGTTAGACTAAAGCCCACCAGACTTAGCATATAGCAGCCTTTGAAAAACTTGGTGCCATAACGCAAGCCATAGCCAATAATCAGCCACAGATAAATGCCGATAAATACGCCGGCCATCGCCCCCGAGATCATTTGCTCTAGCGAGGTGGCAGTGATGTCCATCACCATGGCGGTCCATTGCCGTTTTTCGTTTTTGGCCGGGTTGCGCAAGATGTTATACAACATCAGAAAACCAAAGCCCAGATAAATCAGACACAACAATACGGGTTCATAGCTGCTGCGATTAATCAGCAAGTAAAGCGTAATCATGCTGACAAAAAGCACGCGGATCAGTGCCTGCTCAGTTTCATAACTGACAGATTTGATCTCGCTTACTTTGTACACCAACTGCTTTACTAGGGTTCGCATGTTTGATGGGATATCAGGGTATTAGCCAATGATTAGTGAGAGAAAAACTTAACTTTATTGATAGTTAACGGCTTTTTCTTAAGATAACTTAAAGTTTAACAGGCAAGGTTTGATTATCAAAGTAAGTTTACTTTTCAAACGCGCAAAATAAGATTGTGTTTCGTGCAGCGCATGCGCAAAATACCGCCCTGATACAAAACGCTGCCTGATGACAGATGTGGAAAGTGTAATGAATGATGACTGATCAAGCGCCAGCCCTTTCAAGATGGTCACGTTGGCTCGCCCGTAGCCGCATGGCGCTGCCGATAGTGTTTTTTATCGGCGGCTTTGTCTGGGACGCGATTACCATAGGCAAAAAAGTCGCGATGTCCGACATGATCATTTTTGCCTTGTATTTGCTGGTGGCCGCTATTCTCATGTACCAGTTGGCCGAACCTTCTTCTTCCATCCGGCGGCTGGGCGAGCGGCTGTTGAGCTTCCAATGGGTACAGCACAAAGTCACGCGCTGGCCAGTGCACGATTGGCCATACTGGATATTGCAGTTTTTGTTCGGCAGTCTGTTAAGTGCCTTATTTATTCTGTATTTCAAAAGCTCCGGTGACGGCCTGGCCTGGATCATCACGCTAGTGTTAGGCGCTTTGCTGGTGGCGAATGAGTTTTTAGAGAGTGAGTATCGGCGCCTGAGCTTGTGCTGGAGTATGTTCGGCCTGTGTTTCATCCTGTGGTGTAACTTTGCCTTTCCCTTTTTGTTTGGCAGCGTGCATGCGGCTTGGTTTTACCTGAGTACCTTGCTCGGGGCGACCATCACTTATGTGCTTTACCAGCGCGCACCGCATCACAGAGGCCGAATCTGGCCGGTGTGGGCAATTGCCGGGTTGCTCATGCTGGCTTACCGGGAAGACATGATTCCGCCTGTGCCCTTGGTCAAGCAAGCTGTGGTGGTGGCCTACGATCTGGAAAAGTCACCACAAGGCTATTGGATGACGGTAGAAAAGTCGCCCTGGTGGCAGTTTTGGCGGGTGGATACCGACCATTTTTACTTGCAGCCCGGACAACGGCTGGTATGCTTTTCTGCCATTTTTGCGCCACAAGGCCTCAAAACCCATCTGGTACATGATTGGCAGAAAAAGCAGGGTGACCAGTGGGTGAGTGTCTCCACTCCAGGGTTTTCATTGACTGGCGGACGTGACAGCGGGTATCGCGGCTATACCTATAAAACCAATCTCACAACAGGCGAGTGGCGGGTGCGTATCCAGACCGGCAACCGGCAAACCATCGCCAGCCATCAATTCACCGTCACGCTTGGGCAGGGCAGGGATACGCATAAACGCATCCGTATCCGCTATTAGTGGCATGAGTGCTTGCCCATTCCAGCTCGCCTAATCAAGACTAGTTGAATCAAGTCCAGTTGAATCAAACCCAGTCTAGCGCTGTTTGCCTTCGCAACTGGCATGCGCGCCTGCATCTTGCGCTAACACTTGTGCCAGCCACGGCAGGTGTGGCTCTACCGATTGCCGCAAGGTCCATGGCGGGTTAATCACCCACATGCCACTGCCATACATGCCAAAGCCATCGGCTGAAGGTTGTTCTACATCCAGCGTCACATGCAAAAAGTCGGTGTCCAGTCGGCGCAGCTTGTCTATCATTTGCTGCGGTTCTGGGCGTTGCAAGCGCGGGTACCAGATTAAATAAGTGCCTGTGGCAAAGCGTTTCAGGCTGTCTTTAATGCAATCCACCACCCGCGCATAATCGTCTTTGACTTCATAAGGCGGATCAATCAGCACGATCCCGCGTTTGGTCGGTGGCGGCAGGCAAGCCTTGATGCCCTCAAAGCCGTCTTTTTGCTGAATCGCGATTTGCCGTTTTTGTGATGCAAATTGCTGTTCCAGCAAAGCCGCATCGGCCGGGTGTAGCTCAAACAAGCGTAATTTATCCACCGGGTTGATTAGGTGGCTGGCCAGCCAAGGTGAGCCCGGGTAAAGCATCTGCTGATCTTTATTTGCTGCAGCAATAGCCTCCAGATAGATTTGAAACGGCTCAGGCGCCTGGCTTTGCTGCAAACGCAAAATGCCATCCACGTATTCCGCTGTTTTATTCGCTACGCTACTGTCCAGGCGATACAGTCCGGCCCCGGCATGGGTATCAACCACCCAATAAGGCTTATCCTTCTGTTTAAAATAATCCAGCACCAGGCTGAAAATCCAGTGTTTTAAAACGTCGGCATGGTTGCCAGCATGAAAGGCGTGTCTGTAACTTAACATGATGATTTTCTCTACAAGCCAGCATTATCCCAGATTTTTCATTAGAGACTGTTTTATGTCAGTCAGGCTATTGTGAAAAGCAGCTAATTTGCATTAGCATGCCATCATGAAACCTAGCCATACACCTCACGAACATTCTCACTCTTCTGGTCGCTGCCCGTATGGGCACGATCACGCACATGCGAACAGCCACGATCAGGACCATGACCACAGCCATGAACACAGCCATGAACACAGCCATGAACACAGCCATGAACACGCGCATCGCCATGATGATCACGAACACGGTAACCCGTTTTGGCTGCCATTTCTCGCCATTTCCGTCTTTACCGTGGTCGAGTTTGTTGGCGGCTGGTGGACACAATCGCTAGCCTTGCTCAGCGACGCATGGCATATGCTGTTTGATGTGCTGGCCCTTGGCCTTGCGATGTGGGCAGCACAGCAGGCGCGCAGTGGGCATCCTGCCTCAAAACACACCGAGCGTCGGGTCTCCATGATCAACGCCGTCTCCATGCTGCTAGTCACCGGCTGGATTGTCTACGAAGCCATCGAGCGCTTGCAAAATCCGCGGCCAGTCGCAGGCGGTTATGTCAGCATCATTGCTCTGGTAGGCTTACTGGTTAACGTTGTTGTTGCCAAACACATGCACCATCAACATGAACATCATGGTGGCGATGCTAACTTAAACCACCGTGCCGCATTCCTGCATGTGCTAGGCGACTTGCTCGGCTCTGTTACCGCCGTGGTCGCAGGCGTAGTCATCTACTTTACCGGCTGGATGAGCATAGACCCCATCCTCTCTATCCTGATTTCAGTACTGCTGCTGGTGGTCACGCTCAACCTCATCCGCGATATTCTCCGCGGTGGTGCAGGCCATCATCACTAGTTTAAAGATCATTTAACCAACCACAGAAGGAGCGTCAATATGCCTTATGTCAATGTGAAACTAGCAGGCTCAGTCACCAAAGAGCAGAAAAAACAAATCGCCAAAGAGATCACTGAAACCCTGCAAAAGCACGCGCATAAACCAGCTAATTACACCTATATCGTGTTTGAAGAGGTGGAGTATGAGGATTGGGCGATTGGTGGGGAGCTTTTAGGGTAGGTAGTTCTTTTAGTTAGGCGTATCTTTTATGGAGCTCATAGGCTTTTGTGTGATGCTTACTAAATATAGTATAAATATCAACAATAGCTTATTGAAAAATGATAATTCACGTTAACAATAATCTTGCTTCAGGCTGTACAATAATTTTGATGTACAGCCCTCGTTAGAGCACAACATGAAAAATCACTGGATGCCACCGCTCGTAGGTGAAATCGCTGACGGCAAGGTTACATGGCTGCGATTGGACTCGATCGACTACGAATCACTGGGCTACTTTCTAAGTTGTCATCTAATCATCGAGCACTACCTAGATCATTTTATTGCCACGTATATGCCTACGAAGTTTGATTGGGAGGGGGCGAAGCTAACCTTTGGTCAAAAAGCTTCGCTAATTTCAACGCTTGAATTTCCTGAGCCCTACAATCTTCCGCCGACCATCAAATATCTCAACTCGCTACGTAATAAATTCAGTCACGATGTTACGTTCATTCTAACGGAGCAAGAGTTGCTTCCTATTCGTCAGTTCGTTGAGAAATGCACTGAGAAGAAGCTAGGTGCTCAGTTCAATATCCATGATCTTCTAAACACTTACACAGGTATTGTTTGCGCGTATTTTGCGAGCTCAATTTCACATAGTGCTCGTTTCCAGATAGGTAAGTGAAGTTTTTGGTCTAGTTATGAGTTCAAGCATATATGCCCCTGTTTCAAGTACTCCTGGTGCAATTAGGTGAAACCAGTCTACTTATGGCAATGCTAGAATACGCATATGTTCGACCCCAAGCCCATCCTGAAAAACCTTCCAAACCTGCCAGGCGTTTACCGCATGCTCAATGCGGAAAATGCTGTGATCTATGTGGGTAAAGCCAAAGATTTAAAAAAGCGGGTTTCGAGTTACTTTAATAAAAATCTCGCCAGTCCGCGTACCAAAATGATGGTGTCGCAGATTACCAATATCGAGACCACGGTGACACGCTCTGAAGCTGAGGCGTTGCTGCTTGAGAATAACCTGATCAAGAGCATCATGCCGCGTTATAACGTGTTGTTTCGCGACGATAAGTCTTATCCCTATATTAGCCTCACAGGCGATGCGTTTCCGCGGCTGGCGTTTCACCGCGGCACGCAGCGCAAGGGGCATCAGTATTTTGGGCCTTTCCCCAGCTCGCCAGCGGTGCGTGAGAGCATTCAGTTGCTGCAAAAGGTGTTTAAGCTTCGCACCTGTGAAAACACCGTGTTTGCCAACCGATCACGACCTTGTTTGCAATATCAGATTGCGCGGTGTACTGCACCGTGTGTGAATCTGATTTCCCAAGAAGACTATGCGAGTGATGTGCGCCACGCGGCGCTATTTTTGCTGGGCAAAACCAGTGAGGTGATGGATTCATTAGCGGATGGGATGAATGCTGCAGCCGAGGCGATGGAATACGAGCAGGCGGCGGTGTTGCGTGACCGGATTCAGGCCTTGCGTCAGGTGCAGGCCAAGCAGTTTGTCAGTGACTTTAGCGTGAGTGATGCGGATGTGATTGCCTGCGCCGAGATTGAGGGCCAGCACTGCATTAATCTGGTGATGATCCGTGGTGGGCGTCATTTGGGTGACAAGAGCTTTTTCCCCAAGAACGCGCAGGATGCCGAGCTGGTAGAAACGGTAGAGGCGTTTATTACCCAGTATTATGTAGCGCAAAACACGCCGCCTTTGCTGGTGTGTGGGGCGGAGATCGACAAGACCGAGTTTGAAACCATGCTCAGCGAGCAGGCTGAACGCAAAATCCGCGTGCTGACCAATGCGATTGGCGATAAAAAAGTCTGGCTCAAAATGGCGCAGACGAATGCCGAGCTGGCGCTGCAACAACGGCTGGCGACTTCGGCCAACCAGCAGGCGCGTTTGCTCTCTTTGCGTGAGGCGCTTAACCTGGCCGAGAACACCGAGCGCATTGAATGCTTTGATATTAGCCATACTATGGGTGAAGCCACGGTAGGTAGTTGCGTGGTGTTTGACCGGGGTGATATGCAAAACAGTGAATATCGCCGCTATAACGTCACTGGCATCACGCCAGGTGATGATTATGCGGCGATGCGGGATGTGCTGACCCGGCGATATAAAAAAGTCGCTGCGGGCGAGGGCAAGCGCCCAGACCTGATTTTTATTGATGGTGGCAAGGGCCAGTTGGGTGTGGCGATGGAGGTCATGCAAGAGGTCGGTCTAGACGATATACTGCTGATTGGTATTGCCAAGGGAGAAGAGCGCAAACCGGGTCTCGAAACCATGATTTTCTCCGACACTGGCGAAATGCTGAATTTACCCGTGGATAATCCCGGCTTGCACCTGCTGCAACAAATCCGCGATGAGGCACACCGTTTTGCGATTACCGGCCACCGGGCCAAGCGCGCCAAAGCCCGCATCACCTCTAGCCTGGAAGAAATTGAAGGAGTAGGGGCCAAGCGTCGCAAAGCCTTGTTGACGCGATTTGGTGGCCTGGATGCGATAAAAAGTGCTAGCATAGACGAGATTGCACAAGTCGAAGGCATTAGCCTGGCACTGGCGCAAACCATATACGAACGATTGCATTAAGCCATTGCAACAGCCCTGAGCAAAATAACCATGTGGAATGTCCCCAATATACTCACCCTGCTACGCATCGCGATGATCCCGGTGTTTGTTGGTATCTTCTTTTTGCCCGCGAATGCCATCGCCAGCGACGGGCTGCCAGCACACTGGGTAAACCTCACCGCTGCAAGCGTGTTTATTCTGGCCTCATTCACCGACTGGCTGGATGGCTATTGGGCCCGCAAATATCACCAAATGTCCAAGTTTGGCGCGTTTCTTGACCCCGTGGCTGACAAGCTGATGGTGGCCGCCGCCTTGATTGTGCTGGTGGAGTTGCACCGCGTCGGCGCTGTCGTTGCACTGATTATCATCGGCCGTGAAATTGCCATCAGCGCCTTGCGCGAGTGGATGGCCAGCATAGGTAAAAGTGCCAATGTCGCCGTTGCCATGGTCGGTAAAATCAAAACGGCGGCACAAATGGTCGCTATCATCCTGCTACTTTGGTTTGATCCGCTGTTTGGCATCAACATCCAGTGGCTGGGTGAATGGCTCATCGTGATTGCCGCATTGCTGACCCTGATCTCTATGGGCTACTACCTGCGTGCAGCGTGGCCGGCGATACGCGAAACCATCTAAAAAAGCAAGGCGAAAAAAGAAATATTATTTTCAAAATCTTCCTTGACACCGGTCTCAAAATCATTAAAATGCCAGCTTCTTTACGACACATGACGTAAGGAAATACGCGGGAATAGCTCAGTTGGTAGAGCGCAACCTTGCCAAGGTTGAGGTCGCGAGTTCGAGACTCGTTTCCCGCTCCAAATTCTGGGGAAAGCGCCGCTTTCCCTTTTTAACATAAGTTGTTTTTATGTTGTTGGTTCTGGCGCGATAGCAAAGCGGTTATGCCGCGGCCTGCAAAGCCGTTTAGGCCGGTTCGACTCCGGCTCGCGCCTCCAGTCTCATGTAGTAAATATGCGGGAATAGCTCAGTTGGTAGAGCGCAACCTTGCCAAGGTTGAGGTCGCGAGTTCGAGACTCGTTTCCCGCTCCAAATTTCTCTCAAGCACACATTCTGGCCGCTATGCAAAATAGACGACAGTGTTAGAATACAAAGCTTGCTAGACCTACCGCCCGGATGGTGAAACTGGTAGACACAAGGGACTTAAAATCCCTCGGCTTAACGGCTGTGCCGGTTCGATTCCGGCTCCGGGCACCAGTAAAAACTCAAATAAACCAGCGACTTAGCTGGTTTTTTTGTTTTTTCATTTTTCTTTGAATATCTCTATTTTTCATTCGCACTGTGGCGCAATTGTGGGGCGAGCTGAGTTGCAACTATTTTAATTTTGGGTTATCTTGACTCACGAATATTTTTCACTCAACACCAAAAGCCACTCCTAGGCATTAACTTAGGCCATACACCTGACGCGAAATCAGGCGTATTAGATAGGGTGGAAAAAGAAGTGACTCGAACTCTCATGCCTACAAATAATAAAGGCCGGTTATCCCGGCCTTTGTTTTATCAGGTGTTAGTTATGCTTGTTTATTACGGCGTACTGCAATACCTAGCAAACCTAAGCCTGCAAATAGCATCATTAGGCTTTCGGGCTCTGGGACGATTGTGATCTGACCTGGAGTAATAGCCCAAGCATAGAGTAAAGCATTCTTGTAGTTGGTTGACCTTGAACCAGCACTCATTAAAAAATACCATGAAATAGTATTTTCTGTATTTGGTTGTCCATATTCTGAACCAGACCAATATCCATCAAACATCTCGTTATCAAATTTATTATCGAGATCCTGGATCCCAAAAGGAAGGCCAAGGTCTATGACATTAAAACCATTTCTATCTCGGAAGGAGTTACTGCCTAATTCCAGATGAAATAGCTCTGGTAATTCATCGCCACCGATTGTTCCATTCGTAGCTACGTTATATCCACAATTTGATCCCCCAACGCTGTCAAAACAAAAAGTGGGGTTGGTGAATGTAGGTATCTCCCAATGCGTACTACCTCCATAACTGATACTGTTTAAATAATTGGCAAATGCCATAGCACCAAACCAAGTGGTTCTACCTAGTTGAGTGTCACTGAAATCATCGGCACTAAGCGTATATGTTCCGGTGGGACTGTAATAGTTAGGATAGTTTGAGATGGTCGGGCTAGCACTTAAAATATTATTTACCACAGTATTAAAACCATAATTTGCAATCATGCTACCAAGTAGGTTGCCATCTTTTGTCCAAGTAGCATCACTCACCGAGCTGTAAACTAAATCCTTACCATTAGAATTATAAGAAGTTAAGGTGGCTTGTGCGTTGAAACTGATTAATGCGATGGATGCTGCGAGAATTGCTTTTTTTATTGTTGAAGCCATAAAACTACCTCTCCTAAATTATTTTTGATTTTTGTAAAACGGCGTAATAACGTCCCTCGCGATTATGCCTAAGTTAAGTTAAAGCAAAAAGTCTATTGTTATGGCCCGAATGGGCTATTAGAGGTTCTTAGAGATGAGATTTAAAGACTGTGACTTTTATAAAAATGTATAACATTGTGTATAACTACAATGTAGTATTTTAATGGAATGGCTTAAATATTTGGCATAAACGCAACATTCGGTTCAGGCTCCGGCACCAATACTTCCCTTATATATTCTGGCTAATTAGGCTGGTTTTTCATTTTCAAATTTTTCTACACCTGTCTGTGAATGACTGTATTTTTTATGCATGCTGTGGGGTTGGTGTGGGATTCATGTATTCGGTTGTCTAACAGCGCGGGTGAAGTCCAGATATCCATTTAGGAGGGGCAAGCTCCGTTTTCATTTCTACCAAGTGACAAAAATTAGCCACTTAGAAAAAGGTAGTTTGTGAATGAGCATTTTTTCCTACCTTAGCCGGTGAGATGTGACTAGTTAAAAATGTATAACAATTATAAAAATAATCTTCTCGCATTTAACTGAGTGCTTTCCCAACCCAGGTGCCGGTAATACCCTATCGCGGGTTCATTTTCAATATCGACCAATAGCTGGGCACGAGTCGCTCCTTTTTCTTTTGCCCAATCCAATGCCGACTGCAGTAATTTTTTACCAATTCCTTGCTGTCTAAATTCTGCATGAACGACCATGTCCTCTACCCAAGCAGAGCGTGCTCCTTGTGCCGTGGAAATGACTAGTTGCGCGCTAACCATCCCAATCAGTTTCCCGTCTTCTGTAAATGCCGCCTTGATTACCCCATGTTCTGGTTGTGATATCAGCATAGTTAAACCGGCTTTTTGTTTCTCCATGTCTGGTTTGAAATCGGCTTCTATACTAAATAGCGCATGTAGAAGGTTGGCTAGTTGAGCGGCATCTTTTTCTTGTGCATCTCGAATACTTATGACTGCGTCCACTCACTGCCTCCTGAATGATCAACTGGGTCGTGATGAATAATAGCCAGGAAACGGATTGGGACCTCTATGAGCTTGGCTGGCTGATGCGGCTGGTCTCCTCTAAAGGTCAGTGAGTCGCCTGGCTCAAGTAAAAAAGTCTCCAAGCCTACCTTGTACTCTAATACCCCCTCCAGCATATGAATAAATTCAGTCCCGCCATGTTCAAAAGGGGGGAATTCTTCTGCCTGATCTTCCAGCGTGATCAAGAACGGCTCAAAAGTCTTTTGAGGCCCTTGGTCATAGGCTAATAAATGATATGTGTGGCCGAGCTTTGTGCCGCGGCGTACCACTTCCATACCATGCCCTTTTTTAACGAATTGTGCATTTCCTGAGGGGGCGTTGTAGTCGCGGAACAGCCTTGAAAGCGTTACGCCAAGCGCGTTGGCTACTTGTTCCAATGTTTCAAGACTGGTCGATACATGACCATTCTCAATTTTACTGAACATTCCAACACTAATATTCGCTCTCTCAGCGACATCGGCAATGGTCAGGCCATGTTGTTTTCTGACCTCTTTGATGACATTTCCCAAGTGTTTACCCAAAGGTTTGGATTCTGTTTCAGTAATAGGGACAACATTTTTTTTCAAATCAGAGGTCATTGGCGGCTAAAACTCCCATATCCATTCTTCTCGTTCAATTATCACAGGCACAGTAAATCAAGCTCCTGCTGGAGAATTAATTGACTAACTCTTTCTTAGTCATTAACCCATCCTCAGCCACTTTTTTAAGAATATTCACATGCTCTAAATGTGTTCATCAGACCAAATTATGCACCAAATCATTGCAAAATAGGTAAATTTATTCCTGAGAGGAAAAAAATATTCATAAAGCCGTTGACAGCGGTTTTTGCAATGCGTATAAATGGAATTGTTGTTTCCTGCTGGGAATAAAATTTTCATGTCGAGATTGATATTGGATCGTTGCGGAGCGTTGAATGCCTCTAAGATTGCTTAAATATGCGTTGAGTAAAGAGTACAAAGAGACTCGGTTTTTTAGGGAGAATGTGACCCCTAAGAAAAGTTACGACGCAGTCATTATTGGCGGAGGCGGACACGGTTTGGCTGCTGCCTACTATCTGGCTAAAGACCATGGCATGACTAATATTGCCGTGCTTGAAAAGGGTTACTTGGGTGGAGGCAACACCGGCCGCAATACCACCATTGTCAGGTCTAATTACCTGACCCCAGAGGGCGTGAACTTCTATGATGCCAGCGTCAAAATATATGAAGGTTTGTCCGAAGAGTTAGATATCAATCTATTCTATTCAACGCGCGGCCATTTCACATTGGCACATACAGAATCAGCGATGCGGACAATGCGTTGGCGCGCTGAGGTCAATAAACATGTGGGCGTGGATAGTTATGTCGTTGGTCCGGATGAGATCTCAAAAGCCTGTCCTCAGCTAGACATCAGCTGCAGTGGCCATGCGCCAATTTTAGGGGCTTTGTATCATGGGCCAGGTTCTGTGGCTCGGCATGACGCTGTTGCTTGGGGTTACGCCCGCGGCGCCGATAGGTTAGGTGTCGATATATTTCAGAGTACAGAAGTGACTGGCATCGATATCAAGGGCGGTAAGGTTCAAGGGGTACAAACGAGCCGAGGTTATATCTCTACCCCCCGAGTGCTCTCAGCGGTGGCAGGGTTTACTCCCCGCATCTGCAAAATGGCTGGCATTGATACGCCCATCGTTATTCATCCGTTGCAAGCCTGTGTGACTGAGCCAATGAAGCCCTGGCTGGATTCAATCCTGGTTTCCGGTAGCTTGCATGTCTACGTCAGTCAGTCTTCCCGTGGCGAATTGGTCATGGGGTCTTCGTTGGATCCCTATGAGGTTCATTCGACCAGGTCATCTTTAGACTTTGTGGAGGGACTGACGTCTCACATGTTAGACATGTTCCCCTTCCTCTCCAATGTGAAGATCGTCAGGCAGTGGGGCGGCATGGCAGACATGACCCCTGACTTCTCTCCCATTATGGGCAAGACACCGGTGGAAGGATTTTACCTCGATGCCGGGTGGGGAACATGGGGATTCAAGGCCACACCGATCAGTGGGAAAACAATGGCTGCCACGATTGCTAACGATATGGCACCAGATCTCATCAAGCCTTTCAGACTTTCAAGATTTGAAGAGTACGAATTGACTGGCGAAAAAGGTGCGGCTTCGGTCGGTCACTAAGCATCAGGAAGATTAGAAATGAAATTACTTACTTGCCCGATTAATGGCGTGAGACCGCTAAGCGAATTTGTCTTTGGTGGTGAACTTCGTGATATGCCCGAAGCTGAATGCAGCGACAAAGAGTGGGCCGATTATGTTTATAACCGCAATGGCGCGCCAGGGCTAAAAAAAGAGTGGTGGTATCACTCCCCAAGCGGAACCTGGTTTGTTGCAGAAAGAGACACCTTAACCGACAACGTAGCACGTACCTACTTATATGAACAGGAAGGTGCTCAATGAGCATGAGGTTACAAAATACTTCCGGTGAGTGGATCAATCGGAACAACAAAATCAAATTCTCATTTGAAGGTAAGGAATATGAGGGTTTTGAAGGCGATACGATTAGCAGCGCCTTGTGGGCTGCGGGCGAGAAAGTATTAGGCCGTAGTTTTAAATACCATCGCCCCAGAGGCATTTTTACCTTGGCAAATCATGACGTCAACATCATGGTGACAGATGGTGTCGATACCAATATCCGAGCCGATGTTGTTCAGGTTAAAGCGGGGATGAAACTCCAAGTAGTGAATGTTGACGGCGGGGTGATGGCGGATAAGAAGCGCTTTCTTGATTCGATATCGGCGCTCTTACCCGTTGGTTTTTATTACAAAGCATTTCATACCCCACGTGGTTTGTTTCCGTTTTGGGAGCGCATCATTCGCAATGCAGCTGGTTTGGGCGTGGTGAACTTTAACTA
The DNA here is from genome assembly GCF_029132825.1 of Methylophilus sp. YYY-1. Lineage (NCBI taxonomy): Bacteria > Pseudomonadati > Pseudomonadota > Betaproteobacteria > Nitrosomonadales > Methylophilaceae > Methylophilus > Methylophilus sp. YYY-1. The sequence continues at coordinate 40,235 of NZ_WOVG01000001.1, forward strand.
TCCGCGGCTCTTAAAAAAGAAACAGCATTCGCATTACGATCTCCTTGTGGTTGGCGCTGGCCCTGCAGGGTTATCTGCAGCTTTGACTGCGGCCCGTGAAGGCTTAGAGGTGCTTTTGGTAGATGAAAATTCCACTCCCGGCGGAAGTTTTGCTTACGACAATGCAGGCAATTCAGCGCATCACCAACAGTTAGCAAACATGTTGAGTGAAGCACAAAGGCTGCCTAATTTAACAGTGAAAACTAACTCTTATGCAGCCGGATATTATGCTGATCATCTGATCCCAATCGTAGACGAATCTGGAATCACAAAAGTACGTGTTAAAGCAGTGATTGTTGCCAGTGGCGCCTTTGAGCAACCTCCTGTGTTCAGAAACAACGATCTACCGGGTGTCATGCTTGGTTCCGCCGCGCAACGTCTCATGGCACGATACGCCGTTAAGCCATTCTTGAAGGGCGTAGTCGTCACTGCTAATAGCCATGGTTACCGGGTGGCGCTTGATCTGATTGCCTCTGGGGTAGAGGTCGCGGCGATTGTTGATATGCGGGCGGATGGAGAGACAGATGCCATTGCCAGTGTGGTCGCAAATAAAGGCATCCCAATCCATAACGGTGCCTGCATCTATGAAGCTGTGCCGGTATCCGGCAAGTTAGGTGTCAAAGGCGCGATTGTCGCGGATTACGATGAAGGCTCTGCGCAGGCCGATATTCGGAAATCCATACAGATTGACTGTGACGGTATCGTCATGTGTGCAGGCTGGGCGCCTGCTGCTGCATTGCTCTATCAAGCTGGTACCGGCATGCGTTATGACGATCAAATACACCAATTCGTTCCGTCAAGACTGCCCAATGGCATTTTTGCTGCAGGTAAGGTCAACGGTGTTTTTGGCTTGAATCAACGCCTCCAGGATGGCGCCCGTGCTGCCTCTGATGCCCTCAAGTATTTGGGGTATGTTGGAAACGACACCACCGTAGAAAGTTTTGCCGGCTCATCGCCTAGCCATCCTTATCCGATTGTGATGCATCCCAAAGGTAAAAACTTTGTGGATTTCGACGAGGATATCAGCGTAAAAGATTTCATTCATGCGGCTCAGGAAGGCTTCGATAACATCGAATTAATGAAGCGTTTCACGACCGTTGGCATGGGGCCTAGCCAGGGCAAGCATTCAAATATGAATGCGATTCGTATTCTGGCGCGTATCAGAAGCCTTCCAGTCAATAAAATTGGCACGACGACAGCACGGCCCTTCTTTCATCCAACACCAATAGGTCATTTGGCAGGCAGGGGGTTGCATCCTCATCGAGATACCCCGCTGCATCAGTGGCACGCAGAACACGGTGCAGTGTTCACGGATGTCGGCGCATGGAAACGTACAGCCTACTACAACGTGGATGGGCAAACCAAAGAGCAGTCTATCCAGAACGAAGCAAAAGCCGTCAGAAGTGCAGCCGGCATCATTGATGTCAGTACCTTGGGCAAGATAGAGATTCATGGCGCCAATGCCGCTGAATTTTTGGAACGTTTCTATACTGGTAATTTTAAAGATCAAAGGGTTGGGCGCTCCCGATATGCCTTAATGCTGGACGAATCAGGGGTGATGGTAGATGACGGTGTCGCGTGCCGGATCGCAGAAAATTTCTTCTATGTGACCGCAAGTACCAGCAATGCCGCCGCGGTTTACCGTGAGATGCAGCGGTGGAATCAGATTTGGGGCCTGAATGTGACCTTCATCAATGTCACGGGCGCATATGGCGCGGTGAACATTGCCGGGCCATTGGCCAGAAAGGTGCTTCAGAAGATCACCCTTTTGGATCTCTCTGAAGACCAGTTCTTATTAGGTGCAGTAGCCGATACGTCCATAGCAGAAATAAAGGCACGTGTGATTCGCGTTGGATTTGTCTCTAACCAGGCCTATGAGATTCATGTGCCTGCCTCATCTGTGCTTAAGTTGTGGAATTTGCTGCTAGACAGTGGAAGTGTTGATGAACGTGTTAAACCATTTGGCACAGAGGCACAAAGATTGCTTCGATTGGAAATGGGCCACCCATTAGTGGGGCATGATACCGATGGTCTTACAAACCCCTTTGAGCTTGGTGCTGACTGGGCCATCAACCTCAATAAACCTTTCTTTATCGGTAAACGCAGTTTGCAAATTATCCGCAAACGTCCTCTGCTAAAAAAACTGGTGGCTTTTTCGTTTAAGCCAGATTTCCAGGGCCCTGTGCCATGTGAATGTAATTTAGTGATCAGCAAGAGTGGCCAGATTGAGGGCAGGGTCACCAGTCTATCGTTGAGTCCTACGCTGCAAAGATTCATCGGGTTTGCATATGTATCCCCAGCGAATACAACGTTGGGTGACGTCTTGAGTATTAGAACCGACAGCGGCCAGATGGTGGAGGCCTATGTTGTCCAGTCACCATTTATTGAAGGGGATTAAATATGGAAATGGTATTTGACCGACTCTCCCCCGTCAGTTTTGCGCAGTCAGGGTTAACGATGAAGAAAGCAATCTTGAACGGGATGGAAATCGTTCTAAGTTATGAAAATACGGATATCGAGATGCAAAGGATGAAGAAGCTCGGTATTTGTGATGTGAGCGCATTTTCCAGAGTAGGGATTAAAGGCGCAAAGGCCGTTGAATGGCTTGAATCCCAAGGTTTTACCGTGCCAGAAGCACCCAATACATGGCGTAAAGATCACGCTGGAGGATTGGTGTTAAGACTTGGGCGGAGTGAGTTTTTATTGGAAGGTTTCCACCAGGGGCAGATTGCAATCAATGCAAATGATGCACCAGAGCATCTTTATCAAGTGGCGCGTTATGACGCTTCGTTCATTCTGAGCGGCGTGCATTTTCACAGTGCATTCAGTGAAATTTGTGCACTAGACCTGAGTGAAAGCGCGTTTGCTGCGGATGCTGTGTTGCTGACCAGTGTGGCTGGCGTGTCTGTGACTTTAATCCGCCAATTGCTGAATGGTGAGCTGGTCTACCGTTTCTGGTGCGATGGTAGCTATGGTAACTACATGTGGAGCACGCTCACCGAAATCGCCGGGGAGTTCGGCGGAGGCGCTGTTGGCCTGGATGTTCACTTCAAACAGATGATAACTAGTTCTTGATCGTTTCGAATTTTAATTAATAAATTTTAGGTGAGGCACTCAATGAAGTCATTGCAGGAAGCACAAAAGTTTTTGCAGGAAAACAAGGTCAAGTACGTCCTTGCCCAATTCGTCGATATTCATGGGGTAGCTAAGGTCAAGTCAGTACCGGCTGAGCATCTCAACGATATCCTGACGAAGGGCGCAGGTTTTGCTGGTGGTGCAATTTGGGGGACAGGCATTGCACCCAATGGCCCTGATTACATGGCGGTTGGTGAGCTGAGCACTATCGGCTTGGTGCCTTGGCAACCTGGTTATGCGCGACTGGTGTGCGATGGGCATGTTAATAATAAACCGCATGAATATGATGCACGCGTCGTTCTTAAGAAGCAGATTGCCCGGTTATCCGAACGTGGATGGACCTTCTACACAGGATTAGAGCCAGAGTTTTCATTACTGCGTCGTGACGAACAGGGTCAGATTCTGCCGTTTGATGAAACTGATACGTTGCAAAAACCATGTTACGACTATAAAGGGATCACAAGACACTCTGAGTATCTGGGTAAGTTAACTGAGTCGCTGATTGCGGCAGGGATGGATGTTTATCAAATCGATCATGAGGATGCGAATGGTCAGTTTGAAATTAACTACACCTATTCTGAATGTCTCAAAAGTGCAGACGATTACATTTTATTCAAGATGGCTGCGAGTGAAATAGCCAATGAGATGGGCATGATCTGCTCGTTCATGCCTAAGCCATTTAGCAATCGGCCAGGCAATGGTATGCACATGCATATGTCCATAGGGGATGGAGAGAAAAGCCTGTTCCAAGACGACAATGACCCCTCTGGACTGGGGCTGTCTAGCCTGGCTTACCATTTCCTGGGCGGGATTCTTGCGCATGCCCCGGCACTGACCGCCTTATGTAATCCGACCGTAAATTCGTACAAAAGGCTGGTCGTGGGGCGCTCATTAACCGGTTCAACGTGGGCGCCAGCGTATATCAGTTACGGTAACAATAACCGATCGACATTGGTGCGTATTCCTTATGGCCGCTTAGAACTGCGGCTTCCTGACGGCAGCTGTAATCCATATCTTGCAACCGCAGCTGTGATCGCAGCGGGCTTGGATGGCGTTGCCCGTCAGTTAAACCCAGGCAAGGGGCATGATGAGAATCTCTACGATTATAGCCCCGAGCAACTTCAAGCGTTGAAGATTGGCATCCTTCCCCAGAATCTGGGTGAGGCATTGGATGCGCTTGAGAGTGATGCGGTCATCATGGATGCGCTGGGGGCAAATCTTGCCCAAGAGTTTTTAAAGATCAAACGCATGGAGTGGATAGATTATCAACGGCATGTCTCCCAGTGGGAAATTGATAGGTATGTTGAGTTCTTTTAATTGTTTGATGTGAGTGACGCATTGGTCATCGAACATGAAGTATTGATAGGAGAAAATGATGTGTGGGATTGTAGGATTACTGGTTAAAAACCAGAGTATGCGCGCAAATATCGGTCAATTGATGATGCCGATGCTGATTGGGATGACAGAGCGAGGACCGGACTCTGCTGGCATGGCTGTGTTTACGTCGCCTGTGGATGCAAATGCGTTGAAATATAGCCTGTATGCACCGACGGCAGATTTTAGATGGAAGGCATTGGAGCGAGACTTTAATTCTGAGCACTCAGATCAGGTCACTCTCGCGGTGAAGGGGAATCATGCGATTCTCACCTCCGCAGTGGACACCGCGAAAGTAAAAAGCTGGATCAAGCAAGCCTATCCGCAGATTCATATCCTTTCTGTGGGTCAATCGATCGACGTGTACAAAGATACCGGCCTGCCTGCCGATGTGGCTGCGCGTTATGATTTGCCAGCATTGAGTGGCACGCATTTGGTCGGGCATACACGGATGGCGACTGAATCTGCCATTACGCCAGCGCATGCGCATCCTTTTACAGCAGGCACTGACTGGTGCCTGGTGCACAATGGATCTCTTTCTAACCCCAACAGCCTCCGTCGCAAGCTGCAACATGAAGGGATCAATTTTGAAACCGACAATGACACTGAAGCAGCCTGCCGCTTCCTTGAGTGGCGTATGCGTGAAGGTGACGATTTGAAAACCGCCCTGGAACATGGTTTCGACGAGCTGGATGGTTTCTATACATTGCTGATGGGTACCAAAGATCAATTGGCCTTGGTGAGGGATCCATTTGCATGTAAGCCTGCAGTGGTCGCGGAGCATGATGATTATGTCGCGATCGCTTCAGAGTTCCGCTCTTTAGCCCACCTTCCTGATGTGAAGAATGCTCACGTTTTTGAACCTTCACCAAAGGAGATGTATGTATGGAAAGTCTAAAATTTGACTTGGAAAATACCGAGTTGAGAACCGTGAATCAATATCTGCATCGTCCTGCAGCAGAGTTGAGTGGTAAAAACGTGGTCATTAGCAACCCCAATGGGGCTCACAACATCGCAGTCGGCCTGAATGCTGAGGTGAATGTCACAATCGATGGTCACGCCGGATATTACGCCGCAGGCATGAACCAACTGGCGACAGTCACTGTGACCGGCAGTGCATCTACTGGTGTGGCGGAGAATATGATGTCAGGCGTGGTGCATGTGAAAGGCTTCGCTTCTAATGCTGCTGGCGCAACGGCGCAAGGTGGTTTGTTAATCATTGACGGTGACGCCGGGCTTCGCTGCGGCATCTCGCTCAAAGGGGCTGATATTGTGGTCGGCGGTTCAGTGGGCAGCTTTTCCGCATTCATGGCACAAGCTGGCAATCTGGTGGTGCTTGGAGACGCAGGCGAGGCATTAGGCGACTCATTATACGAAGCTAGACTCTTTGTGCGCGGTAACGTCAAGAGCTTGGGTGCCGATTGTGAAGAGAAGGAGATGGATCAGGAGTCACGCAATATTTTAGTGGATCTTTTGGCCAAGTCCGGCCACGCAGACGTGGATCCGGATAGTTTCAAATTATTTGGCTCTGCACGCACTCTCTATAACTTCCATGTTGATAACGCAGGAGCATATTAATCATGAGCGATATCTCTAAAAAAACTCCGCAAACAGAACCGCGTTTTTCTGCGACGTTTGATCCGGGAACGATGTCAGAAATTCGCCGTGCAGCAGCCACCGGCATTTATGATATTCGTGGCGCGGGTGCTAAACGAAAATTGCCACATTTCGATGACCTATTATTCTTGGGGGCTTCTGTCAGTAGATACCCACTTGAAGGCTATCGTGAGAAATGTGGCACAGATGTGGTCCTCGGAACACGTTATGCCAAGAAACCTATTCACCTCAAGACCCCAGTAACGATTGCGGGCATGAGCTTTGGCGCGCTGTCTGGGCCAGCAAAAGAGGCTCTGGGCCGTGGAGCAAGCGCAGTCGGTACCAGTACAACCACTGGGGATGGCGGTATGACGCCTGAGGAGCGTGGTCAGTCTTCGATTCTGGTCTATCAATACTTGCCTTCTCGGTATGGCATGAATCCAGATGATCTGCGGAAAGCGGATGCCATTGAAGTGGTGATTGGCCAAGGCGCGAAGCCTGGTGGCGGGGGGATGTTGCTGGGCCAGAAAATTAGTGACCGTGTTGCAAAAATGCGTTGTTTGCCTAAAGGCGTCGATCAACGTTCTGCCTGTCGCCATCCAGACTGGACTGGTCCAGATGACTTGGAAATTAAGATTGCTGAACTGCGTGAGATCACAGATTGGGAAAAACCAATTTATGTGAAGGTGGGGGCGACGCGTCCATATTTTGATGTCACTCTCGCTGTTAAATCGGGTGCCGATGTTGTGGTACTCGATGGTATGCAAGGTGGGACCGCTGCCACACAAGAGGTGTTTATTGAACATGTGGGTATCCCGATTCTAGCGGCAATTCGACCAGCTGTTCAGGCGCTGCAAGATATGGGTATGCACCGTAAAGTTCAGCTGATTGTTTCGGGGGGTATCAGAAATGGTGCTGACGTCGCTAAAGCCTTGGCGTTGGGCGCAGACGCTGTCGCTATCGGCACCGCTGCATTAATTGCGTTGGGTGATAACGATCCACATCTGGAAGAGGAATACCAGAAACTTGGGACCACTGCCGGCGCTTATGATGATTGGCATGAAGGTAAGGACCCTGCAGGGATTACTACTCAAGATCCAGAGTTGATGAAGCGTTTAGATCCGGTGAAAGCTGGCCGTCGCCTTGCAAACTATCTCTCTGTGCTGACGATGGAAGCTCAGGTGATTGCTAGAGCATGCGGTAAATCTCATTTGCATAATTTGGAGCCTGAGGATTTGGTGGCACTCACGATTGAATCCGCTGCCATGGCCAAGGTTCCGCTCGCAGGCACTAACTGGATTCCAGGCGCGTCTTCGTTCTGACATAAAGCGACTAATCAATACTGCAAGAAGGGGCAAGGCTAAGAGGTCTTGTCCCTTGACGTTTGGTAGATGATCGTAGGGTTATCCTTTGGCCTTTACTCTATCCAATGTGCCAGTAGAGGAGAGCTGTTCGCTTTTCAAAGTTAATATTATTCCATTCAAGGTTTAATATTTCAGACTGTCGCAAAAATAGCCTTAGCCATCTCATAGTTGACAAGGCTGCGAGATTGCGACATTCTTAGCCCAACGGAGGTTGAAATGCTATTCCTAAAGATGAGCGCCAATAGTAAGTTGCTGGCAGAGCAGGTCAAAAATGCCAAGAAAAAATACCCGACATTAAAAGTGGTCGGTCGTGGCACGGTGACAATTAACCCGGCCAGCATTGTCAATTCAGCCAGTTTTCAGGCAGATGCTTCAAAGATTGCGAATCTTCCCCTGCAAAAATAGCCATGGGGGTGTTATTTGTTCTGCTGATTCTGGTTTCAGGGTTTCTTGTTTGTCATTATCATCCCCAGTACTTCTTTAAGCTGCATCGATACGAAGGCCAGTATCTTTACCTGCAAGCGGCCTATCTCGGTATTCTCTGCCTGATCTCGGCGGCCATTTTTCATGTTTTGTTGATCAATCTGTCAGCGATCCCGGTGTTTGAGGGCGTGCGTACTCTTGGCATCGATTATGTCGATTTGCTGGCCCGTTATCTGCCGGATAGCCTGGGACTCACCGAGGGGGATAAAAAGCGCTATGTGCTGTTAGGTGTGATCGCCCTGACGACATTGTTGATGCCGTTATTGATTTCAAAGTGGGTGTATTGGCGGCTTAAACATTATTTGCAGCTCGATAGTGATGAAGAAGTGGATATTGTCATTATGTCTGAGTTGTTTTCTGACAGTCCTTTGGACCAGTTGCTATTTTCGGCGATGATTAACGACCGCAACCTGATGTTGGTGCTGGATGACCGCAAGGTGTATGTGGGGCGGGTGGCCACCATGGGCGAGCCCAACGAGAATGAGGGTGCGGATCAGGAAATCAGTTTTCTGCCTTTTGTGAGCGGGTATCGCGACAAAGATACGTTGCAGGTGATGTTTACTACCGATTACAAAAAAGTCGGCGACAATTTGCCGCTGGTGATCCGGCAAGAGTCGATTGTCAGTGCGCGTGAGTTTGATTTTTCTGTGTATGATACCTTTCAGGAGTCTGGTAGACCTTCAGCAGGTCTAGCCACTACCTAATCTGCAAGCGGATCCCAAACGGGGGGGTGATGCCTTACAAATCTTTGAATACCAATCCCGCATGCTTCGCCGTAACCCTGTTGCGGTCAGCCGCCGCTCAGTCCGTCGGCCATTTCTGACAGTGAGATAGCCCTTTGACCGATAGGGCGTAGCCGTGCCCTTGGGTATGCTGGAGTCAGGTTTCTGCTGCGTTTAACGTTGGCAAAGCTCCCCCTTGCTGCTAAACGGCAAGTCTTTATAGTCTATGCATGGATAATCTGGATGAAACAAGTCTGGCTACTGGTGAAAACGGCCTTTATCGGTTGGCGGGATGATTACGCACAAAGCATGGGTGCCGCCCTGGCTTACTACACGTTGTTCTCGATTGCACCGCTTTTATTGATAGTGATTTCAATTGCGGGGCTGGTATTTGGGCAGGAGGCTGCGCGCGGTGAAATTATTGGCCAGTTGAATAGCTTGATGGGGCAACGTGGCGCGGTGGCAATACAAACACTGCTAGAAAGCGTGAGCCGACCGTCCGAAGGCATTGCTGCCACTGCCATTGGGGTGGTGCTATTGCTGGTAGGGGCGACTTCTGTGTTTGGTGAGTTGCAGGATTCGCTGGACCGTATCTGGAAAGCGCCGGTGCGTGAAGGCAGCGGCTTGTGGCACTTGTTGCGGGTGCGCTTGTTATCGTTTGGCATGATCCTGGGCATCGGCTTTTTGCTCATGGTCTCACTGGTGTTTAGCGCCGGGCTGGCGGCGATCAGCAAATGGTGGTCGCCAGTGTTTTCTGGCTGGATCCTGATTGCGGGGATACTGAATACCGTGTTCAGTTTTGCATTGACGACTGGTATGTTCGCCATGATTTACAAGACCATGCCACGTGCACAAATTCAATGGGATGAAGTGTGGATAGGCGCCATCATTACGGCAGTTTTATTCACCATCGGCAAGTGGCTGATTGGCATTTATATCGGCAACAGTGCATTTTCCAGTGCCTATGGGGCGGCCGGGTCCATTCTGGTGTTGTTGATCTGGGTTTATTACTCCGCGCAGATATTCCTGATGGGCGCCGAATTGACGCGTGCCTATTCGCATGTGATGGGCACGGCAAAGCGTATTGACGTTGATTGAACCAAGTCAGCCTAGCATGCGTCTTTTCACGTATCGCAAACACTTTATAAAATTGTATAATGTTTTGTGTCCTCAGGCAGTCGCGTAGTTGAGGAGGATTGATATCGATCAAGCCCAGGCATTCATGTGCAGACTACACTTTATCCAAGTGTGGCATCGCGCTTGAAACACGCGAACAATCAAAAGTTGTCAGGAAGTTGTGTGATTTACGTAGAGTTAAAGACCGTTATTTTAAAAAAACAATTAGAGTGGGGCAGAACCATCACCATCACCGAAATTGCAGATGCAAGCGGGATTAGCCGCATGACTTTGCACAGAATGCTCAAAGACCGGACCTATAATGCCAGTACCGAGCACTTGAACAAGCTATGTGCTTACCTGCAGTGCGATTTATTTACCCTGATCCGTTGGGAGCCTGATCTGCCAGTCGCGCAGGTACATGTTGCCTGAACATCGCCTTGTACTTGATCACAGGTCGTCCTCGCCAGGCTTCTTCCCTGGCCAGACTGTCCTTTCCGCTATATTTGTTATCCCACCTGGTTTTCTTGCCGGTCATGTCTCATGAGCGGGGCATGTTTACGGCAGCCCTGATCTTTTCTTTAATGGTTGCGCGTGTTGGTATGCTTCTGACATAAAACGATATTTTCTCCTCAATCCAGAGCTGGTGCGGCTTGGCAAGCATTTCGTCTGGGCTGTCACCATGCTGAACACATAAGCTGGCTGGTGTTTTCCGCTTTTTTTAAGCGATGCCTTTGCACAGGAGTTTTCAATAATAAGAGAAAATTTTTGGAACTCTCTGTTATGAACAAGCTTGCTGTCACCCCGTTTGCCCAGGATAGCCAAACACATGGCAGCGCACCTGGCCGCCAGCAACTGTTGCAGCAGCTGGCACAGCTTTGGCAGCAAGGGGCCACTGAAGCCTGCTTTAGCATTGCCCGGCAGTTAACAAGTGAGTTTCCAAAAGAGGGGATTGCCTGGAAAATTTTGGGCGGTTTACTGCAACAGCGCGGTGACCTGCAAGGCGCCGGCGAGGCCCTTGCGCAAGCCGTCAAGCTGCTTAAAAAAGATGCAGAGGTATTCTTGAATGCCGCGAACGTGGCCGCGCAACTGGGGGATGTGACCCTGGCCACCAAGCATTATCGTCAGGCGATCCGTTTGAATCCATCCATGACCCGCGCTTATGCCAATCTGGCCAGCTTGCTCAAAGAAGCCGGGCAGCAGAAAGAAGCCGAGAAACTGTTGCGTACCGCTTTGCAGCTCAACAAGCACGATGCACTGGTATTGTTTGACCTGGCAGCGTTGCTGCATGAATCCGGCAAGTCACTTGAGGCTGTGCAATATTATCGTCAGGCGCTAGAGATTGAGCCTGACAATGCCGTGCTGGCCTACAACATGGCACAAGTCTTGTTTGTCCTGGGTAACCTGGATGAGGCGCTGGTACATTTTCAGCGCGCCATTGATCTGAACCCGACCTATTTTGATGCATTGCACCAGTACGGACAGTGTCTGCGGCAAAAAAACCGTTTTAAGGAAGCCGAGCAAGTGTGGTTGCAAGCCCGGGTACTCAATCCTGAGAGCTGGCAGTTGCTCAATGACCTGGCTCAACTGTATAAACAGTTACAACAACCGTTGGAATATGAAGCTTGCGCCAAGGCCATCATGCAGGTCAAAGCGCCAGAGATCGAAGAACTCAATAACTTTACCTCTACCCTGATTAACCAGCAGTTGCTCACTGAAGCAGAACGTTATTGCAAGCAAGCGATGAGCCTGGGGATCGAAGATCCGTTTACCTATTGCAATATGGCTTTGCTGCTGTATTACAAACAAGAGTATGCACAATCTCTGGAATATTATGAAAAAGCGTTGCAGCTCAAGCCGGACTGCGCCGCTTTTTGGAGTAACTACAGTGTTTCGCTGCGTTTGGTTGGCGAGGTGGAGCGTGCGCGGCAGGCTCTGGAAAAGGCGATTGCGCTGGATCCTGAGTATCTGGACTCTTACATCAATCTGGGCAGTGCCTATCTGGAGCAGGGCGATGTCAAGCTGGCGGTGGAGACTTATGTCAAGCTCATCGCACGCGCACCCCATTTGGATAAAGCCTACCGTAACCTGTTATACACCAACAGTTTTGCCAATGAGCTGAGCCCGAAAGAGCATTTAAAGTATGCACGTGCCTGTGGTGAGCAGTTCATGGCCAAGGCTGCACCTTTCAAAAACTGGTTGGTCAACGCGCAAGACCAGCGTTTGCGCATTGGTCTGGTGTCTGCAGATTTGCGCAGTCATCCGGTGGGCTATTTTCTTGAGCATTGGTTAAAACATATCAATGCCGGTAAAACAGAAATCTATGCTTACTCAGCCGATGGGCGTGAGGACAATTACAGCCAGGTCTTGAAAAAACACTGCACGCAATGGCGTTCATTGGCTGGCATGAATGATGCCCGTGCTGCCAGCCTTATCCGTGAAGATGGCATTCATATTCTGCTCGACCTCTCTGGCTATACGGCAGACAGCCGCGTGTCATTATTTGCCTGGCGTCCGGCGCCCGTGCAGGCCTCCTGGCTGGGCTACTGGGATACCACAGGCTTGCCTACCATGGATGCGGTGATTGCTGACCCGGTCAGCGTGCCTGCGGGTAGTGAAGGGCAATTTACCGAAAGCGTTGTCAAACTGCCGCATACCCGTTTGTGTTTCTCAGCCCCCGAGTCCGAAGAGCAGGTGAATGCGCTGCCTGCCTTGCAAAATGGCTATGTGACCTTTGGCTGCTTTCAAAAATACAGCAAGGTCAGCGACGAGGTATTGGCAGTTTGGGCACAAGTGTTTCTTGCGCTGCCTGCGGCCAAACTTTACTGGCAGTGCAAGGCCTTTCAAGATGATCAGATACAAGCTGAAGCCCTGGCCAGACTGCAACAAGCCGGTATCCAGCCTGAACAATGTGTCTTGATGCGTCCCACAGCGCGAGATGCCTATTTCAAAAACTATCATGCTGTAGACATGATTCTGGACAGTTTCCCCTTTAACGGGGGCACAACGACCTGCGAAGCCTTGTGGATGGGCGTACCTACGCTGACTATGCCGGGCGAGACCATGATCTCCCGCCAAGGCGCCAGCATGATGACCAGCGCTGGCTTGCCAGAGTGGGTTGCCGAAGATAAGAAAGCTTTTGTACAAAAAGCAATTCAATTCGCTGCGGATTTACCTGCTCTTGCCAACCTGCGGGCAGGCCTACGTGCGCAAGTGATGCGCTCCCCATTGATGGATGGCGAGCGTTTTGCACGCGATATGGAACAGTTGCTGTGGAATGTCTGGAGCGAGCGGGTGACGGGTATTGCCGACGCGCTGTTGGCTAAAACACGCATTCAGGACGCTTATGCCGGTGAGGATCCAGTCTGGATCATTAGTGCCACCCGGGCCAGTGAAGAGGCCTTCTGGGCTTCTTCTGCACTCGGGGTATCGCTCAAACGTCATATGCAGCAAGATGCCAGAATCGTTCCGTATGTGTATTACGAAAATACACGCGGTCTATCCGAAGTTTTTAATGAGGCCGTTGCCATCGCGCCTGACAATGCGCTGGTCATTTTTGCCCATGACGATATCTGGCTGGACCAGAACCCTTTTGTGCAAACTGTGATGGATGGCCTGGCGGCCTATGATGTGATTGGCGTCGCCGGCACTGCGCGCATGTTGCCCAAGCAACCGGCATGGTTATTTACCGACCTTGCCTTTACCTGGGAGCAGTCTGCGTTCTTGCGTGGCAAGGTTGCGCACAGCGAACACCCGTTTGGGCACAACACTTATTTTGGTGCTGAACAAGGCGATTGCGTCTTGATGGATGGTGTCTTCATGGCCGCCTACAAACGCACGCTGACGCAAGCCAATGTGCGCCATGACCCGCAATTTGATTTTGAATTTTATGACCTGGATTTTTGCCGTACAGCGACCCAGGCCGGGCTCAAGCTCGGTATTTGGCCGATCAGCCTGACGCACCAGAGCATGGGCAATTTTGGCAAGCAGCGCTGGCGTGACAAATATCAGATGTATCTGCGTAAATGGGGCGAGGGGGAGGCCGCAGTTGGCACGCCGATGACGGCTGAACTTGGCGCGGCGCTTGAAGAAGTGTTTACGCTGGCTCTGCAGCATCAGCAAGCGGGTGATCTGCAAACCGCGACACAGTTATATCAAGAGATTCTGGCGGTTGCTCCACAATCCGCCCCTGCCTGGTTTAATCTGGGACTCATCGCCTGGGCGCAGGGGCATCAGCAAGAGGCCGTGGCCTGTTTTGCGCAAGCCCATGCTGCACAGCCGGCTGAATGGGAGTATCTGCAACATTATTTGGTGGCCATGCATGCCACGGCGAGTGCGGATATTTTGGCTGCCACCTTTGAGCAAGCCATGGCATTGCCGCAGCATGCGGAGGCGGTGCACCAGCTTGCCGAAGCGTTAAAGATGCCTGGGTTCACTCGCCAATCCGTGCAACATGCACAAGCTTCGTCGCAAGACGCAGCCATGCAACCGGATGCCTCCCAGCAACAAGCCTTGCTTGCAGCGTTTGAGCAGCAACAATATGGACAAATGGAACAGGCCCTGCACACCTATTTGGGGCAATATCCGCAGTGGCTGGCGGGCTGGAAAATGCTGGCGGATGTCTTGATGCTGCAAAAAAAGGATGCCAGCGCTGCGGCCAAACAGGCCCTGACATTGAATGCGCAAGATCCACAAGAACATTGCTATTACGGCATCGTCCTCAAGGCCAAGGGAGATCTGCCTGGAGCGGCAACTGCCTTTCAACAAGCGATTGCCCTCAAGTCGGACTACGCTGCGGCTTACAATAATCTGGGGACAGTCCTCAAGGATCTGGGTCAGGTAGAAACGGCCATCGAGCACTTTAAATGCGCATTGGCCTTGCAACCCAACTATGCCGATTGCTTCAGCAACTTGCTGTTTTGCATGACCCACGCAGAACACATAGACAATGCCGCACTCATGCAAGCACATCAAGCCTATGCCGACTTGTATGAAGCGCCGCTCAAAGCAGCCTGGCTGCCACATCAGAATACACGTGACGTGCACAGGCCACTTAATATCGGCTGGGTCTCTGCAGATTTCAGGGCCCATTCGGTCGCGCACTTTATGCTGCCTTTACTTAATGAGCTGGCCAAAGAAACCTCTCTGCGCTTGGTTGCCTATGCCAATCAACCGCTGGTGGATAATGTCACCACCCAGATGCAGGGCTATTTTTCAACATGGTACGAAGTCTCATCCTGGTCAGACCAGGCACTGGCCGAGCAAATCCGGGATGACGGCATTGACATCCTGATTGATTTATCCGGCCATACCTCAGGCAACCGCTTGCTGACATTTGCGCGCAAGCCTGCACCTGTTCAGGTGAGCTGGCTAGGCTACCTCAACACCACCGGCTTGAGCAGCATGGATTATTACCTGGCAGACTCATATCTGTTGCCCCCCGGCCAGTTTGATGACCAGTTTACTGAAAAGCTGGTGCAGCTGCCGGTGAATGCAACTTTTATCCCATATGAGCAAGCGCCAGAGGTGAATGCCTTGCCTGCACTGAGCAACGGCTATGTCACGTTTGCTTGCTTTAACCGGGTCCTCAAAATCACTCAGGCCACCGTGCAACAATGGGCCGCGTTGATGCAAGCCTTGCCTGACAGCCGCCTGGTAATTGGTGGGGTGGGAGAGGGCGAAAGCACGCAGCATTTGCAAACCTGGTTTGCCGAAGCTGGCATTGCCGCTAACCGCATCCGCTATTACGCACGCACTGACATGGCAAGCTATTTAGGCTATTACCACGAGGTCGATATTTGCCTGGATACCTTCCCCTCCAACGGCGTCACCACCACGGCACATGCGCTGTGGATGGGCGTGCCCACGTTATGTGTTGCCGGTGACCGCTTAGCAAGCCGTGGCGCCATGGCATTGATGCAGCATCTGGGGTTGATGCAATTTATTGCCTCGGACCATGACAGCCTGATCAAGCAGACCCTGGACCTGTGTGCTGACTTTACAAAGTTGGCAGCGTGTCGCGCCCACATGCGTGAACACTTTTCTAACAGTTTGCTCGCCAAACCTGGCTTGCAAGCAGAGGCGTTACGCCAGATGTTATTCCAGATGTGGCAACGCTGGTGTGCGCAACAGGCCCCAGCTTCAATTCAAAGCAGATGGGTGGATGCCGACCTATCTCACCCCACTCTACATATGGAGCCAGAGATGCTTGTGGAAGAAATTGATACTGTAGAAGCCGTAAACACACTTTCTCCTGTCACGCCTAGTAGTGATTTAATGGCTGCCGCCCAGAAATTACAGGCAGAAGGAGAGATTACGCAGGCGGCTGAACTTTATCTTGCCTTGCTCAAGGCAGAACCCCAACATGCGGAAGCCAATTTCCAGTTGGGATGGATTGAAACACATACCCGCGGTGTCACATTCGCTTTGCCAAGACTGGAGCAAGCAGTCATGCAGCAGCCAGAAGTAGAGCAATATTGGGTCACCTATATTGATGCATTGATGATGCAAGACAACATTCGGGCAGCGCTCTTGGCTATTCAGCAAGGGCAGCAACATGGGTTAACCGCTGCGTCAGCAGCCATGCTGATGAATGATTGCATGCAAGCGGCGAGCCAACAGTTTGCTGAGAAAAGTACGCCTGATTCAGCCCTGGTTTCTGTCGAGCAATTACAACAACAGCTATTTGCTGAAAGCAAGATGCAGACAACTGTTAGCAATGACGTGCCAGTGTCCGTTGTCCCTCAGCAGCCTCTGTTAGCGCAACCTGTTCAGTGGTTTAACAAGACAAAACCACTTGCAGATCAGACAGTTTTCCCTGAAAGCTGGTTAAAGGCTTATCCTCAGGCATTGATGATTGAGTACACTTCCCGTTGTAATTTGCGCTGCAAGTATTGCTCCAAGAGCAATCCCGGCGACGACCAAATTCCTGGGCGCAATATGGATATGACAACCACAACCGTGGATGCGGTCATTCATTTAATCGAGCAATCTTCCTATAGCGAGTTGTTGCTGGCAGGAACCGGTGAGTCTACTTTTCATCCGCATTGGCGTGAAGACTTTCCACGCATGATACACGCTGGCAAGTCTCGTAATCCGTCATGTTATATCCATGTCAACAGCAACTTTGCGGCCAAATACGAAGATGAGGATTGGGCTGTGTTTGCGCAGCTAGACGGGATCGTGATTTCAATTGATACCGCTGATCGGCAATTGACACGTGAGGTACGCGCCAAGTCCGACCTCGGTTTGATTATTTACAACATTACCCGTTTGCAGACTTATTGCCAGTTTCACGGTCTCAAGTTGCCCAAACTGACGGTGAACGTTACTTTATATCATGAAGCGGCTGCCGGCCTGCCTGAATTGATGGCGATGCTGTCTAATTTACCGATCACGTCGGTGACGATTTCAGATTTGTTTGAGCGTGAAGCCACTGACAAACATGCGATTCGTCCTTTGCACAATGATGATCCGGTGTCATTCAAGCAAGCTGTTGAGCATTTAAAGCATGCCATGGAAATTGCAGATAAGCAGCAGGGCTTTCGCGTCACCATACAGCCACATTTGATGGAGAGAATCGAAGCCATGGCGAAAAGTATCAATGCTGCAGCCACTGATACAGGCGCTGTGCAGGCCGATCCGCAACTTTCCACCAAGCTTTGTTTGCAGCCATGGACACGCTTTACGCTGGCTGCCGATGCTGCAATCTTCCCTTGCTGCATGACTGAAATGGATCCGGTGGGCAATATTGATAGTGGCAAAGAAGAGGAGGGGTTGAACGGTGAAGGGATACGTGCCTTCCGTCATGCATTGCTGCGAGGTGATATGCCAAGCTCCTGCAAGCATTGCACGAATGCACCGGATGTCAGCCCACAAACCCTGCAGACAGCAATCCATGAACTTTCAAGAAAGGCCAATGCATGAGCCAGGACACTATCAATCAGATGAATGCCACGCCGGAGCAACTGATGGCTGAGGCCAATGCGCTGGCAGATCAACCGGAACAAGTGCTTAGACACTATCAGGCTATGTTGCAGCAATATCCTCGCTATGCGCCTGCTTATCACCAGTTTGGATTGGTTTTGCGCTCACAAGGGGATGCTGGTGCAATCGGCAAACTTGAACAGGCTGTTCAGCTGGATGCCGGGAATGAGCAATATTGGGTCAGCTACATTGAGGCCTTAATGTTTTGCGCGCAATTGCAAAAAGCTGCTGCGGCAATTCAATTAGGGTTGCAGTACGGTTTAGGACTGTCAAAAGCACACGTACTGGCCCAGACATGTGTAGACATGATGGAAGCGGCCGGGTCTTCAGTCATGGCCACTGCAAGCGAAGTGCCTGCTTCATTTGTCAAATCAGGCAACGTTGCTAAGGTTAAAATTTACCAGGCCTATTATTCCGAACAAAGTCGCCTCGAGTTGGATAAAGGATTTATTCCGTTTGATAACCTGGCCAATCCCCGACCAGATTGGCGTGAGTATTGGTTTATGCGTCAATACTTTTTAAATGAGGCGCTAGATGAAGAGACCTTCTATGGCTTCTTCTCGCCAAAGTTTTCTGAAAAAACCGGGTTAAGTTCTGCAGAGGTTTACCGTTTTATCGAGGCCAATGCTGATCAGTCAGACGTGATTCTTTTTTCACCTTTTTTTGACCAGACCGCGTTTTTCCTGAATCAATTCCATCAAGGTATCCTGGCCCATCAAGGCATTGCACCTTGCTTTGAATTGGTGATCAATAAAATTGCGCCTCAAGCCGAGATGGACACACTCATCATGCACAGCGAAAACTCTGTGTATTCTAATTTCTTTGTGGCAAAACCTAGCTTCTGGCGAACATGGCTGGCAGCTTGTGAAGATTTGTTTCATGAAGCTGAAGAGGGTAAAACGCTGCTCGCAAAATGTTTGAATGCCGATACTACCCATGAACATAAACTTTTGCCGTGTAAGTCATTTGTGTTTGAACGTATTGTTTCCTTGATGTTGGTGACACAACCGCAATGGCGGGTCAAAGCTTATGATTCAAGTTTAATGCCACTGGTCAATTCGACATTGGCTGAATTTGTGACCATGGATGAATTCAAGGCATTGGATGAAATGAAAAAACAGGCCTGTAAGCAGCACTGTGACGTGGATAGTTTGGGCTACACTGCTTTGAAAGATAAGATCGTTGATCGGATTAAGCGCCATCGGTTAAATCAGCTCGAGCAAGCGATTGAGGAAGTGTATGCGCAGGCCGAGCAATTACAAGCCGCAGGTGAGCTTCAAAAGGCGATGGCTTTATATGAAGATATTCTCAAGAATCAGCCACAACATGCCGGGGCCAATCACAATCTGGGCTTTATTGAAACGCATACGCGGGGTGTTGAAGCCGCCTTACCCAAGTTTGAAGCAGCAGTCATGGCCAGGCCTGAGGTTGAACAATATTGGGTGAGCCTGATTGATGCTTATATCTTAGCGCAAGACTTTCCTGCAGCTTATGAGGCGATCAAGCAAGGCCAGAAACATGCATTGACTGCACAAATGGCTCAGCTATTAAATCAGGAGTGTCTAGAGAAAACCGATAGTGCCTGGCGCTTGCAAAAAGAAACAGAAACCGCATCGCTTGTAGAGTCAAACTTGATAACGCATGCGGCAATAGAGGCTTTGTTGACGCAAGCACAAGCTTTACAGGCAGAAGGTAATTATCAGTCTGCCAAAGCACAGTTACAACAAGTGTTACAAGCTGATCCCAAACATGCCAGGGCTAATCATGACTATGGACGATTGCTCGCAGAAACAGAGGCATTAGATGCCGCGTTACCATATTTGGAAGCAGCGATTGCGAATGCCCCTCAAATTGAGCAGTACTGGGTCACCATTATTGATGCCTATACCCAGTTACATGCCTTTAAAACCGTGTTTATGGCAATCAGCGAGGCTAAGAAGTATGCCTTGTCTGAGGCAATGCATGACATGCTATATGAGGAAGTTGTCAATTACGCGATTGGTCTCATTGGCAATCCTCAAGTTCAACAAAGTCCGGTCATGGAGGGGTTGATAGACGCTACCGGCCTGCTACAGGAGATTGTGACAGCCAATGTAGCCGATATTCAAAGAGGCCAGTCTAGCGGAGCGTTGATTTCTGGCAATATGGATTTAAGCGCTTGTGAGGCCTTTATGCAACGCTTTCCAGCTTTGATGGAGACCGATAAACTGATTAATTTTGTGCGTGCAGTGGTCTTGAAGCTGATGTGGCTGCCAGAATTTACTGGTCATAAAATATTTGCACCATATTTTGATCAGTTACTTGCCAACATAGACTTGGGTATTCCAGCCGTAGTACCACGCAATGCCAAACTGGCAAACATTGTTGTTGCCACCGAAGTCTATGACTTTGGCGGACATACCAAGGATATTATTACCATGCTGCATCAGCTTGAGAATCCCATGCTGGTGATCACCGATGTTTATGCAAGATTTGCAACACAATCGTTTTACAAGAATATTCAAAGCGCGCTGCCACAGTGCCCTGTTTTAGTCCTGCCACAAGAAAGCTTGCTGGCCAAAGGCCAACGTTTGGCCAGCCTGATTAATACCTATGCCCGTAATGTGTTTTTGTTGACGCATCAGGATGATGTCGCTGCGGTCGTGGCTTGTCAGCCTAATTTTGAGACGGATTACTACTTTATTCACCATGCGGATCACAATTTGTCAGTAGGGAGCGGCGTCCCCCATTTGAAACATGTCGATTTGTATGGGCAGCGAGCCATCAACTGTCATGAAGATTTGGATCGCGAAACATTGTTTTTACCAACGACGGCTGTTGACCAAGGGATTAAAACTTTTGACTATACCTCTGGCAAGTTGAATACAGTCACGGCTGGCACCTTTGCCAAGTTTAAAACCGAGGGTGCGATTGCTTTTCAGGAATTGGTCTGCCAGGCATTGTATCTAGGCGAAGGTCAGCATTATCATTTTGGTGAGATTCAGGCCCCTGTGCTGCAACAAGTGCGGGACTACCTAACGCAAAAAGGCTTGGATGTAGCGCGTTTTGTGTATATGGGCAACGTGCCCTCCTTATGGCAAGCCTTGCTCGAGATTGATGCACATGTGTTTATTGGCTCTGCCCCTATTATGGGCGCTAAGTCGGATATTGAGGCGCAGGGAGCCGGCTATCCTTTACTGGCGTTTAAAGCCCTGGATTGCCCGCGTCATCTTAACGTTGGCAGCCATGCCCCTGAGACGATTTACTGGCATGACATGGAGACGTTTATCGCCGGTTTAAAAGCACTGAATGCTGATCATTCGAAGTATGCAAAAGCGGCACGTACCTACTATGAGCAGGCTTGTTCCATGAGCGCTTATCAAGAGGTATTGGGGAAAATGAGTCACTAGTATGGATATTCGGACTTATCAGCAACAGCATGTGGCATGGGACCAGTTTTTGGCACAGAGCCGGAATGGGGCCTTCTTTTTCAAAAGAGGCTACATGGATTATCACGCTGACCGTTTTCAGGATGCTTCTTTGTGGATAGAGAAGGAAGGGCAAGTACTTGCCATGTTGCCGGCGAGCCGCGACGGTGACACCATCGTCAGCCATGGCGGTTTGAGTTTTGGCGGTTTGGTCATGAGTGCACGTCTGGGGGCGGCAGATGTAAAAGCCCTGTTTGAGCAGTTACGTGATTACTGGGCGGCCATGGGGATTAAAAAGCTTATTTATAAGCCTATTCCACATATTTATCACAGCATGCCCAGTGAAGAGGATTTGTATGCCTTGTTTAGATTAGGTGCCAGGACCATGCGAGTGGATGTATCAACCACCATTATGCAGGAGTCACGTTTGCGCTTATCAAAAGGTCGTAAGCATGCATTGTCCAAAGCGGCTAAAGCAGGGGTCACGATTAGAAAAAGTGATGACTATGCCAGTTGTTGGCAGATACTCACTGATAATTTGCAAGCGCGACATGGCACCAGTCCCACGCACAGCCTGCAAGAGATCTCGCTTCTAGCCAGCCGCTGTCCTGAAATCAGCTTGTATATGGCCTATCTACATGAGCAGCCGATTGCCGGAGTTGTCATGTTTGATTTTGGCCGGGTTGCGCACACGCAATACATTGCGCCTAGTCCGGTGGCAAGAGAAGTGGGGGCGGTAGATTTACTACTGGAAACGCTCATCAGCGAAGTCTACGCAGATAAGCCCTATTTTAATTTTGGCATTTCTACCTGCCACAATGGCTTAAGTTTTAATGAAGGCTTATGTGCGCAAAAGGAAATGTTTGGTGGCCGCACGACAACCTTGCAATGGCTGGAAATGGATTGTGTATGATGCATGATGACCAACGTAAACAGGCGATCTCGGCTTATGAGCAAGCGTACAGCGCCAGCGATTTTGAAGTGATTCAGGCGCGCTATCGTAAAAAACTCTTGCTAGAGTTGTTTGAAAAATATCAACCCAAACATGTGCTGGAGGTAGGCTGCGGTTGGGATACGATTGCGAATCACTGGCAAGGCTTTGAAAGCCTGACCGTCGTTGAGCCTGGCCCGCAGTTTGCAGAAAAAGCCAGAAAAGATACTGCCCAATTAGCAGGTGCACAAGTGATCGAGGCGTTTCTTGAAAGTAGCCATCTGGGTAAACCTGACCCGGCATATGATTTGATCCTGCTGAGCAGCCTGTTGCATGAGGTGCCAGATGCGAAGGCATTATTGGCTAGTGCCAAAGCATTGGCAGGTCAAAATACAGTGATTCATATCAATGTGCCGAATGCGTTGTCTATGCACCGCCTGCTTGCTGTGGAGATGGGGTTGATGGATAGCGTCTATGCCCAGTCTGCACTGCAAAAATCATTTAATCAGCCACGTATTTTTGATTTAAAACAATTAAAAGTATTGGCGAAAGAACTAGGATTACAAGTGCTTGAGGCAGGTTCTTTTTTGGTGAAACCATTTACCCATCACCAAATGATGACCCTGATGCAACAAGGCTTGTTGACGCAGGAGATGCTGGATGGCTTGTGGCAATTGGCCCGGCATTTTCCTGAAAACGGCTCTGAAATTTATGTCAATCTCAAACTTGAGGACTGAAAATGGATACTAAAACAACGGTGATTGTAGGGAATGCTTTAGCTGGAATGGTCGCGGCATTAGAGTTGGCGCGCCAAGGCAAAAAGGTGACCTTGGTCAATCCTGGTGGACCATTGGGCGGTTACTTTGCCGGACTGGAGATTGATGGCGTGATGTTTGATGCGGGTCTAGTCAAGTTTGAGCTGGATGGCTATCTTTCGCAAAAAAGTACCTTAGCCAGCTATAACCCCAAGCTACGTAATGATGTGGGCCGCTTTATGAATATCGTGCATGCCTGGGCCCTGCAGTATGAGCCATTACATCAGTTTGACATGCCAAAAATGTGGTTGCAGAACAAGGCTTACGATGATGTGGTATTGAGTAATAGCTACCATACCTTTAGTAAATTGCCTTTTGCCCAGCAAAGTATTCAAGAGTTGCAGCAATTACCTACTGCAGAGATTCATGCGCGCGAAAAATCCAATGGTGCCCGTTACCATACGCTGGATTACCTGACCGCTTCCCTTGCCAATCATGGTAAAGCCATGCATGACCATATAATTGCTCCTTACCTGATGAAGGCACAAGGCGTGACAGCCGACAAAATGCTGGCACGTTATCATCGTGTCGCCTGGTTACCACTCTTCTACCCCGAGACATTGCTGGCCAGTTTTCAGGGAAAAGCGGTGCCCCTGCAACCCACCGTATTTCACTATCCCAAGCAAGGGGCGGTCGGTGGCATCTGCCGTCAAGTCAAACAACAAGTACTCAGTCATCCCAATATCACCTATGTGCAACAAGCGATCCAAACGGTAGAAAAAAATGACAGTGGATGGCAGTTACAGTTGGGTGAGGGGGCCGTGAGTGGTCCTATTGAAGGTGGCCATTTGGTCTGGACCGGTGCGCCAGCAGCTTTGCTCAAGGCACTGGGGAAACAGCCTACCATGGTGCAAGAGATTAAATCGCCGATTGCTGTACTATTTCTGCGCATTAAAAAAGCGGATATCCGTGATGTGTATACGATTTTGCATGTTCTGGATATGGATAAATGCGCTTATCGGATTACAAATCAGACGGCATGTGCTGATCAACAAGACGAAGATATGAATATTGTGGTTGAGTTTAACCAGAATTATTTCAAACAGTTGTACGGTGAGAATGATTCGGACGCATTCATCGTTGAGAAATTACTGGCCGAACTGACGGCCATGAACATGATTGCGGCAGATGCCCAACCTCTGATTGCTGCCATCAAACGTATCCCGGGTGGATTTTTGGTACCAGATCAGGCGGCACGGGATGCTTGGGAGCAAGATCAGCAAACCGTGGCAGCACTGCATCCTGAGATTGCTTTACTCGCAATGTCGAGCGGGTTTTTTGCCACGTCACTTAACGATCAGGTGATTCAAGGGTTGTACTATGCAGAAACCCGCCTGGACGCAGAAGCTGAAACAGTCAAGGAAACACTGCCTGCCTGAATCTAAAGTCACTGACTCGCCACAGATTCTGGTGGCGAGCAATTTGGTACGCGTTATTTGGCTGTGAGGCGAGTCTGTCACCTTACTGATGATAAATGCTGCCTTTTCCAGGCTTTATTAGTTGAATTAATTCGTGCATGCCTATCGTATAGTGGCTTGAGTTACGAGATAGAGCAGGTGTGTGTATGCCACTAGAACATTGCAGAATTATTGAGTTGCCTAAAATCCATGACCCGCATGGCAACCTCACATTTATTGAAAGTGATAATCAAATCCCATTCGCGATTCAGCGCGTCTACCATGTGTATGATGTGCCGGGCGGGGCAGAGCGCGGGGGGCATGCGCACAAGAATCTGCATCAGTTTATTGTCGCCATGTCTGGTAGTTTTGATATCACCTTGGATGATGGCAAGGATAAGAAAAAATTTCATTTAGCCCGTTCTTATTATGGCTTGTATATCTGTCCTATGATTTGGCGTGAAATTGATAATTTTTCTTCAGGTTCAGTTTTAATGTGCTTGGCCTCAGAAAAATATGACGAAACTGATTATTTCCGACGTTATGATGAGTTTATGCGCGCGCGTTGGGCTGCTTGAGATCACCGTTTAATCCCGTTTTTGAAGTGGGCATATAAAAAGGCGCATCATTGATCTGATGCGCCTTTGTTTTTGATACGTGAATCACTATGTGCCCGAGTGGCTCACAGTGGTTGCGGTCGTGACAGGCTGTACTGGTTGTTTGGCCGGCTTTTTGTTTTGGCGGTAGACCTGGCCAGAGGTCGATACATTGGCGCGCATTCTAATCAGCTCAGCAATCTCTGCATTTTCCTTCTGCTCTTCTCTAGGGGCAAATAAAGCTCTGCCTCTAGGGTCAGCATCGACAGGGGGTTCGCACAGGTAATAGACGGCCAGGCTCTTGCGATAGACACCATAAGGCTGCGTCAAGGGGCGGCTCATGCCATGCCAGGAGTTCTGGGTGGTATCAAAAATCACGGCCCGGTTAAATTTGGGGCAGACTTCTTTGATCAGTTCACCCGGCTGGTTTTGTTCAGCGTCGTGACTCCACAAACCCAAATGGCCGCCATGGTAAGCCTTCAGTTGCTCGGAGACGTAGATAATGATGTTGATTTTGCGTTGCAAGCCCAGTTTGGGGTGAATGGAGTAATCCAGGTGCGGATTCAGGTTGCCTCCGGTGCCGTGAATATGCCAGCCGCCACCATGCAACCCGTTATCAGCATATAACTGGGTGCCGACAATTTCGGACAGTTTGTCTATCACGGGTGCAGAGTTCAGGGTTTGAAACAGGGCATAGGTCAGAGCAGGGAAGGCATTCCAGTCATTTAAGGCCTTTTTATCTTCAATCTGGTTTTGGTAACAAAACCAGCGCGAAGAATCATACTCGGGAAACTCACGTGCAACCTTTTTCACCAGGTCAGGATTCAGGAAGTTATCGATCACGGCATGACGAAAGGGCTTTGCATCCTCAAAATGTTGCATTCCTTTGGTCAGTTGATTCAAATCCAGAAACGATTGCATGAAAATCCCCCTTCGCATTCATTGAGCGTGTTATGTATTTATATCGGACGCGCAAGCAATTTATTAAGGCGAATACGCATGTATTTATGCGCTAATTTTTGTAGATGCAGTACCGACCTTGGGTGGTGGCGCAGTGCGACAAGGTCCAAGCGTTTTAGCGCATGAATCAGCGCGCAGGGATATCTCTAGAAATAGTGGCAAAACCACGTTCTATTCAATGAAATCAAATATGCGGGGCTGCGATAAAGTGATTCTTAACTTGACGCAACGTTCTTACTATAACGGTCAGCATTTGCTTAACTTGAGTAATAACGTGCGAAATCAGATTAATTTAAAACAGATTTGAAGAGCTTGAGTGTGGCATGAATACTTAACATGAAGCTCGATATTTTTGTACATTAAGGAGGCTTAACATGGCTGCAGTCATTAATACCAATATTTCATCATTAAATGCCCAGCGCAATTTAAATGCATCTCAAGCTGGTTTGAATCAATCCATACAGCGTTTGTCTTCAGGGCTGCGCGTTAACAGTGCCAAAGATGATGCGGCCGGGTTGGCGATTGCAACACGCATGGACTCTCAAGTCCGTGGCAATGACGTGGCAATTCGTAACTCCAATGATGCAATTTCATATCTGCAAGTGACCGAAGGTGGTTTGTCGAAAGCGACTGATGTGCTGCAGCGTATGCGTGAGTTGGCTGTGCAGGCAGCCAACGGCAGCTACGGTAGCGGTGATCGTGCCAATCTGGACACGGAATTTACGCAACTGACTGCGGAGCTAACCCGCTTGAGCACCTCCACCCAGTTTAATGGTTTGAACGTATTTGGCGGTCCAGGCTATACCTTCCAGATTGGTTCTGGCTCTGCGGATACTTTGCAAGTAAGTTCCGTGACCGCAGCTTCCATCTCTGGAAATGTGCAAACCGCCTCAGCAGCAACGGCTGCGATTACAGCCATTGATGCGCAACTGGATTCAGTGAATACGTCACGTGCGAGTCTGGGTGCGTACCAGAACCGCTTTGAAGCGGTAATCAGCAGCTTGCAAGTGAATATCGAAAATGTTTCCGCGGCGAAATCCCGGATTATGGATGCAGACTTTGCGTCAGAAACTGCGAAGATGACCCGTAACCAGATTCTGCAACAAGCTGGCACGGCGATGCTGGCCCAGGCCAACCAGTTGCCTAACAGCGTCATGTCACTGATTAAAGGGTAGTCTTTCAGCAGCTTTCTTGGTGTATATGTTTACAGGTCGTGGGCTTTTGTCTAGGCAAAAGCTCACGACCTCTTCATTTCTGGATCATCTCATCAACACACCAGTTCTCTATCGTTCAGGATAGGCCGGTAAAACCGGTTTTGTTTTTTTCAATTTAAAGTTTCCAGATGCGATATAGTTAACGCAATCTTTGCGGTAACACGCGCGATCCCTGTTGCTGGGATGTTGATAATTGGATGCCAAACATGATTCCTTTCCTTGATCTCAAAGCCGCTTATGACGAATTGTCACCTGACCTTGAGACTGCCCTGTTAAGGGCTACCCGTTCTGGCTGGTATATCGGTGGCGAAGAAGTGGAGGCCTTTGAAGCCCAGTTTGCCGCCTATACTGGCGCACCGTATTGTGTCGGCGTGGGCAATGGCCTCGATGCACTGACCTTGGCCTTGTGCGCCATGGATGTGGGGGTGGGGGATGAGGTGATTGTCCCCTCCCATACTTATATTGCGACCTGGTTGGCGGTGAGTGCGGTCGGCGCGACTGTCGTCCCTGTCGAGCCTGCTGAGGGGCAGTTCAATATTGATGTTGCCACCATTCAGGCAAAAATCACAGCTAAAACCAAAGTTATTTTGCCCGTGCATTTATATGGTATCCCGGCAGACATGGACGCCATTTGTGCATTAGCCAAACAGCATGGCTTGCTGGTGTTGGAGGATGCTGCGCAAGCGCATGGCGCTGCCGTCAGGGGTAAACGGGTAGGTACGCATGGGGATGCGGTCGCATGGAGCTTTTACCCGGGCAAGAATTTGGGGGCTTTGGGCGATGGTGGGGCCGTCACCACAAGGCATGAGCATCTCGCCCAACGTATACGCGCGCTTGGCAATTATGGCTCAGCCGTCAAATATTACAATCTGGAGCTTGGCGTGAATAGTCGCCTGGATCCCTTGCAAGCTGCCGTGCTGTCAGTCAAGCTGGCTGCGCTGGATGAGTGGAATACACGCAGGCAGGCATTGGCGCAGCGCTATCTTGAGGGTTTGCAAGGCCTGCCTTTGCAATTGCCGGTTTCTCCAGCCTGGGCCAATACTATCTGGCATTTGTTTGTGATCGCAACGCCACAACGCGATGCCTTGCAAACCTGGTTGCAGGCGCATGGGGTGCAAACCCTGATTCATTATCCCGTCCCGCCACATTTGCAACAGGCTTATCAGTCGCTCGGTTGGCAAGCAGGTCATTTTCCGTGTGCCGAGCGTTATGCCAATCAAGTACTGAGTTTGCCCATGGGCCCGCAACTCTCAGTCACGGCTGTCGACCAGGTGATTGAGCTGGTACAGCAGTTTTTCAGAGCGCAGTAAGACTGTCTCACGCATCGCCTCGTTTAAAGTTTTTCCGAGTAGGGTCGTAAAGAGTGTCAAGTGCATGATCTTCCCAACAGAAATTTAAAGTGCATGATTAAAGAAATTTCTGGCGAAGTCGATAAAAGTAATAACAACGCTGAATAGCAAACACGAAGTCAAAAAGTGGATCAACGTTGATATGACATGCCGATTTGACACTAACTACACATAGGACTCTGAAGGAGACTAAAACATGGCTTCTGTAATTAATACCAACATTGCATCCCTGAATGCACAGCGTAACCTGAATGCTTCACAAACAGGCTTGAATCAATCGATTCAGCGTTTATCTTCTGGCTTGCGTATCAATAGCGCCAAAGATGATGCAGCGGGCATGGCGATTGCCACCCGTATGGACTCCCAAATTCGTGGCAATGAAGTTGCGATTCGTAACTCAAACGACGCGATTTCTTACCTGCAAGTGACAGAAGGTGGTTTGTCCAAAGCGACAGACGCCCTGCAACGTATGCGTGAACTGGCCGTGCAGGCAGCCAACGGCAGCTATGGTTCTGGCGACCGTACTAACCTGAACACAGAGTTTACACAGCTGACTTCAGAATTATCCCGCTTGAGTACATCTACCCAGTTTAACGGTTTGAATGTATTTGGCGGTTCAGGCTACACCTTCCAGATTGGTTCTGGTTCTGCAGACACCTTACAGGTGAGCGCAGTGACTGCGGCATCCATTAGCGGCAACGTGTCCACTGTTTCAGACGCGACTGCAGCGATTACCGCGATTGATGCGCAACTGGATGCGGTGAACACTTCACGTGCCAGCCTGGGTGCCTACCAAAACCGTTTTGATGCCGTTGTGAGCAGCCTGCAAGTGAACGTGGAAAACATTTCTGCAGCGAAATCCCGGATTACGGATGCAGACTTCGCGTCAGAAACTGCGAAGATGACCCGTAACCAGATTCTGCAACAGGCAGGCACAGCAATGCTGGCCCAAGCCAACCAGTTGCCTAACAGTGTCATGAGCTTGCTCAGAGGCTAAGTTTTCTCGAGGCTTTCAAACTATGGCGAGCATTTGTTTAGACAAGTGCTCGCTTTTCTTTTTTAGTCGCCAGCATTGTCAGTCAGCACCTGGCTATGCATCCTGATCTGCCGGTCTAACAAAACAGCATCAACCCTTGCCCTGGCGTGTCACAACATGCGCATTGCAGGCTTGTCTTGCGGATGCAACATTGCGCCTGATCTACAGCCGAGTGGCTTTCATTTCCCTTCTTCGTTTCATGATCCACAATACGTCAACCAATTCGATAAGTTTCTGAAAATAAAAAGAATACCTTTATTTTCACCTCTGATTTAAACGTACTCCATCTCTCACTGAGCGTCTGTGCGACTTTGAAGATAAGCAGGTAAAAACGTCGTTGTTTAGCCAAATTATGCTGGCTTGGTTACGGTAAAGTAGGCATGTTGGTGTAGCGCTAACTCACTTGAGTGCAGCGGGCACAAAATGAGTTCATGGAGACTGCAGGACTGAAGGAAATTACACGGGATTTTTCGCAAGAATAGACCAAGTCGTGCTGACGCGATGACCATGCTGACACCGGCATGGTCGCCATGTTGCACGGCTTGAATTTGCCATGAATGATTTGATATTAAAGTTTTTCCGAGAGGAGTCGTAAATAGTTTCAAGTGCATGATCAACCCAACAGAAATTTAAAGTGCAGCATTAAAGAAATTTCTGGCGAGGTCGATAAAAGTAATAACAACGCTGAATAGCAAACACGTAGTCGCAAGTGAATCAACGTTGATATGACATGCCCATTTGACACTCATTGGATATACGACTCTAAAGGAGATTTAACATGGCTTCTGTAATTAATACCAATATTGCATCTCTGAATGCACAGCGTAACCTGAATGCTTCACAAACAGGCTTGAATCAATCGATTCAGCGTTTGTCTTCTGGCTTGCGTATCAATAGCGCCAAAGATGATGCAGCGGGGATGGCAATTGCCACTCGCATGGACTCCCAAATTCGTGGTAGTGATGTTGCGATTCGTAACTCAAACGACGCGATTTCTTATCTGCAAGTGACAGAAGGTGGTTTGTCCAAAGCGACAGACGCCCTGCAACGTATGCGTGAACTGGCCGTGCAGGCAGCCAACGGCAGCTATGGTTCTGGTGACCGTGCCAACCTGAACACAGAGTTTACACAGCTGACTTCAGAATTATCCCGCTTGAGTACATCTACCCAGTTTAACGGTTTGAATGTATTTGGCGGTTCAGGCTACACCTTCCAGATTGGTTCTGGTTCTGCAGACACCTTACAGGTGAGCGCAGTGACTGCGGCATCCATTAGCGGCAACGTGTCCACTGTTTCAGACGCGACTGCAGCGATTACCGCGATTGATGCGCAACTGGATGCGGTGAACACTTCACGTGCCAGCCTGGGTGCCTACCAAAACCGTTTTGAAGCCGTTGTGAGCAGCCTGCAAGTGAACGTGGAAAACATTTCTGCAGCGAAATCCCGGATTACGGATGCAGACTTCGCGTCAGAAACTGCGAAGATGACCCGTAACCAGATTCTGCAACAAGCAGGCACAGCAATGCTGGCCCAAGCCAACCAGTTGCCTAACAGTGTTATGAGCTTGCTGAGAGGTTAATTGTTCAGACACTTGAATCATATCCACAGAGGCATCCCTCTGTGGATTTTAGGCTAAGCAGAGGAGCAGCATCATGAGTCAATCTATGGATGGTGTTGGCGGTAACCGCACATTAACAGGTGTGCCTGCAGTAAATAGCTTGAAGCTGGTGAAGTATGCAGAAGCCAGCGGCGAGCAAAAACCTGTCGAAGCGATGGATAAAGCCACTTTGACCGGGGCGGTAAAAAAACTGAATGACTATGTGGCGCCTGCGCTGCAAACCATACAGTTTTCGATTGATGATGACACAGACCGTATCGTCGTGAAAGTGGTCGACACCGAGACACAGAAGGTGCTCAGGCAAATCCCAAATGAGGAGGTGCTGGCCATTAGCAAGACGCTGGACAAATTAAGAGGCCTAGTCATTCGTCAAACGGTGTGATGAATTGTGATTGTATTTGGAGACTAGATTATGGCATCAATTGTAAGCTCAACGGGCTCATCAGGGTTACCTATTGACTCTCTTGTCAGTGCCATGATGACGTCTGCCCAGCAGCCGATTACCCAGATCAAGACGCAAGTCTCTACTTACAATGCCAAACTCTCTGCGTACGGTACGTTGAAAAGTGGATTGAGTACCTTCCAAACAGCTTTGGATGGTCTGTCTAGTGCCGGCAAGTTTAATGCGCAATCCGTGACGCTCACCGATTCAAACAGTATCAGCGCGACTGCAAATGGTAGCGCTACCAATGGCAACCACAGCATTTCGGTGAGCCAGCTGGCGACTTCACAACGTATTACCACGTCTGCTTATAGCGATGCCAGTACCACTTTTGGTACCGGGAGCCTGAAGATTTCCTTTGGTACTTATACCCCAGCCAACGGTAGTACGGCAGCTTCTTTTACTGCGAATAGCAGCAAAAATGCGATTACGGTCAATATCGACAGTAGCAACAATACCCTGTCCGGTATCCGTGATGCCATTAACGCACAAAATGCTTCTGTCACGGCTTCTATTGTCAATGACGGTACTGGTAACCGCCTGGTGATCACTTCCATGGACACTGGTGCAGCCAATAGTCTGAAGATTGATGTCACGGATAACGATGGCAACAATACCGACGGTAGCGGCTTGTCCACCTTTGCTTATGACCCGACCGCCTCCAGTGGCAGTGGTAAAAACTTAAGTGAGCTTCAGGCTGCTCAAAATGCGTTATTGACTGTTGATGGGTTGAGCATCAGTAAGGCGAGTAACACCATTACTGATGTGATTGAGGGCGTGACCTTAAACCTGAAGGCGGTCACCAGCACGCCTAATGCAATGACGATTGCGACGGACAATAGCGCGATTAAAAGTTCTGTACAGAGCTTTGTCGATGCCTACAATAAACTGAATACCAGTCTGCGTAGCCTCACAAAGTTCGTTGATGGCGGATCTTCTGCCAATGGCCCTTTGCTGGGTGACTCGGTGGCACGTGACGTGTCAGTGAAACTCGGATTAATGATGTCCCGCATCTCTCCTACGGCCAGTACCTACCGTACCTTGAGTGATATTGGCGTCACCGTGGGCGATGGCGGAGTCATGACGCTGGACGATACCAAGTTTCAGAAAGCGATGGCGAATAGCCCTTCCGATGTGGCGAAAATTTTTTCACCTTCGGCAAGCAGTACCGATCCATTGGTCAGCTTTGTCAGCAGTGGGGATAAAACAGTTTCTGGCACCTATGCCGTCAATATCTCACAAGCGGGGAGCAGCTCACAAGATGTGGCTGGTACCCTGAATGGTGTGAATGCGATTGGCAGTGGTAATACCCTGACCGGCGCGTTTGGTCAGAATAGTGCAGGTTTGAAACTCAGTATTTTAGGCGCGGCGACTGGAGACCGTGGCACGGTGACTTTCAACCGCGGCCTAATCGGGGAGTTTAGTAGCATGCTTGATAGCTGGCTGGACTCCGATGCTGCGTTGGCCACCAGGACAGACGGTTTGCAGTCGTCTATTAAATCATTGAATAAAAAAGCCGATGACTTGAGCGCCAAGCTGCCAAGTCTTGAAGCAAGTTATCGTGCCCAGTACGCAAAACTGGACGCATTACTCAGCAGCATGCAAACCCAGAGCAGTGCGTTGACACAACAATTGAGTGCAATAAGCAAAAATAGCTAATCGCGGAATATTATCAGGAGAATCATGATGTTTGGATCGAAACAATCTGGCATTAATGCCTACGCCAAAGTAGGTTTGGAAACCGGCGTCGTGGATGCCAGTCCGCTCAAGCTGACGATCATGCTTTACGAAGGCGCTGTAACTGCCTGCATCCGCGCGCAGCAAGCGATTCAAAAGCAGGATATTCCGCAAAAAGGTGAATATATATCCAAAGCCATTTCCATCATTGAAAGCGGTTTGCGTACCAGTTTGAACAAACGTGCAGGGGGCGAGGTTGCCCTCAATCTGGACCAGTTGTATGAATACATGATACGTACACTCATGCAAGCGAGCCTGCGTCAGGATAGTAGTAAAGTTTATGAAGTTCAGCAGTTGCTCATGGAGTTGAAAGGCGCCTGGGAAACGCTGGAAAAATCGGGGATGAGCCGCCTTGCACAACAGAATGCCTTGGAAAACTCGGCGATCGCAGAAAAAGCACAGGCGTATCAACATTTGGCCATGGCCGGGGCCTGATATGTCCAAGGCGCTGATTAATACTTATGAGTCTGCTGCCAAAATCATGGCGCAGATGCTGCTGGCCGCTCAGCAAAATGCCTGGGAAAAAGTGACAGAGCTGGAGCAGTCTTACATGCTCAAGATCGAAGTGATCAAAGCGCTGGAACAAACCTTGCGTTTACAATCCGAGCAACTGACACAGGCGCAGCACTTGCGCAAACAGGAGTTAGTGCAGAAAATTTTGGCCGATGATGGCGAGATCCGTAATTTGCTGTATCCCGTCATGCATCGTATTACCGATATGATTTTTGATGCGCAGCTACATGCACGCACCCCACCGGATGTGATTTAGATGATTCCTATCCCGCAAGTCCTCTCACAACGTTTCATTACCAGTGAAACTGAGAACTTGCGTGCGGTCACTTCCATCATGCCGGTGGAAGGTACCCAGGCCGAAGCCCCTTTATGGGAACGCATGCGTCCAGGCATGCAGTTTACCGGACTGATTTTGCAAAAAGACACCGCTCAAAAAGGCGCAGGCAATGCCGACCTGGCTGCTTTTAAAGTGCAAATCCAGTTACCCAACCAGCCACCCATGGTGGTGCAGATGCAATTACCCGCTTACTTGTCGCAACAGCAAACACTGAACATGCAGTTTATGGGGCTGGCACAAGGCCAGGGCAAAGACGCCGAGGGTTATCCGCAAGTGCGCTGGGGTGTGCAGTCTTCCGCGGCGGGGACGTCACGGCTGTCGACAGCTGGGTTGCTGGCAGAGACGCCACATGCAGACAACCCCGCTACTATGCAAAGTCTGGTACAGAATGCGGCCGGGCAATCGAGTCTGGTCGAGTTAAGCTCTCCCGCCAGAAACCTACAGCGCTGGCTGGATGCCAGCCCGTTTCAGTCGCAATCTGCCGTCTTGCAGGCACAAACCGTGGTCAGCAACAGCCCGCAAAAGCCGCAAGTGCTGGCGCAAGATCTCAAGCATGCGCTGGATAGCTCGGGCTTGTTCTATGAGTCTCACCTGAAAGAGGCGACGCTGGGCACCCGGCCCTGGCATCAACTACTGCAAGAGCCGCAAAACAAACCTCACTTTGTACCGCCGGAGATGGTGTCGCAACAGTTACAGGTGCTGGAACAGCAGCGTGTGATTTGGCATGGTGAAGTCTGGCCCGGCCAGATGATGGAGTGGCAGGTCAGTGAGCGCAAAAATTCCCAGCAGTCTAGCGAAGACCCGACCTTAAACAGTTTGTTTAGCAATTTGAAATTGCAGCTGCCAAGGCTGGGCGAGGTGGCTGTAAGAATCACGCTGGCTAACGGGCGCTTTAGTGTCCGTGTGCAGCCCACGGATGCAGCGAGCCTCAAGGAAATGCAATCTGGCCGCAGTACGCTGGCCATGAATTTGCAAGCTTCTGGCGTGAAGCTGGATTCCTTGCAAATCGTGCGTGAAGAAATCGCGCAGCACAGGCCGCAATATGCAGCAGGATAAGCCTTATACCCAATCTGCCGTGGCCCTGGCTTACGAAGCCGGGGATTTGGCGCCACGTGTGGTGGCCAAAGGCAATGGTCTGCTCGCACAACGCATCATTGCCCTGGCGCAAGAACACGAAGTCTATGTGCATGAGTCACAAGCCATGCTCAACCTGCTCATGCAGGTCGAACTCGATGCCCATATTCCCCCACAGTTGTACCAGGCGATTGCTGAAATTCTGGCTTGGTTATACAAGCTGGAACAAGGGCAGGCCGACCATTAAACTGGCCAGTCTCAGATAGAGACTTTGTCGCAGTAACATTGCCGCCTCCTGTTTTGCCAGAGAGTTACTGGGTCTACGATTTTTCTGCAATCACTTCTGCCAGCGCCTGTTTGACGTCTGTAATGACACTTGTCCAATCATGCTCATGGGCTCTGAACAGTCTGGCCGAGGGATACCACGGACTGTCTTCGCGTGCGAGCAGCCAACGAAAATCAGGTGGGTCAGCTAACAATATCCATACCGGTTTGTGCATGGCGCCAGCCAGATGTGCGACTGAAGTATCCACTGAAATAATCAGATCCATGTGTGCGATGAGCGCAGCTGTATCGCTAAAATCCTCTAGTTCGGCCTGGTGCTGCGTGAGTTGTGGTAGCCCGCTTAACGCAGCCTGGTCAGTATCGCGGACTTCTTTTTGCAGGCTATGAAAACTCGCATCCAGTGCCAGCAACGGCGCCAGCTGCGCTAGCGGAATGCTGCGGTAACGATCTTTCTGATGCGTGGTGGATCCTGACCAGACCAGGCCTACCCGTAATCTTTTCTGATCTCTCATCTGCAGACGGCTTACCTTGTCAGGCGCGGCAAACAGGTAAGGGGTGTGCTGAGGCAGATTGCCGAGTTCTGTCTTGAAGACATATGGCAAGCTCATGAGCGAACAATGGTAATCATAGTCCTGATAAGCGGTGCCCGCGGCAATCAGTAAATAGTCTGGCCCCAGTGAGCGCAACAAGGGAATCAGGCTCGCTTGCGCTTCAATAATGACCTGTGCACCCAAGGCGGCGACCAGTTTGGCGTAGCGTATAAACTGGATGGTATCGCCCAGACCCTGTTCGGTGTAAAGCAAGATACGCTTGCCTTGCAGGGATTGTTCGCCGGTCCACATCGGTTGCACACAGGCTGCACGGCGTCCCCTGGGCAGATGTGGCGCATGTTTGCCACTTTCGTACATGGCCCAGCCTTGCGCATAATCGCCGGTGAGCAACTGGAATAACGCCAGATTCCAGTGCAACGTCGGGTTGTGTGGCTCCAGTGCCAGCGCCTGACGATAACAGTCGCTGGCCATGTCAATGTCCAGCATATCCAGATACAGGTTGGCCAGATTAAGATAAAACAACGCGTTCTGCTGATCGGCTAGCGGGATTTGCTGGTAGCTGGCCAAGGCCTCATGATGGCGGCCAAGCACGTGTAAGATGCTGCCTCGGCACAATAAGGCCGGTGCCAGCGTGGGTGCATAGCCGACCAGGTGGTCTGCACTGAGCAAGGCTTCTTCATAGCGGCCGAGCCGACTCAGGATCAGGCTTTTGCTGTGTAAGGCGGCAACGCAAGCCGGGTTTAACTGTAAAGCAAATTCATGATGGGCGAGCGAAAACTCAAATTGCTCTAATTCAAACAGCAAGTTGCCGCATTCGATAAGTGTGGGTTCATGCTCAGGCGCAAGATGCAGGGCCTGGTTAAAACAGTGCAGGGCCTGCGGGGCGTTTTTTTGCTGCTTGAACAGCATTCCCTTTTGAAACCAGGCTTGAACATTCGCGGGGTTGCTGGCTAACACGGCGTCAGGTGACTCGTGGCTGGCGGTACTGCCTGATGGCCGCAATACTGGCGTGCCATTGAGTCGCATCAGCGGGGCAGAGGGGGTGTGTTGTATCAAGCCAGCCACGGGTTGAGCCTGCATTGTTCTTTTCTCACTGTTAAAACGGACTGATGGTCTGGCCCAGTCGCCAGCTGGCTAGTTAAGCCTAGACTTGCATATTCATCATGTCCTGATAGGCGGTGACCAGTTTGTTGCGGACTTGCACTGTGGCCTGAAAGGCGATATTCGCTTTTTGCCCGGAGATCATGACATCAGACAGGCTGACATTGTCATTTCCCATGGCAAAATCCTTGCCCATTTGTTCGGCCTGCAATTGCATATTGTTGACCTGGTCCAGAGAGGATTTCAGCGCATCACTAAAGCTCACTTGTGTCGTCGGGCTTGCCTGGGGCGGCTTGGCGACAGGATTGGCAATAGCACTGTTGCCCAGACCTTCTGGTTTTTGAGCCGCCGCCCGTAATTGCGCCAGCATGGAGGAGATGCGTTGTGCATCAATACCGCCTGCGTTCATAGGTGTCTCCTTTCATCCTGTACTCGTTTCGTGGGGGAGGCCATCACCTCTTATCTCATGGTGAGCACTGTAACATTGCGCCAGCTGGACTGCTTTGCAAAATAGGCAACATTAATCCGTCTTATTTGCTGATTTGAATAGGCAGGGTCAGCGCATAATGTGATCCATGTGAAAGTGTCCTGACAGGATATTGAAGTTCAAAAGAGGTGGCAGCATGACCGGCAATCAACAGGCCGGGAGGCAGGTCACTGCAAGTAGGTAATATTGGAGGTTCAGATGGCTGCTGATGCTGCCTTATTAACAACAAGCAATGAGTCTGGCGGAGCGTCCAACATGTTTGGGCAGCTCGGACAAAAGTTAATGCTGGTCGCCGGGATTGCTGCCGTGGTCGCGGTGATGGTGGTGTTCTGGCTGTGGAGTCAGAAGCCGGATTACCGGGTGTTGTTCTCCAACTTTGCTGACAAGGATGGCGGTGCCATCGTCGCCGAGTTGGATAAATTGAATATCCCTTATCAATTTGCCGATGGTGGGGGTGCCATTCTGGTGCCTGCTGACATGGTGCATCAGGCACGTTTGAAACTGGCGGCACAAGGTCTGCCCAAAGGCGGCAACATCGGCTTTGAACTGCTGGAAAACCAGAAATTTGGCGTGTCGCAGTTTGTTGAGCAGGTAAACTTTCAACGCGGCCTTGAGGGCGAGCTGGAACGCAGTATCCAGTCTATCTCTGCCGTGCAGGCTGCTCGTATCCATCTGGCGATTCCCAAGCCCAGCGTGTTTGTGCGCGAGCAACAATACCCAACCGCTTCTGTGCTGCTCAATCTGCACAATGGCCGCCGGTTAGACGCGCAACAAGTGGGTGCCGTCGTGCATCTGGTGGCAAGCAGTGTGCCTAACCTGTCTGCCGATCACGTCACCGTGGTCGATCAAAACGGCAATTTGCTGTCTGACAACGCCAATAAGCTCAAGCAAAGTGGCCTAGACCCAGAGCAGATGGCCTACGTGGAGAATATGCAAAATAGCATTGCTCGCCGTGTGGAATCCATTATTACGCCTATCGTCGGTGCGAAAAATGTGCATGCCGAAACCAGCGCCGAGATTGACTTCTCGATGACAGAACAGGCCAACGAGTCCTATAAACCCAACACCAAGCCGGATGACATGGCAATTCGCAGTGCGCAAAGCCATGAGACGCAAAATACCGGCGCCAACAACGGCGCGGTACCTGGTGCTTTGTCTAACCAGCCGCCTGCAGATGCAACTGCTCCGATCAATGCCCCTGGTGCGCAGGGTCAAGGGGAAAATGCTGCGCCTGCTGCTGCCCCAACCCCACCACAAAATACGCAAAAAGATACCACCACTAACTACGAGCTGGACAAGACTGTGAGCTATATCCAGCAGGCCAAGGGCGGCATCAAGCGCCTGCATGTGGCGGTGGTGGTCAATCACATCCCAGTCGTGGATAGCACCGGTAAAACGACTTACCGTGCACTGACCGCGGCCGAGAAGCAGCAGGTAAGCGACCTGGCAATGCAGGCCATGGGCTACAACAAAGAGCGTGGCGATACTATCTCTGTGGTGAATACCCCGTTCGTGGCCGAAGCACAGGAAAAACTGGTTGAGCCACCGCTGTGGAAGGACCCTGTCATGATTGAGTATGGTAAAGATGCCTTGCGCTTCCTGGCTGGCGTGGTGGTGTTGATGATGATTTATAAAAAATTGCTCAAGCCGATGGCCACCAAACTGACTGGCGCGGATAAAAAACAACTGGCTGTGACTGCGGCACAAAACGCGGCAGCAGGCGGTGAAGCGGTTGCCGGCGCGGCAGGCAGTGCAGCTGAAGGTGAAGATGCACTGGTCACATTGAGTGGCGATCCTCCTGCGTTAACGGGCGATGATGGCCGGATGGATCAAACCTTGCTGGCCGTGAAGCAGGTGGCCAAAGAAAACCCACGCATGGTCGCGAATGTGGTTTCCAGCTGGGCGACTGCGGAGAAATAAACCATGACTGAAGGCTTGACTAAAAGCGCGATTTTGATGCTTGCCCTCGGTGAAGACGAAGCGGCGGAGGTGATGAAGTATTTGTCACCCAAAGAGGTACAGCGGCTGGGCATTGTCATGGCCTCAATGAAGCCGGTGCCACGTGAAGAGGTAACTGAAGTGCTGGAGTCCTTTATGGTCGACTTTGCCGGCAGCAGTGACTTCGGTCTGGATTCGGACGCCTATATCCGCTCGGTTCTGATCAAAGCCTTTGGTGATGACAAAGCTTCTAACCTGTTAAGCCGGATTCCGCAATCGCAAGATGCCGCGGGTATTGAAAGCCTGAAGTGGATGGATGCCTTCAGCGTGTCCGAGTTTATCAAGAATGAGCATCCACAGATTATCGCGACCATCTTGTCACATCTGGAGGCAGACCAGGCCGCAGAAATTCTGGGGCATTTTACTGACCGTTTACGTCAGGATGTGATTTTGCGGATTGCCACGCTCGACAGCATTAAACCGGCCGCGCTCAAAGAGCTCAATGAAGGCATGATGAAAATGCTGTCAGGCAATGAAAACCTGAAGCGTCAGCCGATAGGTGGCGTAAAAACCGCGGCTGAAATCATGAACTACCTGAGTGGCGACAACGAGGCCAAATTGATGGAAGGCCTCAAAAGCTATGATGACAATATGGCGCAGGAGATCATGGACCAGATGTTTGTGTTTGACAATATTCTGGAAATTGACGACAAAGGCATTCAAACGCTGCTGCGTGAGGTGCAATCTGATATGTTGATTGTGGCTTTGAAGGGAACCTCTGATGAAATGAAAGAGAAGTTCCTGCGCAATATGTCTTCGCGTGCAGCCGATATGATGCGTGAAGACATGGAAAGCCGTGGTCCGGTCAAGTTGTCTGAGGTTGAAGCACAGCAAAAACAAATTCTGCAAATTGTGCGCAGGCTGGCCGATGAGGGCCAGATCATGCTGGCTGCCAAAGGCGACGGCGAGCAATATGTTTAAATCCAGTCAGTGTAAGGAAGCATAATGGTGGCTGCAGCAATCCCAAAAGAACAGATGAGTGCCTATCAGCGCTGGGAGATGGCCAGTTTTGATGATGCTAATAGCAGTGAGAGCGTGCGTCGCAAACAGGCACAGGCCGATGAAGCCGCACGCACGGTCACTGAAATTCTCAAGCAAGTCCGCCAGGAAGCCTATGAAGAAGGGTTCAAGATTGGTTATGGCGATGGCATGCAGCACGCGCAGGCACAGCTGGAAAACGAACGTGGTCAGTTGTTGCAAATGGCGCAGAGTTTCCAGCAGGCGCTGGCGTTTCAGGATAGCCAAGTTGCCGAGTCTGTTTTGAGCCTGGCGCTGGATCTGGCCAAAGCCATGATGAAAACCAAGCTGCAGGCTGATCCGCAGGCGGTGCTCCCGGTCGTGCTGGATGCCATGCACTATTTGCCCCAAGTCAGACAGCCCGCGCGCCTGATTGTGCATCCGGACGATGCGCAGGTGCTGCGCAGTCATATCGGCGACACACTCAAAGAGCAAGGCTGGCAAATTGTGGAAGAACTGCAAGTCGAACGTGGCGGTTGCCTGGTTGAAACGGCAGATAACCAGATTGATGCCAGCAATGAGGTCCGCTGGAAGCGTCTGGTACAAGGGCTGTCACGCTATGATGACTGGCATAAACCTGCCTCCACCCACGAATAAGTTTTTCACTTTCTAGTTTAAGCCTACGTCATGACAATTTCAGATTCAGGGCTGCCGACGTTAGACGCGGTTGCTGACAATAGCCCCCAAGTCACCAATGAGCCTCCCAAGCAGCCCAATGTGCATGAGCAACGCTGGCAAAGTTATTTGCGCGATTGCAGTGAACTGATCAATATGGTCGACCCGCTTGAAGTCGCGGGGCGTATCGTCAAGGTGACCGGCCTGGTGATGGTCGCTACCGGTATCAAAATGCCAATAGGCGGTGCCTGTTTTATCCCGTTACAGGATGGTGGCCGGGTAGAAGCCGAGGTGGTGGGATTCGATGGCGAGAATCTGCTGCTCATGCCGCAAACCGCGTTGGAGGGGGTGACCCCGGGCGCCAAGGTGTTCAGCATGGAAATTGCTGAAACCGTGCCAAAACCACAAATCGGCCGCCCGCCACGTCGACGTGCACAGGATAGAGCGCGCCATTTTCCGGTAGGGGATGGCTTGCTCGGACGCGTGGTCGATGCAGCCGGTAATCCGCTGGATGGTCTGGGCCTAATTCCGGGGGATGTGACCGCGCCGCTCAATGGCCGCGTGATCAACCCATTGCAACGGGCACCGATTGAAGACACCCTGGATGTAGGTGTGCGTGCGATCAACGCCATGCTCACCGTGGGCAGGGGGCAGCGCATGGGCCTGTTCGCCGGTTCTGGTGTGGGTAAGAGTGTGCTGCTGGGCATGATGGCCCGTTACACCACTGCGGATGTGATCGTGGTCGGCCTGATTGGTGAACGGGGCCGCGAGGTACAGGAATTTATCGAGCAGATTCTGGGGCCGGAGGGGCTGGCACGCTCTGTGGTGGTCGCTGCACCTGCCGACGTCTCGGCATTGATGCGCTTGCAAGGCGCGAGTTATGCCACGGCCATTGCCGAGCGTTTCCGCCAGCAAGGCAAAAATGTGTTGCTGATTATGGATTCACTCACGCGTTATGCCATGGCGCAACGCGAAATTGCCCTGGCCATTGGTGAGCCACCGGCAACCAAGGGCTATCCGCCTTCTGTGTTTGCCAAATTGCCGGCACTGGTCGAGCGTACCGGCAACGGCGCCAGGGGCGAGGGCTCGATTACAGCGTTTTATACCGTGTTGACCGAAGGCGATGACCAGCAGGATCCGATTGCGGACTCTGCGCGCGCGATTCTGGACGGACACATCGTGTTGAACCGCAGCCTGGCTGAAAGCGGACATTACCCCGCCATTGATATCGAGCAGTCGATCAGTCGCGCCATGCACAACATTACCAGCAAAGAACATCAACAGGCCGCCCGCATGCTCAAGCAGTGGTACTCACGCTACCTGCGGAATCAGGACTTGATCGCGGTAGGTGCTTATCAGCCAGGATCAGACCCCATGCTGGATATCGCGATTAGAAAACGTGACGACATCAATGCCTTTTTACAACAAGACATTGATGAGTGTGCGGATATGCAGCATAGCCTGCAGCAATTAGCCAACACGCTAACCTTATAGCCCCTTTAAAGCGAGCCCATGGCCAAACAATCCACCCAAACCCTGACCTTGCTTAACCAGTTGGCTGCCGATGAAGTGGAAGCGGCGATGCAGGCGCTGGCCCAGGCCATGCAACAGCTGGAACAGGCGCAACAGCAGCAAG
Source organism: Methylophilus sp. YYY-1 (assembly GCF_029132825.1). Classification (NCBI taxonomy): domain Bacteria; kingdom Pseudomonadati; phylum Pseudomonadota; class Betaproteobacteria; order Nitrosomonadales; family Methylophilaceae; genus Methylophilus; species Methylophilus sp. YYY-1. The sequence goes on from NZ_WOVG01000001.1 coordinate 83,166, forward strand.
TCATGCTGGCGCAATATCAGCAGGAATATGAGCAGCAATGGCAGCAGGTAGTGCAAAACGGCCTTAAAGCCGATTTATACCGTAATTTTCAGGGCTTTTTCTCGCAATTGGAATTGGCGGTACGCACGCAAAATGCTCAAATCGAACAATGTCAGGCGATTGTCCAGCAGCAGCGGTTGCGGTTGCAGGAAAAACAGCGCAAGCAAAAGTCTTATGAAGTGTTGATTACGCGGGCCCAAACCTCACAGGCCAAGGCTGAAAACAAGCGTGATCAGAAAATGATGGACGAATTTGCCAGCCGCGCCAGACGAGCACGTTGGTAAATAGCCGGGAGTAATGTGATGGCCTTGATTAATTCACCAGTACTGCCTACCCAGGCGTCAGAGGCGCTTAAAGCGCCCATGACGTCGTCAGGCGGCCAGGAGCCGGTGTCACCCGATGCGTTTTCACAAACCTTGCGCCAGCAAATGGCCCAAGCCCAACCTGCTGCGCCTAAAGACAAGCCTGCTGCGCCCAAAGCGGAGAGCAACACTGAGCAAGGTGCTGTGTCGAATAAGGCGAGTGAACCGACTGAACCGGCTGAACCGGCTGACAAAGCCACTGCCGCCACGGGGACAGAAGTCGCCCCAACCGAAAAAAATATTCCCCACCTCGCAGGCAAAACCAAGGCCAAATCCAAAGCAGACGAGAACACCAGTCTGGCAAACAATGTAGCCAAAGAGCCTTCTAGCGTGGTCTCTCCTGTTGTGGGGGTAATTGACCGTGCCAGTTTGACCGATGCCAATCCTGACCAGAAAAAAACTGGTGTTGGCACGACTGAGGATACCAGTGCTGCGGCTGCCGGCATCATGCCATGGATGCAGACCATGCTTGCGATGCGGGCCAATCAGCCCGCAGAGGCTGCAAAAGGTGGCGCCGAAGGGGTAGCATTGACCCTTAGTAACGGTCGCTTTGCAGCCGCTGGCTTCGATAAAGCCTCTAGCCAACACGGGATAACGAATGAGTTGCAGATCACGCCAGCCACCGACAAAGACACGCTGACAGCAGCGACCGCGGTTGTGCCAGACGGTAAGCAGCTCTCGAGTCTATCCACCAAATCAGAAAAGACGGCGGAAGGTTTTACAGCGCTGTTGAATAACGCAAAATTGACCAGCGCGGAGATTGGCTTGCCTAAAGGCATGGAGCAGGCCGTGCGTGCGCATGAAACGACGCAGGGCGCCAGTACATTGACCACGCCGCCCATGATAGAGACCATGCAGAATACGCCTTGGTTGCAATCGGCTGGCGTGACCGATCTGAGCCAGGTGGTCACCACCCAGATTACGACGCCGTTTACCGATGATCGTTGGCAAGCGGCAATTAACCAGCATGTGATGCAGATGGCTAGCCAGAGCGACGAAGTGGCCAGCCTGACATTGTCGCCCCCGGATTTGGGGCCCATCCAGGTGGTGTTAAAGGTCGATAACCAGTCAGTGAATCCCAGTTTTATCACGGATAACCCTCTGGTGCGCCAGGCGCTGGAAGATGGCATGCAGGATCTGCGTGATCGCATGCAGTCCCAGGGCTTGCAACTGGGCCAGACCTTCGTCGGGAATGGGCAGCAAGCGCAACAGCATTTTGAACAGCAATCCAGCCGTGATTCTGCAAGGACTGCAGCCCCTGCGGCTGAGTCAGACACGGCGATCGCACCGCAAACGGCAGTCCAGCCACGTGTGGTACGTGGCCTGGTGGATACGTTTGTATAAGCATTGCTCCAGGCTGGCTAGCATGCCTTACCCAGCATAAAGGTCGATTTAACGCTGATTTTCCCCTTTTATCCGGCAATGTTTTGCTGGGCGCTCTCCGCATAATGACACCATATATCGTCAAGGTTTTACAGTAAGAAAGGTAGTGTCATGGCTCAAGAACCAGCAAAAGCAGACGGTGCAGCAGAGGCCGCCCCCAAATCCAAGAAAAAACTGATTGTGATCCTGGCCGTGGTGCTGGCGTTAGCCGCTGGCGGCGGCGCAGCAGCCTTCTTCCTGATGAAAAAACCTGAGGCGCATCAGGCCAAAGATAAGCACGGTAGCAAGGCCGAGAAGGAAGATGGCCACGAAGAAGGTGCTGCTGAGGGCGAAGAGGAAGAGGCCGCAGCCGATGAAGAAGAGGAAGAGCATGAAAGCGGTGGTGGCGGTGGCCATGGTGAAGCGGGTGCGGGCCCGGCCTATTTGCAATTTGAAACGTTTACCGTGAACTTGCTGCCTGATCCCGATGAAAAGTTTTTGCAACTGGACCTGACCATTGAGGCCAAAGACACTGCGCTGGCCGACAAAATGAAGGCACAAATGCCGCTTATGCGTAACCGTGTATTGATGTTGCTCACCAGTAAAAAAGCATCGGATATTGCGACCCCTGAGGGCAAAGCTCAGCTCAGCGAAGAACTGCTGACAGAACTGAAAAAACCATTGAAAAAGGGGGGTAAACAACTCAAGATCAAACAGGTGTTGTTTACTTCATTTGTCATCCAGTAATGCCTGAGAGTAACCATGTCTGCAGATAAATTTTTATCACAAGACGAAATCGACGCCTTACTCAAGGGTGTCGAGGGCGACGATGACAGTGATGCCTCCAGCAAGGATGAGTCTGGTGTTCGCAACTATAACCTGGCCACGCAAGAGCGCATCGTGCGCGGGCGCATGGCCACGCTTGAGATCATTAATGAGCGTTTTGCCCGGCTGCTGCGCATTGAGTTGTTCAATTTTCTGCGGCGTACAGTCGAAATCTCGGTAGGGCCGGTCAGGATCATCAAGTACACGGACTTTATCCGTAATCTGGTGGTCCCCACCAACCTCAATTTGATCCATATGAATCCCTTGCGCGGCACGGGTGTGCTGGTGCTGGATCCTACCTTGGTCTTTTTGCTGGTGGATAATATGTTTGGCGGCGATGGCCGCTTTCATACCCGGGTGGAGGGGCGTGATTTCACCGAAACCGAGCAGCGGATTATTCAACGCGTGCTGAATATCTTGTTTGACGCCTACCAGAAAGCCTGGGCGCCTATTTATCCGGTGCAGTTTGAGTATCTGCGCTCGGAGATGAATACCCAGTTTGCCAGCATTGCCACGCCGAATGAAGTGGTGGTGGCGATTACGTTTAATGTGGAGCTGGGACCTAACAGTGGTGAAATTCATTTCTGTGTGCCTTATGCCATGGTGGAGCCGATCAAGGACTTGTTGACCTCGTCCCTGCAAGGCGAGAACCTTGGCGGTGACAAACGCTGGGTAAAAATGATGACCCAGCAAATCCAGGCGGCAGAAGTTGAAATTGTGGCCAATCTGACCACACGCAAGATGATGGTGGCAGACCTGCTTGCGTTAAAAGTGGGGGATGTCATTCCTGTGAATATTCAGGATACGGTAGAAGGACAAATCGATAACGTGCCCATTATGGAGTGTCGTTATGGCGTGTTTAACGGGCAATATGCGCTCAAGGTGGAAAAAATGATACGTGCTGACGGTAGTAGTCAGGAACAATTGCAAGGAGAGTCATAATGGCAATGGATCCCGCGACAAGTAGTAATGAAGAGGAATTGGATGCCGCACTGGCCAGCATGGGGATGCCTGAGTCGGAAGGGGTGCAAACCATTGCCGAGGATGACTGGGGCGCGGCCCTGGCCGAGCAAACCAAAGCCGAGTCCTCTGCATTGCAAGAGCCGATAGGCAAGGCCGCCGTCTTCAACGAGTTTAGCAGCAGCAACAAGCTCGAAGGCACCCAGAACGATATTGATTTTATTCTGGATATTCCGGTACAGCTGACTGTAGAGCTGGGCCGTACCAAGATTTCGATCAAGAACCTGCTGCAATTGGCGCAAGGTTCTGTGGTTGAGCTGGATGGCATGGCGGGTGAACCCATGGACGTATTAGTGAATGGCTGCCTGATTGCACAAGGTGAGGTGGTGGTGGTGAACGACAAGTTTGGTATCCGCCTAACCGACATCATTACCCCAGCAGAACGTATCCGTAAACTGAACCGCTAACTGTCCGGGATACTGATGCGTATGATGCATGCATGCAAATGGCTGCTGGCTGTCGTGGCTAGCTGGAGTATTTCGCCGCTCGCCCTGGCTGCTGCGACAACAACGGCCATTACAGTAGCCCCTAGCACCGGCGATACCTTGGGCCGCATGGTGTGGGGCACGGTGATCGTCTTGCTGGCGATTGCGGCGGTTGCCTGGTTCTTGCGCCGCGTCCTGCCTGGGCAAGGCTATGCAAAAGCTGGTGTGATCAAGCAGGTTGGCGGCTTGCAATTGAGCCCACGCGAGCGGGTGGTGGTGCTTGAAGTGGGTGGCCGCTGGCTGGTGGTGGGGATGCATGGTGGGCAAATGACCGCGTTGGGTGAGGTGAGTCCGACTGCGACTGAATCGGCTGCATCCGACAGCGCGCAGGTGGCAGAGCCTTCTGCCCAGGCGATCTCTGCTCAAGGGATTGTTGATCCGCAAGCTTCTTTTGCCGTGCGTTTGCAACAGGCGATGCAGGCCACCTTGCAAGACAAAGTCAAATCTTTCAAAAACAAGCCTTGAGTGGCTTATTTCCAGCCTTTGATTGGGCTGTCCCCAGCGTAGACTATCCCTAACTTATTTTAGAGCTTGTGCTGTCCAAGGATGGCGCAAGTCCGTGACGGGTATTGTTGCATGCGTTTACATTCCATCCTCAAGTCTTTGCAAGTCATGCTGCCAATCGCACTGCTGCTATTGTGGTCATCAGGCAGTCTGGCGGCAGAGGGCTTGCCCATCGGCACGGTGACGCCGGCGCCAGGGGGTGGCCAGGACTATACACTGAGCCTGCAAACGCTCATTATGCTGACAGCACTCACGTTTATCCCAGCCGCCTTGCTCATGATGACCGGCTTTACGCGCATTGTGATTGTGCTGTCGCTGTTACGTCAGGCGCTGGGGACACAGTCTGCGCCCTCCAATCAGGTATTGATAGGCCTGGCCTTGTTTATTACCTTTTTTGTCATGGGGCCGGTATTTGACAAGATTTATACCGATGCCTACCAGCCGCTTTCCGAAAGCAAAATCACCATGCAGGAAGCGCTGCAACGCGGTGTCTTGCCGCTTAAAACCTTTATGCTCAAGCAAACGCGCGAGACCGACCTGGCCATGTTTGCCAATATGGCCCATAGCGAGTCCATCAATACACCAGAAGAAGTCCCGCTCAGAATTCTGGTGCCTGCATTTATGACCAGTGAGCTGAAAACGGCGTTTCAGATTGGTTTTGCCATTTATATCCCGTTTCTGATTATCGACATGGTGGTGGCCAGTATCTTGATGGCCATGGGCATGATGATGATGTCACCGGCCGTGGTCTCTTTGCCTTTCAAGCTGATGCTGTTTGTGCTGGTAGACGGCTGGCAATTGATCCTGGGGTCTTTGGCGCAAAGCTTTGTCCTCTAACTCGTTTCTTTTTGGAGTATTGTATGAGTCCAGAACAAGTCCTGACCTTGGGCAGTGAAGCCATGCAGACCACCTTGCTGGTGGCAGCGCCGGTATTGGGCACTGCGCTGATCATTGGTCTGGTGGTCAGTATTTTTCAGGCGGCCACACAAATCAACGAGCAGACCTTGTCTTTTATCCCCAAGCTGGTAGGGGTGATGGCGATCTTGCTATTGGCCGGGCACTGGATGCTGATGACGCTGGTGGACTACATGCACCATATTTTCACCATGATTCCACAGCTGGTTAATTAACGAGGGCTGCCTCGCCACATGCTGACGATTCATGACTCAGACCTGCAGCAGTGGGTGGTACAGTTTCTCTGGCCGCTGACACGTATCCTCGGCTGCATTGCCGTGGTGCCATTATTTAGTCATCCCTCCATTCCCAACCGCATTAAACTCACAATCGGCTTTATCATTACGCTGGCACTGGTGCCTGGCATCCAGGTGCCTAATATTGCCGTGCTGTCATGGCAAGGCTTGTTCTCATTACTGGCGCAGTTTTTGATCGGCATCAGCATGGGCTTTGTCATGCGGCTCATGTTCACTGCCGTCGAGCTGGCTGGCTTTATGATGGGGATGAGCATGGGGCTGGGCTTTGCCAGCTTTTATGACCCGCATACCGAAGGGCAAACCATCGCCGTCGCCCAGATGCTGACCATGCTGACCTTGATGGTATTTATGAGCCTGGACGGGCACTTGATTGTCATTGCAGTCATGATGCAGAGTTTTGAAACCATGCCGATAGGCATGACGCACTGGCAACTGAATAGCCAGGCGATTGCAAGCATTGGAGGTCATATTTTCTCGCAAGGCTTGCTGATGTCTTTGCCCGTGATTGCCAGTCTGCTGATTACCAACATGGCGCTGGGCGTATTAACCAAAGCCGCCCCTCAACTCAACCTGTTTGCCATGGGCTTTCCAATCACCATCGCGGTCGGGTTTATCATGATTTTGCTCGGATTACCTTCTCTGATTCATCCGGTCGAGGACTGGATGATCGATGCACAGCAATACATGCTGCAAGTGCTGCATTAGTCTCACTGATTTACCAATTGCGCTTTAGACGAATTGTTTGGATTGATCCATGAAAAAGCCGATCGCTGGTAAGCGATCGGCTAAAAATCAGTGCGATACCGATCTGAATTAAATAAACTGGAACAGTGACAATTTAGAGGTCGAAACAAACGACTTCTGAGCGGCTTCCATAATGGTATTCTTTTTAGCCAGGTCAGACAGTGCTTGCGTATAGTCCAGGTCTTGCAAGTCGGAAAGTACCTTAGAGTATTGCAGGGATATATCATCGCCTGTGTCATCCAGAATCTGGATTTCGTTGAGTTGGCTACCAATTTGCGCTCTGGTATCAAGAATGCTGTCCAGGGATTTGTCTGTATTCTGCAGAGCAGTTGCCAGGCCATTGGTGAAGTTGGTGCGGGATGTTGCATCAGTAATCGGTGTATTGAGCAAGGTAATCGCTTGCTGCATGTTGGCAAATAAGTTATTGCCGTTGGCATTGAACACGCTATCACCGGTAAACGTGGTCGGCATGGTCCGGTTATCGTCAATCTGCAAATTCATGCGCGAGGTCTCCCCCTGGAAAACACCCGCACTGGTAAATGCCGCCTTATCTGTAGTAAATCCTGAGTAGATAAAGTTACCCATGGAGTCTTTGGCGTTGGCCAGACTGATCAGGCTATCCAAGCGGCCTTGCAACTCAGTCGCAATACTTTGGCGCTGTGAATCGTTATAGGTGGCGTTACCCGCGGCCGTCAGCGAACTCTTGATATTCAACACCAGGTCAGTCACGGACGATAAATTGGTTTCATAGTTTTCGAGCATGCTGCTGGCCGTTTTTCGCGTCTCGGCAAAAGTGTCCTTCATGCTCTTGTTATTGTTGATCTCGATAATCCTGGCAGAGGCAACCGGGTCATCCGCTGGCGAGCGGACTTTCTTGCCTGAAGAAATTTTTTCATTCAGATCATTCACGTCACTTTGTAGGCCCATGAGGCGGTTGGTGCCATTGGCATAGATCGTATTTGTACTTAATCTCATAGTGACATCCTTACTCGATGTGATTTACCCAGTTCTGAATTTATCTGCCCAGACTTAGCAGGGTATCGAACATATTACTGGCGATTTGCATCATTTTGCCTGCCGCTTGATAGGCTTGCTGATAGCGTAGCAGGTTGGCAGCCTCTTCATCCAGGTTGACCCCTGATTGTGACTGCATGGCCGAGGTGGCATTATCCAGCGCAGTTTTGTCGGCCTGGTTAATGATGCTCATCTGGTTGGCTTTAATCCCCACCGCACTGGTGGTGAGGGCATAAGCCTGTGCAAAGGTTCTGTTGGTAGAGCTGGCATTCACCCTGACGAAGTTCTGATTCTGTAAATCAGCCAGTTTTAGCGCATTGGTGTTGTCGCTTTCCCCTTTAGAAGGGTTGTCGGCCAATGCCAGCTTTTCCACATCCGTTACCGCCAGGGTCAATCCGCTGGCAGCATACTGGGTAGGCTTAATCAGGTAAGAGTCGCCATTGGTCGGTGAACTGGTATTCGTGTTAATGGTGATGCCATCCTGATTGAATGGCAAGGTTACATTTGTCCAGACGTACTTATCATTTTGGCGCGTGATATTGTACTGACCATTCACATACTCCAGGGTGTAGTTGCTGCTGGTCAGTTGTGAAGGGTCCGTGATCGCGACAGAGGCCTGTTTGCTCTGGTCAGTATTATTGCGGTTACTGATCGCGACCGGGCCAGCAATATTAAACATATTCTGGCCAACGGTACCGGTCAGGTCTGTGCCCTGTTTGTGCTGGTTGTTAAACGCCGTGGCAAAGGTAATCGCCAGTTGTCCCAGCTGGTTTTGTACCGTGTCTAGCGTTTCATCCCTGAATTGCAATGCGCCGCCCAATGCGCCGCCCGTCAGAGAGCCGCTTATGGGTTTAGGCGAGCCAGAAGCACCATAACCGACTTCAAGTCGGGTGCTATCCGTGTCATTGGGTACCGCATACAGGTCTTGGGATTGATTGCCCAGTACAATCGGGATGCCATTGCCGATGGAAACGTTGTAAGTGTTATCTTGCTGTGGCAGGACCGTCGTTTTGATCTGTTCACTGATTTTTGCGACGAGCAAATCACGCTGGTCCATCAGGTCATTGGGCGGATTACCAGTTGAACTAAACGCTTGCTTGATTTTTTCATTCAGATCCGCAATAGAGCTGGCATAGCTGTTAATAGTTGCCACACTGGTTGAAACTTGCGTATTGATATTGGAACGCATTTCATCCAGACGCGAATTGACTGCGGTAAAGCGGCTCACCAAGGATTGCGCATTGGAAATGACCGTTTGCCGGGTGGCAATATCCGAAGGGTTCGCAGCCGCTGCGCTGACAGATCTGAAAAAGTTGGTCATCACCGCGCTCACGCCGGCTTTGTCATCAGACAGCAGGCTATTGACTTCATTAATGCCTTGTAAATATACCGAGCTTGAACTTTGGTTACTGGTTGTATTAATCACTTGTTTGGCCAGCACGTCATCGTAGGAGCGCACGATGGTCCCAACCTCCGCGCCTTGACCAAGGTAACCGTTACCAAAACTTTGTGCGGCTGCTGCCTTTTGAACAATAGACTGCCTGTTGTATCCAGGCGTGGATGCATTGGCAATGTTATGTCCCGTGGTTGCAATGCCTAGCTGAGCGACGGTCAGCGCACTTTTCCCAACGTTTAATACATTCATATGCTATAGACCTTTCGGGCAAGCGGATGGATGACCGCTTAAAAACGGTCATCAACATCACGATTAAGTTGCCTAACGGCAATGTTTTCAAATACTTTAATTTCAACTTCGCAAATGATTAATCACTTGCGTCAGTTTTTTGCCATATTGCGGATCAGTCGCATAGCCTGCACGCTGCAGCGCATGGGCATAAGCGCTAGCATCATGCGTGTTATTCATGGCTTGTTGATAGCGCGGATTTTGCGAAATCATTTTGGCGTAATCCTTGAATGCATCACTGTAGCTGTCGTAGGCCCGGAAATTTTCCACTTTGGTTTGCTTGACGCCATTCACGTACTCGGTGGTGGTACTACTGACGACTTTGCCTTTCCAGCTGGCATCAGCCTTGATGCCGAACAGGTTATGGCTGTTGACGCCATTCTCTGTTTTAATTTCATGTTTACCCCAGCCACTTTCCAGTGCAGCCTGGCCGATCATAAATTTGGCCGGAATGCCAGATGCGTTACTGGCTGCCTGCGCATGTGGCAGCATGCTTTGAATGAATTGCTGGGTTTTGCCAGCGACTTCACGCATCGCGGTCGCCAACGGCGCCTGGGGCAGGGTAAAGCCTTGCACATTGGCTTGTGTTTCTTCAATCAAAGGCGGCAATTCCGGGATGCCACGTGCCCAGGCGGTATCGCTGGCTGGCGCTGTGGACTGAGTATCAGCAGCTTCCCATTGTTGATACGCTTCACGGATTTTTTGTGTTGCTTGTGCCAGCACGGCTTGGGCATGGGTGGGGACTGCGCTCTGCACCGTTGCACTGCTGACTTTGTCAGTGGCTTTATTCGCCTTGCCCGATTCGTTACCGCTTGCGGGCGTGTTGGTATCCACGGGATGTCCGTTGAGTTTACTCAATTGCCTGACCAACACATCAGTGAGCCCCAGGCCTTTCTGGCTCAAATGGGTACTCAATTGTTGATCAAGCATGCCGGTAAACATTTTGCTTTGTTCGTTATCGGCAAAGCCTTCTTGCGGGACGGTATCGCGCATGCTTTTGAGCATCATGTTCATCAAAATACCTTCAAACTGACGTGCCACTGCACGAATGGTTTCAGGCGAGTCATTTTTGGCTCGCTTGAGACTATTCAGCGCACTGCCGTCTATGGCCAGGCTATTTGGATCGACACGTGGTTGCATGAGCGCCTCCCGTTTAAATCACCTCAAGCTCGGCATTCAATGCACCGGCCGCTTTCATGGCCTGCAGAATTGCCAGCAAGTCCTGCGGCGTCGTGCCAATGGCGTTGAGTGCTTTGACCACATCTGCCAGGTTGGCCCCATTGTTGAGCTTGAGCACTTTGCCAGGCTCTTTGTTGATATTGATCTCAGACACTGCAGTAGACACCGTTTGGCCGTTAGAGAATGGGCCAGGCTGGCTGATGACCGGTGAGGTATTAATGACCACTGACAGGTTGCCATGCGAGACGGCGCAACTATCCAGCGTCACGGCCTTGTTCATGACCACGGAGCCGGTGCGTGCATTGAGAATAATTTTGGCAGGCGTTGCCGCCAGCGCTACATTAATGGTTTCGAGATTGGCTAAAAATGAGACACGGCTCATGCTCTCAGGTGGGCGAACCTGAATCACGCGGCCGCTCTCGGCTTGCGCAGTCATCGGGCCAAACTTTTTATTGATGGCTTCCACGACGTTATTGGCGGTTGAAAAATCACTTTCTTTAAGCTCAAGCCTGACAATATCCTGGCTGAGCAGGGTGTTTGGCAATGCGCGCTCTACGGTCGCCCCTTCAGAAATCCGGCCCACGCTCAGATGGTTAATCTGGGTCTGGCTGCCATTGGCTGAAGCGCCGACCCCGCCGACCACCAGGTTACCCTGCGCCATGGCATAAATCTGGCCATCTGCACCTTTGAGCGGTGTCATCAGCAAGGTGCCACCCCGCAAGCTTTTGGCGTTGCCCATGGAGGAAACGGTCACATCCAGTGTTTGTCCTGGTTGCGCAAAAGGGGGCAGGGCACTGGTGACCATGACGGCGGCAATATTTTTCAGCATCAGGTTGGTCCCGGGTGGAATCGTCACACCGAGCTGGTTCATCATGCTGATGATACTTTGGACGGTAAACGGGGTTTGTACTGTCATGTCACCTGTGCCATCCAGACCGACGACCAGACCATAGCCAATTAACTGGTTGCTACGCACGCCCTGGATGTTGCTGATGTCTTTGATCCGTTCTGCGTGGGCATTATCGGTGTTGACGATGGTCACGCTGAGGAATAACAGCATGCACAACAGTTCTCTTCTGTAGTCATAAAAAGACCGTAACAGGGTGCGTGCGTTGCTGGGGCGTGTTTGTTTCATCATGTGTGCCCCTTACAACGGAATCATGCTAAGAAAGAAGCGGGAAAACATCGATAGCACTTCTGCCGCATCCATTTTGCTATTGGTGCGGTATTCGATACGCGCATCGGCCACCTTGGTAGAGACCACCTGGTTACCAATGGTAATCATGTCCGGGTTGACCACGCCAGAGAAGCGTACATACTCTGTGCCTTTGTCAAAGCCGATCTGTTTTTCGCCGCTGATCACGAGATAGCCATTTGGTAGCACATCGACCACGGTTGCCGTGACAGAGCCGCTAAAAGTGTTGCTGGCATCCGCAGTCGCCTTGTCTTTGAAGGAGAGGGCAGAGCTGGCATTGAATGAGGCTTTAGGCACGTTGTGACCAAATAAGCCGGTGACGCCAGCCGTAGTTGCACCGTCTTTGGTTTGTTCATTGTCAGTGGCTTTGTTGGCGGTGGTGTTCTCTGTAATCAGCACGGTGACCATGTCGCCGACATAGCGTGGACGACGATCCTCAAACAGTGGACGGTAGGCGCCGCTGTTAAAAATAGCCCCTTCGCTGCGCGTATCCGGGCGGGCCGCCGCAACGCGAGGTGTTTCAGGCTTTTGAACAATCGTAGACGGCGTGATGGAACAGCCATTCAGTAATTGGGAGAATGCCAGACAAAGTAATAAGCTCATGATCGTTCTATTCATCATTTGAATGCCCCTCAACCAGGGATTAAAGCTGCGCTAGTTTTTGCAGCATCTGATCCGAGGTCGTGATTGCTTTGCTATTAATTTCATAAGCGCGCTGCGTCTGAATCATGCTCACCAGTTCTTCCACCACATTGACGTTGGACGTTTCAACATAGCCAGAATTCAACAGCCCCGCGCCGTTTGTACCTGGTGTGTTCACACCAGGGTTACCAGAGGCCGTGGTTTCGACATACAGATTTTCGCCTTTGCCCTGCAAGCCGGCCGGGTTAATAAATGTTGCCAGCTGGATCTGTCCAATCTGTGTAGTGGCGGTAGAACCTGGAGTGGTGATCGAGACCACGCCATCACGGCCTATGGTCAGGCTTTGCGCATTGGCCGGAATACTGATTGCCGGTTGTACAGGATAGCCGCTAGCGGTGACCAGCTGGCCCTGGCTGTCAACCTGGAAAGAGCCGTCACGGGTATAAGCGGTGGTGCCATCTGGCAGCAAAATCTGGAAGAAGCCTTGACCCTGGATCGCGACATCCTTGTCGTTACCTGTTTGCTGCAGGTTGCCTTGGGTGAAAATACGCTCAGTCGCGACCGGTTTGACCCCGGTACCCAACTGCAAGCCGCTGGGTGACTGACTTTGCTGAGAAGTCTGGGCGCCGACCTGGCGCAGGTTTTGGTATAACAGGTCTTCAAATACGGCACGCGATTTTTTAAAGCCACTGGTACTGACGTTGGCCAGGTTGTTTGAAATCACGTCCATCTGCATTTGCTGTGCATCCAGACCGGTTTTGGAAATCCATAATGAGCGTATCATCGTTCACTCCTTGGGCATTGAGCCATGTTCATAGTGTCATCTTAGTCCTGGCCTTAGCCATTCAAACCAAAGAGTTGATCAGCTTTTCCGGCGTTGTTTTGGGCGTTATCAAGCATTTTCATTTGCATCTCAAACTGGCGCGCCAAGCTGATCATGTTGACCATGGTATCGACGACATTCACGTTACTACTTTCCAATGCACCACCGACCACCGTGACATTGGCATCTGCCGGTGCCGGTTGTCCATTCGAAGTCACAAACAAGCCATCTGCAGCCCGTTTCAGACTGGATTCTGGCGGGTTTGCCAGTTTGATACGGCCGATAATATTGGTTGCACCGGGCGCCGTCAGATTGTTCACGCTGGAGACCGTGCCGTCCTTGGCAATCGTCACCGAGACATCCGGTGGAATGCTGATCGGACCACCATCGCCCATCACATTCAAGCCGGATTCGGTTTGCAACTGCCCATTCTGGTTAATCTTGAGTGAACCGTTACGCGTATAGCCCTCAGAGCCATCGGCGCGCTGGACGGCAATCCAGCCTTCGCCTTGCACGGCAATGTCCAGATCACGTCCGGTTTGCTGAATGCTGCCTGCGGCATAATTGGTACCCATGGTGGCGTCAACCACAAAGGCGCGGGTTGGCAGGCCATCTCCTAAAATGGGCACCGCCCGGAAGCTGTCTATCTGCGCTTTGAAGCCTGTTGTCGTTGCGTTGGCCAGGTTGTGTGCAGTGGTAGCCTGTTGCTCCAGGATATGTTTGGCGCCGGTCATGGCGGTATAAATCAGACGGTCCATTGCGACTCCTTCAATCAGTCAACATTCAGCGTTTAACGACTCAATTAACGCATGTTCACCAGTGTTTGCAGCACCTGGTCTTGCGTTTTAATGGTTTGTGAGTTGGCCTGGTAAACGCGCTGCGCCATAATCATGTTCACCAGTTCTGCAGTCAGGTCGACGTTGGAGTCTTCCACTGCCGAAGATTGCAATACCCCCAGCGTGCTGCTGCCTGGTGCGCCAATCAAGGCTTCGCCTGAATCGAACGAGGATTGCCACTGATTGCCACCCAGCGAGCGCAAGCCGTTAGGGTTGACAAAGTTGGCCAAAACCACACGGCCTAGCGCCTGTGATTGACCATTACTGTAACGTCCCACAATAATGCCGTCGCTACCGATGCTGAAGTTGGCAATCCGGCCAGAGGTATAGCCGTCCTGGGCTAACTTGTTCACACTAAAGCCAGAGCCATATTGCGTACTGGCGGTGTAATCCAGTTTGAGGTTGACGGCAGCTGCACCGCTTGAAGGTGTAAAGCTGACATTCAGGGCTGTAGAGTTGGTGGTGTCATACGCGCCAGAGGTTGTGAATTTAATCGTGCCCGTTGCTGTATATGGATCTGAAGCATTTGCTTTGGGTGGGACCACACTGCCGTCAGCAGTGGTATACGTTTGCCAGGTGTTTGCAGCGGTTTTGACAAAGTAATTCTGCACCGTATGGCTATTGCCCAAGGCATCATACACGGTAATCGAAGTCGAGTTGGTGTAGGTAGTGGCATCAGAAGGATTAAATGGTTTAACCGATTGATCGATGACTGGGCTATCCGAGTTCAGATTGAGCTTGCCGGTGACCTGGGTAGATGTTTTTGGGGGCAGGTCGCTGGTGTTAATTTGAATATCTACTGGCGAGGACCCTTCCAGGTTGTCAGCACTGTTGCCTCTCAGGCGTTTGCCTTCACTATTCACAATATAACCATCTTTATCCATCTCAAACTGGCCATTACGCGTGTAGGTGACGACACCGTTCTGGCTCATAATGAAAAAGCCATTGCCATTGATGGCTACATCCAGTGTATTGTTGGTATTGGTGATGTTGCCTTGTGTGAACTCCTGCGAGACCTTGGCCAGCTTGGTACCAATCCCGATTTGTGTGGCGCCCCCGCCGTTCAATGAGGCGGCATACACATCAGAAAATTTGGAGGTTGATTGCTTAAAACCCACAGTGTTGGCGTTGGCGACGTTGTTGCCAATCACAGACAATTGTTGAGAGGTGGCATTTAAACCGCTAAGACCTTGTTGAAAACTCATGCTATTTCTCCTTGCGTAAGATTACATTCTGTGGGGCTTTAGAATACTTCCAGGACATCGGCCAGTGCCACGTCCTTGCCTGTACTCAAATTCAGTCTGGACGAGCCGTTCATTTGTGAAACACTTTGCACCTGGGCCAGGCTTAATGCGGTGCTGGTTGTTTTTGCATCCCCCAGTGTTGCGGTCGTTTCAAAGGTATAAGTGCCAGTCGGTGCCGGTTGCCCGCTCGCGTCTTTTCCATCCCAGGACAGGGCGTTGATGCCGGTGGCCTGCTTGCCTAGCGTCAGTGTTTGAATGACGGTGCCTGCGCCATTTTTAATGGTGACGGTCAGGTTGTCGGCTCCGTTCGGGATGTTGACACCGAACAGTGCGCCTTTTTCACCCAGCTCCATGGTATTGCCGGCAGACAATATATTTCGGCCTATCATGCTGGTCGCCTGGTAGGACTGGCCCATCTGCACGTTGTTGATGAGGCTGGTCATGGAGTCATTCAGTTTGTTGATCCCGGTTACCGTGTTCAGTTGCGCCATCTGGCTAGTCACCTGGGCATTGTCCATCGGGTTGAGCGGGTCCTGGTTTTTCATTTGCGTCACCAGAAGCTTCATGAACCTATCTTGGGCATCATCGGTACTGGTTGTATTTGATGAGCGATTGTTCACTGTATTGAGCAAGTCTTGAGGGACCTGATTGTTAGTATTCACCGTGGTCATATGAGATTCCTTTCTGCAGGTTATTGACCAATATTGAGTGTTTTAAGCAACATGGTCTTGGCCGCATTCATGGTTTCCACGTTGTTTTGATAAGCTCGGGAGGCAGAGATCATGTTCACCATCTCTTCAGTAACGTTGACGTTAGGCATGGTGATATAGCCTTCACTGTTGGCCATCGGATGTTTGGGGTCGTAGACCACTTTGCCGGGGCGGTTATCTTCAATCACCCCGTCAACCGCAACCGTGCTAGCGTTTTGATTCGCCGCATCTTGTACGGCCTTGAACACGACCTGTTTGGCCTGATAGGGTTTGCCGTCAGAGCTGACCACGCTGTCCGCGTTGGCCAGGTTACTGGCTACGGTATTCAGACGCATGGATTGTGCGCTCATCGCAGAGCCGGAAATCTTGAATACATTAAACAAAGACATGTCAGTACTCCTTACTCAATTACTGGCCATTGATTGCGGTCAGCATTTTTTTGATCTGGCCGGTGATCATGGTTAAGCTTGCTTCATAACGGATGCCGTTATCGACATAGGCATTACGTTCTGCATCCATGTCTACCGTATTGCCGTCTACAGAGGCTTGCGTCACCGTACGGAACAATGGATCACCCGGGCCTGCGTAACTCTGATTCGGCTGACCTTGCATGTGGCCCGAGTCGGTTTTTTGCAAACCACCTGTCGCTGTACCCGTGCTACTGGTTGGATGCATGGCGGCCTGCATGGCGGCTTTAAAGTCGATATCGCGTGCCTTGTATTGCGGTGTATCCGCATTGGCGATATTGGATGCCAACAGCTCTTGACGTTCATTGCGCACACGCAATGCCGTCTGATGAAAATTCAGTGCGGCGTCTAATTTGTTGATCATCATTGATTCCTTTCACTTGCCTGAATCTCTGGCTTTAATCTTTGGTTAGCGATTGTTGTAGCCTCGTCGCCAAAACACCTTTATTCAAAAATATCCTAAAGGTTTGCCAGACACTGCCGTTAATCCTGATAACTCGTTGCCTCTTATTGCTCGAGTCACTTTTACTAGCTATGCCTAGTGTACGCCGCACGTTTATGAACAATTTCTGAATTAAATGCGGTAAATCCCCTTTATTTGAGCATTTAGCGCCAGCGGTTGTGCGTAGAATGAATGCTCATGAAACCTCGTCTGCTTACAATTTTTTGTGCGATGCTGATTGCCCTGACCGGGTTCTTCAGTCATTTACTGCACGCAGCTGACCGTACGGCGACAACCGCTACGCTGGCCAATCAGCGTGTCGCTGAGCCGGCGGTCGCAGACATGCACAGCCGCGTATATCAAACCGCTGTGCAATATGTGCAGAGCCAGACGCAAGGTTATCCAGGCAAAGTCAATGTCGACATTCAGCCACTAGACAGCCGTGTTCGTATTGCTGCCTGCGACATGATGGAAGGATTTACCGTACCAGGCTCACGGTTGTGGGGTAAAACACATATAGGTGTCCGTTGCCTGCAAGCCGAGACCAAGTTGTGGACGCTGTATGTGCAGGCAGACGTGCAAGTGTGGGCTGAATATGCAGTGACGGCAGTGCCAGTCAGTCAGGGTGCACTACTCAGCCCGAACGATGTGGTGTTGCAATCAGGGGATTTAAGCAAGCTACCGGCTGGCATTATCACGGACTTGTCCATGCTCGAAGGCAAACAAGCCGCCTTGAATATGCCGCTGGGCACGGTGTTGCGCCCAGAGCTGCTCAAGTCCAGACCTGTGATCATGCAGGGTCAGACTGTACAGTTAAATAGCCGTGGCGAAGGATTTGTGGTCAGTGCCGATGGGACTGCACTGCAAACAGCCAATGCCGGGCAGGTGGTGGATGTCAAAGTCAGTAGCGGCCAGGTGATTAAAGGGGTTGCACTGTCGAGTGGAAAAGTCGATGTAAGGTATTAGGCAGACTCACCACGACAACCATGAAAAAATACTTCTCAATCAGAATCTTGAGATAAAAACTATATTAACAACTAAAGTTCGCTTAAACTATGCCGATAGAACTGTTAATCAATGAGGGTTTAGTCACCCGACAAACTCAGACATCAAGGCAGAGGGATAGCATGAATATTTCAGATTCGATCAAGAAACTTGGGATTGGTGTAGATAAACCAGTATTAGATAAAGGTACCAGCAGCAAAAGTACCGAAAAAACAAGCACATCGGCAACGCCAGCCAGCAAAGACAATGTGACATTGTCCGCGGCATCGGTGCAGATGCAGTCCATTGAAGCGGGGATTGCCTCGTCAGAGGTGTTTGATACGCACAAAGTGGACGAAATTAAAAGTGCTATTGCGCGTGGAGACTTTACTGTCGACACGGGTAAAGTGGCTGACGGCTTATTGCAAACCGTTAAGGACTTGATACATTCGAAAAAAGGATGATGTTTATGACAACTGCAAATCGCAACGCTATCCCTGAGATCAGTTTTGAAGCGGATGCCAATCTGGTTGAAGCGCTCATTGAAGATTTGCAGAATGAACAAAAAGCCTTGGTCAAAGCTGACCTGGACACCATAGAACGGATTATTGATCAGCGTGTAGAGTTACTACAGGCGCTGGGTGAAGCCGCAAAACAGCGTTACGCTGCCTTGTCGGCCGCCGGCTTCGAAGCCAATGAAAAAGGCATGGCTAAATGGCTGGAGTTAGGACATGGCAAAGTGATGGATACTGCATGGATGGAGTTCCAGAAAAAACTGGCGCAGGCAAAAGAGCTTAACCGCATCAACGGCATCCTGATCAACAAGCATTTTCAACGCAACCAGGAAAAGCTGGATGCGATTCAAGGCAAAGCAACCAATGCCACGCAGTTCTATGGCAAAAATGGCCAAACTCACGGTGCCCATAGCTCTCGCACCAGCTTTGCGGTATAACTCGCATTAAAATCAAACGATCACAACCGTAAATGGCAATTCATCATTGCCATTTACAGGCTTGAGCGTTGCTTACTGGCTTTCCAGCCATTCCCAGCGCTCCAGTTTCTGCAAGATTAACGCTTCAATTTCATCCAGTCTCTCTTGTCGTTGCTTGACCTGCTCAGGCGCTTGCTTGTAAATGTCGCCTTGTGCAAACTGTGCCTGGATATCAGCTTGCTCTTGCTCTAATTGTTCAATTTCTGCAGGCAGCGCTTCAAGCTCACGCTGTTCCTTAAAGCTCAACTTTTTTCGGGTTGAGGTGTTGGATGAGGCGTTCGTGCTGACGGGGGACGAGGCTGCAGGCACCGGTTTTTCGACTGGTTTATTTGCAGCTTCGCGCTGCTGGCTAAAGCGCAGCCAGTCATCATAACCACCGCTAAATTCGGTGAGTTTGCCCTGGCCTTCAAAAGCAATGACTTGTGTCACCGTATTTTCCAGGAATGCCCGGTCATGACTCACCAGAAACAGGGTGCCCGCATAATCTTGCAGCAGGTTTTCCAGCAGTTCCAGCGTATCGATATCCAGATCGTTGGTGGGTTCGTCTAGCACCAATACATTGGCCGGACGCGCAAATAATCGGGCTAGTAACAGACGATTGCGTTCACCGCCAGACAGAGATTTGACCGGGGAGCGTGCACGTTGCGGTGCAAACAGAAAATCCTCAAGATAACCAATGACATGGGTGCGTGTTTCACCGATTTGAACATACTCCGATCCCGGACTGATCGTGTCCATCAGCGTTGCTTCCGGGTTGAGCTGTTCGCGCATCTGGTCAAAGTAGGCCACCTGGATATTCGTTCCCAGTTGCACCTTGCCCGCGCTCGGCGCCAACTCGCCCAAGAGCAGCTTAAGCAGGGTAGATTTACCGACTCCGTTCGGGCCTAGCAGTCCGATGCGGTCCCCCCGCATGATGCGGGTACTAAAGCGATTAATCAGCACTTTGTCACCAAACGCCATGCGCACTTCTTGCAGTTCTGCAATCAGCTTGCCTGAGCGCTCGCCCGCATCCAGTTGCAAGTGCACCTGACCTTGACGATCACGGCGTGCAGCGCGGTCAAGCCGCAGTTGTTCCAGTCTTCTGACGCGACCTTCATTGCGCGTGCGCCTGGCTTCAACCCCTTTGCGGATCCAGACTTCTTCCTGCGCTAGAAACTTGTCAAATTTGGCCTGGTGTTGTGCTTCTACGGTCAGCAATTCAGCCTTTTTCAGTTGGTACTGGCTATAGTTGCCTGTAAATTCGGTTAAATGACCGCGGTCAAGTTCGACAATACGGGTAGACAGGCGGTCCAGAAAGCGACGATCATGCGTAATCAGCATCACGCTGCCTTGATAGCCCAAGAGCAGCTCCTCTAGCCAGACGATTGCTTCCAGATCCAGATGGTTCGTCGGTTCATCGAGCAACAAGACATCGGGGGCTTGCACTAATGCCTGTGCTAGGGCCACGCGTTTGCGCCAGCCACCTGACAAGGTGGCAATTGGGGTGTCTGCCTGTAGCCCGAGTTTGGACAACACTGACTCAATGCGGGATTGTAGCGCCCAGCCGTTTTCAGCTTCCAGGCTGTGCTGTAATACTTGCATGCGATCGAGCAAAGCTTCAGTCTCTTGCGCCTGCGACAACTGCAGTGACAGGTCGTGATATTCTTTAAGTTGTGTCACGACATTCCCCAAGCCTTGGGCGACGGCAGTAAACACATCATGTGCTGCATCCAGCTCTGGCTCTTGCGGTACGTAGGCAATCTTGCTGCCAGGGTCGCGCCAATATTCGCCATCATCCAGTTTGATCAGCCCGGCGACCACTTTAAGCATGCTGGATTTACCGGTACCGTTACGGCCAATGATGCCGACACACTCCTTGTTATCCAGCTGAAAGTTGACTTGGTCCAGCAATGGCACATGACCAAAGGCCAGGCTGGCCTGTTTGAGTGTGATTAAAGGCATATCAGTGTATCTGTTGTGAAGGCGAGGGGAGGGTCTCTAAGGGCGCCAGAGCGGCACGTAAAGAGACAGAGGGGGCGGGCCGGGTATCTGGCTGATACTCCTCGACCCAGCGCTGCAAGTCTTGCTTGATTTGAGCCTCTGGCAAATGCGGTATGGTCGCCAACCACTCGAGCAACTGCGTCAGCCAAAGGCTATCTGCACTGCGCGCTTGGGCAATCCGTAGTTTTTCATGGCTCGTCGGCAAGGTGTTTTCATCATCTGCCAGCAACTCTTCATAAAGCTTTTCACCCGGACGCAGGCCGGTAAACTCAATGCGTATTTCTTGCTCTTGCAGACCGGATAGTTTAATCATGTCACGTGCCAGATCAATGATTTTGACCGGTGTGCCCATATCCATTACAAAGACTTCACCGCCGTTGCCCATGGTCGCTGCCTGTAATACCAGTTGCGCGGCCTCAGGGATGGACATAAAGTAGCGTGTGATCTCCGGGTGGGTAATTGTGATTGGGCCGCCGTGCGCAATTTGCTCGCGAAATTTTGGAATCACGCTGCCACTGCTTCCCAGCACGTTGCCAAAACGCACCGTGATAAAACGGGTGTGATTTTGCTTGTTTTGCAAGCCCTGACAAATGAGTTCGGCCAGACGCTTGCTGGCGCCCATGACATTGGTCGGATTCACTGCTTTATCAGTGGAGACCAGCACAAAAGTGGGCACATTAGCCGCCTGGCACGCCGCTGCAATCTGGTAGGTGCCGTAGGCATTGTTCTGCAAGGCCTCTACCACGTTAAAATGCTCCATCATAGGCACATGCTTATAAGCCCCGGCATGTAACACAACCTCCGGCTGATGATTTTGCAAGATGCGTTGCATCCTGGCCTGATTCTTCACATCCGCCACCAGATAGACCAGCTCTGCATTGGTGACGGACTGATTAAATTCTTGCTGCAAGGTATACAACGCATATTCCGAGATATCCAGACAGATTAATTGTGCCGGGTGAAAACTCAGTATTTGTCTGCACAGTTCAGAGCCAATGGAGCCCGCAGCCCCCGAGACCAGCACTACCTTGTTAGCCAACATCGTACTCAAGCCATGGGTATCCAGTTGCACCACATCACGCCCCAGCAAGTCCTCGACATCAATCTTGCGAATTTGCGAGAGACTGACCCTGCCACTGATCAGGTCAGACATGGCTGGCAGAGTCAAGACTTCCATCTCTGTTACTTTTCTGGCGGCTTCCACCGCCAATCTGCGCTTCTGGTGCCGGCTACTTGGCATCGCGATCATGCAATGCTTGCAGCCATAACGTGCGGCAATTGCTGGAATATCTTCCAGACCACCTTCTACCTTGGTGTGCATGATTTCGCGGCCCACCAGCCTGTTCGCAGGATCTATCATGGCCACGACACGCCATTCCGGATTTTTACTGAGCTCTTTAATCAGGTTAAAAGAAGCATCTTCAACCCCGATCACAATCACAGGTTTACCTTGCAGCGCAACCGTATTAAATAAGCGCCGCTCTTTCCAGGCACGGTATAAAAAACGGCTCCCGCCCATCGCCAAAATGAGCAACATAGGATTCAGGATCAGCACCGAACGCGGGATGATGATCGTTGGGTGGACCAGCAGGGCATACGCTGCGCTAAGCAAGGCAGCAAATCCTACTGCGCGCATAATCCGTTTTAAATCGGGCAGACTGGCAAACCGCCAAAGTCCTTTATAAAGGCCAAAGGTATAAAAACAAATGGCATGAATGGCAAAAATCACTGGCAATGTTTGCCAGATATACTGCACAAAAGTGGAGGGTATCTGAAAGTTAAAGCGTAAAGAGAAAGCAAAGATCCATGCCGCGACCAGGACGACCGCATCATGAGCAAACGCAAAAAAAGACAAAACGCGTGTTGGTAGCCTGAGCATAGCAATCAAACAAACAATCAATGCGTGATGTTATCACGCCTTAATACCTTGATCACTGTTAGCACAATAATCTTGATATCAAGACAGAGGGATTGACGTTGCAAGTAATACACATCTAACGCCACTTTTTGTGGGATTGGAATTTCGTCCCGGCCATTCACTTGCGCCCAGCCTGTGATGCCTGGTTTCAGTGTATGGACGTTTTTTTCAGTGCGCAATGCAATCAAATCGTCCTGATTGAACAGTGCAGGCCGTGGACCGACAATGGACATGTCGCCTTTCAGCACACTCCATAATTGCGGTAACTCATCCAGGCTGGTTTTGCGGATAAAGCTTCCTACTGGCGTTAAAAATGCGTTTGGATCCTTTTGCTGATTCATTAAATGGGTGGCCATTTGTGGCGTTCCCACACGCATGGACCGGAACTTTGGCATGCTAAAAAGCTGGTTATGCTGACCAACGCGCTTGCTCCAGTACAACGCCGGGCCTGTGGAGCTGAGTTTCACCAATAGATAAGTCGCTAATAACAAGGGACTCAAGCATGTTGTTGCGATCAGCGCCAGTACAATATCTAAAACTCTCTTAATCCACATAGTCTGCCACAGTACGTTTAATGCCTTCGTCAAAGCTGATGACCGGCTGCCAGCCCAACATTTGCTTTGCCTTTGCGGTATTCACTTGCAAATTGCCCAATAAGCGATCACTCAAGCTGTGTCTGCCAACCAAACTAAACATCCATTTCATCAGCAAAGGCGGAAATGGTAACAATAAGGGTCTGAGCCCTAGCGATTTTTTAATTGTTCGGATTAATGTCATTGTGGAAACATCGTGATCGTCTGAGATCAAGAATATTTGATTGGCAGCGTGCGGGTGATGGCAGCATAACGTAATAAAATCATTCAAATTTTCCAAACTAATCAGGCTGCGTTTGTTATAAATAGTCGCAAATGGTAAGGGGACGGTTTTTTTACAAAGGGTAATCAGCGATTTAAAGTTGGCTTTGACGCCTGGTCCATAAATGAGCGGTGGACGTATGATCACCCATTCGATGCCATTCGCTGCACAAAAGCCCTTCAATGCAATCTCAGCCTCAAGTTTTGATTTGCCATACGCATCAAGCGGCGCTGGTTTATCCTCAGGTGTAAAGGGCGTTTCAGTGCTTTCGCCATTGACTTTGACTGAGCTTAAAAAAATAAACCTTTTAATGCCCAGATCTTTGGCCAGTTGTGCCATTTTCATTGTGTAATTGATATTTATATCCGCGTAGGCTTGATAGACATTCGTTGCCGTTTCTTGCATGATATGTGCCCGTCCAGCTAAGCTCACCAGACAGTCGTAAGGGATGTCTGACCATAAGCTGGTAAAGGGCGAATGGCGATCAATTTTTGTAACAGAAAGTCCGGCCTTTTGTAAAAAAGCACATAAAGCTTGACCGACAAATCCAGAGGCGCCAGAGACCAGAATATTCATTTTTTTGCCAGAAAAAGCACATATAACGCGAACGCTACCTGGTCGCGAAGTCTACGTCTGAACTGATGAGCATGCAGAGCAAGCTTGAAGCGATCAAATAGATTCAAGCGTACAAAACTATTGATTGGCCAGCGATTTTCATATCCTACTGCGGCGGCAATCAGCAATATTTGTTGGCGATACCAGCCTTGTCCCAGTTTTATTAATCTGGCGATCATCGGCTTCAGTCCCCGGTTTGCACCGATGACATTATTTGCATGCTGTCTATACATCATGCTGGGGTAGGAATCTATGTACCATTGATAACCTTTAGAACGGGCAAATGCATAAATAAACCAGTCATGTAAGAAAATTTCCTGTGTCTGCAAAACATTGTTTCTTAAGTAGGATTGCAATTCGACTGCAAGTTTTTTGGAGAGCACAAAAGTACATCCAGGGCCAGCAGACTCAAACATGAAGTCATGATTCGTTTGTGCTTGTGCTTTATCAATCAGTATCTGTTTTCCATCCTGCCAGAAAGCTGTCACATTGCTGGAGTAAGCGTGTGTATGGTGTTGGGAAATCATGACGATTGCATTTTTTAACTTGGTTGCGTGCCAAACGTCATCCTGATCGGAGAGGGCAATATAGTCAAATGGTTGCAGCTCAACTTCTCTCAACAAATGAAAAAAATTTTTTGCTGCACTGCCTAACACACCTTGATTAGGTAGCTTATACAGCGTCGGATAGCTATCTTTAAGTGTATCAACCAATGAACTGGTATTGTCTGAGGATAAATCAACGCTAATTGCAAGCGTAACTTCAACTTCTTCCTGAGAGTAAATGCTTTTAACTTGTTCCTTTAGCCAGTTTTCTCCATTATAAGCAGCAAGTAGGACTAAAACGTTGGGGTGCATAAGCGTAATGTTTAGTTGGGCTCAATATTGGATTTTGGAATGGCGATACAACTGGATGACTCTGTTATTAGTTTACCATCTATCCCGGTTAATCCATGAAACAGCCCTAACAATAACATGCGTATACGTAACAATCTATTTGGGGCAAAAATGATGAAAAACAAACAGAAGTAAAGTAGCCTGAGCAGTAAAAAAAGTTTTATCGGGTAAAGACCTGAAATGTTCTTGATGCAAAAAACAGTATTCCTGAACATATAGTAATCACGGTAAGGTGCATGGTGAGAAACTTGCCTGTTCTTCATAAATGGAATGGTTTGAGCATGGTCACCGATCGCATGAATCAGTCTCGCATCATTAACTCCATACAGTTTGTAGCCTGCACACAGGGCGCGCATGCACCATTCCGTATCAACATGATCAATAAAATAACCACTTCTATTCCCGCCGATTGCCTGAATAGCCTCTAGCGAGACCAATGAGCCAGACGATATCAAAAAACAAGCCTCTGTTACATGGCTGGCTTCATTTGTGTCTTTTTTTACTTCTCTGACAGGATAACCATGTTTAAGCACTAAAAATGGTGATTCGATCTTGGTCCTTGCATCAATGGTAACCGGCGCGGTAATCGCTACTTTATTCCCTGCAGCAAGCTCACAAAAACACTTTAAAAGTGCATTCACCATGTGTGGTGTTGGAACACTGTCTTGGTCTAGAAACAATATATAGTCAAATTTTTGTTTTATTGCATACTCAATTGCAATATTTTGTGCGTAGGCAATGCCCATATTATCCGCAAGATGAATAATTTTTACATTCATCTCTTTGGAGGGATTTAGATTAAAGGAGTGAAGTGGACTATTGTCGATGATGACCATTTCATCGACCTGTTCTTTAGTCTCGGAAACCAATTTAGAGAGTGAATCGTTACAGGGATTGTATGTTACTACCGCTGCAAGGACTTTTTTATTGTTCATTTTTTCCTAAAATCTTGGTATGGAACTGATGTAGAACGTAAATAGCGCCAAGCATGCCAATCAACACAGTATTGATCAAATAGATCCCAAAAATATAACTGACCTCTTTGAGTACGTAAATAACGCAAATCGAGGTAAATAAAAAAATAATTCTTAGCAGGTTTAATTTGAAAAGAGGATCTAGCTTAAATGACAGCAGATAAGTATTGATGGATGTGTAAACATGTATTCCGATTGCTGTAATCGAAAATAGTAAAATATATTTTGCGCTTAAGAATCTGGATAAGTATGGTGAGTTTGTTTGGTTGAGCGCAAAAAATAATGTCCACAGTATTAATAGCAATAAGATTAATACAAGCAATGACGTCCCAAATAAGCTTTTAAACTGAGCGTAAACTTTTAAACGCTCTCCTTTTGATATCGAAGCGCCAAACAGGGCAAGTTTGGAATTGATCCAGGTAATGGCAAATCCATTTATTGCATTAAACGCTTGTAGGGTGACGCCTAGTTTACCTGCCAGTTCAACTTGCCCGAGAGCAAACATTAACGGAACATAGACTTGTGCACCCATGTAGATAGAGAGAAAAGACACGCTCAGTCTTTTTTGTAAGGGGAAGACAGATTTTAGGTATGAAAAAAAATCTTTGATTGAGATGTGTTGGTTAAGCGCTTGCCGAATAAATAAGCCGTATTGACTGAGCAGCCATGCGCTTAATGTTATGACATTTGCAATTGCCTGTATGACCAATGCATAAACGCCGAGGTGAGAGGATAAACAAAGCCATAAGGTCGGAATGGAGACGAGAGTCGAGAGCATTCTTGCGATTGCAACATCATTAATTTTTCCTGTGCCCTCAATGATATTAATGGCTGTATTGATGAAAAAACTTAAACAATAAACCAGTACCAGTAAAAGCCAGGGCAGATAAAGCGTAGCGGATTTTTCGAGGAGGATGCCACCTAGCACACCTAATGACAGCGCCATGAATATGGCAAGAAAAAACGCATGTACTAGAATATTCTTAACCAGAGTCAGAAACTGATTTAACGATGATTCAGGCCCGACCAACCTCTGCTTCTGAAAATAAGTGTCGCGCACATGGTGACTTATTAACTGGATGATTAATGTACTGAGACCAAACTCAAAAAAAACACTAAAACCAATCAAATTTAAAAAGGTGTAGTAGTGTCCCTGAAGTTTATCGTTTAAGTAATGGAGTACAAAGTAGATTGTGACAAAGCCACCAAGGCTATTAATGACTCTGCCTGCAAGAATCAGCAATACTGTTTTATCAACGAGATGTGTTTTGTTAAACATAGGATCTAATGATAAAGTCCACTTAGTACGCTTGGATCCAGATGTTCTAGTAAGAACTGCCCGCCAGCTTCGGAAAGGTGTGAGCTATCCAGATACAATATTTTAGAGCCATTTAAAACCGGGCATCTGTCTTCATGACACATGGCAGGCATAGGGTCGATGACTTTTAGGCCATATTTTTGAACGATAGGCGCTATTTTTTCCCGGTAGCGCTGCTCATTCTGAGTCACAAGCGTTTTCGGTAAATCACACCCCTTTAACTCGAAAGGCAATCTTTCAAAACATCTTCTAGGTTCTGCACCTAAGGGCACTGAGTAAACAATATATATTTGATCGATGGTTTTTGAATATGCAGCAATAGTGTTTTCAAAAGACTGCCAAAAAAAATCCGACCTAAACGTCTGGCCGTTGACCGTGATGCCATCACTGTATAACGGCCATTGTGCAGCAATAATCAGCGTTTTAAACGTATGCCGCTGCGTGATGTACTCAAAAGTTTTTGCCGAAAAATGACGGCAGTCATGAGTACCATACCCAATCAGCGCAGGGCACATACCCATGCCCAATTGAAGGTAGTTAGATTTTTCAGAAGATTCAAATGCGTTAAGTACCGTCGTGAAGGCATTTGATTGGCTATCCCCAATGACAGCCAACTTGGTTCCGCCCTCTACATAGTGATCATCATTGCAGCGGTCTTCTTTATGAGGCTTCCCAATATACTTCTCGCATGACCTTCTGTAAGTCATGACTAACGTATTGTTTTGATTGAGTTCTGCGTTATTAAGATGAACGGTTCTTGATGTGAAGCCTTTGTTGATGATGACGAGCACAGAAACGGCTGCGGTTGCGAGCAGGAGCGTGATCAATAGCTTAAGTTTTTGGTCTTTCTTTAGCCATTTTTCAAAGTAGAAAGTCGTCACAAAGGCTAGCGCCATGGATACTATTAAGAGTTTGATTCTGAACAGAGGGGTGAGTCCTCCCCAAATCAATTTGGAGTATTCTAGTAATGGCCAATGCCATAGATACAGCGCATAGCTCATTTCGCCGACAAGGGTTAGTGGATAGAGCGAAAGGGATGTGGTCACAATGTTGGGTCTTGTTCGCACTAGCAGCAGTGCGGCGGCCAACACTGGTAATATCGTGATGAGCCCTGGGTGTGTTGACTCAGTGGACATAAGAGATAATGCCAGGGCGAGTAAAGCCACTCCCAGATAACTCAGGACCGGAGTAGATTCTTTATCTTTTTGTAGCAATGCAGCGATCGCGCCTGCCAAAAACTCCCATAGTCGAAACGGCGTAAAGAAGAAAACGGCAGAAGGTGCGCGATTGACCAAGGTAATATCAAGCAAAATAGATACTGTTGTGCACCCGAGCAGCAACAACAGCATGTTGTTTCGCTTGCGACATAAACTGCAAAGTAGTGCAATAAAAATATAAAACTGAAACTCTACTGCCAATGACCATAGGTGTAGTAGTGGGCGAATATTAATCGCATTATCGAAATATCCACTTTTGGAAAACTCAAAGTAGTTGGATTGTGCCAATAAAGACGCTAAGACTGAGGTGGATAAATCAACATACTCTCCTGCCAATAATACACACCCACCTATCGCCAGGGTACAGATGAGGATTAGCAGAAATGATGGAAATAGTCTTAGAAATCTGCCTTTCAGGAATGCTTTTAAAGGGAGTTCGTAATTATTTTTTGAAATAATTTGAAAAATCAGATATCCGGAAATGACAAAAAAGACATCCACCCCAATAAAGCCAGCCTTGAGATAGCTGGGGAAATAGTGGTAAATCAGAACAAAAGCAATGGATAATGCTCTCAGACCACTGATTTCTGGACGGTAATGCAGCTTATTCATCAATTTCTATACAGAACGTGTTTTTTGATGAGATTTCTTAGCTTGATGTAGGCGCGGGCGAAGAAAGCACTTTCCCATTCCTGAGGAATATGGTCTCCCCATCCAATGTGCTTGACATATCCCCCAGGATGAATCGTGATGGCGGCTCTAAATCCAAGTCGGTCATAGTAAATCGACAGGTCAATTTCTGAAGCAACGCTTTGATTTTTCTTACCAATCAGGATTGGCTTTTCTGCATAAGGGGCCAGCAGATGGTAGTCTGCCAATCGCCTTAGCCCCGGATTAAATGTAAATCCGCTCCATGCGCCGCGATACTTTCTTTGCATTAACTTGTTATCAAAACCTTCGACCGATTCGGATTGCGAGATTGGATGCGTGTTCGTATCGTCGTGAGCTCTCAACCAAACAGTAATTACCTGTTGATGACGCTCAAGGATAGCTAGTGACTCCTCAATGAAGCCTTCCTGGTAAAACTCCCAATCATCTTCGCAATGAAACACATAAGGCGTGGTAATGCTGGAATAGAGCTTATCAATCGAACGAATCTGCCCGATATTTTCTGTATTCAAAATAAACTCGTAGCTGTTGGGAATGCAGGCACTAATACGTTCAGTGTCAAACCCACCGCAGCTATCATCAATAATAATGGTTTTGAAGATAGGGTAAGTGTTGAATTTGTAAAAGCTTTTAAGCGTCTTTTCCAGTAAGTCCATTCGGCCACAAGATGTGATGGCTAGGGTGATCGGATGTGTCACGCGTGCTGCTCCCATGGGTAGTCAAAACCGAATTGTTCTCGAAGCGCTGTTCTTAATTTCAAGTGATCATACATGGATTTCCCTATGCCTTGATCAACCCATACGGAGTGGCCGGTTTTTCCATCTTCCCAGTGTAAATAAAACGTGCTTTTATCCTTTCCAGCAAGCGGATCTGTAAAGCTCATGCCGTCTTCAATCAACTTTGAAAACCAATAAGCGGAAGTATCTCCTCTATCATCAAAGTTACCAAAAAATATTTTATGTTTTTGCGTTATTTTTTTAGCTATACCGACTTTTAGTAAAGCGGACCATTCATTTATCCGGCATGCCCATTTGTGGTCATTTTTATCCAGTTTGGTATTTGGCCATTGTTGAGAAGGGCGATATCCGGCACAAATTTTTTCAGGATTACAGCCAACCGCTTGATAGGCACAGCGCCAGCATTGACCTAGGTCTCCGACAATTCCAGGGTTGGGGAGATTTTTAATAGCGTTGAGATAGAGTGCAATAATGTCCCCATTAAAGCTGATGTCATCATGCATGATAAACAGATATTCTTTGTCCGTATTTTCGATGGCCCATTGGTAACGTAAATCCTCCCTGTCTACAAAAATAGATTTATTTTTATAGAAGTTCCATAGCATTCTGAAAAACATATAGCGATATGTCAGATACGTCGGCTTGTAGCCTTTGACGAATGAAAGCCACCACCCCATTCTGTGATTGTTTCTTCGAACGTTTATTTTCCAGGGATGCAATGCTTTTAAAAGCGCATCGGATTTGTAAGCTTTGAGTATTTCTGGCGGAGATTGATCATCATTGATCCAGACCGTATCTACCAAGTCTTTTGATTGTTGGTGAAGGGTGAGCAGCGAGTAAATTAGAGATTCCGGTTTTTTAAAAGACTGAATGGCAACATCGACTTTGTTTAACATGGTGAAATCCCGCCTATTGCATAGTTCCGGTCATTTTAGCTGTAATAAGACTGCTTAACGGTTTGGTGTTAGCGAGCTAGTAGCTAGGATTGGATTGATGTGGTTTTACTCGCCAGCATCGCCTTAATATTTGCCATCTTACTCTTGCCATAATCTTTACTCAGCACCTGATCTGGCCCATTAAACGGGTTGCCAAAGTGTTTAACATCATCTTTAGGCAATTCGGCAATAAAGCGGCTAGGCTCGCAGGCTTGCATTTCTCCGGCGCGTTTACGTTTTTTGCACCAGGTGATGTTGAGTGATTTTTGGGCGCGGGTGATGCCTACATACATGAGTCGGCGTTCTTCTTCAATCTGGTCAGCGTCGATGGAGTTGGTGTGCGGCAGGATGCCTTCTTCACAGCCGATCAGAAACACATGGCCGTATTCCAGTCCTTTTGAGGCGTGCAGGGTAGAGAGTTTGACGGCATCTGGCTCGCCATCTTCGCGGCCTTCTAGCATGGTGATGAGCGAAACCAGTTGTGTCAGTTCGATGAGGTTTTTACCGTCCGATTCATGGCCGAACTCGGTCGAGGCTTCGCCTTTTTTGCTGAGCCAGGCGACGAATTCTTGTACATTGCTCCAGCGCGTCTCGGCAGATCTGGCTTCTTCACCGTCGTACAGATAGCTTTCATACTGGATGGCGGTGAGTAAGTCGCTGAGCACTTCGTTAGCAGGGTCTTTGACAGCACGGCCTTGCAGTGTTTGGATAAAACGGCAGAAGGTCAGCAGGTCATCGAGCTGTTTGGCGCCGACCTCATGCTGAAAGTCACCTTCAAAGGCGGCGGCAAACAATGACATTTTGTGCGCGCTGGCGTATTCGCCCAATCGCTCCAGCGTGGTGTTGCCTATGCCTTTTTTCGGCGTGGTGGCGGCACGGATAAACGCAGGATCATCATCTTCGTTCATGATCAGGCGCAGGTAGCTGATGATGTCTTTGATCTCAGCCTTGTCAAAAAAGGATTGGCCCCCCGAAATTGTGTAGGGGATTTTGTGGTTACGCAGAAATTGCTCAATAATCCGCGCCTGGTGGTTGCTGCGGTAGAGAATGGCGTAGTCTTTGTAAGTCGTGCGATGCTCGAATTTGTGCGCTTGCAGCTTCATCACCACGGTTTCTGCTTCGTGCTCTTCACTTTGCGTCGCCGTGACGTGGATCAGGTCGCCGGTGCCGAGTTCGCTCCACAGTTTTTTCTCAAACAGTTTGGGGTTGTTGGCAATGACGTGGTTGGCCGCGCGCAAAATCCGCACGGTAGAGCGGTAGTTTTGTTCGAGCTTGATCACCTTGAGTTTGGAAAAGTCTGTGGTCAACTGACGCAAGTTCTCCACGTCGGCACCACGCCAGCCATAAATCGCCTGGTCATCGTCGCCTACGGCGGTGAATTGTGCTCTCAGGCCGGTTAGCTGTTTAATCAGCTTGTACTGGCAAGCATTGGTATCCTGATATTCATCCACGAGCAGGTAGTGCAACTTGCGTTGCCATTTTTCCAGCATTTCACTGTGCTGATTAAACAGCTCCACCGGCACCTTGATCAGGTCATCAAAGTCTACCGCCTGATATGCGCGCAGGGTTTGCTGATAAAGCTGGTACACCCGGGCTGCGGCATGGGTGAGCTCTTCATCGGCTTGTGATTTGGCCTGATCCGGGCTGATAAAGTCATTCTTCCAACTGGAGATTTGCCATTGTGTTTTGCGCAACAGTTGCTTGTCGGTGGTGGCTAAAATATCACTGAGGATTTTAAAGCTGTCCGAGGCGTCCAGAATGGAGAATTGCGGTTTATAGCCGAGCAGCGCCGCTTCCTGGCGCAAAATCTGCAAGCCTAGGGAGTGAAAAGTGGTGACGGTAAGTCCCTTGCCACTTTTGCCTTCCAGCAAGGGGGTCACGCGTTCCTGCATCTCACGCGCGGCCTTGTTGGTAAAGGTGATCGCCGCGATTTGATGGCCCTGGTAACCCGCCTGGTTGATCAGGTAGGCAATTTTTTGGGTAATGACGCGGGTTTTACCACTGCCAGCGCCTGCCAGTACCAGCAACGGGCCGTCAAGATAGTGAATCGCTTCACGCTGGGGAGGATTTAACAGATGCTGCATGAGCGGATTGATAAAACGTGTTTCAGTACAAAGTGGAGAATAATGGGAAAGCAGACAATTATTAGCCTAGATGGACTATTCAACCCTTTCATTTATATGGGTATAGTCCTGTAACCATAGTATGATGTTTCTTCAGGTTAACTAACTTTGTCCGTCCCTGTGTTTGATCTCAATAGCGCCATTCTATCATCAATTGGACTCACCCTAACGCTGGTTCTGGTCTTGATGATTTCTGGGGCCTATCAGCAGCGCCGCCTGATCATGGGTTGGGTGCGGGGCTTGCTCATTTTTGCCTGTGGACTGGCCGTGTATTTCTTTTCGCAAACTAGCCTCATTATCGGACCACAAAGTATCTATATTGCGGCGGCGGTGACTCTGGTGGCACAAGGCTTGAGTCAGCTCGTCAATGGGATACGCATGTTCAGGGGGTATCGCGTTTACCGCTATTGGACCTTGCTCGTGATTACCACCTTGCTGGCCTGCAATGCCGTGATGTTGAACATGCATATTTCCAATCGCTGGCTGCTACTGAGTAATTTAGCCGTTTTGCTCTGGATATTTGCCTACGGCAGCCGCAGTTTAGTGGGGCATGGAAAAGATTTTGTCGCCAATATCTTTTGGCTGTGTTGTAGTCTGTTTGCCATGGTTGGCTTGATCCTGGCCATTGTCGCAGTCAAGGTTGGCCTGGCGGAACAGGCGAGTCTCGATGGTTTTGGCGATTGGAGTATCCATGCTTATCTGGTGTCCTTTTTCATGCTGGTCATCACGGCGGTGGTGAGCTTGCTGTTGTTGGTCATGCATGTCAAGGCACAAGCCGGGCTGCAGGCGATTGCGACGCTGGATGGCCTGACTGGGGTGCTGAATCGGCGTGGCCTGCAAGAAGCCGCCAGTCGCATGCAGGCGGTTTCGCAACGCATTCAGCTCCCCATGGGCATGCTGATTGTCGACCTGGATTACTTTAAAAAGGTGAATGATGTGTATGGTCACCTGGTGGGCGATGTCGTGCTTAAGTCTTGCGCCGAGACCATACGTGCCGCCTTGCGTGGCGGCGATGTCATCGGGCGCTATGGTGGCGAGGAGTTCTGCATCTTGATGCCCAATACCGGTGAGCAGGAGGCCATGGTGCTGGCAGAGCGCATCCGCCGGATTATTGAGGTGACGCCTGTGAGCATTGCCGGCGTTGAGAGCATGAGTCGTGAGACCCAGGCGATTAAATGTACGGTCAGTGTGGGGGCAGTGAGTTCAGAAACCATGGGCTATGTGATTGATGCCTTGTTTGCAGCGGCAGACCAGAATCTCTACCGTGCCAAGCAAAACGGCCGCAACCGTATTGTGAGCAATATAGAGCAGTTGCTGGATAAGTCCCCAGTGAAAGGTAAGCCTGCGAAACGGCATGCCAGCGTGATTGCCTAACTTCAGAGAGCTCCTGCCGTTGACGCAGACTTTACGCTTGGCCTGATTCAGAGGCGGGTATTTCTTCCTGAACCGGACTACTTTGTTGCTCAGCCGCTTGTGCCAGCATTTCGGCTCGGCTTTGCGGGGACTCCAAGCTGACACGGCCAATGGCGCCACTTCGATAGTCTGTGAGCAAGGCCATGGCTGTGCGCTCCATATCCCACTCTCCATCATTGCGTTTGTAGCTTCTGCGTTTGGCAATGGCTTGCAACAAATCAATGCCATCTATTTCAGCCACATTGAGCTTCATCACGTCCAGCTTGTAGCGTGTATTCATGAGCGCTGGATATTGCTTCAACAACACATTGCCCAAAAACTCAGCCACATCCTCATCAATCACGGCATTGCGGCCAATCGCATGGCTGGCGGCCAGCATATACCCATCTGAGGCGTGTTCGATTTTGGGCCACATCATGCCCGGCGTATCCGTGATGTTGAGGCTGTCACTTAAGTCAAAGCGTTGCTGGCTTTTGGTCACGGCCGGTTCATCGCCGACCTTGGCTGCACGCCGGTTGAGCAGGGCATTCATCAAGGTGGATTTGCCGACGTTGGGAATCCCCATGATCATCATGCGCAAGGGTTTCAGCGGCGTGCCGCGATGCGGGGCCAGTTGGCGGCATAGACCTGGGATTTTTTTTGCATCACCGGGCTTTTTGCAGGAGAGGGCAACCGCTTTCGTATTGGGCTGGCTGTTAAAGTAATTCAACCAGGCTTGCGTCACATTCGGATCAGCCAGATCGGCTTTGTTGAGGATTTTGAGGTTAGGGCGCTGGCGGAAATTACGCATTTCCTCAATCATGGGGTTGTGGCTGGCGGCGGGTACGCGGGCGTCCAGTACTTCAATGACGACATCAATGTGTTCCAGTGTCTCTTCTGCTTTTTTGCGGGCAGAAGTCATGTGCCCCGGAAACCATTGTATCGCCATATTTTTGCTCCATGCTTAACTCAAAAAATACGGGTTCAATGTCTTTGCCGTACCCGGTTGTGTGAGGGAACTCTATGCCGTTATCAGCTGCGCACCTCACCATCAAGCGCGTATTTTAACATTTAAGCGGCCAGCCACTAAATACGATTGTCTTTTTAGCGATTACTTCCAGCTGTAACCCAGCGTAAACAGCGCACGCGTATCGCCTTTACGCCGTTCATCGACAGGGCGGCTGTCATAGTTATAGTCGACTTGTGTAGAGGCACTCAAGCCGAAAATAAACGGAAAACGCAAGCCGGTGGAGCTGTAAAGCAGGATTTGTGACGGCGAGTTCGGCGTGTAAGTGACTTCATGCCGGTGGAATGCTTGCACAAATGAATCAAACAGGTATTGGTTATAGTTGACCGCCCAACGCAAGGCCGCATGATTCTCGTTACTTTCCTCGTAATAATCCTGGGTGATGTATGACAGACCACCTTCCAGTGAAAGATTGCGTTTTTCGCTTTCAAAAAACTGGTAACCCGTACCCACACTGTAGGTGCTGCGCAAGCGAATGTCGCGGAAGCGGTCTTTTTCCTGAATCGTGTTTAAGTAGCCATACCATTTTTTGGTAAAAAAGTGATCGTACTGACCACGGACTCGCCCATTATTCTGAGTCTGGCGATCTTTATCTGCAGCCCAATAGTAGTAGCCCTGTACGGTATAGCGCGTATCAAAGCCGCGCAAAATCGACTCGCCATTAAACTGCATGTTGCGGTTTTTACTGTTACCGTTGTTAAAGGCACCACCCAGGCTCATGTTCCCGGTCCAGACATAGCCTTCGCCAATCAGATCCAGGGTCGGATTGATGTAATGAATTTCGCCGAGTTCAGTGTCCACCAGCCGTGTATTCGTTTCCTCATCCAGAATGACCTGCCCCTCAGTACTGTGTATCAAACGTCCGGTAACGATACTGCCATCTGATAGCTGCATCAGGATAGACTTTTCCGCATCAATGCTGTGGATGTCATCCCAGTTGATTTTAATCTCGTCTGCATAGCTGGTTTTAAAGGTGAGCTTGTTTGAGATTTTGACGCCTAGCGTCCCGGTGATTTTGTCCCCGTTTTTGAGCCATACCGTATCTGCTTGCGCCAGATGCGTCGTTAGCAGGAGCAGTAACAAGGCCCATTGCAACCATCGCCACGGTTTTGATGGCGCGGTGTAGGATAGATATCGGCGTGCCTGAAGCATGGATTGTTGCGGCATAGGTACTACTCCCTGATTCGATTGAACAACAGCGCTGCGTGGCAGCGGATTGAATGCAGCGGTTGCGCTGCAAAGGCGGGTGTTTTTTATAAAACTGACCACCCTGTCTCTTACATGATTCCAAAACCAGCCTGAGAGTTCCCGCTAAAATGGGACTCAAAGACTTTAGCAGACGCACTTAGGCACATGCCGTTCATCTCATGCTATTAAACTCACGTGCCGTCAAACAATTGTGCTGTTAAACTGGCGTATTAGCATTTTAAAGTAGTCCGCAACATGGTCCAAACATTATTGCCCCCCGAGGTCAGGCCTGGCCAATCCTTGCCCTTATTGCAGGCCTTACATATCCTCACCCGCGACGGTAAGCTCAATCAGGATAGCCGCCGCAAACTTAAGCAGGTCTATCATCTGGTCAATTTTATCGAACCGCTGATGCAGGCGGTGATGGAAAAACAACCTTCGCCCGTCTTGGTTGATCACGGCGCCGGCAAATCTTACCTGGGCTTTATTTTGTATGACTTGTTGCTGAAACAACATCAGGCAGGCCAGGTGATTGGCATTGAGAGCCGCGGTGAATTGATTGAAAAGTCGCGCCAACTGGCGCAAGCATGCGACTTTAGCCGCATGCAGTTTGAGCATTTGACAGTAGCAGAAGCCATGCAGTCCGCGCAACTGCCAGAACAGGTTGATATTGTGACGGCCTTGCATGCCTGCAACACCGCCACCGATGATGCGATTGCATTTGGCTTGCAAAAGCAGGCACAGTTTATGGTGTTGGTGCCTTGTTGTCAGGCGGAGGTGGCTGAAGTGCTACGGCAACATAAAGCTGAGGCCTTATCAAAAACCTTTTTAAGTGAGTTGTGG
This sequence comes from Methylophilus sp. YYY-1, assembly GCF_029132825.1. NCBI lineage: Bacteria > Pseudomonadati > Pseudomonadota > Betaproteobacteria > Nitrosomonadales > Methylophilaceae > Methylophilus > Methylophilus sp. YYY-1. The sequence continues at coordinate 120,616 of NZ_WOVG01000001.1, forward strand.
CGTCATCCTATCCATACGCGTGAGTTTGGCAGCCAGGTGACCAATGTGCTGCGCTGCCTTGCGCTGGAAGCGCATGGCTATCAGGTGACCGTGACCGAGCTGGTAGGCTGGGAGCATTCTATGAAAAATGAACTGATCATTGCCAAGTATACCGGCCAGCGTAAACGCAGCGCGCGTGAGCGCGGCTTGCAATTGCTGGAGCAGTTACATTTGTCTGGCCTTGCGCCAAGGTTTCACTTTTAGCATTTGTTTTTAGGCTACGCTCAGTCAGGCGCAGATAAAAAAACCTCTGACACTGGGAGAGTATCAGAGGTGAATGGAGCTAATGCTTTGCCCCAGGGAAGAGACGTTATGCGCCTAACTAGAAGCGCTTGCCGAAACCCAGGCTGATCACCCATGGATCGATATCCAGGTCATCAATTTTTGTCCAGGCGTTGCCATTGAGCGGGTTTTGCATTTTTACGGTGGTATTCATCCAGATGTATTTCACATCCGCGTTCAGCAACCAGCCATCCTTGAGATTAACATCCAGACCAGCCTGCAAGGCAGGACCAAAACTGTCACGGTCAATTTTGATTTTTTGACCTGCTAATGGGCCTTGACGCAGGTCGAGGCGGCGGTCCAGCATAAAGGTTGCGTTAATCCCGGCGCCGACATAGGGGTCAAAGGTTTGGTCGGGGTTAAAGTGCCATTGTGCGGTTAAGGTTGGTGGTAAAGCATCAATGCTACCCAGTAATTGATTGGTGACGGTAGTGCCTGAGTCTTTGGTGATGCTGACATCGTGCTTGGAGCCCAGCGCCAGAATCAGTTCTGTCGCAATGTTTTTGGTCCAGTAGTAGCTAATGTCCAGCTCAGGAATAGTATTGCTGTCCGCTTTTAATTCTGCACCGCTAGACATCGCGCCTGCCGCAATATTTTTGTTTACATATTTGCCCAGATCGCTACTTTCGTTCGGGCTGATATTGGTGGCGCGCAGGCGGATAACCCAGTCGCCTTGTTCTGCCTGAACATTGAGGGCTGGCAATAAAGCAGCCAACATTAAACTGATTGCGGTTTTTTTCATTGTGATCACTCCATTAGTGCATTGAACTTGAATGCATTGTAGGTCGGCAAGTCAGGCCGTATATTGATGCAGGTCAACTGGATTGAATTTGCCTAAAACGCCGTGCAAACAGCAAAGCGCACGCATGGAGTAATAAAAAAACCAGTCCTCAGACTGGTTTTGGGTGGCTGGATTGTTGGATCAGTAGTCGTTGCGTTGTTTCCAGGCTTCATCCAGTGCTTTGGACTTTTGTTCAAAGATGGCTTTTTTGGCATCGAGGTCTTTTTCAATCTGGGCTTTTTCCGCCTGATATTGTTTAAGCGTTTCTTGTGCTTGCGTCAGCACGGCTTGCTGGCGTTGAATTTTTTGCTCGATATCGCTGAGTTTGCTCATGGCGTCGCCTACGGCATCGCGGGCACTGGCGGCTTCAGATTGTTCGACGCTGATATTGCGCGCAAAAACTGGTTCGCTGAAGGTCAAGATCAAAAGAGCGGTGAGGGTCAGTATACGCATGCGGGACTCCATTAAAAAAGCGGTATAACAACAAGCCATGAATTAAAAAGCAGATCATAGGCGTTTAAATCATGTGCATCAATCTTTTAGTAAGGCATGTAAGCGATTAGTTTCTTTAGTTCATCCGTTTAGCCATTCGATGGCTCGCTCAATCATCGCCGTTGGCGAGCGCACTGCTGGTTTAACGCTTTACATATACACCTTATTCCGCAACAATGTTGCATATCATTGAGGAGGAAAAAATGCGTTTCTGCTGGCTTTGCATGCTGTTGTTGTCTTGGGGAAGTTTGCATGCAAGGGAGGCCTTTGATTTGGCGGGCAAGCAGATTGCGTCAGGCACGCTCTCTTCGTGGATGATGGCCGTGTCGTCAACGGCAATTCCGGTGACGGTGATTCATGGGCAAACTTCAGGACCGGTATTGACCCTGACAGCAGGTATCCATGGCGATGAATTTCCTTCGATACTGGCCTTGCAGCAGTTGCGCAAGCAGATACAGCCTGAACACTTGAAAGGGACCTTGATTCTGATTCATCTGGCGAATCTTGAAGGTTTTCATGCACGTCGCATTGCGCTGAGTCCGGTCGATGAGAAAAACCTGAACCGGGTGTTTCCTGGTAGCGCACAGGGCACCCTGACTGAGCAGATCGCCGATTTTTTAACGGCTCAAGTCATCAGCAAAACGGATTACCTGATTGACATCCATTCTGGCAGTGCCAACCAGCATTTATGGCCACATGTGTATTCCCCTGTGTTGCACGTGCCAGCGCTTGATGCCAGAACACAGCATTTTGCTGATCTTTTAGGATTGCCAGACATTGTGCTCTATGACGGCAGGCCCAATGATCCTGATCATTCCATCTCATATCCGAATACGGCACAGACCAGGGGCAAGCCTGCATTGACGCTGGAAGTCGGCCAGTTTGCTCAGCGCGATGCCGCTTTTGTGGCCATGATCACGCAAGCTTGTGCACAGGCCATGAGTGGCTTGGGCATGATAGATGCGCCTGAAACGATAGATGTCAGCACGCAACACACGACAAAGGTAGCCTCGCCAATTCATTATTACAGCAAAATGGTTGAGCTACGCAGCCAGCAAACCGGCTTGTTTACGGCCAAATCCAGCATAGGCGATTGGGTGACAGCAGGGCAGGTCCTAGGTGAAGTGACGGATTATTTTGGCGAGAAGATTGAAACTTTGCGTGCGCCTGTGGCCGGGCGCATCCTGATTCAAAATGCCACGCCACCGATACGCGCGGGCGAAGTCACATTATCTATTGGTGTGGTGAAGGCCCCTTAGCTGTTGCCATCAGGATGCGGACCTTGCGCGCACGGCTCGTTTGCGTCAAAGACTGGCATGGATTCAATCTCTTTGCGATGTAGTGCCCGCTCATCAAACAAAAAAGGGTAGATGGCTTCACGCAGGCGGGTGTGAAACTTCTCTATCCGCTGTCTGTGTACTAGCAAATGGCTAATATCGCTGCATGCGACCGCTTCCAGTTGTGTTTGTGCCCAGACCGTGGGTAACCACCGCCCCATCTTTGTTGCGGCATCCGCCCTCATTTGTAAGGTTCGTGTCCGGGCAGCCACTTGTGCTTGCAAGTGGACGTCGCCCATATGCTGAAAGGCAAAGTACCATTTCCAGTGAAAGCGGCCTGTGACGGGCGGAGTATCTTTCCATTGCGGATACAAGGCATAGAAGGGTTTCAGCGTATCCTCTTTTGGTAAATCCCAGGCGCCATGTACCAATTGCCGATGCTGCATGGCAAGCTGGCTACCGTCTTGCAAGGGATAACGGGCGTGCAGCCATAGCTGGCAAAGATTCGGTAAGACCACGCATAACATGACCCAAATGCTGCTCAGCAACATGGCATTGAAGTTGGCGTTGAGCGCTCGTTTGCGCAGGCTGACAGCACTACACAATACAGACCATAAAAACGTATATAAGGCTGTAATTGTTAAAACCTGTAACAGGGGTGACAAGGAAAGCGAGTGCATCCCGGCAAACAGTAATAACGGGAGTACGAAGACAAGCGTGACAAGCACCCAGCGGGATAACACTCGTTTAAACCAGAAATAACCAGGTTCTTTTACCAGGCTTTGCAAAAACAGTAAACGTTGTGCCTGTTGCTCGCTGGCTTTCAGGTCATGCATCAGGGCGATACAGAGCAAGGGCGCAAAAAATACCAGCAAAAAAGCATAGTCAAAGGTACCCAGCATCACATATTCAGGGTGATGCGACTCACCATCATAAAGCTGGCTTTGCAAGCCGAGTAAACGTATCCGTTGCACGTACGGCACCACCAGCCGGTTGCCCAGGGCAATAAAGCTCCATTCGCCAGGGCGGTAATAGACGTTGTGGAACAGGTAATAGCCCACCTCTCCTGCCTCAAGTGCCCCGTCATGACTGTTGTGCTGGATAAAGTCCTGCTTGCGCAGGGACTCTTCCTGTTGCGCATGCTGGATCTGGGACTGGATATGACGGATATTTTGCCAGCCGTTTAACAAGCTAAAACTAACCAGTACCAGGCTGAGCAAAAGCAATAGGGTCAGGCTGCGTTGCTTGAGCAGCAGAGTGAATTCATGTTTCATAGTCGGTGCGAAACCCTAACAAGCAAGGAGCCAGGCAATAACAGCCAGCCAATCAACACCAGAAAGGCAGCTGTCAGACTGGCGTGGCTGACTGCCATCGGTGGCAGATTCACCGGGGGACGGGGCGCGTTCTTCCAAAAGTCGGCAGAAACACGCGTGTTCTTATCGTCATGCTGGTCCACTTTGTAAGTGTGGATCTGGTTCAGATATTGGATTAATTGATACCGCCGGGCTTCAGACTGCCGGATAAACGCCTGGTGGTGCGGCAGGTCATTGCCGCTAGCCGCCATCTGTATATATTGCAGCGCCAATGCCGGTGTGAGCCATAACCAGTGCCGGATACTTTCATTCTGTTTTGCCAGGTGTGCGTCATGCAATGCCTGTTGTTCGCGGTAGACGGCCGTGGTCAGGCGCTCGCCTTCCTGCATCAGCAGTCCCTGGTAGTTTACTGGCAGGTCTTCGATCCGGCTTACCTGGTATTTGTTGAGTATGCTCTGTTTAAAGGCCTGAAAATGCGGATCGTCAGGGTTATGGCTGTCGCCTATGCTTTGCAGCTTGCTTTCCGCATGGTATTCAGCCTCTGCGCGAGGCTGTGTTGGATAGGCGATCTGGGCCAGATTCGCCAGCCCGCGCGGAAAAATGATGCAGACACAGACCCAGCACAGCAATAACGTCAGCAAGGCACTATGCAGTTGCCGGCTGTACCAGGACACGGTGACGACCAGCAGGCACCAGCCGGCAATGTAAAGCGCTTGGGCCAGCAACATGAGCGCCAGCCTGGCCAATAACTGATCGCTCTGCCAGCTCCATGCCAGCGTCAACAGTGCTTGCAGGCACAAAAGGAGCAGCAATGGTAAAAACAATGCCAGCCATTTTCCGGCGGCAATCACCCAGCCAGGGGTGCCATTGCCGCGCATGAAAGCCAGGATGCCGGTGATTTTATCGGCAGTGACGGTGGCATAGGCAATCATGATCAAAAACAGTGGCATCCACCATTGCACGATCATGGCTGGTGTAATTAATGAAAAGCGGCCCAGCGTAGTGGCTTCAGTCGCCGGGTTGAAGTTGGCACTGTTCAGACGATGTGCTTCCAGATACACCAGATGGCCAGACTGGTCGAGGATGCCGGGCTCGATCACACTGAGCGGATGGACCGGCTTGGCGACGAAATCGCCAAAATGCGAGACCCGGTGCGGATGACGGTCGGGTTGCGATTGCCAGTCATGCTGGCTGCGCGCTGTCACCTTAGCCACAGTCTGTGCATGATCTTGCCAGTGGTGATGGGCGGCAAGGGCGGCAATGCCCCATAATGTCACCAGCACTATCATTAACAATGCCGGAACCCGCGCATGCCATAACCTGCGCCATTCATTGCAGGCGATTTTCCAGATCAATGCGCTCATGCCTGCCCCTGATACAGTTTTTTCAGGCTATCCAGTGTCAGTGCTGACTGGTCCAGCATTACCGGTTGCAACTGCCCATTGGTCAGCATCAGCAAGCGGTCAGAAAAACCAATGGCGGACAACACATCATGCGTGACCACCAGCACGCCCATGCCACTTTCTTTGCATTGCACAATCAGCTGGTTTAAGTCTTCGGTAGCCTGTGGATCCAGCCCTGAATTAGGTTCATCGAGCAACAGCAGTGTGGCCTGTTTGGCAAGTGCAAACGCCAGCATCACCTTTTGCTTCATGCCTTTGGAGTATTCGCTGCAAGGCCGGTGCCAGGCTGTTTCCGGCAAGCCGGCCATGGTCAGGCAGCTGTTAATATCCTTTTCTTCACCTATATTGGCCAGGCTTAAAAAGTAACGGATATTTGCTATCGTAGAGAGATGTCCATACACGGCAGGTTGCTCCGGCACATAGGCAAGGTGCGATAGCGCCCGCTGGCGGTCCTGCGCGATATCAATACCGGCAATCAGGATATTGCCTGTTTGTTCGGCCGTGTCATGTAAGCCTAAAATACTTTTCAGCAGCGTTGATTTACCGGCGCCATTGCTGCCCAGCACAGAGACGACTTCACCTGCCTCTAAGTTGAGCTCAAGCTGATTTAGAATTTTCCGCTTGGAAAACCCCAGGCTTAGCTGTTGAATCGATAGCAATGCAGTCATAAAAAATCCACCGTTGCTGTGAGCATAAAGTTACGGCCAGTACCTGGGGCGAAGTTAAGCTGGTTGGTCGCACCTGTGGATGAAAAGTCATACACATACTCATAGTAGCGATCAAAAATATTATTGGCTAACAAGCTGACGCGTCCCCAGCTGGTTTTATAGTCAATATTGGCATTGGTCAGCGTATAGCCGCCGTATTTTCCGCCCTGATTACTCTCATTGACGTAGTAGTCGCCTTGGCTATCCACGTGAACACGTGCAATCCAGTTTGCATTTGGCGCATATTGCAGACCCAGCGAGGCGGTGTAAGAGGGGATACTGCGGACCGAGTTATCCTTGAATTGCGGATGTAATGCATCCGGTTTCACGATAATGGCCTCTACCCGTGACACATTGCCCCAAAAGTGCCATTGCTCGTCTAACGCATAGTCAAAACTGGCATCTATCCCTTGCCTGCGGGTGGAGCCGATGAGTTGGTTAATGTTGTCAATATTAATAAATTCGTTTTCAGCTTTTTGTTGCCAATAAGAAAGACGCGTATTCAAATCAGGATGCCACTGGCTCTTGATTCCTAATTCCCAGCCATCGTTGATCGCAACCTTTACGTTGGTCGGGCCATTGGTACTATAGAGATTAAGGTTAACGCCAGTGGGTGTTTGAAAGCTGCGTCCGGCATTTACAAATAAAGTTTGCTGCGCATTCAGGTTGGCAAAGAAGTTGAATTTGGGTTGTACGATGGTCTGGTTATCCAGCATGCGTGTCCTGAGCGTATTCCCATTAATCACAAACTGGTTTCTAGGGTCGCTGTTCAAATAATCCACCCGATAGGCCAGGTTCCAGCGTAACCAGTCCAGCGGCGTGTTTTCAAATTTGGCGTAAATGCCTTGTGCGGTGAAGTCGTATTGGGCATTGCGCCGGATAGTGGTCAAGCGTTGACGGAATTCATCGACATGCTGGCGTTCAATATCGTAGCCGGTTTCAAAAGCCCAGCTGGGATTGATTTTCCAGTTTAACTTGCTCACAAAGCCAATCGAGGTCTCGTCTTCCAAGCGATGTTCCAGGCCTGGTGATCCAAAAAAACGTACATTGCGTTCACGACCAAAGTTCTGCCAATAAGCTTTCAGGCTTAAATCAAGGTCGTTATTAAAAAAGTAATCGTAATGCAGGCTTAAATGCTTGAATTCTTTTTCACCGCTATCGTTGAGTGCATTGGGAGCCACGCCTCTGCGGTCATCACGCGCTTGTTCTTTAGACATAAAACCCGGTGCTTCAGGCGAATTGTATTTGCCATACTTGGCGCTCAATGCCAGGCTGGACTGCTCGAAATCCAGCTGCCAACGGCCAGATAAGGCAATTTTTTCATTTTCGGTATGGGCGCGGAAGCCATTGCCTTTGCGATAACCAATCCCATAGTTTTGGGTGAAATCGCCTTGTTTTTCACCATAGTAGCCTTGCATTTCGCGGGTTTGAAAGCTGCCATAACCAAATTGCAATTGCTTGCCGACGTCTTTGCGGGTTTCTACCTTGTAGTTGCCTGCGGTGGCAAACAGGCCGGTCGAAGCGTCGCTGGTGCCTTTAAATACTTGGGCACTCTGAATGTTGGTGGGGAACAGGTAATCCAGCTCACTGAGACCTGAGAACAAATTGGACGGAATGCCATCCACAAGCACTTTGGCATTCGGTGTTTCGCCATTGCCACTAAAACCGCGGATAGACACTTCGGTATTGACAATGCCCTGACTAAAGCGTGACAGCACCACGCCTGGTGTTTTGCTAAACAATTCCAGGGTATCGGTGACGTGTTCGTACTCGAGTTCTTGACGCGTAATGACATCTACTGAGCCAGCCAGGCCTTTATCAGTGGCTGAGACTTGCTCTTTTTTGCCAAGCACCACGACGCTATCCAGCTCGATACTGCTGACCGGTGCTTCATTTTTCTTGGCTTTACTGCTTTGTTTGGAGGGGTCCAGTTCTACCGAGTCTTCAGCATAAACCGTTACCGCCGGGAACAGCATGACTGCCAGCAGGCTGGCAATCGTTTTTGGGTACATCATGATTTATCTTCCCTGTAAGTCTGCGTATTCATCAATCTGGTTCAGTGTGTTCTCTTTGTGCCTCATCTCACACGGTGGCTGAGGCAATATGTTTTATTTTTATTGGGCTAAAGCTGTTAAATAAGAATGATTGTAAAGTGATCTATGCGACTTCTCCTTAAAAAAACAATGTCTGGTGTAGAAAAAACACACAGCAGCCTCGTTGTGTGCGCTTGTTGTGATGGACTGTCACTTTTTTGATCCTTCAATCGGGGAATGGACCGCCGATCAAACGATGATCAGAGATCCTTGGTCCATCACATGATTAGCGTTGCAGCAGATTAAAAGTATTTATTCAGACCAATAAACACCCCTCTGCGTGGCCCAAATTGTGGCGCATCAATGCCAATGCCAGAGCCATCCCGTAATTCATACTTTTTATCAAACAGGTTGATGATGGCCAGCCTGGTTTCCAGCTTGCCTAGGGTGCCTGCGTTGATCATGGTGCTGGCCCCCAGATTGACCTGCGTGTAGGCGGGCATGTGTTCGGTATTGGCGAAGCCACGGCGCAGGCCACTGCCAAAGAACGCATCGGCACTGAGTTGATAGCCTTGCCATAAGTAACCGACGCCGGCGGACGCGGTGTAGCGCTGGTCATGGTCGGTATGCACCCAATGATTGGCGGTGTAGTCCAGCTCATCTTGCTCAAAGTTATATTGTGCAGAGACGACTTTCTTTGCCAGGCTCATCGAGCGTGAGAGGTTGGCATAGGCAGAGAAGGCTTCGTCTTTATAGCTCGCGGTCAATTCAAAGCCATAAATTCTGCCTTTGTCATAGTTAAAAGGCGTGTAGACCAAGGCTTCACCAAAGCGACCCTCATCAATCAGGTCCTGGACAATTTTGTAGTAGCTGTCGAAGCCCACGGTGAGTTTGGGCGTTAACTGGTGACTGACGCCGACGTCAAAATAATGTGAGCGCTCGGGTTTGACTGCGCCATTGAGGTCACTGGACGCAGCATTGGTGGTATTGCTGAATAAGGCCAGTGTTTTAGTGCCGACCAACTCCGTCGGAGGCGGTGTAAAGTATCTTGAGTAGGCAGCATGGAAGGTGGTTTCAGGCGTGGCATTCCATACCAGGCCCAGGCGTGGGCTGAGTTGGCCGCCGCTGACATAGGCATTCATTTTGTCGGCTCGCACGCCATAGTTCATCACCAGGCTGTTGTTGATTTTCCATTCGTCCTGCAAGTAAAGCGCCAGCAAGGTGTTACCGTTTTTGTGATTGTTATCAACAATGGTGGCCTGGGTGTTGGTCGTCGTGCCGCCCGAGGTCAGGAACACATTAGCGGTATTGTCGCTGGTGATATCTTCGGTGCTGGTAAACATCCCCATGCGGATGGTGTGGCTATCGCCCCAGTGATAGCTGCCATCGGCTTGCACGCCATTACTCATGCTGTCTCTAAACACGCGCGAGGCCACGCCATTAAAGGCTAAGCTCCCCGTGATATCCGGCGTATAAGTGGTGCTGGTATAGCGTGTGAACAGCGAAACCTGGTAATCGAAATCAGGGCCAATGGAGCTCTGCACGGCCAGTATGCCGTACTGGTTACGCTCGTTCTGGTGATCTCTCAGGCTGGAGGAGTTATAGCCAGACAAGCCTAAGGCAGAGAGATAGTCGCTGTTGGCCGCCTGCGCCGGGTTATTGGGGATTTGAAAATTACCATAGTAGGAGCCCAGCATCGCCACAATTTGCGTTTCTGGATTCAGCAAGTACGACATGTAGGCGAAGCCTTTGGTTTGCTGGGTATTATCATGAATCGGGTTGTAGCTATCGGTGGTATTTTCGATGCCGCGATTATTGGAGAGATAAGAACCCGTGACATAGTAACTGAAGTCACCCGTGGAATTGTGCATTTGAATACTGGGGTTGACGGTGTCGCTGGTGCCACCATAAAAGCCAACATTGCCGCCCGGTTTGAAGTTTTTCTTGGTCTCAATCTCAATTACCCCGGCCGTTCTGTAGCCATACTGCGCAGGCAAAGCGCCGGTGAGCAGATTGATTTTATCGGCAAAGCGCGTATCCAGAATCTGACCAAAACCATTGATACCCTCCGGCAGAATCACGCCGTTAATCCGGTATTGGATATTGCCATGATCGCCACGGATATGCAGTTGCCCATAAGAGTCATTAGCGACGCCAGGGGCGCGTAACAAAATCTGGTTAAAGCTGTTGTTTTCACCACCTGGAATGTTGCTGATATCTTTCTGGTCAAAGCGGTATACGCTGCCGCCCGTGGCGGGTGACAGGCTATTACGGATTTTGCTGAACCGTTCTGCCGTCACTTGCACGCTATCGAGCTCGAGTGCGCTTTCATCCACCGGTTCTGCCAGTACAGAGATTGCAGGGTAGCTGGCAAACAGGCCGCCCACCGCTACAGAAATGATGCGTTTGATCTTCATAAAGTTGTCCTCTTGGCCTCATGCTGAGGCCTTTTTCGTCTGGTTGTGTTGGGGTTATCAGGACTCAAACGAAAAGAGGTGGTGCGCGCGCAGCGTAGCGGCGATAGGACGGTTTGGTATGTAAAACGGTATGGCTGGTTTGGGCTGATGTGACGAGGTCTGGTGCATGTAGCAGTAGCGGACGCCCTGGCAGCAGTGTGTCAGGGAGATTGTCCAGGCACAGGCATTCTTCACACAGATTGTCCTGGCTGGTTTTGTCATGCTTGAGGGTGTGATTAATCTCTTCAGACAGGTGAGAGATGGCGTGCGCAATCGCATGCTGCTGCGCAAATACAAAAAACAGCAAGACTGCCAGCAGGGCGCCTAGCAGCCATTGATTGAGTCGGGTCCGTATGTAGTGATTTAGCATGCAGTCTGGCGATTAAAAAACCTGCGATGAGCGCGTCCGCTATCTAGCCATGTTCTGATGACACACTCATGAATCGGGCAAGTTATTTTCATCACAGCGCGTTAATCCCTGATGGCATCCAGCGCGAGTACGACGCGTGTCTGCCCCTCTGGCACCACAGGCGAACGATGAATGGCGCCGCCTACGGTGTTCCCTTGCCACTGACTGCCTTTGAGCAATACGATATCAAAGGCGTCTGCCTGTCTGATGCCACGCGCATCGAGTACCACGCCTGCACGCTGTTGGTTATTGAGTCCAGGCGGGTTTAAGTGACTGCGGTGCTTTAAATAACTGCGGTCGGCAAATGCTTCCTCCAGCCATTCGGTGCCTGGCCCCATGTAGGTACACAGCAGCCGAATTCCGGTATGGTCAACATGAAATTGCGGGCACATGGCTTTTTGCAATACTTCCAGCCGCAGGCCCACGGTCTGGCAATCCAGCAGCTCGGCAAACACCGTCACCAATTGTGCCAGCTCTTGAATAAACGCTTCGCGGCCCGGCTGTGCAGGCAACGGCAAAGCACGCAACTGTGGCGCAAGTGCGGGCTGCAATGAAATCACGTTGCGCAGTCCAGGCACCAAGCTGCGCGCTGCCAGCTGCAGGTAGTCGCTGATTGCAGTTTGCGCCTCCCGGCGTACGAGACAGACTTGCTGCTCGGGCTCAAAGATCGGCAGCATTTGCAGTGGGTTAAAGGTCAAGGGCTCGCTTGCTGGTGTCAGCGTAGGTGCAAGTGAAGCAGTTTGAGGGGAGCTGGCAACCGACAACATGCTAGACACTTTCCAATATCTGCATATCGTTGTTGGTTTCAACGGTTTCTTCTACCGCCCAGCGGGGAAATGGGTCGTCAAACTTGCGCCAGGCGTCCATGCCCAATGCCAGCTCGCTTTCTGTGAGCAGGCAGGCATCAAATTTTGCCGTTAGCGCCGCTTTATCCATCTCCATGCCAATAATGACTAACTCTTGTTGACGATCACCATAAGGCGCTTGCATGCGTGAACGGATATGTTGCAGGCTGTCTGTATCCTGCGGCCAATACTTGGCCGGCGTTGCCGCCCACCAGATGCCCGCCAGTTCGGTGCGCGTCACCGCACCCGCTTGCGACCACATGGCACAAAACTCGGGACGCGAGGCGATCCAGTAGCGGCCTTTGGAGCGGATCACGCCTGGCCATTCGCTATTCAGCCATTGCCACAAGCGTTGCGGATGAAACGGGGTGCGTGAACGGTAAACAAAGCTAGAAATACCGTATTCCTCGGTTTCTGGCACATGTTCGCCACGCAGCTCCTGCAACCAGCCAGGCGCTTCTGCGGCCTGGTCAAAGTCAAACAGGCCGGTGTGCATGATGCGGTCCAGTGGCACCTTGCCAAAGCTGCTGTGCAGGATGTCTGCACGCGGGTTAAGTGTTTTGAGAATGCCTTCCAGCCGGGCGATTTCCTCCAGCGTCATCAAATCGGTTTTGTTCAACACCAGCAAGTCGCAAAATTCAATCTGGTCTACCAGCAGGTCAACCACGGTGCGTTCATCTTCCTCGCCCAGAGACTCACCTCTGTCGGTCAGACTTTCTTGCGAGCTATAGTCCTTGAGAAAGTTGTAGCCATCCACCACCGTGACCATGGTATCGAGTTGTGCCACATCGGCTAGGGATACGCCTTCCTCATCGGCAAAGGTGAAGGTTTCAGCAATCGGCAAGGGCTCTGAGATACCGGTAGTTTCAATCAGCAGGTAATCAAAACGGTTTTCCTTGGCCAGGCGGGTGATCTCGACCAGCAGGTCTTCTCGCAAGGTGCAGCAGATGCAGCCATTGCTCATTTCCACCAGTTTTTCTTCCTGACGTGATAGCTCGGCCCCGCCGTCGCGTACCAGCTGGGCATCGATATTGACTTCAGACATGTCGTTGACGATCACCGCGACACGCTTGCCTTCGCGGTTATTGAGTACATGATTCAACAGCGTGGTTTTCCCCGCGCCCAAAAAGCCGGAGAGTACGGTGACAGGGAGTTTTTTGAGGTGAGACGCGCTTAAACCAGACATAAATTGAGTCCTTGCATAAAAAATTCTTTAGGGAGGTCGGTACCGATGAATACCAGCGTAGACACTTTGCGTTCATCAGGCTGCCATTGCGTGGTATGGTCACCACTCATGAGCATGTGTACGCCTTGAAAAACAATGCGTTGTGGATCGTTGTAGGCATGCACAATGCCTTTGTAACGCAGTAGCTGCGGGCCGTAATCATGGATGATGGTTTCGAGAAAGATTTCCAGTTTTTGCAGATCAAACGGCCGCTCGCTACTAAACACAAACGAAGTGACGTCGTCGTCATGCGCATGACTCACATCACGCAAAAAGTCTGGTTCGATTTCGAGGATGGCATCCAGTGAAAAACCATCAATATCCAGAATCTGCCTGAGGTCGGTTTGGCCAAAGTGCACGCTGTGAATGGTGGCCCTGGAGTTAATGTTGCGCAGCCTTGCCGAGAGGGCGGTCACTGCTTCTGGTGTGACCAGATCCGTTTTTGACATCAGAATACGGTCAGCAAACCCGACTTGTTCTTGTGCCTCGTGGTGCGCATCCAGTTGTTGCATGGCATGCACCGCATCCACCACCGTGATAATGGCATCCAGGTGATAATTGGCATAAATGTCATCTTCAACAAAAAAAGTTTGTGCGACCGGTGCCGGGTCGGCCAGGCCCGTGGTTTCGATCATCACGCGGTCAAAGCTAATTTCCTGTGCTGCACGTTTTTGCGCCAGATCGCCCAGAATACGCACCAGGTCGCCACGCACGGTGCAGCATATGCAACCGTTATTCATCTCCACGATTTGCTCGTCACCCTGAATCAACAGCTCGCCGTCTATGCCGGTCTCGCCAAACTCATTTTCAATCACGGCAATGCGCTGGCCATGTCGCTCTTGCAGAATGCGGTTAAGCAGGGTGGTTTTACCTGCCCCTAAAAAGCCGGTCAAAATCGTGACGGGTATTCTAGGTGTGGCTTGCGTCATGCGGTTCCCCAAAGTGTAATGATCTGTTGCTGAATAAACGGTGAAATCCAGGCCACGCCGAGACCACAAGCAATCAACAGGCATTGCACCAGTAAATCCTCTGGGCGGTATTGCGTTTGCAGCGTTGGCACTAAGTCTGCCAGGGCGATGTAGATAAAGCTGGCGGCGGCCAGTAACAAGGCGTACGGAATCAGCGGGACAATATGCGTAAAACTCAACCAGCCAACCAAACCACCGACAATCATGGCTGAACCCGAAAGCATATTAAGCAGGAGCGCACTGCGTTTACTCAAGCCAGCATTGATCAACACCATAAAATCTGAAATCTCTTGCGGAATCTCATGCGCGACAATCGCAAACGCTGTCACCCAGCCCAACTTGATATCTGTCAGAAAACTGGCTGCCAGCAAGATGCCATCGACAAAATTATGGATACCATCGCCTAACAGAATAATGGCCACTTGGCCGCCGGACTGCTGTTCTACCGCTTGAGTAGCAACAGGTGCAGCATCCGCATGATGGAAATGCCGCCATAATGCCAGCTTCTCCATAATGAAAAATAACAACATCCCGGCTACCAGCATCCAGCCCGCGTTGGTCAGGTTGATGCCTTGATTCAAGGCTTCCGGTAATAAATCAGTAAAAGCAAACCCGAGCAATATACCCACGGCAAATGCCACCATGCGTCGCGCATGATTGGCGAACAGGGTATTAGATAACCAGCCAGCGATCAGTACCGAAACCACACCACCTGCGGTACAAGCCAGCATTAAACTGGGGAATAACATGCTTGAACTTTAAAATGCAATTTTGTTGCATTTTAAAGGGTGAGGGATTTAATTGCAACAATGTTGCAATTCTGTGTGTAAAAAAAGCAGGCATCCCATTCATAGGCGCCTGCTACTTACGCAATACGTATTTTTACGATCTCATCATCGTTAGATGCGCATGCAACATCGCCAGCCTGATATTGCATGCACTATCGTCATCAAGCGTGCGTTCTTAGTCTCATGGGATCATAAAAAGGGGTAGGGGCCACATAGGCGGACACTTTTTGATGGCTGCACACCACTTCAACAGCCGTTCCAATCGCTGTGTATTCTGGCTTTAAATGCACCATGGCTAAAGACTGCATTAAATAATTGCTAAAGGAGGCGCTGGTGACGACACCGATCTCTACCCCATCTTTGACTATTTTTGCGCCTGCCTCAACACTCGTTGATGATTTGCAGATTAAACCAGCTTGTTTCACCCGCTCTTTGCCTTTGGACGCCAATACAGCCGCTTTGCCGATGTAGTCTCCCTTTTTATCCAGGTCCACCCCCCAGCCCATGTTGATCTCCCATGGCGTGGTATCACCTTCAGGCATTTCGAATGGAAAAAACAAGAGCGCTGCTTCAATGCGCGTTAACTCTAGTGAGTTCCAGGAGGCTGGAATCGCGCCCAAAGGCTTGCCAACCTCTAAAATCTTATCCCATATTTCAATGGCATCTTGCCCTTTACAATAGACTTCGTATCCACGCTCCCCTGAATAGCCGCCACGTGCAATGACGACATTTTTACCAAATAGGCTGGTGCGCTTGTGCTTAAAATAATCCAAGCTTGCCAGGTCAAAGTCGATGACATGCGGCGCTAATATCGCTAAGGACCTAGGGCCTTGTAAAGATAAAATATGCGCATCAAGATCGGGCGCGATGGTCACGTCTTTGCCAGCCGAGAGCATTTTTAAGTTTTCCGGTGTTTTGCCTGAGCCGTGGGAGAGCCGAAAGCTGTTTGTACTGTCTCTGATAATCATGATGTCATCACAAATTGCACCGGATTCATCCGTTTCTGCAGCCAGGACACTGTGGCCGGGTTCGAGTTTGGTGATGTCCTTAGCCACCAGCCTATCAAGGACCTTTTCTGCATCTGGGCCATCCACATTGATGATGTTTAAGCCAGACACGTCGTATAAGCCGGCACGACTCCTCACCGCGACCACTTCATCATGGACATCCGTGTGATAGCTCCAAGGAATAGGCATATCATTCCATGTGTCGCCATCTAAATTTGACCCTAATTCCCGGTGTCGAATATTGAGTATTGAGTTTCTAGACATGATGACTTTTCTCCCATTAAATTGATGATTCCGAATACTATAAAATTAAAGATTTGTTCAACACTCTCTTTAGGATGTACTACTTAAGAAGTAAAGTTGTCTTCAAGTGACACCTTCAAAAAGTTGAGCTCACCCAGAGCAAGGATTAAAAAAGGGTGAGCAATCAAACTTGCTCACCCTTGGTTAGGCCACGCGTTCCAATTTGAACTAAATGCTATGCAGCCAGAAGACAATGAAGACGCCCACCAGCAACGCTATGTAAGGGAGCACGCCAGCGCGGTTCATGACGCCATCCTTTGCATTGTCTAGTTGCATATCTTCTAGCATGGCTGATGGAAATACACCTTTATCCTGGATGAAGTGTCTGTAAATAAAAACCGGCACAATCAAGGTTGCAAAAAACAGTCCGGCATTGAGGGTGCCTACCCCCCAGACGTCAGCGCCTAATCCCATCAATCCCAGGTTAACAAAACCGAGCAACGCGCCTAAAAGCAGTAGGATAGTAGGTGCTTTGTATGGGCGGTCCCAGTTCGGTCTGTCCATGCGGTGTATCCAGCCGGAATTCAGATTGAGGAAGTTAAAAATGATGTAACCAACATTGGATGCAGCCAATACAAACACATAGTCTGACATCAGCAATAACAGCAGGTTGAAACACAAATCTGTCCACATCGCTTTGGTAGGCGCGCCATGCTCATTGACTTGAGACAAGTATTTGGGCAGCCAGCCATCGACAGAGGCTTGATAAAGCGTACGAGAAGAACCGGCCATGGAGGTCATGATCGAGAGCAAAAGCGCCAAAACCAGCATGATTACCAATACTGTCACAATCATCTTGGAGCCGCCCAACATACTCGACAACACTCCGGCAACGCCCATGCCACTGTAAATGTCTGGTGCCAACATCCCATCGTATACCGCGCCAGTCGTTACGTTACCTGCGGCATCTGTCACCGCTGGCGTCACCAAATGGCCTAAGCCTAAATGCGCCTGAAAAGCGATGGGCACTAGTGTGTACACCGCAATACACAGCAGACCTGAGTAGAAAATGGCCTTAAAAGTATCTGTTTTAGGGTTCTTGAATTCTCGTGTGTAACAGACGGCGGTTTCAAAGGCATACGTTGACCAGGCAGCAATAAACAAGCCAGCCGCCATTAATTTCCAGCCTTCAATATTCCAAATACCATCAATCACATTCCCGGCTGTGTCATAACTTAAAGGCGCCAAGGGAAAGAAATTCGCCATAGGCATGTCGCCGGTGAGGATAGGCACCAAGCCTATCAGCATGAGTGGAATTAAAGCGGTGACACCCAGGATCATGGTTGCTTTGGCAGAACGTAAAATACCACCGTGCTGTATCGAAAACACTGTGAGTAAAACGGCAGCCCCGAGAATAAACGTTGCGTTAATTCTTAAGCTTAAGCCAGCTTTAATGCTACTCAAATCCATGAGAGTAATTTGCCAGGTGTTGATGGCGGCATCTGGGGAAAATAAGGCACTCAAAATGTAGCCTGCAGCCAATCCAGAACCGATAGCCAATACTGGAGACCATGCGAACCAGTTACACCACACTGACACTGGCGCGATAAACTTGCTATATCTTACCCATGCAACCGCGCCATATACCGAAGCACCGCCAGACTTATGTGGAAACAAGCCTGCAATTTCTGCATACGTAAATGCTTGAATAAAACCAAATGTGATAGAAATGGCCCATACCAACCAAGCTGGTTTGCCTACCGTTGCCGAAATGGCGCCCATAGAAAACAATACAAGCGCTGGCACGCCACTAGCAACCCAAAAGGCACCTTGCCAACCAATCTTGCGATGCAGCGTGTGTTTGCTTTCAGCACCACCTGCGAAGCCGGCTTGAGATATATCAATCGAAGAATTTATACTCACCTTATTTTCCCTTCCCTAAAAGCCTTCTTTTTTTCACCTATCTACTGATTTCAAGAAAGGCTAATAAGAAGATCAACGTTCAATGACAATCAGATATCAACTGCACATGGGATTAAGTCAATACATCCACAATGGAATCTATTTTGATGATTTGCAGCTGTTTACTAAATTCTCACTACGGATTACTCCTTAAGGGGTAGCTGGTGAAGATTTCAAAGGAGCGTTGGAAGGGGAGCGTTAGAACGTGTTGATAGGTGCGTATGCGTAACTTTGCGCCTACGCACGATGTGAAAGACCTTTTTGCCGAGCGTTAAAAAGGCACGAGGTCTGCGCTAGTAGACCTTATTTTTGATTGTGTGCCCAGACTGCGGCTTCTAAGCGGCTACTTAGTTTAAGTTTGCTCAGTAAATGTTTGATATGCACTTTCACGGTGGTGTCGCTAATGCCAAGTTTGCGGGCAATGGTTTTGTTATTGAGCCCGTCACTGAGACATTGCAATATTTCTCTTTCACGCTCAGTGAGCGAAGCCTGCTCATCTTTACGTTGAGGTTTCGGCTCTAACAGGGCTGTTCTAAGCACTTCAGTGAGTGTGTCTTGAATAATCGTCATGCCATTAGCGACTTTTTTTAAGTTGGCACAGAGGTCTTCTGGCTCCATGTCTTTTAACAAGTAGCCATCAGCACCTGCGCGCAAGGCCTCTAATAAATCGTCTTCAGCATCTGACACCGTCAGCACCACATATTTGGCAGTGAGATCTAACGCTTTAAATTGGCGTAAGGTCTCTATGCCATTCATTCCTTTCATGTTGAGGTCTATCAACACAATGTCTGGTTTAAAGCCAATGGCAGTATCCAAACCCTCTTGCCCTGAGGCGGCTTCACCGATCATTTTGAATGCAGGGTCTGCATCTATGATTTGCCCAACCCCTTTGCGGAAGAGGGCATGATCATCGATCAAGAACACTTTGTATTGGGTCTGCATCATTTTTAAATGTCTTTCTATGATTGAGGCAACTGTGGCGTGAAAATCAAGCGCACTCGCGTGCCCCCTTGTTTGCGTCTGAGAACCGCAACATTTCCCCCCAGGCTTTCTGCCCGCTCTTGCATGATGCTCTGTCCATAATGGCCAGACGCTTCAGTGGCGGTGTAGCCAATACCATCATCATCAACGATGACAATGATGGTTCCACTGCTTTGAAAATTAAGTGAGATTTCCACTCTACTTGCGTTTGCATGGCGCACTACGTTGGAGAGTGCCTCACGCAATACATGTAAAATATGAAACTCTTCATTGACAGTCAAGCGACAGTTTATCAGACGATTATCCAGAGAAATGGATAGGTTGGAGCGTTGGCTAAACTCATCAATGGCAGTTTGAATTGCCGAGTTTAATCCCCGCACATCCATATGTACGCGGAAGGTTGCCAATAACTCGCGTAGCTCACGATAAGCCGTATTCAAGCCATCGCGCAATTCGTTGACAATGCCGCGAAATTCATTTGTCTCTAATTGGTTGTTGCTTGCACTTTGCAGCCGCGAAATTTGAATTTTCATGAACGACAATGATTGCGCCAAAGAGTCGTGCAATTCACGGGCAATGGCCGCACGCTCTTCTAACAATGCCAGACGCCGACCCTCTTGCTCCCGTCCTTGGAAACCCATCACCATAGAAAGTAAATGGGCCGTCAGTTCGATCAATTGCGTTTCTGTTTCATCAAACACATGCTCAAGATCCGCCTCGACTTGTAACACGCCCAATGCTCCCGTGGGAGTGACGAAGCCAACTGCAATGCATTGAAAGCCATTGCCATGTGGCGAATTGTCATTGCTACAGAATCTCACCAGATTGGTTGTGGTGAGCTCTTCTAAAATGGCGTCACTGAGTTTTTCTGGTTTGTGATTAGAAAATAAAACGCGCTCTGTTGAAATGCCCAAGTCATTTTCGGTAAAAATGAGAGAGACATTTAAAATGTTTAAGGCCTTTTCCAGCGAGAATAAACTTTTGCGTAAGACTGTTTCGCTTAATAAAGTGTTGTTGATAGATTCTACAAATTCATGCAGAAAGTCTTGTGATCTAATTAATCGACGCAGGCGTTCACTGCTATTTTGATTGAACCATTCGTTTTCTGCTTTAAACCCTTCTAGTCTTGCCGAGGTTTCGTAAACCAGGCGTTCAATTTTGACAAACTCATCTTCATCCTGCTCGCGCTGTTCATTTTGCGCGTCTTGGCCAGCAAAACTGACTAGCGTATCCAGACGATGAACCAGGAGCTTTCTCGCTCTAAACGCGATGGTGATCAAGCAACTGATGGCTAAATAAATGCTCAGCAGCTGCAGCAGTGAAATCACTGATTGCTTTGCCTCGACCTCTTGCAACAATAGCGCGACCAATTGCTCATAGCTTGAGATTAAGGTCTGAACCGTGAGTCGTTGCGAGGTGATGGACGCTTGTTGAAAGTGGCTGTCACTGATTTTTTCTCTTGCTTCTCTGAGTTTCTGCAACAGTTGATTGACTTGAGTGGCATCATGGTTGTTAATCTGTGCCACCATCTTGCCGAGATCAAAGCGTAAATGGGGATCGGCCTTAAGGATTGCTTCGGTCAATTTCTCGGGCGCTTCTCCGATGGCGGTGTCTGAAAAATGTTGCCAGAACATCTGCTCTTTGGTGATGTCTTGAATGACTTTTTGATTATTAGCAGTGTAGTCGAGCAAAAAGAGAGAGCCAGCCTGCATGAGTATCAAACTGGAAGTAATACAAAAAATTAATATGATAAGCTTTGCATACAATGTGTGTATTGTCAGATCTTTGATGCTTTTGATCAGGCTTGCAAATTGAATGCTCAAGGATGACTCCGGAATTGAAATTTCCCGCGAAAGGCGCTTAGATGAGTTTGTTTGTTTTTAGCACACTAATATTGAGTGTCATTTTTTTTATCGTCTTTAACGCATGGTGGGTATCTGGCGCCTCATTTAACACGCATTTATCTGCATTGATGATCGCTGCAACCACCGCATTGTCTTCATTGTTGTTGATTGCAATCTATCCCATCTTTCGTAAACATTATACGCGTCATCCCAAGCCATCGATGGATCATAGCGTGACTTGGGCTAACGATGTGTCTAGCAATCTTTCTACACCAGCCGCAGTCATTGATGGCTACATTGTTAAGTTTGCGAACAAAGCATTTCTGATGGAAATTGGCATGTTAAGCATGCAGGAGCAAGTGGTCGGGATGCCGTTGACCAATATTATTCATCCTGGCGACCATCAGCTGCTGGCTTCTCTATTTGCAAAGACAACGGCAACCCAAGATAAAAAAAATCACTTACGCATTCGTATGCTCTGCCTGGATGGCAGCATTTTACCGACACACGTCTCCATTTCACCCATACAAGAAGACAGTCGATCTGTGGTCAATTTACTCCAATTCTCTTCAAGCCTTTCACAAAAGATGGTGGAATCCAGTGAGCCTGAAAACTCAATACATGAGCAACTCATCAATCACATAGAACAAATTGTGTTTTATCTTAAAGTGAATCAAGAAATCATATACTTAAACCATTCTTGGGAATCAATGTTAGGTTACAAAGTACAAGAATGTCTCAATAAAACCTTACTTACTTTTGTGCATCCAGAAGATAAACCGTTGGCTGAGGCGAGAATCACTTCTCTCATTCAAGGAAAGCGCAATAAGACCGTTGTCGAGTTTCGTCTGATTGCCAGAAATGGCGATTCTCATTGGGTGGAGTTGCGTGCTAAAAACACCACCGCATACAAAGGCGAACGATCCAGCATCATCGGTACCCTGACCGATATCAGCCAAATGAAGCTCACGGAGTCTACCAAAAGAAGTCATCGTCATCTGCTTAATGCGCTCATCAACAATACCCCTGGCATGATTTATCGTTGTAAAAATGATAAAAACTGGAGTTTTGAATTTGTCAGTGAAGGCGCGGTTGATATTACCGGTTACGAGCCGTATGAAATGATAGGCAACCCCAACTTTTCCTATGCCCAGATTATTCATCCTGAGGACCGCAATATCGCCTGGGATCATGTGCAAGAGAAAATCAGGCATCAACAAAAATTCCAATTACTTTATCGTATTTATACGCGTTCTGGCGCGGTTAAATGGGTACTAGAGCAGGGTAAAGGGGTATTTTCAAGTGCTGGAGAGTTGTTAGCACTTGAAGGCTTCATTACCGACGTGGCTCAAGAGGATGGGTCGCAGGCCATACAGAGCTTACAAAAGTATTTCATGTGAAGAGGGTATCCAGCGTTATGGGTGCGTCCCTAATGCCACTTCTGTGCCATCATCTTTTTTAGACAGCCATTCCACCGTTAAATCTTTAAACTTGGTTAAGCCTTTGTACTCCACTAAATCCGGATGTAACGACTTCAGCACCCGATGAAAACGTTTTGCCCAGCGAGCGGAAGTGGTCAACTCATTCATATTGATTAAATAGCAGCGGATACTGAACAGTATGGCATTGCTGCGTGGCAATCTGAATAGGCTTTGCAACTCAACACGTAAATGTACCAGCTCGCCCACATTGTCGATGGTAACTTTATTACGGTCGCCGCCCCATAAGGGATAGTTTTCGGGCGACGTGTCTAGCCTTGGGTTAATCGTCATGGTCCAATTTAAACGCCGTACGGGTGCACCCAATTGCAAGGCCATGAGGAATTTTAAAGCACGGTCCATCACACCGAGTTTCGTCACTTGCGGGACAGGGCCGTGCCACTCATGCCACGCCATGCCCACATCAAAGGCCAACGACCAATCTGCTTGGCTGGTGATAAAGCCAGCATCGGCGTACAAGGTACCGTTGCGTTGATCCAATAGCACAAAGTCACCTTGCACCTGTCTCCCCATATACTCCATTGGATCCATGTCAAATGAGGTGCTATCGCCAAATGTAAACGTGTTTTTAATCCCAAGCGGTTTATTTTCCCAGGTCCACAATAGGCCGTCTTTTTTGAGCGAAAATAGCTCAGGATAGTCGTTCGATAAACTTTCCATCGTCAGCTCTAGAAAATCCCATTGCGCCTCCGCCATGTGAGGCAAGGCCTGGTACCTTCCCGCATCTAGCGCTAAGGTTTTGGCTTTATCCTCGCATTCAGCGACGTAGTGCTCATCAATATCAAAGGCAAATTCAGTCACAGCGCCAACTGGCCCCTTGGTGTGGGGCTCAATATTCACTGAATACATGTAGGTGTCTTCTGCAAACGGAAATGGAAACCGCTTAATGGCCTCGGGTGAGTTTTGGTAGGTATAGTCATCGCGAAAGGTTTCTTTTTTAAAAGCTAAGCTCATAGCGTTTCCTGTTAAAGATTAATTTCTAAGGAGTGGCATTTTGCGCGCGAGACGCAAGGCATAATCTTTTTGCCAGCCGCCTTGTCTGCCTCTGATAAATAGTGATCTTGATGCACCAGCACGCCATCAGCACGGATGACTTCCAGCTCACAGCGGCCACATGCGCCGCCACGGCAAGAGTAGGGCGCATCCACCCCTGCCGCTTCAATGGCTTCCAACATACTCATTTCTGCGGGGACATGAACTTCAATGTTAGATTTTGCCAATTTCACTTTGAATGGTTCACCTGAAGGGGGCGCTAAAAATTGTTCGCTATGGATATGATTTTCTGGCCAACCCAGTGATCGCGCCGTTTCAATTAAAGCAACCACCATTGCATTCGGTCCACACACATAGACGTGGGTGCCAAGGGGTTGTTTGCTTAATAGCGCTTTGAGATCAATGCTGAGTCCTTCGCTCTCGACATACACATGGACTCTTTCAGCGCATTTTTCTTTCAGGGCAGAGGTGAATGCCGCGTGATCCTGAGAGCGATAGGCGTAATGCAATTCGTAATTGGCTTTGGTCTTGATTAAATCTTCAATCTGCGACATGAATGGGGTGATGCCAATGCCACCAGCGACGAGTAGATGTTTACGAGCTCTTTTATCCAGCGCGAATAAGTTGTTTGGATACGTGATTTCTAATTGAGAGCCAATCTTGACCTCGTGATGGAGGTAAGCCGAGCCGCCTCGTGAGTGCTCTTGTAGGCGCACGGCAATGTGATAAGCATCAGGCGCCTGCGGAGAGCCCATCAGTGAGTAAGGGTTGCGATGGAGTCGGCCATTGATGTTCATCGCAACCACCACATGACTCCCCCCTGAAAATGGAGGGAAACTTGCGCCATCCTCCCTGATAAAGGAGAACTGCTTAATCAACGGAGTGATTTGCTGAATATTTGAAACAACAACTTTAAATGTACTCAAGGATAAATCTCCTCAATGCTTGGAATCTGCCCAGGGTCTTCAGCGTCCACCATCAGCCCCATATAAGCACCAAGGCGTCTAGAAAAGTGGTCTCTGACAAACAGTTGTTTGCCGCAGCCATCACATTTTTTGATATTGGTATGCGCTTCATAAGAGATGGTCTTGCAATGCACGCAATAGATAGGCCGAGCTAAGGTGCCAACGAGCTCTTTGATGATGTCACTGTCATCAATGCCATACTTGTCAGCCATTTGAGCCACCTGCCAGATAAAGCGCTCAGAGCCTGCCACGTAGATGCGTAAGCCCATGCATGCACTGGATAAATGGGCCTCAAATGCAACGAGAGACTCCTCTGTCGTTTCAAACATCAACAGCGCATCCGGCACGACCTTGCTTAAGGGAATGCTGATATCCTGTTGCACAACGGGGTTTCTCGCATAGAGTACTTTGGTAGGGTGCTCTGGATGCATTTGCTGGAATAACTTCATTGCCGCCAGGCCCCCGGCACTGCCTTCAACCAGCACAATATGTGCGTTTGCCTGTTGTTGCCAGACCAAGGTTGAATAGACCGGCTTACTTCGAATCCAATATCCGCGTTCCATGGTATTTTTCCGTCGTATTTTTATGTAAAATCATATGCTTAATAAGGGTTTTTCCTGTATAGGATGAAGTGAGCACCTAGAGAACATATCCTTTAATTTAAGCCTCTTTCACCGCAGGCAATTCACTTTTATCGGAGAGATACGCCTCCAAGGAGTCGTCCAACGCTTCTAACCAAGGTGTGTGATGGGGTGGGGACATGGTGCCCGTCATCAAGGAGCGATAAGAGTGATCACGGAAAGTCATGATGTTTTGCTTTTTATGATACTTCCATTCCAGGAAGGTCTTGTTGACCGCAGGAATATCAAATGACGGATAATCAGTGGCATCGATCAGCTCCTGAATATAGTCGCCTTGGTAGGTGTACATTTCTTCCGCTGTTTGTAGCGCCAGTTCTTTTTCACGCCATAGCATGCTATGCGCTTTCATCTCGGCTTTTGCCGGTAATTCAATACGTCCCAAAATAATGTCTCGCACGTACCAAGCCTGCGCATCAAACATATTGAAGGAATACCACTGATCCTGCATGCCGATATAGAAGAATTTTGGATTGTCTTCCCATGCAACGCCTTTATACAGGTTGAGTGGCCAAAGTCGATTGTTGGTTTTTAGGCGTAAATCATCTGCGAGGAATGGAAAGTGATGTAAATAGCCGGTGCACAGAATAATTGCATCCACTTTTCGCGAGCTGCCATCGAGAAAATAAGCAGTATCCGTATCGACTCTGACCAGATTGGGTTTTTCTTCCCAGTTTTTTGGCCATTTATAATTCATCGGTGCGGTGCGGAAACAGCTGATGATGCTGCGTGCCCCATATTTGTAACATTGCGAGCCTATATCTTCTGCTGAATAACTGCTGCCGACCAATAGAATGTCTTTGTCTTTAAACTCCAGGGCATCGCGGAAATCATGGGCATGCAGGATGCGGCTACCAAACTTGTCAAAGCCTTCAAAACTCGGGATTTTTGGAGTAGAGAAATGCCCGGTCGCGCAGACCACATAATCAAACTCCTCTGCGTAAACGGTATCCGTGGTGTGATCTTGCACAGTCACGGTGAACTTCTGAGTCGCCTCACTAAAGACGACATTGCGTACGGCCGTGTTAAAGCGAATATAATCGCGCACACCTGCTTTCTCAACGCGACCTTTGATGTAATCAAACAACACTTCGCGTGGTGGGTATGAGGCGATCGGCCTGCCAAAATGCTCTTCAAACGTGTAGTCGGCAAATTCCAGACACTCTTTGGGACCGTTAGACCAAAGATAACGATACATACTGCCATGGACAGGCTCGCCATGTTCATCTGTCCCTGTACGCCAGGTGTAATTCCACAACCCACCCCAGTCGCTTTGCTTTTCAAAGCACACAATTTCTGGAATTTGAGCGCCTTTTGCCTGGGCTGATTGAAAGGCTCTAAGCTGTGCGAGGCCGCTAGGACCCGCGCCGAGTATGGCTATTCGCGTTGACATTAGGATTCTCCATAAATCTGATTGATTAGATTGCGCCGCTTTTAGAAGCGCGATGTCGCTAAAGTAACCTGCTTCACCAAGATGAAAAATCCTCATCAAGAAGTACTCCAAATTGGGTAAGTGATGGTGAGGTCATCCCGTTGATGAGGCCGTAGCTGGAGATGTGTTGGGTCTGTTTTGATAACCGCGCATAGGCCAAACCTTGTTAATACACCGGAATCGCTGGCGCTTATGCATTGTTGACATGGCTGAGTGAAGCCGAAGCCTAATACCAAAGTGGTACGCCATGAGGGTAATTGAATCTCATGCCGTCAAAGTCAATATTAGTGCATTGGATAACGGCCTATGAATGAATATCAACCTCTTAATAGATATCCATAGGATAGGCACGCTCTTAACTTGGACACTTCGTAAGACATGGTGAATCGATGCAAGCAATCAAAGAACAGCAGTGGGGGGAGGACTATTATTTTGGCGCTTCCTTCACCAAGCCTATTAGCAAGTACCGTCTGGATGGACAACAGGCCATTCAATTATCGCTGAGCGCAGGCGACCAGCTTGAAATTCTAAGCCCAGACAAAGTGCAAAGTACTGAGCTGATTGTATTGGATGCACATGGCACATTGGCACCTGCGTTACTCGATAAGCGTCCGCCAGGCGTCGCGGTAGGTATTCAACAGCAACTTCAGCAGCGTGGTGCGGCCTCCCAAAGGCTGCGTAATCAATTAAACACATGGCAGCTGGATGACGCTTCTTTACAGCAAGCAATCAAAGTGTCAGGTGCAGAGCATGCCAAATTTACAGCGGCAAACGATTTGACTGTCGTGATTGTCGCGGCTGGTCCAAACATGTCTGTTGAAGCGCACACGCCAGTCACCGAAGTGGACATTACCGTGACTTACGCCAATCTGGCAGAACCACCCTTGCCAGCACCATTGGCGCCAATCAAGCACGAGTTGAGGGTTGACCGCGCCACGGCACAGACCTATGAAGTCAAAAAAGGCGAATGGATTCAGATTATTGATGTGTCTGGCAAGCAATGCTCGGATTTTATTGCGTTTGATAAACAGGCTTTGGAAGAAGGCAGCGTGTTGGGACTGGATGCGACAGCGACCAGAACGGTGATGGGCTTGAGCAATCCTGTACCCGGATTGCACTCACGATACCTTGGTTCGGATCTGAAACCCATGATAGAAGTGGTGCAGGATACCGTGGGTCGGCACGATAGTTTTCTACTGGCTTGTACCCCCAAATATTACGAGGACAGTGGCTATTTCGACCATGCCAGTTGCACCGACAACTTTAACCAACGATTGGCTCACTATGGCATTGCACCACGGGCGGGCTGGCCAGCGATTAATTTTTTTTTTAACACCTTTATTGACGCCTCGGGCGCCGTGCTGATGGATGAACCGTGGTCACGGGCGGGAGATTATATTTTAATGCGTGCTGAGCGAGACCTTGTCTGCGCCTCTTCTGCTTGTCCTGACGATATTGACCCTGCCAATGGCTGGCATCCGACCGATATTCATGTACGTATTTACGATGCTGCACAAGACTTTCCACGCGCCATTGCCTATCGCAACACTTCTGAGGAGCTGCCTCGCATGACCAAACCTTCTGGTTTTCACCCCCGAACTTCCGCAATGACCAAAAAATTTATCGACTATGCAGGCTATTGGGTGGCCACTGAATACGATGGCTGGGGGACGAATGCAGAATATCTCGCCTGTCGTGAGCGCGTGGCACTGCTAGATTTGTCGGTGATACGCAAATTTGAAATCGTCGGCCCTGATGTGGTGGCTTTTTTGCAGTATGTATTAACGCAGAACATCAGCCGCATGGCCATCGGTGAAATTGCGCACTCGGCGATTTGTCTTGAAACCGGTGGCATGATCGATGATGGCACCATATTCCGTATGGGGGAACAGGCTTTTCGCTGGTGTTGTGGTGCGGAATACACGGGTATCTGGATGAGGGAAAGGGCACAAGAAAAAGGCTTTAAAGTCAGCATCCGCAACGCCAGCGCACAGCTAGACAATCTCGCTGTGCAGGGTCCGAACAGCCGCGAGTTGTTAAGCAAGCTGATTTGGACCCCGGAGAGTCAGCCCTCGGTTGAAACACTCAAATGGTTTCACTTTACGATTGGCCGGCTAGGAGGGGCTGCAGGCGTACCCGTGATGGTTTCCAGAACCGGATACACAGGCGAACTGGGCTATGAAGTCTGGTGTCACCCCGATGATAGCGAAGCATTATGGGATGCTGTGTGGCAAGCGGGTCAGCGCTTTCAGATTGCCCCTATGGGGTTGAATGCACTTGACATCCTGCGTATTGAAGCCGGCTTGAGTATGGCTGAGCACGAGTTTGACCACAGCACCACTCCATTTGAAGCAGGCACTGGCTTCAGTGTGCCTTTAAATAGCAAACAGGAAAACTTTATCGGCCGTGAAGCCTTGTCGCGGCAAGCGCCCGAGAGCCGACATCGTTTAGTCGGCATGATTCTGCAAGGGGGCGATCCTGCCAGTCATGGTGATCATGTGTATCATGGCCGTTTCCCGGTTGGCATCGTCACCAGCGCCACTTATTCGCCATTGATGGGAAAACAGATTGCCATCGTGCGCGTGGCACCCGATTTTTCCAGCATAGGCACGCGCCTGGAAATAGGTAAGCTGGATGGGCAACAGAAACGTTTGGCGGGAGAAGTTGTGAGGTTGCCTTTTTATGACCCCAAGCGCGAGAAACTACTAGCATAAGGCTGATGAGACACGTAGATCCTGTGTCGTACATGGTCTTAATGCCTTTGTGTTGCTGGGGGCGTTTCTCCCAGCTGA
Organism: Methylophilus sp. YYY-1; assembly: GCF_029132825.1. Taxonomy (NCBI): domain Bacteria; kingdom Pseudomonadati; phylum Pseudomonadota; class Betaproteobacteria; order Nitrosomonadales; family Methylophilaceae; genus Methylophilus; species Methylophilus sp. YYY-1. Next base: position 149,990 of record NZ_WOVG01000001.1, read on the forward strand.
ATTGTGATGCATACACATAGTCAGTGCATCCAGCATGGCAAAGATTTAGAGTGTAAGGGTCTTTGCCAGACCAATCACTAAGGTCATTGTGATGAGTCAACTAGCGCGGCTTGGCGTTTTTTGAGATGAGCTTATGCAACAACCACGGTAAAGGTGTTTTGCTGAGCCACTGACGATGGTCGGCCACCCACGGATAGGCTCGGCTAAGCAAGGGCCTTAGTATTCGACTGGACCAGAATTTGCCCATCTTTGTGAAGCCTGTCACGGTGTATGCCGCGGCAAACACATCGACACCATTGATCCAGCGTCCCATGGCGTCTTGCGCGTGAATCCTGTTCATCAGGGCGTCACGCGTGACCGGGCAACTGTCGGGTAACTGCATTGCAGTTTGCGAACAGTCGACCAGTATTAACTGGTTTGTATCATCAGCTTGCTTCAGCGTCTCCATTTCAGTCCGACACAAGGGACAGGAGGCATCGTAATAAATGGTCAGCGGAAAGGTAATTTGTGAGCGCATGATTAAGTTCTCAAAGGGGTTCTGCTAGATTAAAGCGCTGGTCTTAGCCCTTGAATCAACTCACTTATGAGCACCAAAAATCACGCAAGTTCGCGTGCTCATTGCGCCTACAACACTAGCAGGTTAAGCGTGTGCGACAGCAGCTGCTTTCTGGCAATCCGGACACAATCCCTTCAAGCTAATCTCAATCGTTGATACCTGATAGGTATCGAATATTGCCTGTGGGATATGCGCAGCGAGTTCGTGTATGCATAACACGGTGCCGCAGGACTGGCAGAGCAGGTGGGCGTGGCCGTGGTTGTTAAGCATGCCTGGAGAGGAGGTGCTCGGCGTTTTAAAGCTGCGTTTGGGGCTGTTTAACTGGTATTTCCAGGCGCGGTCTTCGGTGGATATCTTATGAATCAGCGCGTTTTCCTGTAACCAGTCGAGGACGCGATACACCGTGACCCGGTCAATTTCTTTGACGCCTTGCAAGGCGTTGAGGATTTCAGGCTGGCTCAAGGCGGTATGCGAGTTGATCAGCGTTGTGAGCACGGCCGTTCGTGCTTGTGTAGGGCGTAACCCGGCTTCTATTATCAATTGTTCAGCGGTAACCATGGCTAAAATTATGAACTACACGACAGCATGGAGCAACCCGCCTTTTGTCTTGCCCAGTCCGGGCGCTTTTCCGCAAAGTGCTCTTTGCCAGGCTGCAGGGTATACGGGTGGCGTAAGACTTCTAGCAATTCCAGCAAGCGGCTATTGTCGCCAGTCATAGCTAAATCAATGGCTTCTTGAGCCAGGTAATTGCGCAGCACATAGACCGGATTGGCGGCAGCCATGCGGTGCTGGCGTTGCTCTAATGATTGCTGGGATTGCGCCAGGCGTTGGCAATAAGTCATGAGCCAGGCCTGGATATCCTGGTTAAAATCTTGCCAGCCTTTTTGCGTGTAAAAAGCGTTTTGCAGCGTGCTCACTTGCGGCTGTTGCAGGTCAATCTGCGCAAGGTGGGTAAAAAATAGTGTCTGGTCAATTTCGGCACGGGTCATGATCTCAAAAATCTGGTTGATGAGCTCGCCATCCCCCTCTTGCCAGCGCTCAAACCCAAACTTGTCAGCGAGGCTGCTGGTGAGGGCGCGGAAGTAAGTCTGGTCATAGGTGGCGATTCCGTCCGCCAGGCCTTGTGTGGATGGCAACAGCGTACCTAAGGCCTCTGCCAACCGTTCCAGGTTCCAGCGGGCAATATCGGGTTGGCGGCCAAAGCAATAACGGCGCCCTTGTGCGTCGGTGGTGTTGGGTGTCCAGCCGGGGTCAAAATTATCTATCCAGCCATAAGGGCCGTAGTCTATGGTCAGGCCCAGGATAGACATGTTATCGGTATTCATCACGCCATGCACAAAGCCCACACGCATCCAGTGCGCGATCATGACTGCCGTACGGGAACACACTTCTTCAAACCAGGCTTCAATCAGCTCTGGGGCTGGGTCATTCACATCCAGCGTCAGTCCAGTTGAGGGCCACCAGTCGGCAAAGTCCCGGTCCAGGGTAAAGCTAATCAGGCGTTTTAACAGCGCGAATTCTTCACGGCTGGCCAGCAGCTCAAAATGCCCAAAACGCGTAAATGAAGGGGCCACGCGGCAGACAATGGCGCCAGGTTCCAGCTGCGGATGCCCATCGTAAAACATGTCACGCACCACCTGGTCACCGGTTTTGACCAGGCTTAAGGCGCGCGTGGTCGGCACGCCTAGATGGTACATGGCTTCCGAGCATAAAAATTCGCGCAAGCTGGAGCGTAATACGGCACGGCCATCTGCCGAGCGCGAGTAGGGGGTCTCGCCTGCGCCTTTAAGTTGCAATTCAAAACGCTTGCCGCCATGCACTAACTCACCCAGCAAAATGGCACGTCCATCGCCCAACTGACCCGCCCAATGCCCAAACTGGTGGCCGCCATAGCGGGTGGCATAGGTAAACATGCCGTCCAGCATGCCATTGCCACCCAGCGTTTGTATCAGTTCGCGGTCTTGCATGTCGGTGGCTGTGAGTCCCAGCATCTCGGCCACTTCTGCGCTATAGGCGATCAGTTGCGGATCTTTGACCGGGGTGGGTTGTACGGCAGACCACAGGCAGTCACTGACTTGTCTGGTGTAGTTGTGGCGGATAGGGTCGCCCGGTAGTTCTCGGACAAAACGGTTATCAAAAGTTAAAGGGCGCATATGAAATGGACAATGCCGTGCATCAATAGTGCTTTAATCATAACATTTTCATCCATGCTAAACTCTGGCGCATCAAATCTCGTGCCTTTGCAGTGTTCGCACAAAACTGTTTTTGAAAGTCGTTTCCCCTATGAACCATCTGCAAGGTTTAAGTTTTCAATACATCAAAAAGTTGAAAGGTGTGCTGATATTTTTTTGTCTGTTTATCGTTATGCAGCAAATTTGGTTGAGTGTTGCCGATACCGGCGTAGGGGTATGGTGGATCAACGAGGTCATTACCCGGACATTGGCTTCTACGATAGGCTGGCTGGCGGACGAACAAGTGACGGTGGCAGGCAGCCTGCTGACAGGCGCACATGCCAGCATGAATATTGCCAATGGCTGTGATGGGGTGGACATGATGCTAATGTTGATCGCCGCACTGTTAAGCTCAACATTAAGCCTGCGGCAAAAGCTGCTGGGTGCCTTGTATGGGTTACTGTTTTTATTTTTAATCAATCAACTACGGTTGCTGCTGTTGTTTGAGGTATTGCAGCACGATCGCCAGCACTTTACCTTTACCCACGGTATTCTTGCGCCTTTTTTAATGTTGGGCGCCACCGGAATATTTTATGCATGGTGGCTGGCCGCCTCTACCCAACCTCTGGCGGATGATGAGTCCACATGCGCTTTGCAATAATGTTTTTCTGTTATGTCTTGGGCATTGGGCTGGCGCTCAATGCATTTTTCAGTCCCTGTATCCAGGCACTTTTGCCACTTTTTAAAGGGCTATTGACTTTGATTGATGGTCGTTTCGAGGTGATCTCTGCCCAGGTGACGACAGTAGGCGATGCGCAAGTCATCGATTTTGAGGTGAGATTGGCAAAGTCTTTCTGGTTGGGCAAACATTTTATTGCAGTGGACCCCAGCGGCGTTGCGCATGCCAGTACGACGCTGGTGCATCTTTGGCAAAGCCTGGCGGTATGCCTCGCGCTGATCTTGTCCTGGCCAGAGATCCTTATGCGTAAACGCTTGCTGGCACTTGCTTACGGGCTGTTAGGTACGCTGCTGGTGTGGTGCATCGATGTGCCATTCGTTTTGCTGGCGGCCTTGTGGCAAATGATAGATGCGCACTATGGCATTGCAGACTTTTCAATTTTGACTGATTGGCAGCAGGTACTTGAAAACGGTGGCCGGTTAATATTGGGATTGATGATCGGCTGTTTGGCCATTTTCTTGGCTTAGCTGCTTGAGAGTACAGCGGTGGCTTGCCATGGCCCCTCAATACCCGCATCCTGCTGGGCATGGTTCTGCCTTCATCAAGCCTTCATAAATAAAAATTAGCATCTGTAAGCTACTGACAATTCATTATTGATAGCGCACGATGCCTATTTTACTGCTGTATTTCCTCATCATTTTTTCTACCTGTTCTCATGCAGCAGACATTGAGCAAGAAATCCTGACCCGTTTTAATCAGGGCGAGACACAGGATTTAATTGTTGAATATGATGATGCATCTGTGAATAAAAGCCTGATCGCAACCCGCTTGAATAAGCGGCTCAAGACCGATAATGCCGATGTGTTGGCAATCAAGCGCAAGGCGTATGCTTCGCTTAAAAGCCAAATGAAAACGCTAGAGCTGCAGCAGGGCATCCAGGCAGTCAAAGACTATCCATACTTGCCACTGAGCTTAAAGCGTTTTAAATCACTCAGGTCGCTCAAAACCTTCATGGCCAATGGCAACATCAAGGCCGTGTATGTTGACCGGATCATGCACAAGGTACTCACGCAGAGCTTGCCTTTGATCAATCAGCCTGTCGTCAGCCAGGTCAACTACAAGGGGGCAGGGGCCACTGTGGTCGTGATTGATGACGGCATAGACTTTACAAAATCGGCGTTTGGTCCTTGTACTGCTGTGGCGACGCCCTCGGCGACGTGTCGTGTGGTGGTGGCTAACACCATCGTCAATTCTGGCACAGCCAATGCCAGCCCAAATCATGGTAGCAATGTGGCGGCGACGGTCTTGGGCGTGGCGCCAGAGGCCAAAATTGCAGCAATCAATGTCTTCAATAATAGTGGCGGCGCTTATACAAGCGATATTTTAAGTGCGATCAACTGGGCGGTTGCCAATCGATCCACATACAACATTGTGGCCATTAACATGAGCTTGGGGGCGTCGGATAAAAATACCAGTCCCTGCCAGTCCAATCCTTTTACCAGTCCGATACAACGGGCAAAGGATGCCGGCATTAATGTGGTGGTTGCCGCAGGCAATGATGGATACCTGGATGGCATCAGCACACCTGCTTGCGCACCAGCGGCCATTTCAGTCGGGGCGGTGTACGACAGTAATGTTGGAGGCTTGGCCTATAGTAACTGTACCGATACGACTTCGACCGCGGATAAAGTCACTTGTTTTTCAAACAGTGCCAATTATTTAACCCTGCTGGCGCCGGGTGCTTTAATCACCGCAGCAGGGATCACGATGGCAGGGACTTCTCAAGCGTCTCCGCATGTGGCTGGTGCGGTCGCCGTGTTAAGGTCAGCGTTTGTTAATGAAACAGCTGATCAAATTCAAGCGCGATTGACCAGCTTTGGCAAACCTGTCACAGACAGTCGTAACAGTCTTGTCAAACCCAGGCTAGATTTAAGCGCTGCAGCCCGTCCGCAAAATGATTCATTTTCTAACCCCGCCTTGATGAGTGGCGACTCTGGCAGTGTCAGTGGCACCAATCTGCTCGCGACGGCAGAAGTGAGTGAGCCAGCCCATGCCGACCTGGCAGCGCAAAATACGGTCTGGTTGCAGTGGACGGCACCAGCTTCTGGCCAAGTAACGCTTACCGTCAATGGCAGCGTTGCGAACCCCAGACTTGCGGTGTATACCGGGACAGCAATCAGCGCATTAACGCCTAAAGCAGGCATTGATAATGCGAATTCCCCCCTGTATTTTCAAGCTAGCGCAAATACCCAATACCATATCGCCCTCAACACCAATCAAACGGATGCCGGTAGTTATCAACTGTCATGGCAATTGAACACGCAGGCAAATGCCAATTTATCCGTCACTTTTAGTGGCCCTAACCAACAACTTGCGGTGGCCACGCCTTATCTTTACACCTTAACTGTTGCCAATGGCGGGCCCTCAAATGCCACCAATGTTGCCGTACAACTGAGTTTGCCAACGGGGGCGGATCTGGTCAGTGCAGACCAACGATGCAAATTGCAGGGCAGAACACTGACTTGCCGCGTTGCACAGTTGAATGCAGGGAGTTCAAGCAGTTTTAATGTACAACTGTCGTGGAGCAATACGCAGGATGTCCCACCGTTGGCCATCTCTGTGAATTCTGACTTGGCGGATGCTGACACTGGCAATAACTCGACAACATTTTCGTTACCAGCCACTCAGGCCTCCACAGTGACTGATGTGCCGACGCTGCCTGAGTGGGGGCTCATTCTCCTGGCTTGTATGTTGATTTTTTTGAACCGCAGAAACCTCCAGAGAGTTTAGCGCTCCCTTTTCTTTTTTCATCTCGGCATTTCTTGCACGCTGAATCAAACGCGCTAAGGTATCATTACGGCTGTATTTTAAAGAATCAGTTGAATGAACGTATTTTATGAAGAGGATGGCGGCTTTAAAGTCGCCTCCATCATGTCCGAGGCCGATAGCAGCATGCAGGTCGAAGCGAGCTCGGGCAAGCGCAGCAAAATCAAAACCGCCAATGTCTTGATGCGGTTCGAGGGGAGTTTGTCCGGTTTTCTGGAGGCCGCCCAGGCCGAAGCCGAGACCCTGGATACCGATTTTTTATGGGAATGCTGTGGCGAGGATGACTTTGGTTTTGAAAGCCTGGCCGAGGAATACTATGGCGGCAAACCGAGTCATCAGCAAGCTGCTGCCATTGCCATCAAATTGCATGGCGCGCCCATGTATTTTTACCGCAAAGGCAAAGGACGCTACAAGGCTGCGCCTGAGGACACGCTGAAAGCGGCATTGGCGGGGATGGAGAAAAAGCGCCAGCAAGCTGAACTGTTGGCACAGATGGTTGCACAACTCAAAGCGCACAGTCTGCCAGACGGCTTTGCCAGCAAGCTGGACCAATTGCTCTACGCGCCGGATAAAAACAGCCTGGAGTGGAAAGCGCTGGATCAGGCAGCCAGCGAACTCAAGCAACTGCCGGTGCAAGTGCTGCATGGCAGTGGCGCCATTGCCTCGATTCATGATTACCATCTGGGGGCGTTTTTACGCGAATATTTTGCCAATGGCACGGAGTTCCCGCCGTTTACACTGGCCGATCTCCCCGAGGCGCTGCCTTTGTCAGCGGTACAGGCCTTTAGTATTGATGACAGCACCACCACCGAAATTGATGATGCCTTATCGGTGACCGCGCTGCCTAATGGCAATACGCAGGTCGGCATCCATATTGCTGCACCAGCCTTGGGTGTGTCGCCGCATGCGTCGCTGGATAATGAGGTCATGAAGCGGCTGTCTACGGTATACATGCCCGGGCATAAAATTACCATGTTGCCAGAAGCGGCCATCCGTCCGTTTAGCCTGGATGCCGGCCAAGTAAAGCCGGCTTTGTCCCTGTATCTTGAAGTGGCACCTGATTTCAGCATTGTTAGCCATCAAAGCCGTCTGGAGCAGGTAACCATCATCGAAAACCTGCGCCACGACACGCTGGAGCCTTATTTTAACGAGCAGACGCTGACCGAGGACAGTGGCCATCCGCTGTGGCAACCGTTGGTGTTTTTGTTCCGCTTTGCCGAGAGCCTGGAAAAAGCGCGCGGTAAATATGACCCGACCCGGCCACAACCGGTGGATTACAATTTTTATGTGAGCGAGGGTAAGGTCAGCATTATCAACCGCCAGCGCGGCTCGCCCATGGATAAACTGGTGGCCGAGCTCATGATTGCCGCCAATAGCCAGTGGGGCCTGTTACTGGCGCAAAACGAAGTGCCCGGTATTTATCGCGCACAAAATGGTGGCAAAGTGTACATGACCACCAAGGCCGAAGGCCATCAGGGCCTGGGCGTGGCGCAATATGCCTGGTGTACCTCGCCGTTGCGCCGCGCGGTGGATTTGATCAACCAGCGGCAACTGATCAGCGTGTTGACCCTGACGCCGCCAGTCTACCCGTCCAACAGTGATGAAATTGTCGGCCATATGCGCAATTTTGATCAAACTTATAATGCCTACAACGAGTTCCAGACGCGGATGGAGCGCTACTGGTGCTTGCAGTACCTGATCCAGGAAAACATCACTGAAATCGACGCAACGGTCTGGCGTGAGAATCTGGTACGCCTGCAAAACTTGCCCTATATGACCAAGGTACACAGTTTGCCAGCGACCAAGCCCGGCAGCAAAGTCCGGCTGGCGGTGCAAAAAGTCGATACTTTACTGATGGAGCTGGACTGTAAATTCCTGCACCTGATCGAAGAGACCACAGAACCCTCAACGGAAGCCGAGGCTGTGGTGGAAGCAAGCATGGAGGCGCCTAATGTTTAAATTTAACCGTAAAGTGCACAAAGCCGTCTCCGACTTTGAAATGGTGGAAGTCACCGAAATGGATGGCGTGCGCTCCATGCACTTGGGCTCGCCGACCATACAGAGCAGTATGAGCGTGAAAGACCCGTATGCGCTGGTCCTGGCCTACTCCTGGGGCGCCCTGAGCAGCTTGTTGTTCAAGCCTGCCGCGCGCAAACTGTTGCTGGTTGGGCTGGGCGGTGGGTCGATTGCCAAATATGTATGGAAATATTGTCCGCAGATCAAGCAAACGGTGGTGGAACTCAATCCGCAAGTGATCCAGGTGGCACGCAGCCATTTTTTTGTGCCGGATGACGATGCGCGATTACAGATCATCGAAGGCGATGGTATTGCCTATCTGCAGCAGCATCCTGGCAGTGTCGACTGGCTGATGATGGATGCCTTTGGCAGCAACGGCTTACCGCCAGACTTTTGCACTCAGGCTTTTTTTGACGACTGTGCCGATGCACTGACGCCGGATGGCTTGTTTACGATTAACCTGTGGGGCTCGGACAAAAAGTTTGATATCTACATGCAGCGCATGGAGCAGACGTTTGACCAGCGCGTGCTCATGATGCCTACCGGCAAGCCCGGTAACATCATCGTGTTCGGCTTTAAAGCCGAACTGCCCATCCCGGATCTGGCGACGTTGCGCAAACGTTCGCAAGACGCTATGCAGACGCATCGTATCAACTTTCCAGACCTCATAGACCGCCTGCAAGGCGCAAACCCCAATAACGGCAAGGAGTTTCAACTCGGTGGCTAATTTTCTGAATCACTTTTTCGCAACCTGCCCACGTGGCCTGGAAGCCATTCTCGTCGACGAACTCAAGCAGAGCGGGGCGCGCGACATTAAAGCCACCGATGGCGGTGCCAGTTTTAGCGGCGAGTTGTCGGCGTGCTATCACACCAACCTGCATTCGCGTGTCGCCACGCGCATTCTCATGCAAGTGGGGCGGGGCCAGTATCTGAAAGAAGACGATATTTACCAGGGCGCGCTCAAAATTAACTGGCCTAACTGGTTTGATGTCAAACACAGCATGATGGTCAAGGTCACGGCCGTGCGCAGCCCGCTCAAAAGTCTGGAATTTATTACCCTGCGCGTCAAAGATGCCATTTGTGATAAATTCCGCCAGGCCGTTGGCAGCCGTCCTAATATCGATACGCGTGAACCTGCGGTCCGCGTGCATGTATATCTCACCAGCGACAGCTACCAACTGTATGTCGATACTTCCGGCAACCCGCTGTACCAGCGCGGCAACCGCAAAAACAGCATAGAGGCGCCGTTGCGTGAAAACCTGGCTGCGGGCATCCTCAAGCTCACCGGCTGGCAGCCGGGACAGGCCTTGCTGGATCCCATGTGTGGCAGTGGCACCTTTTTGCTTGAGGCGGTGATGATAGCTCTCAATATTGCGCCTGGTTTAAATCGCAATTTCGGCTTTGAAAAACTCAAAAACTTTGAATCTGATACTTTCCGTAAAATCCGCAATGCCGCGGCCAAAGCTGCCAAGCCGGTCAGTTTCCAGAGCATTTACGGCTCGGATATGGATTTACGTGCCGTACGCGTCACCAAGCAGAACCTGGAAATGGCGGGCTGGCTGGACGCCGTACAACTGACACACTGGGAATTCACGCAAGTGGTGCCACCCGCTGACAGCGGTGTCCTGGTCGCCAACCCGCCTTATGGCGTGCGTATTGGTGAAGATGAGACCTTGGCCGCCTTGTACCCCGAAATGGCCGCTGCGCTCAAACAGAAGTTCTCTGGCTGGAATACCTATTTCCTGACCAACGACTTGCGCCTGCCCAAGCTCATGCGTCTGAGCCCCAGCAAGAAAACCCCACTGTATAACGGCCCATTGGAATGCCGGTTGTTTGAAATTAAGATGGTGGCAGGAAGTAACCGTAAATAGGGCAGTTGTATTCTTATCCGTCGATGCCTTATGCATGAATGTAGGTCGAATGTATTCATCCGTTGCAATCTCTAGTGTCTGTGAAGGACGACAGGCGCTGGCAGATTGCATTGCAGTCTCAAAGTGCACGCTTGGATCAAATGTTAATAATTGTTTTATCTGAACCGCATTTCTATTGTTTAGTATAAATTATAGTGGCAAATATTATCGTTAGCATTTCTTATGCTGAACGTGATTAAGCAGATTTAAGTCGTCACATTTCAACAACTAAGAATCAACTAAGAGGCTGCTATGGATGCTTTGTTGAGTTTGTTGGTCCCTGATAACTTCATGCCCCATGGCCATTGCTATTTATGGACGCCCGTCCTGTTGTGGATGTATGTTGTTTCTGACAGTGTCATTGCGATTTCTTATTATACGATTCCGATGGCATTGCTTTACCTGGTTAAAAAACGCGCGGACTTGGAGTTTAACTGGGTATTTTTCATGTTTTCCCTGTTTATCTTTGCCTGTGGAACAACGCATTTGATTGCAATTGCAACCATTTGGGAGCCAGCCTATTGGCTTGATGCCACAATGAAATGCTTAACAGCAGTGGCTTCAGGGATCACGGCAGTGATGCTGTGGCGCTTGATGCCAGTTGCGTTGACGATTACCAGTACCAAGCAGCTAAAAACAACCATTGCCAGGCTAGAGTCCGAAGTGCAGAAACGATTGCTCGCAGAACAGGCCTTGGCAAAATTGAATTTGAATCTTGAGCATCTGGTCAAGGCGCGTACAGAAGATCTGAGCAATATCAATGCGAGTTTAAGGCTGGAGATTGAGCAAAGAAAACGCACAGAACTTGAGCTGTTTAACCAGAAACAATTGGCAATTGTCACGCTGGAGTCCATCGGCGATGCGGTGATCACCACCAATATGCAGTCCGAGGTGACTTATCTGAATCCAGTGGCCGAAAAAATGACAGGATGGAGCAAAGCCGAGGCAATGGGGCGGCCGATTCTGGAGGTGTTCAGGATTTTGAATGAAAGCACCCGCAAGCTGGCTGCTAACCCAGTGGATGTCGTGCTGGCGCACAACAAGGTCTGCGGACTGGCCAATCATACCTTGCTGATCGCCAAATCTGGCGCTGAATACGCGATTGAAGATTCTGCGGCGCCGATTCGTGATCAGGATGGCAACATTCTAGGGGTCGTGCTGGTGTTTCATGATGTGAGTGATGCACGTCAGATGGCACAAAAAATGACCTACCTTGCCGAGCATGATTATCTGACCGACTTACCGAATCGACTGTTACTGACAGACCGTATTACGCAAGCGATCAGTGCAGCGAAAAGAAGGGGTTCCAAGCTGGCCATTCTGTTTTTTGACATAGATCACTTCAAGCGGGTGAATGATACCCTGGGCCATGAAGTGGGCGATCAATTGCTCAAAGTATTGAGCAAAAAGCTGCAAATGTGCATTCGTGCCTCTGACACGCTCAGTCGCCAGGGCGGGGATGAGTTTGTAGTGTTGTTGCCAGAGTTAACAGATGATGCCGTCCCAGCCGAAATCGCACAAAAAATACTGTTTTCCATCAAGGACCCGATCAGCATCGCAAATCACGAGTTGTTTATCACGGCCAGTATTGGGATTGCCGTATATCCTGATGATGGCGACAATGTCGATGTGCTGACACGCCATGCGGATGCGGCAATGTATCATGCCAAAAATTCAGGTAGAAATAATTACCAGTTTTTTACCAAGGAAATGAGTGCACGTGTCGCGGCTCAGCTTACGATGGAAAACAGTTTGCAAAAAGCAATATCAAACAATGAGTTACTGCTTTTTTATCAGCCAAAAGTCAGCATCAAAACCGGCAAGATCATCGGCGCTGAGGCTCTGATCCGATGGGTGCATCCGCAATGGGGCATGATGATGCCAGATCGTTTTATCAAGATTGCCGAAGACTCTGGCTTGATCAGAGGCATTGGTCACTGGGTATTGCGGGAGGCGTGTGCGCAAAATAAAAAATGGCAAGATTCCGGTTTGCCCGAGATTCCCATCGCGATTAATGTTTCGGTGGTTGAGTTGCACCATGCGCACTTTACACAAGAAGTGACTAAAGTGTTATTACAAACGGGCCTGCAACCCTATCATCTCGAACTGGAGGTGACTGAAAGTGTTGCGATTCAGACTGAGGTGACCGTGATTAACGATTTGAACAAGCTCAAAGAGATGGGTGTCCGGTTATCAGTAGATGATTTTGGGACAGGATATTCCAGCCTGTCATATCTAAAGCTATTGCCGGTAAATACCATTAAAATCGATAAAAGCTTTATTCGTGATATACAAGTGGATGCTAACGATGCGGCAATTGTCACTGCGATTATCAAAATGTCACAAAGTCTGGGATTAACAGTGATCGCAGAAGGGGTAGAAACCCAGGCACAGCTCGAATTTCTGCAATCGCATGACTGTGACGAGATGCAAGGTTATCTATTTAGCCGACCCTTGCCTGCCGATGAATTTGCAGCGCTGCTTGCGCAGCAATAAAGCTTCCTATCTTATTGTTTTATTGAGTTTATTTATGACTGAACACCAACACCAAACGACTGACTCTTTACTGAATTTGCGTGAGCGCATAAATGCATTTGTGCAGGCACGTGACTGGGCGCAGTTCCATTCCCCAAAAAATCTGGCCATGGCCATGATAGTTGAGGCGGCAGAAGTGGTTGAGCATTTTCAATGGATGACTGAGGGCGACAGCCGCCAGTTGGATGCCGCCACGCGCGAAAAAGTTGGGCAAGAGCTGGCCGACACCTTTGTTTATCTGCTGCGGATTGCCGAGGTGTGTGGCATAGACTTGATTGCGGCCACCCATGCCAAGATCGAGTTGAATGCGCAAAAATACCCGGTTGAGAAATGCAAGGGGAGCAATGCTAAATATACAGAATATCAATAGGACACTTCTATAAACTCAATTTCCGTCGCTATACTGCGTTGCGCATAAAAAATGTCTCCTTATATATCCACTATATGCGGCGTCAAAACTTTTTAGTCGCGCCTTGTCTGACTTAGCAATTTGAATTGATAGAAGCACCCACGCATTTAAATGTTGAATTTAATGTAGTTTGTTATATTGAAGGAATAGCCATGCGTGTAAGTTTAGATTCCCCGGTAACCCGTTTGCTCGAGCAGCAACACATCGCGTTCGAGGTCATCGAAATCCCGCTCAGTGAAGACAAAAAACCAATTCGCAGCCTAGAAGAGCTGCTAACAGCACAAGGTCTGGATACACAATCGGTCGTGCGTAGTGTCGTGTTTAAAGGGGAGCATACTGGCTTTAGTCTGCTCGCTGTGGCGGGCGCTGGCCGTGCCGATTGGGCCTTGTTGCGCGCGCACTTGAGTGAGCGTAAGTGCCGTATGGCAGAATATGACGAAGTACCTGAGGCCACCGGCTATGTGGTTGGTGCAGTGCCGCCGATTGCTTTGCCCGCTGGCTTGCGCGTGCTGGTTGACCAAAGCGTGTTGAGTTACGATCGGGTGGTGATTGGCAGTGGTGTGCTGGGCTATGCACTGGCGCTGAGTGGCAGTGATTTGCAAGCCTTGTTGAGCGCATACCCGGTTGGGCAGTTTGTGAAGGTTTAACTTCAGCTTAGAAGCGCGCAGCATTAAGCGCCTGGCGTCGCAGGGACGTTAAGAATCGCCCGCTGAGTGGTGAGTCCAGTCGTCAGTCAGGCTCAACGGCTTGCCGACTTATTTGTTGTTGAAGATCGTATTCAGGGAGTTACTTTTACTGCGCTCGACCATCACGGCTGCCTGACCTGGGTTCTTGCTGATGGTGCTAGCCCAGTCCTGACTGCTGCTGCCTGACTCCTCAGTGTTATTGCCAAGCATACCGGGCAGTGCATCCTGATTGGCGTCGTCGCTGTTGTCCCCAAACATTACTGTAGCGTTGTCGAGCTGGTACTGGCGCAATTGTTGCATCAAGCCTTGCGCTGTGTAGGTTTGTGGCGCCTGTTGGCCCCCAAGGATCACTTTGGCGCTTTCAACAGCGGCTTCTGCCGCGGTTTGCGGCGTCTCAGCCTGTTTGCTGTCTGTGGTTTGCACCTTGCCGGTCGCAGCACTGTTATCCGTGTTGTAAGCCTTGTTCAATAACGACGACACATTGCTGTTTTGTATACTTGAAATAGACATGATCGAAGCCCTTAATCATTATTTCGCTCACATTACCGCGTATCTTGTTAACGGCATGCCAGAAAAAAACTTTAGAACACCCTTTAATTCTTTTAATTTGCCGCATTTTTCCAGTGTGCTGGCCTGCATTTTTGGCCAGCCACCCGTCAGTGCCAGCAGATTTATGGTAAGGTTCAGCCTTGTTAGAAACACAGATATTTAATGGCGAAACATGAGTTTGGTGCGTTACTGCGTGAATGGGAGACTGGTGAGCGGCGTGAGCCCGACCAACCGCGGTTTTGCCTATGGCGATGGCATATTTCGCACCATGCGCCTGCTCGATGGTGAACTGCAAGACTGGCCCCTGCATTATCAAACCCTAGTTGCGGATTGCAGCAAAATCCTGATGGTCTGTCCGTCGGCTGAATTGCTGATGCAAGAATTCAAAAGCCTGATGTCTGCCGGAGAGGATGAGACCAAATTATCCGGCGTAGTCAAAATCATCATTACGCGTGGCGATGGTGCCCGCGGCTATGCGCCCCCCGCCATTTCCGAACCAACCCGCGTGTTTGTCTGGAGCCCTTTGCCAGTCTATCCTGAGGCCATATACACCCAGGGGGTCGCGCTCTATCAGTGCCAGACCCGACTGGCCAGTCAGCCTTTGTTAGCGGGCATCAAGCACTTAAACCGGCTAGAAAATGTCTTGGCCCGGGCCGAACTAAAAGACCCCCGCTTTTTTGACGGCTTGATGCTTGATTACCAGGATCAGGTGATCGAAGCGGTGAGCGGCAATCTTTTTATTCACAAGGCCGGGCAGGTCATGACCCCGATATTGGACCAGTGTGGCGTGGCCGGGGTCATGCGGCAAAAAATTCTGGACTGGTATAAAACGCAAGGCCAGCCGGTCAGCTTGACCCGGTTGACCGTACAAGATGTGCTCACTGCCGATGCCGTGATTATCACCAACAGTGTCTATGGCGTGTTACAGGTGACGCAGCTTGATGCGCAGCCATTGGCACACAATGATTGGGGACACACCCTCAGAACCCAGTTGCATTATGTTGTTCATTAAACGTTTTTTTCAATACAGTCTGGCCTTGTTGGGCCTGACGATACTGGCATTAGCCATCTGGATCGTGATCTTTTTGATCCGCCCGCTGCCCATGGCCTCAGAAACCATAGGCATGCAAATTCCTGCCGGGGCCAGTGTGCGTGCGATTGCCGACCAGCTGGTGGCTTCAGGCGTGCTCACCGAGCCTTACAGTTTTTTGCTGGTGGTGAAACTCACGGGCAGTGCCAACAAGTTGCAGGCGGGCGATTATGCCTTTAACACGCCCTTGCAAGTGATGGGCCTCATTGATGTGCTCAAGCATGGCACGTTTGACCAGTTCAAACTGCAATTGACCGAGGGTAAAACCTTTGCCGACTTCAGGCAAAAGCTGGCGCAAATGCCGGGTATCCGCCACGACACGCTCATGTTGTCCGACCAGGAACTGATGCAACAGGTGAGCGGCCAGAACGATGCCCCCGAAGGCTGGTTTTTCCCGGATACGTATTTTCTGGATGCGCAAAGCAGTGACCTAGATTTGTATAAGCGCGCTTATCAAAAAATGGTGCAGCACTTGAATCAGGCGTGGGAGCAACGCGCATCGGGCCTGCCTTACCGTACCATGTATGAGGCCTTAATCATGGCCTCGATTGTAGAGAAAGAAACCGGTGTGGAAGAAGAACGGCCGCAGATTGCCGGTGTGTTTGTGAACCGCCTGCGCAAAGGCATGCGCCTGCAAACTGACCCCACCGTGATTTATGGCATGGGCACGCGTTACCGTGGCAATATCAGCAAAAAAGACTTGCTGGCGGATACGCCGTATAACACCTATACGCGCAGCGGCTTGCCGCCGACGCCGATTGCTTTGCCTGGCCTGGCCTCAATTCAGGCGGCATTGCATCCGGCCAATACCAACGCCTTGTATTTTGTTGCCAACGGCCAGGGCAGGCATGTGTTTGCCGCGACACTCGAAGCGCATAACCAGGCGGTGCGGGCGTACCAGTTAAAAAAATAGTTGTCGTAAAGTTAAAGGGAAATCGGGACATGGCAGGGTTGTTTATTACGCTGGAAGGCATGGATGGCGCGGGTAAAAGTACGCATATCCCCACTATTCTGAAGTTGCTGCAAGCGACCGGCAGAGAAGTGGTGTCCACGCGCGAACCCGGCGGCACGCCTTTGGGCGAAGAGCTGCGTGCCTTGCTCTTGCATCGTGAGATGCATGTGGAGACAGAGTCGCTGCTAATGTTTGCTGCGCGCGCCGAGCATTTGCAGCAAGTCATTCTGCCAGCCTTGCAGCGTGACGCGATTGTGCTGTCAGACCGTTTTACCGATGCTTCTTATGCGTATCAATGTGGCGCACGTGGCTTGGCCATGGAAAAAATGCAGCAGCTTGAGCAGTGGGTGCTGGGCGACTTGCAACCAGACCTGACCTTGCTGTTTGATGTGCCGGTCGAGGTGAGTCTGCAACGGTTGGCGGGCGCACGCACCCCGGATAAATTTGAAGCGCAGGGCTCGGCGTTTTTTGAGCTGCTGCGCGCGCAATATCTGGCGCGGGCTGCCCAATATCCGCAACGCTTCAGAGTCATAGATGCCAATCGCCCCCTGCTTGACGTGCAGCAGAGTGTTGTAGAAATCATCCGCCAATGTTGATGACCCAAGAATACCCATGGCAGGCCACGTTATTTGCACAATGGATGCAAGCTGGCCAGTCACGTCACCATGCGCTGTTGTTGCATGGCAAAACCGGCATCGGCAAACTGGCTTTTGCGCGCGCGATGGCCGCTGCCTTGCTGTGCTTGCAGCCTGAACACGGCCATGCTTGCGGTCAGTGTCAGTCTTGTCACTGGTTATCCGAAGGCGCGCATCCTGATTTTAGGGAGATCACGCCAGAAGATGAAGACAGCGCTGAGGGCAGCAAAAAGAAAACCCGCAAGCGGCAGCAAATCCTCATCGACCAGATTCGCGCCTTGCATGATTATTTATCGCTGAGCAGTCACCGTGTTGAAGGCATGCGCGTGGTGTTGATTCACCCGCTGGAAGCCATGAATGTCGCGGCGTCCAATGCCTTGCTCAAGTTGCTGGAAGAACCGCCGCAACGCACGCAGTTTTTGCTGGTCTCACATCAAAGACAAGCGTTGCTGCCGACCATCCTGAGCCGCTGCATGCAGGTGGAGATGCCAGTGCCCAGTGAATCACAAGGCTTGCAATGGATGCAGTCACAAGGCATTGCTCAACCCGAATGGCTCTGGCACTACAGTGGCGGGGCGCCGATTACCGTGCTGCAAGACGACCTGGACTGGTATGCCTGGTATCAGCAGTTTCAACCGCACTTACGCCGCGGTGCCGAGATTGACGTGGTGGCTGCGGTGCCGGTGCTGATCAAGCAAGGCATGGAAGCGGCGATACAAGTGCTGCAAAAGTGGTTGCTGGACGTTTGGTTGTCCTGCCATCAGCAACCCTTGCGCTACCACCCTTTAGAGGCTGCAGCTTTGCAGGGGCTGGCCGGGCGTGTGCAGTTATCGCGGCTGCTGGCGTTTCAGCAACAGCTAAATCGTTTTAAAATGACCGCACAACATCCGCTCAATCAGGAGTTGCAGTTGGAGCAGCTGTTGTTGCAATACAAAAAAATATTTGAGGATAAACCGAATAAGTGAGTGCGCGAGATCAGGTGCAAGGCGCGCGGTGTTAGAAACAACAACGTGCAACGCAGTATTGTGCTCAAGTAGTCACTATCCCTGTATCCTTCATTAACCGCTCACGTACTCTGGAGCTGATGTCATGACCGAGATGCAACCTTCTGCAGCGGCAAAACCTGGTGTGTTGTCGCTGGCGATTCGTGAAAAAGCCGCCCTGTTTGCGGCGTATATGCCTTTTGTCAAAGGTGGGGGCTTGTTTATCCCCACCAGCAAGTCTTTTAAGATGGGCGAAGAAGTGTTTATGTTGCTCACTTTGCTCAATGATCCAAACAAGCTCAAAGTGGTAGGTAAGGTGATCTGGATCACGCCGCAGGCGGTCAACAACAAGCCGCAAGGCATAGGCATTCAGTTTAGCGACAAAGATGGCGGTGCCGAAGCCAAAAAACGGATTGAATCTATCTTGGGTGCCGCACTCAAATCTAGCCGACCGTCGAATACCATTTAGTGATTAGCACGCAGACAGAAAGAATATGTTAGTAGATTCCCATTGCCACCTGAATTTTCCCGAGCTGGTCCAGAACATGGATCAGGTATTGGAGAGCATGCGCAGCAACCAGGTGGGGCATGCCTTGTGCGTCTCGGTCACGCTGGATAAATTCCCCGAAGTACTTGCCATTGCCGAGCAGTATCCCAACATTTATGCCTCAGTCGGCGTGCATCCAGATTACGAGGACATCACCGAGCCTACCGTACAAGGCCTGGTTGAACTGGCCAATCATCCACGCGTGGTGGCGATTGGCGAAACAGGGCTGGATTACTTCCGTTTAACTGGCGATTTGTCCTGGCAGCGCGAGCGCTTCAGAACGCATATCCGGGCGGCAAGGCAGACAGGTAAACCCTTGATCATCCATACCCGTAATGCGGTCGAGGATACGATCAAGATTATGCAGGAGGAGGGCGCGGCCGAGGTTGGTGGCGTCATGCACTGCTTTACAGAAAGCTGGGAGGTGGCCCAGGCCGCGATTGCCATGGGGTTCTATATCTCGTTTTCCGGCATCGTGACTTTTAAAAATGCCCAGGCGCTCAAAGAGGTCGCGCAAAAGGTGCCGCTGGCATCCATGTTGGTAGAAACCGACTCCCCCTATCTAGCACCTATCCCATTCCGTGGCAAAACCAATCAGCCCGCTTATGTGCGGCATGTGGCAGAAGAAATTGCGCGTCTGCGCGAGCAGCCATTACAGCAGATCATGGACGCAACTACCGCTAACTTTTTTAAACTGTTCAAGCACGCCCAGCCATGCAACTGACCATACTAGGCGTAGGCTCCAGCGCTGGCACGCCCGCGATCGGCTGCCAATGCGCCACCTGCAGCTCGACCGATACGCGCAACAAGCGCACACGTTGCTCCAGTATGGTCACACTGGATGACGGCCGGGTGATCCTCATAGACACCTCGCCAGACTTGCGCCTGCAAGCTTTGCGCCAACAGATGCGCAGGGTGGATGCCGTGCTGTACACTCACACCCATGCAGATCACCTGCACGGCATTGATGATTTACGCGCATTTTGCCAGATCAACCGCTGCCAGATTCCGCTCTACAGTTATCCCGAGGCGATTACCCATATTCAGGAAAAGTTTGGCTACACGCTGCGTGACCCCATCCCCACCTACTGGGACTTGCCCGTTTTGGCTGCACATACCGTCGAGGGCCCGTTTGAAGCGGCTGGTCAGCAGATTATTCCCATCCCCATCATGCACGGCAAAATCCGCATCTACGCCTACCGTATCGCTAACTTTGTCTACATGACCGATGTCTCCGAGATCCCGGAGAGCGCGTATGCCTTGCTGCAAGGGGTAGACCTGTTGCTCATAGATTGCCTGCGCGAAAAACCGCACCCCACGCATGTCAACGTTGAGCAATCACTGGCCTTGATTGAACGCATAGGCGCCAAGCGTAATGTGCTCATTCATATGACCCATGAGCTTGAATACCAGGCCCTGCAAGCCAGGGTGCCTGCCAATGTCCAGGTCGGTTATGACGGCATGCAACTTGATTTTTAAACGGTGCACCAAGGGCTTTAAATCTTGCACTGAAGCCAACTGGCCGATTAGCCAGGTCAACCAAAGCCAGACATAAACAGTTATACTTGTACAAAACAATAATTCAGTAATTTGATTTTGGATAACAGGAAGTAAACATGAAGGTATACACCCATCTTATGACCGCCTTGGTCACCGCCACACTTGCTCTGGCTGCAACCAGCGCACTGGCAGGCAAAACCTATGATGAAAATGACTTTATCAACGGCTTTAGCGGAAAATCCAAAAAAGTGGTGCTCGAAAAACTCGGCCAACCCTTTAAAAAACAGCAATCCGTCAAGCCCACCAACGCCAATAGCATGATCGCAGGCATCGGCAAACAACAAGACAGCTCAAAACCTGTACAGGTTGAGATGTGGTACTACAAAAACCTGGTGAAATACGACAAAAAGAACACGTACAAAGAAACCGAAGTCACGTTTGTGAATGACAGAGTGATGAATATTGGTTTCTTTAATAACCGCTAGGCAATTCAGTTGCTGGATTAAAAAAAGCCTCGGCAGACCGGGGCTTTTTTATTTTTCCATTAACCAGTAATGATTATGCGAGGTTTATGTTGCAATGCCATGCCGCTTGAATTTTGCTTATAATTTAGACAATTAAATAATCAATGATGGATGATTATTATAAATAGTCTAATTGATTACTTTGAACGGCTTCTAACTAACTTACATGGTCTCGACTCACATTTACATTCGTTTTAAGGTGCTAAATGAATCCTTTAAGAACCTAGTAGCGGGGTTTAACTCTCAGGTAAATTATAAAAGGTATCTAGGTGTGGATGGGGCAAGTGCGATGGGCGGAATAATGTTCGTGTCTTCATTTTTCCTACTCATAGGACTAATTTTACCCAGCTTTAAGGAGACACCTTGGGTGATGAAATGGGCCTACCCATGGGGTGCTATGATAATTTCGATTTTTCTAATTGTTATTTTTGATAGAAGAAAAAAAGGAATATAGGTTTTGAAGTTTAAACAGAGTCAATTACCAAAGAGTGTTAAACTGACCACATGTTGATTCAAAAAACAGCCAAGAAAATTCTTTGTAATACACAAAAAACATTGTTTGCTTGGGAGTCTAATTTGGCGCAGCTGGAAAGCTGCTTGATGGTGCCCAGAAGAGGACTCGAACCTCCACGTCGTTAAACACTAGTACCTGAAACTAGCGCGTCTACCAATTTCGCCATCTGGGCTAAAGAAGCTGTGCATTTTAAAGGAAGAATAAATATTGTCAACCAGAAAAACTAAAAAATCCCTGCGTGCAAATGACCCGCAGGCCCAGCGTGAAGCTGAGTTATACCAAACACCGCTGCCTAGTCGCGAGTTGGTGTTACAGTTGTTGTCAGACCAGGGCATTCCCCTGAGTGCTGAGCAGATTTATGTGATGCTCGATATCAGCCATGATGAGCGTGACATTTTTAACCGCCGGTTGGGTGCGATGGAGCGCGATGGCCAGTTAATGCGTAACCGCAAGGGCGCGTTTTGTTTACCGGATAAAATCCATTTGATTGCGGGGACCGTGTTCGGACATACCGATGGTTATGGGTTCCTGGTCCCCGATGATAAAAACAAAAATCCTGAAGATATCTTTTTAGGCCCCAAGGAAATGACCTTGGTCATGCATGGCGATCGCGCCATGGTGCGGCTGGCCGGGCTGGACCGCAGAGGTCGGCCTGAGGGCAAGCTGGTTGAGGTGCTGGAGCGGGCGAACAAGACGCTGGTAGGGCGCGTGATCCGTGCCCAGGGCGTAACCATCGTTGCGGCTGAAGACAAGCGTATCAGCCAGGATATTCTGATTCCTTACCATCTGGATATGGATGCGCAAGTGGGACAGGTGGTGACTGTTGAGTTAACCGAATATCCTTCTTCGCACTCTAACCCCATGGGAAAGATTGTCGAAATTTTGGGCAATTATGCGGATAGCGGCATGGAGATTGAGATTGCCTTGCGCAAGCATCATTTGCCGCACCAGTTCAATCCTGCGGCGCTCAAGCAGGCAGAAGACTTTCCTAAAACCGTACAAGCCAAAGATTATAAAGGTCGCAAGGATTTGCGTGATTTGGCTTTGATCACGATTGATGGCGAAACTGCACGTGACTTTGACGATGCTGTGTTTGCCGAGCCGCAAGGCAAAGGCTGGCGCCTGGTGGTGGCGATTGCGGACGTGAGTTTTTATGTGCAGCCTGGGGACGCGCTGGATAAAGAGGCGTTTGACCGCGGCAACTCGGTGTATTTTCCGCGTCGTGTGATCCCGATGTTGCCAGAGGCTTTGTCTAACGGGCTGTGTTCGTTGAACCCGGATGTTGAGCGATTGTGCATGGTGTGCGATATGCAGGTGGACGGGCAGGGCGTGGTCAAGCAATACCAGTTTTACCCGTCGGTGATGCGGTCTAAAGCGCGCATGACGTATACCAAAGTCGCTGCTTTATTGCAGGGCGAAGATGCTGCGTTGAGTGAGGAATATACCTGGCTGTTACCGCATTTGCAGAACCTCAACAGCGTGTTCAGGCTCATGCTGACACAACGCGAAAAACGCGGTGCGGTGGAGTTTGAATCCACTGAAACCATGATGGTGTTTAACGATAATGGCAAAATCGACAAGATTGTGCCGGTGGTGCGCAATGATGCGCATAAACTGATTGAAGAGTGCATGCTGGCGGCCAACGTCTGTGCCGCTGACTTTTTGCTCAAAAACGAGCAGACCTGCCTGTTCCGTATCCATGAAGGGCCGACGCCAGAAAAACTTGAGGCCTTGCGCCTGTTTATGGGCGAATTTGGTTTTGGTGTGGGTGGGGGCGAGAGCCCGCACGCCAAAGACTACGCCAAACTCATGCAGCGTATCAAAGAACGTCCGGATGCGCAGTTATTACAGACGGTCTTGTTACGCTCGATGCAGCAGGCGGTGTACAGCCCGGATAACGTCGGCCACTTTGGCCTGGCGTATGAGGCGTATACGCATTTCACTTCGCCGATCCGCCGCTATCCTGACTTGCTGGTGCATAGAGCAATCAAGGCGGTGGTGGAAGGTAAGCGATATCAGGCCAAAGACTGGCATCACCTTGGCGTGCATTGCTCCATGACCGAGCGCCGTGCCGACGACGCAACCCGCGATGTGACGAACTGGCTCAAATGCTTTTACATGCAGGATAAGGTGGGTGAGGTGTTCAGTGGCACCGTGGCAGGCGTCACCAGCTTTGGTTTGTTTGTGGCGCTGGATGAGGTTTATGTGGAAGGCTTGCTGCATGTCACCGACCTGGGCAATGACTATTTCATTCATGACAAAGCTCGGCATGAGATGGTGGGCGAGCGCACTGGCGTGCGCTATCGTTTAGGCGACCGCTTAACCGTGAAGGTGGTGCGTGTGGATCTTGAAACCACGCGTATTGACTTTACACTGGTCGGCAAGTCAGAGGGCGTGGTTGATCCGGCAGATGGTACTGTCGCTGAATCGTTGGCCGTGTCCAGCGTGAAAAAGACACGGTCTACCAAGCCGGTTGAAAAGGTGGTGCCCGCAGTGTGGGAAGCACCCAAAACGGCTAAACAACCAGCCAAAAAATCAACCAGATCCGGCACCAGCACGCCTCGCAGCGCCGCAGACAAGCCCGCTGCGAGCAAACCTGCTCCGGCCAGAAGCCGCTCAGCCAAAGACAAGGGCCGCCATTCTGCGCAAAAAAATAAAGGCAAACCCAAGGCGAAAGCCCGATAATCCCAGCCGTTCAATCAGATTGAAAAATTGCTTTATGAAAAATCTGGGATAATAGCGGTTAATGCAATATTGCCCTGCTTGGGGCATCTCGTCGCGCACGGGGCAGTGAATGTAGCTGCCTCTGCGCGATTCGTATTTTCACTTTTGCCTAAGCATAAGCAAAAGAGATCAAAAATTTAGGAGTGATTATGTCGGAAGCCCGCATTTTGTTTGGTTTTCATGCGGTGTTGAGTCGCATGCGTCAGCATGGTAGCAGCATTCAGGAAATTATTATTGACCAGGACCGGGTGGACGCGCGGATGCGTGATTTGCTTGAGATGGCTAAAGGGCAGAATATCCGCGTGATTCAGGCGGATCGCCAGCGCCTTGATGGCTTTATCGGTGCGCATGGCCGCCATCAGGGCGTGATTGCGCGCGTGATTGAAACGCCCATGCCTTACAAGGATATCCACGATGTGCTGGAGTCTGATCTGGACGAACCACCGTTCTTCCTGGTGCTGGATGGTGTGCAAGATCCGCATAACCTCGGGGCTTGTTTGCGGGTGGCCGATGCCATGGGTGTGCATGCGATTATTGCACCCAAAGACCGCTCTGTTGGCCTGAATGGCACGGTGCGTAAGGTTGCCAGTGGCGCGGCCGAAACGGTGCCATTTATTGCCGTGACCAATCTGGCGCGCACCTTACGCGAGCTGAAAGAAGCGGGGGTGTTTATTGTTGGCACCACCATGGATGCGCCGGGCTCGTTGCACAATACCAAGCTGCAAGGCCCTATCGCCCTGGTGATGGGGGCTGAGGGCGATGGCATGCGTCGATTGACCGAGGAAACGTGTGATGCCCTGATTACCATCCCCATGTTTGGCACGGTACAAAGCCTGAATGTGAGTGTGGCCAGTGGCATTGCGTTATATGAGATTCGTCGTCAGCGCGTCTTGGCCGTCTAACTAAGACCTCAATCCCCATGACCCTAAGCTTGCAGGATTTGTGGCAGCAACTGCGCCAGCAGGCCCGCCGTTTGTGGTTGGGGCAATGCCTGGCTTTTTGCGGGGCGATGGTGGCGGTGCCGATTCCGCTATTGATGCCCTTGCTGGTGGATGAGGTATTACTGCACCAACCGGGCAAACTCACGAAATTAATGACGGCGCTGCTCCCCGCCGAATGGCTGGGGCCGATTGCCATTATTGTGGTGGTGACGGTGTTCACGATCAGCTTGCGCTTAAGTAGTGTGTTACTCGGCGTGGCGACCACCCGTATTTTTGTCGGCTTATCCAAACAGGTGACGCTGGGAGTACGGCAAATGCTGCTGGATAAACTGGGCAGGATACGCATGCAAGTCTATGAAAGCCTGGGTGCAGGGCAAGTTACTGCCAGGCTGCTCACCGATATTGAGACGCTGGACAAGTTTTTAGGTGAAACCATCGCCAAAGTGCTGGTCGCCGTCTTAAGCGTGATTGGCGTAGCTGGTGTCTTGCTATGGATGCATTGGCAACTGGCGTTGATTATCCTGTTCTTGAATCCGTTTGTGATCGCGCTGACCATGATCTTGGGCAAAAAGGTCAAAGCCTGGAAGCAGCGTGAGAATGGCGCCTTTGAGGTTTTGTCGCAATCGGTGAACGAGACGCTGGAAGTGATGCAGCAACTGCGGGCCAGCAATAGCGACCGCCGCTTTCTTGATAAAGCCAAGCAGGCGGCAGAGGCAGTCAGAGCCGCCGCCACGGCTTCCGGCTGGAAGTCTGATGCTTTGGCGCGTTTGTCATTCGGCGTGTTTTTATTTGGCTTTGAGGTTTTTCGTGCCGTCGCCATGTTGATGGTGGTGTTTTCCAACTTGTCTGTCGGCCAGATGATCGCTGTGTTTGGTTACCTGTGGTTCATGATGGGCCCGGTGCAAGAGCTGTTGTCGGTACAAGTGTCTTATTACGCGGCCAAGGCGGCGCTAGGTAGGATCAACCAGGTATTGGCGGCGGATGAAGAACCCCATTATCCTGCCACCGTACAAGCCTTGGATGCACACTCGCCTGCAGCAATCCGCCTGCAAAACGTGACCTTTGCTTATGGCGAAGGCGATCCTATTCTGGCCGACGTGACGCTGGATATTGCACCGGGTGAGCAAGTGGCGCTGGTCGGGGTCTCAGGCGCGGGCAAGTCCACCCTGGTGCAACTGTTGCTGGGCTTGTATGCCCCCACTCAGGGCCAGATCTTATTCAACGGCCAGCCGATTGAGCAGTTGGGCTATGCACAAGTGCGCGAACACTTGGGCGTGGTGTTGCAACAACCCATGTTGTTTAATGACAGCGTGCGCCAAAACCTGAGTCTGGAGACCGCTTATTCGGATGATGCCTTATGGCAGGCGCTTGAAATTGCGCAGCTGGCGCAATTTGTGCGCGATTTGCCACAAGGGCTGGCGTCGCAGCTTGGACGCAGTGGGGTGCGCTTGTCCGGTGGCCAACGTCAACGGCTGGCGATTGCTCGCATGATGCTGAAACAGCCGCAAATCGTCATCTTGGATGAGGCGACCTCCATGCTGGATACGCATACAGAAGCTTTGCTGCATCAGGCAATGCGCACTTTTTTGCGTGGGCGCACGACCATCATCATTGCT
Source organism: Methylophilus sp. YYY-1 (assembly GCF_029132825.1). NCBI lineage: Bacteria > Pseudomonadati > Pseudomonadota > Betaproteobacteria > Nitrosomonadales > Methylophilaceae > Methylophilus > Methylophilus sp. YYY-1. Next base: position 176,353 of record NZ_WOVG01000001.1, read on the forward strand.
CACAGATTATCTGCCGTGAAAGATGCTGACCGCGTGCTGGTGTTTGATGGGGGCCGCATCATTGAGGAAGGGCAGCATGACACGCTGGTACAGCAGGCCGGCAGTATCTATCAACGCTTGTATGGCCAGCAGGCCAGCTAAGATTTGAGCCGCCTGCAGCTAAATTCAGGCGCTCACAAGGTAATACGTTAAGGCTTCAACAGACGAGACACTTCACTGCCTGGTTTGGCAGCGTCGCCAATGGTATTGAGCACATGTGTGATTTCGCCCGTCCCGCCCAGCGAAACGCTGGTCATGCGCTCAAACTGGATATGTTCACCCAGAGGTGCCTCAATCGCGCTGCTTAGTTTGACTTCCGGGTTGTCATTAAAAAAGCAGTACACGCCCATGCCGATAGCCCTGTGCTGTGTGACGTGATCAGCCACCTTGTAAGAGGCAAAGCCGTTGCTGCTGCCATTCATCCAGCTGGCCTGGTTGGGGACATCATAGGGCGCTTCACTCTGGTAAAAATACACGGCGCCATTTTCGCCATTCCACACGGTTTGGTAGTCGTGGAAGTGCTCGACAAACAAGCCATACATGGTGACATCATCCCCGTTCACCACGATGCCATGCTTGGTTTTATTCATAGACCAGCCGATGCCGTTGCCATGGTCGCCGCGCCATACCCACAAGTTATCGCCAATCACGTGATTGCTATTGATGATGACGCTATGCGTGGCATTGCCCACGCTGGCGCCGCCTACCCGGAAAAACACATCATGCAGGCTGATCGGGTTTTGGGCATGCGAGGTCGCGGTTTTGCTTTGGCCAACGTGCAATAACACCTCACTGTTTTTCTCACCTGCATCAAACAGCAGGCCGCCCAGGATCACGCCATCGGCATCTTGCACTTGCATGGCGGGGTTGCCATGGGTAGGCAGCAGGGTGGCGATGCCCAAGCCGAGCACCACGGTATTGGCGCGCGAAATGTTGAGGGCTTTGTCTAGCGGGTAAATGCCCGGCGTCAGCAACAGATGCAGGCCTTTGGCAAGCGCTGCATTCAGGCTGTCAGCGTTATCTGTTGCCGCTTTGGCAATATAAAAACGGCTCAAGGGAATCGTCGTGCCGTCCAGGTGGGCGTCTTGCCAACTGATGCCTTGCGTCTGCTGACGCAAGGGAGGGACGTAAACCTGGTATTCACCAGCCGCGGTCACTGTCAAAAACGGCTTCTCGCGTACGATAGGCGTTTGCGGGACGTCGGTATAGGGTGGGTTAGGCCAATGCGACGCATCCGGGGCATGCTTGACGCCAACAAAGACCATATTCCAGTTGGCATTGGTCCAGCTGCCAATGTTGCTGTTTCTGGTTAACCATTGCTGCTGGGTGCCCGAATTGACTTGCTGGTCAATCAGGCTGTCGGCGATAAAGCCGCCACTGGACCAGCCGCCATTATCATCCAGCAACATATTGCCACGCACATGCAGACGGCGTAGCGGTGAAGCTTGCGACACCGCCCATTGCATGGTGCCATTATCCGGCGTCACCGACAGGTTCTCTACGCTACGCCAGAAATTTTGTGTGGCATCTTCTTCGTGCCAGGTGGCCTTGACCTCAATCCCGCCCTGCAACATGACGTCATCAGGGTAGCTGCCCAGACCCATGAGTTGGGTATAAAAGCCCAACTTGATCTTGTTATGGTAGACGCCCGGTTTGAACAATACCGCATAGCGTTCAGGCCCAAACTGGTTACTTTCTTGTTGTTTGAACAGGGCATCCAGCCTGGCCTGCACTTCTTCCGCCGGCATTTGTGGGTCGAGCACAAACACGTTCTCGCCAAAGTCGGGGGCACTGGCTTGCACTTTATGGGCATCCGCCTGGCATCCGGCTAAAAACAAAGCGGTGAGGCCCGCGCCAAATAGGGTAAACAGTGTTTTGTCGGCAATCCCGGAATACATAAACAGTTCGCTTTCTCTTACAAGTCCTCTAGTCAGGACCACGCTATTGTCCAGAAAATTCAAATTTTGTTGGCTTGCATGGCCGTCAGCAATGGGTGGTGCGATCCCGGGTTGCCAGACCTGCTGAGCTAGTTCAGCAAACTAACCCAGTTGCAAGGTACTCAAGGTTTCACTACGCACACGTGCCAGCAGTTGCGCATCGTCAATCAATGATTCGCCATAGGAGGGAATCATGGACTTGAGCGTCTCTTGCCAGGTCTGGCTTTGCATGCGTTTGGCAAAACAGCGCTGTAATACATCCAACATGGCCTGGACGCTCACAGATGCGCCAGGCGAAGCGCCGAGCAAGGCCGCCAGGCTACCATCGGCGCTGGCCACAATCTCAGTGCCAAATTCGAGTTTTCCCCAATGCTGATGGCAGCGTTTGATGATTTGTACCCGCTGCCCGGCGTGCGCCAATTGCCAGTGCTGGCTATCGGCCGCAGGCAGAAATACGCGCAAGGCAGACATGCGCTGCTCATGCGTTTGAAACACTTCCTTGATCAGGTATTTGGTCAGGTCCAGATTGTGTCGGCCCGCACCGAGCAGGCTCTTGATGTTTCTGACTTTGACGGATTTGGCCAGGTCGAAACGCGAGCCTTGCTTGAGAAAGCGCGTGGTGAATCCGGCATAGGGCCCAAATAGCAGCGCAGGCTTGCCTTGTATCATGCGCGTATCCAGATGCGGCACCGACATGGGTGGTGCGCCGACCGCAGCCTGGCTGTAAACCTTGGCATGATGGGTGTTGATCAGCGAGGGTTCATTACAAATCAACCATTGGCCACTGACCGGAAAACCGCCATAGCCATTCGCTTCAGGGATCCCCGACTGCTGCAACAAGGGCAAGGCGCCGCCGCCGGCACCTAAAAACACAAACTGGGCTTCCAGAGTTTGTTTTTTACCAGTGACCAGATCCTGCACTTGAACTTGCCAGGGATGTTTTTCGCGCTTGTTCACTTGCTTGAGCTTGGTGACGCGGGATTGGGTGAGCAAGGTAAAGTTGGCTTGCGTCTTGAGGTGAGACACCAACTGCCTTGTCAGTGCGCCAAAATTGACATCCGAGCCATGGGCGACGCGTGTGGCAGACATGTGCGCGCCGCTTTCACGGCCACGCATCATCAGGGGCATCCACTCGTTCAGGGTTTCCGGCTGCTTGCTCCACTGCATCTCGGCGAATAAAGGATGCGCTTGTAATAACTCAAATCGCTGACGCAAAAAAGCACCGTCTTCAGCACCCCAAACCGCACTCAGGTGCGGGACGCGCTGGATAAATGCTGCCGCTTGCAGTGCCCCTTCTTTTGTCAGGGTAGACCAATATTGCAGAGACACCTCAAAGGCGGCGTTGATCTCTAGTGCGCGCCGAATCTGAATCTCTCCCTGCCGGTTTTTGGGGGTGTAGTTGAGCTCACAATACCCCGCATGGCCAGTGCCTGCATTATTCAGTGCATCAGAACTTTCAAGCGCAACGTCTTCGAGTTGCTCCACCATGCATATGCTTAAGGTCGGGTCGAGTCTATGCAATAGAGACGCCAGCGTTGCGCTCATAATGCCGCCGCCAACCAGCACGACATCGATGTCTGTTGTTGCCATGGTGCGAGTGTCCCCTCATTGTCGCGCCTGCAGATTGGGCGCAAATTATATTGACGCCGCGCATTATAAATCGAAAAACCACGCGTATCATCTAAACTTGATGCTTTCGTGACGCATGCCAATAAGCCTGGGGCTAACTTGTCAATAAATTGCTTTTACGGTAAGCTTAAGGATGAAATTAAAAAGGTTCAAAACCACAAAAAAATCAAGCCTGGCTTGGGTTTATCTTCAACCGGATTTGACTGGAACAAGATTTACTGGGTCGTTGATCTGAATTTCCGATTTGGTGTTGTCTCATGGCAATCGTTATGCTCTTGAGACACCTAAATTTAGGCGCATGAAAATGTTTACGAGTGGCTAGCCGGCATAGCCACCATGCGGATCTAGTCCGATCAGGCTTAAAAACACAAAAGGGTTGGGGTGTATATGAAAAATCCGTTGGAATCTGTTGCAGGATCCGTTCTCTCTGGTGTGTTGCTCACGCTGGCGCTGGTTTTTTTCCTCAAAAATTTTGTGGTTGCAGGAGGCTGATACGATGGAACTGGTTCCGGCACTCGCAAGATGGTTTCATGTATTGGCAGGCATTACCTGGGTGGGCCTGCTCTATTATTTTAATCTGGTGCAAATGGCAGGCTTGAAAGCGGCCGCAGCAGACGGTACGGCTGCGGGTATTAACAAACATATCGCGCCACGTGCCTTGCTGTGGTTTCGTTGGTCTGCTGTGGTGACCTGGCTGGCGGGTGCGGCATTGTTGGGCCCACATTTTACCGATGCGTTCGCCTTGCGAGGCGGGTTTGAATTGATTGGTGTGGGTGCCTGGCTGGGGACCATTATGCTGTTTAATGTTTGGGTGCTGATTTGGCCCAATCAGAAAAAAATACTTGGCATGGTGGCAGCCGATGAACAGGCGAAAAACAATGCAAGACGTGTTGCCATGCTGGCCTCACGCACGAACTTGATGCTTTCCTTGCCCATGCTGTTTTTTATGGCCAATGGGTTGAGTCATCGAGCCGTATTAGGGTTTTAGCGGGTTTAAGACGTTTACGGCGGCTTAAGCCGCCGTTTTTGTTTTTTGAAAAAGGGTTTGAAATGCATTCGGAACATTTAATGAACACCTATGGCAGACAGCCAGTGACCTTTGTTAAAGGTGAGGGCGTCTGGCTCACAGACACTGCCGGTGATCGCTATCTGGATGCGCTGTCTGGCGTGGCGGTGAATGGCTTGGGTCATACCCATCCCAAATTTGTAGCGGCGCTCAATGCACAAATCGCCAAACTGATCCATGTCTCCAATATTTACCAGATTGCAGAACAAGCTGCGTTGGCCGACAAAGTGGCCGAGTTGTCTGGCATGGATCGCATATTTTTCTGTAACTCAGGCTGTGAAGCCAATGAGGCCGCGATTAAATTGGCGCGTTTGTACGGACACAACAAAGGCATAGACCATCCTGAAATCATCGTCATGGATCAAAGCTTTCACGGCAGGACCATGGCTACTTTGTCAGCGACGGGTAACCGTAAGGTGCAAGCCGGTTTTGAGCCGTTGGTGAGTGGGTTTGTCCGCGTGCCTTTTGATGACATCGAAGCTGTCAAAGCGATTGCTGCCCATAAAAACAATGTGGTGGCTATTCTGGTTGAGCCTGTGCAAGGCGAAGGCGGGATTCATATTCCAGCCAGTTTGAAAGCCTATTTGCAAGGCTTGCGTGCGCTGTGCGATGCCAATGGCTGGCTGTTAATGCTGGATGAAGTCCAGTCTGGCATTGCCAGAACCGGCACCTGGTTTGCTTTTCAGCACAGTGGCATTCTGCCGGACGTGATGACACTGGCCAAAGGCTTGGGCTCTGGTGTGCCGATTGGGGCTTGTGTTGCGCGCGGCGTGGCTGCGGAAACCTTTACACCAGGCAAACATGGCTCTACCTTTGGCGGGAACCCGCTGGCCACGGCTGCTGGTCTGGCCACATTAAATATCATTTCCGAAGAACAATTACGTGAAAACGCACAGACGGTTGGCGACTATATTCGCGAACAGTTTACGCTTGCGCTCAAAGGCGAGGCCGGAGTCGTCAATGTACGCAATGCCGGCATGATGATAGGCATTGAGCTTGACAGGCCGTGTGCCGAGCTGGTCAAGCAGGCGCTGGCGGCCAAGTTGCTGATTAATGTCACCTCAGAAAAAGTGATTCGTTTGTTACCACCGCTGATCATGAATAAGCAGGAAGCAGATGAGTTGGTAAGCAGGTTAACGCCCCTGATTTTAAATTTCTTAAAGGCAAATGCTTGATTACGCAAGCGTCTACACATCATGAGTATTAAACATTTTTTGCAATTTAATGACCTGACACGCGATGAGATAGAGCACATCTTTACCCGTGCCAAATGGATTAAATCGCAATTTAAAGATTACAAACAATACTGGCCGCTGGTCGATCGCACGCTGGTCATGATTTTTGAAAAAGCCAGTACGCGTACCCGCTTGTCTTTTGAAGCTGGCATGCAGCAACTGGGCGGCTCAGCCATCTATCTCAACACCCGTGACTCGCAACTGGGGCGTGGCGAGCCGGTAGAAGATGCGGCACAGGTGATTTCGCGCATGAGTGACATCGTCATGATCCGCACGTTTGAGCAAAGCATCATTGAGCGTTTTGCGCAAAACTCGCGCGTGCCGGTGATCAATGGTCTGACCAACGAATATCACCCATGCCAGATCCTGGCGGATATTTTTACCTTTATCGAGCACAGAGGTTCGATCCAGGGTAAAACCGTGGCCTGGATTGGCGACAGCAATAACGTCTGTAACACCTGGTTGCAGGCGGCAGAAGTGCTGGACTTTAATGTGCATGTGTCGACCCCGCCTGGCTATGAAGTCGAACCAGAGCGCGCTAACTTGTACGGCACGGATCATTTCGAGTCATTTGCTGACCCGATGGAGGCAGCTCTCGGCGCGGATCTGGTCACGACCGATGTCTGGACCAGCATGGGCTTTGAGGCCGAAAACGAAGAGCGCCGCAAAGACTTCGCTGATTGGCAAGTCGACGCTGACATGATGAAGGTCGCAAAAGCCGATGCCTTGTTTATGCACTGCTTGCCTGCGCACCGTGGTGAAGAAGTTTCGGCCGAGGTCATTGATGGCGCGCAAAGCGTGGTCTGGGACGAAGCCGAGAACAGACTGCACACGCAAAAAGCGCTGATGGAATATTTGTTGTTGGGCAAAGTTTGATTTTTCACCACTGAGACCCAGAGTGTTTCAAGGTGGTTTTCTCCTTGCCCTCTGTGATCTCTGTGGCAAAAAATTGTTTTTTTATAGGTTCACTCTGACACGAAGTTGAAATTAAGCGTGTCAGACTGGCGTGACAGTAAACGTGACGCCAAAAGCATGTGTTAGCCACAGACAACACAGAGGTCGCAGAGAAAAAGCGCTTTTACAGATTTTCTCTTTATCTCGTTAGCTGTGAGGTAAAAATATTTTTTATGGAAATACAACTTCAATGAGCGATATTAAAAAAGCCGTATTGGCCTATTCTGGCGGCCTTGACACTTCCGTGATTCTGAAATGGTTGCAAGACACTTATCAATGTGAGGTGGTCACGTTTACTGCTGACCTTGGACAGGGCGAAGAGCTGGAGCCCGCGCGTGAAAAAGCCAAAAAATTTGGCGTGAACGAAATCTATATTGATGACCTGCGTGAAGAGTTTGTGCGTGACTTTGTGTTCCCGATGTTCCGTGCCAACACCGTTTACGAAGGTGAATATTTGCTTGGGACCTCGATTGCGCGTCCGCTGATTGCCAAGCGCCTGATTGAAATTGCCAACGAAACCAAAGCGGATGCTATTTCGCATGGTGCCACCGGCAAGGGTAACGACCAGGTGCGTTTTGAGCTGGGTGCCTATGCCTTGAATCCCAACATCAAAATTATCGCGCCATGGCGTGAATGGGATCTGTTGTCCCGTGAAAAACTGCTGGCCTATGCCGAAAAACATGGCATCCCGGTCGAGATGAAGCACAAGCAAGGCGGCAGCCCTTATTCAATGGATGCCAACCTGTTGCATATTTCCTACGAAGGCCGTCACCTGGAAGACCCGGCAGCGGAAGCCGAGGAAGACATGTGGCGCTGGACCGTATCCCCTGAAAAAGCGCCTGACGCGGCCGAGTATCTGGACCTTGAGTTCAAACAGGGTGACATTGTTGCGCTTAATGGCAAATCCATGAAAGCACACGAGATTCTGGCTGAGCTGAACCGCTTGGGTGGCAAACATGGTGTGGGTCGTCTGGACCTGGTGGAAAACCGCTATGTAGGCATGAAGTCCCGTGGTTGCTACGAAACTCCAGGCGGCACCATTATTCTGAAAGCGCACCGTGCGATTGAAAGCATTACGCTGGACCGCGAAGTGGCGCACTTGAAGGATGATTTGATGCCACGTTACGCCAGCCTAATCTATAACGGCTATTGGTGGAGCCCAGAGCGTGTTGCCTTGCAAACTTTGATCGACCATACCCAGGCGACGGTGAATGGCTGGGTGCGCGTGAAGTTGTACAAAGGCAACGTGATTGTGGTTGGCCGTGACAGCAAAACTGATTCGTTGTTTGACTCGACCATTGCGACGTTTGAGGATGACAAAGGCGCTTACGACCAGAAAGATGCCGGCGGGTTTATCAAGTTGAATGCTTTGCGCATGCGTATTGCAGCCAACTTGCACAGCCGTAAAAAATAATTCTTATGGCTCATCGACGCGTCATTGCCTACGACTCTACCTTGCGCGATGGCGCGCAAGCGCAGGGAGTGTCTTTTTCGGTTGAGGATAAACTCAAGGTGGTTCAGCGTCTGGATCAGTTGGGCATCGGCTACATTGAGGCCGGTAATCCTGGCTCTAACCCGAAAGACCTCGAGTTTTTTGCCCGCGTCGGCGAGCTCCATCTTCAGCATGCCAAAATTATTGCGTTTGGCAGTACACGCCGCATTGGCATTACCGCAGCAGAAGACAAGAATTTGCAGTCGCTATTATCAGCCAACACAACGGCGGTGGCTATTTTTGGCAAGAGTTGGGATTGCCAGGTTACTGACATTCTGCGCACGACGCTAGACGAAAACCTGGCCATGATTGCCGATACCATTGCCTACCTCAAGGCGCAAGGCAAAGAGGTGGTGTTTGACGCCGAGCATTTTTACGATGGCTATCAAGCCAATGCCGACTATGCCATGCAGACATTGCAAGTGGCGGTAAACGCTGGGGCGGATGTGTTGGCCTTATGTGATACCAATGGCGGCACTTTCCCAAACGAGGTATTCAGCATCACGCAAACAGTGGTGAACCGTTTCCCTGCAGTGCAGATTGGCATTCATTGCCATAATGACTGTGAAATGGCGGTCGCCAACTCGGTGGCTGCCGTGCAGGCTGGCGCCATGCAGGTGCAAGGCACCATCAACGGTATTGGTGAACGCTGCGGCAACGCCAACCTGGTGTCGATTATCCCTAATGTGCAGCTAAAACTGGGTTTGGCCTGTATTTCAGAGTCGCAATTATCTGGGTTGACGGCCGCCGCACGCTTTGTCAGTGAAGTCGCCAATGTTGCGTTTAACGACAAGGCGCCTTATGTCGGGCAGGATGCCTTTGCACATAAGGGCGGCATGCATATTGATGCAGTGAATAAAAATCCGAAATCTTATGAACACATCAACCCTGGCATGGTTGGCAATGAGAGACATATTCTGGTCTCTGAAGTCGCGGGGCGCGGGGCGATTCTGCGCAAGTTGCAACAAATTGATCCTAGCCTGACCAAAGAGTCTCAAGCAGCAGTGAATATCCTGGAGCAGCTGAAAGCACTGGAGCATGAAGGGTATCAGTTTGAAAATGCCGAGAGCTCGTTTGACTTGCTGATGCAGAAGTTACTGGGCAAGTTCAAGCCGTTTTTCAGCCTCAAGCAATACCATGTCAATATTTACGAACCGTCCGCGGATGGGCTGAATTCCTCGGTGACGATACACATCAGCGTGAATGGCCAGGAAACCAGCGCAACCGCTCAGGGCGATGGTCCCGTGAACGCCCTGGACAAGGCCATGCGCAAGGCGCTGCAGCCGTTTTATCCGGCCATCAATGAAATCAAGCTGGTCGATTACAAAGTGCGGGTGCTGGACTCCAACCTGGCCACGGCAGCGAAGGTGCGCGTGTTGATTGAGTCTACCGATCAGCAAAGCAACTGGACCACCATCGGTGTTTCTTCTGACATCATCCAGGCATCCTGGCTGGCCTTGAAGGATGCGATTGAATACAAGTTGTCGCAATCGCGGACAAGCCCATAAGCGCAGCAAACCCGAACGCTGATTAGTCAGCAGGTTGCAGCAACACCAGTTTAAGGTGTTCCTGTTCTACCGGACGTAGCGTCACCTGCTGATATTGAATCAAGCCTTGCGTCGGGTGTTGAAAGGCGCGCTGTCCACCTTGCCTTTCCAGCACATCATGCTGTTTCCAGAACGCTGCAAACTCTGCACTGGCATTGCTCAGTTCGTCGATGAGTTTCTTGATTTCAGGCTCTTCCAGCCGTGTGCGGCTGTCCGCTCTGAATTCTGCCACCAGTCTGCGCGCGCGCATGTCCCAGTTCACTACAAACTGTTTTGCCGCCGGATGTGCAAACACAAAGCGTAGCAGGTTAGGGTGTTCGCCAGCAGGCCACTCAATATCCAGCAGTCCACTAAATAAATCACTTGCTGCGGTATTCCAGGCCAACATGTCCCAGGTGCGGCCCATGATATACGCCGGAATCTGGATGTGTTTCAGCATGGTCACCAGGGTTTCCGGCGCCGTATCAACTTGGTTCTGGTGGGCATGCGGGTCACGGCGGTCTGCCATGTCAAACAGATAGCTACGTTCAGATTTGCTCAGTTTGAGCGCATTGGCCAGGCGGTCCAGGGCTTCGGCCGACACATTGACTTCGCGCGCTTGCTCGATCCAGGTGTACCAGGTAGCGCTGATCCCTGCCAATTGAGCCACTTCTTCGCGGCGTAGCCCTTGGGTGCGACGGCGAACGCCTGATGGAAAACCAAAGGCTTCCGGGCTGCCACGCTGGCGCATGGCTTGTAAAAATTCTGCGAGCTCCTGGCGTCTTGAATCCATCTTTTCCTGTTGAGCATCAATTGCTTGCGTGTGCAGCGGCTGTTTAAAGTGGTAGTTTCAATACTAGTATAAATCATATTCTTGTAAGGGTATTGAAACTTAGGTATTCTGCGCAGGTTATTTATTTTGTGTGGTTTGAAAGGAACTGTCATGGCAGGTAAAACGCTGTACGACAAATTATGGGATTCGCATGTGGTGCGTGAAGAAGCAGACGGCACCTGTCTGATTTACATTGACCGCCATCTGGTGCATGAAGTGACCAGCCCACAGGCTTTTGAAGGCTTGCGTCTGGCCGGGCGTAAACCATGGCGTAATTCCAGCATTGTGGCTAACCCTGACCACAATACACCGACCAAAGACTGGGACAAAGGCATTGAAGATCCAGTGTCCCGTTTGCAGGTGGAAACGCTGGATAACAACATCAAAGAGTTTGGTGCCTTGGTGTATTTTCCTTTTAAAAACAAAGACCAAGGCATTATTCATGTGATTGGGCCTGAAAATGGCACGACCTTGCCTGGTATGACCGTGGTCTGTGGCGATAGCCATACCTCAACTCATGGTGCCTTTGGCGCGTTGGCGCACGGCATCGGTACCTCAGAGGTTGAGCATGTCTTGGCTACACAAACCCTGGTCGCGAAAAAATCCAAGCGCATGCTGGTGAAAGTCGATGGCCAATTGGGCAAAGGCGTGACGGCCAAAGACGTGGCGCTGGCGATTATCGGCAAAATCGGTACCGCTGGCGGTACGGGGTACGCGATTGAGTTTGGCGGCGAAGTGATCCGTGGCTTGTCCATGGAAGGCCGCATGACGCTGTGTAACATGGCGATTGAAGCCGGCGCTCGTGCGGGCCTGGTGGCCCCGGATGAGAAAACATCGGCTTACCTTGAAGGTCGCCTGCATGCGCCTAAAGGCGAGCATTGGGCGCAAGCTGTGGCTTACTGGAGCACCCTCAAGTCCGACGCCGATGCCGAGTTTGATACCATCGTAACATTGAACGGTGCAGAGATTGCCCCGCAAGTGACTTGGGGGACATCGCCTGAGCAAGTGCTGCCCATCGGCTCCACTGTGCCTGATCCTGCCCAGGAAGCCGATGCAACCAAACGTACCAGTATTGAAAATGCGCTTAAATACATGGGCTTGACTGCCAATACCCCGATTGAGCAAATTCAGCTCGATAAAATCTTTATTGGTTCCTGCACCAACTCGCGTATTGAGGACTTGCGTGCCGCTGCCAGCGTCGCCAAAGGTAAAAAAGTGGCCAGCAATATCAAACTGGCGATGGTGGTGCCAGGCTCTGGTCAGGTGAAACGTCAGGCCGAAGCTGAAGGCTTGGACAAGATTTTTATTGAGGCTGGTTTTGAGTGGCGTGAGCCTGGCTGCTCCATGTGTCTGGCCATGAACTCAGACCGCTTGAGCCCTGGTGAGCGTTGCGCTTCAACCTCTAACCGTAACTTTGAAGGCCGTCAGGGTCCGGGCGGACGTACGCATTTGGTCAGCCCTGAAATGGCGGCTGCTGCTGCGATTGCCGGTCATTTTGTTGACGTGCGTAGCGCCTAAGAGGAGAACATTATGAAAGCATTTACTACCTTGAATGGGCTGGTTTGTCCGCTGGATCGAGCCAACGTGGACACTGACGCGATTATTCCCAAGCAGTTCTTAAAATCAATCAAACGCTCTGGCTTTGGCCCGTATTTGTTTGACGAGTGGCGCTATACCAACTATGGCGAGCCTGGTATGGATTGCAGTACGCGTCCATTAAACCCGGATTTTGTCTTGAACCAGCCGCGTTACCAAGGTGCACAAGTCCTGCTCGCGCGTGACAACTTTGGCTGCGGTTCTTCACGTGAGCATGCGCCATGGGCGATTGAAGACCAAGGCTTCCGTGTCATTATTGCGCCCAGCTTTGCCGATATTTTCTTTAATAACTGCTATAAAAACGGTATTTTGCCCATCGTGGCTGCTGCCGAGCAGGTGGATCAGTTGTTCAAAGAGTGCTTTGCCAATGAAGGGTATACGCTGAATGTCGATCTGGTAGCGCAAACAGTGACCACGCCTTCTGGCCAGTCATTCAGCTTTGAGATTACACCGACACGCAAGCACAATTTGCTCAATGGCCTGGATGAGATCGGCCTGACCTTGCAGCATGCAGATGAAATCAAAACGTTTGAAGAGAAACATAAGGCTGCACAACCCTGGTTGTTCGCATAAAAACGTAATTCATCTGCGACACAATGAATTGGCGTGGTTGCGCGGTGCTCGAAATCCTCATGTACTCAGTGTACATTCCGGTTTCTGCGCTCCGAGCGCCTAGCCACGCCATCGCTCGCGACGGTTTTTCATCGTTTTTATTGAGATTGTATATATAGTTAGGAAAAAATAATGGCATTGAATATTGCAGTGTTGCCAGGCGATGGCATCGGCCCGGAAATTATTAAACAAGCCTTGCGCGTACTGGATGTGTTGCACAAAGAAGGTCTGGAAATGACCTTCACCGAGGCACCGTTGGGTGGTCAGGCGTATGACCAGTTCGGTCATCCCTATCCAGAGTTTACGCAAAAAGTTTGCCGTGAAGCGGATGCTGTTTTGTTGGGCGCGGTAGGCGGCCCACAGTATGACACCCTGGACCGTCCATTGCGTCCAGAGCGCGGTTTGCTGGCGATTCGTAAAGACTTGGGTCTGTTTGCCAACTTGCGCCCAGCTGTGCTGTTCCCAGAGCTGGCCAACGCTTCTACGCTAAAACCTGAAGTGGTGGCTGGTCTGGATATCATGATTGTGCGTGAACTGACCGGTGACGTCTATTTTGGTCAGCCACGCGGCATGCGCACCAACGAGCAGGGCGTGCGCGAAGGTTTTAATACCATGATTTACAGTGAGCCAGAAGTCCGCCGTATTGCGCACGTCGCTTTTCAGATCGCGATGAAGCGCCAGAAAAAACTGTGTTCAGTAGACAAGGCCAATGTGCTGGAAACCACCGAGTTCTGGAAAGAAATCGTGATCGATGTAGCGAAAGAATACCCGGAAGTCGAGTTGAGCCATATGTATGTGGACAATGCCGCCATGCAGCTGATTCGCAACCCGAAACAGTTTGACGTGATGGTGACTGGTAACATTTTTGGTGACATCCTGTCTGATGAGGCCTCCATGCTGACTGGTTCAATTGGTATGCTGGCTTCTGCATCCTTGAACGAGAGCAAAAAAGGCCTGTATGAGCCATCACACGGTTCTGCACCGGATATCGCCGGCAAGAACCTGGCTAACCCGATTGCCACCATTTTGTCTGCGGCCATGATGTTGCGCTACAGCTTCGATAATGAGGCTGCCGCCACCCGCATTGAAAATGCGGTGAAAAAGGTCCTGGCAGCGGGCTACCGTACCGGCGACATCTATGAAGAAGGCACCAAGCGCGTGTCATGCTCCGAGATGGGCGACCAAATCGTAGCGGCCATGTAACACGGGTTGCGCGGGCGGATGTAATTTCATCACGCTCGCGCAGATTTAGCTGTGATATAGTCCTTTGCTTGTTTTGCAGCGTATTGAAATTAAACAGGAATTTAAAAATGGCGCAATTTGATAATGTCAGTGTAAAAAAGAAAGCTAATGTCTATTTTGATGGCAAATGTGTGAGTCACACCGTGCTGTTCCCGAATGGCACGCGGTGTACCGTAGGCGTAATTTTTCCGAGTACATTGACCTTTAATACAGGCTCCCCGGAGTTGATGGAAATCAACGATGGTGTTTGCAAGGTACGCCTGAAAGGCGAGGAAAACTGGACCACCTACAAGGGCGGTGAGAAATTCACGGTACCGGGTAATTCCAGTTTTGAGATTGAAACAGTAGAGACCGTAGACTACGTCTGCCACTTCGAATAATTGCGATTGCTCGGCATGACTGCGTTGGTCGCGCTGGTCGTACTCAATGTACTGCCTGCGCGCTTCCGCCTTGTCCTGCCATCGCTTGTGAGGTTTTAAAAAATGCCTAGCTTTGATATTACATCCGAAGTCGATATGGTTAATTTGAAGAATTCGATTGATGCTGCCAGCAAGCAGATTACCAATCGCTATGACTTTAAAGGCACTTCGGCCAACATCGAGTTTAACGAGAAAGACAAAGTGATCACTTTGTTTGGGGACAATGATTTTCAGCTGGATCAGGTGAAGGATATTTTACTACCAGCCATGGAAAAAAAAGAGCCAGAGTCTTCCAAGCGGCTGGAGCACAAGGATGTGCAAAAGGTGTCTGGTAACAAGGTCAAGCAGGAGTTGATTGTGCGTGATGGCATTGATAGCGACCTGGCCAAAAAAATCACCAAGCTGATTAAAGACAGTGGCATGAAAGTCCAGGCCACCATTCAGGGCGACACCGTGCGCGTGAATGGGGCGAAGCGAGACGTCCTGCAAGAGGCGATTGCATTTGTGAAAAAGAGTATTACTGATTTTCCGTTGAAATTTGGTAACTTTAGAGATTGATGACGGTCGGCATCAGTCATTTGAGGAGAGGATGATGTTTAAAACGTTAATTTTGTGTGTAATCACTGCATTGACCTTGGCGGCCTGTAATACCATTGACGGCATGGGCAAGGATCTGGAAAAGGCTGGCGAAGCCGTGCAAAAGTCAACCAAATAAGGGTTGAATCAAAATTATCTGCGTTTATCCGCACGGCTGTGCGGTTAACAATAAAGGTTGAATATGTTGAAGGTAGGGTTAGTAGGCTGGCGTGGCATGGTGGGTTCTGTGCTGATGCAACGCATGCGTCAGGAAAATGATTTTGCGGATATCGAACCGCAGTTTTTCACCACCTCGCAAGCAGGCGGTGCAGCACCCAATGTGGGTAAAGCATCTCCCGCGCTTAAAGATGCGAAAAATATAGACGCATTGAAGCAGATGGAGGTGATTGTCACCTGCCAGGGCGGCGATTACACCAGCGAAGTGTTCCCGCAATTGCGCGCTGCCGGCTGGAACGGTCACTGGATTGATGCTGCCTCGACCTTGCGTATGGAAGACGATGCCGTGATTATTCTTGATCCGGTCAATATGCATGTCATTAAAGATGCGCTCGCGAATGGCGGAAACAACTGGATAGGCGGCAATTGCACGGTTTCGTTGATGCTGATGGCGCTTAACGGCTTGTTCAAGGCCGATCTGGTTGAGTGGGCAACGTCCATGACCTATCAGGCTGCGTCTGGTGCCGGTGCACAAAATATGCGTGAATTGATTACGCAAATGGGCGTGGTCAATGCCTCTGTGGCTGACTTGCTGGCCGATCCTGCTTCTGCGATTCTGGATATCGACAAACAGGTGGCCGATACCATCCGCAGTGAATCGCTACCGCAATCCAACTTTGGCGTGCCGCTTGCCGGTAGCCTGATCCCCTGGATAGACAAGGATTTGGGCAATGGTCAAAGCAAGGAAGAGTGGAAGGGGGGCGTTGAGACCAACAAGATTCTGGGGCGCTCGGCAAATCCGATTGTGATTGATGGTTTGTGTGTGCGTATTGGCGCCATGCGTTGCCATTCACAGGCTTTGACGCTCAAACTGCGCAAAGATGTGCCGCTCGATGAGATCAACCAGATGCTGGCGGAAGCCAACCCCTGGGCAAAGGTGATTCCCAACGAACGCGAAGTGAGTATGCGTGAGTTAACGCCAGCGGCGATTACCGGCACGTTGACCACGCCGGTGGGGCGTTTGCGCAAACTGGCAATGGGTGGCGAATATCTGTCCGCGTTTACAGTCGGCGACCAGTTATTGTGGGGGGCAGCCGAGCCATTGCGACGCATGTTAAGAATTTTGGTAGAAGCTTAAGTAGTTTGTGAAGTAGCAGCCCGTAAAGCTATGATTTATCAATGAAATCATAGTCTTTTCGGGCTTTTGCTTTTTTGGGGCTAGTGTTTAATGGATGCGAGACACTAAAAACAGTGTATTTATTGCCTGCAAGCCGTCTGCACGCGCTTGCGTGGCTGTCTGAATGATGCTATTTTGACAAAAGCCATGAATGAAAAAAGGGTGAATCGGTGCGTAAAATTCAATTAAAAAAAATAGCCTTTGCCTTGAGTCTGGGTGCTGCCATGTCAGCGCAAGCTGCCGGATTAGGTACCATCACGTCCAGCTCAAAACTGGGGGAACCGCTCAATGCTGAAATCGAGCTGTTGGCCGTCACGCCTGCAGAGTTGAGCAGCATTCAAGCTGCGCTTGCCAGTGAGCAGGTATATCAGGATCAAATGCTGGAAAAGCCTGCGGCTTATCCATTCATCAAAATTGAGGTTGGCAATAATACAAAAGGCCTGCCTATCCTCAAGTTGAGCAGTACACAACCGATTACAGAAGCCTTCCTGGACATGCTGATCCAGGTAGACTGGCCGACCGGTCGCCTGGTAAAAGAATACACCTTACTGTTAGACCCGCCCGGTTTTAACTCTAATTATGCTGCCGAAGCTGCGGCGACGCCCACGGTGAAACAGTCAGAAGCCCAACCTGCGCCAGCCGTGGCCGCTGAGAGCCGTCCTGCAGAAACTAAGAGTGCGAAGGCTCCGACTGCAGCCAAGCCAGCGGTCAAAAAAGTCGAGCCTAAATCACCGGCTCAAGACACTGCCTCTGAGGCGCAAGCGTTGACGACAGAGCGTGGTGATACGCTATATGCCATCGCGCGCCAGATGAAGCCAGACAATGTCAGCATGGATCAAATGCTGGCTGCGCTTTATCAATCCAATCAGGACGCTTTTGACGGTAAAAACATGAACCGTCTCAAGGTAGGTAAAATCATTCGTCTGCCTGACCAGGCAAGCCTGGAGCGTCTGAGTCGCAAGCAAGCGCAGCAAGTGGTGGCTGAGCATACGGCCAACTGGCTAGCTTATAAAAATACGCTGGGCAAAGTGGTTAAGGAAAGTGCGCCTGCCCAGACCGGTGGCAACACTCAACAATCCGCAGGCAAGATTGGCAGTGCGGGTGACAAACCATTGCCACAGTCCAAGCCAGCCAAGGATGTATTAAAGCTTTCGGCAGGTGACGAAAAATCGACTTCGTTGACTGACAAGGCCAACAGCAAGGCCTCCGTGACTGCTGCACAAGAGGACGCGACCGCCAAAGCGAATGCGATCAAAGAAGAGCAGGCACGTGCTGCAGCGCTCGAGAAGCAAGTGGCCGACATGAAAAAGCTCGTGGAAATGAAAAGCAATGCCATGGCACAGGCTGAAAAAAATGCTGCGCAGGCAGCGTCTGCATCCAACGCTGAACAGAATAAAACGGCTACCGAGCCAGTTAAGCCTGAACCAGCCAAGTCAGAATCTACAACCTCTGCTCCGGCGAAAGCCGAAGCAGATAAGGCCGCTGGTGAGAAAACAGAGCCGGCTAAAACCGAGTCACCCAGCACTGCTGCAGAAAACAAGCCAGCGGCACCACCGGTCGAGCCTGCGCCTGAAGTTGCAGCCACCCAACCCTCATTTATGCACGTGTTGCTTGAGCGTCTAAAGTCAATCAACCCGGTCTTGCCATTTGCCTTGATTGGATTGCCTATCCTGCTTTGCATTTGGGCTGTGATCCGTATTCGTCGTAAAAAGCAGATTGATAACTTTGAAGACGTGATTGTGACCTCGCCGGCCACTGAAATGCAAAACAATACAGTGTTCGGGGATACACAAGCGGCTGCTTCGGGCGACACTTCATTTCTGACCGACTTCTCGCAGAGTGGGGTTGGCGGCATGATTGACTCTCATGATGTTGATCCGATTGCCGAGGCTGAGGTGTATATGGCCTATGGCCGCGATGCGCAGGCCGAAGAAATCCTCAAAGATGCCATTCAAAAAGATCCTGACCGCCATGAGCTCAAACTTAAACTGCTGGAAATTTATCAGGCAAGCGCGAATAAAGGCGCATTTGAGTCGTTGGCCAGTGATCTTTATGCCAAGCTGGGGCCGGCTGACAGTACCTGGGCAAAAGTGACGGCCATGGGACAGAAGCTGGACCCTGAAAACAGCCTATATCAGGTCAGTGCAGAGCCCGTCAGTGCACCGGAGGATAGCAATGCCAATGCTGCCAGTGCAATTGAACCCTCTGCTCCCGCCCAAAATGAAGAAGGCTACCATTTCAATTTTGAGGCTCCCGCTTTAGAGTTTGAGTCTGCAAATGCAGCGGTCTCGGCTTCAAGCGAGCCTGTTGAACCGTCTCAGAATAATGAGGTCGCCGAAACTGAGAAAAATGAGGCTGCCATTGGTATGAGCGAACAAGCGGAGGACGAGCCATTGGTTTTTGAGCCAGCTGCGTTGGCTGAAACTGATGTTGCAAAAGAAACGCTTGCACAGCCTGGCGCAACAGCATTAACGCTCGAGGATGAGCCGTTGTCATTCACCGCGCCCGAGCGTGCTGCAGCTGAACCGGAAGTGTCAACTCTCAACAGCACTGGGCTTGAAGATGTGGCAGATTCTGTAAATGAGGCAGCCGCTACGGACCCTGCGCTGCAGGTCGCCAGTGCCGAGGCTGAGTTGACCCCAAAATCACTGGATTTGCCATCACTCAATCTGGATGATGCTGAACAGGCTGCGGCGCCATTTGCCGCGCCTGCTAATTCAGTCAGTGGCGAGCCTGCATTGTCCAATGAAGACGCTGTATTCGAGTCCCTGCCGGAGCTCTCTCTGGAATTGGGGGGGCCTAACGATGCAGCCGGAAATGATCCTGAGGACTTGTCTTTGGATGATCTGGATATGGAAGCTCCGGTGGCCTCATTGAATGAGCCCGTTGCGCCAGAGGCAGTTGCTCCTGAAGCTGAGTTCCCTGAGATTTCCCTGGATGTGAGCGAGGCGGCGTCTGCGCCAGCAGAAGACCCTGTCGACGAGCCTGAAGAGGTCAACACCAAGCTGGATTTGATTCAGGCCTATATTGATATGGAAGATGTCATTGGTGCCAGAGAACTGATCGAAGAGGTGATGGCAGAAGGTGGTGAACGCCAGCGGCAACGCGCCAGTGAGTTACTCGAGAAAATTGCATAATCAAAGGCCGGGTTTCCGGCCTTGTTTTTGTGTGCCTTGATTAGGCGTTATCGCACTCAGCCCTTATACTAGGCGCCATGAAAATTGCGATTGGCATAGAATATCATGGCGCTCACTTTCAGGGCTGGCAAAGTCAGCCCAATGGTGCCGGGGTACAGGATGCATTAGAGCGCGCAATTGCGCTGGTTGCAGGTGAACAGGTGAGGTTGCATGCGGCGGGACGGACGGATAGCGGGGTGCATGCATTGATGCAAGTGGCCCACTTTGAGACTGCTGTGGCCAGGCCCTTGAATGCCTGGGTGCGTGGCAGTAATGCACATTTGCCCCCTTGGGTACGTGTATTGTGGGCAAGCGAAGTCGCTAATGATTTTCATGCCAGGTTTAGTGCACGGGCACGCAGTTATCAGTATGTGCTATACAACCACCCGGTTGCGCCTGCGAGTCAGCATGGAAGAGTCGGCTGGTATCATCGGCCACTGGCGGTTGGCGCCATGCAGCAGGCCATGCAAACCCTGCTTGGCGAGCATGATTTCAGTGCGTTTAGGGCCAGTGAGTGTCAGGCCCGTAGCCCGGTGCGCACCCTCTCTCAGGCAGCGCTTAAGGCGCAGGGGCGTTACCTGATTTTTCACTTTCAGGCCAATGCTTTTTTGCAGCATCAAATCCGTAATATGGTCGGCGCCTTGGTCTATGTTGGACAAGGGAAGCTGGATGTCTCAGCGTTTGCCGAGCTGCTGCAACATCGGGATAGACGGCTTGCTCCGCCCACCTTCATGCCCGATGGTCTGTATTTTACCGGCGTTCAATATGAGGCCGCCTGGCAATTGCCGCCATGCAGTGCCGATTGGGATGCATTCAACACGGATTGAAACCTGACTGAACAACATGAGAAGAACCAGAGTTAAGATTTGCGGGATTACCCGGTTAGAAGATGCGCTGGCGGCGATCGCTGCTGGCGCAGATGCGTTGGGGTTTGTATTTTACGCGCCCAGTCCGCGTGCGGTGAGCGCTGAGCAGGCAAGGGCGATTGTGGCTGCGTTGCCTCCATTTGTCAGCAAAGTGGGATTGTTTGTCAATGCGCCAGCCGACGAGGTGCGCCAGGTGATTGCCACGACCGGTCTGGATTGTTTGCAGTTTCATGGCGATGAGTCTGCGCAGGATTGCGCACAATTTAATCTGCCATATTACAAGGCAATCCGCGTCAAACCAGGGGTAAATTTGATACAATGCGAGTCTGATTTTGCTTCTGCGACCGCTTTGCTACTGGATACCTATTCTGAAAAGGCCGTGGGCGGAACCGGCGAAGCCTTCGACTGGTCACTGATCCCGTTGCAGATGCAAAAGCCCTTGATTCTCGCTGGCGGATTGCAAGTGGAGAATGTGGCGCAAGCCGTTGAGCAGATTCAACCCTATGCCGTGGATATTAGCGGCGGGGTGGAAGTACAAAAAGGGATAAAGTCCCCACAAAAAATAGCTGCATTCATGCGGCAGGTCGTGCAGGCAGATGCTGTACATAATGGGCGGTTTGAGTAACGAGATAGATACGGAGTAATACATGCAAGTCTATGATATGCCAGATGCGCGTGGCCATTTTGGTCCTTTTGGTGGGGTTTTTGTAGCTGAAACCTTGGTCGAGGCGTTGGAAGAACTGCGCCTGATGTATGAAAAATACCGTCACGACCCTGAATTTCTGGCTGAGTTTGCTTATGATCTCAAGCATTTCGTAGGTCGCCCCAGCCCGATTTATCATGCCAAGCGTTTGTCCGACAAAGTCGGTGGCGCTCAAATTTACCTCAAGCGCGAAGACCTGAATCACACGGGCGCGCATAAAATCAATAACACGATAGGTCAAGCCTTGTTGGCTAAACGTATGGGTAAGCCACGCGTGATTGCCGAAACCGGGGCCGGTCAACACGGCGTGGCTACAGCTACGATTGCAGCCCGTTTGGGCCTGGAATGTGTGGTCTACATGGGCTCGGAAGATGTTAAGCGCCAGGCGCCTAACGTGTTCCGCATGAAGCTGCTGGGAGCGACCGTTGTGCCGGTTGAAAGTGGCTCAAAGACGCTCAAAGATGCCTTAAACGAAGCCATGCGTGACTGGGTGACCAATATCTCGGATACGTTTTACATCATTGGTACCGTTGCCGGCCCGCATCCTTACCCGATGATGGTCAGGGACTTTCAGGCCGTGATCGGCGTGGAAGCCAAACAGCAGATGCAGGAAATGCTGGGTCGCCAGCCCGATGCTGTGGTGGCCTGTGTTGGTGGTGGTTCCAACGCGATGGGGATCTTCTATCCCTATATTGATGTAGAAGGCGTACGCCTGATTGGCGTAGAGGCGGGTGGTCATGGCTTGACCACTGGCCAGCATGCCGCACCTTTGACCGCTAACAGCCCAATCGGTGTCTTACATGGCAACCGTACCTATCTGATGCAGGATGAAGACGGCAACATCATAGAAACGCATTCGATTTCTGCCGGCCTGGATTATCCCGGTGTGGGTCCTGAGCATGCCTGGTTGAAAGACATCAAGCGCGCCGAGTATGTGGCCATTACGGATGATGAAGCCATGGCTGCCTTCCATAACTTGTGCCGTACCGAAGGCATTATCCCCGCGCTGGAGTCCAGTCATGCCTTGGCCTATGCTGAAAAATTAGCCAAAACCATGTCACCAGATCAGGTTGTGTTGGTGAACTTGTCCGGACGCGGCGACAAAGATATCAACACCGTCGCAAGCTTGGCCAATATTACATTGTGATGCGCAGCAGCCAGGGAGAAAGACCTCTCTGGCGCATGTGCATCTTTCATTTTCTGAACCCTTAAAAACACAGATTCTTATGTCCCGTATTCAATCGGTTTTTGCCTCGCTCAAGTCGCAAAACAAAAAAGCATTGATCCCCTATATCACAGCAGGTGACCCGCATCCTGATCAGACCGTGCCTTTAATGCATGCGATGGTTGCTGCTGGCGCAGACATGATCGAGCTTGGTGTCCCTTTTTCTGATCCGATGGCGGATGGCCCGGTCATTCAGCGTGCCAGTGAGCGCGCGTTGGTGCACAAAATGGGCTTGCGTAAAGTGCTGGGCATGGTGAAGACCTTCAGGGAAACCAATCAGCAGACGCCGATTATCCTGATGGGTTACGCTAACCCCATTGAAGCCATGGGCGCTGCAGAATTTGTTACATTGGCGCAAGCCTCAGGTGTCGATGGCGTGTTGACTGTGGATTATCCGCCTGAAGAGTGTGATACGTTCAATCAAACGCTCGCAGCTGCAGAGATAGACAGCATTTTCCTGTTGTCTCCGACGACAGAGCCTTCACGTACCGAGCTGATTGTGAAACAGGCGACTGGATTTCTTTACTACGTTTCGCTGAAGGGCGTGACAGGGGCGGCAAACCTGGATATCACGGAAGTGAAAAAACGCGTGGCTGAAATTCGTCAGCAGACAAGTTTGCCCATAGGCGTAGGCTTTGGTGTGAAAGATGCGGCCACCGCGCGCGAAGTGGCCGCGATTGCCGATGCGGTGGTTGTCGGTAGCCGGATGGTGTTGGCGATTGAACAATCCGATGCGGCTAACTTGCAGTCAAATGTACAAGCCTTGGTAAAAGAATTACGTACTGCGATTGACTCTGTTTAAGCTGTGATGAACAGGTATTCAGAGATCGTCATCTATCAGTAGGAGAAGTTATGAGTTGGTTAGACAAGATTCCACAAAAGATTAAACGTGCGGTAGGCTCGGTACAGAAGCGTAACGTGCCCGAGGGCTTATGGCATAAATGTGATGCCTGCCAGACCGTATTATACCGGACCGATCTGGACGCGAACT
The DNA here is from genome assembly GCF_029132825.1 of Methylophilus sp. YYY-1. Lineage (NCBI taxonomy): Bacteria > Pseudomonadati > Pseudomonadota > Betaproteobacteria > Nitrosomonadales > Methylophilaceae > Methylophilus > Methylophilus sp. YYY-1. The sequence goes on from NZ_WOVG01000001.1 coordinate 199,823, forward strand.
TGGAAGTCTGTCCGCAATGTGGACATCATCATCGTCTGGGCGCGCGTGATCGTTTGAACGTCTTGCTGGATGAAGCGGGACGCGTTGAAATTGGTGCCGATGTCACCCCCGTGGACGCACTCAAGTTTAAGGATAGTAAAACCTACGCCGAGCGGATGAAGGCTGCCCAGCGTGATGTCAAAGAAAAAGATGCACTGATTGTGATGCGCGGAACGATTGAAGGCGTGCCTGTCGTTGCTGCCGTGTTTGAATTTAAATTCATGGGCGGCTCTATGGGCTCAGTCGTTGGTGAGCGTTTTGTGCGTGGGGTACAAGCAGCCATCGAGCAGAAATGTGCCTTTATCTGTATCTCTGCCAGTGGCGGTGCGCGCATGCAAGAGGGCTTGCTCTCATTAATGCAAATGGCCAAAACCAGTGCGGCATTGACCAAGTTGTCCGAAGCAGGCTTGCCTTACGTGTCGGTATTGACTGATCCGACCATGGGTGGGGTTTCTGCCAGTTTTGCCATGCTCGGGGATGTGATTATCGCCGAACCGAATGCCTTGATCGGCTTTGCAGGCCCGCGTGTGATCGAACAAACAGTACGTGAAACCTTGCCAGAGGGCTTTCAGCGTGCAGAATTTTTGCTGACGCATGGTGCGATTGACATGATCGTCGACCGTCGTGAAATGCGTGGCAAATTAAGCCAGGTGTTATCCAGCTTGTTGAACATTGCCAAAGCTGCCTGATGTCCACTGTGATACCCGAGCATCCGCAAACGGTTGAGGATTGGCTCGGTTATATTGAGTCATTGCATCCCAAGTCTATTGAGATGGGCTTGGGCAGGGTGCAAGCCGTTGCGCAGCGATTACAGCTCACTTTCCCATTCACCGTCATTACGGTGGGTGGCACCAACGGCAAAGGCTCGACCTGTGCCATGCTGGAGCACATTTATACTGCGGCCGGTTATCAGGTCGGCTGCTATACTTCCCCACACCTTGTGCACTATCAGGAGCGCGTGCGCTTCAACGGGCAAGTCATTGCTGATGATTGCTTATGCCAGGCCTTTTCCGCCGTCGAGCAGGCGCGGGGCGATATCACACTCACCTATTTTGAAATGGGGACGCTGGCGGCCTTATGGGCGTTTGAACAACAGGCGTTGGATGTCGTGGTGCTGGAAGTCGGCTTGGGCGGACGCCTGGATGCCGTGAATATCGTCGATGCCGCCTGTGCGATTGTCACCAATGTAGACTTGGACCATATGGAGTATCTAGGGGATACGCGTGAATTGATTGGCCGCGAGAAGGCTGGCATCTACCGGGCTGAGCAAATCGCTATCTGCGGCGACGCCGAACCGCCGCTGTCCTTGCTTGCCTATGCAGAACAATTGGGCGTTAAGCTATACCGCTACGGTAGTGACTACCAGATAGACATCCGCGAGTCACAAGTCGCGCATTATGAAGATGCATTCGGCGTGTTGGATATTGCCAGTTTGCGTTTGTATGGCCGCTACCAATGGAATAATGCCGCTAATGTAATTTTTGCCGTACGTGCATTGCAATCACAGTTGCCAGTAACTTCTTCGGTCATGTTACAGGCGCTAATAGACACCGAAGTGACCGGACGTTTTCAGTATTGGCAACGCTCCCCCGACATTATTCTGGATGTCGCCCATAATCCACATGCTGCGCGTGCCTTGCGTGATAATCTCCAGCAGCTTAGTACCGGTGGTGGACGCGTCATCGCTGTGTTTTCCATGTTGTCTGATAAAGACATCGCCAGTGTTGTCGATATCCTGCATGATGTCTTTGACGAATGGCATATTGCCCAGATTGCGCATCCGCGCGCGGCAGACATTCACGAATTAAACACATATCTGGCCCATCAGGTTGCGCCTGATCGGCTGCATACATATGCCGCGTTGCCTGATGCCTTGCGAAGCGCCTATAAGAAAGCAGCGAAAAATGATAAAATTATCGTATTCGGTTCCTTTTTTACCGTGGCCGCAATCCTTGAATTAACGCCTGATCAGTGGGGCTGCTAGAGAGCGTCCTGCACTTGAAATCTGCTGAGTGAGAACTTCAACACATTATGGCGAGAGATGCTTTGACTGAAAATGAGCTGTTGCTCAAGAAAACTGCCCGCAGGCGGTTAGTGGGTGCGGTCACCCTGGTAATTCTGATGCTGATTATCCTGCCGTTCGTGCTCAAGGACAGAGTCGTGGATACCAGCCAGGAAAATGTCGAAATCACTGTGGTAAACCGCCAGGCGACCCGGGAACCGATTTTAGAGCTGCCAGAAGATGAAGTTGTGCTTGATAATGAAGCCGCGCCTGCAGGCAATGAACCCACTCCCACTCAAGGTGTAAAACCCGTTGCGACCGAGTCCGCAGCGTCTGCCCCTGTTGTAGCAGAAACACCAAAGCCTGCGAAAGTCGAAGCGGCGCCTGTTGTGACTGCCGAGCCTGTCGTTGCCAAAGTTGAACCCAAAGTTGAACCCAAAGTTGAACCCAAAGTTGAACCCAAAGTTGAACCCAAAGTTGAACCCAAAGTTGAACCCAAAGTTGCGCCAGTGAAACCTGCGGTTAAAGAAGCCGCTGTAGAATCCGATAAAAAAGCAGGCAAGTTTTTTGTCCAGTTTGGGGTTTTTTCTGATCCAAAAAATCTTGAAAATCTACAGGTCAAGCTGAAGCACGCAGGGTTTGAAACGGCCACTGAGAAAGTCGATGCGACTGGACAGAAGCTGCGTCTGCGAACACGGACTTATGCAACACGTAACGAAGCGGCAGCCACCCTCAAAAAATTGGAAGCGGCAGGTTTTAGCGGTATCGTCGCCAGTAAGTCATAAGTACTTATGACAGTATTTGATTATGTAGTATTAGGCATTCTTGGTTTTTCGATTTTGGTCGGTCTCATGCGTGGTGCCATTCATGAGCTGTTTTCTGTGCTCGGATGGGTATTGGCTTTTTATTTAGCCAACCGCTTCAATAGTCAGGTGATCGCTTATATGCCAGAACAGATTCCTGGTGAGGCGATCAAGGCCATGGCCGCATTTTTACTGGTATTTTTACTGGTATTGTTTGTTTGTACCTTGCTGGCGCTGTTGTTGACCACGTTGATTAAAGCGGTAGGTCTGGGTGGCCTGAACCGTATTTTGGGCGGTGCGGCTGGGGCGCTGAAGGGCCTGCTGATTGTCTGTATTCTGGTGATGTTGGCTGCCATGACGGAACTTCCAAAGGATCCGCGCTGGTCAAATGCCATGTTCAGCGCGCCAATTGAAGTGCTGGTCTTGAAATTGCTACCCTGGATGCCATCTAGTATTGCCAAGCATGTGCATTTGGACCAGCAACAGCTCGACGAGTCAGTGATTTAATTTGTAATCTCAAGTGTTTGATAGGATGTCACTATGTGTGGAATTATCGGTATTGTAGGCAAGAACCCGGTGAATCAGTTGTTGTATGACGGATTGCTGGTCTTACAGCACCGTGGTCAAGATGCCGCTGGCATCGTGACCTGTGATGGCAATACCTTCCATATGCATAAAAATAATGGCCTGGTGAAAGACGTCTTTCATACCCGCCACATGCGCAATCTGGTTGGTAATGTGGGTATCGCGCATGTCCGTTATCCAACCGCGGGTTCCTCCAGTGCGGCAGAAGCCCAGCCTTTTTATGTCAACTCACCATTTGGCATCGTGTTGGGTCACAACGGTAACCTCACTAACTCCGAGCAGTTGAAGTCAGAAATGTTCCGTCAAGACCTGCGTCATATCAATACCAATTCAGACTCTGAAGTGTTGTTGAATGTCTTGGCACACGAAATTGAAAGCACCTCAAAAAATGCCCTGTTAAACAGTGATATGGTGTTTGATGCGGTGGCAGGCGTGCACAGACGTTGTAAAGGTGCCTATGCTGTGGTCGCCATGATTGCTAATTTCGGGCTGCTGGCGTTCCGCGATCCGCATGGCATCCGTCCGCTGGTCATCGGCAAGCAGGAAACAGAAAAAGGCACCGAGTATATTGTGGCTTCCGAGAGCGTGGCACTGGATGTACTGGGCTTTACGCTACTGCGTGATGTTGAGCCTGGTGAGGCCGTGTTTATTGATATGGATGGCAACCTGTGCAGCCGCCAATGTGCCGAAAATGCCAAGCTGACTTCCTGCATTTTTGAATATGTCTATCTGGCTCGCCCGGACTCTGTGATTGATGGCGTGTCTGTCTACCAGACCCGTCTGGACATGGGGACCTTGCTGGCAGAAAAAATTAAACGCGAATGGGCCGATAAACAGATTGATGTCGTGATTCCGATTCCTGATACCAGTCGTCCAAGTGCGTTGCAACTAGGTATTGCCTTGGGTCTGGATTATCGCGAGGGCTTTATTAAAAACCGCTATATTGGCCGCACCTTCATCATGCCAGGTCAGGCCTTGCGCAAGAAATCCGTGCGCCAGAAGTTGAATCCAATCGGGATTGAATTCAAAGGCAAAAACGTCTTGCTGGTAGACGACTCGATTGTACGTGGCACCACCTCACAGCAAATCGTGCAAATGGCGCGCGATGCGGGCGCGAACAAGGTTTACTTTGCCTCAGCTGCGCCACCGGTGCGTTATCCTAACGTGTATGGCATTGATATGCCCAGCCGCCATGAATTGCTGGCAACCAACCGTACCGATGAAGAGATTTGCGCTGAAATCGGTGCAGATGCCTTGATTTACCAGGATCTGGACGCTTTGCGTGAAAGCATTACCAAGTCCAATCCACATATGACTGAATTTGATTGCAGTTGCTTTGATGGCAAATACGTGACCGGCGACATTGACGCCGCTTATCTGAATCGTATTGAGTCTGCTCGCAGTGACATGAGTAAAAAACAGTTGCCGCCAAACTCCACCACCCAGCTGGATCTGAACTTGTTATCAACGGATTTGGTGGGTGTCGAGTAAGACTTGACAGCCTACTTTAAAAGGCGTTTAATGAAATTGCGCTGATTTGAGTGGCGAACTTTAAACGAAGCCAAACTCAGCTTGCGGGCGCATTATAAATACTGCTAAAGCGAGAGCCCAAAGACCCGTTTTAGCGCAATGCTGAAACGGGTTTTTTATTGCCGTCCGTTTGCGGACAGAAGTTTGAGGAAGTATGAACGATCAATACCATTTGGAAACGCTGGCGGTGCGTGCTGGCACCTTAACCACCGAGTTTGGCGAAAACTCAGAGGCGCTGTTTTTAAACTCGAGTTTTCGCTTTAAAAATGCAGCGCAAGCGGCAGCACGTTTTGGCGGCACCGAGCCAGGTAATATTTATTCCCGTTTTACCAACCCGACCGTCACCATGTTTCAGGATAAACTGGCCGCACTTGAAGGCGCCGAACAATGCGTGGCGACTGCCAGTGGCATGTCTGCCATTCTGGCTTGCATCATGGGGATGTGCAGTGCAGGTGATCATGTGGTGGCGTCACGCAGTATTTTTGGCACTAGCGTGCAGTTGTTCACCAACATCCTCAAGCGCTGGGGTTTGGAGGTGACGCTGGTTTCCTTAACGGATCTTGATGCCTGGCAAGCGGCCATCCAGCCGAATACCAAACTGTTTTTTGCTGAAACGCCATCTAACCCGCTAACCGAGATTGGGGATATTGCCAAACTGGCAGCGATTGCGCATGCCGCAGGTGCTTATTTGGCGGTAGACAATTGTTTTTGTACACCAGCCTTGCAGCAACCGCTTAAATTGGGCGCGGATATTGTGATTCATTCCGCTACCAAATATATCGATGGACAGGGGAGGGTGCTGGGCGGGGCAGTGTTGGGTAGTAAAGCCTTGATGGAGCCTGTGTATGGCTTCTTGCGTACGGCAGGGGTGACCATGAGTGCATTCAATGCCTGGGTGTTTGTGAAGGGGCTGGAAACATTGCAAGTGCGCATGGAGGCCCATGCGGCGCGTGCATCGGCTTTGGCGCAATGGCTGGAGCAACAGCCTGGCGTTGAACGTGTATTTTATCCTGGGTTAAGCTCGCACCCGCAATATGCCCTGGCGCAGCAGCAACAGCGACTGGGCGGTGGCATCGTCAGCTTTGAAGTGAAACCACGCGCCGGTCAAACCGGTCAGGAAGCCGCCTGGGCATTGATTGATTCCACACGCTTGATTTCGATTACCGCGAACCTGGGTGATGCCAAATCCACCATCACCCATCCAGCCACGACCACGCATAGCCGGGTGAGTGCTGAGGCGAGGGCTGAGGCGGGTCTCAAGGATAATCTGGTTAGAATAGCTGTTGGGCTTGAGCATGTTGAGGACTTGAAAGCCGATTTGCAATTGCTGAGAACCTATTAATTTGTGTGCATGGTCCGTGAGTCGATTTGACTGCGAGTAGCATGATCTGCAAAGGGAGCATTTAGGCTCCCTTTTGCATTTTACATAGGTTGTTCCTGCTTACGTTGAGGCACGTAAGGCCCGGGGTCTATCGGTGGTGATTTAGCAAGCGGAAGTGCGCTATTTATGCTAAAATCGCGTGATAACTTTTAACTATAAATTGGGTCAAGAATGAGTCAGTCTCCAGATCAATTTGCTAAAGAAACCCTGCCTATCAGTTTAGAAGACGAGATGCGCCGCAGCTATCTCGATTACGCCATGAGCGTGATTGTAGGACGGGCGCTCCCGGATGTTCGTGATGGTCTCAAGCCTGTGCACAGACGTGTATTGTACGCGATGCACGAGCTGTCAAATGATTACAACAAGCCCTACAAAAAATCTGCGCGTATCGTTGGCGATGTGATCGGTAAGTATCACCCGCATGGTGATACGGCTGTGTACGACACCATCGTCCGTATGGCGCAGGACTTTTCATTGCGCTACATGCTGGTAGACGGCCAGGGTAACTTTGGTTCGGTCGATGGCGACAATGCTGCCGCGATGCGGTATACCGAAATCCGTATGTCCAAGATCGCACATGAGCTATTGGCGGATATCGAGAAAGAAACCGTAGATTTTGGCCCTAACTACGACGGCAGCGAGCAAGAGCCGCTCATTATGCCGACCCGTATTCCTAACCTGCTGATTAACGGTAGCTCAGGCATTGCCGTGGGCATGGCAACTAATATCCCGCCTCACAACCTCAACGAAGTATTGAATGCGTGTTTTGCCCTGCTCAAGCAGCCAGAAATCAGTGTGGATGAGTTGATTGAATTGATCCCAGCCCCTGATTTCCCGACAGCCGGGATTATTTATGGCACGGCAGGCGTGAAAGAGGGCTACCGCACTGGCCGTGGCCGTGTGGTAATGCGTGGTCGCACCCACTTTGAAGACCTGGACAAAGGCGGTCGTCAGTCCATCATCATTGATGAGCTGCCATATCAGGTAAATAAAAAGACCCTGATTGAAAAAATTGCCGAGCTGGTCAACGAGAAGAAAATAGAAGGTATTTCTGACCTGCGCGATGAGTCCGACAAGTCCGGCATGCGCGTGGTGATTGAGCTCAAGCGTGGCGAAGTGCCAGAGGTGATTTTAAATAACCTCTACAAGCAGACACAACTGCAAGACACGTTCGGCATGAACATGGTGGCCCTGATGGATGGCCAGCCACGGTTGCTTAACCTCAAACAGATGTTGGAAGCGTTCCTGCGTCATCGCCGTGAAGTGGTGACACGCCGGACTGTGTTTGAGTTACGTAAAGCGCGTGACCGTGGGCATGTGCTGGAAGGCTTGGCAGTGGCGTTGGCCAACGTGGACGAGATGATTGCCATCATCAAGGCCGCGCCAACCCCACCTGAAGCAAAAAAAGAGTTGATGGTCCGCAGCTGGCATTCACCAGTGGTCGAGGAAATGCTCAAGCGCGCCGCCATGGAGGCCTCGCGTCCAGAAGGACTGTCGGTCGATTTTGGCCTGACACCGCAAGGTTACAAACTGTCAGATGTACAGGCGCAAGAAATTCTGCAAATGCGTTTGCAACGGTTGACTGGTCTGGAACAAGACAAGATTGTCAGCGAATACAAAGAAGTGATGGATATCATTGCTGACTTGCTGGATATTTTGGCCAAACCTGAACGTGTCACGGCCATTATTGTGGACGAGTTGAATGAAATCCAGAAGCAGTTTGGTGACAAGCGCCGTTCAGAGATCGAGCAGAATACGCAAGATTTATCGCTGGAAGATCTGATTACACCGCAGGATGTCGTGGTGACCTTATCACATACTGGCTATGTCAAATCGCAGCCGCTAGACGAATACCGTGCCCAAAAACGCGGTGGTCGTGGCAAGCAGGCGGCCGCCACCAAAGAAGATGACTTTATCGACAAGATGTTTGTCGCCAATACCCACGATTACATTCTGTGCTTCAGTAGCCGTGGTCGTGTGTACTGGTTAAAAGTCTATGAAGTACCGCAAGGTAGCCGTGTCAGCCGTGGCAAGCCGATTGTGAACCTGTTCCCGCTGGAGGAAGGCGAGAAGATCAATGCGATCCTGCCGGTGAAAGAGTTTGACGAAAATCACTTCGTCTTTATGGCGACCGCAATGGGGACCGTGAAGAAAACAGCGCTGACCGAGTTTGCAAATCCGCGTAAGTCCGGCATTATTGCCATTAACCTGGATGATGGTGACTACCTGATTGGTGCTGAAGTAACCAACGGCCAGAACGATATTGTGTTGGTCTCCAATGGTGGTAAAGCGGTCTGGTTTACCGAAGATGATGTGCGTCCGATGGGACGCGCGACGCGCGGTGTACGCGGCATGAAGTTGGCTGCGAAACAACAGGTTCTGTCCTTGCTGATTGCCGAGAACGATCAGCAGTCTGTGTTGGTTGCCACTGAAAATGGTTACGGTAAACGTACAGTGTTGTCCGAGTTCCGTCATTCAGGCCGCGGTACCCAGGGTGTGAAAGCTATTGCCATCAGCGAGCGTAACGGTCTGGCCATTGCTGCCAAGCTGGTGACGGCGGAGGATGAAATCATGTTGATCACGACCGGTGGCGTGCTGATCCGCACCCGCGTCAAGGAAATCCGTGACATGGGCCGTGCCGCACAAGGCGTGACGCTGATTAACCTGGGCGAAGGTGAAAAACTGTCTGGCTTGGAAAAAATTGTCGAAACTGACGACGACACTGACACCGACATCGAAGAATGACCTTACTCAAGAATATTTAGGCACATGAAACAGATTTTTAATTTTTCTGCCGGTCCGGCAGTGTTACCAAAACCTGTGCTGGAACGTGCCCAGGCTGAAATGCTGGATTGGCATGGTTCAGGCATGAGCGTGATGGAAATGTCTCATCGCGGCAAGGAATTTACCAGTATTCTTGAGAAAGCCGAATCCGACTTACGCCAGTTATTAGCGATTCCCAGCAATTACAAAGTATTGTTTTTACAGGGCGGGGCGATTGCTGAAAATGCCATCATTCCCATGAACCTGTTAAACGGCAAGTCTGCTGATTATGTGGTGACTGGTTCCTGGAGCAAGCGTAGTGTTCAAGACGCAAAAGCTTATGGCCAGATCAACATTGCCGCAACGACAGAAGCAGATGGCTTCACTCATGTGCCCGCATTTTCCGACTGGAAGCTCAATAAAGAGGCTGCCTACGTTCATTACTGCACCAATGAAACCATCAATGGGGTGGAGTTTCTTGAGGTGCCTGAGACGCATGGTGTGCCGATTGTTGCTGACATGTCTTCGCATATCCTGTCACGCCCGATTGACGTTTCAAAATACGGTGTGATTTATGGCGGCGCACAGAAGAATATAGGCCCTGCCGGATTGTGCCTGGTCATTGTGCGTGAAGACTTGCTGGAACAAGCCTCCCCGCTCACGCCGGCAGTGTTTCATTGGAAAACGCAGGCAGATAACCAAAGTATGATCAATACGCCACCGACTTACAGCATTTATATTGCTGGTCTGGTGTTTGAGTGGTTACTGGCTCAGGGCGGCGTGGAAGCGATTGAGAAAATTAACATCGCCAAAGCCAACCTGCTGTATGACTATCTGGATCAAACCGATTTTTACAGTAATCCGATTGAGCACGCCTATCGTTCGCGCATGAATATTCCCTTCCGTTTGCGTGACGAGGGCTTGAACGAAGCCTTCCTCAAAGCAGCGGATGCGCGAGGCTTATTGCAACTCAAAGGTCATCGCTCAGTCGGCGGCATGCGTGCCAGCATCTACAACGCGATGCCGATTGAAGGCGTGCAGGCACTGGTCGCCTTCATGCAGGAATTCGAAAAAAATAATTCATAAAACACATTAAAATTAAGCTTTAAATGTCTGATTTATTAAAACAATTTAGAGATAAGATTGACGCAATTGATGTGCAGGTGCTTGCGCTCGTCAACGAGCGTGCCAAGTTGGCACGCGAAATCGGTCATTTAAAAGATGATGGTGTGATCTACCGACCCGAGCGCGAAGCACAGATTATCCGCCGCCTGCAGGCTGAAAATCAGGGCCCGTTAGCGCCTGAAGCCGTGAGCCATATTTTCCGCGCCGTCATGTCAAATTGTCGCGCACTGGAGAAAGAGCTGGCCATTGCTTTTCTTGGCCCGCTGGGGACTTATAGTGAAGAGGCTGCACTCAAGCAATTTGGCGAGGGTAGACAGGCCGTGGTGTGCGGCAGTATTGATGAGGTCTTTCGCACAGTAGAAGCCGGGCAGGCAGATTATGGCGTTGTGCCGGTCGAAAACTCAACCGAGGGCGCGGTGGGCATTACGCTGGATTTACTATTAGGCAGTGCGTTGCAGGTGGTTGGTGAAATCACTTTACCTGTGCACCACTGTTTGCTGTCGGCGCAGCAGGATCTCAACCAGATCACGCATGTCTTTTCGCACGCCCAGTCGCTGTCGCAATGTCATGAATGGTTGAACAAGGTACTGCCCAATGCCCAGCGCGAAGCAGTGACCAGCAATGCACGCGCTGCGCAAATGATCCATGAATTGGTTGCCACACAAGGCACGTTTGCAGCGGCAATTGCCAGCAAGCGCGCGGCAGAACTGTTTGACTTGAATATCCTCGCCGAGAATATTGAGGATGATCCCAAAAACACCACGCGTTTTCTGGTGTTGGGCAATCATGGTGTCGCGCCATCCGGCCAGGATAAGACCTCGCTGGTGATGAGCGCACATAACCAGCCAGGTGCTGTCCTGCAGTTGCTGGAGCCTTTATCGCGTCATGGCGTGAGCATGACCAAGCTCGAGTCACGTCCTTCACGCCAGAATCTCTGGAACTATGTATTCTTTGTGGATATTGAAGGTCACCAGCAACAGCCGGCAGTGCAGGCGGCCTTGCAAGAGCTGGCTGCACGTGCCACTTTCCTTAAAGTGTTGGGTTCTTACCCAACCGCCATTATTTAACTACGTCTTCGATTATGTCTGACTTATCCAGCGATACTATTTTGTCTGCTTTGGCGCCTGCCAATATTCGTGCGATTGCGCCTTACCAAGGCGGTAAACCGATCAGTGAACTCGCTCGCGAGATGGGCCTTAACGAAGCCGATATTGTCAAATTGGCATCGAATGAAAACCCGCTGGGCATGAGCCCCAAGGCGCAAATGGCGGTAGAAGAGGCCATTGATGACATCGCGCGTTATCCTGATGGTAATAGCTTTGCTTTGCGCGATGCCGTAAGCCACAAGTATGGCGTCGCTCCCTCGCAAATTGTGTTTGGCAATGGTTCGAATGATATTCTGGAATTAGCGGCGCGCGCATTTTTGTCTGCAGGCGATGAGGTGATTTATTCGCAACATGCGTTTGCCGTGTATCCCTTGGTGACACAGGCCGTTGGTGCCACTGGTGTGGTGGTGCCCGCCATCGACTTTGGTCATGATTTGCCTGGTTTTTTAGGTGCTATGACACCTAAAACCAAACTGATTTTCGTGGCAAACCCAAATAATCCAACGGGTACATTGATTCCTAAAGCAATATTAAAGGATTTTCTACGCCAGGTGCCTAAAAATATTCTGGTGGTATTGGATGAAGCCTATGACGAGTATCTGTCAGCCACGGACAAATCTGAAGCGATTGGCTGGCTAAGCGAGTTTGAAAACCTGATCATTTCGCGTACTTTTTCCAAAGCCTATGGTTTGGCCGGATTACGCGTTGGCTTTGGTCTGATGCATGCCAGCCTGGCTGATTTGATGAATCGGGTACGGCAGCCATTCAATGTGAATAATCTGGCACAAATTGCAGCGACAGTGTCTTTGCAAGATGACGACTTTGTGGCGCGCAGCTATGCCGCCAATCAGGCCGGGATGGCGCAAATTACCCAAGGCCTGACGCAATTAGGCTTGAGTTATATCCCGTCATTCGGCAACTTTGTCAGCTTTAAGGTGACCAATGCGGGTGCCGTTAATCAGGCCTTGCTCAAGCATGGCGTGATTGTGCGGCCGGTGGCCAACTATGAAATGCCGGATTATCTGCGCGTCAGCATCGGCCTGTTTAGCGAGAATGCACGTTTTCTGGACGTGCTGGAAAAGATTTTAAAGTCATGACTGCATACGAAAAATTAGCCACCGACGACGTCAGGGTGCTGGAAGTTAAACCGCTCATCAAACCTGCAGAGCTGTTGTCACGCCTGCAGGAAAGCACGGTGAGCACACAAAATATCCTGCAGACGCGCACGGCCATTCACCAGATTCTGCATCAGGGCGATGACCGCTTGCTGGTCATCGTTGGGCCATGCTCTATTCATGATACCGAGGCGGGCATGGAGTACGCCAGGCGTCTGCTTGACGTTCGTCAGCGCCTGGGCAACGAGTTGCTCATTGTGATGCGGGTCTATTTTGAAAAGCCGCGTACAACAGTTGGCTGGAAGGGACTTATCAACGATCCGCATCTCGATGGTACTTACGACATTAATTTGGGCTTGGAAAAAGCTCGCCGATTTTTGCTCGATGTAAATGAAATCGGCATGCCAGCCGCCACCGAGTTTCTGGATGTGGTTTCCCCGCAATATACGGCAGACCTGGTCAGCTGGGGCGCGATTGGCGCCCGTACGACCGAGTCGCAAATCCACCGTGAACTAGCCTCTGGCTTGTCCTGCCCGGTGGGCTTTAAAAATGGTACCGATGGCGGTGCCAAAGTCGCGATTGATGCGATCAAGGCCGCTGCCAGCCCGCATCATTTCCTGTCAGTCACAAAAGAAGGCGAGTCGGCGATTTTTGCAACCAAGGGCAATGAAGACTGCCACGTGATTCTGCGCGGTGGCAAAACCCCTAACTACGATGCAAACAGCATTGCGGCTGTGTGTGATCAATTGGCTGAAGCGGGGCTGGCGCCTGTTTTAATGGTGGATTGCAGTCATGGCAATAGCCAAAAACTGTATAAAAACCAGATGGTCGTGGTCGATGATGTCGCGACGCAAATTGCTGGCGGCGATGCCCGGATCATAGGCGTTATGCTGGAGTCGCATCTCAATGAAGGCCGTCAGGATCATACGCCTGGCTGCAGCCTGAATTATGGTCAATCGATCACGGATGCCTGTCTGGGTTGGGACGACTCGGTCTCCGTGCTGGAGACACTGGCCGCAGCCGTGAAAGTCCGGCGTGCTAAGCGCGCTGCTGAGGAATAAGCCTCTCTGAACATCCGCCGTGCTCGAGGGCACGGCTTTTTTACGCCCATTTGCGAGCAAAACCTGAGTGCTCATGATAATCATGAGGGGGGAATCATTGTGAGTAGCAGGCTCTGACTGCAACGCATGCGTATGATGCCAGTCTTACTGATGAACAAGTGGCAAGCTGTTGCTGCAAGTGCAAACACAGAATTGTTGTATGATGCAGCGGTACAACACGATTAGAAGATCCAATGGAATAACGAGCGATTATGCATATACATGTTTTAGGTGCCGGGGCAGGCGGGGGCTTTCCGCAGTGGAATTGTAATTGTCAGAACTGTGATGGTCTGCGTAAAGGCACGATCAAGGCCAAACGCCGTACGCAATCATCCATCTGTGTCTCCAGTAATGGCATCGACTGGGTGTTGTTCAATGCCTCCCCAGATGTATTGCAGCAGATCCAGGAGTTTCCACCGTTGCAACCTGGGCGCGCCATTCGTGACTCAGGCATCCAGGCGATCATTTTGATTGATGCGCAAATTGACCACACGACAGGCTTGTTCATGTTGCGTGAAGGCCAGGTCAAGCGTGAGATTTATTGTACACAGGCCGTCTATGGCGACTTGACCTCTGGCAACCAGATTCTGAATATTCTGGGCCATTATTGTGGCGTCAATCATCATGAAATCCCGATTGATGCCAGTGATATCAGCCATGCGCACAGTTTTGAGATTCCCAACGTGCCCAATCTGCGGTTTACTGCCGTGGCCTTAAAGAGCGCAGCGCCACCATATTCGCCACACCGCAATGACCCGCATCCGGGCGATACCATAGGCGTATTGATTGAAGAAATCACCACAGGCAAAAAGTGCTGGTATTCCCCAGGGCTGGCAGAAATTGAGCCGCATTTACCACCACTGATGCACCAGGCGGATTGCATTATGGTCGATGGCACTTTTTGGACCAATACTGAAATGCTGGATATGGGCTTGATGACCAAGACTGCGCGTAGCATCGGTCATAATCCCCAGTCTGGCCCAGGCGGCATGATAGAAGAGTTGGACAAGTTTGGTACGGATAAGGCAGTGCGCAAGGTACTGATTCATATCAACAATACCAACCCCATTTTAAGGGAAGATTCCGCCGAACGCGCCATTCTGTCCGATCACAAGATCGAGGTGGCGTATGACGGCATGGACATCATTCTATAGGAGAGCATTATGAACGCAGTCAGCCACGATAACTTGCCATGGTCCCGTGAGGAGTTTGAAGCCAAACTCCGTGAAAAAGGGCAGGGCTATCATATCTATCACCCACTGCATATGTTGATGTATGAGGGCAAGTTGAGTAAAGAGCAACTGCAATGCTGGGTTGCCAACCGCTATTACTACCAGATCATGATCCCGCAAAAAGATGCGGCTATCATGTCTAACTGCCCGGATAAAGAAGTGCGTAAAGGCTGGATTCACCGGATTACGGACCATGATGGCTATGAAGGGTCTGAGGGCGGCATCGAGGCTTGGGTCAAACTGGGGGAGGCCGTGGGCCTGACACGTGAACAGGTGACCTCACTCGAGCTGGTGTCACCTGGCGTCCGTTTTGCGGTAGATGCCTATGTGAACTTTGCCCGTCAGCGCCCTTGGCAAGAAAGTGTCTGCTCCAGCCTCACCGAATTATTTGCACCACACATCCACCAGCAACGCATCAGTTCCTGGCCCACCATGTATCCGTGGGTAAAAGAAGAAGGCTTTATTTACTTTAAAAAGCGTTTGACCGAAGCCCGTCGTGACGTTGAGCAGGGCCTGGATATTACGCTGGATTATTTCAGTGTCAGCCGTGACATGCAGTTGCGTGCGCTGGACATTCTGCAATTCAAGCTGGATGTCTTGTGGGTGATTGCTGATGCCATCATGCTGGCCTCTACACAAGTCAAGGTTGAAGACCGCGACTATACCCGTCAGCCCGTGATTAAATTCAGATAAGCGAAAGCATTGTGATGGAAAACAACATTCAACATTCAGATATTTACGCCATTGCCTTGCATCATCGCTTTCAATGGGAAGAGGCACAACAGAGTTATGTCATTCTGTTTCCTGAAGGCATGGTCAAATTGCATGGTGGCGCAGGCGAAATTCTGAAACGTGTGGATGGCAAGACCAGTGTCGGTGAGATCGTGGCTGATCTGAAGGCCACGTTTCCCGACGCGGAAGATATTGAATCCGATATCGTCGGCATGTTTGACCTGGCGTTGGGTAAAGCCTGGCTACGCAAAATCAATTAAGCAAAGGTAACAACATGGCACAAATGAATAACGGTGTAGCATCCAGCGTGACGCGCAAACAGCCTTTATGGTTGCTGGCGGAAATCACCTATCGCTGTCCATTGCATTGCGCCTTCTGTTATAACCCGACCGATTATGACAAACATACCAAAAACGAATTAAGCACCGAGGAGTGGATCAGAGCCTTGCGGGAAGCCAGAAAAATGGGCGCCATACAGCTGGGCATCTCCGGCGGGGAGCCTTTGTTACGCGATGATATTGAAGAAATTGTGGCAGAAGCGCATAAGCTGGGCTACTACAGCAACCTGATTACTTCTGGCGTTGGGCTGACCGAAAAACGCATTCAGGCCTTTAAAGAAGGCGGCCTGGATCATATTCAGTTATCCATGCACGATATCACTGAAGAAATCAACAACTTCATTACAAACACCAAAACCTTCGAACTCAAGAAAAAAGTCGCGGCCATGATCAAAGATCATGGCTATCCCATGGTGTTAAATGTGGTGATTCACCGCTACAACATTGGGCATGTCGACAAGATTCTTGAGATGGCCGAAGCGCTGGGGGCCGATTACGTCGAGCTGGCCAATACGCAATATTATGGTTGGAGCCTGGTTAACCGCAGTCAGCTGATGCCGACGCGCGAACAGCTGGCAGAGGCCGAGCGCATGACCAACGCTTTTCGTGAGCGGGTAGGCAACAAGATGAAAGTATTTTTTGTCGTGCCGGATTATTTTGCCGATAGACCTAAAAAATGCATGAACGGCTGGGGCGAGGTGTTTATGATCGTCACCGCCAATGGCGACGTATTGCCTTGCCACTCGGCGCGTGCGCTGCCCGGACTGACCTTCCCGAATGTGCGGGAACATGGGCTGGAGTGGGCCTGGAATGAATCGCCAGCCTTCAACAAATATCGTGGCATGGATTGGCTCAAGGAACCTTGCCGCAGTTGCGATGAAAAAGAAAAAGACCTCGGTGGCTGCCGCTGCCAGTCTTATTTGCTGAGTGGCGATGCTGAGGCTGCTGATCCGGTCTGCACCAAGTCACCGCATCGCCATTTAATTGATGAAGCAATCAAGGATTCGGAAAACCCTTTGTTACGTGAGCAACCGATCATTTTCCGTAACGATAAAAATTCCAAGAAATATGTAGAAGGCGATAAAGAGCGTATTGAGCAGTTTCACGCATTGCCTTGATGCCTTGCTCGCCTGCATAATGTCAAAGGTGCCTGTTGGCACCTTTGCTTTTTAAAAGGGTATTTATTTTGCTTTCCCGTGCTTCTCTTTTGGTCCTTGTGCTGGCCATGCTCGCTGCTTTAGCGCCGTTTGCTATTGACACTTATCTGCCAGCCTTTCATGTGATGGCCGCTGAATTCGGCACAGATGAGCTGGCGATCCAGCAGAGTTTGACTTTATATCTGCTCCCTTATGCTGTGATGACGCTATGTCATGGCGCGATTTCAGATGCGATTGGACGCATTACCACGATCAAATGGGGCCTGGCGATTTTTATGCTGGCCAGCCTGGGTTGTGCATTTGCACCAAACGTGCAGACCTTATGGCTGTTCCGCGCGCTACAGGGCGTCAGTGGCGGGGCAGGTAACACCGTGGCACGCGCGATGGTGCGCGACCTGTTTGACGGGCCACAAGCGCAACGGGTGATGGCCACGGTACAATTGCTCTTTGGCATTGCGCCTGCGGTGGCCCCCATTCTGGGTGGCGTATTGCTAGGCATCCATTGGCAAGCCATTTTTCTCTTTCTGGCATTATATGCGGCGGTTGCCCTATGGATGGCGGTGCGTCATCTTCCCGAGACCGTTACCCCAGAAAAACGCATTGCTTTTTCAGTGGCTGGTATCGCCCACACCTATGGGCAAATGCTTAAGAACCGGCTGTTTCTATGCCTGATCACCTGCCTCGGTCTGAATTTTTCGGCGTTTTTTATTTATGTGCTGGCCAGCCCGGTGTTTCTGGTCAAACATCTGCATTTAAATAGCCAGCAATTTGGCTACCTGTTTATTCCTACGGTCACCGGAATGATGCTGGGCTCATGGATTTCTCGCTATACAGCGGGTAAGGTCGCTGCGGCCAGGCTGTTACGCTGGGCATTTGCCTGGATGGTCGCCATTGCAATATTGAATGTCTGCGTGCAAGTGGCGGCAAGTGATCAGCTGCATGAGGCCTGGTGGTTAGCCATTTTACCTATTGCCTTATTCAATATCGGCATGGCTACGGCCATGCCGGTGCTATCCATTGCCGCGCTGGATTGTTATCCAAAATTACGGGGGACGGCTGCCTCGGCACAGGCATTTATGCAAATGCTCTGTTCTACCTTGAGTTCGGCATTGGTGGTGCCATTGGTATGGCACTCACCCTTGACGCTTGCCTCCGCCATGCTCGCAATGACAGGCGTCAGCGCGTTGTTGCTGTTTTTCGTGCGTAGATTAAAGGTCAGCGCTTAATGTGAGCTTCATCGTCACTTTTCTCTGATTACTTTACCAGGGAGGGTACGGCGATACGCTGAAATATAGGGCATTTCCCGATTTGATCGCATGTTTGATACACCCACAGCTGTTTTAAGATAAAGCTGTAAACACTTGCCTTAAGTGAGTGATCCTAAAAAGAAATAGTGGGAGTCAAATATGGAAATGAACCGCGAACAAGAAGCGCAAAAAGCGTATGTCAGGCTGCTGACAGGTCAGGGCGTCAGCCAACGTGTTCTGGTACAGCGTGAATTTGTCATTGTTCGGTTAAGTGCATTTTTGAAAGATATTCCTGCAGATGGTAGCCATTATCGTCAGGCCGTAGACCGCTTTATTGCCAGTATTGATCCGGCAGAGATTCCAACGGTCTTACCGGTGATTCGTGAGTTTTTCTCGTTTTGGGTACGCGACATCAAGGCGATTGCCGCCATGAGCCAGGCGAAAGTCTTTAGTGGCACAACACCGGTGACCACCGTCACGCAGGATGAGCTGTTCAAGCATTGGTATGAGTTGGATAAAACCGTATTGAATAGCCAGGAAAAACAAACAATAGATGCATTTGAGCAGGTGATACTGATGCGTGGTTACGAGCCATCGGTATTCAAGGAGCGCATGCGCATGGCCAAATGTCTGCTACTTTCGTTGCGTCATGTGTCGTACAAGCAATCACACAGCTATCGCCAAATGGTCGATCGCAATCTGCCTCTGTTCAATGCGCTGGGTTCCCAGCATACCTTCTTGAGTGTTTCGCGCGAGTTTTATTATTTCTGGCGTGCAGATATGCTCAAACCGCAATCTGCACCAGCCAAGCCTGCTGTGAGCCAATCACGTGATATGGCCATGGCGGCTTAATTGCCTAAGTCGCTATTTGGCTGCATCATCCCTGATATTGGGGAAAAGTAACAAAAAAACGCCAGCTTAACGCTGGCGAATTTTTTGCAGGATCAATGCTGCCAGCTCTTCAATCGAGCGGCTCGTCGAGTCCGCCCATGGAATGCCAGCCTTACGCATCATGCCTTCGGCAATTTCGATTTCCTTACGGCAGTTATCCATGGAGGCATAAAAGCTGTCTGGACGGCGCTCGTTACGCACAGAGTGCAGACGCTCAGGTTTGATGGTCAGACCAAAAATTTTGTCCAGGTTTTTTTGTAAAGCCGCGGGCAGGGCACCGCGTTCAAAGTCTTCTGGAATCAATGGATAATTGGCCGCCTTGATACCAAACTGCATGGCCAGGTAAATACTCGTCGGTGTTTTCCCGCAACGAGAAACCCCGATCAGAATCACATCCGCTTCATCCAGCCCCGAGTTAGTCATGCCATCGTCGTGGTTTAGCGTGAAGTTAATCGCCTCCATGCGCTCAAGATAACTTTGCCCTTTGACGCTATAAGCAATGCTGGCGCCAGTCAGAGGCTCTTGGTTAAGCTCGGATCCCAGCGGGTAGATAAAGCGATGGAACAGGTCAATAAAGTAAGCGTTGGCTTGCTTTAAATGATTACGATGCTCACCGTTACCGATGGACATAATGACGATAGGACGAATCCCGTCCTGCTCAGCCACTCGTTGGATATGTTCAAACGCGGCTTGTACTCTTTCATCGTTATCGGTGAAAGGCAGTCGGGTCGTGGTGAATTGTGTGTTTGGAAAATGCTCGAGCAGCTTGCTCAAGGCACCCGCCGTAATCCCCGTACCATCAGAAATAATAAATACAGAACGGTGATTCATACAGGTAGGTGCCTCAAGTCAAATGCTGTTTTAATACTGACTGCTTATTTTTTTGTCAGACGTTGCCAGGTCGCAACCACGGTGTCCGGATTCAGCGACACGGATTGGATGCCTTCGGCGACCAACCACTCAGCAAAGTCTTCGTGGTCAGAAGGACCCTGACCGCAAATCCCGACGTATTTGCCCAGACGGTTGCAGGTATTGATGGCCATCTTCAACAGCACTTTCACTGCATCATTACGCTCGTCAAACCCATCGGCCAGGATGCCTGAGTCACGGTCCATGCCCAATGTCAGCTGTGTCAGGTCATTGGAGCCGATGGAGAAGCCATCAAAGTACTCCAGGAACTGCTCTGCCAGCAAGGCGTTGGCCGGAATTTCACACATCATGATCAGGCGCAGACCATTTTCGCCGCGCTTCAGGCCATTGGCTGCCATGATTTCGGTCACGGCACGCGCTTCTTCCAGCGTGCGAACAAACGGAATCATCAACTCAACATTGGACAAGCCCATTTCATCACGTACTTTTTTCATGGCCTGGCATTCCATGGCAAAACACTCTTTAAAGTCTTCAGCCATGTAGCGTGCTGCACCACGGAAACCAATCATTGGGTTTTCTTCATCGGGTTCATAAATGTCGCCACCGACCAGTTTTTTGTATTCGTTAGACTTGAAGTCTGAAGTACGCACAATCACTGGTTTTGGATAGAAAGCAGCGGCAATGGTCGCCACGCCTTCGGCCACTTTGTCGATGTAGAACTGTTTGGGGCTGGCATAGCCGCGGGCACGGTTCTTGATCGTCGCCTGTATGGCTGCCGGCATAGCGTCAACGTTCAGGATGGCTTTCGGGTGAATGCCAACCATGTTGTTAATCACAAATTCCAGGCGGGCCAGACCTACACCGTCATTTGGGGTTTGCGCAAAGGTAAACGCCATATCCGGGTTGCCAACGTTCATCATGATCTTGCAAGGTGGTTTGGACAGCTCGCTATTGGATTGCGTAGACACTTCATAGTCCAGCGCACCGTGATAGACAAAGCCGGTTTCACCTTCTGCACAAGACACCGTCACAATCTCGCCATCGCGCAACAGGTCAGTCGCGTTGACCGAGCCTACGATCGCTGGAATGCCCAGTTCACGTGCAATAATCGCTGCGTGGCAAGTGCGGCCGCCACGGTTAGTGACCAAGGCGCTGGCGCGCTTCATGACGGGTTCCCAGTTCGGGTCAGTCATGTCGGCAACCAGAACATCCCCTGGCTGTACTTCATGCATTTCAGAGGGATCCAGCACGATACGCACTGGACCCACGCCTACTTTTTGCGTCACGGCACGACCGGCGACCACTGGCACGGAGGCGTGTTTTTGCAGCTTGAAGGTTTCTGTGACGTTGTTGGCCGCTTCCTGGGATTTCACTGTTTCAGGACGGGCTTGCAGGATGTACAGTTTGTTATCCAGACCGTTTTTACCCCATTCAATATCCATTGGACAGCCATAATGCTGTTCAATCGTCATGGCATAGCCGGCCAATTCCAGAATGTCCGCATCAGTCAGGGAGTAACGGTTGCTTTCAGCTGGATCAACTTCCACGGTATGGGTGGATTTGCCGGCTTGTGTCGCATCCGAGAATATCATCTTGATCAGTTTTGAGCCCATGGTGCGACGCACAATGGCTGGCTTGCCTTGCGCCAGCAATGGCTTATGTACATAAAACTCATCCGGGTTGACCGCGCCTTGCACCACCGTTTCACCCAACCCATAAGACGAGGTGATGAACGCGACATCACGGTGGCCGGATTCAGTATCAATGGTAAACATGACACCGGCACAGCCAATGTCTGAACGTACCATTTGCTGCACACCCGCAGACAAGGCAACATCGGCGTGCACAAAGCCTTTGTGTACACGGTAGGAGATAGCACGGTCGTTATATAAAGAAGCAAACACTTCCTTGATGGCGTGGTTGATGTTGTCCAGGCCATGAATGTTGAGGAAGGATTCTTGCTGACCGGCAAAAGAAGCATCAGGCAAATCTTCAGCGGTTGCAGAAGAGCGCACCGCAAACGTGGTCCCTGGCGCTGATTTTTCAATCAATTTGGCATAATTGTCAGCAATCGCCGCCTGCAGGACAGGGGGGAACTCGGCTTCCATGATCCATTGGCGAATTTGCGCGCCTACGCGAGCCAGTTCTTGCGTGTCATCAGCATTTAGCTTGTCTAGCAAATCGTTAATCTTGTTGTTCAGTCCGCCTTGCGCTAAAAATTCACGGTAGGCATCTGCGGTCGTTGCAAAACCAGTCGGAACGCGCACACCTTTGGCAGAGAGCTGAGAAATCATTTCACCCAGTGAAGCGTTCTTGCCGCCCACGGATGGCACATCGGTGTTTCGTAGATTCTCAAATGGAATAACATGACTTACCATATAAAACCCTTAATGATTTAAAACTGGTGATAATCTATCGCGAAATGCAATGGATTGAATTCGATAAATAGAGGCCGTTTGCCAGACATCGTCTGATTATAGAATGACTTTTATTCCGTGCATTATGCCAAAATCATGTTTTAATGTCACGTCAACGTCAAAGACGTGAAATAATTTTTTTCACACTAAATAATATTAATGCCATGAATGCTCAGATCCCTGTCGATCGTTCGGTCAGTGTGGCCACTTATGGGCGTTTGCACCTGGGTTTTTTTAACCTCGGTGCGGACGATACGCGCCGGTTTGGTAGCATGGGGGTGGCGATCGATGCCTTTCAAACCGCGCTGACTGCCAGTATCGGTCCACAGTCTGCGCCACTGGACAGCTGGGCCGCTGCCATTGTACACCGTCATCTGGCTGCGCTTGGCGTGCAACAAGCCGTCAATCTGAATATACAGCAGGCAATCCCTCGCCATGGTGGGCTGGGCTCAGGCACGCAGATGGCCCTCGCCATTGGCGTCGCCCTCAATCACCTGTTTGCTCACACACTCACTGAATCGCACATTGCAGCCTTGCATCAGCGTGGTGGTCGTTCGGGCATAGGCATTGGTACCTTTGTTCAGGGCGGCCTGATTGTCGATGGCGGCCGTGGCCCGCATACCGTGGTGCCTCCCATTCTGGTTAGGCATGCGTTTCCGCAAGACTGGCATTTTTTGCTAATCACCGACAATAGCCGCGATGGCCTGCATGGGCAAGGTGAAAAAACAGCATTCCAACAATTGGCCCCGCAATCGGCCGCAGCCACCCAGGCGATACAGCAGCAACTGCTCAGTCACGGGCTGCCTGCCTTGATCGAACAGGATTTTGCTGCATTCAGTCAGTTTGTAGGCGATTTGCAAGCCTACAATGCCGAGTATTTTGCCCCGGCCCAGGGTGGCCTCTACGCCAGCCAAGGCGTCAGCCAGATTTTGGAGCAGCTCAAAGCGCAGGGGCATCGTGGCTTGGGGCAAACCTCCTGGGGGCCGACCGGATTTGTATTATTACCAACGCGTGCAGCAGCGGTAGCCTTGCAGATGCAATTGCTTGCCCGGTATGAAGATCGGCCTGCACTGGGGTTTATCGTCACCGCAGCCATAAATTCGCCAGCCTTGATTGAGGTCAAGGCATCTGTCGATTAACTTTTATTAAGATAATTTTGAAAAGTTACAATTTTCACGGTCTGCTCTTGATTTTGAACGGGGCTCTTAGTGTGTATATTTGAGCCTGAATCTATTTAACAAACGGTTTCAGGGGGAACAATGAAGAAAACCAGCATTATGCATTTGTTTACAGCCGCAAAAAATGCGAGTCCATTTGATGTCAATATGGCATTTGATGCAGGCTATGAAAAAATTATTTCTTATACCGACGTCACCCTGAATGAAATCATTCCATTGACTCAGGATGCCATTTTCTCCCGCAGTCCGAGTGGCCTCAAGCAACAGGCCTTGTTTTTTGGCGGCCGTGATATTCAAGTGGCGCTTGAAATGCAGAAGCAGGCACGTAGTGCCATGTTCAAACCTTTTGAGTGTCATACCTTTTCCGATCCCTCTGGCGCGTTTACAACCGCTGCAGCCATGTTGGCCAAGGTTGATTTTTACTTGCAAAAGTCCGGCAGCGGCCTGGGCAAGGAAAAAGTCGCCATTTTTGGCGCCAGTGGCACGGTAGGTTCTACCGCGGCATTGATCGCGGCACGCCAGGGCGCAACGGTGCTAATGGTGGCCCATGCCGAAATCGCGAGCATGCAGGCTTATGTGGACAAGTTGTCGACCAGTTACGACGTCAAATTGCAAGTGGTGGATGGTAGCAATGAAGCTGCGAAAATGGCGGTGTTGAACGAGGCCAGCGTGGCTTTGTGCGCAACCCCGGCTGGCGTGCGCGTGCTGGAGGTGCGTCATTTTGCCAACTCCAAAACACTGAAGGTGGTTGCTGATGTCAATGCCGTACCGCCGTCTGGCATTGAAGGCGTCGACACCTTCTCGAATGGTGGCATGATTGAAGGCACGCAAGTGGCCGGTTTTGGTGCGCTGGCGATTGGTCAGCTCAAATATGTCACCCAGAATAAATTGCTGGAGCAAATGTTGCAGAGCGAGAGCCCGATGCACATTGACTATCACGAGGCATATGAATATGCCTGTGCGCACGTAGAATAGGCTGCGCTTGCGGTTGGCCATTTTGTCGCACAGTGCACGCATTTATAGCCAGATGGCACGACGTGAGGGCTTTGACGTGTTGGCTGTGGACGCGTTTGCGGATGCCGAGACGCGACAAGCCGCACAAGCCTGTTTTATCTGGCCAGGGTTTGACAACCCAGGGGCTGCACATGTGATGGCCGACCTGTTTGCGCAACTCGATGCGTTTGCGCCAGAGGCCGTCGTGTTCGGTTCAGGATTTGAAGCCAATACAAAAGCGTATCAAGCATTGTGCGAGCGCTATCCGGTGTACGCCAATGCTGCCGAGGTCGTGATGCAGGTGAAGGATCCGTTAGTATTGCAGCAGACTTGTGAGCGCAGCGGCGTAGCATCGCCCATGGTGACAAGGCAAAAGCCGGTTTCTGGCACTTGGCTGTATAAACAGATCGGAGCATGCGGTGGCGGGCATGTGCAGATTGATGATTTCGCAGCGACAGGGCCGTCTGCAGCTTTTGACCAAGCCTATTGGCAAGCTTTTCAAGCGGGCCAGGCCGTTGGTCTGTTGTTTATCGCCCAGTCGAAAGCATGCGAGCTGATTGGCGTACATGCGCTTAAACAGCGTCCCGGCGGCTTTACCTATGCCGGCGCGAGCCGTCTGCACGATGAAAAAATATGGGCGGCAGCGCAGCAACTTTTGAACGCACTGCTGCCAAAGTTAAATTTGGTTGGTTTGAATAGCCTGGATGCGATCTGGGTAGAGGACACTTTACATGTGCTCGAGATCAATCCACGACTCAGTGCCAGCATGCGATTGTATAGCCAGATGCCTCTGATACAGGCACATCTGGCCAGTTGCCAGCAAGCGCAGGGGCCTGCACTGAAGCGACCGGCAGGCTACGCCAGCCATTGCATGGTTTATGCCCAACAGGCTATCACGGTCGGTTCACTCGACTGGCCAGAATGGGTAGAAGATCGGCCAACAACCCATGAGATTGCAGCCGGACAACCGGTGTGCAGTCTTTATGCTGAAGCAGAGACTGCGTGCGGAGTGCGCGCGGCCTTGCAAGACCAAAAAACACAACTTGAAAAATTATGGGGGACGTATGTCTGCAAGCACATCGAATTCAATATCCACTAATGAGCAACCGTCAAGCATTAGCGTTCAACGCTACAGCGCACCGCTAGTTGCTGAGCTGGTTGCCAATGCAGCCGCCTTGGGCTGTGCGGTATCCACCCACGAGACAGGGGCAACCATCGTCGATGCCGGCATTCAAGTCCCTGGAGGATTGGAAGCCGGTCGCCTGATTGCTGAAATCTGTATGGGCGGACTCGGTAATGTGGCCTTGCGCCATGTGCCGCAATTTGCCAACTGGCCATTAAGTGTGGTGGTCACGGCCAAACAACCGGTGATTGCCTGCCTGGGCAGCCAGTATGCCGGCTGGGCGCTGTCCCATGAAAAATTCTTTTCGCTGGGTAGCGGTCCTGCACGGGCGATTGCACAGCGTGAAGAGGTGTTTAAAGACATCAATTACCGCGACCAGGGTGAGCAATCGGTATTGGTCCTTGAAACTGACAAGGTGCCGCCTGCCGCCGTGATTGAAAAAGTATCCAAAGACACCGGGCTTCCGGCGAATAAACTCACCTTTATCCTGACGCCTACACGCAGTGTAGCCGGTTCATTACAAGTGACTGCGCGCGTGCTCGAAGTAGCCTTGCATAAATGTCACGCCTTGCATTTTGATTTGTCTGCCATTGTGGATGGATACGGGATTGCGCCGGTGCCTGCACCATCGCCAGACTTTATCGTCGGCATGGGCCGCACCAATGATGCGATTTTGTTCGGTGGCTTTGTGCAGTTGTTTGTGAATACGGACGATGCTGCCGCGGAAGCCCTGGCAACACAATTACCTTCTTCCGCCTCCAAAGACTATGGTCGTCCTTTTGCTGAGGTATTTAAAGCGGTGAATATGGACTTTTACCAGATTGACCCGATGTTATTCTCTCCGGCCAAAGTCAGTGTCAGCAATGTAAAAACGGGCCGCACATTCTTTGCTGGAAAATTCAATGAAGATCTTTTAAATCAATCTTTTGGTAGCTAAATCTAAAGTGATTTAATATGTTCTGAACGCAGGCGTCGGATCTCAAAACCCGTACCTGCGTCATCGTGCAAACCTTATGCAAGTTGTTCCCATTTTTACTGACGAAGTGGCCCAGGCCGGTGGCTGGCATGGCCAGAGCTTGGCTCAGGCGTTTGCCCGTCGTGGCTGGCAAGCGCTGATGGTGTCACTGGATAGCTGTCATCTGAGTATCGCCAATCAGCAGGTGCTGATTCATATCCCCGGCTTGACCCAACCAGCCCCCATGGCCTTTGTGCGTGGGGTAGCCGCAGGCACGACACAACAAATTATTACGCGCATGAACCTGCTGCATACTTTGCAGCGGCAGGGCATGGTCATTTATAACTCGGCACGTGCCATCGAAACCACGGTGGATAAAGGGCTCACCAGTCAATTTTTGGCAGAGCAGGGCGTGGCGACGCCAGCTACTTGGGTTTGTGAGCATCGGCACATTGCGCATATGTTGATGCAGCAGGCACTGGATACTGGAAAAGCGCTGGTGATCAAGCCGTTGTTTGGCTCGCAAGGCAAAGGCGTGCGTCTCATCGAAAGCCGTCAGCAGTTTGCCTTGCCGCAAGACCCTTTCGTTGATGGCGTGTATTACTTGCAGGAAAAAATTGAGTGCGGGCCTTACCAGCATGATTACCGTGTGTTTGTGGTGCGCGGGGAGCCGATTGCCGTGATGCAGCGGCAAGGTGACAGCTGGTTGCATAATGTGGCGCGTGGTGCACGTTGCAGTGCCTGTGACGAACAGGATGTGGCTGACATTGGCGTGCGCGCTGCACAGGCCGTGAATATCGCCTATGCCGGGGTCGACGTGATGCGGGATAAACATGGCAAATTGTGGGTGATCGAGGTTAACAGTATCCCGGCCTGGCGTGGGCTGCAAAGTATTACCTCGTTTGACATCGCGGATGTGCTGGTCAATGATTTGTTACAGCTGGCTGATGCTTAAATGATGCAGATGAATACACAGATTCAAACCGCTTATTTGCAGGCTTGCCTGGCCGAGCTCGAAGCGCTCAAGCCCGGCAATGTGCATATTTTTGCTGATGGTCATGGCATGCAGGTCCAGCATTTCGTTGAGAGCGCACATGTCTCGGCACCTGCGCTGTGTGACGATGCGCAATTTGGCAAGCGCAGCCTTGGGCAACGTGTTTTGCAGGCCTTGCAGGCCACCTACACCCAAGTCGGTTGTAATACTAATCTGGGGATTGTCTTGTTGGCCGCGCCGCTGGTGCAGGCTACGGTGGATTATGCGGCTTTGCCGTTAAAGACCGGCTTGCAGCAAGTCTTGCAGCAGACCACTGTGGAGGATGCGGCAGCGGTCTATGCCGGGATTCGTCTGGTGAATCCGGCCGGCATGGGGCAGCGCAGTGAGCATGATGTCTCAGAAGCGCCACAGATTACCTTGTTGCAAGCCATGCAACTGGCCAGCGCGCAGGATGAAATCGGCCGTCAATATAATGAGGGCTATGCCCGTCTGTTTGAGGAAGCGCTGCCCCTTTATCTTGAACAATGCCAACGCTGGGAACGTCCCGCCTGGGCGTTGACGGCGGCTTATTTGTACTGGCTTTCCAGCGTGCCGGATAGTCATATTGTGCGCAAATATGGCTTGCAGACAGCGCATGAGGTGCAAACTACCGCCGGGCAGCATTATCAGGCACTGCTGGCGCTAGATAATCCTAAAACCTACCTGCCTGCATTGCTGGCCTGGGATCAATCACTGAAAGCGGAGCGCTTAAATCCGGGCACCAGTGCGGATTTAACGGTCATCACAGCCATGTTGGCAACCATGCAAACAACCGGCGCCCACACCCTATAAGTCAATGCCTGACCTGCGGTATACTACAGGATTGACATGATTTAGTCAGTCTGGAGCCGCGTATGTCCGAGCAATTATTCACCGAGCAGGAAATTCAACAACTTTTGAGTAGCTCTTTGCCGCATTGGTACTATGAAGAGGGCTGGATACGCCGCAAATATAAAACCAATAGCTGGAAAGGGACGCTGATGGTGGTTAACACCATCGGTCATCTAGCAGAAGCGGCTTGGCACCATCCTGACCTGACGGTTTCTTATGCCTTTGTCATCGTCAAGTTATGCACGCACAGCGCAAAAGGCATCACGATGAAAGACATAGAACTCGCCAGAAAAATTGAAGAGGTGATTCAATGGCAACCTGCTCAGCAAGCAGGCTCAGCCTTAGAGGGCACACCACAAGATGACCTCCGCTTTAGTTACGTCAAATACGACCAATAACTGTTTTTACGTTTAATCTTCATTGTTGATGTTGTTGTATGCCTGCCCCAGATAAAAGCCATCTACCGCCAGCGATCTTTTTTATGGGCCCGACGGCTAGTGGCAAAACAGCCGCCACCATTGCGCTAGCCCAGCGCTTTCCGGTGGAAATCATCAGTGTCGATTCTGCGCTCGTCTATCGCGGCATGGACATTGGCACCGCCAAACCCGATGCCGAGACCTTGCGCCAGGCGCCACACCATTTAATCGATTTAATCACGCCACTGGAGCAGTATTCCGCCGCCCAATTTGCCAAGGATGCGTTAGCGCTCATGCACACTGCCACCGCCAACGGACGCATCCCGGTGCTCGTGGGCGGCACCATGCTTTATTTCAACGCCTTGCAACATGGCTTGAGCGACTTGCCGCCGGCGGACCCTGTCATCCGCGCGCAAATCGAAGCTGAAGCAAGCGCGGTTGGCTGGCCAGCCATGCATGCCCAATTAGCCAGCATAGACTCCAGCGTGGCTGCCAAAATCCATACCACTGACTCGCAACGCATCGAGCGTGCCTTGGAAGTGTATCGCATCAGTGGTCAGCCCATGAGCGCCCTGCGCGCGCAGTCCGAAAAAGTCACGCTACCGTTTGATATCCTCAAAATCGCCCTCATGCCTAGCGATCGCAGTGTCTTGCATCAGCGCATTGCCGATCGTTTTCAAGCCATGCTGAAACAAGGCTTTATTGAGGAGGTTCAAGGCTTGCTCAGTGCCTATCCGCAACTCACCACCGAGACACCAAGCATGCGTTGCGTCGGTTACCGTCAGGTGTTGCAGCACCTCAATGGCGAGATTGACCTGCCCACCTTGGCTGATCATGGCGTCTACGCGACGCGGCAATTGGCGAAGCGCCAACTCACCTGGTTACGTGGTATGGATGATGTCGAGGTCCTGGATTGCCTAAGTCAGGATTGGATAAATCAGATGCTGACAAAGATAAAATCGCATCTCTAATTGTTGATTGATGTTTGAAACAAAAAAGCCTGACAAGGATGTCAGGCTTTTTTACTATTCCAGAACCTATTTAATAGGCGCTGTCTTGTCCCACGGCGGTCAACCAAACGGTTTTTGCCACGATCAACATATCCAGACGAGGGCTCCAGTTGCGCAAGTACTCCAAATCGTAATGTACCCGCTGCTCCATTTTTTCCAAGGTGTCAGTCTCGCCACGAAAGCCGTTGACCTGCGCCCAGCCGGTAATCCCAGGCTTGACCTTATGGCGCACCATATAGCCTTTAATCAGTTTGCGGTACTCTTCATTATGCGCCACCGCATGAGGGCGTGGCCCAACAACACTCATGCGTCCTTGCAGCACATTAATAAACTGAGGCAACTCATCCAGTGATGTTTTGCGCAAAAAAGCACCCAGGGGCGTGATGCGCTGGTCATTTTTAGTCGCTTGCGTCACTTTGGTGCCATCCTCAGTCACGGTCATTGAGCGGAACTTATACACCAGAATCTCCTGGCCATCCAACCCGTAACGGCGCTGCTTGAATATCACCGGACCTGGGGAGGTGAGTTTTACCCCCGCTGCGATAATCAGCAAGATTGGGGAGATTAATATCAGTACAATTAATGAAAACAAAATGTCTGCCGTGCGTTTAATCATGCCGTCCACCCCTGTAAACGGCGTTTCGCAAACAGAAACCACAGGAATGCCATTCACGTCGGAAACCCGGCCCTGAATCAAATCTGTGACAAAAATATCAGGCACAAAATAAATTGAGGCGGTGGTATCTTTCAAGTCATCCAGCAGTTTCAAAATGCGAGGATGGCTAGACATCGGCAGCGCAATATAAATAGTATGTATCTGGTGTGACTTGCAGTAGAGAGGGATATCAGTCAAGGCGCCTAAGATCTCAAAGCCATGATTCTGGGGGGCGCGCTCAGGCGCACGGTCCTCAAAAAAGCCCAATACGTTGACACGGCTATATTCATCAGCCAGTAAATTATTGGCAACAACCAAGCCTTGTTCATTGAGGCCAATGATCACTGCGTTTTTGGCAGGCCCCTGCAAACGGATGAAGAATGGCGAAAGCTCTTTGAGAGCCGTCAGGCCCAGAATCTGCGCAATAGGTGTACCGATTAGCCATGTATAAATGATTTGAGGCGTAAATAGCGACATGTAACCAGTGATTTCGGCAAAGATCAGCACCATGCTTGCCAACAATAACCACTGAAAAATGACATCCCGCGACATTTTCCAAAAACCTAACCGTATTTTTGCGCCACTTGGAAATGTGACCGAAAACAAAAGAATTGAGGTGAAGAAGATAGAGATCGGTATACGGTCTTCAAAATAGATAAAAATTCCCCACATGAAAAAAACCATAATCAGCGGCTCGACAATCGACTCTACAAAATAAAGCGGGCTGCGTGGGCCAGAAGAGAGTCCAGCAATGGTTCTGATTGGAGGTTTGATTGTTTTTTTCATGATTTCTAAGTTCTGGGTATCGATTTGAGTTTAACCAAATTAAACAAAGTCAGCAATTACCAATTGGTAAGAAAACTAAAGGGATGATGATAAAAATATATTTTTCTTTCACTGAGGAGTTTACGCGCCAAGGTCAAGATAATAAAACGATTATCAAAAAGTTAAATTTCTGTAGTAATAAATCCAGATTTACAGGTTAGAATGTAAGCCAAGTATCTAATCGAAGTTGCTTAAATTATGTCATCACACAAGCAATCACAAAAAATCAGAATAAATCCCGCTTTACAATGTTGGCTTGCTTTTTCGTTTGGTATTGCTTCAGTCAACGTCGTTGCTGATGAGTTTGATACTTTGCAATTCAATACCTCTGTAAGTCGTGCTTATGATGACAACTTATTTAGAGTTAAAAATAATCAAACATCTGACCAAATTACGACCTATACTGCGGGTATCAAGCTTGATAAAACATATTCTTTACAACGTATTATTGCTGACATTTCATATGTAGATTACAAGTATCAAAATAGTACTTTTCTGGATTTTGATGCAATTAATTACGATGCAAAATGGCTATGGTCGTTGACTCCAGCTTTGACTGGCACCTTGTCAACAAGCAGAAATAAGACTTTGAATGGGTTTAGTGATTTTCGTTTGCTTACACAAAACATTAGGACAACCGACGTCAATCAATTTAGAGCTGAATACTCTCCATATAAGGTTTGGGCATTAATTGCCGGACTAACAGAGTCAGACGTTCAAAACAGTCAAACCTTTAACGCAATTGCGCAATATAAAGCGACAGCATTAGATTATGGTGCAAAATATAACTTTGCCTCGGGCAGTAATTTAAGCTTTCTCGCCCATAACCGAGATGGTAAGTTTGATCGCGCATTAAATCCTAATGCACTGTTCGATAATGGATTTAGTGAGAATGAGTTTGAACTTGACTTCGTGTTGAAACCCACTGGTAAAAGCAACCTTACAAGTAAAATTGGACACTTATCAAGAGAGTATGACAATTTTACAGTGCGTAACTATGATGTCTGGATTGGGTATGTACGTTACGATGTGCTTTTAACTGGAAAGATCAGAGCCAGTATTGATTTGACTCGCTCAGCAAGTCCCTTTGAGACTGAATATAGTACATACAGCCTGACTGATTCCGCAACTCTAGGGTTTAATTATTTATATTCGGAAAAAATTACAATCTCCTTAAATGGTCGCCTTGCAGAGCGTGATTTCAAAAAACGAGTGTTGTTGACAGCAGCTTCAAGAAATGATGACGAAAAGAGCATCTCTGCTTCGTTATCATGGCGGCCAATTAAAAATGTCGGTTTGACTTTAAACACTAGCCGATCAAGTCGAAACGCAAGTACCTCTTATAACAGTTTTGACTACGAAGATCTCACTACGAGCGTTATGGTCGATTTAAAGATCTGATTAATTATTTGTTAGGGATAACATTCCAAGATTAGCGCTAATACTTAATTCTTCTTAAAAACCTGAAATTTAAGAAATATGTCACAAACAATGGGTTTAATGACAAATTAAATCTATCTGTTGAATTAATATTTTTTAAATATCCAATTAAACTTGCATTAAAGTTGCCGTAATACGTATTTAATTATTAACGACGAAAAGAGTTCATCGCTTATGAAACAGTTTTTTAAGTTACTCTCAACCATTTTAATATTAGTAGTTTCAACATTGGCCCATGCAGACTATACCCTTGGTGCAGGGGATTATGTCAGAGTCACAGTGTATGGCGATGCAGATTTAATGCGTGAGACACGTGTTTCAGAGGATGGCGTATTGACGATGCCTTTAATTGGTGAGGTCAAGGTGGGTGGTTTAACTACCATCGAAAGTGAAAAGCGCATTGCAGAACAGTTAAAACGTGGCGGCTTTATCGCCAATCCACAAGTTTCGGTGCTTGTATTGGAGTTTATGAGTAAAACAGTCTCTGTGTTAGGTGGAGTGCTCAAGCCAGGCCGTTATCCAATCACCAGACCAACTGATGTGAAAGATATGTTGGCAGAAGCTGGTGGACTCAATGCTGAGGCCTCCGAAATCATTACGGTTGTGCGTGGTGACAAACGCAGCGAGTATGATTTACATGAGGTGATTGAACATCGCAACCTAAATGATCAAGACATCAGACTGACAGGTGGCGAAACAATTTACGTGAGTATGCGCGACGTGGCTGTAACCGGCCAGGTTTTACGTCCCGGTAAATATGGTATTCAAGGTGGAACACGCAAAATCAGTGATTTTGTCGCCTTGGCGGGAGGATCTACCGAAGCTGGTGGGGAAACACTTTATTTTACAACTCAGCGTTCCGGTAGTGCAGTGACTCAAGAAATCAACATTGATGAACTCTTCAGATCGCCTGCTAGTGCCTTGAATAAAGAGTTGATGCCTGGTGATGTTATTTACGTTCCCAAAGCACCACAGGTGTATATTTATGGCGAAGTGCAACGTCCTGGAATGTACAAGATAGATAAAAATATGACAGTTATGCAGGCAATTGCAAAGGCTGGGGGTTTAACAGTGCGAGGTACGCAACGTTCAGTCAAACTTCATAGAAAAAATTCTGAGGGAGCAACAGTAAAACAAGCACCTGATTTGTCGGGAACCTTGCAGGATGAAGATGTATTGTTTATCGAAGAAAGCCTGTTGTAATCAAAAAAGGGTAGTTTATGAATTTTTCTCAATTTGTGCAGATACTTCTTGCGCGTTACAAAATGATCATTGCGATTGCTGTGATAACGTTGTTAACAGCATGCTTGGTCAGTTTGTTATTTCCTAAAAGTTATAAGGCGGCAACGACTATTATCCTAAATTACAAGGGTGTTGATCCCGTCACAGGGCTATCAATGCCAGCACAGTTGATGCCAGGCTATATGGCTACACAGGTAGACATTATTCAAAGTAAAAATGTGACGCTAGATGTCATCAAGCGGTTACAACTAACAGAAGTTAAAGCCTTACAAGAGCAGTTTGCTAGTGCAACAAAAGGTAAGCAAGCAGACATTAATGAGTGGTTGGCAGATTTACTAGAGCAAAAGCTTGACGTTATCCCATCTAAAGAAAGTAGTGTGATTAGCATCGGCTACAAAGGCGTGGACCCCGTATTTGCCGCCACAATGGCAAATGCATACGCCGAGTCATATATCAATCTTAGTCTAAAATTAAAAATTGATCCTGCTATCAAAGCTTCTCAATATCTGTCTGAACAAACGAAGGTACTTCATGACAATCTTAAAGCTGCACAAGACAGATTGTCAGACTATCAGCAGAAACATGGCATCACAAGCATTCAGGATGCTTATGATGTTGAAACGTCCAAGTTGAGAGATTTATCTTCTCAGTATAGCTTGGCGCAATCGCAATCTATTGACGCAAACTCAAGAAGAAATGATGCTTCGAAAAATATGAGTGAGTCTCCTGATGTTGTTCAAAATCCTGTGGTTCAGAATTTGCGAATGAGTTTAGCTACAGCTGAATCCAAATTAGCCGAAATGGGACAACGCTATAGTAAAAATCACCCATCTTATATTTCGGCTGAAGCTGAAGTAGCTAAATTGAGAAGTCAGCTAAATGCTGAAGTTGATCGTGCTGTAGTAAGTTTAAGTAACAGTGCCAGCATTAACTCTCAACGTCTTGGCGATTTGAAATTTCAACTTGAAAAACAAAAGCAAAAGGTACTTGAACTTAACAGATCTCGCTCAGATTTGTCGGTACTCGAAAAAGAAGTGCAGATTGCAGAAGTGGCGCTTGAATCTGTGAACAATCGGTTCAGTCAGACTGCGCTTGAAGGGCAGTCTACTCAAGGCGACATCTCAATCCTTGAGCCTGCAGTACCACCTTTAAATCCGAGTAATCCAAGCATTTTATTAATTGCACCATTTTCCTTGATTATTGGATCATTATTGGGCTGTTTGTTCGCCATCCTCGCAGAATTAATGGATCGTCGCATCCGTAGCAAAGACGATCTGTTGGGCTTGAATATTCCTGTGTACGAATACCATATCAAAACGATTCCTATCGCAAATTAGCGATAACACTATTTATCAGGCAAAAGTGATCTTGTATGAATATTATTGAAACAGACAACAAATCAACGTTAAAGACAGTCTCTTCCAGTATTGGGCATTTATTGCTTGATATGGGAAAAATTACGGATAAAGATGCTGAACGTATTCTGAAGTTTCAAAAGGAAAAGGCCATGCGGTTTGGTGAAGCCGCTATGGCTTTGGGTTTTGTCACAATGGAGGATATCAATCAAGCGTTATCTTATCAGTTTGACTATCCATATCTGACACCTGATAAAGCATCCTTTAATTCAGGGCTGATTGCAGCTTTTGACCCATTCTCCAAAGAAGTCGAGTCTTTACGCTCTTTACGAACTCAACTGATTTTACGCTGGTTTGAACGAGGTTTTAAAAGCATTGCGATATCTTCAGCCACTGAAGAGGATGGAGCAAGCTTACTGGCCGCAAACCTGGCAATCGTTTTCTCCCAATTAGGTGAGCGGACATTATTGATTGACGCGAACCTGCGCCAACCAACACAGCATAAATTATTTAGATTAAGTAACAACCAAGGTTTATCAGATATTCTGGTTGGTCGAGCCTCTACCGATGTTGTCGTCAGAATTCCATCATTGCTAAACTTGAGTATTCTCAGCGCAGGTGCAACGCCACCCAATCCACAAGAATTGCTTAATAAAGAGGCGCTTGATGACTTGCTAAAAGTGTTTGCAGAGCACTACGATGTGATTATTTTGAACACTTCTCCGATATTAGCATCCTCCGATGCTCAGATTGTGGCAAAAAAGGTGGGGGGCGTGCTCATTTCAACGTTGCAAAATAAAACTGCATTAAAAGATACTCAAGAAGCCTATGAGGAATGTCGTAGTTTGGGCATAGATGTGCAAATAGCATTGAATGCAGGTTAGTATGGTTGTATCGACCGCAACTTCCCCTAGAGGGCCAAACTCAAAGTTACTCGGTTATATTGCAGTAATACTGGCAGTTCTGATTTTGTTTGTTCCGGTCTTTTATGACCTTTTTGTGACCGTATGGAACACAGATACTCAGTCGCATGGACCCATAGTGTTAGCCATAGGCGTTTGGTTCTTTTATTTCAAGACCAAACAAATTCTTGAGAAGCAGAACAACTTTAAACCTAATCCATATCTTGGTTGGCCTTTTATTGTTGCTGGTGCGGCGTTATATTTGGTGGGCTATTCACAAAGTGTTTATATCCTGTCTATATTGTCATTGGTGTTTATCTTATGTGGATTCATCTGCATTATTTTTAGTGCAAACACTGCGCTAAAATATTGGTTTGCACTGTTTTTCTTTGTGTTCCTGATTCCTTGGCCTGCTTCGGTCATCGATACCATTACTCAGCCGATGAAAATTGCAGTATCTTATGCTGCAGACCATCTGCTTTATATGCTGGATTATCCAATTGCACGCTCAGGAGTAATACTGCAAATTGGGCAATATAAATTGTTGGTCGCTGATGCATGCGCCGGACTGAATTCGTTATTCACGCTAGAGGCTATAGGGTTACTATATATCAATGTCATCAATCATCAGGCATTTTGGCGTAATGTATTACTTGCTGTCTTAATTGTTCCAGTTTCCTTTATTTCCAATGTCCTTCGAGTGTGCACGCTAGCTTTAATTACCTATCACATGGGCGATGAAGCTGGACAAGGGTTCTTGCACAATTTTTCTGGCATGGTGCTTTTTATGACTGCGTTGATTTTAATTATTGTGATTGACTCACTGATTCAAAAGTTGGCAGAAAAATTCAAAATCAACAGTCTGTTAAGCCAAGATTAGTCGTCTTATGAAAGATATTTATCTCAAACTCCCTTCAATCAGCTTGATCACCGGGCTCAAGTTCTTGGTTGTCAGTTTAGTATGTCTCTTATTAGCGATGTCACTTAAGCCTGACACACATTATGCCCAGCGGCCGAGCAACTTTGAACAAACAATTCCAAGAGTAGTTGGTAGCTGGGTTGAGGTACAGCAAGCGAAGCCACAAGTTAACGTAGTAAGTGATGAAAAAACACTGATTAATCAGCTGTATGACGACACTCTCATGCGAACCTATGCTGATGCAGAGGGGCATCAAGTAATGGTGGCACTTGCCTATGCAAAAGAGCAACGGCAGGATGTAAAAATCCACCAGCCAGATGTTTGTT
The DNA here is from genome assembly GCF_029132825.1 of Methylophilus sp. YYY-1. Classification (NCBI taxonomy): domain Bacteria; kingdom Pseudomonadati; phylum Pseudomonadota; class Betaproteobacteria; order Nitrosomonadales; family Methylophilaceae; genus Methylophilus; species Methylophilus sp. YYY-1. The sequence goes on from NZ_WOVG01000001.1 coordinate 237,459, forward strand.
ACCCAGCGCAGGGATATCAACTAATTCATTCTAAACTGAAACAGTTTACGAATCTCGGCAGTCGAGATTCTGTTTTTGGAAAACAGCAGCTTTACTACGGGCAAAATCATTATGAAGCAGTCAGCTACTGGATTCGTGTGGGTGATCGTAGCATGACATCAGGCTTGCAAATGCGCCTTAAGATTATTCAAGATGGATTATTAAAGCGTCGTTTGGATGATGGCATTCTTGTGCGTGTTTCAATGGTCGTGGCAGATGAGGCCCAAGTAAAGCAAGCTTATGCAATTCAAGAAAAGTTTCTCGCTGATTTTGTAGTCGCTGTTGAGCAGCAATCTCCAGGATTACTTTTACCTAATTAATGTTGAACAATATTGAATGACAGCTGTTTCCAATGCCAAGTGGGTGGCAGTCTCACAATTAGCAAGAATAGCCTCGCAGCTTGCCAATATTTTTGTACTTGCGCGAATATTGCCACCAAGTGATTATGGATTAATGGCAATGGCCACAGTCGTCACTAATCTAGCGTTATTGATTCGTGATCAAGGGACCTCCGCAGCCATTATCCAAAAAGAAGATCTGACTCATCACACAGTCAATACGGTGTTTTGGTTTAATATTTTCGTCGGTTTGAGCATTGCCGGCATCATTATGTTGGCTTCGCCGATTATCGCAGGATATTTTAAACATGCTGAGCTGATTGAAATCCTTGTCATATTAGCCTTGGTTTTTCCTATTTCGAGCTCATCCATCTCCCATCAAGCACTATTAGAGCGAGAGTCTCAATTCAAGAAACTCGCATTTGTTGAATTAATATCTTCATTTGTTGCCATGGTGATTGCTGTGGTTGCTGCTATAAAAGGTGCTGGCGTATACAGCCTAGTATTACAAGCAATTTTAATGGCATTGCTTTCCTCAGTCCAAATATGGTTCCTATCCTCATGGCGTCCAAAAGGAAAGCCCAGTTTTGAACAGCTCAAAATGTTGTTGCCTTTTACAGGGCATATGACTGTGTTTCAATTGATTACTTATTTTTTCAGAAACGCTGACAGCATGGTGGTGGGCAGGGTACTCGGGGCTGCCTCTCTGGGTATCTATTCCATGGCATACAAAGTCATGTTGTTGCCTGTGCAAAATATTACGTGGGCCTCCTCTCGTGCGCTATTTCCTGTCATGAGTCGGCAGCAGGGCAATCTGGAAGAAATGGGTAAATTATATCTTCAGACAATCGCCTTTATTGCGTTTTTAACAGCACCGCTTATGGCTGGAATTTATGCGCTTAGAGAGCCATTTGTAGATGTCGCATTTGGCCATCAGTGGATGGATGTTGCAAGTGTTTTGGCATGGTTAACGCCTGTTGGGTTTATGCAGTCAATTTCAAGCACAACTGGCACAGTGTTTATGGCACAAGGTAAAACCCGTTTGCTAATGTGGCTATCACTAGGCAGTGCATTAGTTCATGTTCTGGCTTATTATATTGGTGCAAGAACTGGTGTGAATAGTGTTGCAGAATGGTATTTATATGCCAGTGTTGTGACAGGCATCCCCCTGGTGTTGATCGCGGGTAATTTTGTAAAATGTTCGGCTCTGGACTTGCTTAAAGCAATCTGGAAACCAGTTTTAGTATCGCTTCTGATGTGCATTGTGACTCGACGCACTTTTGTAATTCTAAATCAGCATATAAGTCTGCTTGCCAGCTTTATTCTGGCAACTTTGTTTGGAGGTCTTATTTACCTTCTGCTAAGTTATTTTATTTCCCCATCTTTGATGAAGACCTATCTCAATAAAGTATTTGCTAGGAAAAGTTGACCAATCATGAGAGTTTCTGTCTACATACCGACTAAAAACAGAAGGCAAGCGTTAGAAAAGGCAGTAGACTCTGTGCTAGGCCAAACGCACAGAGATATTGAGGTAATTGTTGTCAGCGACGGCTCAACTGATGATACTGAGAGCTATCTTAAACAGAAGTCTATAAGTGATCCTCGTCTTAAATATTTTATTAAGCCACAATCAGGTGGAGCACCGGCAGCGAGAAATCTTGCCATTAAAAGTGCGACTGGTGAGTTTATTACAGGACTAGATGATGATGATGAGTTTTTACCAAATCGCATTGAGTTATTAATCAGCTATTGGAAAATGCTGGAAAAACACTCTATAAGGCCTTCATGTATTTATACTCCTGATCTAATTTACAGGGATGGGCTTGAAGTTGACCAATCACGAAAGCTGGGACATGTTAGTCATGAGCAATTGTTTGATTTCAATCATATTGGGAACCAAATTTTTGCACCAAAAGACGTTTTTATTGGGGCTGGTTTATTTGATGAGGAAATGCCGGCTTGGCAAGATATGGAATTCTTTTTCAGAGTTCTAAAAAAGTTTGGCAGGGCGTCGTTACTCGATATTCCAACACAAATAATGGATGACACCCCACGAACGGATAGAATTTCTATCAAATCAAGAACCCGTTTGCAAAAGGCTTATACCCGTTTTGTATACAAACATTGTCAAGACTCTAAACGAAATGCGCAAAAGTTATTTTTGCAAATGTTTTCAAGGTACTATAACAATCGCCCAACTCTTACAGACTGGATCGCATTCATAAAGTTAGGCTTTTGGCCCAAAGGTTACTTGGCACTACTAACTGCAACATTTAGATACTAATATACGTAACTTGGCTAAGCCACCAATCGACTATTTAATCTAGGTCTGGTAATAACGTGTCAAAAATTAATATTAATAAAACCAAAATTGCTCTTTCAATGCTGGCAGCATTTTCGGCAATTTTCTTTGGTTTGGTTTCACTTTTTATTACACAGGTGGTAGGGGAACATTATATTTATCTGCTAAGCCTGCCTGTAGCAATTGTTATTGGGCTCGTGTTTGTATTTGATCGATATTTCTTTTTTTTACTAGTCATCCTGACACGGTCATCACTTGATGTTGTTTTTAATTCCATCAAACTTGGTAGCTTTGGAATTGGCGCAGTTCTAAATGCATTAGTAATTCTAATTGCAATATTAACAATTTTTGAGAAGCCTAACCCTAATCAACCAGATATTTTGAACATCAAAAGAGCATGGGTAATTTTTCTTACATTGTCATTCTTTTCATTGGTGTATTCGCCCGCAGTACTGCAAAGCGTCAAAGTTTTTTTGATTTATGTTTCATATGCCTCTATGTTTCTTTTGGGCACAAAACTTGTTGACTCTCAACGTGATTTTGATAAATGGATTAAGGTGGTTGCTTTTTCCTCGATTATCCCAGTTTTATATGGACTTTTCTGTATCGTATTTGGGGGTAGAGGAATGGCCTTTAGTTATCAAGAAGGCTTTCGACTTAGAAGCACCTTTCCACATCCTAATCCGTTCGCACCATACTTGGTGCTAATGATCACCGTTTGTTTTTACATATACAAATCTAAAATTACATCTATCGGAAACGGTCTGCGCAAGACGTTACCACTTTATATATTGTTATTAGTAGCGATGCTAATTATGACCAAAACAAGGTCCGGTTGGGTTGCTTGCTATATGTTCTTTTTCCTATATGCAATCTTGCATGAGCGTAAATATTTATTCTTAGTGTTACTTGCCCCATTTGTTGCCTTATTAATTCCAGAGGTACAAGAACGTGTTCTTGATTTAACTAGTGATAACGATTTTGGTTCAAGTGGTTATGGCCGGTTGAACTCTTATGCTTGGCGTCTCAAAATTTGGTCTGATAGTTTAGCTTGGATGTCAAAGACACACTACCTGACTGGTTATGGTCTATATAGTTTTATTCACCACTCAACAAGCTTTGCAATGGCAAACGCATTTCAAAAACAGGACTTTGACATTAACGCCCACAATATTTACGTTCAGTTATTTTTCGAATTAGGCATTTTTGGATTATTGTCCTTCTTATATCTTCTGTTTGAGGTATTCAAAAAACTCTTGAGCATTTACAAATTTAACAAATTACTAGTTTTTACAGTTATCGTTATGTTGCTGGAATTTGCATTCATGGGCTATGCCGATAACTTGCTTGATTATCTAGTATTCAATTGGTATTTGTGGTTCACATTAGGTTTAACAATTTCAGCTTCGAGACTGTTCCAAAAGCCTGAACAAGACACTCACCCTCAAAAAATATCCACATAAAGAGTCTTAATATGCGAATTGCATACTTTACAAGCAGTTATCCACGTGCCACTGATACATTTATACAACGCGAGGTGATTGGACTCAGAGCATCTGGCGTTGAAGTGCTAACGTGTGCCCTAAGACAACCCGAGGGTGCTAATAATGTGAGCCATCTGATTTTAAATGAGCGTAAACAAACCACTTATTTTTTGCCAGCTAGCCCGCTAAAGCTTATCCAACTTAATTTTAAGTATTTTGTGAGTGCTACCTCAAGCTACTTTAAAACGCTGCACTTAGCTTTTAAAACTCGTCGTCCTGGCGTGAAGGGCTCGCTCTACCAACTTTTTTACTTTCAAGAGGCATTGTTGCTCGCAAATTACCTACAACAGAATCATGTGCAACATGTGCATAATCATTTTGGTGATAGCAGTGGTATGGTGACGATGCTTGCGAGTCAGTTAACTGGCGTGGGTTATAGCGTCACCTTTCATGGGCCGCATATTTTCTTCGAGCCAACTTTGCTTGCACTTAGGGAAAAGGTCAAATATGCAAAATTTATAGTTTGTATAAGTAATTATTGCAAAAGCCAGATGATGCTTTTCTCTGACGTAGAAGATTGGCATAAACTCAAAATTGTTCACTGTGGTGTTGATGTAGACAAGTATTCTTTTGATGATAAATCTGTTGATAGTCAAGCAGCTGGGCCCGTAAAACTATTGTATGTGGGTAGATTAGCAGCAGAAAAGGGTGTACCTGTTTTATTGAAAAGTTTGATTGACTTGAAAAACGAGGGTTATCAGTTTCATCTAACCCTCTTGGGTGATGGTCCTGAGAGAGCTAGCCTTGAGTCTGAGGTTGATAAACACGGACTGACAGGAATGGTCTTTTTTGGTGGCTTTGCTAGTCAAGAAACTGTCAGAGAGACTTTGTTAGCAAGTGATGTATTTATTTTACCCAGCTTTGCCGAGGGTGTCCCTGTGTCACTGATGGAAGCGATGGCCTGTGGCATCCCAGTCATTGGAACTAATGTTGGAGGCGTTACTGAACTGATTGAGCATGGTGTTTCTGGCATGGTTGTTGCTCCATCCGATGAACAAGCGCTGAAAAGTGCCATTTTTCGGTACATTAAATATCCGGAGTTACGTGAAACAGTCCGTTCAGCTGCAAGAGAAACTATTGAATCTGATTTCAATTTTAAAATTGAAGTTAGCAAACTTGAACAGCTGATTCGGGAGCAAGTGCAAAGCTAATATGATTGGTTACCTCAATAATACTCATATTTCAGAATTAGAGTCATATCCGCTTTGTATCATTGGTGCTGGCGCAGCTGGCATATCTTTAGCCGTTCATCTTAGTCGGCTTGGTCATCGCATATTGTTGATAGAGGGCGGTGATTGGAACGAAGGTTCCGAAGTACTCGACGCATATATGGGGAAAGCGACGCCACCACATCCAGAAACGACTGAATTTAGATATCAGCGGTTTGGGGGAACAACGCACCTATGGGGGGGGAGATGCGTACCACTTGACTCACATGATTTTGAGAAGCGCGCTCATGTTCCAGAGAGTGGCTGGCCAGAAGGAGCAAAAGACATCGCTAACTATTATGCTCAAGCCCTCGATTATTGCGATGCCGGTGATAATAATTTCAATATTTCAGCCTTCGGTCCCAACACTAAACCAATATTTAGCGAAGCGCCAACATTAGCGCCTGATTTGAATGAGTATATTGAGAGATATAGCCTACCTACAGATTTTGGTAAAAAATTTCGGCAAGAGCTTGAAAATTCAGTCAATGTAAAAGTCCTCTTGCGCGCGCGCTGTACTAAACTAAATACAAGTGCTCAGAATGGTGATGTCGTTGAGACAATCACTTTGCATGATGGTCAACAATCGGTTGATGTGAAAGTTAATCAAATTGTCTTAGCCGGAGGAGGGATTGATACAACTCGACTATTGCTAGTCAGTCGTCAGTATCAACCTGCCTGGAGCCATCTCGATGGCAGCCTTGGTAAGTATTATGCGTGTCACTATGACTTGATTTATGGAGCGTTACGATTTAAAAATGAACGTCCCATTTTTGATTTTCAAAAAACAACTGAAGGCGTTTATGCCAGACGAAAGCTTCAATTTTCAGCAGAGTTTCAAACTAAGCATGGTTTGTTGAATTCTGCATTTAGGCTACATTTTCCAGCATACGCGGACCCTTCTCATGGTAGCGGGATTTTATCTACTATTTATCTTGCAAAGTCAATATTAAAGCCCGAGTATCAAACCATTTTAAATCATGGTGGCAATCAATCATTAGAGCGTGTTGACTATGCAAAACATGTCTGGAATGTTGTCTCGGATCCAGTATCTGTCATTCGGTTTGCTTACGACTGGTTATTCAAAATAAAGTTGGCGAAAAGACGTATTCCCTACACGCTGGTTGCAAACCGTAATGGAACATATCCTATTGAGTTTAATAGTGAGCAAGTATCAGATCCAGTCAATCGCATTGAGTTGCTTGACGAATACGACCGATATGGCATGCCTAGAGTAAGTGTGCATTGGAAAATGACGGCTAAGGATATCGCCTCTGGAATTAAATCTTTTAATTTATTACAACAACAATTTGAGAATACCAACGCATGCAGACTTGAGTTTGACCAAAAAGAGTTAGAAAAGGCAATGGAGAGCGCTTTACCTGTTGGCGGGCACCATATGGGAACAACCCGTATGGGAACCGCTCCGAATGATAGTGTGGTAGATGTTAATTGCAAAGTGCATGGAGTCAAAAATCTGTATATTGCGAGCGCATCGGTTTTTACCACGAATAGCCATGCTAATCCAACACTTACGATTGTTGCATTGGCATTACGGCTTGCTGATCATTTAAATCATATTCAAGCCTTAAGGAGTAAATGATGAAAGCTTTTCATAAAACCAGTCTGTTAGTATTACCTTGGCTCGCATATGTTGCATTTAATCATAATGTAAGCGCAGCAGATGTCGCATTGTATAGCAAACCGTTTGCTGTAAATTCTTTATGGAAGAGTAGGCCAGTATCTCCAAGTTTCTCTGATTTTGTAATTCCAACTTCAAAATATAATCCCAATATTCACGAGGGAGTATTATCCTCAGGATGCTTTTTTGCCGATGAAACTAGTGGCCCTGTAACCGTTAAACCTAATCCTGGACAAAAAGGGGTTTATGATGCTGATGCAGAAACTAATCAGCCAAAAATTGAAATTCCACACTGGCCAGCTGATCTTGTTCCTGCTTCTGGTGGCGATGGTCATGCAGATATTTACGATACAGCGAGTGGAGTGATTCATTCATTTTGGAAGCTCAGAAATACAAATGGGGAATGGACTGCCAATCTTTATGCTTGGTCACCGATAGACGGGACTGGTTGGGCTGATCCGGCACACTATTATCAGGGTGCTCGGGCAGTAGGTATTGGTGCATGTGCAGGCATTATTCGGAAAAATGAGTTTGCAAGTAGCGATCCTATTTATCCACATGCTCTGGCTATGTCACTTGCATTAAATGGTGCAGCCTCTAATCCAGGATATGTCTATCCTGCTACCTCAGCTGACGTATATGCACCGAAAAATACTGGTCAGATTCCAGAGGGTGCTCTAGTTATGCTGCCTGAAAGTTTTGACGTTTCAAAAATCAAGACGCCAGAGTTGATAAAAATTGTTAATACGCTAAAAGTTTATGGCGCTTACATTGTTGATACAAACGATGGCACACCATTTATCATTTATGTTGAAAATGGCTCAGGACTTAACCTGCATAAAAATGGCTACAATTACAAGGCAGCAAATGAATTGCATTTAATTAGACAGTCTTTGCGAATGGTAACTTCAGCTAAGTCATGGGTCGATGCCTCTGGGAATCCATTCATTCCTGAAAAGAATTTTAATATTCTATCAATGCGAGGCCCATGGTGTGTTTATCAGCGGACCGCATGTATACAAAACAGTCCAACTGCAGGAAAGTTTGATACTTGGAAGCAGGCAGTCATCTTTGGCCCTACTACTAGTGAGGTCGTTCAATCAAATCCTTCTGGGCGATCACTCACTCAAGTCACATGGGCAAAACCTAAAATGGGTGAAAAGTATAAAATCACCGCAAAAACCACTGGGGGTGGTAAACTCAGACTCATTATCAAGGACAAAAAATATAAAACTAGAGTTGATACATATGATCTTTCGGATGGTCAATCTAGAACATTTGCATGGCCAGCCGATGATGTTACCTCAAATGTTGTTGTAACTAGTGGTATAGGTGCTGGATCAAGTGTAAGTGGCACATTAATTCGCGTTGATCAATAATGTTCAGACCTGAACAGAATAAGTTTCCAAGTAGAAATTATGCTTATAGTTGTTGAAATCCTTTTTTTTACGGTATTTGCCATACTGGTAATTCCAGTACTAACATTTTGTATACAAATCTTGGTGGCTGTTTTACCTGGGTTTCGTAACCAAAAGGTTGAGCCGCAGTCAGCAGCAATTGCACTACTGATCCCAGCCCATAACGAATCCGCTGGGATCAGTGCAACGCTTGAATCTATCAAGAAATCTGCTACGCCTAACACCCGAATTGTGGTGATTGCTGATAATTGCTCGGACAATACGGCAGAGATTGCAAGAAGTAACGGTGTGGAGGTCATTGAGAGAGCACATGAAACGTTGCGTGGTAAAGGATACGCGTTAGATTTTGGTATTCAACACCTTAAGACTAAGCCTCCAGAGGTGATGATTGTTTTTGATGCCGACTGTATTGTATATCCAGATACTATTAATGCTTTAGCTCAGGCTGTTATCAAAGGTAAGCGTGCAGTTCAAGCCTTGTACTTAATTCAGGCAAAACCAAATTCACCCGTAAAAACTAAATTGGCTGAGTTTGCCTATGTCGTTAAAAGCTGGACTCGACCGCTGGGATTTTATCGCCTGGGTATGCCTATGCAACTGATGGGCTCCGGGATGGCTTTTCCATGGGAGCATGTTAAAAATGCTAATCTTGCCAAAGGATATATTGTTGAGGATATGAAATTGGGTATAGACCTAGCCGAGCAAAGGTTCGCCCCCAAATTTTGTCCTGAAGCATATGTTACAAGTGAGTTCCCATTAAATGATGAGGGTGCTGACTCGCAACGGAAAAGGTGGGAGCATGGCCATATTGGCATGATTGTACAAGAGGGACTGCCACTGTTTCTTAAGGGATTACGTACAGCAAATATTGAAATGACCGCAATGGCTTTAGATTTGTGTGTTCCCCCAGTTGCGCTGCTATTCTTGCTAAGTGCATTATTTGCAATTATTTCCGCAGTCTTGATGTTGCTTACTAACACTACATTCCCTTGGGGGTATGGTGTAATTCAATTCCTGTTATTAGCTTTATTTGTCATGATCTCATGGGTTAAGCACGGTACTAAAATATTACCGTTTTTTGAGCTTTTGACTTACGCGCCAGTTTACGCTGTTAGTAAAATCCAGCTATACGCTAAGTTTTTTGTGAATCGTCAGATTGAATGGGTTAAATCCAAAAGAGATTAGCGGACGTTTTCATTTTTAAAGTACAAAACACATCAATGAGTAAAACTATAAAAAAAATTGATCAATTAGAGAGTCTCCGCGGTATTGCCGCATTACTGGTCGTTTTATACCACGTTCCAGCATGGAATCCCTTGATCCACAATATATCCATTATTCGAAGTGGATTTATGATGGTAGATTTGTTTTTTGTCTTATCCGGCTTTGTAATTTATACCGCATATGCAAATCGAATCAACACAGTTTATGAGTTGGCAAAGTTTCAGTTTTTGCGATTTGGTCGCTTATATCCTGTACATTTACTCTTTTTGTTATTGTTTCTGGGCATTGAAATATTGAAATATGTTTTACAACATCATTTCGGAATTGCAAGCCTTAGCAAGCAACCATTTGAAGATAACGATCTTGCAGCATTTATGCGAGATATTTTTATGGTTAAGGCATTCTGGCCAAATGAACAGGCCATCACATTCAACAGCCCGGCTTGGTCTATCAGTGCTGAGTTTTACACCTATCTAATTTTCGGATTGATTGTTCTCAACTTTTCAAAAATTAAGAATTATATTTTTGCCGCCCTAGGCCTATCAGCCACTGCCATTCTCTTCATTTATCATCCTGAGCAGCATGATTTCATGCTTAGATGCATCGCAGGATTTTTTATCGGCTGTATGTTAGCCCTTGGCATTAGTAAAGTTATAAACTCTGTCTTTTTAAGTCCTTATTGGATACCGGTCTGTTTTGTATTGATTGGGTTATTTATGATCTTCGGCCATGATGCCAAAGCATTAAAGGTTTTAATTTACCCCTTAACGTGTTTGCTCATTGCATCAATCTTGCTTTCAAAAGACCATTTTTGGAAGCATTTCCTGTCTCATCCGACCTTAGTTTGGTTAGGGACAATTTCATTCTCATTATATATGTCGCATGGTTTAGTTCTCTGGTTTTATCAACAAGTGATTAGGGTACTCTTTCATCGGCCAGAAATGATAGTCGAGAGCTTATCAATACCACAATTTGAATTCCCATTGGCGGTTGCTCTTACCATTGGTTTTCTGGCAGCTTGTTTAATTATTGGTTACCTCACTTACAAGCTGGTAGAAAGTCCATTTCGCGAGAAATCACGCCAACTTGTCAAAGTTTAGCCAAATAGTGTCTGGCTCCGAGCTTATTCAGCATAACTAGAAATCAATATATGAAATACACACCAGAACTAGATGGAATCAGGGCGTTATCGATATTACTTGTTATGATCTCTCATGCTGGGTTCGGGCATATCGTTCCTGGAGGTTTTGGCGTTACTATCTTCTTTTTTATTAGCGGATACTTAATTACTTCACTATTGATTAGTGAGGCAGAAAAAAACAATCATATAGATTTAAAAAAATTCTACATACGACGGTTTTGGCGATTACTCCCACCAGCTATTTATTTCATCATCATCTCAAGCCTATTGATTCTCTTTATTAATCAGTCAATAAAGGTCTCAGAGATTTTTGCCGCATTATTTTATTTCGCTAATTACTATAAAATTTTTATACATTTTTCGAATGTAGATGGCTTGCTCTCTCCATTTAATATTTTATGGAGTCTTGCTATCGAAGAACATTTTTACATTTTGTTTGCGCCGCTACTTGCGTTCACTTATCGTTCAAATCGTTACTATCAAATAATCGTTATTTTTTTACTCCTACCGCTACTGATCAGACTTGGCTACGCCCTGATTTTTCCAGATCTGTTGCATGAAGGGGGGTACACTTATACGGCAACGGAGGCAAGGATAGACTCGATAGCATTCGGTTGTTTCATGGCTTGTCTGATGCACAAGCCAGCTCAAAAAGAGTGGCTTGAACGGCATTTACTTAAATTTGGTTATTTTGTTCTCGGATTAGCTGCAATTCTCTTTTCACTATTGGTTCGGGATCTGTTTTTTAGAGAGACATTCAGATATAGCTTACAAAACGTTGGGCTGTTTTTAATACTTCTGAATGTATTATTTAATCAAGCAAATATTTTTGCCGCAATTAGGCGCTTTTTGGCGTTACCCTCACTCACTTTTATTGGCAAGCTAAGCTATTCGTTGTATTTGCAGCATTGGTTATCAATGACGCTTATTTCGTATGCAATAGGTTTGAATAAACTTTCGCTTGCCTGGCAACTGGGATTTTGGGGCCTAACCATTATCACCTCCTTGATTTCTTACTATGTAATTGAACAACCAACAATCGCATTAAGAAGAAAATATGGCTCTAATGTATGATTTGATTTTCCTGCAATTGTCGACTGCCAGTTCATACCTATTTCGCCCATTTCTGATTAAGTGCCTTTCTTACCGGTACTTCAATAAAACGATAACTAAAGGATGCAATGATTAGTGCTGCTAAGAGCAGTACTAATTTTGATTGACCTGAATGAATCATTTTATAAAAGGGCTGTTGCCATAAATAAAGCGAGAATGAAATTAAACCCACCCAAGTAAGTGCCGGGTGGCAGATGAATTTCATCAGATACTCTGGTAGTTCTTTAATGCTGCAGATAGCGGCCGCGACACAGACTGTCCCAAGGCTGTATTTGATTGGGTCTGGCACCAGATTGATGTTGAGAAGTAAGGCCATGCCAAGTAGCAAAACAGAAGCCAGTGCCGGAATGTGCTGGCTGGATCGTTGAATTAGCAGAAAACTAATGACGCCAATAAGAATAGAGGCGCTGCGGGTGTCACTTCTCCAATACACATTGTAATAATCAAGATGTTCTGTGGACGTAAGTAGGGCGCCGTTGATCAAAAATAATACACAGATAGCAATGAGCGGTTTGATTGGATCAAAGTTGTATTTTCGGGCCAAAAACGCAATGAATGCCAGCAGGATGTAGGTGTGCTCCTCAATACAGAGTGACCAAATGTGATCTAAAACGGGAGTGTGGTTTGCGTATATGCTGTAGTAATTGTAGGTGAAGGTTAGTGTAGCCAATACACTTCGGTAATCCACATGCAGCGTGTTTTCTGACCGACCAAAAATCAGCCACATTGCAATGATAAACACAAACAGTGCTGGCCATACCCGCGAGATGCGTCGTTTAAAAAAGCTAGGCAGTGGGGTGTGTTTGATAAATAAGATTTCTGCCATCAGCCTCCCACTCAGCACAAAAAACATTTCAACGCCAAATCTGCCAGCATTAAATCCCTGAATGGAAAGAAAGTGGCCAGCTAAAACAGCAATAATCGATAGCCCGCGCCATCCATCAAGATAGGTATAACGCTTCATTAAAAACCATAATGCGAATATGTAGAATTGAGAGCTACAATAGCGCAGTAGATTTTTTGTGTTTATCAGCGGAAATTTAAAGCTTTGTAGGAATTTCCACGTTAAAGCCTAAGGCTTTTATGCTGAAAGCACGCACAATGATGCGATAAAATTGTGTTTTATAAATTAAGATATTATCAAGATTGCCAGCTCTTCTTACTTGCGTTTTTAATTGGTATTTTTAAAACTCATGCTTTTATCGAAATTGCACGATTATTGATCACCTTTTAACCATTTAACTGAACTTAAAAAACTCTCCTGGTAAGGCGTAAAGTTCATTTTGCTGGATATTTTGCTCGAGTTCAGAAAAATCTGCTGTTTAAAAAGTCTTACGAGTGATGGCGGCAGCGGTTCTGGAAATTGCTTAGCCAGGTTTTTCTGGCCTGCTTTTTCAAGTATTTTTTGAGATATTTTTATGGCTGGACTAAACGCTTTTGAATCTAGCTTGAGCTGCATGGGGTGTATACGTTTGACCGGAGTGGCGCCAATGGCTTGCGCTAAATCGATAAAGTATTGGTTCCAGCGTGGACTGTCAGGCGCTGCAAGGTTGTAATGATGAATGTCGCCGGCATTGAGCGGCAGTTGCAACCCAAAATGTATCGCTTTAACGACGTCATCCACGTGCACCAGATTGCTCCAGCCATCCCCGGCACTGCCAAGGTCACCGAGCCTGAAGGTGTTGAGCAGATTGGCGACACGTTCTACCCATTGCACGCTGCCCGGCCCATGAATGCAGCCTGGTCTGAACACGACTACTTTGCCGCCAGCTTGTGCGTAGGCTTGCATGTGCTGCTCGGCCTCGCATTTGGCAGCCGCATACCAGTTGTAAGTTGGGTCAAACGGTGAGTTCTCGGTAATGATGCCCTCACTGGCGCCATAGACTGACATGGTACTCAAATGCACAATTGTTGGCTTGCCTGCCGCCAATGCCGCTTCGGCCAGGATTTTTGCTCCTTGGCCAATGCCGTCTTTACTCCCGGCGACACAATTCACTACTGCATCGACTTGTTTGAGCTGTGTGGTCAGGTCAGCCAGATTCATACTATCTAAAATGACATGCCCCTCAATATTGCTGCGCATTCTGCCTCTGGAGGCAGCAATGGAGGTGATATTTGAGTGTTGCAAGTGCGTATGTAGCCGACTGCCTACATGACCAGTGGCGCCAAGGATTAAGACTTTCATGCTTGCTTCCTTACGATATGATTGAATGAGTAGATTTGCCTGCCTGCAGTGTTTCTGCAATATGGTCTGCCAGGCGTAAGCTCATGGCGACAATGGTCAGGGTAGGGTTGGCTTGGCTACTGGTAGGAAAAACCGCAGCACTGGCAATATAAAGGTTGCTAATGTCATGCACTTTGCAGTTTTCATCGACTACGGAGCTTTCAGGCTGCTTACCCATGCGTGCAGTACCAATGTGGTGTCCACCGTATGCACCAAAACGAGTCAAATCAGCTTCTAACTGCTCATCGTTAAACTCAAAGGTAGCAAGTCCACTTTGGTTGATTTCCTGTTTAAACACTTTGAGCGCTTTCCGGATAGACTCAATATCTTCAGGGAGATATTTCCAGTCAATTTTGACCTTGGGCATGCCTAGCGCATCCGTCTCATTGATCAAGGTAATCCGGCTCTCAGGGTTGGGATATTGCTCACCGTGGATTTCAAAGGTGAACTGATTGCTTTTGTTGCTCAAAATCACAGAAGGAAATTTACGCTTGGCCAGCGTGCGCTTGGTAATCCAATGGTATAAAAATTTTGTCGTATCAATGGGGTCGAGAATAATGTTTGCAAAGTGTTTTAAGTAAGTGGATAGAGTTGCTTGCCCATCTTTTAAGCGCTTTCCGTACTCGTAGCTGATAAAGTTCTTGGCTAAGAACAATCCGGATAGCACTCCAATTCTATGTGAGGGATCCACGATTTTTGGAAAATGTAATCTGGCCACCATATTGCCTACTCTTAATTTCTTTTGAGTGTCGGCAGTTAATGCAAAACGACGGCGGCAATACACCCCCTCAGGTGAAATTTCATATCCATGCCGAACATTTTTGGTGGTACCAAGTACGGTTAACTGCCCTAGGTTACCTGCTATATGACATTGGTAATACCTACCGACCAAATCATATTTATTGCCAATTCCAGTAGGCAGTACATCGTTTGATGCCAAAAGCAATCGGGCTGTTTCAATACCGCCTGTCGCCAGGATGAACTGCTTGGCAATCACGGAAAGCTTGGTACCCTGTAAGCTGACCACATCCAGGTGTTTTACTTGCTTGCCATCCATGCCAAGTCGAATGCCGGTGCAGTTAGCCTCCAGCAGTATTTCAATATCATCAGCCAGAATCAGTCTTTGTCTGTACCGATCTCCCATATTTGTCGGGCAAGAAAACCTTTCAAGATTATTGGTTTTTAGGATGTCACTTTTGAAGCCTTTGATTGCTGCCTGTTGCTCAGGATCAAACACCTTGTCGGCATCATATTCATAAGTGCCTGCTTCTAGTAATTGATTGGCAACTTGGTAGTAGGGTGCCAAGTCATCATAACCAATTGGCCAGCCGCTATGCGGAACATAGTCTCGGGCCTCAAAATCAATCGGATCAAACGGCATACAACGCCCCCCCCATATGGTCGTTGAGCCGCCAAATCTTCTTTGACGGTATTTATCAGGAGGACTATGGAGCTTTTCGTCAACGACTTCACCTGCGTAAAGCTGTTGTACCTGGTCATTCTCAACCTCCAATCCCGACTCTAAAAGCAGAACTTTCAATCCTCGCCCAGACAAAGATAATGCCAGTGAGATGCCAGCTGCACCTGCACCTACAATACAAACATCAGCCTCTAGCGTTGCACCTGAGGGGTAGTTATTCAAATTACTAATCATATTTTTTTGTTAAATCACTTAAAAAAATTCACAAATAAGCGTTATTATTGAAATTGTAGATGGGGTGTAAGCAGTGGCGTCAAGACCAGAATAGGTTAAAACGTCTTATATCGCATAATCCTTATGGGTTATACCATATCACACAGGTTCTTTTTTTATTCACGTGCGACTGAAAAAATAATCATAATTTTTTACGTAACCCTACGTATTTTGGTCACAAATATATATCTAAACTTGTTGAGTCTCAGTCTATTTATGTCAAATACCATAGAAATGTTCGGAATCACCATTCACAAGTTTTCGATGAATGAGTCTGTTGATGTATTGCAAGAGTGGCTTCAGTTTGGAGATAATTCTTGCAAATATGTAGTTACCCCGAATGTCGATCACATTGTGCAATTAGAAAAAAATCCAGCATTCCAGCAAGCCTATGCAAATGCAGCGATGACTGTTGCAGATGGAAAACCTGTAGTTCTGGCCTCTAAATTGCTTGGAAAACCATTACCTGAAACCGTGCCTGGTAGTGATCTTGTTCCGAATATATTTACCCGGTTTCAACAAAACAATCTCCCTTTGCGTGTTTATCTGCTGGGTGCCATGCCAGGAGTCGGTGAGGTTGCTGCTGCGAATATCAAGGCGCAATGGCCTGTCGTTGAAGTCGTTGGCATTCTAAGCCCTGATTTTGGTTTTGAAAAAGATAGTGCTTATTGTGATCGCATTTGCCAATCGGTAGCAGATGCAAAAGCAGATTTGCTAGTAATTGGCCTAGGTGCGCCAAAACAAGAAATATGGGTGAATAAATACGCGAATAAATTGCCAGTAAAAGTGGCGCTTTGCGTTGGTGCGACTATCGATTTTTTAGCTGGGAATAAACCCAGAGCGCCTATGTGGATGCGCAGATTTGGTCTGGAATGGATGCACAGAATGTGCTCGGAGCCCAAACGACTTGTTAAAAGATATATGGTTGGTGCGATTATTTATCCCAAGTTGTTTATGCGGGAATGGTTGAAAAGTAAGCCGCATCACTGAAATTTAGTATACAAAAATAGAAGGAGCCACTGTGAAAATTGCAATTGCTGGTACTGGTTATGTTGGTTTGTCATTGGCAGTATTATTAGCTCAAAAAAATGAAGTCGTTGCGCTGGATATCGTGCCAGAAAAGGTGGCACTACTGAATCAAAAACAATCGCCAATTGTTGATCGGGAAATAGAAGACTTTCTGGCCAACAAATCGCTCAATTTTAAAGCGACCACTGATAAGAACGAAGCATATAAAGACGCTGCATTTGTGGTGATAGCCACACCAACCGACTATGATGTCGAAACCAATTACTTCAATACCAAATCCGTAGAGGCCGTGATCAAGGATGTAATGGCGATCAATCCAAGTGCGGTTATGGTGATCAAATCAACGATTCCTGTGGGTTACACCGAAAAAATTCGTGCCGAACTTAATTGCGATAACCTAATTTTTTCACCGGAATTTTTACGGGAAGGTAAAGCACTTTACGACAATCTTTATCCATCGCGCATCGTTGTGGGAGAGGTCTCAGAACGTGCACAAACATTCGCTAATTTGCTGAAAGAAAACTGTCTCAAACCTGACGCCCCCATTTTATTGACTAATAGTTCAGAGGCGGAAGCGATCAAATTGTTTGCCAATACCTTTCTGGCGATGCGTGTGGCATATTTCAACGAGTTGGATACTTATGCAGAAACGCATAATTTGAATACACGCCAGATTATCGAAGGCGTCTGTATGGACCCGCGTATCGGTAATCATTACAACAATCCTTCTTTTGGTTACGGTGGCTACTGTTTGCCAAAGGACACAAAGCAACTGTTGGCAAACTACTCACAAGTTCCACAAAATCTGATTAACGCGATTGTGGATGCAAATACCACGCGTAAAGACTTTGTGGCCATGAGTGTTATCAAAAAGAATCCCAAAGTGGTTGGCATTTATCGCCTCATCATGAAAGCAGGGTCAGACAATTTCAGAGCCTCGTCCATTCAGGGAATTATGAAGCGGATTAAAGGTAAAGGGATTGAGGTAGTTGTCTATGAGCCAGTCCTGCAGGAATCCGAGTTTTTCAACTCTAAGGTAATCAGGGATCTAGAGCAGTTCAAACAAATGTCTGATGTGATCATTGCCAATCGACAAGCCAAAGAGCTCTCCGATGTGGTGGATAAGGTCTACACTCGCGATTTGTTCGGCAGCGATTAATCAATTCTGGATATTTCTATGCGCGTATTAGTCGTTGGTGGAGCTGGGTATATTGGCTCACATATGGTGAAAATGCTACTGGGTGCCGGGCACGAAGTGGTTACTTTGGATAATTTATCCAGTGGGCATCGAGATGCAGTACTGGGCGGTGTCTTTGTTGAAGGCGATTTGGCTGATAGCGATTGCTTGAACAACGTGTTCAAGCAATACACCCCTGACGCAGTCATGCATTTTGCTTCGTTTATACAAGTGGGTGAATCGGTACGCAAACCGGATATTTATTATCGTAACAATGTTACCAATACATTGAATTTGCTAGATGCCATGCGTGAGTTTGAGGTGAATAAATTTATTTTCTCCTCAACTGCCGCGGTCTTTGGTGAGCCTGATTATGTGCCGATTGACGAGGTGCATCCGAATCGGCCGTTGAATCCGTATGGTCGATCCAAGTTAATGATAGAGCAGGTGCTTGCTGATTATGATAAGGCTTTTGACTTGCGCTCGGTATGTCTACGTTATTTCAATGCTGCTGGCGCCGATCCAGACGGGCAGTTAGGCGAGCGCCACGACCCCGAGACGCATTTGATTCCCCTGATACTGCAAGCAGCCTCAGGGCGCAGGGAAAATATTCAGGTATTTGGGCGGGATTATGATACGCCAGATGGCACCTGCATTCGTGATTACATTCATATTGTCGATTTATGCTCCGCTCATCTTGCCGCGCTCGAACACCTGAACAATGATGGAGAGAGTGATCGCTTTAATCTTGGTAACGGTGAGGGATTCTCCGTGCAGGAAGTGATTACAGCGGCGCAGCAGGTGTCAGGGAGAGCAATTACCGTGATCAATGGTCCAAGGAGAGAGGGTGATCCAGCGAGACTGGTTGCTGACTCCACGAGAGCGAGAAGCACATTAATGTGGCGCCCTAAGTTTACAGACCTGGAGACAATTGTCGCCCATGCCTGGCAGTGGGAACTTAAACAGTTAAGTTAAAACGTTGAAAATTGGTATAAGGTTGAAAAGATGAAAATTGTTCCTGTGATTCTTTCAGGCGGCTCGGGTACACGTTTATGGCCGTTGTCGCGTGCAGTGTTACCTAAACAGCTATTGCCTCTGGTAAGTGAAAATACAATGCTACAGGAGACACTACTGCGGCTGGCTAGCTGGGCAGAAATTGAGTCACCTATTGTTGTATGTGGCAATGATCATCGTTTCTTGGTTGCTGAGCAATTAAGACAGGTCGGCTTGAATCCAGAAGCGATCGTCCTTGAGCCGATTGCAAGAAACACAGCGCCTGCTATTGCGGCCGCGTCGTTGATTTTGAAGGACACAGATGCGCTGATGCTGGTGTTGCCAGCTGATCATGTGATTACCGATGTTGCTGCTTTTGAAGCGGCAGTTCGTCGCGCCAGTGTGGCGGCCAGTATGGGCAAGCTGACCACTTTCGGCATTGAGCCCACACATCCCGAAACCGGTTATGGCTACATTCAATCAGGTGATGGCTTGGACGCCGCAGAAGGATGTTATACGGTTGCACGGTTCGTTGAGAAGCCTGACGCCGAAACGGCACAGCAGTATCTTGATGCCGGCAACTTTTACTGGAATAGTGGCATGTTTTTGTTTAAACCGGCCATTTTTCTCGCCGAGCTGAAACAACATGCCCCAGCTATGCTAGATGCAGTGACCACCGCTGTGGCTAATAGCTACAAGGACCTTGATTTTGTGCGCTTGCATGAAGCGTCATTTGCCAAATCTCCGTCAGATTCGATTGATTATGCGGTCATGGAGAAAACGCAGCTGGCAGCAGTCGTGCCAGCCAATATGGGGTGGAATGATGTTGGATCGTGGACCGCGCTGAAAGAGGTCCAGCCAAATGACGAATCAGGAAACGCAATTCGTGGCGATGTTTATCTCAGGAATGTCAAAAATACTCTGGTCCGTGCCGAGCATAGATTTGTAGCAGCGGTAGGGGTAGAGGATCTTGTGATCGTTGAGACAGGTGATGCCATTTTGGTGGCACACCGAGACTGTGCTCAAGATGTCAAAAATATTGTAGATCATCTCAAAGTTAGCGGTCGTACTGAGCACCATGTACATCCGCGCGTATATCGTCCATGGGGTTGGTACGAAGGCATTGATGTGGGGGAGCGATTCCAAGTAAAACGCATTATGGTCAAGCCTGGCGAAAAACTGTCTCTGCAAATGCATCACCATAGGGCCGAGCATTGGGTGGTGGTGAGTGGTTCTGCGATGATTACAGTGGATAATGTGACCAAGCTTTATACTGAAAACGAGTCTACATATATCCCTATTGGTTCTACCCATCGCTTGGAAAACCCCGGCAAGTTGCCATTACATCTGATTGAGGTGCAATCGGGAAGTTATCTTGGTGAAGACGATATCGTCCGCTTTGAGGATACGTATGGGCGCAATTGAGATGAATGCGCCTAAAACGCTGCAGCAGTTAATGCAGAAAAGTGGTGTCGCGTTTGGAACCAGTGGTGCCCGAGGTCTGGTCACAGCAATGACTGAAGAGGTATGTGCAGCTTACACGCAAGCTTTTGTGCAGGCGATGCAGCGCGAATATGTATTTAAAACAGTGGCCATAGCTACGGATCTTCGCCCTAGTAGTCCAGTGATTGCGCAATATTGCTCCAAGATGCTCTTCCAGTTGGGATTGGAAATCATATTCTGTGGTGCTATTCCAACACCTGCATTAGCGCTCTATGCGCAAAAACATAAAATCCCCGGAATCATGGTAACTGGTAGTCATATTCCGTTTGACCGCAATGGCCTCAAGTTTTATCGCCCCGATGGTGAAATAACCAAGGCAGATGAAGAAATAATGCTGGCCACCAGTGTTCTTCCTCTACAAGATTATAGTATCAGCCTGCCATTGCCGACACCTGATGCAAGAAGTGATTATTTAGAGCGATATGTAGACATGTTGGGCGCTGATGGGTTTAAGGGCTTGAGACTTGCGATCTACCAACACTCAAGTGTAGGTCGTGATCTGATGCAAGAGCTCTTTAGCATCTTGGGGGCTGAGGTTATTTGTCTTGAGAGATCGAATACCTTTGTTCCCATTGATACAGAGGCGGTTTCTGATGCAGATGTTCAGCGAGGAATAGATTGGGCAAAACAATACAACGTTAATGCCATCATCTCAACAGATGGAGATGGTGATAGACCGCTCATCGCCGATGAGCATGGAACTTGGCTGAGAGGCGATATTGTGGGGCTATTAACGGCTCAATGGCTCAATATTCGTCATCTAGCGGTCCCTGTAAGCTGTAACTCAGCGATTGAAGTGAGTAGATTCTTTGACCAAGTGATCAGAACGCGTATTGGATCACCCTATGTAATTGCTGGGATGGCGTTACTCCATGAACAGGGTAAGCAGCATATTGCTGGTTTTGAAGCAAATGGTGGTTTTTTACTGGGTTCTTCAGTAAACGCTTATCCGCACTTGGCGCCTTTGCCAACGCGTGATGCATTATTGCCTGTCATGTGTTTGTTGGCCGCTATGCAGAAATATAATAAACCGCTCTCTACAATAGTGGCAGGTTTGCCGTCCCGCTTCACCGCAAGTGACAGATTGCAGCAGTACCCGACAGAAAAAAGTAAGGAATTAATTGAGGATTGGTTTGAATTCCCAGAAAAATTGATGAGCCTTTTACAAATCGATGAAATGGTTATAAAAAAAGATATTACTGATGGATTAAGGTTAACCCTTACCTCAGGAAATGTCATTCATCTCAGACCATCAGGGAATGCGCCTGAGCTTCGATGTTATGCAGAATCCCATTCAATCCCTGCCGCTGTGAGATTAGTAAAGGCAGTACTAGAACGAATCTCAACTTTGTAAGAGTCTAACTTGTCCGAAAATAATATTCGATTGTCATATTTCTGACAAATTATTTTGCTAAGTTATGTAATAAAGCTGTAGAATATGCATCTATTTAGTGCATAACTGCTGATGTCAAGTTTATATTGGTGCAGCTTTGATATTAGGTAAATATAAAAAAAGATAAATCATTATAAAAAAATAAGTTAAATCAATGACTTGCGTCTTTTTTTGAGCTGGCCTATTTTTTGCTAGTTTTGTAATAATTCTTTCATAGTTTGAATTCGATGTGCCAAGCGATAAATTGCAGTCAGTAATTCAACCATATTAGTTTTTAAGTTGTTCAATTTTATTGTTTTTTTAAATAGAGGAGAGGTTATGAAAGCATCTCATGTATTAGGTCCAATTGCTCTTGCATTGACTTTGGCTTTTTCAGGTCACGCATCTGCAACGGTTGTCAACGTGACTCCCTTGGGCAATTTGAATAATGGTCCGGTATCAAATGCGTCGTTGTTACAAGTTGGTGCATTCTTTTTACCAGATGTTTACACATTCGATTTGACCTATGATTCAAATGTCACGGTTGACTTTAAAGCATTGCTGGGCATCAGTGCTGGTTCAAGCTTCAGTTTATACGACTCAGCAGATAACCTGATTTCCAGTTACTCCATTCCGTCTCTGATTGTAAATGCAACCACATCCTTGTCATTTATCGATATTGGTGCGGGCACTGGTTATCAGTTTAAATTTAACCCAGGTGCTTTTAATGTGACTCTTTCCAATAAGTTGACATTTAGTGCAACACCTGTAATTCCCGTTCCGGAACCAGAAAACAACGCTTTGATGTTGGCTGGCTTGGGTATTATTGGGCTGATCGCCCGCAGAAAATTTGTTTAATTTTTTGTGTCTGATAAAAAGCCGATTGCTATAGCAATCGGCTTTTTTATTGCTCCATCTCATTTTGCTTTTTATATGCGTAAGTGCTCGCAAATTCGTTGTGTGGCAGCTATGGTTTCTGCATTTGATGCAACAAGCGCCATTCGAATAAAGCCTCGTCCCGGATTGACGCCATGCGCTTCACGGGCAAGAAATGATCCAGGCAACACGGTGATATTCAGGTCTTGATAGAGCTGTTTGGCTACAGCAGTATCATCTTGCTCGGTATTGATCCACAGGTAAAATGCGGCATCAGGTAATTGCGTTTGCGGCCAGACAGTTTGCAAGCGTCGGGTAACGGCCGCAAATTTTTCACGGTAAAGTGCGCGGTTGTGTTGAACGTGCGCTTCGTCATTCCAGGCCACGATACTTGCAGCTTGTACGGCCGGATTCATAGCGCAGCCATGGTAAGTACGGTATAGCGCAAACTTTTCTACAATCTCTTCATCCCCTGCGACAAAGCCAGAGCGCATGCCAGGCACATTTGACCGTTTGGACAGTGAGCTGAACATGACAATGCGTTTAAACTCGCGACCAAGTTGATGCGCGGCTTGCAAGGCACCAACGGGCGGCTGCGCTTCATCAAAATAGATTTCCGAATAGCATTCGTCTGAGGCAATCACAAATCCGTATTGATCAGAGAGTTCAAACAGTGTTTTCCAGGCGGCAATGTCCATGACTTTGCCGGAAGGATTACCGGGACTGCAGACAAATACCAATTGCGTGCGCTTCAGCACGTCAGCAGGCACTTGTGTGAGATCCATCACAAAATCATTCTCGACGGTGGTATTGATAAAGTAGGGCTGGGCGCCTGCCAGAAATGCAGCACCTTCGTAAATCTGGTAAAACGGATTTGGCGAGATGACCACTGGCGCTTGTGAGCCCGTGTTGTCTATCATCGCTTGCGCAAAGGCGAATAATGCTTCGCGGCTGCCATTAACCGGCAAGATGGCTTTATCGATATTGAGTGCCGGGATCTGGTAGCGGCGCTGTAGCCATTGATTGATGGCTTCACGCAAGGCCGCTACGCCGATTGTGGTAGGATAGCTGGCCAGTCCACTCAGGTTGTTCGCCAGTGCTTCAGAAATGATGGCTGGCGTGGCGTGCTTGGGCTCACCGATAGACAGGTTAACGTGGCTATACTCAGGATTCGGCGTCAGTCCTTGAAACAAGTCGCGCAGACGTTGAAAAGGGTAGGGCTGGAGAAGATTTAAATGTGGATTCATAGGTGTGTATTATAAGTGACGCTTTCGCATAAACAAAAAGCTTCGCAGCAAAAAAAGTGGGCATCTTTGGCCCTGGTGTATGGCGCCTTGTGCTGGGGCGTGATTTGGTACCCTTACCGCCTGCTGAATGAGGTCGGTCTGTCTGGCGTGCAATCCAGCGTACTGAGTTATTTCGTGGCCTTGGTAATTGGTATGCTGCTGTTCTGGCGGCGGTCAGCGTATATCTCGCAGATTCCTTTTTCAGCTTATGGCTTAAGTCTGGTGGCGGGCTGGACCAATCTCGCTTATGTGCTGGCGGTGATTGATGGGGAAGTCATGCGGGTTATGTTGCTGTTTTATCTTTCGCCATTGTGGACGCTGCTGTTGGCCAGAATCTGGTTGCATGAGCCCTGGCATCTGCCGCAACTGGCGGCGATAGGCTTGTCTTTGCTTGGTGCGACCTTGATGCTGACAGACGGCCTATGGATTTGGCCGTGGCCACAATCCACCTCAGATTGGTTAGCGTTATCCGCCGGCATTGGTTTTTCGCTGACCAATGTGATTACCCGTTACTCCACCCACCTCTCAGTTGCGGCAAAAGGCATGCTGGTGTGGCTGGGCGTATTTGGCTTATCTATGTTGGTATTACTCTGGCTCAATGGGGTGAATGGCTTTGCATTTATCACGGATGTGACACCCATGATGGGGCTTTGGTTGGTGTTGATCGCATTGCTACTGGTTTCTGCCACCTTGCTTGTCCAGTATGGCGTCACCAAAATCCCGGCCATTCAAGCCTCAGTGTTATTTATGACCGAGTTGATTGTAGCCGCTATCGCCGCCTACTTTTTGGCACATGAAACGATGTCTGTGACAGAAATGATGGGCGGCCTCTGTATTATTGCCGCTGGCGTACTATCAGTCGTCACCGCGGAGACGGAAGATTCAGCCGCTGGATAAAAGCAATTGCTGATACGCCTGCTCAAGCTGGCGGCAGAAGCTGTCCGGGCTAAACAGGCGATTGGCATGCTGTTGCAAGCGTGCTTTGATGGCGGCTAATGCTGCTGGCGTTTGTGCCAGCATGATCGCACGTTGCTCCAAAGCCTGCCAATCCTGGCAAATACACTCCTCCAAGCCGAGTTTTTTGAGCAAACTTGTGCTGACGCGTGCCGGGAAGGTGCTGCCTTGCACGGTAAGCAGAGGAATGCCTTGCCACAGCGCGTCACTAGCAGTGGTATGGGCATTGTAGGGTGCGGTGTCCAGCATTAAATCTGCATGCTGCTGCCTGGCGATGTGTTGCTCGATACTGGTGCGCGGCGCGAAAATCAAACGATCAGCAGCGACGCCCAGTGCCATGGCGGCGTTTGTCAAATGCTTGGCTGCCCAGACATTGCCTTCGAGCAGCCACAATACGCTGCCTGATACCTGTTTTAAAATCCGCATCCAGCAGGCAAACACCTCAGGCGTAATCTTGAAACTCTGGTTAAAGCAGCAGAACACAAAGCCTTGCGCTGGCAAACCATGTGAGTGGCGGCTACCTGCGTCTGTAGTGGGTCGACGTGCATTATTCGGTTGATAGCAGGGCAATATGATCGCTTTCTCCGCCAAGGCCACTTCTGCCAAGATTTCATCCACGATAATCGCATCGTATAGCGGTACCCCATTAAGCATGCCCATGCTGCCGGGATACCCCAACCAGTTGACGTGCTTGCGCGCCGGTTTATAAGCGGCGACGCCACTGCGACTGCGTTGAGTAAAGCCGGTTAAGTCTACCAGCAGGTCAATCTCCGCTGCGCGCATATGCTGCGCCACCGCTTCGTCTGTCATGTTGCTGATTTCCAGCCACTGATCTGCGGCCGCATGAAAAGCGTGCCATTCGGCAGACTGATCATTGTGGCTATTACTATATAACAGTATTTCAAACTGCTCGCGATGGTGTGCAGCGATGACCTCAGTGACCAAATAAGCCAGGGGGTGTTTACGAAAATCCGAGGATAGATAAGCCACTTTGATGCGCGCACCTGCTGATTTGGCCGCTGGCGCAGCCAGTGGTTGGATGTGCGCGTAATGTTGTTGCGCCCAACGGCTGGCACAGGCTAACTGCTCCTGATCCGTGGTGCCTGGCATGGCCAGAAAGGCAAATGGCGGGATTTGTGCCTGAGGCAGCGCCTGTAACGCGTGACGCACCTCTGCAATGGCTTGCTCAAGCCCTTGCCAGTCAGCCATATGCTGTTTTTGATGGATCCAATGCACCTTTGCGTGCAGCAGTTTGGGATTTAATTGCAGGGCACGCGCATAGGAAGCCACTGCCAAGTCCAGCTGGCCTTGCTCACGGTAGGCATTGCCCAGATTGTTATGGCATTCCGAATCTTGCGGATCCAGTTGCAATGATTGCTGGTAGTGCTGGATGGCGAGCGCGATTTGCCCAAGTTTGCGCAGGCTATTGGCCAGATTAAAATGCACATCGGCCTGCTGCTTGTCTTTTGCCAGTGAACGCCTGAAAAAGGTGGCTGCCAAAGTTTCATCTCCGCGCAGGCTGGCCACATTACCGAGTTGCATCAATATCTGCGGATGTTCTGGCACCAGTTGCAGGGCGTGCTGAAAAGCCCTTTCCGCCGTATTGGCTTGCTTGGTTTGCAAGTAATACCGTCCCAGCTCGTAATGCAGTTCCGGGTCATCTGGCGTGCGGCTAAGCTGCTGCTGAAGTTTGGCTAGCTGATCAGTCATGTTTTCTCTTGCTCACTAAACGGCTGTAGCAATGGCTTCCAGCCGGCCTGTTTAAACAATAACCGTTGCGGATGCAGACCTAGCCAAAAAGTATCCTCAGAGAGTTGTGGCAAGGCATAGCCAAAGTCTTGCAGCATGCGTCTGGCTAGTATGGCTGCACAATAAGGGGCCGTCATCAGGCCTTTGCTACCGTGCGCTGCATGTACATACAACCCTTGTGCAGCGGGCAAGTCAGCGAAGCTGCTGACGGACGCATGACTGTCCATCAAGTCTTGTAACGGCAAAAGCGGACCCACATAGGGTAAATAATCCGGCGAGCCACAGCGTAGCGAAGCCCGTGCCGAGATCACGGCCGTGTGCGCCACTGGACCAAATTGTGAGCTAAGCGTGCTCACCATATGAAGATTTTGCTCGCTATCTTCAGCACGCACGCTGGTATCCGTCTCGCCTGGTGCAAAGGTGGCCCCCATGGCATGTGTTCCTTGATGCGCTGGGGTTAGATAGCCATCCCCACACAAGATGGTACGCAAGGGTTGCATCGCCGGTTGCGCGGCAATCACCCCCATTTGTCCACGCACCGGATTGAGCCACATCCCACTCTCAGGAATTAAAGCTGCCGCTTCAGCCGCATTACACACCACCACGGCATCAAACGTGCCCAAGGGGCTGCTATCACTGAATAGCTGCCAGCCGGAAGAAATGCGTGAAAGCTTGTCGACCGCCTGCGCTAAATGCAGCCTAATTTTTGGCTGCTTCACCAGCTGCTGGCAAGCCCGCACCGGATTGACCCAGGCCCCGTGCGGGAAATATAAGCACTCATGGCCAATCTGAACGCCCGCGCATTCGCTGGCTGCTGCTGCCGTCATTTTGTGGAGCAGTGGCGTATCGACGCCTAGCTGTTCATAGCGGGCGGCAACTTTTTGCACGCGTTTATGTTCACGTGGGCTGCCACCAAGTTGTAATAACCCGACGCTCTGGAAGCCGTCGTCGCCCAGATTGAGCTGCGCATAATGCCGCAGGCTATAACTATAGCTACGCCAGGCGAGCTGGTCATTCATCGGTTTTTCGGCATTGAGCCTGGGATAGAGCATGCCTCTGGGATTGCCAGAGGCCCCCGTAGCGACTTGCGCCGCATGCTCAAACAAATGCACTTCACAGCCGAGCGACGCCAATTGATTGGCCGTGCTGCAGCCCGCAATGCCTGCACCTATGATGGCCACTTTAGGCAGCGGGTTGATCGCTGGTGCCGTCGTCGTGGGCCAATTTCCACATAACATTTCACGCTTGTTGCCAAAGCCTTTAGTTTTTTGGACTGCAAATCCGGCCGCTTGCAAGCCGCGCTTGACCACGCCCGCACTGGTAAAGGTGGCAAACGTAGTGCCTGCGTGCGCACAGGTGGCCATGCTTGCAAATAAATAAGGTTGCCACATTTGCGGGTTTTTGGCCGGCGCAAAGCCATCGAGAAACCAGGCATCTGCCTTCAAGGAGAGCTGTGGCAAATAATGCGCACTGTCCCCGATAAACAAGGTCAGGCTGGCCGAGAAGGAAGGTAGCTCAAGCTGGTTAATGCCTGGTTGTAACAAGTGATATTGTGCGCAGAGTGCCGCGCTTGCTTCGGCCAGTTCTGGAAAATGCGCATGCGCGGTTCGCAAATCCTGCAAGGTGAAGGGCGCAATTTCGACGCTGACAAAATGCAGGTGGGCGTGAGCAGGGGCGGTGTCACGCCAGAGCTTGAGAGTCGCCAGAAAATTGAGGCCGCTGCCAAAGCCCGTCTCTACAATGACAAAATGACTCGCTGTGTCGGCCGGGAGCTGCTGCCAGCGTTCAGCCAAATGGTTATGCTGCAAAAACACATAACGGGTTTCTGCCAGCCCATGCTGCGGATGCTCGGGACTGACAGAAAAATAAACATCATCGAATTGGGGGGAGTAGGGCAGGCCATTGCGCCACTCCAAGACTGCATGTGTACTCATGCCGCCAAGTTTATCATGGCCGGAGCATGCGCTGCTTTAGGCCACGCGCTTAAGCTGACGATAACCAGGTTTGGCCAAAAGCAAATGCACGTCGCCCAGCGCGCATTCTGCAAAGCCACCCTCGCAGTAACTCAGGTAAAAATCCCACATGCGAATAAAGGTCTCGCTATAGCCCAGCCGCTGTATGGCATCGATATTGGCAAAAAAGTTTTCCCGCCATAGACGCAAGGTGGTGGCATAGTCCAGGCCAATATCCTGCAAGTCCACCAGCCGCAAGTCGCTGGCGCGGGTCATGCTTGCCAGCATGGCAGTGTTCGATGGAATATTCGAGCCTGGAAAAATATAGCGCTGGATAAAATCCACGGAGCGGATGGCACTGTCATAACGCTGATCCGCAATTGTAATAGCCTGAATCAATGCAACACCGTTGGGCTTCAATAACTGGCTGACTTTGTTGAAATACGTGTCGTAGTATTGATGACCGACCGCTTCTATCATTTCGATTGAAACCAGTTTGTCGTATTGCCCATGCAGATGACGGTAATCCTGCTTGAGCAGCGTGATGCGGTCTTGCAGTCCTGCTTCCGCGATTCTGCTTTGAGCCAACGCATATTGTTGCTGCGAAATGGTGGTGGTGGTCACATGGCAACCATAGTGCTTGGCCGCATAGATGGCGAAGCCGCCCCATCCCGTACCAATCTCAATCACGCGATCGTTTGCGCTAAGCTGTAATTTCTCACAAATAACCTGTAACTTACGCTCAGAAGCCGCTTGTAAACTAGCGGGTTCCGTGTCAAACATGGCAGAGGAATACATCATGGTCGGGTCCAGAAATAACTGGAACAAGTCATTACCGAGATCATAGTGCGCGGCAATATTCTTTTTGCTGCCTGCCTCGCTGTTGCTATTGAGCCAGTGAAACAGTTTGAGCACGGGCTTGCTTAGCCATTGATAGCCGCCTTCCAGTGTGTCCATGACAGATTGGTTAAGCACCATCAGGCGGATCACATCTGTTAATGTGTCTGCTTGCCAGTAGCCCAGCATATACGCCTCCCCCGCACCAATGCTGCCGCCAAATGCAATTTCTCCATAAAAACGCGCATCAAGCACGGTAATGCTGGCTTGAATCTGGTCTGGTTGTGCCTGGCCAAACACATGCGTTTCTGTACCATCCACAAGCGTAAGTTGGCCAATCTGCAGTCCTGACAAGCGTTTGAGCACCTGCGATTTGGCCAGTTGCGCTACCCATTTGGCGCGGCTTTTGGCCTTGAGCGGTTTGGTCAGGGTGTCCGTTGGCAAGGATGAAGGGCTGGGAAGGGTATTCATAGTATTCAATTCAGCGTCAGGTATTTTGATCAGGATGGGGATAGAACGGCACTTTTTTGAGCCAAAGCCGCAAGGCTTGCCAATAAATCGCGGCAATCACTTTCAGTGTCATCCACGGGTACTGCCATAACAGGCGATTCAAAGTAGCCGCCTGCCAGGGCTGTCTGTGTAATTTCAAGGTGGCAAAAAACATGGACTGTTGATCTCGCCAGTTTTGCATATGCACGTTGAGGACTTCCGCCGGCAATGAAAATTGCCATTGATACTGGATATCCATAGGCATAAATGGCGAAACATGAAAGTCTTTTTTGAGACTGAATACACCATTCTCGGCCGTATTCATGGCATGCACATAAGCAAACCGTTCTTTCCATGGAGTATTGGTAATGTGGCTCACAATCGCTTGTAACTGGCCTTGCTCATCGTGGCAGTAATAAAAACTCACGGGATTAAAGCAAATGCCCCAGTAACGGCAATGCGTCAGCAAGCCGATGCGGCCTAGTGGACGCTGCCCGGTTTCCTGTTCAACCAGGTTACGCACGCTGACATCTAGCGGCTCATGGCTGGGGCCCAGATAATCCTGGCGCCGAAAATAAGCCAGATTTGGTTTAAGATAAGACCATAAGCGATTGTTTTCAAATAGCTTTGGCAATTCATCCAGATCCAGATACAACATAAACAGCTGGTAGCGAAAACCATGCAGGGTTGGCTGCAGCCGCTGATGGCTCACCCAACCTGTATAAATGGCACTTTGCAAACTATCTGTTTGCAATGCTGCAGGAGGACTCATAAATGCATCGCCTGAAAATGTTGTATGGCCGCCAGAGCACTGACCACACCGTCCTCGTGAAAACCGTTGCGCCAGTAGGCGCCTGCATAGCCAGTCCGGTGTTTGCCACTAATCTCGGCATGGCGGGCTTGCGCCTGGGCGCCTGCAAGCGTGTACAAAGGATGGCGGTAGTGCAGCTTTTTAATCACCTTGTCTGGCGCGATGGCATCGGTGTAGTTCAAGGTAACAAGTAAAGGCTCGCTGGACTGGATGCCTTGCAGGATGTTCATGTTATAGGTGACCTGCACCTTGCCTGTCGCTTGCGCCGTAACGTGGTAGTTCCACGCCGCCCAGGCTAGCTTGCGTTGCGGCATCAGACGGGCATCCGTATGCAGATATACCGTGTTGTCCTGATAAGGAATGGCGCCTAGGATGTCGCGCTCGGCCGTTGTGGCCTCAGCGCCCAATATCTGCAAGGCTTCATCACTGTGGCAGGCAAAAAAGACAAAATCAAACCGCTGTGATTGCCCGTTTTGCGTGGTCACGGTAACGCCCTGTGCATCGCGTTGCACAGCCTGCACTGCTGCATTGAGCTGGATACGGTCACGATAGCCGGCAGTGATTTTTTCCAGATAGCGCGCAGAACCGCCGACGATGGTGCGCCACTGCGGCCGCTGGTCTACCGTGAGCATGCCGTGATGGTGAAAAAAGCGCACAAAGAAGCGGGCAGGGAACTGCAACATCTGTTCGGCATCAGTTGACCAGATCGCGGCCCCCATAGGCACGATGTAGTCGCGGATGAATTGGCTTGAATATCCCTGCTGTTTTAAATAGTCACCCAGCGGAATTTCATCGCCTGCAGCGAGCAGGGCCAGTGAGGTTTTGTTAAAGCGCAAGATATCCAGAATCATGCGGTAAAACGCTGGAGACAGTAAGTTGCGGCGCTGGGCAAACAGACTGTTTAACGTCGTACCGTTATATTCCAGCCCGCTGACTTCGTTGCGCACGCTAAAGCTCATATTGCTGTCACGCCAGACGACACCCGTTTCACGCAAAATGCGCTCAAACTCAGGATAGGTTTTATCGTTAAATACAATAAAGCCAGTATCTACCGCATGCTTCTGGCCACCAACCGTCACCTCATGTGTGTGCGTATGGCCACCGATGTAGTCGTTAGCTTCAAACAGGGTGATGTCATGCTGCTGATGCAAATAATAGGCAAGGGTATTACCAGCGATACCGCCGCCGATAATGGCAATCTTCAATCCCATTACAGCGGCCTTTCCTGATGATGCTGATCACGCACCTCAACCGGTACTTGCTTTAAATTCCAGATCAACCCCAATGCAGCCAGTATTCTCAGTCCGTAATAGGTCAAATCAATCTCCCACCAGTAAAAACCTTGTTTGACCGAACCCGGAAAATGATGATGATTGTTGTGCCAGCCTTCACCCAGCGTCAGCAGGGCAATCAGCCAGTTATTGCGACTGTGGTCGCGCGTGGCATAACGGCGGCTACCCCAGACATGCGCCAAGGAGTTGACACAAAAGGTGGCGTGATAAAGCGCCACGGTGGACACCACAAAGCCCCACACCAGTAACTGCCAGCCGTTGGTTTGTAATTGTGGCACATAATGTGCCAGGGCAGTCCCCAGTAAAAAGATGCCTAAAGCCAGAGCGAGCGGCACCAGGCTGTCAAAACGGTCCAACCAGCAGAGTTCACGAAAACGCGTCAATTCACGCACACGCTCTAATTGCGTCTTGAAATTGGCATGGCTCAGAAACCAGCCTAAATGACTCCACAGCAAGCCATGCTGGTGTGGGGAATGGATATCTTGCGGCTGATCTGCATGCACATGATGACTGCGGTGGTGGGCGGCCCACCACAAAGGACCGCGCTGTACTGCAGTGGCTCCAATCAAGGCAAATAAGAACTGTCCAGCGCGCGAGGTTTGAAAGGTCTTGTGGGCAAAATAGCGGTGATAAAAGCCGGTAATCGCAAACATGCGGATCAAATAAAGCCCGATGGCAAAGGCCACCGCAAAAGGACTCCAGCCCACCCAATATAAAGCGATGAGGGCAAGATGCAGGCCAACAAACGGCAGCACCCGCCACCAGTCTATGCTCTCCGCATGCGCACTGGCTGGCGGCTGGTAGCGCTGGTTATCCAGCCAGCCAATGAGCCGCCATAGCAGCCCGGTGATTCTGTGTTGCATGATTCGTCCTCTCTCAAATACGCGTCGCCTGTTGCGCGTATGGTGATGTTTGTTTGATCAACAACTCACCCTTTTATTGTGGTTGATGCTTGAAAACCTCTAGCTTGCTGGTGTCGTAGCCCATGGCCCGGATTCTAGCGACCAGTTGTTCATAGCTGGCCTGATCCAGCGTTGGTTTCCTCGACATCAGCCAGACATAATCACGTTTGTTACGCGCAATGATCGTATGCTGGTAATCCTGATCCAGGTAAGCAATCAGGTATTCTGATTTGAACGGCCACACAAACTGCATGCGCCACTCGGCATTGCCAGTGCCCGGCACAATAAAACCCGTCGGGTGATAGACTTTAAGTGGGCCTGTAAAACTGCCCTGATTAAAGGTGAAAGTAGTGGCAATACTGCCATCCGAAGTCTTTTCATAGCGCTCAACCGGATTGTAAGGATCCTTTTCAATGAAGGTCGGGATCGCTGCTATCACATACCAGTCGCCCATAAAACGGTCCAAATCCACTTGCTCAACCGTTTTAATCGGAGGCAAGCTTTGGCAAGCGGTCAGAGAAAAAATACCCATTATACAAATCACTTTAAATAATTTATTCAACATATTGATTAAATAAGTTTATATTTAATTTTATAGCCTTCTGGCGTAATCGACTCCAACGCCACCCACTGCTGTTGCTGATCGTACCAAAGCGTAATTTTCAGTTTGTCTTTGCCCTTTAAACGGCCATTGAGCCGATATTGATGGGTGAGGGTGGTCTGACCTTTCACCTCTATAGTTTTGCTGCCTTCATCCGTGACAGTCACATCCAGATATTCTGCATTTTGTGGGTTAAGTAAACGGGATTGCTTGAGTATTTCGGGATTCCAGTAAGCAAAGGTCATGATACAGCCTGGCAGGGTTTGCGTACTGCCATTTTTCTCAAGTACAAACTGATTATTTTGTATCGCCCCTTTGACGTCGGTGATTTCTTTATTTTCCTCGGTGTGTGCCGTCAGTTGAGACAGGCAGTTGCCTTGCCACTGTTCATCGGCCTGGTGCTGGTAGCGATAGGCATTAATAAACAGCACTTTGACCTTGAAATTGGCGCGGCTTTGCAATTGGTTCTGATCCAGGCTAAAGGTGTGCGTCCCAATTTTTTGCTGGTCCAGGTAGACCTCAAATGACCAGTCCTGCGCCTGTAGGGGAATAGCGAATAACAGCGCCAGGCCAGTTAAAGTGCATCTCGTGATAACCTTAATTCTCATTTTTCAGCTCTCTTGGGGATCCCGGGAATAAATGCATTGGTATTTTTGACATATTCGGCATACCCGGGACGACGGCTGTGGATAGTCTGCTCCATCAAACTCACACCACTGACTTTTAACAGCAAGAACGTCATCAAAAGCGGAGACACCCAAACCCAATAGCTCGCTGATGACGCCGCCAACAGTGCAAATCCCCACCAGATCAGACACTCGCCAAAGTAGTTTGGGTGGCGGCTGTAGCGCCATAAACCAGTATTCAGTACCTGGGTTTGATGTCCGGCGGAAGCCCTGAATCGTGTGAGCTGTAAGTCCGCCACCACCTCCCAATATAGACCGAGCACAAATAACAATACACCGGCCAGGTCCAGCCAATTCAAGGCAGCAGTGCTTGAGATGGCCGCGAACAGTGGATAAGAAATGATCCAGGCCAGCAGCGCCTGAAAAGCGAACACAATGTAAAGGCTTTTCAACCAGAAATAAGGCTCATTGTTTTTGCGTATCGTGTCATATCGATGATCTTCTTTGCCCCAGTTGCGCCAGGTTAAAAAAATACTCAACCTTAGCGACCATAAGGTCACTGCGAACAGCACCAGGCAGGCTCGTAATGAAAGGTCTTGCAGGAATATGGCGGTGACATAGGCCGTGATGGCAAAGAACAGGCTCCACATGCTATCCACATGGCTGTAGTGTTTGGTGATAAAACTTAAGAACCAGCCGCAAAGTGCAAACAACACAATCGCGATCAGCGCGTAGTAATAAATCATGTTTGCTCCAAAGCGAGAGACTGGTTAAAGCGATGACGTAACCACAGCATGAGTGGTAACAGAGTGGCCCATTCAAAGGCAAACCAGGCCAGGCTATAAAGGCCTGGTAATTGAATGGCCCCCACACTTTCAGCCCCTAAATAAGCAAGGGGGCCGAACACTGCCCCCAGCATGAACGCCAAGGCATATTTATGTTGTAACCAGCGCATGCTGACGTTCAGCGTGGTGGCAAAGGCAAGCCATAAGGCCAACATCCAGAGCGGGATGTAGGCCAACCACTGCGTATGGTTTTCAAATAGGATCCATTGCAACTTATATGCAAATTGGTCTGCCACTGCGCCAATCACTGCCGTCAATAAGAGCGGCAACGTTTGCGCCCAACCCTCGACCAGCGATAAATGCAGCAGGGTATAGAGCAACACCGCAGCGAAAACGGCTGTACTCAAGCCGGGTTTAGCGGACAATACGCACAGCCACCAGATCACTTGAAAAGAAATAAAATTAAATATAATCAATTTCTTATTGGTCATATTTAATCTTTCAGATTATCGTTTGGCAAATAAATAGTGGCTGACCCACCAGGTCTGGCCATGGTTGTAACCGAACAGTTCTGCGCAGGCCATGAAAAAAATCCGCCAACGTTGACGCCACATTTCTGCATCGGCCTGCCCATAGATAGACGCCAGGACAGGGGTCAGTGCCTGATGGTTTTTGTCCATCAGTTGCAGCCAGGCATTCGCCGTTTTTTCATAATGCGTGCCGTCCCAGCGCCATTTGTCTACCAGTTTCAAATCATCCTGAAAATACAGCGGCAAATCATCACTAGGCATCATGCCACCACTAAAGAAATACTGGCTCATCCAATCATCTTCCGCTTTGACATCAAAAGCATAAGGGGTGTAGCGGTGGACAAAAATATGCTTGAAAAACAAACCACCCGGCTTCAGCCAGCGCGCCACTTTGCCATAGAGCACTTGGTAGTTGCGCATGTGTTCAAACATTTCAACCGAAACAATGCGGTCGTAAGTTTGCTCGGTATCAAACACATTCATGTCTGCAGTGATGATATGAATGTTTGACAGGCCACGCGCTTTTGCCTGACTCATAATATATTCACGCTGCGAAGCGGAGTTTGAGACCCCCGTAATCTGCGCCTGCGGATAATGGCTGGCCATCCATAGCGTCAGCGAACCCCAGCCGCACCCCAGCTCTAAAATATGTTGACCATCCTGCAACTGGGCATGTGCACAGGTTTGCGTAAGCGCCAGTTGCTCGGCTTCATCAAGCGTACGTGTGTCCGGCAACCAGAAACAGCTACTGTATTTGCGATTGCGACCTAAACAATATTGATAAAAATTGGCAGGTACTTCGTAATGCTGTGCATTGGCTTTTTCAGGCAGTGGCGCGATCTCTGCCTGAGCCATTGCCTGCACAAACTGGACCAGACTTGACTGCGCTTGCTCACAATCCTGTTCAGAAATTTCTTCCAGCCTTGATTTGCACAAGCGCTGAATGCCTTTACGGATCAAAGCATCAGAGAGGTAGCCTTTTTCAGCCAATTTTAAGGCAAATGTTACAGGTGAAGTCATGATGATAATTATTGTATTAACTAAATGATCCTAGTATAAGTCCATTCGTCCTTCCGATTAGTTTCATGGATAGAAAACTTTTTATCACATCCAAAATTTAGGTGAATGTTGCTGGAGTTTACAGAGGGATATGCTGAACTCGTTGCCGGATAAGTTTTAGGTGTATACTAACCTGTATAGTTAAAAATATAGCCGGGGTTATCATCATGCAAAACAACACTTCGACGGTATGTGCTGTAGTGACACTTTCTGTCATGCTTTTGGCTTGTTCGCATGCCAGCAAACCAGAAAAAACGGCTTCCGCCAATGTCGATTGGCCAAGTTATGGCTTGAATCTGAAGGCGCAGCGTTACTCTGCCTTGTCTCAAATCAACCAGAAAAACGTTCACCAGCTTGCGCTCGCCTGGAAAGTGGAAACCGGTGTAAAAGCCACGTTTCAAGCCACTCCGATTGTGGTCAATGGCGTCATGTATGTCAGTTTGCCCTACAACCATGTGTTGGCGCTGGATGCGGCGACGGGTCAACAGCTATGGAAATACACGCACGACCGCAAACCAGACTGGCCGATGTGCTGCGGTCCAGCCAACCGTGGCGTAGCCGTGGCAGAAGGCAAAGTGTTTATTGGTACAGTGGATGCCAGGCTGATTGCATTGGATGCCAAAACGGGCGCAAAGCAGTGGGATATTGATGTCGCCGCTAATCAGGTGAGCACCGAGCACCAGGACGCCTTAAGTGGTGATGACCCCAATAAAACCCGCAAAGTGACAGGGGGCACCGGGGTAGGCATTGCGATGGCCCCGGTTGTTTACAATCATAAGGTCATGATCGGCATTACCGGTGTCGGCTATGGCTTGCACATTGACAATCCACGCAGTGATGCGCCTTTGGGCGCGGTGATCGGCGTCACTGGCCGTTATGGCCGTCCAGGCTTTTTGGCGGCTTATGACGTGAATGATGGTCATCAGGTCTGGCAGTTTGATACGATCCCCAAGCAGGGTTGGGAAGGGCAGTTTGTGACTAAAACGGCCGATGGCAATCAGTTTCACAGAGACACGGCGGCTGAACGGGCAGCACTCAAAGACTACCCTGACGCCGCAAAATTTGGTGGGGGCTCAGCCTGGAGTACACCTGCCATTGATACCGCAACCAATACCCTATACTTTGGCACAGGCAATCCCTCACCTCAAATGAACGATATTTCGCGCCCAGGCGATAACTTATATACAGTTTCTTTAGTGGCGCTCGATACCGAAACCGGTCAATACAAATGGCATTATCAACAAGTCCCTCACGATCTTTGGGGCTATGATCTGGCAAGCCCACCAGTCCTGTTTGACTATCAATACCATGGCAAGACTATTCCTGCCGTGGGGCAGGCCAGTAAAATGGGCTGGTTTTACATTCACGACCGCAACACTGGTCAGTTCTTGGCCAAGTCAGCCCCATTTGTGCCACAACACAATTTATTTGCCAAGCCAAGTCAAGAAGGCACTGTCATCTACCCAGGCATTTTAGGTGGTGCCAACTGGTCACCTGTCAGCCTCGATGAAAAACATCAGAAAGTTTATGTGGCTGCAATGCATAGCCCGATCAAATATACCGTTCACGAAACCACAGTGAATCCGGGCGAAAAACCTATTCGCTATGCGGCCAGTGAACCCACAGACGACCCTAGATGGGGCGTACTCAGTGCAATTAATCTTACTGATGGCAATATTTTATGGCAGCGAAAAACGAATCAACCGCTGATCGGTGGTGTACTAGCGACAGACGGCGGGTTATTGTTTTGTGGAGAAGGAGAGGGGAAGTTTGCTGCGTACAGCAATATGACTGGTGACTTGCTATGGCAATATCAATCTGAGTATGGTGTAAATGCCCCTCCAATCAGTTATGAAGTGAATAACGAACAATATATCGCTATTGTTAGTGGGGGCAATTCGTTATTTGGATTCAAGCAAGGGGATAGGATTTACGTTTTCAAACTTAACTCAATCAAATAGTTGTTATTCCCCAATAATAAGCACCCCCTAAAAGTCTTTCTTTTGTACAATGAATACTTTATATTGATTAAATGTATTTCTAGTTAGCTAGAAGATAAGTGATTAGTCATAATGGACTATTGAGCCAGATGTGCAAGATATGAATAATCACTAGAATAAATTTTGTTTAATTCTGGAGAAGTCATGTTTAAGTCGTTTTTTAAGTTGTCATTACTCGCCATTGCAATCGCTGCATCCACTTCAGTTGCGCAAGCACAAGATTTTGGCCCATACACATCCAGTCAAAGTCTTGATTTCACTCGGTTGAAAGCTGATGCAGACTTTATTAAGAACTCTGGCTCAATCTCAACTCGTGGCGCTTACTTTGACGACACTTATCAAATTAACCTGTTACAAGTGTCTGATTTTTCATACAACATATCTGAAATTACGACTGCTGATGATGTTAAGTATGATGTTACTTTCTTGAATTTTGGTTTTTATGACATTAATGGTGCTGCTGTTACCACATTTACAAATCTAGCCGCAGGAACATACTTCCTGACAGCGAGTGGTAAACTGGCAGGCACTGATGGCGGCGATTTCAACGTAAGTTTCAATATTACTCCGGTAGCCTCAGTACCAGAAGCTGATTCCTACGCATTAATGTTAGCTGGCTTGGGATTGGTTGGTATGATTAGTCGTCGTAGAAGCAAATAAATTAACTGCTTTGAGAAGGAGAGTTTTATGAAACATGCTAAATACTTTATTGCTGCCTCTTTTTTTTGTTCATCTGTTGCTAGTGCAGCATTCTCTGTTTCTGATGCTGACCTTGTAAATCCAAACAGCAATAACTCCTTCTCGACTGCACAATCAGCTTTTACCCTGACAGCAGGTAATAACTACACTATTACTGGGAATATCACCAGCAATGACATCGATTACTACAAAGTCATTATCGAGCCATCTAGTTCATTGATAATGAATATTAAGCTTAGCGCGCCCAATATGAACCCAGGACTAGGCTTATACGATGTCGGAGGTAATTTATTGTCTTACGACACTGAGACAGGTGGGACTCAATTTGCGGCAATACTAAATTATGTATTAGATCCTGGTACATATTTTATTTCAGCAGAACGTTCGGTCTTTAATAGCCCAAACTTCGCTTACTCTATTACTATTGGTATCCTTGGTGTTAATCCTGTCCCGGAACCTGAGTCTCTAAGTTTATTGGTATTTGGTATAGGTATACTCGGATTAATTTCTCGACGCAGATCACGGTAATTCAACTTTTCGTTTATCAATGCAAAGGGCTCGCTGAGCCCTTTTTCTATAAGTAATATAGTTGCAGGACCTCCAACATCAGTTTGCTTTCGACTGAGTCGACTTACTAATTTTTAATTGGTAGGGCAATCGGGGATCAGCGCCAGCATGCATATTTAAGCGCTAAATCTAGCAAATCATTCCCACATTTATTTCCACAGAAAGCACTAATCATCTGGTTAACACTACCTGAAAGAAAGCTTTCCTCTTATTCAATAATTTAACATAATATACATTATGCGAAACTAAATAAAGAATCACGTTTCTCAATGAAAACTAAGACGTCAACTCGCTTATCCAAGTATAAGTCTTCGGTTGCTTTAAGTTTGCAAAAACAATTTTTACATTATCTTACAAAGTGCTAGTATTAGCTTTCAAACAAGAAAAAGGGAGGAAACATGAAAGAAGAAAAACAAATTGAAAAAGTGCAGACGCAACTCACCCTGCTCTGGTGCTTAAAAATCGGGGAATTCTTAGGCACCATTGATCAGCAGAAACTTATCCATCAGTTAAACTTGAAACCTATTGTCCTCAGAAGATGGTTATTGGGTAAGATGGTCGTCCCTAGCACTATCATTTATCAAGTAAAACAACTGGCCTATGCACCGCCACGTACACGCAAATGTAGAAAATTACGCATGACTGCGTGTGGTGAACAAAATTTAGCTTCGTTGAAGGTAAGGTGTGAATGGAAGATCCGCTTTTTTGATGAGATGAATAAGCGAGCAAAGTACAAGTTTTGTAAGAAATTAAAGCGGATCATTTAATTCACAGAGTAAATCCAATGAATGGCAATTGAAAAATTTACCTGCTTTTTACACCATTTATTCAGTCTTCAATCCTTTTTAAGCTGCGTTAGCATCAATATCCTATTGTTGGAGATGCTACATGCAGCTTTTGCCTACACAGGAAATGGTGAAAAAAATATCTGACTCCTGGTCGTTTGTAAGCGGTTCCGCTTTCAACTTCAAGGAAAGTCAGCGCTATACATTTCACAATCATGACAACCTCATGGCGGTTGTTCTTCCACTTTATATTGACCAATTACCGCAACATGAGTCGATTGCGATTGGTTTGATATTAGATGATGCTGAGGCACACAAAATCGCATCTCATATGTTTGGCTTATCTTCTGACGAATTATCCGATGAGGATGTTAAAGATGCCAAAAAGGAAACATGCAATATCATGGGGGGCGGCTTGATTGTAGATGAGCACAGTGAATTGGGCCTACCCAAAGAGATTCCTTTAGAAGAGTTCTTTGAACTCCAAAAAACGGCAACATTTAGCCGTTTATTTGTAAGCGATAAACCAAACGAAGACCTGGTGAATCTGGTGATCTTCGATGTAAATAATCATAAGTTTTCAGGGGTATTTTCATTATGAGCACAATGACGGGTGAAGCAGCCAAATTCTTGATTGTGGATGACAGTCGCGCAATACAAAGCATTATCAAACGTGCGATTGAAGGGTGTAATTATCCAAAGCTCGAAATTCAAACTGCGACAGATGCTGAAGCTGCGATGAATATTCTTGAGGGCTATCGCCCTGACTTGATTATTACTGACTGGCACATGCATAAAATCAGTGGCCTTGAATTTTGTCAGCATGTCTGCCAAACATACGGGAAAAAAATCCCAATTGGCTTTGTGACCACGGAATCTGCCGCCGAAAAAATCGATCAGGCTTATCAAAGTGGTGCAAGATTTGTAATTAACAAACCCTTCCAAGACACTGATTTAAGATCAAAAATATTGGAAATCATTCCAGTGGGCGGAATCACTGAGCAGCCTGCGGCTATCCCAGAGAATCTCGCGACTAGCCATCAAATGCTCTCAAGCATGCTGAAGGGTCAGGCTTTTACGCTAGAGCCCTGCCCTCCACTGGGCTTAACGGATTTGACTGAAAACAATTTCATTGGATTGTTTGGCGAAAACGG
This sequence comes from Methylophilus sp. YYY-1, assembly GCF_029132825.1. Taxonomy (NCBI): domain Bacteria; kingdom Pseudomonadati; phylum Pseudomonadota; class Betaproteobacteria; order Nitrosomonadales; family Methylophilaceae; genus Methylophilus; species Methylophilus sp. YYY-1. The sequence continues at coordinate 279,373 of NZ_WOVG01000001.1, forward strand.
GAAAACACCCCCCGTCAATGCGCTTGCTATCATGGAAATGAACGCTGTAGGCCTGTTGTGGGCGTTGAATAATGAAAAACCCGAAATGCTTAAAACCATACTCGCCAGTGGTGGCGCCAGTAACGACCAACTAGATGAAGCGAGAAGGTTCATGGATGAGTTTGGTGCGGGTATGTCAATTGGACATAAAAATGGTCCATTGAAGCTGGCTAGATCAAGTATAGTCAGTCGACAATTTCCCCGCCTTGAGATGTCGTTGAAGAGCAATGCTGGCCGTATGGATTATCGAATCCATGTACCAGAAATCGGGACAGGATTTATTACTTATATCAAACTCCTGTAAGGAGAATAGGATGCCATTTTCTTGGGGTGAATTACTGAGCGGTGCCGGGATTATCGTTAGCTTGGGTGCCGCCTTTTTATTAGTCAAGTTGCTCATCAGCAATACATTACAGCAGGAAAAGTTTTTTAATGCACTGGGTAAGTGCTATACAGAGCTCGAGTCATCCAGCGATCGACTAGACACGCTCTGCACTATTCTGGATAGAAGATTTTCCAACTACGAGGAAAACCATAAACAATCAGATCCATTGTTAATCAATAGCATACAGCGCTTTGATAAAGTAGCACAGGAGATCAGGGATCGCCTGGATGATTTGTTGCTATCGGAAGCCTCGGATAACATTATTGCTGAGCGATTGAGTGAGCCCGTGCTGCAAGAGCTGAATAAATTGCAAACACATCTAGAGCAAATGGCTGGTCAACTCCGGCGCAATAACAATTTGTCTGCTGACGAAAATGTCGAAATGGCTGCCATGAGAAAGCGGATTGAAAGCTATCAATCCATGATGATGAAAGCAAGATCAGAAGCCAAAGAGGCTGAAAACACCATGGCGGAATTGCGTCAGGAAATACAGCAACTACAGGTCATGAACAATCGCCCACTGCAATCAGCCAATGATGCATTCACAAAAGAGCTACAATTCCAACTGAATGAAATGGAGCAACAAAAACGCAGACTTGAGGAACAGCTTGCGTCATTAACCACAGAGAAACAGCGCAATGAAATCGAGAAACAATTCATTGAAGACCGATTTATGGAGTTATCGTAACCCATACGTAAAACAAATCAATGCATTGAACATTTCAAATGGGCTGGGTTCAACACAACAAATCCTTGCAAGCCTTTATCTGAGCCAATCCATGGGAAATATAAAAATCAGTTACCCCCAAAGTTACCCCAATTTAGCAAAAGTAACTTAGCTCAAGAACTTGAAAATTCCAATCTTGGGTCCATGAATTATGTTGATTCTTAAGTCTGATTATTTTTTATTAATTAACTTGGCAATTCCGGCTTCAATAACATTTTGTTTTATATAAACCCCTTGCTCTTGAATCGCCAAGTTTCGAATAACAACACCCAAGTTGGGCAAAGGGTTTCCCTTCGAGTCGAATAACATTAAATCTGCATTGATATCAGGTTGAAGTCCACGGACTAGAGTTTCTGCAATTTGAGGTGGGCAATTGCAGCCAGCCAAACAACTTTTGGTTCTACTTGCCTTAGTCACATCTGGTTGTTTACACAATGGCCCACTGAAACCAGGCGGTGGCATAGCTCTCTTATCCAAACAAGTTCTGCCACTGCCCTTCACTACTGCTTTAGAACCAAGGGTATCACACCACGGCGAGTAGGCTGCAGCGATTTGAACGGCAGATATAAAGCCTCTACGATATTTACTACGAAGATCTATTGCTATTGCTCTAGCAGACCACTCAACCGTCTCAAAAATAGCATGTCCATCAACATCTCGATTTCCGTCTTTTCCATTCTTGCCTGATGTCCCTAGCCATGGACTATCACCTTGTTTCTGGCACCAGTAGTTATTCATTCGTATACAGCGTTTTCCAACTTCTTTACAGGAAACTGAGTTTCCGTCCTTATCGGTTAAATTATCCTCTGCTTGTGTACACCAGTTATCAGCCTCTATTTGCTGCTGTGCCAGCGAAATGGAAGGGCACAAAATCATCCTGCTAATACAGCAGACCACTACCAAGAAAAGTATAGACCGCATCACTACTCCTCATAAGTTCACTTGTAGAACTAAAGGGGCATGTTAAAGAATCTATTGCACGCCGTTTGATTTCATATTCAATTTTCAATAAAACCAAGTGATTAAATGGTAGGCCCATACTTATTGAAGTTGAATGATGTTTTTAAACCTCATATCAGTTATGCCAATTTCAGAATTGGAAACTGGCACTGCTTGATTAGATGGAAGTTTCAAACCCGATGAGGTTTCCAGTTTGATAACTGACGGTGACGCATCAGCTCCTATCGCGCCGAAATATGGAGTAAGATTTATGCCTAGCTTTACTTTGTTTTTCTGCATAGTCTGAGATGCATAAAACATCCCACCAACCTGCCAGCCAGGACCAGATATTTTTGCATCCGCCTTTGTACCTTTTAACACTGAATATGCTGTGTTAAGTGTTGCAACTGATGAGACAACTTTAATGCCTTTCAGAGTTAATCCAGACGTATTAGCTATTTCTTCCCTAATAAATTTAGCAACTATTTTGAATTTATTTGGATCAATATCTGACATCCTGAGTTTACATGAGGCTCCTTTATAAAATCGATACTCAACTTTGTAGTTTCCTTCTGCCGTTCCAGCTAAAAAAGGAACTCCTAAAGATGCAGCAGATTTAACATCTAATAGATATGAGTCGTAATTGTATTCAGTTGCCTTAATCTCTGGATCCTTTGCTGAATCCTTTCGAATTACATCACCATACCAAATCACATTGGTTTTTCCATTTCTGTCCTCTACAATAGCTGCAGCACTTCCTACAATATCTTTCAGTTGATCCGGATCAAATAGGTCATCTCCAACAAGGTCAAATTCTGCAAAAGGATCTGGAAGTGTAGCTTCAACAACCTCCCCCGAAGTATTTTTGACAGGTTTTGCTACGGATACTCCTGTCAATCCTGCACCGCCTTGACCAGTAACTGCGTTTGCTGAAATACTGAATAAAATAACTGGGATACTAAATACAAATATCATTATATTTTTCATGTCATTCTTCTCCATAAAGTAAGTCAATCTAAATTAGTGTAATAACAGAACCCTCAATGCAATCTATGGCATAGTACTAAGATACTTCTTTATAACTTCACTAAACCAGCTCTTTACTTAGTCGGCTGATATCCTCAGTCTGAGATGATTTTGAGTACTTATTTTTAATAATATGGATAGCACGAAGCAACTCACCAACTCGTAACAACTCAAGTTGTTCAGTGATTAATTTAGTACTTGGAATTTGAGACGATTGATTACCGTGTGCGGTACTTTTGGTAGATAAAATGAGCTGGTTATCAGCTCGATTGCTAGTGATTTCGCATAAGATGCTATTAAGAAAAAAGCATACTCTCCAACTCCCATAGCTTGATGGATAGTCTTCGAATGAAAGTATTTTGCACCCTGCGCGATTAAGTGTTGCATACAGATTGCTCTGGTTCATATTGCACACCTTGATATTATTTTTTAATCTAGCTTTCCTCTTAAGAGATCATAGTTCATATCCATAACATAGATTAACTTTTTAGCAGAGATTTAAATCCAGTAAATTCAAAAGTTATCCTTTTTACAACACTGTTCAACCGACAGCCGAAGTCCAAAGTAAGTGTGTTTCAACAAATTGATTCACAAGGTATGCCGTCGTTATCACGATCAAGTCGGTAGACACCCATACTTCTACGCAGCTCAGCATTTGTTTACAGTACCGCTTACCTGCACATGTGAAGCCGCTTTGGGTAGGTTTAATAGCTGGAGCAGCTGCAGGTGTGGCTTGATGCCTAAATTCCCAAGGTGGCACCGGATTCGGATCATCCCAAAGCCGCTGCCCCATACTTTTAGCTTTATCTTCCATTTCAATGAGCACTGAGTCATTACTATATTTCCGATAAACCCATGCCATCCCATTGTCGACCTGATGCTTATTGGCATTGACCTCGTCGCAAGTTACATCGCCTATAGTGCGACCATACTTACCAAGGCCGAAGGTCTGAATACTCGCAGTTTTTTTGAAACAAATTGAGGATAGTGATTTTTTAGAAGCGTTGCTGAAAGCCTGATTTTTCTCAGGTGCGTCTATTGCATTTAACCTGATGATGATTTTCTGCTTGTCTTTAGTAAGTATGGTCAACGTGTCGCCATCAGCAACAGCGATAACGTGGCCGGATAGTTGATCAGCTTTAGAGGTAAGAACTATCAACCACCGAGTTAAGAAAACAGCTATCTTATTCAAGCTCACCCCTTGTTCTAATTACTCCACCCAAAGGTTCAAGAATATGCTCTTTAACTATCGCTATTATCATCGGTGTTTTATACATTCTGCTGACACGCTTGGCATAAGTCGAGAGTCGACTGATCTAAGATATACATCTCCTGAAGATATGCACCAATTAGAAACTTGAAGTACTCATCAGGCATTATTGATTTAGATCGAGGTGGAGATACTCGAATCAAAGTCTGGCAAAGTTTTAATGCGTCTATCGTCTTTGTGATTTCCATATATCCAGAAAATACAGTTGTGAAAAACGTGCTATCTGGCCGCTCGGGTAATTCAACCTTATCTACATGTGCCTTCCAAGCGGGTTCAATGTACTTAGTTGAGAAGTCCAATAACCTTTCCTGATATCTCTCTAAACCTTGATCTACCTGTTTTTCATAAGTCTTGGATGTGGGCATTGTATTTACTCCTTGGAATGCTTATTTAACCTTCAGCAGGATACTCCAGTCACCAGTGTAGTTGGGGGCTTTTGAAACTGCGCTGCATAGTCCAATTATTAGTTTGGTTCCTTCTGAAAGTCTGATTCGTTGATTCCACAAAATCTGTGGATAAGGCCGTGGATGCAATCTTGGTAAGGTCGATAACTATCTGATTCGTTTAACGAATGGCAAAGTGTTCAAATTATGACCTGTTACAAACACTTGTAAGTGCTGAGTGTTCGGGTCTCTCCTTTGCACCATAACTACTTCAAGGTTGTCATTTGTTTTGCAAAAGCTGGTGGATGAAGTAATTGCTAACGAGGGTTTGCCAATATCAGCAGTTCATTATGAATTGAGTTGTAAAGGTTTTGAATTTGATCAGGACTGTCGATTACCCCACAAAGTACCCCCAATAGTTGGGGTATGTCAATAAATCACATGATACGTTATGAGAGTGGGTATAAATGAAAAAACCCGCATTTACGCGGGTTTGTGAGGTGTTTTGGTATTTCTTGATTTTGGTAATTGGTGGAGCTGGGGGGAATTGAACCCCCGTCCGCAAGCCCTCCACAGACAGTTCTACATACTTAGCTGTGTTGTTTATATTTAACCAGGCACCCACCAACGAGCAAGCAGATGACAAGCGAGTTGCCTTGGATTTAATGCCTTACCAAGCAACCCGGTAAAGCACGATCCTCTCTAAATGACGCTGCTGCCGGTTACCCGGCCCGACCGAGAGGCTCTTCGGTGCAGCGTTCAGCCGGGATTAAGCGGCTAAAGCGTAAGTTTCGTCGTTTGCGACTATACTTTTTCAGATGGATTTACGAGGGAACCTGAATCCTCGGTATGCCCTGCACTGCTTTGCAACCCACGTCGAAACCGGGTCAGCCCCAATACAGACTGTGGATTATACGCCTTAAACGTTGGTGAGCCAAACTTAAAGGCGCACTACTTCGACATGGTACAATTTATAAATGTTCAAGAAAATTGTGATTTTTGGGGTAGGTTTAATAGGGGGCTCCATTGCGCTGGCCCTTAAAAAACACCCTGGGGCTCCTCACATTGTTGGTGTGGGCCGCGCTCAACAAAGCTTGCAGGAAGCACTGGATTTGGGTTTGATTGACAGTGCGGAAACGGATATTGCTTCTGCACTTCTCGCGGCGGATCTGGTTATCATTGCCACTCCAGTGGCACAGACGCCGGCTATTTTAAAGGCCATCCGCCCCTATTTGGGCGAGTCGACCATTATCACAGATGCCGGCAGCACCAAGTCGGACGTGATGGCGTACGCGAGGGCCGAACTTGGGGACCAGGTTAATCAATTTGTGGGTGGTCATCCGATTGCTGGGGCGGAAAAAAGTGGTCCTGCTGCTGCCATGGCTGATTTGTATCTCGGTAAGAATGTCATTCTGACGCCTGATGCGCAGACCTCTAACTCAGCGCTCGATCAAGTCAGCAGACTTTGGCAGCAATGTGGCGCAGTGGTTTCGCACATGAGTGCGCAAGAACATGACAGCGTATTTGCAGCCGTCAGCCATTTGCCGCACCTGCTTGCCTTCGCACTGGTGGAGGATCTGGCCAAGCGTAGCAATGCGGAATTGTTGTTCAAATTTGCCGCCAGCGGTTTCCGCGACTTTACGCGCATTGCAGGCAGTCATCCTGAGATGTGGCGGGATATTGCACTGGCTAACAAAACCGCCTTATTAAGTGAACTTAGGCTCTATCAACAAGCGCTCAGCGACATGACGGCACTCTTGGAGGCTGATGACAGTCGTGCTTTGCACGATTTGTTTGAACATGCCAGCCGTGCACGTAATGACTGGGCCAAGTCAAAAATTCAATAATTACCAATCGCTATGGAACAACTGCATTTACCCGCTGCCCACCAAGCCCAAGGCGCAATCACTCTGCCTGGCTCAAAAAGTATCTCAAACCGTACGCTATTGCTCGCAGCACTTGCTGACGGTGTCACTGTCATTCGCGACTTGCTCGCCTCAGACGATACCGCCAGAATGCTGGAGGCCTTATCAGCGTTAGGCGTCAAGCTGGAAAATATCTCTGAAAATGCCTGGCAAGTCACGGGCTGTGGCGGCAACTTTCCCAATAAGCAAGCGGATTTGTTTCTGGGCAATGCGGGGACGGCCTTTAGGCCCTTGACTGCCGCACTGGCATTCTCAGGCGGTGACTACCATCTGCATGGGATTGCGCGCATGCATGAGCGCCCGATTGGCGATTTAGTGGATGCCTTGCAACAGGTGGGCGCGCAAGTCAGCTACCTGGGGAATGCGGGCTACCCTCCCCTGCAAATTTCGCCAGCGCAGCTGGATGTCAGTCAAGCGATCAAAATACGAGGTGATGTGTCAAGCCAGTTTTTGACAGCCTTGTTGATGGCCTTGCCGCTAACAGGCCAGGCGGCCAGTATTGAAGTGGTAGGCGAACTGATCTCCAAGCCTTATATCGAAATCACGCTCAACCTGATGCAACGCTTTGGCGTGACCGTGCAACGGGATGGCTGGCAGCATTTTTACATTGCTGCAGATGCGCGTTATCACGCGCCAGGAGAAATATATGTAGAAGGTGACGCGTCAAGTGCCTCTTATTTTATTGGTTCGGGTATTGTTGCGGGGGACGTCACCGTCAACGGCGTCGGCGCGCAAAGCATACAAGGCGACATCCGCTTTGCTGAGGCGGCCAACCTCATGGGCGGACGGATCAGCTATGGCGACAACCACGTGCGTGCTGAAAACACAGGCACATTGAAGGCGATTGACCTTGATTGTAATCACATCCCCGATGCGGCCATGACTTTAGCCGTGATGGCCATGTTTGTGCGTGGTGATTCGGATCAGCACCGTACAACCACCCTACGCAATATCGCCAGCTGGCGCGTAAAAGAGACCGACCGCATTGCAGCCATGGCAACAGAACTGCGCAAAGTCGGGGCCACAGTGGTCGAAGGCCCGGACTACATTCAGGTCACCGCCCCCTTGCAACTGACCCCTAACGCAGTAATTGATACCTATGATGACCACCGCATGGCCATGTGCTTTTCATTGCTCAGCCTGGCCGGCGTGCCCATTACCATTAATGACCCAAAATGTGTGGGTAAAACCTTTCCAGAGTACTTTAAGGTATTCGCCAGCATTGTTCGCTAGCCATTCTCAAGCCGCATACGCCCACTCATGCTCGTCAGGCTCTGCGGCAGGCGCCACGTCGTGAGAATGCTGATGCTGTTGCCAGGCACGCTCGTGAAAATAAAACACCACGGTGTTGCAGGCCGGTTCAACCAGCGCCATCAGCCCACCCACCAGCAGGCTGCCTGTGAAAAGATAGGCAATGGTGAACGCTACGCTAAAATGCAGCATGGCAAAAGACATGGTTTTAATCATGGTGTGCTCCTTATTAACGATGTAGCCATGATATAAAAGCCAAAAGTCAAAATCCAATTCATTGTTTTTAACTGATTGATAAGTAAAATTTATTATGAATAATCCTCTCCCTCCAGTCATTGCCATTGACGGCCCTTCTGCTTCTGGCAAGGGTAGCGTCGCTGAACGCGTGGCAACTCATTTTGGATTTCATTACCTGGACTCGGGTGCGATTTATCGTCTATTGGCTTATGCCGCTGCTCAACAAGCCGTGGACTGGTCAAATGCTGATGCGCTGGCTGATATCGCGACACAGATGCAGATCAAGTTTGAGCATGGCCAAGCTTATTTAAACGGCGAGCAAGTCAGCCACCATATTCGTACTGAACAGATGGGAAAAGGGGCCTCTGAAGTCGCTGTACACCCTGCCGTACGCACCGCGCTGTTGCAAACGCAACGCAATTTCAGGCAAGCCCCTGGGTTGGTTGGCGATGGCCGAGATATTGGCTCTGTCATTTTCCCGGATGCCGGATTGAAAATATTTTTGACAGCCGCGGTCGAAACGCGCGCAAAACGTCGCTACGATCAGTTAATTCAACGCGGCGATCACGCAGATTACGCTTTGATTCTAGCTGATTTGCAGCAGCGAGATTTACGCGATAGCCAGCGCGCAGTCGCGCCACTCAAGCAATTGCCAGATGCGGTTTTGCTGGACACCACCGACATCAACATTGAGCAAGCGGTGAATATCATTATCGAAGCATTTAAAAAAGCAGCGCAAAACTAAATAAAAACACACATAAGTCATTGAACCCAATAATTTTTTTGTGTATAGTCTTGGATTCGGGTTGCTCAAGTCACGCTTGGGCAATATTTTTTAAACCTTTTCCATTGTTGGCGCTTTTGCCTTGCAATGGCTCGCTGCAAGATGCCTGTCTTCATGCGAGTAAAAATTGGACAATTTTTTAATGGCTTCTATTTCTAATACATCCTCTTCCATGGAATCTTTTGCAGCCCTCTTCGAAGAAAGCCTGGCTCGCCAGGAAATGCGCGCTGGTGAAGTAATCACCGCTGAAGTAGTTTCTGTAGACAATGATTTCGTTATCGTGAACGCCGGCTTGAAATCCGAGAGCGTAATTAACGCCAGTGAATTCAAAAACGCACAAGGCGAACTGGAAGTTGCCGTTGGCGACTTCGTTAAAGTAGCGATCGAAAAACTGGAAGATGGTTTTGGTTCTACACAACTTTCTCGCGAAAAAGCGAAGAAAATGCAAGCATGGCTGGATCTGGAAGAAGCCATGAACGAAGGCCGTGTAGTTAAAGGTTTTGTCAGCAGCCGTGTTAAAGGCGGTCTGCGCGTTTCTGTCAGCGGCATCATGGCTTTCTTGCCAGGCTCACTGGTAGACATTCGTCCAGTTAAAGACACCACTCCTTACGAAAACAAAGAGTGGGACTTCAAAGTCATCAAGCTGGATCGCAAGCGTAACAATATCGTGGTTTCCCGCCGTGCTGTGATGGAAGACACCTTGGGTGCTGACCGTGAAGCATTGTTGGGCAGCTTGACTGAAGGTGCTGTGATCAAGGGTATCGTTAAAAACATCACTGACTACGGCGCGTTCGTGGATCTGGGTGGTATCGATGGCCTGTTGCACATCACTGATTTGGCATGGCGCCGTGTGAAGCACCCATCTGAAGTGCTGACCGTTGGTGAAGAAGTTGAAGCCAAGATCCTGAAATTCGATCAAGAGAAAAACCGTGTTTCTCTGGGCATCAAACAATTGGGCGACGACCCATGGGTGGCATTAAGCCGCCGTTACCCAGTCGGTACACGCCTGTTCGGTAAAGTGTCTAACCTGACTGACTACGGTGCGTTCGTTGAAGTAGAACCAGGCATTGAAGGTTTGGTACACGTGTCTGAAATGGACTGGACCAACAAGAACATCCACCCAGGCAAAATCGCTCAACTGGGCGACGAAGTTGAAGTGATGATTCTGGAAATCGACGAAGACCGTCGTCGTCTGTCACTGGGCATGAAACAGTGCAAACCAAACCCATGGGATGATTTCGCTGCAACCCACGCTAAAGGCGACAAAGTTTCAGGCCAGATCAAGTCTATCACTGACTTTGGTGTGTTCATTGGCTTGCCAGGCGGTATTGATGGCTTGGTACACTTGTCTGACCTGTCCTGGACTCAGTCTGGCGAAGAAGCGATCCGCAACTTCAAAAAAGGTGATGAGCTGCAAGCTGTTATCTTGGGCATTGACGTTGAGAAAGAGCGTATCTCTCTGGGCGTTAAACAGTTGACTGAAGATCCAAGCGGCAACAGCGCACCAATTGGCGAAGACAAAGGTGGTAAACCAAAAGCCAAAAAAGCAAAAGCGGATGATGTCATGATTGATGAAGCTTCTGCCGGGACAACTAACCTGGGTGCTTTGCTGAAAGCCAAACTGGATAGCAAAAAATAAGAAGGCTTTAGATCATGACAAGATCTGAACTAATAGACCTGCTTGCCCAGCGCTTTCCGCAACTTGTGCTGAAAGACGCAGAGTTATCCGTCAAGACCATCCTTGATGCAATGACGGAAAACCTGGCAACAGGTGAGCGTATCGAAATACGCGGTTTTGGCAGCTTTAGCTTGAACTACCGCCCGCCTCGTTTGGGACGTAACCCGAAAACTGGTACCAAAGTACAGGTGCCAGCGAAATACGTGCCGCACTTTAAGGCTGGTAAAGAGTTGCGTGACCGCGTAGACGCGATCGAATCTTAATTTTTGTGATTCAGCAGTAAAAAACGGTATCTTCGGATACCGTTTTTTTTGGCCGCTCAGACCGCTATTGATGGCGCATTGAGGAGCGCTTGGGTAAAATGTCATGTGATCAAACAAGAGAGCTTTTATGCTGGTTGAATTCGAGTATTGGTGGTTATTGATTCTGCCTCTGTTTTTTACATTGGGCTGGATTGCAGCCCGCGTGGATATCAAGCAACTGATTGCTGAATCCACCTCATTGCCAGCCACCTATTTTAAAGGTCTGAATCTGCTCATTGCTGACCAGTACCACAAAGCGGTGGATGCGTTCAGTGAAGCGCTTTACATGAACAAAGACTCCCTGGAGCTGCATTTTGTATTGGGGAGCCTGTTTCGCCGCACAGGTGAGACAGACCGCGCGATTCACTTGCACTTAAACCTGCTCGAAAACTACGAACTCACCGAGCAGCAATCGACATCAATCAAAGTGGAATTAGCGCAGGATTACTTCAAGGCAGGCCTGTATGATCGTGCTGAAGAAATTTTTCAAACGCTGCGCCATACACGCTATGAACAAGCGGCCTTACGTCACCTGCTTGAGATTTATGTCAAAGAACGCGAATGGTCGCTCGCCATTGGCATTGCCACTGAATTGGAGCGTTCGTCAGGCGTGTCTTACCGCAAGGAGGTCGCTCAGTATTATTGTGAATTGGCCGCCAATGCCATGATCAAGCAGGATTGGTCCTCTGCAAAAGTCCAACTCGAACAAGCGCTGGATGCCAATAAGAACTGTGTGCGCGCTAATGTCTTACTGGGCGATATCGCAGCACAACAAGGCCACCATTCTGATGCGATTGCACTTTGGAAACGCATAGAAATGCAGCATCCAGAACATCTGGGCCTGGTCGCGCAAAAAATGCTTAAAAGCTATGCTGCGCTGTATGGTGAAGAGGAAAGCGAAGGCGACCTCAAACTGTCCAGAGGCTTAAAGGAAGGCCTGAGCCAACTCCATTACTATCTGGAGCTGTATCAACTCAGTAGTATTATGTCGGTGTTGTATGAAGCCACCCTGCAGGCTGAAGGTGCGGATAAAGCGGCAAAACTCGCCCGCAATGAGTTGATCCGCAAACCCAGCCTCAAATCGCTGGATCAATTGCTCCAAGCGCGCGCCATGCTCCAGGATGAACAACATGATTTACAGTTGATGCAGCAAACCGTTCGCAATGCCATTGGTGACCGTGCCGCCTATTATTGCGACCAATGTGGTTTCCGGGCCAAACAATATCATTGGCAATGCCCAGCCTGTAATGCCTGGGAGTCGCTGCCGCCCGAACCCACTGAAGCGACCATTCGTGATATCAAATTACTTAAACGAAAATAAATCCGTTTGGTGCCCTTCCCCAACCCGTTTCATTCCTAAGACAATTCCTTTATGACCGACAGTAAAATTGTTGTTGCCCTGGATTATGCAGATGCCAAATCGGCAATCGCGCTAGTAGATCGGCTGGACCCAAGCCTGTGTAAACTCAAGGTGGGTAAGGAACTGTTTACCGCCGCCGGGCCTCAGCTTGTCGAACAGCTGGTTGCGCGGCAATACGATGTGTTCCTCGATCTCAAATTTCACGATATCCCGAATACTGTGGCAAAAGCCTGTCAGGCCGCCGCAAATTTAGGCGTATGGATGGTCAATGTTCACGCCAGTGGTGGGCAACCCATGATGCAGGCTGCACGTGAAGGCTTGGATAAAGCCTTTGATGATCAAGCGCCGCTGCTAATCGCTGTCACGGTATTAACCAGTATGGACGCGCCAACGTTGCATAGTTTGGGGATCCAGCGCACCCTGCCTGAACAGGTGCTCGCATTGGCCACACTGACACAACAATCTGGCTTAGATGGTGTAGTTTGTTCAGCACAAGAGGCCAGCATGCTCAGAAAAGCATTGGGGCCTGACTTTTGCCTGGTCACCCCGGGTATTCGTCCCAAGGACTCGGCAAAGGACGATCAAACCAGAATTGTGACGCCTGCAGATGCCATCGCATTAGGCGCCAGCTACTTGGTCATAGGCAGGCCAATTACACAAGCAGATGACCCGATTGTTGCATTAAATACAATTATTAAAAATATTTAACATTTTTAAATTAATTTAAGGGCGTTAGCCGTCCGATCATGAACGGGCTCAGTAGAATTAAAAACAGGCGCAATGCCTGTTTTTTATACTTAACGATTCTGGAGGTCATATGATGAAAACGCTTATGGGTTACCTGATGTATTTCCTTTTATTGCCAGCCGCTTATGCGGTGGTTGATATCAATACGGCCAGCCAGGCTGAACTTGAAAGCCTGAATGGTATCGGTCCGGCCAAGGCGCAAGCCATCATTGAATATCGAAAAAAGAGTGGTGGCTTTAAGTCAGTGGAAGAGCTGGATCAAGTGCCAGGCATAGGCCAGGCAACCTTGGCAAACCTGAAGAAAGATGTAAGCGTCGGCGCCAAGAAAGCAATAGCCGCTGAGCCTAATAAAACCGAAAAAGTAGCAGAGAAAAAGAAATAACTGTCTACATTAAACAAAAAGCACCCTATTGGGTGCTTTTTTTATTTGGCGGAGAGAGAGGAGTAAAGGCTTCAACAGATACATAAGCGACTGCCGTAACTATTGGAAATATATACAACCGTATGAGCATTCTATACACTACTTTTAGCAGGTATCCCATGCATAGCTTTAGTTCTCTTAATATACGTCCTTCGACTGCTCATTCTTAAAATCCTCAAACATGTCGCACCTGAGAGCAAGCTGAGTCTCATTGGTTTTATGTGCAATTGACCTGACGTTCTACTAACCCTAACCGCTTTCTTAATATGAGTAAAACTCTGTCCCTCTTAATACATACTTCTATCTTGCTAACCTTTGCCTCATGTACAACAACGTTCAAGGGCGACTATAAGTCCATCCATAATGGGCTTAAGGCCTGTAATGAATCATTTTGTATTCATCTAGATGAACGATTTGAGATGATTGTTTCTAGATATGACAGACAGGGAGCATTCAAAGAAAGAGACTTGCTCATACAGTCCCAACACAACTGGCTGATGCATCGGCAAGAAGTCTGCAATATTGATGCTTGGCGCTCATGCTATCAAAAGCTTACAGAAGAACGTTCGGGGTACTTTTATCAGCAGGAATACTTAGCTGAGCTTGGGTTACCTCAGTGTAGTGTAATTAGTGGCGGGTATCCAAAAGACTCTAACATTGATGGAGAGCTTGTTTATTATCCAAGTGCGGTTACACGCTTCGTATGTAAATCAAAGTGTGAAAGCGGTGAAATAGCTAAAGCAAAGAAATATCCTGATACTTGGGCTTATTGTCAATTCGGCAAAGAGACGATTGCTTCGTACAACATCCAAGAGCCAGAACACTTAGCACCATTACCGTTTATTCCGAAAAGTGGTTTCGGTGTGCCTCAAGATGTTGAATAAGCTTTTGTCTGTCCACTTGGAGTACACCTTGACTGGATGTCAGGCAGCGGCCCTCATTCAGTCAGTTTATGATTCCTTGGACAATTAATTGACACATTCAACTAATAGTTTTCAGACGCTATACTTACAATCTTACCCAGTCAAAGGTTGGGCGTTTCCACAAGTTTTACTCCACCATCGTTTGAACCACTTCGCCTCTGATCTTTCAATCTTATTCTTGGGCTTGTTTAAGTCAATAATTATGCTTATAAAGCTTATAGTTCTCATGTTGAAGGCTTTTATAAAGCGAATTGATTCTGAACCATCATTCTTTATCAATACACCACAAAGCTCACGGTGCTCTTCATGCTCGTTATATGCCAGCTTTGTGAATTTATAAAGCTCTAAGTTGGCAGGATATTGATTGCGGATAATATCTTTGATTGCTTCGTCTGCAAACTCCTTATCCGGCATTGCTGCTATGGCTTGCCCGTCTGGCCTTTCTGTCATTGCATTCCGAAGACATTGTGTAATTTGATTGGAGGAGGTTGATGGGTCGTAGCATTTCAGTATTCCAGCCGCTTGAGCATGGCTACTAAAGATTAAGCAACACATTAACACTAGTGTTCTGCCTGCGTTTACGGTCATAGATATAGCGGTTATATTTAATTGTGGAGTTGCTATTGACCTTGATTATCGAGTGTACTGAAGACCACTACATCACGGTTAAGCGTAGAGATATTGAATTATAAAACGGGGAGAGATAAGTAATATGTCAAAGTTGATGATTAGTATTTGTCTGGTTTTGCTTTCCTCCTGTGCAAATAAAGCCGTTAAAGAAATCGCTATACCCACAAAACAGGAAGATTTTAAATTTGACCGCTACAAGAGACTCACATGCGGCGGTTATGCAATCTTAGACTACGCATTGGAAATTGGAGGAAGTACATCGTACTACAAAGAGAACACCTCGGAGTTTGTATGTGAACATCCGAATAGTCCCTTACCATCTTGCCTTCCACCAAACTGGTATGCAAATGGATGCGATAAGTACGCTTTTGCTTACAGACGACTCGCAATTAAAAACTTCTCAAAAACCAAACCCTAATCCCTCACCTCAGGCAACTCCTCCCAGCTAGAAAAGTTAGGACTCTTAAAGCCACGGACACCCTCAGAGGCCAGCTTAATAGTCCCTCGGGAATACTTGCTATTAATGGAGTCCATGAGAGTCATTAAAGCGTCCGCCCTAGCCCGCCCTTTACCAAACCCAAACATATCAGCCTGTCGCCCAGCGGCTGGCACTAACTCAGTTAGCATCACACCGCACATCTGATAATAGATGCCTGGCTTAAAGAGTTTCTTGAGAATCCAAAGGGCAACCCTATTTATCTGGACTGTTTGTCTGTAGGTGCTGGGAAGGCTAACGAGTGACTGGCCCCATAATACTCAGCTTCATCAAAGGGGCTATTCTGAATAAAGACCATCACAACACTGGCTATACGCATGTATTCCTGTGGACAGTTATGGATACCCTCTTTAAGTAACTCTCTCGCTACCTATTTTCTGAATAGTTGATTAAATCACAAGTGTATTCATATCTATATCTATCTTACTTAATTCAGGATTACCTTAAGTTTAACTCCAAGCGCCCCGCCCTCTCTCCATGTCTCGATTAAGCCGGACGAGTCTACAGCCTCAAAGGCAATACGATGAGCAAAAGGTGTTGTCAATGTGTTGAGGGTTGATGCTAAGCGTTACATTGTTTATTCCTTATATACGTTGAAAATGAATATCAACGAGCTAGGAACATCAGGCAAACGTAAGGTAAAAGCGCAAGGTAAAAATAAAAAACCTGTTATCCGTAACTTATTAATTAGTAACAGAAAACAGGCCTTATTTTACTGCTGGCGGAGAGAGAGGGATTCGAACCCTCGATAGAGTTGCCCCTATGCCACCTTTCCAGGGTGGTGACTTAAACCGCTCATCCATCTCTCCGAAAGAAGGCGGGATTATACCCATAAAAGTTAAAGACGCCAAATCATTTTATGATGCAATCACTGGCGACTTTCACACTGCATATGGCCTGTTTTAGGGCTAGCAAGATGTCAGGTCTGCTATCTTATAAAACAGTATAAAGTTGGCTAAAAAGCTTGCTTTTGTTATTTTTAAGGTTTAATGTTTAGCACACAAACACACGGCTAAGCCTTATAAAATAAGGTGTTAACGTATGTTTATCGCGATATCTAGTTGCGATTTGATGTAGGCGGTTTGGAGAGCAGTTCTGCTACGATATTAATAGAAAAAACACAGGAGTTACTATGAGTTTGGATCTTCTCAAGGCGATGGGCGTTAAAGTGCCCTATAAAGCCAAGTATGATAACTTTATCGGTGGAAAATGGGTTGCACCGGTCAAAGGTGAATATTTTGATGTCATCTCGCCTATTACTGGCAAGCCCTACACTCAAGCTGCACGTTCTAGCGCCGAGGATGTTGAATTGGCATTGGATGCAGCGCATGCAGCAGCCGATAAATGGGGCAAGACTTCTGTCGTTGATCGCTCCAACTTGTTGCTGAAAATTGCTGATCGCATCGAGCAAAACCTTGAGTTGATCGCGACTGCGGAAACCGTCGATAACGGTAAGCCTATCCGCGAAACCATGAATGCCGATATTCCATTGGCAGCAGACCATTTCCGCTATTTTGCCGGGGCGTTGCGTGCGCAAGAAGGCAGCATTAGTGAACTGGACGAACATACCGTTGCCTACCACTTTCACGAGCCACTAGGCGTGGTCGGCCAGATTATTCCGTGGAACTTCCCTATTCTGATGGCCGCCTGGAAACTGGCGCCAGCTGTGGCCGCGGGTAACGTGGTGGTAATGAAGCCTGCAGAGTTCACGCCGATTAGCCTGCTGATCCTGATGGAAGTAATTGCTGATTTGATTCCACCTGGCGTCATCAACATCGTCAACGGCTTTGGCCGTGAGGTAGGTGCTCCACTCTCTACCAGCAAGCGTATCGCGAAAATCGCCTTTACTGGTTCGACAGCCACCGGCCGTTATATTGCCCAGGCTGCAGCCAGCAACCTGATTCCAGCAACCCTCGAACTGGGTGGCAAATCGCCTAACATCTTCTTTGAAGATATCATGTCTGCCGATGATGATTTCCTGGATAAAGCTGTAGAAGGCTTGGTGCTGTTTGCATTTAACCAGGGTGAAGTCTGTACCTGCCCTTCCCGTGCGTTAATTCAGGAATCCATTTACGACAAGTTTATGGAGCGTGTATTGCCACGTGTTGCCGCCATCAAACAAGGTAACCCACTTGACCCCAACACCATGATTGGTGCGCAGGCATCCCAAGACCAAGTGAACAAAATCCTCTCCTACATGGATATTGGTCGTCAGGAAGGTGCGCAGTTATTATGCGGAGGTGAGCGTAATGTACTGAGCGGTGATCTGGCTGAAGGCTATTACATCAAGCCGACCTTGTTCAAAGGTCATAATAAAATGCGCATCTTCCAGGAAGAAATTTTTGGACCTGTGCTGGCAGTGACCACCTTTAAAGATGAAGCTGAAGCACTGAGCATTGCCAACGACACCATTTTCGGCCTGGGTTCAGGCGTCTGGTCGCGTGACGGCAGCCGCGCTTACCGTATGGGCCGTGGCATCAAGGCTGGCCGCGTTTGGACTAACTGCTACCACGCTTATCCTGCGCATGCCGCATTCGGTGGCTACAAAGAGTCCGGCATTGGCCGTGAAACGCATAAAATGATGCTGGACCACTACCAGCAAACCAAAAACCTGCTGGTCAGCTACAGCCCGAAAAAACTGGGATTCTTCTAAATCTTGGCGGGAATGATAAAACAGACATTTGTTTGATCTAAAGGAGCGAATTTTTCGCTCCTTTTTTTATCTATCTATCACACTATAAACAGGGGAAGAGCATGACTGAACGTGTTTCTGCAACGCCAGCGGCCATCGCGCTCATTGAGCAATTAACCGCCCAGCATGGCCCAATTGTATTTTTTCAATCAGGCGGATGTTGTGAAGGCAGTGGCCCGATGTGCCTACCAGCCGCCGAATACATCGCCAGTCCGATGGATGTCAAACTGGGAACCTTGCCAGGTGGTGCTATTTTTTACATGAGTGACAGTCATTTCAGCTTTATGCACAGTACGCACACCATCCTCGATGCGATGCCGGGCTCGAGTGGCTCATTTTCACTCGATTGTGGCAGTGGCATGGCCTTTATCACGCGAGGCCGCTTATATTCGGATGAGGAACTCGCTGCGCTAAAACCTGAAGAGCGCGTCGGGCTTTAATACGTAGAAGTCTGCCTGATCAATAAAAAAGGCATCCTAAGATGCCTTTGCCAGGACGACACTGGATAAACGCTGTGAATTAAAAGCCCAGGCTTTCGAGCAGATCATCCACCTGTTCCTGATTGGCGACCACATCCACTGTGTTATGTGGATCAATTTGTGGACCATTCATCAAGGAGTCCTCGTCTTTTTTGGCCGCAGGAGAAAAATCTACCAACACTTGCACCAATTGTCTCTCCAGGTCTTGTGCCAGTGAGGTCACTTTTTTGATCACCTGGCCGGTCAGATCCTGAAAGTCCTGCGCCATCATGATATCCATCAGTAACGATTTGGTCGTCGATGTGTGTTGACTGACCAGTGACATATATTCCAGTGTTTCATGGACAACAGCATCGTATTCCGATTTGAGCGAAGCGCGCTGCATGACTTCTTCCCAGCGTTGCTTCAACACCGCAGCCCGATCAGATAACTCTGACTGTAAAGGCGTGGCCAGATCAGTGGCGTTCAGCACACGCTCAGCCGCCTGTTCAGTCATTTTTGCCACATAACTTAAACGGTCTCTGGCATCAGGAATTTCCTGCGCGACTTGTTCCAGCACCTTGTCATAGCCCAGTGCACTCAGATTATCGTGCAAGGAGCGGGTCATGTGTCCAATCCGGCTGATCATTTCCTCTTGCTGATTGGGACTCATCGTGGAAATCAGGTTAGAGGCAAGATCCATCGCCGCATGATCCTGATTCGGATTGATCGCTTCGGTCATGGTTACACCTCGCCTTTTTCCAATTTTTCAAAGATTTTGGATAACTTCTCTTCAAGTGTGGCCGCAGTGAAAGGCTTCACCACATAGCCACTCGCTTTGGCCTGGGCAGCAGCAATAATGTTTTCTTTTTTTGCCTCGGCAGTGACCATCAATACAGGCAATTTGGATAATTTGCTGTCTGCACGGATATTCTGCAACATGGTCAAACCGTCCATGTTGGGCATATTCCAGTCTGAAACCACGAATTCAAAGTCACCATTGCGCAACTTGTTGAGGGCATCTGCACCATCTTCTGCTTCTTCAACATTGTTATAACCAAGTTCTTTGAGCAGGTTGCGCACAATTCTACGCATCGTAGAAAAATCATCCACTACCAGAAATTTAGTATTTGGGTTGCCCATTTGTTACTCCGCTATCATTTAATTACTAATCCCGTAGCCTGTATTATGGAACGAACCATGGTCAATGCTAATCAGGATAAAGCTGGGATTTACCGGTTTATTCCTCACAGTACTATACGCGAATGGCGCGTTCACTGTTAGTTGCAAGATGTTGTAGCACCAGACGCGGTAAGTCTTTTAAATGCCCGACTTCGTGAACACCACCATGCGCAACCGCTTCGCGTGGCATACCATACACCACACAGCTTTCTTCGTTTTGGGCAAAATTGAAAGAGCCGGCATTCTTCATGCGCAACATGCCCGCGGCGCCATCTTTGCCCATGCCCGTTAAAATGATCCCGACGGCGTTTTTACCGGCGTTTGTAGCCGCTGAATCAAACAATACATCGACTGATGGCTTATGTCTATTCACCGGCTCGGCGTCAGATAAACGGGTGACATAGTTGGCGCCACTTCTGGCGAGCAGTAAATGCTGATCCCCTGGCGCGATATAGGCATGGCCAGGCAATACACGCTCACCATCTTCGGCTTCCTTGACGGCAATTTTGCACAGACTGTCCAGACGACTAGCAAAGGACTTGGTGAAGCCTGCAGGCATGTGTTGGGTAATTAAAATGCCGGGGCAATCAGAAGGCATCTGCATTAAGAAGGACTTGATCGCTTCGGTGCCGCCAGTAGAGGCGCCAATAATCAGCAGTTTTTCACTACTGATGAGCGGATTGCGGATGGGACTTTGTTGCATCTGCGTATTAGACGCTTTGGCAATACTTTGCAAGGTGCTGATTTTTGCCCTGGCAGCAACACGGATCTTGTCAGTAATCTCGGCGGCATACTGCTGCATGCCCTGGGTAATGCCCATTTTGGGTTTGGTGACAAAGTCGGTGGCACCCAGCTCCAGTGCACGCAAAGTGATTTCAGAGCCTTTTTCTGTCAGCGTGGATACCATAAGCACGGGCATCGGACGCAAACGCATGAGTTTTTCTAAAAAATCCAGACCGTCCATGCGTGGCATTTCTACATCCAGCGTGAGTACATCCGGATTCAACTGCTTGATCATCTCGCGCGCGACCAGCGGATCCGGTGCGGTTCCAACCACTTCCAGATCCTTGGTGTCGTTAATGATTTCGCTCAACAAACTGCGTATCAATGCCGAGTCGTCAATCACCAGCACTTTTGTTTTCATGGCATAACCCCTTGTTTTAATTATTATTAGAACAAATCGATATCTCCACCCACATCGTTGGTTTGCAGCTTGCTGGAGTAAGCTTGCTCGCGCTTGACCAAGGTGTAGTTGTTCAATTGTTTCAGCTTTTTAACCAGTACTTTACCGGTTTTGGGAAAGAAATAAACCTTGCGGGGATAAATATCCAGCAAATCTTCGCCGGTGACTTTAATCCCTTCTTCTTTCAGATACTTTTTGACAAACGCAGCATTGCGATCACCCACGTTATTGGTGGTAAAGCTGCGCAAGACGTTGCCGCCCCCAAAAATTTTAGCTTCGAGGTTTTCGCGCTTGGCGCCGTTACGCAACAGCTGGTTGATCAAGACTTCCATGGCATAAGTGCCATAGCGCATCGACTCAGAAATCGGGCTGTCCTTGTCTGCACTGCCCCCCTCGGGCAACATGAAATGGTTCATGCCACCAATGCCGGTACGGCTGTCACGGATACAGGCAGAAACACAGGACCCAAGCACGGTGACAATCAACATGTCCTTGTCTGTGTAGTAATACTCCCCTGGTGAAATTTTGGCAGCATTGCAATTAAATGTTCTGTCAAAATACAGGGTGTTAGAAATTTCTTCTTGCATGACACTCATAGCGATTTCCGATGCGTAAAGAGGCTGGAACGTGCCGCGCCACTGGTTTTTAATTTATAGACGGTTTTTCCCAACAGTTGCAGGTGGTCGGACACATACAAAAAGTTTTCTGAATGGCCTGCCAATAACAAACTGTCTTCATGCATGAGGTTGACAAATTTTTCAATGATTTTGCCTTGTGTCGGCTTGTCAAAATAGATCATGACATTGCGGCAAAAAATCACATCAAAGCCATCATGAAATGGCCATTGTGCATCCAGTAAATTCAATTGGTGAAAATGAATCAGGTCACGGGCGGCTTTTTTGACACGGACCAGGCCGTCATGCTTGCCTGTGCCACGTTCAAAAAATTTGCGTACACGACCGTCATCCATTTTCTTGACCCGGTCTAGCGGGTACACGCCTGCACTCGCCGTCGCCAGCACATTGGTATCAATGTCTGTGGCAACAATTTCTACAGGCGGTTTCAAGCTATTAAACGCTTCGCAAGCGGTGATCGCAATCGAATAAGGCTCTTCGCCTGTCGATGCCGCAGAACACCAGATACGTAGCGGTTTTCCTCGCCGGTTGGCTGACAGCTTCACCAGATGTTCGGCCAAAATCGGAAAATGATGTTCTTCCCGAAAAAACGAGGTCAAATTAGTGGTTAGCGCATTGGTAAATGCCTGCCACTCATCCGCATTGTTCTGCTGCTCGAGCGTGTCCAGATAGTGTTTGAAACTATTCATGTCCAGCGCGCGCAAACGCCTACCGATTCGGCTGTAGACCATATCGGTCTTTGCATCGGATAATGAAATGCCTGCATGGCGATAAATCAGACTTTTAATTCTGACGAAATCATCGCGCGTAAACAAAAACTCGCGATCTTCTTGCTCTTGTTTTTTTAATGCACTCACTTCGTTATCCTATGCAAATCCGCGGGCATACACTGCCAGAATTAAGCGCGTGTCGTGTTGATACGCTCTCTCATTTGTGAAATGGCCAAATCAACTTGCTGATCATCTTTAACTTGGGTTTCATAGCTGCTTTTTGCATGCTTGCTGCGCTCTTGCATTTGAGAAATTGCTAAGGCAGCAGCTTTGTCTTCAGCACGACGGTTTTGTGCTTCCGGGGTTTGTGCAGCAAATGGATGCAACGCTTCCTTGTACTGCTTCACAACGTCAGCAGCTTTAGGCTCACGCGCAACGGCGGCTTTAATCGCCATTTTTGTTGCACGGTAGTTCCAGTCTTGGATACGGTCATCCATGTCAGCTTTGCTGTCGATGAATACACCAACACAGATAAATACATCATCTGCCTCTTCCAGCGGGATCGTGCCGTCAGCGACGCAATCCATTACAGCCATCGCTACACCACGTTGTGCCGGGCCAAACATTTGTGTTGCCTGACGTCCATCTTTAATGGTCACCTTGTTAAACATTACGGTGTTTGGTTTTACCATCATGTTTGGCGCTGCAATCGCCAACAAACCGTTTACGCCTTGTTTTTGGTCGGTGAGCGTACGACAAAATGCGTCTTCTGCAGCGCTACCGCGTGGACCCATAATCAAGTCAATGTGGGCCACATTTTTCAAATCCAAACCACCTTCTGGACGCTCTTCGATGACTAAACCTTCGCCAATCAATACTCGATCAATCACTGCCATTTTTAACTCCTGATATAAAAAGTACTACTTTATTAAAGGGCGTTCGCTACCCTGCCCTAACCGTTGCTGACCTGACGATAATCATCGTCCCAGTCTGCATTTCCTGCGCGATGGCTGGACGCTTTTGCCTGTCCATCCACAATAAATACCCCTACTGCACTAGCCAGCTCGTTGGCGTGATCCATCAGGGATTCTGCAGCCGCAGCAGCCTCTTCAACCAAAGCTGTGTTTTGCTGCGTCACATCATCCATGCGGATCACCGCATCGTTGACCATGGCGATGCCGGCACTTTGCTCATTCGATGCCGATGCAATTTCACCAATAATCACACTGACCCGTTTCACGGAATCCACGATTTCATGCATTGTGTTTCCAGCTTCCTGCACCTGACGGCTACCTTCTGCTGTTTTGTTCACGGAGTCAGTAATCAATTCTTTAATTTCACGTGCAGCCACGGATGAGCGTTGCGCCAGGCTACCCACTTCGGCCGCCACCACTGCAAAACCCCGACCTTGCTCACCGGCGCGGGCCGCTTCTACCGCTGCATTTAGCGCCAGAATGTTGGTCTGGAAGGCAATGCCATCAATCACGGAAATAATGTCTTCAATCTTGCGGGCACTCTCATTGATATCACTCATGGTGGCCACCACCGCACCGACGACCTCGCCACCCTTGACGGCAACTTGTGAGGCCTGTGCAGCTAAATTATTCGCCTGCTTGGCGTTTTCGGCATTCTGCTTCACTGTCGATGCGAGCTCGTCCATGCTGGAAGCTGTTTTTTCCAGGTTGGCCGCTTGGTCCTCAGTACGGCGACTCAAGTCGGCATTACCCTGGGCAATTTCCTTGGCAGCAATATTGATAGATTCCGCTGCGGTCTTCACCGTCAACACTGGCTCTACAATCATGTCCAGCGTATTGTTCATGCCTTGCACAATCTTGCGATAATCGCCTGGGTGTCTGTCTGCATTGGCGCGGACGGTGACACGGCCCTCTTTGGCGGCTTCAGCAAGCATTTGGGCGTCTGCATTCAAGGCTTTCAGGTTGCTGCGCACTTGCTCTATGGTTTGATTGATTTTTGCCTTGAGGCCTGGAAACTGCTCCAGCGGTGCATCAAAATTACCATCACCAAACGCTTGTACGCAGGCCATGGCTTTTTGATTCAACTCGATATGTCCAGCCACGATATTGTTGATACTTTCAGCCAATAATGAGAACTGGCCTTTGAACATGTCTGCACGCAGGGTCATATCAATATTGCCTTTTTCGTGCTCGGCATTGACCCAGTTTACAGAGTCTACAATCCCTTTCAGGTTGCCGCGGATACGATCCACGCTTTTGTTCATGGCGGCTTTCTTGCCTGGCATGGCTTCCAGTTGCGCCGTCAGGTCACCCCGGCCAATACTGTCCATGACTGCAATAAAGCGCTCGGTTTCGGTCACATAGCCATGAATCATGCGATTCACAACGTCAGCCACCACTTTAAAATCACCCTGCAATTGACCGCTATTCAAACGCGCATCCGTTTCACCTTCGGCATGGTTTTTAGCCATTGCTGTCAGATCCTGAATCAATGCCTGTACGTTAGATTTGAGGCCATCGAAGCCTTGATTGAAGGCATGCAAATGTTCTGGCAAGCGTTCAAGCTGCGTATTCAGCTCACCACGACCCAGCGCCTCAACGGCGCGGCCGGCTTTTTCCATACTGGCCACATGCATGTTTAACAGATGGTTCACGCTTGCAGCAGACTGGCTCAGCTCCCCTGCAAACGCAGTCACATCCAGTTGCGCGTTAAGGTTGCCTTTGGCATGCTCGGCTTCTATCAGCGCCAATTGCTGTTTGAAGTTTGCAAAACCGGCTTTTGACTGATTGATTGCATCTGCCACCGAGGCTGCGGCTGCGCTTGTCTGCACAGCAAAGTCACCCTGCGCCAGAGATTGTGCGGCTTGCAGTGTTTGCAAGGGCTCGCCACCTACCACGTGCTTCACTGAAGCGGTCAGACCGCATGCCATGAATATGGCCAACAGCGTTAATCCTGCATGAAGCATGAAACCCATACCTGAACCGGTATTTAAAACCAGTGGTGCCAACAGACTGCATACCAGCACGCCCAGTATCATCGTCAGTTGTAATGAAAGCTTAGTACGAGAAAGTCTTCCCGCAAGCGCACCCCATTGATCAGCGAACATGCGTTTCACTCCTTTTTTCCAGATCCAGATAATTTATTATTTGGTCTATTTATCGACCTATGTCAGCGATTATTCAGCATGCAAGCCACTTTTGAATTGCATGTAAAAAGGGGAAATTTGGTTCTTTTGCGGTAATTGCCCCCCTAAAGAAATTCTTATCGTCGTAATTACTTACCTGGCAGGGTGGTTTTGATCATGGGGATTATTCGAGCCATTTAGCCTTTGCAGCAGCAAACAGGGGGATTTAAGCTCTATGTGCTGCTACAGAAAGCAATTTGGCGCTTAAAAACTTTCCCAGCTATGATCGTGCGTGCCCGTTTTGAGCAACTTGCCCAGATCACCAGCGCCACGGCTTGGGCTGACTTTATGTTTATGCATGGCAGTCAGGTTGACTGCACGGTTTTTCTCAGACACGCGGTGCGTGTTTGCGTGCGCACTGGAAAACCCGCCAGCGGCCACGCCCTCCAGTTTAAACTGACTAATCGCATCGGCTAATTGATTGGCCTGATCGACCAGGGATTCAGCCGCAGCAGCAGCCTCTTCAACCAAGGCTGCGTTCTGCTGGGTGGTTTCATCCATGCTGGTCACTGCCTGGTTCACCTGATCAATGCCCGTTGACTGCTCGGTAGATGCGGCTGAAATCTCACTGATGATATCGGCCACACGCTGGACTGAGGAAACCACTTCTTCCATGGTGTTACCGGCATTCTCAACCAGCTTGGTGCCTTCGGTGGTCTTGTTCACAGAGTCGGTGATCAATTCCTTGATCTCTTTTGCCGCACTGGCTGAGCGTTGCGCCAGATTACGTACTTCACCCGCGACCACCGCAAAGCCTCTGCCCTGTTCCCCTGCTCGCGCGGCTTCTACCGCAGCGTTCAAGGCCAGGATGTTGGTCTGGAAGGCAATGCCGTCGATCACCGAAATAATGTCTTCGATCTTCTTGGCACTTTCGTTGATCGCACTCATGGTGGCAACCACTTCGTTCACCACCTGGCCACCTTTGACGGCAACGCCTGAGGCGGTCAGTGCCAGCTGGTTGGCCTGTTTGGCGTTATCAGCGTTCTGTTTCACGGTCGAAGCCAGTTGTTCCATGCTGGCGGCAGTCTCTTCCAGACTGGAGGCTTGCTGCTCGGTACGCGCAGACAGGTCTGAGTTACCGCTGGAGATTTCATTGGCGGCCGTGGTGATGGTTTCTACTGCTTCAGTCACCGCAATGATCGGTTCTACGATCATGTCCAGCGTGTTGTTCACGCCTGCAATGATCTTGCGGAAGTCGCCATTGTGTTTGTCGACATCAGCACGCACGGTGATGCGTCCTTCTTTTGCGGCTTCGGCCAGTTGATTGGCGTCGTTGACGAGCAGGTTGACCGCTTCAATACAAGTATTGAGGTTGTTCTTGAGCTCGTTGAAGTCGCCATTGTAATGGTCGGTAATCCGCTCAGGGATATCACCTTTGGAGATGCGGTCTACGTAGTTCGCAGCCACATTCAATGGTCCAATCACGGAATCTAGGGTGTTGTTGACGCCTTCGACGATCTTGCGGAAGTCGCCATTATGTTTGCTGGCATCTGCACGGGTGGTGAGTCTGCCATCGACCGCGGCTTGTGACAGCATGTCGGCATCGCTAATCAGCGCATTGACGGCGTCTATACACTGGTTGAGGTTGTCTTTAATCGTGTTGAAGTCACCATTGTAGTGGTCGGTAATCTTGGCCGGGATATTGCCCTTGGAGATATCTGCCACATATTGGGCTGCGACATTGAGTGGGTCGATCACCGCATCCAGCGTCTCGTTCACGCCCTGGACAATCTTGCGGAAGTCGCCTTGATGCTGGCTGGCATCCGCACGGGTGGATAAGCGCCCTTCAACCGCAGCATGCACCAAGTCGTCGGTGTCGTTTACCATGCGGTTAATGGTTTCGATACACTGGTTCAGGTTGTTTTTAATGGCGTTAAAATCACCTTTATAGTCAGCCGTAATCTTTTCTGGAATTTCACCTTTGGCGATCTGTTCCACATAGCTCGCAGCCACACCCAAAGGCGTTACAACTGCATCCAGTGTCTCGTTTATCCCCTCAACCACTTTGCGGAAATCGCCTTGATGCGGCTGAATGTCTGCCCGTGTAGAGAGATTACCTTGTACCGCAGATTGTGCCAGGCCATGGGTATCATGAATGAGTAACTTAATCGACTTGACCATGCTTTGCATGGCCGTCATTAACTGGCCGGTTTCATCCTGGCTATGCACCTCAATCACGACATCTGTTCTACCCAGTGATAAGTCCTGTGCAACCTGGGCGGCTTCACGTATGGGTTTTGCAATTTTTGCGGCTGAAAACCAGATGACCGCAATCCCGGTTGCCGTCACCATCAAGCCTAACAATAACTGCCATAAAGCGGCTTGATTCGCACCGCTAGACAATCGCTGATCAAGCGCTTGCGCTTCTGCCAACACGACGGCGGTTGGTACTTTAATCAGGACAGACCAAGGTTTGCCGGTGCGGCCCAACATAATCGGGGCGAGCGCCATCATTTGACCGGCTTGCTGGTCAATCGCGGCTAAATCATGACCAGACTGGATCTCTTGGAGATACTTTGCGCTGCTGTCGCCCACAATTTTGCCAAAGGGCTGGCCAATCAAGCCTGGATTACGGCTATCGGCCACAATCAGCCCCATATTGCTGACGATAACCACTTCGCCTTTGCCGTCAAACAGATTCTTGCTGGCACCTTCAGCGGTTTTTTGCACAAAGTCCAGATTGTAGTCAGTCCCGGCGACACCATAAAACTTGCCGTTCTTGATAATGGGCACCGACAGCGTGGTCAGCCATACAGATTTGCCTTGCACAATATAAGGAAATGGGTCCAATACACTTTCGGTATGGTTTGTTTTGGGGCCAAGATACCAGCCGCCTTTCATGACGCCATTGGGGTGCTTGTCCAGCGTGTCATACTCCACCAGTGGTTGCACCGCAATCCGTCCGCTTTCATCACGGTTCCAATAAGGCGTAAAACGGCCGGTGAGGCTATTGTTGCCATCCCTGCCGGTTTTAAAAGCGTCATCTTTACCATCAAGCGCATCCGGCTCCCAACAACTATAAGTGCCATTGAACTCTGGGTTTTGTTTCAGCACATTGAGCAAGATGGCATTAATCTGGTCACGCCCCAGTGCCACGGAACCCTCTTTACTCAACACAAAAGTATTTGCCATCGTGCGTGCCGCATCCAGTGCGACATCAAACTTGGCCTGGATTTTTCCTGCTTCAGAGCCAGCCAGATTCTTCAAGCTGTTTTTGGTGCCTTCGTTGACTAACAACGATACGTTTTCAGACACCAGTTGCTGATTGTTTTTAGCTGAGAGATAAGAGGATCCGACGAGAATGCTGCCGCTGACCAGAATGGACAGCCCTGCCATCAGGACGATTTTGCCCTGAATAGATTGAAAGCGCTGAGACAACTGCATATTGACTTCCTTTGCATAAAAATAAATAGGGGGCGTGCATTGCTGACACACTGCTCTTCCGAGTTATTTCTAGCTTGAAGTCAATCGATGACCGTAAAGCCAATTTTTATATGAATAATAAAATCCGTTTATAAGATTTTTTATTCACTGTTTATGTAATCATTATCCCGCTAAAGATAAAGATCCAAATTGAATGTAAAACGTATTTTTATGGTTCTGTTTAAAGTCATTCAGGCATGAGGTTTTTCAAACCCTGTCCAATAATGTGCAGACACAAAAAAACGGCTGCCGAAGCAGCCGTTTCTGAAGATGACTTAGGTCAAAACTCTTCCCAATCCGAATTATCCGTGCCGGTTTTGGCAGTGACCCTGGTGGGACTCGCCGTCGCTTGAGCACGCTGGGGTTTATCCACATAGCCGGAGGGGGCTGGAACCGGTCGTCCCGAGCCATGCTGGGGCATGGTTCGCGGTGTTGAAGAAACACTTCCCTTGGCTTGAGAGTTAGGTGAGGCGGTAAAGCCTGATCCCGCGCCCCTCTCCAGCTTGAACTGGCTGACCACATCCGCCAGCTGATTGGCCTGATCAACCAGGGATTCAGCCGCAGCGGCCGCTTCTTCAACCAAGGCTGCATTCTGTTGCGTGGTTTCATCCATGCTGGTCACTGCCTGGTTTACCTGATCAATGCCGGTGGTTTGCTCAATAGAGGCAGCAGAGATTTCACTGATAATGTCAGCCACGCGTTGCACAGAGGAGACCACCTCGTCCATGGTGCTACCGGCATTTTCGACCAGCTTGGTGCCTTCAGTGGTTTTATTTACAGAGTCTGCAATCAGCTCTTTAATCTCTTTCGCAGCACTGGCTGAACGCTGGGCCAGATTACGTACTTCACCCGCTACAACCGCAAAACCACGGCCCTGTTCCCCTGCACGCGCCGCTTCAACTGCAGCGTTCAAGGCCAGGATATTGGTCTGGAAGGCAATGCCGTCAATCACCGAGATGATGTCCTCGATCTTCTTGGCACTTTCGTTAATCGCACTCATGGTGGCAACCACTTCATTCACCACCTGGCCACCTTTAACCGCGACACCAGACGCTGTCAGTGCCAGCTGGTTGGCTTGTTTGGCGTTGTCGGCATTCTGTTTAACCGTGGATGCCAACTCCTCCATGCTTGCCGCCGTTTGCTCCAGGCTGGAAGCCTGTTGCTCGGTACGGGCGGAAAGATCAGCGTTACCGCTGGAAATTTCATTGGCTGCAGTGGTGATGGTTTCGACGGCTTCAGTAACCGCAATGATCGGCTCTACAATCATGTCCAGGGTGTGGTTAACGCCTTCAACAATTTTGCGGAAATCGCCTTTATGCTGGGAAGCGTCAGCCCGCACTGAAATGCGGCCTTCGCCTGCAGCTTCTGTTAAGCCGTTGATGTCCCCGATCAACCCTTTCAGGTTAGCGCGAACTTGCTCAACCGTGTCGTTGATCTCGCCTTTTTTACCTGGCCAGCGCTGAAGTGGAATGTCGAAGTTGCCTTCGCCAAAGCCCTTCACGACCTGCATGGATTGCTGGTTCATTTCCAACAAGCCAGTCACCATATTGTTGACAGACTTGGCCAGCGTACTGAAATCGCCTTTAAACATGTCATCACGTAGCATGGCATCAATTTCACCTTGCTCATGCGCATTACTGACCCAGTTAACCGAATCAATCAAGCCTTTGAGGTTGCCGCCAATCTTCTTGACGCTCTTGTTGATAAACGCTTTTTCTCCAGGGAACTCCTTGATGGTGGCGGAGAAATTACCTTCACCAAACTGCAAAATACAATCAGTCACCGTTTTATTTTCTTCGATATATTCCTGCACCATGCCGTTCACCCCTTCAGCCAAGGCGCTGAAGTGGCCATTATATTTGGCAGGGTCAATAAAATAGCTGATATTGCCCTGACGATGGGCAGCAGACATCTGGTTTAAATCGGAAATGATATTGGTCAAATTGGCTCTGACTTGCTCAATATCGCGGTTGATCTCGGCTTTTTTCCCTTTGAATGTCTCAAGCGGAATGCCAAAGTCGCCATTGCCAAAGCCGTTGATCACAGCCATCACCTTGCGGGTCGACGCATGTTGGTCATCCAGCATTTGATTGACACCTTCGGCCATGTCTTTAAACATTCCTTGGTGTTGTGCACTGTGGATACGGCGATCAATCTCACCATTGGCTTGCGCATGCGCGACATCCTTCATTTCGCTGATGACTTTTAGCACATGTTGCCGCATGCGTTGTAGCTGGTAGGCAACACTGCCTTGGTCATGTTCAGCCAGCGGTACGGCAAAATCAGAATCTCCTTCGCCAATTTTTTTGGCAAACTCAGTGAGTTCCAACGGATCTGCACCTAACCGGTTAAGCAGGGATTTAGAGATTGAAATAGCCATCCATCCAGCGATAAGAATGGCAATCCCCAGTGCAATTTGCATCAGTATGGAAAACCCGGAAGCGACAGACTTGGCTTGCGCTGAAGCCGTTTTGTTTAATGCCTCCTGATAATCAATAAACTGGTTAATGGTTTTGAGCCACTCTACAAACAAGGGCTTGGCTTCACTCATTAACAGACTTTTCGCTTGCTCCTCATCACCTGCATGGCGTAATGCAATCACACGCTCAATCACCGGTAATGTTTTGGCTTCGATAGACTTGATGTGCGTGAGAATTTTCTTTTCATCTGCCGTAACAGCCGCATCCTCTTTAAAAATAGCATCCAGCTTGGCCGCACTCTCTTCATAAGCAACAGCCAATCGGCGGATATCACTGATGGACTTGTCCACTTCAGCACTGGATGCCTCTAGGGTCACATCACGTAAACTAATCGCCCGGTCATGCACGCTGCCGCGAAAGTTAATGGCATAGCGCTGCTTAACGCTGTTCACATCATTGATTTCGGTTAGCGTATTGTCGATTTCACGCACACGGTCAATCCCAATAACAGTTAATCCTGCCATAAGCAGAATCATGCTACCAAACCCGACCATCAGGCTTTTCTTTACTCTCATGTTTCCGAACATTTATTCATCCTCAGTATTTGCTTACGCCTATGCCAAATGCTTGTTTAAGATTACAAAAGTCAAAGACATGACTGTCTTCTGACGTGTCTTGCCAACACAAACACTTTTTTCCTTAATACTTTGCTATCTTGCAAGTAGTCATCCATCAAGCATCCATTAAAGAAAGGCTTAAAACCTATCCTTTTAATGTCTTTGAATGCATCTCCATAAAAGACAAATGTGATCCAGCGAATCACATAAAAAAACCGGCTGTTTAGCAGCCGGTTTTTTATTTAGACGAATGACTAGAAT
Organism: Methylophilus sp. YYY-1; assembly: GCF_029132825.1. NCBI lineage: Bacteria > Pseudomonadati > Pseudomonadota > Betaproteobacteria > Nitrosomonadales > Methylophilaceae > Methylophilus > Methylophilus sp. YYY-1. The sequence goes on from NZ_WOVG01000001.1 coordinate 311,637, forward strand.
TCTTCCCAATCCGAATCGTCAGTGCCTGTCTTTGCGGGCGGCCTTGGCGCGCTCGGTGGAGATTTTGAAAACTGCGGTTTATCGACATAGCCTGAAGGGGCTGGCACTGCTCGGCCCGAACGCGAATCTGCACTTGGTCTTGGCGCTGAATATCCGCCACTACCAGAAGAGGATTTGAGCGTTGCAGTGAAGCCTGCGTTGACTTTACCTTCCAGCTTGAACTGGCTAATCACATCAGCCAGCTGGTTGGCCTGATCGACCAGGGACTCTGCCGCAGCAGCAGCCTCTTCAACCAAGGCAGCGTTCTGCTGGGTGGTTTCATCCATGCTGGTCACTGCCTGGTTCACCTGGTCAATGCCTGTAGTCTGCTCGGTAGATGCGGCTGAAATCTCACTGATGATATCGGCCACACGCTGGACTGAGGAAACCACTTCTTCCATGGTGTTACCAGCATTCTCAACCAGCTTGGTGCCTTCGGTGGTCTTGTTCACAGAGTCGGTGATCAATTCCTTGATCTCTTTTGCCGCACTGGCTGAGCGTTGCGCCAGATTACGTACTTCACCCGCGACCACCGCAAAGCCTCTGCCCTGCTCACCTGCACGCGCTGCTTCTACCGCTGCGTTCAAGGCCAGGATATTGGTCTGGAAGGCAATACCGTCAATCACCGAAATAATGTCTTCGATCTTCTTGGCACTTTCGTTGATCGCACTCATGGTGGCAACCACTTCGTTAACAACCTGGCCACCTTTGACGGCAACGCCTGAGGCGGTCAGCGCCAGCTGGTTGGCCTGTTTGGCGTTATCAGCGTTCTGTTTCACGGTCGAAGCCAGTTGTTCCATGCTGGCGGCAGTTTCTTCCAGGCTGGAGGCTTGCTGCTCGGTACGGGCAGACAGGTCTGAGTTACCGCTGGAGATTTCATTGGCGGCCGTGGTGATGGTTTCTACTGCTTCAGTCACCGCAATGATCGGCTCTACAATCATGTCCAGCGTGTTGTTCACACCAGCAATGATCTTACGGAAGTCGCCATTGTGTTTGTCGACATCAGCACGCACGGTGATGCGTCCTTCTTTTGCGGCTTCGGCCAGTTGATTGGCGTCGCTGACGAGCAGGTTGACCGCTTCAATACAGGTGTTGAGGTTGTTCTTGAGCTCGTTAAAGTCGCCATTGTAATGGTCGGTAATCCGCTCAGGGATATCACCTTTGGAGATGCGGTCTACGTAGTTCGCAGCCACATTCAATGGTCCAATCACGGAATCTAGGGTGTTGTTGACGCCTTCGACGATCGTGCGGAAGTCGCCATTGTGTTTGCTGGCATCGGCACGGGTGGTGAGTCTGCCATCGACCGCGGCTTGTGACAGCATGTCGGCATCGCTAATCAGCGCATTGACGGCGTCTATACACTGGTTGAGGTTGTCTTTAATCGTGTTGAAGTCACCATTGTAGTGGTCGGTAATCTTGGCCGGGATATTGCCCTTGGAGATATCGGACACATATTGGGCCGCCACGTTGAGAGGATCGATCACCGCATCCAGCGTCTCGTTCACGCCCTGGACAATCTTGCGGAAGTCACCTTGGTGCTTGCTCGCATCCGCACGGGTGGATAAACGCCCTTCTACGGCAGCATGCACCAGCTCGTCAGTATCATTGACCAGACGCTTGATATTGGTACGCACTTGCTCAATGGCTTCGTTCACAAAGGCTTTCTTGCCAGGGAATTGCTCCAGCGGCATATCCAGATTACCATCGCCAAACGCTTTCACCACTTCAATCGCACTGCGGTTCATGGCAATATGCCCAGCCACCATTTTATTGATCCCGGCAGCCATTTCTGCGTAGCCGCCTTTAAAGCGGTTTTGATCAACAGTGCAATCAATATCGCCTTCATCATGCTGCTGGCTGACATAGTTCAATGACTGTACCAGGCCATCCAGGGTACGTTGCAGTACACGGATAGAATAAGCAACGCTGGTTTTGTCATCTTCAGGCAACACAATCTTCTGGGTCAGATTGCCCTCTACAAAGTTGCGTGCAATGACAGTTAAATCGGCAGGCTCCATACCCAATTGCTTAAACAGGCTGCGCTTGATATAGAAACCAATCGAAACCACGACAGCCAAGGAGAGGCCGGCAATCGCAATCAGCATCAACAATGCATTTTGCTTAACCTTCACCGCTGCAGCAGCGCCTTGTTTAGCAATCTGATTATTGTAGGCCCGATGTTCACGAATCGCTTTCTGAACATGCTCAATCACCGCCTGATTAGCCAGCAACACATCCCGGGCCTCTGTTTTCTTGTTAGAGAGCGAAAGCGTCAGCGCGCTGCTACCTAGCTCATCATAAGACTTGATCGCCTCATAGTCTTTTTGCAGTAACTGCTTGTCTTTATCATCGCTGATCAGACTGTCGTATTTTTTAAGTGCAGCCATCAGATCACCATGCACCTCAGCAACCTGCTTTTCAATCTGCTGCATTTTGACATTGTCTGTATTCAGCATATGCTGCCAGATCAAGCTATTTAATAGCTCAAACTCAGCGAGCGTGTCATCCAATGCCTCGATGCTGGGTGCCGCATTTTCATTGGCAACGTTGGTGTATTTAAATACACGATCAGTCTGAAAGTAGCTGAGCGTCGCTAGCGTAAATAGCCCCAGCGCTGCAACTGCAATCAGAATATACATTCTCTTCGCAATGGTCATAATTAAAACTCCAAATCCAGATTTTTATTCGCCTTTATCAGACTCTCGTTTATTTTGTAATACTCCAAACATATTTCATGCGCTAATAAACAAGCTTTTTACAGGTCTTTTCCTACTCAAGTTTTCATGTATTTTGCCGGGGCTACAGCTTGGCGATACGCATAAAAAATCCCCCTTTGCAGAGGGGGATTTTCAAAGCAAGAAATGCATTACTTCTTGGTTTTTTCAGCTTCAGCAACATCTACCTTTTTCTTCGCTGCTGAAGATTCAGCCACTGCGTCACCTTTCATATGCGCTGCAGTCAACTCTGGGCTGCCCTCTTCAAAACAGACACGGCCCATCATAGATACTTTGCACACTTCAGCCGCAAACAGCGGTGTTGCCAATGTTGATAATGCAATAATACTTAACGTTGTTTTCAAATGTTTTTTCATAAAGTCTCCATCAAATTATTAACCATGGTTTAGGTGGCTTTTCACTACCACTTATTGTTAATAACGACAGACCTTATGATTTCTTTAGTGTTGTTACAAAACAATTACAACTTTATTTTTAGCCATGCGTACCGGTTCTGCGCATGGCTTGATGCCCCGCTGTAGAACGGCCACTGTCCACTTTAAAATGACTGATCGCTTGAGCCAAATGATTGGCTTGATCCACCAAGGATTCAGCCGCCGCCGCCGCTTGTTCTACAAGCGCTGCGTTTTGCTGTGTGGTTTCATCCATACTGGTCACCGCTTCGTTAACCTGATCAATCCCAGTGGTCTGCTCAATAGAAGCTGCGGAAATTTCACTGATAATATCGGCGACCCGCTGTACAGAACTGACGACCTCCTGCATGGTGGTCCCTGCATGCTCTACTTGACGGGTACCTTCCGCCGTTTTATTGACAGAATCCGTAATCAGCTCCTTGATTTCTCGAGCCGCTGTCGAGGAGCGTTGCGCCAAACTGCGCACCTCACCGGCCACCACGGCAAACCCTCTGCCCTGCTCACCTGCGCGGGCGGCCTCAACCGCCGCATTTAACGCCAGAATGTTGGTCTGGAAAGCAATGCCATCAATAACCGAGATGATGTCCTCAATTTTCTTAGCACTTTCATTAATCGCGCTCATGGTTGCGACGACTTCATCTACCACTTCGCCCCCCTTCGCTGCAACACTAGAAGCTGACAGCGCCATCTGATTGGCCTGTTTGGCATTCTCGGCATTTTGTTTAACCGTAGAAGCAAGTTCCTCCATACTAGCGGCCGTTTCTTCGAGGCTGGAGGCTTGCTGCTCGGTACGGGCAGACAGATCAGAGTTACCGCTGGAGATTTCATTGGCTGCGGTAGTGATGGTTTCCACTGCCTCAGTCACTGCGCTAATCGGCCCAACAATCAGATCCAGCGTATTGTTGATACCATCGATAATATTACGGTAATCGCCAGGGTGCCGCGCCGCATCCGCACGGACACTGATGCGACCATCTCTGGCGGCCTCGGCTAACATGCTAGTGTCTGTATTTAAGGCTTTCAAATTGGCACGCACCTGCTCTATGGTGTCATTGATAAAGGCTTTTTTACCAGGAAATCTTTCCAGCGGGGCGTCAAAGTTACCCTCGCCCAGCCCTTTCATGCAGGCCATGGCTTTTTTCTTGACAATAATATGGCCACCCACCATTTGGTTGATGCCACCGGCCATAGTGCGATAAGCGCCATCAAATTTGGTGACATCGATCTGAACATCAATGTCGCCAGCATCGTGCTCGGCACTCATGTGGTTCATTTCAGCGATCAGGGTATTCAATGCGTCGATACACTGGTTCAGGTTATTTTTTAAGGTATTAAAGTCCCCCTGATAAGTATCCGTGATTTTTGCCGGGATATGACCTTTGGAAATGTCTTCAACATATTTGGCCGCCACATTAATAGGTGTAATCAATGCATCCAGAATCTGGTTGATGCCTTTGCCGATTTCTGACACAAAACCCTCTGGCAACTTTGCCAAATCAACACGTTTGCTGAGGTTACCTTCGGCAGCTTCGCGCACCAGACGAAAGACTTCCTGCTGACCAATATCCTCCGCTGTTTTGTCATCCCATTGTGTCATTCTCCCTAGGTACTCACCTTTGGATGTGTAGACGGCGACAATGGTTACCTGAATTTTTCTGCCATATGCATCTATCTCAATCACTTTGGGCACTTTTGAGCTATGTGCAAATAAAGGTCGGCATGACTCTGGTAAATAGCTAGAAATATCATGGCCAAACATGTTGTCTAGTGTTAAACCCGGATGCTCTTTGCCAATTTCACTCAATAATATTTGCCAGAGACTCCGTGCTGCACTGTTCATATATTGCAACCGGTGCATGCTGTCACTGTAACTAAAAGCGGTAGAACTTTGATCTAGCGCTGTTTGCAGTCGGCCTGCCTCTTCAGCCATTTTCCTAGAATCATTGACATCAAAGCCCACCTTGATTTGCATGGACTTCAGGGTCTTCATCAAACTGCCAAATTCGTCGTTGCCGCGTGTATCAATCTTGAGATTCAACTCGCCACCAGCCAAGCCTTCGATCGCATGTGCCATCACAGCCATCGACTTTTTCAGTTTTAGCGAGAAAATGCCGCCAGCCACCAATGCAGCCGCGACCCCCATCCCCATGCCTACCCATGCGCCAGGATCATGACGATAAAAGCCCACTGAAGAAACAACAGCCACCGGGGTCAGCATAGCTGCTGACAGCTTGTAGAAAATCGGCAGGTCATGTACTTTTGCTGCCAGTTTTTCACCCCAGCCAGGTTGCGGGAGGTTGCCGTCACGCATCTGTTGATACAGTTTTTCAGCCTGCTCAATCTGTACGCGGCTCACTTTGTTGCGAACAGACATATACCCTATCACCTTAGCACCTTCACGGATGGGGGCCACATTCGCTTCTACCCAGTAGTGGTCACCATTTTTACAGCGATTTTTCACCATACCGTTCCAGGGCTTGCCTGCTTTCACCGTCCGCCACAAGTCCTCAAACGCCGCTGCTGGCATGTCCGGGTGACGGATAATATTGTGATTTTTACCTATCAGCTCCGCCTCACTGAAGCCGCTGATTTCAATAAACTCACGATTGATATAGGTGATGGCCCCTTTTAAATCCGTCTTGGACACAATAGAGGCATCCTCTTTGAGTTCGATCTCTTTTTGTGTCACGGGCAAGTTGATTTTCATAATCTGATCTCTTTCGGTATTTTGTATTTTCACTAGGACGAAATTACAATTTTTACTTCTGCCAGTGAGTTTATTAGATTACGACTGCAACATAGATACCGAAAAAGCATGTGATCGCGTGTTAAATAGCAGATTTGAAAAAAGAAAAAGCCGACTTTGCAGTCGGCTTCGATCAGAGTTTGCTAGGTCCTAACAACTCTTCATCTACTCAATGGATCAATTGTAAGTACCTGTTCGGGATAGAGGTCGTGTGGCTTTGTTTTGAGTTTCTTCATTCAGATTGAAATCAGCCACCAGATCAGACAATTGGCTGGCTTGTTCAACTAAAGACTCGGCTGCGGCAGCCGCCTCTTCAACTAACGCTGCATTTTGCTGCGTCACATCGTCCATGCTGGTGATGGCTTGGTTGACACTATCAATTCCTGAGGTCTGTTCAATCGAGGCTTCAGAAATTTCACTGATAATATCGCTGACGCGCTTGACTGACTGCACAATCTCCACCATGGTTTGTCCGGCACCTTCGACCAGTTGTGTACCTTCCGTGGTTTTATTGACAGAGTCAGCAATCAGATCCTTGATTTCTCTGGCAGCACTTGCAGAGCGTTGTGCCAGATTACGCACTTCTCCAGCCACAACAGCAAACCCTTTACCTTGTTCGCCAGCACGCGCAGCCTCAACCGCCGCATTCAATGCCAGAATATTTGTTTGGAAGGCAATCCCATCAATCACTGAAATGATATCTTCAATCTTACGCGCGCTTTGACTGATCGCAGTCATGGTATCCACGACCTGATTCACTACTTCCCCACCACGCTCAGCCACTTTGGAAGCCGCCTCTGCCATTCGGTTGGCCTGCAATGCATTCTCAGCATTTTGCTTCACCGTTGCAGCCAGTTGGCTCATACTGGAGGAGGTTTCCTGCAAGCTGTACGCTTGTCTTTCTGTGCGCGTAGATAAATCAATATTGCCCGTTGAAATTTCATTGGCTGCACTATTGATCGTGGTGGTGGCCTCTTTGACTTGCAACAGAATTTCAGACACACGGTCCATTAAGCGATTGATACCGTTGGACAAACTAAGTATCTGATCCGTTTTACCATGCAAGTCTATGCGTGCGGTCATGTCTCCGTGCTGTGCCGCTTCCAGTAATTGCTCAGTAGATAGCACGGCCTCCATCAAGCCTGTTTCAGCACGTTTCTGCTGAGTAATATCTGTTGCAAACTTCACTACCTTGATGGGTTTGCCATGCTCATCCAGCACAGGGTTATAACTCGCTTGGAGCCAAATTTCCTGGCCGTGTTTATCTATCCGCTTAAACACACCCTGCATGAATTCGCCGCGACCAAGGCGATGCCAAAAGTTTTTATACTCCATTGAATGACGCTCTTCCAGTGGCATAAACATACTGTGATGTTTGCCAATCAGTTCCGCCGCTTGATAACCCACGACTTGCATGAAATTTGCGTTCACTTTAGTAATATGACCATCCAGCGAAAACTCTATCGTTCCTAATGAGCGTTGGATAGCGGTCATTTGCCCTTGGTTATCGATATCACGCAGGCGCTGCTCAGTCACATCAATCGCATACTTGACAATTTTGTAGGGCTTGCCATTCAAGTCTAAAATCGGATTGTAGCTGGCTTGCAACCATAGTGGGTTGCCATTCGCCGCGACACGTTGATAAACACCCGCTTGTGTGTTTCCTTGAGCCAGCTTTTGCCAAAATTGCGCATACTCAGCGGATTGTTGAACGTCGCTTGGAACAAACATTTTATGATGCTTGCCCACAACAGCGCTTTTCTGATAACCAACAGTATTTAAGAAGTTATCATTGGCATCCAGAATATTGCCTTGCAGGTCAAACTCAATCACAGCCATGATTTGCCGAATGGCGGACAACTGGCTGGCCAAGTCTAAGTCTCGCGCCTTTTGCTGTGTGATATCAGTAGCAAATTTAATGATCTTCAACGGCTTGCCGTCACTGTCTAAAATAGGATTATAGGTCGCCTGTAACCAGACCTCTTGTCCATTTTTCGCAATGCGTTTGTAGATCCCCGATTTAAACTCACCTCTGGCAAGATCTTGCCAAAATCTGATGTAGTCCGAGGAGCTGGCTTCTGAGTGTGGCATGAAAATGCGATGATGTTTACCAACCACTTCAGCAGCATCGTAACCGGTCACCCGCGCAAAGTTCTGATTCAATGCCAGAATCGTGCCATCCAGCGAAAATTCAATGACTCCAAGCACCCGGTTTAAGGCATCAATTTGGCCCTGGCTCTCAAGCTCACGTGCCTTAAGCGCGGTGATGAGACTAAAGTAGTTGACGATTTTAACCACTTGCCCGTCTTGGTTTTTTAACGGGATAAAGCTGCCTTCAATCCAATCTTCACGGTTTCCTTTGCTTAAGCGTTTAAATTGGCCCGTCTGAGCCTCTCCATTGCAAAGCTTTTGCCAAAACTGCTTATGCTCTGGCGCATCAAGGTTTCCCAATGGCAGGAACATGCGATGATGCTGACCGAGCACTTCGTCACGCCTATAACCGGTTAAGTCTAAAAATGTTTGATTGGCATCAAGCACGTTCCCATCTAAATCGTACTCGATCATCGCCACGACGCGATGGAGGGCCTCCATCCTGTTCAAGCGTTCTAGATCCAAATCACTGAGTTGAGAATGATGAGATCCAGTCATCCATTGCTTGAGTATGCCTAGCCAGGTTCTCATTGTATTTCTACCTTCACCTTCAAAATGGCAAAGCCCTGCAACAGGACTTTGAAATCACAACTTTTTACCACAGAGGATAACCGCTCAATAAGGAGGCCCACAATTTCAGGCCTTCAATTATTTTTTCTATCATTGCAGGACATCTGATCATGTTGCACCTCCTTGTATTGAGCGCTCACATTAAAACTCTTCCCACTCCTGGTCATCCGTGCCGGTTTTTGCGGCTTTGACTGGCGCATGATTGACCGCAGCTACCGTCGGTTTGGCTTTGCTTACCGCAGGTGCGGCCGCCACTTTGCTTGTCATCGTCGGGCGGCTGACAGCACTGCTCTGGCTCACGCCACGTAATTTAAATCGATTCACGGTATCCATCAGCGTCGCAGCCTGCTCTACCAGCGATTCTGCTGCCGCAGCGGCTTCTTCAACCAAGGCAGCATTCTGCTGTGTGACTTCATCCATGTGATTGACCGCGTCATTCACCTGGTTAATGCCTGAGCTTTGCTCTGCAGACGCCGCGGTGATTTCACTCATGATGTCGGTCACACGTTGTACGGAAGTGACCACCTCATGCATGGTTACACCAGCACTTTCCACCAGTTTGGTGCCTTCAGTGGTTTTGCTGACAGAGTCAGTAATCAGTTCCTTGATCTCTTTGGCAGCACTGGCAGAGCGTTGAGCCAGGTTACGCACCTCACCAGCGACCACGGCAAAGCCTCTACCCTGCTCACCTGCACGGGCAGCCTCAACTGCGGCGTTCAATGCCAAAATGTTGGTCTGGAAGGCAATGCCATCAATGACAGAAATAATGTCCTCAATTTTGCGCGCACTTTCGTTGATCGCGCTCATGGTAGTCACTACATTGCCAACGACATCGCCACCACGAAGCGCCACTTGTGAAGCTGCTTCAGCCATTTGGTTGGCCTGGCGGGCATTTTCGGCGTTCTGTCTAACGGTTGATGCCAGTTCTTCCATGCTGGAAGCTGTCTCTTCAAGGTTAGAAGCTTGCTGTTCAGTGCGGCTGGACAAATCATTATTGCCGCTGGAAATTTCATGGGCTGCCGTATTAATCGTTTCGCCCGCTTCACGCACACGCAACAAAATATCGCTAAACGTGTCCAGAAGCTGGTTAATGGCTTCCATCGTTTTGACGGCAGAACCTTTTGCACGATTCGCATCCAGTCTGGTCGACAAATCACCATCCACGGCATTTTCAACCACAGATTTCATTTCGTTTTCAAGACGTTTTTCTTCGGTCAAATTGACCCATTCCACCACGCTCCCAATACGTTCGCCTTGCTCATCAATGAGAGGATTTGCAGTCAGTCTGAAAAACATCTGGCCAATCGGTAATTCAGCAATATGCTGGCCCTTCAGGCTTGCCAGTAAATTGCGTTGATGCGCAGGACTTTTGTGGAACAGATCAAAGTTCTGCCCGATCAGCTTGTCTGGATCAAAAGCAGGAAAGATGGCTCTGAACGTATCAGCAGCCTCGCGCATTAAGCTCAAGGTTGTTGGATTCATATAGGTAATGACACCATCGTTACCCGCAACCATCAGGTTGTTAGAGGAAGACTCCAAAGCTTGCTTGATCATCGAAGCTTCTCTGGACTTTTCTCTTTGCTGTTTGTCTGCCAGCACTGCTTTGGTGATGTCAGTAGCATATTTAACTACTTTCATCGGCTTACCATCTAACCCTAAAATGGGGTTATAAGATGCCTGCACCCATATATCCTTACCATTTTTAGTATAGCGATGATAAACCCCTTCATCGTACTGACCGCTGCTTAACTTTTCCCAGAAAACTTTATACTCAGGGCTATTCTTGTAACGCTCACTAACAAAAATGCTATGGTTCTTACCAACCACCTCAGCCAGTGAGTACTCTGTAAGTTTTAGGAAGTTGTCATTGGCATGCAAAATATTGCCTTGGAGGTCAAATTCAATGACTCCCTGCACCTTGTTAATCGCAGCCACCTTACCCTGAAAGTCAATTTCTCGCTGCTTTTCTTCAGTAATACAGTACGAATAGACTTTGACCTTGGCTAATTGACCGCTCGCATCTGGGATAGGCACATAGCTGGAACTAAACCAGTACTCTTTGCCAGACTTTGCCACACGGCAGATTTCCAGTTTTGCATTCTGCCCCTTGTTCAATTTTTCCCACATTTGCTTGTACTGATCACTTTGCGCGGTAGAAGCCTTGAGCAACATGGACACATGCTTGCCGATCACCTCTTCACGGCGAAACTCAAGCGGGGTCAGAAAAACATCATTACATTCGAGAATATGCCCTTGCAAGTCACACTCCATGACACCAAAACACTGGTTGAGTGCGTGCTCTTCCTCTTGCAGGATGATGTTGCGCAGCTTGTCTGCTGTAATGTCTGTCAGGTACGCAACTACTTTGCGCAGCTGGTTGCCTTGCATCACTGGGGCGTAATACCCTTGAAACCAGACATCCTTGCCCTCTTTGTTGATCAGTTTAAAGCTACCCACTTGCGACTTGCCACTGCCTAAGGCATTCCAGAATTGTTCATATTCTGGTTTTTCTGTATCAACACCAGCCAACAAGACGCGATGATGTTTGCCGACCAGCTCATTGGCTGCGTATTTTAAAGAGTGGCACAGATTCTCGTTCACATGGCTGATTTCACCCTTGTCAGTGAGTTCAACAACAGCACGCGCCTTGTTGATTTCCGACTTCAGGGCACTAAATTCAGCCACCTGATTCAACACATTCTGATAGCCCCTTGTGTTTGCTGCCAATTTGTTGATGATTGTAGAAAACATGGTTGTTACCCCTTGCAAAAGATCTCTATGAAACGAGTTGCAATTTTTATAATAATTATTGTGTCAATGCTTTAATTGCATTCTCTCTATTTAATGGACGGCGGCATCCATCAGTTGCATTTCGTCACTGGTCATGAGTTTCTCAATATCCACCAGGATCAGCATTTCCTGCTCAATGGTGGCCAGGCCCACAATGTATTTGGTGTCGATACGGGTGACCAGTGTGGGGACCTCGCGCAAATGCTCATCGCGCAATTCGCGGACATCAGACACACCATCGACCACGATGCCAACAATGCGACCATTCAGATTCAGAATGATGACGACAGTAAACTCGTCATACTCCACTTTGCCCAGATTGAACTTGATACGTAAATCGACAATCGGCACAATTTTGCCGCGCAAATTGATCACACCTTTGATAAACGATGGCAGATTGGCAATTTGCGTCACGGCATCGTAGCCACGGATTTCTTGCACCTTGAGGATTTCAATCCCATATTGCTCGCTGCCAAGCACAAAGGTCAGGTACTCGCCGGCTGCCGTTTTCAGGCTGCCGCCAGTGTTATTGGCCGATGTATTTGCTAACTCTGTTGTTGTGCTCATTGCATATACTCCTTATGCATTGATATGTGTTTGTGAAGTCGAATAGTTCTGGTTGGAAAATGCCAATCCACCAGTTACATAATTGGTTGTCTGACCCATCTGGATAATGGCTGGCACATCCAGAATCAATGCCACCGAGCCATCGCCCATAATGGTGGCGCCAGAAACACCGGGAATCCGCTTGAAGTTGGTTTCCAGGCTCTTGATCACCACTTGCTGCTGACCAACCAGACGGTCTACAAACAGGGCAGATTTCTTGCCATCGGCTTCCAGAATCAGCAAGACACCATCAGTCGGATTGGTGATCTGGGTAGGATGGTTAAACAAGGCATGCAAGGCGATAATCGGCAGATACTCTCCACGGACATGCACCATCAGTCCCTCGCCTGTGACCGTTTTCAGGTCTTCTGCACGCGGTTGCAAGGTTTCAACAATCAGGTTCAGTGGCACCACATACACACTCTTGTCCAGCGACACCGACATGCCATCGAGGATGGCCAGCGTCAGTGGCAAGGAAATCGAGATGGTCGTGCCATAGCCCAGCGCTGAGCGGATTTCAATATTGCCGCCCATGGCGGTGATATTCCGTTTCACCACATCCATGCCAACCCCGCGGCCAGACACATCGGTCACCACCTCAGCGGTAGAAAAGCCCGGGGCAAAAATCAAACTATAAACGTCGGCGTCAGACATGCTTTCACTGACTGGCAAGCCGTTAGACATGGCTTTAGCCAGAATCTTGTCGCGGTTGAGGCCGCCACCATCATCGGTGACTTCAATCACGATGCTGCCGCCTTTGTGTGCCGCAGACAGGGTCAACGTGCCATTCTCGGCTTTGCCTAGCTGTTTACGCACTTCCGGTTTTTCAATACCATGGTCTACACTGTTACGCACCAAATGGGTCAGTGGATCCACAATCCGCTCAATCAGGCTCTTGTCGAGCTCTGTCGTGGCACCGCTAGTGACAAAGTCCACTTTTTTGCCCAACTTGCCTGCTAGGTCACGCACCATACGAGGGAAGCGTGAGAATACAAAGTCCATCGGCATCATGCGGATAGACATCACGGACTCTTGCAGGTCACGCGTGTTACGGGTCAGTTGGCTGACACTATTAATCAGTGCTTCGTTATCTACAGGATCCAGTGCATTGACACGCTGTTCAATCATGGCCTGGGTAATCACCAGCTCGCCAACCAGGTTAATTAACTGGTCAACTTTTTCAATCCCGACACGGATGGAGCTGCTTTCTGCATTTTGCGCTGCCGCCGGTTTATCGGACTCACGGCGTTGTTGCGACCTGCGGTCCTCTTTCACTTCTTTAGGCGCCGCTTCAGCCACTTGTGCAGGCGCCGATGTTGCCGCAGCTTGCGCTGCGACGGCAGTATCGTCACCGATCAATTGTGCTTTGGGGGCATCTGGGTGTGGCTTGAATGGGGCAAAGAAGCCGTAACCATCCTCCTGACGCTCCTCATTATTAGTGCCAAACAGGCCATAGCCCATTTCTTCAGCCACCTGAACTTTGCCATTACCAGTCACTTCTGCAGCGACCGGCTGAACCGGGGCGGCCTCCGCTGTTGCTTCAGGCTTGATAATCGGATCATCATCGAAGAAGCCGTAGCCCAGATCTTCCTCAACGGGTGCGGCAACCGCGACGGCAGCTGCAGGCGCAGGCTCTAGTGCGGCGGCGGCTTCTGGCGCTTTGGCGGCCTCGCTCGCTACCTGAATCACCAGTGCGTCAGGGTCTACAATAAAGGAGCAAATCGAAACAATGTCATCTGCGCTCGAATCAGTTTTAACCAGCAGTGCATGTGAGCCTGGCGCACGCTGATACACGGCCACCTCACCTAACAAGGCTAACTCGTCTTTCAAGTTTGCCAAGTCGCGCTCGGTAACTACCGGCAAGCCGACGTCATATAAGGTGATGCCCTTGGCTTTTTCATCTTCACTGACAGACAAGGCTGGCTTTTCAGCACCGACGACCAACACTTCCGGCTCTGGTGTCGCAGCTGCAATGACAGGGTCTTCGGGAATGGCGCTTTTGCCTTCAGACAAGGACTTCAGCATCATGGAGACATCGCCGACTTGCTCAGCATCTACTGCTGAACCATGTCTATGCCCATCCAGTTGCATCTTGATCACGTCTTTGGCGGCCAAAAAGGCGTCCACATGCTCTGTGGTCAATGCCATTTCCTGCTTGCGAATCTTATCAAGCAGGTTTTCCAGAACATGGGTAATCTCTGCCATGTCCATAAAGCCAAACGTTGCCGCGCCCCCTTTGATTGAGTGCGCAGCACGGAAAATCGCGTTTAACTGCTCGATATCAGGTGACTCTACGTCAATATCAAGCAACAGGCGCTCTGCTTCGGCCAATAACTCTTCAGCCTCGTCAAAGAACACCTCATAAAACTGGCTCATATCCACTGTCATTGTTTACTCCAGTCCCTTAACCTTGTGCCCTTAGGCACCAATTACTTTTTGTACAACTTCAATCAGACGTTTTGGATCAAATGGTTTGACCAACCAGCCATTTGCACCAGCCGCTTTGCCTTTTGCCTTCATTTCGTCTGATGACTCAGTGGTCAGCATCAAAATAGGCACCTTCTGGTAAGAAGCCAATGTACGCAGGTTGGTGATCAGCGTCAGCCCATCCATCACGGGCATGTTCTGATCCGTCAACACCAGGTCAACGGTTTTCTCTTTTGCTTTGTTCAAGCCATCCTGACCATCGACCGCCTGTACCACATCATAGCCAGCCGCTTTCAGGCTAAAAGCCACCATTTGACGCAATGATCCGGAGTCGTCTACTGTTAAAATTGTTTTCGCCATGTTTGATTCGCCTTTTTCACTAATTTTGTAAAACGCCGCTGTGACTAAAATAAATCGATATCACCGGTTGCCAAGTCCTGCTGGTTCACTGACTTGCGTAAATTGCCGGTCAAATGCTGGCTACCCTGATCAAAATTCTGGTTCAATTGCTGAATGAAGCTTCTGATTTCCTCATGCTCGTCATCCGCTGCCATCGGAAACTGATGGCTGGATAACTCATGTAACAGCACTTTTAAGCCGTTCACCCGATTAATCGTCCGTTGCAGCAATTGATTGGTCATGTCCTGAAACTGCATGCCAGTCACCACTTTATTCACTTCCTGACCAATATTGTCCTGAAACACCTGCAACTGCTGCATTTCTTCAGGCTGCAACTTGCCGGCCTCTACCAATAACTGGAGGGCAGACTGTTGCTCCATTAACTGGGCATACACATTCATAAAGCTGGCACTGAGCTTTTCAATCGCCTCATTGAGCAAAAAGCTGGTTTGCTGTAAATCGGTTTCGATTTCGAGCAAATGCCAATCACCATGGTGCGAAACTGCAGCCAGTAACTCTCTTAGTTCTTCTATGGGCAATGTTTTCATAGTGGTCCTATCTTGCCTGATTCCCCTGATTTTCAATCAAGAAATAAGCATCATAAAAATGACTTATTTCTTGCGCTTTTACCGTTCCCTGTTTTTTTACTCCGCAGGTGTAGCGGCGGTTTTCTGCAATGCATCGACTTGCGAATGGTCTTTTTCACTGACAGAAATTTTTTCGTTATCCTTGAGTAAATCCTCTTCGGTTTCCTTGTTCATCACGATCAGACTGATCCTGCGGTTAATCGGATTGAACGGATTTTCCTTGTCCATCATGATGGCCGAGCCCATGCCAACCACACGCAATAACTTGGTCTCATCCATGCCGCCGGCAATCAGTTCTCGCCTTGAAGCATTTGCACGGTCGGCCGAGAGCTCCCAGTTACTGTAGCCCTGATCACCGCTGGCATAAGGCGTCGCATCGGTATGCCCAGACAGGCTGATTTTGTTATCCACGCCATTGAGTGTTTTACCAATCTCTCGCAAAATTTTCTTGGCGTAAGGTTGCAAATCTGCGCGCGCGTTTTCAAACATCGGGCGATTCTGTTCGTCGATAATTTGTACGCGCAGGCCTTCCGCTGTCATGTCCAGTTTTAATTGGGATTTGAATTGCTTGAGCTCAGGATTTTCATCAATCGCCTGTTCAATCTTGGCCTTGATTTCTTCCAGCTTGGCTTTTTCTGCCTTCTTGAGGACTTCTTTTAACTCTTCTTCCTTAATCGTTTTGTTACGACCAGGATCGCCATCGACCGGCTTCACCTGACCTTGCTTGAGTGTCACATCCTTGCCGCCGGTATTTTTCAAGGCGGAATCACTGGCACCCACGCCCGGGCCCATGAGCACGACTTTGAGCGGGGTTTTAAAGTATTCAGAAATGCCTTCACGTTGTGCTTTAGAGGTGGAGCCGAGCAGCCACATCAGCAAAAAGAACGCCATCATCGCCGTCACAAAGTCGGCGTAAGCGATTTTCCAGGCACCCCCGTGATGACCGCCGCCGCCTTTCTTGATTTTTTTAACGATAATGGGGGCAATATGTTCTTCTGCCATTTTCGTGGTCCTCTAGGGTTGGTCCTGTGCTTTATTTGGATTGATCTTGTTTGCCAGGCTTATTTTTTAGCTTGCTTGACGTAATCTTCAAGCTCAGAGAAACTTGGACGCTCAGTGGAGTACAAGACCTTGCGGCCGAACTCAACAGCAATTGCAGGCGCATACCCATTCAGGCTGGCAAGAAGCGTCACCTTAATGGTTTGAAAGACCTTGGAGCTTTCTTCCAGCTTGGCTTCCAGCACCCCAGCCAGCGGGCCAACAAAGCCATACGCCAGCAAAATACCGAGGAAGGTACCCACCAGGGCATGGCCAATCAGCACACCCAGTTCGGTGGGCGGCAAATGCAAACTTTCCATGGTGTGTACCACCCCCATCACCGCAGCTACAATACCAAAAGCTGGCAAGGCGTCACCGAGCTTTGCAATACAATGCGCTGCCACATGGCCTTCCTGATGGTGGGTTTCAATTTCGTTATCCATCAGGTTTTCAACCTGGAAGGCATCCATGTTGCCGGACACCATCAAACGCAAGTAATCACAAATAAACTCGACCACATGATGGTCATGCTGAATTTTTGGATATTTGCCAAACAAGGCACTGGATTCAGGATCTTCAACATCCTTCTCGATCGACATCAGCCCTTCTTTACGAATTTTGGTCAGAATCTCGAACAGCAAAGCCAGCAAATCCATATACATGGCTTTGTTGACATGGGAGCCTTTGAAGGCATTTGGTAAGTCTTTAAGTGTGGCTTTCAATGATTTGGCATCATTGCCGACAACAAATGCACCTACAGCCCCCCCGAAAATCATTACGACTTCCAATGGCTGCCATAGGCCACCCAAGTGCCCCCCGGCCGCTGCGTACCCGCCAAAAATCGCCCCCAAAATAACGACATACCCGACAATGACTAACATGCCTACACTCCACAATGGTTTTACCAATGTTAAAAGCATAGCAACAGGCCAAGGAATTCAATTATCCAAATAAAAGGGCTTTAGCCCCTTATTAAATATGGTTAATTCTGGTTAGATTTCATGCCAGCAACGAAAGGCTTAAGCGCCTGCGATGGCGGATACAAGAAAGGGATAAAGGCTGTCTACAGGCTGTAGACGTACAAGGCAGGGGCGTTTTTTTGTGGATAGATGATTCGTTGCGCCGTCATGTCTGGCACCGGAAACTCGGAGCTGACAAACAGCGTGCCAGCCGGCATCTCAGCCCTCACCTTTTGCCAGACATCGGGCATCACAGCAGGCGACAAATAAGCAAAGATGACATCAAATTTTGCAAAGTCCAGTTCGCGGTAGTCACCGAGCGTAAATCTGGCACTGGTGCCAGAAAACAAGGCTCTGACCGCACTGACCGCCCATGGCAGCGGCGCAATTTCGATACCTGAAACCTCGTCATGCACACGCTGGCTCGCCAAAAACAGGGCGAGATCCCCAATCCCGCTGCCAATATCCAGCACTTTGAGTGGAGCATCATCGCCATGCTGCTCCAGCACGTGATGCAGCGCGCGCCAGGTTGCAGGGAAAGAAGGATAAAATGGGACCCGGGTGTTGTGTACAGACCAGTACAGGGTCAAGGTAATGATAAATCCAGCCAGATAAACCGTGGCAGGCAAGTTAATATGCTGCATGCCAAGGACAGCGACTGGAAAAATCGCATGAATCCAGCGCCACCAGACTGGCATCTGCGCGGCTTTGGCCAGCAGGCTGACCAAACAAATATGCAGGAGCAGCCAAATCCAGACATGCTCTAGCGAAATGCCAAGATGGCTTAATTCAAATGCGAATACACTGTTGATCACGCCTGGCGCGAGGCCCGCGATCAACAGTATACTCAGTGTCTGGATCAGTAATGCCTGGCACCACAACCGTTTTGGTAGCAGGCGCTGTAGCCAGGGTTTGGGCAACAGCGTCTCTACCGAAAGTTTGGCCGATGGCATGCTGAATCCTTTCACTCACAGAGTGTCGTGACACTGATCCGGCTGATCAGGCAGTCATGGAAACCAGTTTGTAGCTCAACTCTTTTGCCTTTTTGGTTTTGCCGGCACGTGAAGGCACATGGCACAAGTTGCAGACATAGTTCTGGTTCAAATCATAGCTATTGACGATGTATTGACCACCACAGCAATGACAGACTTTAGTTGTCAGCATCTTGCTTTCAATAAAACGTACCAGTGTCCAGGCACGTGTCAGTGACAACACAGGCTCTTCTTTGGCGTCGGCATCAGGATGCTGTACTTGTTGCATATACAAGGTATAGGCTTTGATGATGGCCTGGATGCCGTCTACCCCTGCGTAATCAACCATAAAGCGATAAATGTTGTAGAAAATCGAGGAGTGAATGTTTGGTTGCCAGGTCAAGAACCAGTCGGTAGAGAATGGCAACATGCCTTTTGGAGGAGAAACGCCTTTCATCTCTTTGTACAGCTTGATCAAACGCTCACGTGACAATGTGGTTTGTGATTCGAGCAACTGCAGGCGGGCGCCCAGTTCGATCATTTGCATGGCCAGTTGAATTTGTTCTGCTTCGTTTACTACACTCTTCTTTTGCATGATATCCTCTTTTCTCTTTCTAATCGCCGTGTGGTGACAACTACGCTGCTTATACTGTGGAATCTGCGGCCTGGGCTGACATCAATACCGCGGTATGCAGATGGGCTTGGGCAGGGTCTTTGGCATAGCTGGTCAGCATTCCCAGGATTTCGCTATCATCAAAGCGGAAGCGGGTCAGCAGCATGTTGGTGTTACAGAGTTTGAGTAACTGCAGATTGGTCAAGTTTTCGAGCAGATCTGCAATTTCCTTGTTAATGCCAAGGCGGAAGATGGCAGTGGCTTTGTCAGCACGGATCAGTTGTTGCGCCAACATCAGGTAGTTCAGATTGGCATCCTTGATTTCAGCGAGTAAATCGTTTTGCATGTTCATGATCTTTTCTCCGTTTTTTTGCGTAAATTTAAGTCCGCCTGAGCGTTAGGCGTACTTTGCGCGCAATCATGAACTGCAACAATCAGGGTTTGTCGGTTTATTTTGTAAGACAGACGAAAACAGCCGTGTAGGAGTTTGTCTTACAAACCCCTACACGGCATTGTTCACTAACAATAATATCAATCACTTATCGCTCAAACCTAAAGTTGAGCTACAAGTTCGTTATGTGCAGTGTGTCAGCATTTTTTGATTTCCAATTCAAAAATTAATTCAAGTTTTCTTGTTGTATTCCGTAAACAATGACTTTTATTCGTTTTTAAGCCGCCTTCATGGTGGCCAGATACTTTTTCAGATATTCCGGTTAACGTCCCTACTTGATAAAACTTTAGGGTGCGCAATCAAAAAAAATACAAAAATTTGATAAGTCACTGTTTATTAATCAAAAATATTTTTAGCTTTTACACCCCTTAACAACAGACAGGCAGCAACTGTGAGAAAGCGGTCAATTCGCCCTTTTATTCCCAACTTAGAAATACATTTATCTAGCCAATAATCACTCACAAGACACACGACATGGCGTGGTGTGCAAACCCGGAACGAGTGAAAGACATGGCAGCTGAAGACAGCGATATGGAAAAAACCGAAGACGCGTCCCCCAAGCGATTGGAGAAGGCACGCGAAGACGGCGATGTTCCCAGGTCGCGCGAATTGGCCTCTTGTGCGGTTTTGTTTACCAGCGGCATTGCCATCATGATGATGAGCAAGCCGATGGGTGAGGCCATGAAGGATGTATTGCGTCAGGGCCTGAGTCTGGACAGGGCCATGGCGTTTGAGCCGCAGCTGTTGATTGTGCATATGATCAAAGTGGTGGAACAGGCGATGTGGGCCTTTTTGCCACTGGCAGTCATTGTGGTTGCCGTAGCGATTGCTTCACCGATCTTGGTCGGTGGCTGGGTGATGTCGCAGAAATCGCTGGTGCCCAACTTTGGCAAACTCAACCCGATGAAAGGCTTGTCCAATCTGTTCTCCAAGAACTCGCTGGTGGAGTTGGTGAAGTCGATTGCAAAAACCATCCTGGTTGGTTCTGTCGGCTACACGCTGGTGAAAAAGGATTTGCAACCGATGTTGGGCTTGTCCAGCATGCCGCTGGAATCCGGGATTAGCACTGTCAGCGAATTTATGGTGACCGGCTTTTTAACATTGGCTTCTGCGCTGGTCCTGATCGCCGTGATTGATGTGCCCTACCAGCTGTATCAATACGCGCAAAAACACAAAATGACCAAACAGGAACTCAAGGACGAATCCAAGGAGTCCGAAGGCAGCCCTGAAATTAAAGGCCGTATCCGTCAGCAGCAGCGTGAAATGGCGCGCAGAAGAATGATGAGTAATGTGCCCAAGGCAGACGTGGTGATTACTAACCCGACCCACTATGCCGTGGCGATCAGCTATAAAGAAGGTGAAAATGCAGCACCTGTCGTCGTTGCCAAGGGCGTCGATGTACTTGCGCAAAAAATCAAGGAAATTGCTGCAGAACATAATGTGATGACGCTGGAATCCCCCAAACTGGCACGGGCCTTGTATGCCCATGCCGAGCTGGAGCGCGAGATTCCTCAAACCTTGTATGCCGCGGTAGCGCAAATTTTGGCTTATGTGTTTCAACTGCGCGTGTTCAAGCAGCATGGCGGCGTCCGTCCGGTCATCCCTACTGATGTACCGGTCCCGGACGCACTGGATCCACATGCACTGGTCGCAGCGCCTGCCACGGCAACAGATATTGAATAAGCAAGACTGAGGAGTATTTAGATGAATAACTGGCAACAAATAATGGGGAAATTGGACGGCCGCAGCATCGCCGCCCCGCTCATTATTGTTTTGCTGCTGGCCATGATGATCTTGCCGTTACCGGCCATCATGCTCGATGTGTTTTTCACTTTTAATATTGCCTTGTCCATCCTGGTCTTGATGATCGGTCTGCAAACCACCAAGCCGCTGGACTTTATCGCCTTCCCGACCGTACTGCTGATGACCACCATGTTGCGCTTGTCGCTCAACGTGGCTTCGACCCGTATCGTGCTGACCGAGGGCCATGCCGGCCCTGATGCCGCCGGTAAAGTGATCGAGGCCTTTGGTCACTTTCTGATTGGCGGGAACTATGCGGTCGGTATCGTGGTGTTCGTCATCCTCACCATTATCAACTTTACCGTGATCACCAAAGGTGCGGGCCGGATTGCAGAAGTGGGTGCACGGTTTACCCTGGATGCGATGCCAGGCAAGCAGATGGCGATTGACGCGGACCTGAACGCGGGCCTGATTGGCGAAGATGAAGCCCGCCGCCGCCGCAAAGAAGTCGGCCAGGAATCCGAATTCTATGGCGCGATGGACGGTGCCAGTAAGTATGTGCGCGGGGATGCGATCGCCGGGATCCTGATCATTATTATCAACATTGTCGGCGGGTTGATTGTCGGCATGGTGCAACATGACCTGAGCTTTGGCGATGCAGTGAAAAACTACACCTTGCTCGCCATTGGTGATGGCCTGGTCGCGCAAATCCCTTCGCTGGTGATTTCCATTGCGGCCGGTGTGGTGGTTTCACGTGTGGCCAACAATGAAGATATCGGCGGCCAGCTGATTACCCAACTGTTTGAAAATCCACGTGTGCTGACCATCACCGCCGGCATTATTGGCGGTATCGGCCTGATTCCAGGCATGCCTCACCTGGCCTTTATCGGTTTGGGGGGCTTGTTGGGTGGGATGGCCTATTCTGTCAAACAAAAACAGGAAAAAGCCAAACAGCAAACGGTGATTGAACCACAACCAGATGATAAATTGGCCCCGGCCAGCGAGGCGGAAGAAGCTACCTGGAACGATGTGCTGCCAGTAGATACCATCGGCCTCGAAGTTGGCTACCGTTTGATCCCGCTGGTGGATAAAGGTCAAGGCGGTGAATTGCTCAAGCGTATCAAGGGCATTCGCAAGAAATTTGCCCAGGAGATTGGTTTCCTGGCACCGACGGTCCATATCCGCGACAACCTGACGCTTAAACCGAACGCCTACCGCATCACCATGAAAGGCGTGGAAATGGCGACCGGGGAATCTAACTATCATCAAATGCTGGCGATTGATCCTGGTGCGGTGACCGGTGAGCTTGAAGGCACCCG
Organism: Methylophilus sp. YYY-1; assembly: GCF_029132825.1. Taxonomy (NCBI): domain Bacteria; kingdom Pseudomonadati; phylum Pseudomonadota; class Betaproteobacteria; order Nitrosomonadales; family Methylophilaceae; genus Methylophilus; species Methylophilus sp. YYY-1. Next base: position 334,191 of record NZ_WOVG01000001.1, read on the forward strand.
CACTACAGATCCAGCCTTTGGCTTGCCCGCAGTGTGGATTGATCCCGAGCAGAAAGAATTCGCACAAAGTCTGGGCTATACCGTGGTAGATCCAGGCACCGTGATTGCCACTCATTTAAACCACATCATTTCACTCAATGCCGGTGAGCTGTTGGGCCGCCAGGAAGTCCAACAGTTGCTGGATCACATGAGCAAAGAATCCAGCAAGCTGATTGAGGAAATTGTGCCCAAGATCATCAGCTTGTCCACCTTGCAAAAGGTCTTGCAAAACCTGCTCAATGAGGGCGTGCATATCCGTGACATGCGCACAATTCTGGAAACGCTGGCAGACCATGCCCAGTATTCGCAAGATGCCAATGACTTGACCGCCATGGTCCGTATCAAGCTGGGGCGTGCAATTGTGCAGGACCTGTTCCCCTACAGCAACGAAATCACCGCCATGACCTTAGATGGCCAATTGGAAAAACTGTTGTTGCAAGCATTACAAAACAACCAGTCCAGCCAGGGCGTGATCGAGCCTGGCATTGCCGAAAGACTGTCACAAGAGACCGAAATGGCCGCCAGACAGCAAGAGCAGATGGGCTTGACACCAGTCCTGCTGGTGGCTGGTCCCCTCCGCCAGGCTTTATCCAGATTTTTAAGAAGGACCGTCCCGCACCTCAGAGTGTTATCCCACGATGAGTTGCCAGACAACAAATCGATTCGTGTCACCAGTTTAATCGGAGCGCAGTAATATGAACATCAGAAGATTTTTTGGCAAAAACGCACGTGAAGCCTTGGCTCAGGTCAAGCAGGCCCTGGGGGAAGATGCCATTATTGTTGCGAATCGCAGTGTCAACGGTGGGACCGAGATCATGGCCATGCTGGAGTCGGATGTCGATGCCAGTGCGAGCCAGGCAACTGCTGAGCAAGGCAGCGAGCAAACCCGCAGCCTGCTTGATTTTGTGAATGCCAAAGAGCAACCCCGGCAAGCAACCCCAGTACCGACACCGCGCGCCGTTCAGCCGCCGGCAGCCACGGTATCTGAAGAGGCCAATGTCAACGAATCGGCCATCATGGACATGCTCAAGCAGCACAGTGAACAACAAGAGCATGCGTATCAGCTGGCAACACAAACGCTGGAAGAAAAAATGCAAGGCATGATGGTGGAAATGCGCCAGATGCGCAGCCACTTTGAAACCCAGATGAGTGCCATGACCTGGCAGCATCATTTACAACATAGCCCGGCCAAATCAAAAGTGCTGGGCACCCTGCTCGCTGCCAACTTCAGTGCGTCTCTTTCGCGCCAGATTGCCGAAAAAATGCCGCAACACATTGATGTGAACAAGGCGCCAATGTGGGCCAAAGAAGTGATCAGCCGCAATTTGCATACGCTGGACGACGAAGATGCTTTGCTGGACCGTGGCGGCATCTATGCCTTGGTCGGCCCGACCGGGGTCGGCAAAACTACCACCACGGCCAAATTGGCCGCCCGCTATGTGATGAAACATGGCACCCAAAACCTGGGCTTGATCACCACGGACAGCTACCGGATTGGCGGCTACGAGCAATTACGCATTTACGGCAAGATTCTGGGCGTGATGGTGCATGCGGTCAAAGATGAAGAAGACTTAAAAATAGCCTTAAACGAACTCAAGAACAAACATATGATCCTGGTGGATACGGTAGGCGTGAGCCAGCGTGATCAGGCGGTGACTGAGCAACTTTCCATGCTGAGCCGTGCCGACAGCCCGATACAGAAACTGTTGTGCCTGAATGCGACCTCAACCGGCGATACCTTGACTGATGTGATGCGTAGCTACAAAAAGCATGATATCGCTGGCTGTATCGTCACCAAACTCGACGAAGCGGCTGCGATTGGCAATGTACTGGACGTGTTGATTCGCGAACGCATGCGCCTGTTTTACACCACCAGCGGTCAGCGTGTGCCAGAGGATATCGAGGTTGCAGACAAGCAAGCCCTGGTCGAGCGCGTGTTGACACCACACCAGGCCAGCCTGCCCTACCAGTATCTGGATGAAGAGTTACCGCTGGTGATCTCCAGCATGATGCAAACCGCCAGCCAGGAGCAGCCACATGTTTAATTACCGTGACCAGGCGGACGGCTTGCGCCGTATCATGGCCAAAACCTCTGCCCGCATTATCAGTGTGATTGGGGCCAATGGCCAACCAGCCAGCCAGTGGATGCGTCAACTGGCGACCAGCATGCTGACGCCGGAACAGCGTTTGTTGCTGGTGCACGCGCACCGCCAACCCGCGATGACACATTCCCTGCAAGGCATCGCCGTGCAACGTCAGGCCATCCAGCGGGGCATTTTCAAACACCCGCAAGGCTATGACCTGACCTGTTTGGGCGAAAATGACCTGTTAACCTCGCCTTTATCTCACGATTTAAAAACGCAACTCAACGGTATAGTTGAGCAACTTGCGTACGATTACGACACTGTGATGATTGAAGCACAACTGGATAGCCAAGACTACAGCCTGCTGCTGCCGGTAATTGCCGCGCATGAGCTGGTGATCCAAATGGATAGAAGCGAAGCCGCCATTAAGTCGGCATATGCGACCATCAAGCACATCAGCCAGCAGCATGGGCAGATTCCGTTGGGTGTCGTCGTGACAGACGCTAACCATGATCAAGGCAATCAGTACTTTATGCGCCTGAACCAGGTGTGCAAACAATTTTTGGGCATCACGCTGGAGTTCATCGGGGCCATGCCTGCTGAAACCGCCAAGGCAGTCACTGCCAACCCTGGGCGCGCGACTGCAGAAGTGAGCAAACAGCTTTCCAGCACACTGGCGTTTAAAACCGTCGCCCATCGTCTCGAACAACAACGGATTTCCATGCCATCCATGGCTGTTGCCTAAAGTCAAAAAGGAAAAACATGTATACCGCTAAAGGCACGACTCAAAATACCGATCAGATGCTCAAAATGCATAGCGGCCTGGTCAAGAAAATGGCGTATCAAATGAAGGCCAAGCTGCCCTCCTGCGTCGAGCTGGATGACCTGGTGCAAGCGGGCATGATCGGCCTGATGGACGCGATACAGCGTTACGAAGATACGCATGGGGCACAATTTGAAACTTACGCCTCTCAGCGCGTACGCGGCGCCATGCTAGATGAATTGCGCGGTGCCGACTGGCTGCCGCGCGGTATCCGCAAAAACATGCGCGATATCGAGTTGGCCGTGCAGCAACTGGAACAAAAACTGGGTCGCCCGCCAACTGAATCCGAAATCGCCAAGCACATGAATTTTAGCCTGGAAGATTACTACGAGGTCTTGAGCGACTGCCAGGGTCACCAGCTGATTTATTACGAAGATTTTCAGGACGATGACGGTGGCGAGCACTTTCTGGATCGTTATGTGGACGATGATAGCAGCGACCCGGTGAAAGCCCTGCTCGAAAGTGACTTCCGTGAAGCTTTGATAGCCTCTATCGACAACTTGCCAGAGCGCGAAAAGATATTGATGGGCTTGTATTACGAGCAGGAGCTCAACCTCAAGGAGATTGGCGCCATCATGAATGTGTCCGAATCACGCGTTTGCCAGCTGCATAGCCAGGCGGTCGCCCGCTTGCGTGCCGCCATGCGTGAAAAAGCCTGGACCGGAGTCGCCTGATGGATTGGGGTAGCCTGGCCGGACTGCTGATTGCACTCGGCGGCCTGGTCCTGGGCCAAGTCATAGAAGGGGGCCACCTCAACTCCCTGATGCAACCTGCTGCCTTTGCCGTGGTTATTCTCGGCACGACTGGCGCCGTCTTGCTGCAAACCGAACTCAAAGTGTTTATCAAAGGCCTGCGCATGTTGAAGCTGGCCTTTGTCCACCCACAAGATGACCGCAAAAAACTCGCCGTCAAAATCAATCAATGGAGCCAGCAGGCGCGCAAAGAAAGCGTTCTGTCACTGGAAAGTTACATCAAGCCTGAGCAGGATCCTTTCGTACGCAAGGGCTTGCAATTGCTGGTGGACGGTACCCCGCCTGATCGCATCCGCGAAGTCTGTGCCATTGATATGTATTACTACGAAATGCAACAGCGCGACGCTGTCAAAATCTGGTCAGCGGCAGGCGGCTATGCGCCCACCGTAGGCATTCTGGGCGCGGTGCTCGGCCTGATTCATGTCATGGAGAATCTGTCTGATCCAAGCAAGATCGGTAGCGGCATCGCAGTGGCCTTTGTTGCCACCATTTATGGTGTGGCGCTCGCCAACCTGGTGTTTTTACCCATCTCCAACAAACTCAAAGGCCATGTCCAGCATGAAATGTCCAGGCGTGAAATGCTGCTCAATGCCTGGGTCTCCATCGCACGGGGCGACAATCCAAAATTGGTCAGTGAGCGGCTGGAATCTTATCTGCATTTGAGACAATCGTGATGTACAGACGCCACAAGCTCGAAGATGAAGAGGAAAGCCACGAACGGTGGCTCATTTCTTATGCAGACTTCATTACCCTGCTGTTTGCTTTTTTCGTCGTCATGTATGCCACCTCCAACATTAACCTGAATAAATACCGCGCCCTCTCCAGCTCGGTCGTCAATGCGTTTCAGGGGCAACCGGGGGCTGTCGGCCAGCCGCAGAATATGCCACAGGGCTTACAAACGCCTGGATTGCCAGTTCCTGGCGCGCAGAATCAAAACGGGCAAGTCCCAAGTGCGGTGATGAAGCCTTTGCCGCTCAGCTATCTATATCAGGAAAAAAAACAGCGTGATCAGGAGAAAATACGCGCCATGGCTCAACAACTGGCCAACACGCTGGCGCAATGGATAGAGCAAAAACAGATCATGGTTTACCAGTCAGACTTGGGGGTGGAAATGGATATTTCTACCCATCTGCTGTTCCAGAACAATCAGGCGGCATATACACCACAGGCCAACCAGGTACTGCACATCATCAGCGCACAACTAAAAAATGAATACCGCACCCTCCAGGTTGAAGGGCATAGTGACAAGCACACCTTCAGTGGCATGGTTGACGCAGAAAGCAAGCGTTGGACATTGACGGCCACGCAGGCAGCACGCGTCGCGGCAACACTGGCCGCCGATGGCATCGCCGCCAAACGGCTTTCAGCCCTTGGCCTGGCAGAAACGCGGCCGGTCTCCAGCAGTGACAATAACCTGGCGCAATCGCTCAACAGCCGTATCACCCTGCGCATCCTCACCGCAGAGGCAGGTGAGCAACTCACCACCAATCTGGCGAACCGCCAGGAAGTCTCGCCAGCCGAGCCAGAAGCAACCGCAGAGATTCCACCGATGGCAACGCCAGCTACCTTGCCATCAGCAATGACAAACAAGCGCAACAGTCAGCCTTGACCTTGGCTGTGCGGCCGTAAAAGTTATTTTTTAAACCATCGCCTTTTAGGGCATCATTTCTAAACCAACGCTTGTTGCAACCAATCATTAAATGCGTCTATTGGCATGGGTTTACCAAACAGGTAACCCTGGTAGCGGCGGCAACCATTGTTTAGCAACAGTTCCAGTTGTTCTGGGGTTTCAACCCCTTCGGCAATCACGCCGAGGTACATGCTCTGCGCCATGGCAATAATGGTACGCACAATGGTGCGGTCATGACTATCGGTCACAATATCATTTACAAATGAGCGGTCTATCTTGAGTTGATACAGTGGCAATTTTTTAAGATATTGCAACGAAGAATAGCCGGTGCCAAAGTCGTCTAGGGAGAACTGGATGCCTGACTGGCTGAGCTCTGTCATGATGCGTACCGCATCGTCCACATTTTCCAAAAGCAGGCTTTCGGTTAACTCCAGACGCAAGGCATTGGGGTTGATTTGATGCCGCTGTAAACAGGCTTTGACCATGGCGGTGAAATTGGCCTGTCGGAACTGACGCGCGCTGATATTCACCGACAAACTGAGTTCACGTGTTTTTTGTGCCCGTTGCCAAACGGCAATTTGTGCACATGCCTGGTCGAGTACCCACATGCCGATTTCAACAATCAGGCCACTGCTCTCGGCCACCGCGATAAATTGCAGCGGTGAAGTGAGGCCTTGCGTGGGGTGTTGCCAACGCAGCAAGACCTCTGCGCCAAACGGCCGGCCGGTGTGGTCCACTTGCACCTGATAATAAACCCGCAACTGTTGCTGGACGATGGCTTCGCGCAGCTCGGCTTCCAGGCGCGCTTGCGTCGCAATCTCGGTCTGCATGCCAGGCTCATACAGACAGGCATGGTTGCGGCCAGACTGCTTCGCTTTGTGCAAAGCGATGTCCGCGGCTTTCACATAGTCCGTTTCATCCATGTCTGTCCCAATAAAACTGCACAAACCCATGCTGGCGGTCACCGGCAGCTTGAGTCCTGCCACGTTAAACGGCCGTTGCAGGGTCTTGTGCAATTTGCGCTGCAAGGCCCAGACCTGTTGTACCGCCTTGTCTTTTTGAGTCGACAGTCCTGAAAGCAGAATCAGAAACTCATCGCCGCCCATACAGGCAATAAAATGCGGTTGTGCCGCCTTTTGCAGGCGCTGCGCCACTTGCTGCAACAGCGTATTGCCTGCATTGTGGCCATGGGCTTCATTCACCCATTTGAAATGGTCGAGGTCTATATAAATGAGACCGCCATGTTGCTCTGCGGCGGATTGATGACGCAAGGCATGCAATACTTCATACATTTTTTTGCGGTTAGGCAAGCCGCTCACCGGCTCAAGATAGGCCAGGGTTTGCATCGACTGCTGTGACAAATGGCGATCCACGACGATGCTGACCAGTCTGGCCGCCTGCCCGATCAGGGATTGCTCAGCGGCTGTAGGCAGTTGTACCTGACGCGAATACAAGGCAAACGCCCCGAGCACTTCCCCCGCAGCATTAAGAATAGGCTCTGCCCATCCACCCTGCACTCCCGAAGCCTGTGCTGCCGTTCGGTGGTACTGCCAGTAAGGATGGATCATGACATTTTCAACCATCACGCGCTGGCGCGTGGCGATCGCGGTGGCTAGAGAGCCGTTACCGGCCTCCAGCTTGAGCTGTTGCAAGGTTTGCAGTAGCGGAGATGGCAAACTGGGCGCGATCACGGTTTGTACACGTTGCCCCAGATCCTGCGTCAGCACGATGGCACAAAAGGTCTCGGGATGCAGCGCTTCGATCTCGCCAACAATCCAGGCCAGGATGTGTTCGGTGTCCTGTTCTTTAAGAATCAGCTCCAGCATAGAAAACTTGAAGCGATCATAGTCTCGCACTCGTTGTTTTTCTTGCTGGTAAAGCAAGGCAGCTTGATGCGTCTGACTCACATCCCGCACCAGCAGCAAACAACGTGGCTCGTTTTGCCCATGCAAAAAATAATGCACTCGACACTCTAGCCACTGCACTCCCAGCTGGTCGCAGGCAATCTGTATGCATTGTTGGGTGGTCTGATCAGTGGCGGGCGTTAATAGGGCTTTTATCAACGCATGACTTTCGGCGGGTAAGGCTTGCCAAAGGCCGTTGCTATTCAAGACTTGATGCGCTGGTGTAGTCGCAGCTGGCCCTTGCGCTAACACAGACAAACAATCACCGGCGGCATTGGTCTCAACCGCCAGGTAATACTGGGCCGGATCAAGCAAATCAGACCACTGTTCAAGAAGCACACACAGTGCAGGATTGGCCAATATTGAAGCACTTGGCTCAGAGATTACTGAAGACATCGCAAACTTTCACAACTGCAGTGCACAATCTCTGTCCCTCCAACGCAGGTAAATACGCTGGTCATGAGATGGCACACCCCCGAAGAATATTTTTAGAATAGCACTACCAATGGATGGCTGCGCATTATATTTACAATAATGTGTCCAAAAAGCAGTGCGATGTCAAGCACAGATACCTTAACACTTGTCTGGCTGCAAGCAAGTTCGCGGGTAGAAACAGTGCGCGACCATCCCCCTCCCCGGCCTCACTTTGGGGTAAATCCGGCGATTGGAGTTCGTCCCACGTAAGATGGCTTTGCATCATAAAAAATCAAAGAAAAATCGCCCAAATCTACTTTCTACTAAAGACAGGCAAACGCAAGAGCATGATCAAGCCAAACACCCCGCTGTAAATGATCGGTTCGGTCAGGTCTTTTTTGACCAGCCACCAGAAATGCAGCAAGGCCAAGACCGCAATCACATACACCAGTTGATGCAATGTTTTCCAGCGCTGTTTAAGGGCATGCATGGCTACCTGGTTAGAACTAGCCGCCAACGGCACAGTCAATAATAAAGCCAGTGCTCCAACCAGCACATAGGGATGCTTGACGATATCCTTGAGCATGTCCGACCAGTCGAACTGATAATCCAGCCAGACATAACTGGTCACATGTAAACTGGCATAGGCAAACATCCATAACCCTAACAGGCGCCGCACGGCGATCAACCAGCCTAGCCGGGTGAGAGATTTAAGTGGTGTCACACTCAGTGACAGTAACAAAAATACCAGTGCCCACGTGCCGGTGGAACGCTCAATAAACTCAACCGGATTCGCCCCCAGGTCATTGGTAACCCCCAGGTATATCAGGCGCAGTATCGGCAGTAATGCGCCTAGCCAAACCAGCATCTTCACCGCCTTGATGCGGTCTTTCACTGAAAGAGAAGGCCATGTGAATAAAGGACTCATATTAGAAATTTTTCTTCAAGTCCATGCCTGCATACAAGCTGGCGACTTCTTCATAACCATTAAACAGCTTGGTTTTCACGCGCCCGGCAAACAGTCCTGCGCCGATACGCTTCTCTGAGGACTGCGTCCAGCGTGGATGATCGACTTGCGGGTTTACGTTGGCGTAAAACCCGTATTCACGCGGACTCGCCCGCATCCAGGTTGTCGTTGGCATTTGCTCAACAAAGCGAATGGTAGAAATGGCTTTGGCCCCTTTAAACCCATACTTCCATGGCACCACCAGACGCACTGGTGCACCGTTCTGATTTGGCAAGACCTTGCCATACAGTCCCACCGCCAGAATCGTCAGTGGTTGCATGGCCTCATCCATACGCAACCCCTCCACATAAGGCCAGTCCAGTATCGGCATGCGCGCGCCAGGCATATGCCGGGGGTCGTTATACGACACAAATTCAATATACTTTGCATTGCCGGTCGGTTGCGCCCAGTCAATCAGCGCCTTGAGTGGCAACCCTATCCATGGGATGACCATAGACCACCCCTCGACACAGCGCATACGATAAATCCGCTCTTCCAGCGGTGCCAGCTTCATCAGCTGCTCAATGCCTATGGTTTTCGCTTGCTTGACCGCACCTTCTATCTTGATGGTCCATGGCGTCGGCTTGAACAGCACCGCCTCTCGCGCCGGGTCTTCTTTGCCGGTGCCAAACTCATAATAATTATTGTAATTGGTCACGTCCTGCAAAGCGGTGAGCGTCTCCTCCTTGCCATAGGCGGTTTTTTGAAACTCCAGCGTTTGCGCTGCCTGTGCCGTGGTTGGCAACCACAAACTGGCAGCGGCGATACCAGCAGCCTTGATCAAAGTCCGGCGTTGTTCAAACAGCGCTTGTGGCGTGATTTCTGAGGGTAAGATTCCGCTGGGGTTACTGCGGTGTGGGTCAAATTGCATGATGTTTCCTGTGTGGTCACAATTGTATGTTTGTCGCGTATGACAGGAAAACCTTACAGGGGATTCCAAATAAAAATAAAACTTTAACTGCCAGGGACGTTTGACAGTGATTAGATTGCCCTTACGCTGGCTAACATGTTGATGGATTATTTAAACACAAAGCCCCCAACTTGTGGGGGCTTTGTCGGCAGTCAGACTGCCGACAAAAAAGTCCGCGTAATTGTTTATTCTGCGTGATGAATTATGCTTTGCGACGACGCATGCTCAGTAACCCAACACCAACCAATAACATCGCAGATGTCTCTGGTTCTGGCACAGTTAGAGCTGGTATATTGCGAGGGTCAAACCCAACGGGAGTCTTACCATATGGTGCTAGGAAAGGATTTGCTGCAACAATATCACTCCATTTTACATATTTGAAGTTTGTTGATCCTGCTGCCACACCATTATCTTCACCGTCTTGTGTGATAAAAATACCGTCTTCAAAACCTGGAAGACCAAAGCTAGTCACATCTGCACCATCAGAGTGTTGTACACCATCAATTGTGCCATTACCAGTAATCGAGAATGAGCCTAAGTAACTGAAGTCTTTGCGGTTAAATGCAGCAAAAGTGCTGTCACCTTGGCTTGAAGCAATAATTACACCCTCACCGTTTTCGCCATAGCGAATGGTTAGACCTTCAACATCAGGAGTAATTGGACTAATCGGATTGAAGTTCTTGGTCTCTACCAATGGCACACCACTCAGCGAACCTGATTTTAGGTCTATACCCCAAATACCTACATCTTCTTGACCAACATAGGCTATACCTGTTTGTTGGTCAATCACCAAACCTTCAGATTGTGGGTTATAAACCACTCCAGTAGAGTCAAGACCTCCACCCAAGAGGTTCACCCCTTTGTATGTTGTCGGTAGACTCCAAGAGTTAACTAGCTGAGATGTCACTGTGCCATCTGCGTTTGCAATCATCTCAAACTGAGCGATGCTATGACCTTTTTCGTAGCCATTCGCACCACTGCCACCTCGTTGTGCAACCAAGCTATATAACTTATCATTCGCTGCATCGCGCCATAAACCCAAACCGTAAGCCGTGGATTGATTGGCCACGGGGATATTTGGGAAAGTTCGGTTGAAGCTGGTAATTTCGGTGAGAGGACTAGTTGCGTTTGAGCCATCGATCTTGAAAACTCTTAATCCATCTTGACCACGCTCTGAGAAAATGGCTAAGTCCGCACGTGAGCCGTCTGCCATTTTGAAGTTATATTGAACATCTACGTTATTTAAACGGCTAGATTGACCTCCAATCTTACCTGGCAAGTAAGATTGAATCTGATTGCCAGCCAAGTCGTACACCCGCAAGCCAGCGTTTTTGACTGAGGTAATGATTAAACTTTTTGAAGCGTCTGTCGGGTTAAGCCAAACAGCAGGATCATCCGCATCGCCTGATGAAGGGATAGTCGGCGTTTCCACGCTTGCGGAAGTAGCATGCGCTACCGAAAACCCAGAAAATAGCAAAGTTGACAACACTATGCTGGTTGCCCAGTGTAATTTATACATTATAGTCTCCCCATAAAATAAATATGAGATTTAAACTATACGCACACAACATTACAAAAATACACTTGATTACTAGTCCTTGTGTAGGACCTACATATTCCACATGAAACGACTACCAACCAGGGCCTGTTAACACTAAATGATATTATCATGGTGATGGAAATCACCGAAACACAATACGACCAAATCAAGCACTGCATGCCGCGTCAGCGTGGCAATCTCAGCCTTTCCAACCTGCAAGTTCTCAACGCTATCCTCTACGTTACCGAGCATGGCTGCAAGTGGCGCGGATTGCCCAAACGTTTTGGAAACTGGCATACTATCTACAGGCGCATGAATCACTGGGCAAAACTGGCGTGCTTAATCGCGCCCTTAGAGCAGTTGCAGCAACTGCAAATTATCCGATCAGAATCGAGGCTGTTCCCTTGATAGCACTATCATCAAGGTGAATCCAGACGGCACTGGTGCGTTATAAAACGGCCCAGAATCTATCGACAAATCTAGAGGTGGCTGGACCACCAAAATTCATATGGTTGCCGCAGATGCCAGAAGAGCCATAACCTTCGCCTTGTCACCCTGGCACGCCAGAGGGCAGACAGCTCTTACTCTCAGTAGAGCGGTTGTTTCGCAGGTTTAAGGTAACATAAAATCAGTCAACGTTATTCCAACCTCATGAGCATATGTGCCAGGCGAGTTTAATAACAGACGGATTTATCAAACACCCCAAGCGCACACGCAAGGCATTGTTTCTAGAGCGTGAATGGATTGCTTCCATGGGCTGCGATGTGTGGGTTTATAGAACCGCATTCTCGCAAAGCAGGCAATAGCCGTCCGCCGCGAGGGCTGGAACAGACTCGATTGATTTATCACCTAATGGCAGTACGCCAGAATGAGTTCTCGGAAACGAATGAAGACTTTTTTAATGGGTTATGTATAAATCGGACATGCTCATTCTTTATTTTCTCTAGCGATGAGTGCGTCTAATTCAGCATCTTTTAATTTGGCGGCAATGGTACGGGCTTGCTGCAGTAACTGTTGCGCAGCCGCGTGATCCCCTTGTGCTTTTTTTGAAGCGGCCCATTGAATGGCGGTCTTGGCTTCATAAAATTCGCCGCCATTTTCATGCGCATAGTCCATCAAGCGCTGGTAGGTTTTGTCTGCCCCGACAAAGTCTTTTTTATCGGTAAACAATTGCCCCAAAGTCAGGCTGGCTTCAGCATATTGGTCAGGGGTGCCTGATTTGCGCAGCATCAGGACACCTTTGAGCTGATATTCAATCGCTTTTTCAGCCTGTTTTAACTGCTGATAGGTCATGGCTTCGTGGATATAGCTATCCGCGCGCTCGTCGTCGTTCAAGGCTAGCTTTTCGCCAGCTTCAAATGATTTGAGCGCGTCAGCATACTGCTCCATTTCAAAATAGGCTTCGCCGATCAGGTTGTGGGCAACACGGGCATAGCGGCGCATGTTTTGCTGCTCGCTAAATTTCAATGCTTGCTGATAACTCTCCAGCGCCGCGGCATGCACTTTGGCTTCCAGCTGCGCATTGCCCAACAGCATATGCGCCGCAATCAGATCCAGCCCTTCCGGCTTGAGGCTGAGTGCCTGTTTAAAGCTCTGCTGGGCGGCGGTGTTATCCCCTAAACCCGATTGCGCGCGGCCTTTGCAAAGCCAAAACTCAGCTTGTTTAGCATGCTGCTCCGCAAGTTTGACGGCTTCAGCGTATTGATGTTTTTGGACGGCAGTATCACAGGCATCCAATGCAGCATCCTTAGCCATTGATTCATTAATAATCAATAGATTAACAGCAAAAATTAAAGTTAATTTTAAGTTCATATTCAGAATAAACTCGATTGTTTTGAGAGAGGTTCGATTGAATCAGAGGGCGTTTCCGTCGTCGTATCATCTTCAGAAGCGGCCTGTAACATGGCGAGCAATGCAGCTTCATCCAGAATGGCGATATTCAGTTGCTGCGCTTTTTCAAGTTTGCTGCCCGCCTCTTCTCCGGCCACCACATAACTGGTTTTGGCCGAGACACTGCCGCTGACCTTACCGCCCGCGGCTTCGATCATCGCTTGGGCTTGGTCACGCTTGAGCGTAGGCAATGTGCCAGTCAGCACAAAGGTTTTGCCAGCAAACGGGGTCAAAGCAGGCTTTTTTTCAATGTCGGCCCAATGCACGCCTAAATCGCGCATGGCGGCTATCACTTCGCGGTTATGCGGTTCCTGAAAGAACTGATATGCAGCTTCCGCCACAATCGGCCCGACATCCTTGACTTGCGTCAGTGCGGCTACATCGGCCTGCATCAAGGCATCAAGATTACCAAAATGTTGTGCCAGGTCTTTTGCAGTGGCCTCACCCACATTGCGAATCCCTAATGCATAAATAAATCTGGGCAAAGTCGTTTGCTTGCTTTTTTCAATGGCTACCAGCACATTTTGTGCAGATTTTTCTGCCATGCGTTCAAGGTCGCTGAGCATGGGCAGGGTCAAACGGTAAATATCATCCAGATGATGGACGAGTTCGCGTGCAACCAGCTGGTCAACCAGCTTCTCACCCAGGCCCTCAATATCCATTGCACGGCGAGAAGCAAAGTGTGTAATGGCCTGTTTACGCTGTGCCGGGCAGATCAATCCGCCAGTGCAGCGTGCCACTGCTTCATCCTGCGGACGGACCACATGCGAGCCACATTCCGGGCAGACGGCAGGCATTTCAAAGCGGCGCGCATCTGCCGGGCGTAATTCTGTTTTTACCGAAACAACCTCTGGGATCACATCCCCTGCCCGTCTGACAATCACGGTGTCGCCGATCTGGATATCCTTGCGCCTTAATTCATCCTCGTTATGCAAGGTGGCATTCGTGACCGTCACGCCGCCTACAAATACGGGTTTCAATCTGGCAACAGGTGTGATTGCACCAGTACGGCCCACCTGCACAGAAATATCTTCAACAATGGTTGTCGCCTCTTCGGCCGGAAACTTGTGTGCCACCGCCCAGCGCGGCGCACGCGAAACAAAGCCTAGGCTGGCCTGCAAGGCAAAGTCATTCACTTTGTAGACCACGCCATCGATGTCAAACGGTAACTGGTGCCGTTTTTCGCCAATCTCGGCATAGTATTCACGCAACCCCTGAGCGCCTATTTTCACCGCGCGCAAATCACTGACAGGAAAACGCAAGTCAGCCAGGTATTGCATGGCTTCAGAATGAGTATTTAATTCCGGCACGCCTATGCTGGCGCCCAGACCATAGGCAAAGAAATGTAGAGGGCGTTTGGCGGTAATGTGAGGATCCAGCTGGCGCAAGCTACCTGCTGCGGCATTCCGCGGGTTGGCAAACAGTTTGCCATTAGCAGCGGCCTGTTGCTGATTGAGCTTCTCGAAGTCTCTTTTCAACATCAAGACCTCGCCGCGCACCTCAAGTAAGGCTGGTGGCTGCGCAATATTCAAGCGGCTGGGAATGGCGCGTATGGTTTTGAGGTTGTGGGTGACATTCTCCCCCGTATACCCATCACCACGGGTCGCGCCCTGCACAAATAGCCCGTGCTCATAGGTCAGGGTAATCGCCAAGCCATCAAATTTTGGCTCGACGGCATAGGCCACCACGGCCTCCCCGGTACCTTCACGCACTCGGCGATCAAACGCTTCTAGCTCGTCGTCTGCAAAGGCATTATTCAGGGAAAGCATGGCTTGCCGGTGTTGCACACTTTCAAAAGCAGACAATGCCTGTCCCCCCACCCGCTGGCTGGGGGAGTCCGCAGTAATCAGCTCTGGATATTGCTGCTCAATGCCGACCAGCTGGCGGTAGAGGCCATCATATTCACTATCGCTGACCAAGGGCGCGTCCAGCACATAATAGTGATAGTCATACTCGGCAATACGTTGCTTAAGCTGCTGCAACGCCAGCGCAGCCTCTTGCATGGACATCATCAGGAGAACAGGCGCTTGGCATGGCTACTACCGGGGATAATCCCCTGCGTCGCCATTGCATTAGAGATATTTTTGAGTTGCTGGCGGATTTTATCCAGCTGTGGATCACCAATCGCTTTGCGGTTGACGTCAATCAGGGCGGCATTGAGGCTAGTCGCCAAATGACGTGCAATTTCGACCATCTGGTCAAACACCTGCAAACTGTCAGGCGTAGTAGGAATATCCAGCTGGAAAGTCACCCCAGTCATCACTGCGGATTTCAACATATCTGCAGAAAATGGCTTGCCCTCGTAATTACGTACTGAAAACACTAATTGACCGTCAGCATTCAATAACTCGAAGCGGCCTTCGGCACTCAGCTGCATGCCGCAAGCTTCAGCCAAGCCACGCAGCTTGGTCGCATGAAACATGCCCTGGTTGGCTAACACATGAAATTCAACGGCTTTATCAACGTCGATACAGAAAGCATCTATCGCTTGTGCTTGTAATGCAGGCTCATATCCGCCCTGCCATACCACAGTCAGGCCCAAGGCCCTGGCCAATGTTTCCATGGACTTCTGAAAGCGCTTGAGCGTTTCCTGATCAACCGGACCGCCACGGTCTGCCAATTGCAAACTGCAAGCAACCTGACTGGCGGGCGTTTGTGTTTGCATGGCGGCAGCATCCAGAGCCAATACATCCTGCCACTCGCCCGTTGTTGCGCTCTGCGCCCAGAGGGTGGCATGTTGTGGGAACGTACGTACCTCAGCTTGCATATCTTCCAGCTCAACCAACATGACGCCTAGCGGCGCATCAATCAAGCCAATCCAATCCATAGAGGGGTGAACTTCAGCCGGCAAGTCCGGCAGTGTCGGGGACAAGGAAGCCGGTTCTGCCGATGGCATCTCTTCCAAGGCCTGGACTGGCGGTACTTCAAAAGCAAAAGTCGGTTGCTCTGCCACCACAGCCGGCTCTGGCACTGCGACTGGCGGTTGATAAGCCGACACCTGTGGGGCGACCGCTTCTGGCTTGGTCACATTGATCACTGGCTCATGAATCGGTTGAACAGGCGCTGCTTTGACCGGAGAAGTGGCAGGCGCTGGCTTTGGTTTAAGCTTGGCGGGCTCTACGGATTTCGTAGGGGGTGGATTGGAAAATTCAGGCTCAACTTTAACGGAAGGTTGAGCTGAAGGCCGCACGCCGGTTTGACGGACACGGGGCTCAGACATCCAGCCCTCCACCTCCTCGGACACAGGCACGGTATCCACGGCAGCTTTCTTAGCAGCCTCTTTGACCTTGGCGGCAGGCTCGCCATCCAGCAAATCGCTACGGGTATGACTAAAACGGTATTCAACGTCTCTACGATATTTTTTTTCCTGCCACCAGTTAAATACAACCACTGCCAGAACGATGCTGACCCCGAGCAACACCAATATCATCCACAAATCAGACATGTGACTTAACAATCCTTTATAACGCTTGCATTATGATACAACAAAACTGGCGCTAAGCCGCATGCATGCGGATGGCCTCTTCGATATCCACATCGACAATCCGTGACACGCCCGACTCTTGCATGGTGACCCCAATTAGCTGTTCAGACATCTCCATCGTGATTTTGTTGTGAGAAACAAACAAGAATTGGGTTTTTTCTGACATCACGCGCACCAGTTGGCAGAAACGCTCGGTGTTGCTGTCATCCAGCGGGGCATCCACCTCATCCATCAGGCAAAACGGTGCCGGATTTAACCTGAACAGCGCAAACACCAGCGCCATGGCCGTCAGCGCTTTTTCGCCCCCGGACAATAACTGGATGGTCGTGTTTTTTTTGCCTGGCGGTTGCGCAAAGACTTGCACGCCAGTATCCAGAATTTCATCACCCAACAGCACCAGCTTGGCATTGCCGCCATTAAACAAGGTATTAAATAATTCGCCAAAATGACGGTTGGCTTCATCAAAGGTTGCGCGCAATTTTCCGCGGGTTTCGCGGTCTATTTTCTGGATCGCCTCTTCCAGCGTTTCGCTGGCGGTGAGCAGGTCTTGCAGTTGACTGTCCAGATACCCTTTACGCGCCTGCTCGCTGGCTAATTCTTCAATCGCAGCCAGGTTGACTGCGCCGAGTTGCTGGATCTGCTGTTGTAACCTTTGGGTCGTTTGTGCCAGTGTTTCGGCTTTGCTGTCATGATTTAGCCCTTGCTGAAGCAAGGCTTCATCCAGCCCCGTTTCAGACAGAGACTGCTGGCATTGCTCGACTTGCAGCTGGCAGGCCTGCTGTTTAAGTCTTTGTTGCTCCACGGTGTCGCGCAAGGGATGCAATTGCTGCTCGATTTGCATGCGCTGACGCTCTTCTGTCTGCAAAACGGCTTCTTTCTGCGCCAGATCGTTACGCACATGCGCCAGCGCCTGCTCACAAGTGTGCTGCTTGTCCAAGGCCTGTGCCAAATGTACCTTCAAGGTTTCCATGGCACTGACGGCGAGCGTTTGCTCGGTTTCTTGCAGGCGTAATTGCAAATGCTCACGCTCTTGGCTGAGCTGACTCAAGCGGTGCTGCAAATCATTGACAGCATTTTGCAACAGGGTTTGCTCGAATACTTGTGACTGATGCGCTTTTTCAGCCTGCTGTACGCTGTCACGCGCATCAAAATAGGCTTGCTCTGCATGATGCTTGAGGGCCTGCGCTTCGCGCGCCGCCTGTTCCAGGCTGGCAAACTGCGCCTGATACTGCGCGATCCTGGCTTGCGCTTGCGAAAGCTCGTCATTGAGACTCTGCTGCCGTACTTGCAGCGCAGACAGGTCCTGTTGCAAGGCGGTTTGCCTGCGCGACGCGTTGTCATAGGCCTGCTGCAAGCTTGACTGTTGCATCTGCGCCTCATGCATGGCTGCGGTATATTGTTTGATCCGTTGATGAGCTTGCTGCTGTTGCAAGCGCAACTGTTGCAGCGCCTGCTCAATCAGTTGCACCTGCTGTTGGGTGTGATTAACCGCAGCTTGCGCGGCTTCCAAACCGGCCTGTAACTTGTCCAGTTGCTGCTGCCGCTCCAACACGCCTTGCATGGCATTCTGGCGGCCATGATAAACCACGCTATAGCGTTGATAGAGATCCCCTTGCTTGCTAAGCAGACTCACGCCTGCCGGGAGTTGCGATTGAAACTGGCCCACTTGGGCAACATCCTCAATCACGTAAATACCCATGAGCCAGTGCTGCAAGGCACCAGCCATTTCCGACTGCTTGAGCGTGAGCAAACTATATAAGCTGGGTAATCCTTGCCAATGGTCTGGCAAGCTATCGCTGGCCGTTCCATGCATGGCTATGGCTAAAGCGGCTTGCGGATGCGGTAATGTAGCCAACATCGGCAAAGATTCAGTGAGCAAGGCATTCAGTTTATAGCCCAGGACCGCTTCGAGTGCGGGTTGCCATGCGGCATCCACCTGTACCGCCTGCCACAAACGCGCCGCTGATTGCAAACCGCTTTGTTGCAACCAGGGCCCTAGTTGCTGGTCTTGCTTGAGGCTTTGCTGCAACTTTTGCAAAGACTGGATTTCGGCTTCAATCTGGTTCAGCTGGCGTTGAGCCTGCTGCCAGTCTTGCCTGGCTTGCAGCAACCATTGCTGTTGCTGCTGCTCATCTACCCGCCATTGTTGTAGCTGCTGTTCTTCTTGCTGCAACTGAGCTTGCTGTTGCGCTTGCTTCTGCTTATACCCCTCCAAGGCCTGCATATCTGGCAAGGCCCAGGCTGATAGCTCATCTTGTAACTGTTGCAAGCGCTGGCTGGATTCAGAAAGATTGCGTTGCAAAAACTGTACGTTATTCTGCTCCAGTTGCATCTGCTGGCGGCATTGCTGCACGGCTTGCTGTGCTTGACTGGCGGCTTGCTGTATGCCTTGCAACTGTAATGACTGTGCAGGCAAAGCCTGTTGCAAGGCTTGCAACTGCTGCGCTTGTGCGGTCAGCGCTTGTTGTGCGGAGGCGAGTGCCGTGGTTTTTTCGTCCAGTTGCTGTTGTAACTGCGCTTGCTGCTGGCTACCACGCTCAATCTGCCCCTGCAGCTGTTGCTGCTGTTGCAGCAGTCTTAAGCGGGCCTCTTCCGATTGCTTGACTTGTAAATCCAGATTGGAAACTTGCGCGTTGGCCTCGTAAAAGGCCGCCTGTGCCGTATGCAATTCGCCTGATGCGGCCTGATGCTGCTGTCGAGCCTGCTCCAAAACCAGCTCGCAACGCCTTAACGCCGCAACTTTCTCCTCCAGCGCATTCACTGCGTGCGCTACCGCTTGTGAAGCGGCCTCGTAAGCCAGCACAGCATCTCGCTTGCGCAACCACCACCATTGCGCCTCAGCCAGTTGGTACGCCGCTTGCAGTGACTGATATTTCTGCGTCACCACGGCTTGCGCCTCCAGCTTGAGAATCTGCTTGTTCATCTCGCGTGAAATATCTTCCACGCGCGCAAGATTCTCACGTGTATCACGCAGGCGTAGCTCTGTTTCACGCCTGCGCTCTTTATATTTGCTGATCCCTGCCGCTTCTTCGAGAAATACGCGCAGCTCTTCTGGCCGGGCTTCAACAATACGTGAAATCGTGTTTTGACCGATGATGGCGTAAGCACGCCCCCCAAGGCCGGTGCCCAAAAACAAATCTGCCACATCCCGACGGCGTACCGCAGTGTTATTAATATAGTAGCTTGAGCCCTTATCGCGCTCGATTACGCGCTTGACCGAGATTTCGGCATATTGATTCCACTCGCCACTGGCACCACCCAAGCTGTTATCAAAAATGAGCTCGACACTGGCCCGCGAAATAGGTTTGCGATGCGAAGATCCGTTAAAAATCACTGCGTCCATGGCATCGGCGCGCATTTCCTTGGCGGAGGATTCGCCCAGCACCCAGCGGACCGACTCCATGACGTTAGACTTGCCACAGCCATTGGGCCCTACCACGCCCACACGCTGCCCATGCAGGTGGATGGTCGCTGGATCAACAAAAGACTTGAACCCCGCCAGTTTTAAATGTGTCAGACGCAAAGTAAGTAAACTGCTTATAAGAATTTGAGTGGTCGCTTAAGCGTTATAATACCCATTTTTAAGACGAAACATGCGCACAATGAACGAACATTTACTTGGTGGGAAACCCACTGCACAACCGACTAAAACACTGGAAACCTTTGAAAATCCCAATTCGCAGAGAGACTTCCATATCCATATGGAAATTCCAGAGTTTACCTGCCTGTGTCCAAAAACCGGTCAACCTGACTTTGCGGTGATTTATCTGGACTATATTCCCAACAAATTATGTGTTGAGCTCAAGAGTCTTAAACTTTACATGTGGTCATTCCGCGACGAGGGCTGCTTCCATGAAGCGGTCACCAATCAGATTCTGGATGATCTAGTCTCTGCCATTGACCCGAAATTTATGCGCGTAACCGCCAAGTTTTATGTCCGTGGTGGCATTTTCACCAATGTGGTGGCCGAACATCGTGCCCCAGGCTGGCAGCCACAACCTTTTGTCGAGCTCTCTCAGTTTTCTGCGCAAAGTAATATACGCGGATAAGCCATTTGACCATGCAGAAAAACAAAAGCCCGGCAATGCCGGGTTTTTTACTGCGCAACCTGTACGCAGCTTGACACCATAGCCTTAAAGAAACTTAAGCTTTAGTAAGCACTTTAATAAGCAGGTGATTTAAATAAATATGAAATTTAAAGCTAGAAATCACTGAGTGATTTTTGGCGTCCCCACGGGGATTCGAACCCCGGTCGCCTCCGTGAAAGGGAGGTGTCCTAGGCCTCTAGACGATGGGGACCTAAGAAATTTAACAACCCGTGCATTATACCAGTTTTTCAAATAATTAAAATATTTATTTTTTAAAAAATTCAATATTTTCAATCACTTGGTGGAGATAAGCGGGATCGAACCGCTGACCTCTTGCATGCCATGCAAGCGCTCTCCCAGCTGAGCTATACCCCCAAATCTCTGGTATTGCAGTTCTTTGTTTTGCAGTGCAATTCAAAGAAGGCGCCATATTAATGATGCCCAGATATCTTGTCAACGACTTTGATAAGAAAACATGAAAAAAACTTTATATCGTTTTGTTTTATGAGGCCCTGCCTTGTTTTGCTACAGAGCCTGCCGTAAAAACCTTGAGAAACTTACTTGAGATGGGGTTTGATCTTGCCGAGAATTTCTTCACTTTCCGGACGTGTCATACTGTTAAAAGAATAAACCTTCTGCCCGCCTGGCAAAATCAGATATTTGTAAAAATTCCATTGTGGTGCCTGCCCTGTTTGTTTGATCAGTTGCTGATAAAGCGGATTGGCGCCACTTCCAGTCACGCTGGACTTTTCAACCATAGGAAACTTGACCGAATAAGTCAGCTTGCAAAAGTCGCCAATCTGCTTGTTGTTGCCAGGCTCCTGACGGAAATCATTGGAGGGGAAGCCAATCACCACCAGCCCTTTATCTTTATATTGCTCATACATGGCTTCCAGCGCTTCAAACTGTGGCGTGAATCCGCATTTGCTGGCAGTGTTCACAATGAGCACTGGCTTGTCCTGAAATTGACAAAAATCGACAGTTTGACCTTGCAGTGTCTTAAACTGGTGCTGGTATAACGGTAGACATTCTGCCTCAGCCATGGATACCCCCCCCAGGGTTAAAAACATCAATATAAAACTGCGCATTGCATCTCTCCAAATAGTTATGATTGTGTTATGCCTTTGTAGACAATGTGTTAGCTTGATTGTTCTCAATTAAGTTTTCATATTTTACTTTTTTTAATAGGTGCCGTTAACCTTCTTGTAAGGAACCTTTGCCATGCTTGGCACAGTCTATGCTAAAGATGTTCTAAAGCAATTTGATACTGACAGGTTTTGTTAACAGAATAACGTCATGGGAGATCATCATGTTACAAAAAGCAGCACCTAACGATAAATTCAAGAAAATCGATCAAATGCTCGAAGACTTTGCCGGCGATGAAGTCGATGATTATGACAGTGGCTATGGTAGCTATGAAAAAAGTCATAAGCACTACTCTGCCGATGAAGATGCATTGATGAATATTGATGATTTGTATTGATGCATGCACTTGCATTTGCAATCCGTGATCGCGCATCAGCGTGAGCCGTGGTTGCTGATATAATGGCGTGATGGAAATTACTACACGCTTGGAATTCGATGCGGGCCATCGCATTCCTGATCACAAGAGTCAATGCCGTAATCTGCACGGTCATCGCTACGCAATTGAAATTACACTGTCTGGAGAGGTGATTCAGGCAGAGCATGCCTCTGAAAATGGCATGGTAATGGATTTTGCCGATGTAAAAAGAATTGCCCGTGAAACCATTGTCGATCGCTGGGACCATGCTTTTCTGGTCTACCATGGCGATACGGCGGTACTGGATTTTCTAAACAGCCTGCCCAATCACAAGACTGTGGTGTTCCCAACCATACCGACCGCAGAAAACATGGCTGCAGAAGCCTTTAAGCTGCTCAAGGCGCAATATCGTGATACCTTCGGCAATCAGCTCAAGCTGGTGAGAGTTCGCCTTTACGAAACGCCCAATAGCTGGACGGATGCATTCGATCAGAAATAGTCGGCGATCAGAATTAATTTTCCAGCGCACTCAACGCTGGCATGACTGTCACAAGTGACTTATCCCATACTGGCAAACGCACACCAAACACCTGCTCCAGCTTATCACTAACCAGCCTTGAGTTTTGGGGGCGTCTGGCAGGAGTTGGGTATTCTGCAGTTGATATGGCTTGCAGCTCTTTAAGTAGCAAGGCGGGCCACCCCTGTTGTAGCGCCAGCGCTTGATACTGCGCCACAATCTCACTGGCAAAACCATACCAGCTGGTTTCTCCCTGATTCACCAAATGATAAATCCCGGTCTGTTCAGCGTTGTGCGGATGCCAGCGTTCAATTAATTGTGCGACTGCTTCAGCAATCGCGATATCGGCCGTGGGGGCGCCATGCTGGTCTGCCACAATGCGTAGTTGTTCCCTACTCTGTGCTAACCGAATGATGGTTTTGAGAAAGTTCTTGCCGTAGCTGCCATAGACCCAGCTGGTACGCAGGATGAGATGCGGGAGGCCAACCGCAGCAATTGCCTGCTCGCCTGCAAGTTTGCTGGCACCATAAACACTGACTGGATTAACTGCGTCAGTTTCAAGGTAAGCTGTGGCTTTGCTGCCGTCATATACATAGTCAGTCGAGAAATGGATCAGCGCTGCATTCACTCGTGCGGCCTCTTCTGCAATGACTTGTGGGGCCGTGGCGTTGATGGCAAAGGCAAGTTCACGCTCGGTTTCGGCCTGGTCTACTGCAGTATAGGCGGCGGGGTTAATAATCAGGTCTGGTTTGACCTGGCGGATGACTTGCCGGATGTGCGCTGGCTGACTGAGGTCCAGTTGTTGGCGGGTACAGCTGATTAGCTGTACTTGAGCAATGGGCTGTTGTTGCAGCTGTGCGGCAAGTGCATGCCCCACTTGACCATTGACGCCTGTTAACAGGATTTTTTTCATATGCGTGAGCAAGGTCCGAATCAAAGAATATGCTAATAATTAGTCAAATTTGGGCGCCTGTGCCCAGGGGAGCCCTTGCTGATCTTTGGCAGACAGGCTGGGGGGCATGTCCAGCGGCCAGTCTATGCCAATCGTCGGGTCATCCCATTTAAGGCAGGCTTCATGTTGTGGCGCATAGTAATCCGTTGTTTTATACAGAAAGTCAGCCGTGTCAGAGAGCACGACAAAGCCATGCGCAAAGCCAGGTGGAATCCATAACTGACGGTGATTGTCAGCGCTTAAATGCACGCCTTCCCATAATCCAAAGGTCGCAGAACTCTGACGCAGATCGACCGCGACATCAAACACTTCTCCGGCAACCACTCTCACCAGTTTTCCCTGCGCTTGCTGGACTTGATAATGCAAGCCGCGTAATACGCCCTTGGCCGAACGGGAATGGTTATCTTGCACGAATGTCACATCCAGCCCTGTGGCTTGTTTAAAGGCTTGCGCATTGAAGCTCTCTATAAAGAAGCCTCGTGCATCGCCGAATACCTTGGGTTCTAGAATCAACACCTCTGGAATTTTGGTCGCAGTCACCAGCATTAAAACACCCGCTCTTTTAAAATCATCTTCAAATACTGTCCGTACCCATTCTTGGCATATTTGTCCGCCAGTTTGTCCAGTTGCTCTGCATTGATAAAGCCCTGGCGATAAGCGATTTCTTCCAGACAGGCAATCTTCAGGCCCTGACGCTTTTCAATCGTTTGAATAAAGCCACTGGCTTCCAGCAGTGATTCGTGGGTACCGGTATCCAGCCAGGCCATACCACGCCCCATGACTTCGACGTTGAGGTCCCCAGAGGCCAAATAATGCTTGTTGACGTCAGTGATCTCGAGTTCGCCACGGGCCGAGGGCTTGAGGTTCTTGGCAATCTCAACCACGCGCTGATCGTAAAAATAAAGCCCCGTCACCGCATAGCGCGACTTGGGTTGTGTAGGCTTTTCTTCCAGGCTGATGGCCGTGCCGTGCGCATCAAACTCGACCACGCCATAGCGCTCGGGGTCGTTGACCGGGTAGGCAAACACGGTGGCGCCCTGCTCGCGTTTACCGGCAGTCATGGCCATGTCACCGAGCTCATGCCCGTAAAAAATATTGTCACCGAGCACCAGGGCGCTGCTGTCGTTACCAATGAACGACTCGCCGAGGATAAAGGCTTGTGCCAGCCCATCGGGTGAGGGTTGTACCTGATACTCAATGCGCATGCCCCACTGGCTGCCATCGCCTAGCAGTTCTTTAAAGCGTGGCGTGTCCATCGGGGTAGAAATAATCAACACTTCCCGGATGCCTGCCAGCATGAGTGCGGACAGGGGGTAGTAGATCATGGGTTTGTCATACACCGGCAACAGTTGTTTGGAGACGACTTGCGTCACTGGATATAAGCGGGTGCCGGAGCCACCGGCCAATACGATGCCTTTTCTTGCCATTATGCCAACTCCTCGCCACGTTCATGGTAGTTTGTACTGAGCCAGTGCTGGTATTCACCGCTGGTGACGCGTGCCACCCATTGGGTATGCTCCAGATACCAGCGCACCGTTTTACGGATCCCGGTTTCAAAGGTTTCCTGAGGTTTCCAGCCTAAGGTCTGCTCGATCTTGCTGGCGTCAATGGCGTAACGCAGGTCATGACCGGGACGGTCTTTGACAAACGTAATCTGGTCGCGGTAGCTGCCTTGCGCTTTGGGCTGCTCCTGATCGAGGATGTCGCACAGCGTATGTACAACGTCCAGATTGGTTTTCTCATTCCAGCCACCAATATTGTATGTCTCGCCAGGCTCGCCCTTGGCTAGCACTTCACGGATGGCGCTGCAGTGGTCTTCGACATACAGCCAGTCACGGATATTGCTGCCGTTACCATAGATCGGTAAGGGTTTGCCAGACAAGGCGTTATGAATCACTAACGGAATCAGTTTTTCCGGGAAGTGGTAAGGGCCATAATTGTTGGAACAATTGGTGGTGAGAGTCGGCAGGCCATAGGTGTGATGATAGGCACGCACCAGATGATCTGAGGCCGCTTTTGAGGCTGAATATGGACTGTTGGGCTGATAAGGGTTGGTTTCCTTGAATGCAGGATCATTGGGTTCCAGTGAGCCATAGACTTCATCGGTAGACACATGCAGGAAACGGAACGACTGCTGCGACTCTACCGGCAATGCTTGCCAATAGGCCCTGACCTCTTCAAGCAGGTTAAACGTACCGACCACATTGGTCTGGATAAACGCATCCGGCCCGTGGATAGAGCGGTCTACATGACTTTCTGCAGCAAAATTAAGCACTGCCCTGGGTTTATGGGTTTCTAGCAGTGACTTCACCGCAACACGGTCAACGATATCCGCATGAATGAAGACATGGTCCGGGTCATGGCTAATCTCCGCCAGATTCTCCATGTTGCCGGCATAAGTGAGCTTGTCCAGATTGACCAGTTTACCCAGCTTCAGCTTTACCCAGGCATTGACGAAATTGCTGCCGATAAAACCGGCACCCCCGGTCACTACAATGGTGTCTGTGTGCATAAAATCTCTGCTTAATAGTGATTACAACTTGGAAATATCTTTTGATACTACCGCAAGCACCCGGCATGTAAAGAGTGAATAAGCGCAGCAGAGCCGCATCAAATCACAACAAAAGACGGTCGTCACCAGGGTGAAGCGCCTGACTTGCTGAGACTTTCTATATATTGCTGATGGCTGGCCAACTCCTCTTCGCTAGGCGGCAATCGCTTCATTGCAGAAAAGTCGACCTCAATATGGCTTTGCATGGTTTGTTGCTCGGAGGTTGAGAGTTCCATCAACAGGCTCTCTTGTCCGCGCGTCATGGCAATGTAGACATCGGCGAGCAATTCCGCATCGAGCAAGGCGCCGTGCAAGGTCCGCTGTGAGTTATCGATACCGTAGTGGCGGCACAAGGCATCCAGATTGTTACGCTGGCCGGGACGCATTTCCTTGGCCATTTTCAAGGTATCAACGATACCACTGACGAATGACGGCAGCGGGTCCATGCTAAGCCTGGACAACTCCATATTGAGGAAGCCGACATCAAACGGAGCGTTATGAATAATGAGCTCTGCACCACGAATAAACGCAATGAAATCCTGTGCAATTTGCGCAAAAAGCGGCTTATCCTGCAAGAACTCCAGCGAAATTCCATGTACTTCCTGCGCACCGGCATCAATCTCACGCTCGGGATTGATATACAAGTGAAAGTGACGCTGGGTTGGTCGGCGGTTCAACATCTCGACCGCAGCAATTTCAATAATTCGATGTCCCTGATCGGGATAGAGGCCAGTGGTCTCGGTATCGAGGAAAATCTGTCTCATTTAAGCTACGCTCCTATCCTATCGCCACGGTTAGTACACCTTGATTTGCCAAGGCATCTGCACGCTCGTTGCCCTCGTTGCCGGCATGCCCTTTCACCCAAATCCATTCAATCTGGTGAGGCTTGGCGATGTCATCCAACTGTTGCCATAAGTCCGCATTTTTAACCGGTTTTTTATCCGCCGTACGCCATTGCTTGAGCTTCCAGCCTGCCAACCACTCGGTCATGCCTTTTTGCACATAGCTGGAATCGGTATACACTCTGACATGCGAGGGTTTCTTGAGCGCCTGCAAGCCTTGAATCACCGCCGTCAGCTCCATACGATTATTGGTGGTCAGCGCTTCGCCACCATAGAGGGATTTTTCGTGCGAGCCCGCTTTAAGCCATACGCCCCAGCCACCGACGCCAGGGTTGCCCTTGCAAGCACCATCAGCGTACATTTCTATCCATTGTTGATTCGACATCCGCGCATTCTAACTGCTTTTGGCCGTTTTTTTGTATGCTGGAACGGCCTTTTCTGACCTGCAACGCCGGATTCAGCGGCAACATTTTCCAGTCTGGTTTTAACAAACGGATGTTGAGCACTCTTTTTTTGGCGATCAGGAAATAAATGCCACCACTCATGCCACACAAGCGTGGCCCCCACCGTTCCAGGCAAGACTGGCGCGCCAGCCAGTCAGGATCATTGAATGGAAAAGCGTGCATCAAATAACCACTACGCACGACCTCAAATCCCAATACACTCAACCAGTCACGAATGCGCCAGGCTGTAAACAATCTGCTGAAACCGCCTGCCTGCCTGAATTGCCCGACTCTGGCGCGCATGCCTAAACAACTGGCAGGGCTAATCCCGGTCAGCACCAAACTACCTTCAGGCACCAGTACCCGAAACACTTCGCGTAACGTCTGCTGTGGATCCGCACACTGCTCCAGCACATGGGGCATGCAGACCAAGTCAACTGAATTTTCGGCAAATGGCAAAAACTCGCTTTCGCATAATAACGATGCATTGGCCGAGGCGGTTAGCTGTAGGGAGTGTTTGTAAGGAATCCGACACTGCTCGAGCAGGTCATGCGCAGACCATCCGATCTGCAGAGCATGAAAGCCGAACACATCAGCCACGGCCTGCGCGTACAAAGGCGTTTCACGCGCGACAATATATTGACCCAGAGGCATTTGTTCAAAGAACACTGACTGGCTTGATTGCAAGATAGATTCCCTCACGCACTTAAAACACCTCTTGAATACCGTCCAGGGCATCTCCCTTGACAAGCATCATGATTTTTTCAATGATGCGTGATGGACAAAAGTTCTGCAAGTATAGAAATCATCCCCCTGCCCGCTTTTAGCGACAATTATCTGTGGTTAATTCAGTCTGGCTCGCTGGCCTGGGTGGTTGATCCGGGCGATGCCGACGTGGTTGAAGAGGCTTTGAGCAAGAGAGAACTGAGCTTAAAAGGGATTTTACTCACACATCATCATGCAGACCATGTGGGCGGCGCTGCCAGCTTGCAAAAGCATTGGCGCTGTCTTGTCTATGCCCCAGACAGTTCACAGCCGTCTTATCAGGCCATGCAGACCATCCCCGTCCACGCCGGGGACACTATCAGTCTGCTGCCAGAAGACATAATAAGCTGCGAAGTGCTTTCGCTGCCGGGCCATACACTTGATCATGTGGCTTATTATGTCAATCAGCAGCATTTGTTTAGCGGCGACGTACTGTTTGGTGCAGGGTGTGGCCGCCTGTTTGAAGGCACGCCTGTGCAAATGTATACCTCACTACAACAGATTGCCGCGCTTCCCCCAGAAACACTCGTTTATCCTGCGCATGAATATACCGCGCACAATCTTGCTTTTGCGCAGACCATAGAGCCGGATAACCGCGCATTACTCCAACGTATCGCAACCACCCGCGAGTTACGCCATCAGCAACGCCCCAGTCTGCCAACGTCCTTGGCACAAGAATTGGCGACCAATCCGTTTTTGCGCTGTGAACAGTTGCGTCTGCGCCCTGAATTTCAATCGCGCTCGGCGCTGGAAGTGTTTACCGAGATCCGCACCCGCCGCAATGACTTCTGATCGCACAACCTTCAAGCACAGTCTGGGCTCGCTGGCAAGGGCTTGTCTCCCCCCGAATTTAACGTAGAATGATGTCCTCCTTAAAGCGCTTGTGTGCGTTAGGCCTATCTCAAACAGATCGGCGCGGCCGCTACGGCCATCCGGATTTAGCAATCCATGTGTATCCGCCCTGCCGGATGCACAACACTCTCAGGATAAAGTATTACCGTCATGCGTTTTAAAAGATTCATCGTCTGCATTGCACTGTCAGCCTCGCCATGGTGCGGATCGGCTGAATACGTGGAACCAGCCACCTTGTCCGATGACAATGGCAGTTATGACGAAAGCTATGGAGAGACTGGCGTAGAAGGCTACACCTCCAGTTATCAGTTTGAAGATAGCCTGACCTTGCAAAACAGCTTGTGGGACCGCGTGCGCGATGGCTTTAACATGCCTGACATCGACTCAAGCTACACCAACAAACACGAACAATGGTACGCCTCTCGCCCAGACTACGTTTCACGCATGCTGGAGCGGAGTAAAAAGTATCTTTACCACATCGTTGTTGAGGTTGAAAAAAGAGGCATGCCCACCGAGATTGCGCTACTGCCCATGATAGAAAGCGGCTTTAACCCTAAAGCGCTGTCTACCAGCAAGGCGTCAGGCATCTGGCAATTCATTCCCTCTACCGGCAAAGACTTTGGCCTCAAGCAGAACTACTGGAAAGATTCACGCAAAGACGTCACTGCCGCCACCCAGGCTGCGCTCAATTATCTGCAAAAGCTTTATACCATGTTTGGCGCCTGGGACTTGGCACTGGCCGCTTACAACGCGGGCGAAGGCACGGTTGCACGCGCCATTGAGCGCAATGAGCGCCTGGGCTTGCCGACCGATTACCAGCACTTGTCCTTACCGGATGAAACTCGCAATTACGTGCCCAAGCTGCAGGCCATCAAAAACATTATTTTCCGGCCTGAACAATATGGATTGACGCTCAACGAAATTCCAAACCGGCCTTACTTTACCACCGTCCAGGCCCCCAACAAGATTGATGCAAAACTGGCTGCAGAGTTGGCAGGGATTACGCTGGAGGAGTTTAGCGCACTCAACCCAAGTTTTACGCGGCCGGTTCTCATCACGGAAAACAGTTATCAAAAACTTCTGCTACCAACCTGGGCGGCCAGCAACTTTACACAAAATCTGAATGCGTACAACCGTCCCCTCTCCAACTGGCACAGCTACCAGCCCAAGCGTGGTGAGCGTCTGGGTGTGATTGCCAGCAAGTTTGATATCAGTATTTACGAATTGAGCGCAACCAATAACCTGAAGCCGAATCGCAATCTGATTGTCCGTCGACCATTGTTAGTGCCCGCCAGCGTGGAGTCAGCTGGTCTGACCAAACCGATTGATGTTGCAGCCATGGCCAAACTTTCCGTAGAAGTGCCGGTTGAAAAAGAGTCATCCAGCGAACCAACGACTTTTTCCCATAAAGTGAAAGCTGGCGAGACCTTGTCTACTCTGGCCAAGCGATATGGCATTAGCAGCCAGCAAATCATGCAACAGAACCATCTCAAGTCTAAAAAACTGGCGGCTGGCCAGGTATTGCAACTGCAAAAACAAGAAAGCCACGCCAGCAAATCAAGTAAAGGGAACTCTGGAAAATCGCATGACTCGAAAACAAGCGTAAAATCTGGTGCTAAGAAAGCAGGCAGCCACACTAAACATAGCGCCTCTTCATCAGATTCAGCTAAAAAGAGCACAACATCTCATCATAAGAAAAGTCAGTCCAGCAAACATTAAATCGGCCCATCATGCGCACTGCACACTCACCGCTCAATTTGCACGTTGTGTCTTATCCGCAGAATGCGCAAGGCAAGCGCCGAGGATACGTGCGCCATGCCATGATGACCATGGCTCTGGCGGCCATGCTGTCAGCCTGTAGTCCAGAGCAGGCCAACCAGGAGACACTGGCTTTTGATCAGGCCTACCCACCACAGGCCGGGGGCACGCTGATGAGTGCCATGCCCTCAGATCCGAGCAGCATGATCGGTATGGTGGCTGGCGAATCCGCCTCGCTGGCAATTGGCAGTTACCTGTTTAATTCACTGCTCAAATACGACCAGAATCTGGATTTGGCCGGCGAATTAGCCGCTTCCTGGCGAGTCGCAGACGACAATAAGACCATCACTTTCAAGCTCAAACCCAATCTGCAATGGGCCGATGGCAAGCCGCTTACCAGTGCGGATGTGCTTTTCACCTGGCAGCTGATCACAGACGAAAAAACGCATAGCCCTTATGCCTCTGATTATCAACTCGTCACCCAGGCAGAAGCGCCTGATCCACAAACGTTTATCGTGCACTATTCGCAGCCCTTTGCACCCGCGCTCGAAAGCTGGGCCAGTTTGCAAGTGCTGCCTAAACACAAACTGGCAGGACAGGATATACATACCACCAGTTTTGCGCAAAAACCGTTAGGCAGTCATTATTACCAGCTTCAGGAATGGCGACACGGCGAATACATCAAATTAAGCCGCAACCCCAAGTCTGTGATGGGTCCCGCCAATATCGAAACGTTGGTCGAACGCGTGATCCCTGATCCAGCCGCCCAATTTCTCGAGCTCATGGCGGACCATATTGATAGCATGAACATGGATCCCATTACCTATGCACGCATTATTCCTTTGCGACCGGCACTCGCAGCCAGGCTCAACCAATACAAAGAGCTAGGCAACAGCTATACCTACCTGGGCTTTAACCTCAAACGCAAACCATTTGATGATGTGCGTGTGCGTAAAGCGATCAACTATGCCATTGATAAACAGGAAATTATTGATGGCGTCTATCTTGGCCTCGGCATTGCGATTGCCTCCCCGTACAAGCCGGGCACGCGCTGGAGCAATCCTGATCTTCACCCCTATGCCTTCGATCCGGCCAAAGCCAGACAATTGCTAGCCGAGGCAGGTTACACAGACAGCGATGGCGACGGTTATCTAGACAAAAATGGTCAAAAACTGTCATTTGAAATCCTGACCAACCTCGGTAATAAGCAGCGCGAGAAAACCTCGGTCATTATTCAGCGCAGACTCAAGGAAGTCGGGATTGATACCCGCTTGCGTACGCTGGAATGGGCCAGTTTACTGACCAATTTTATCAAACCGGGTAATTTTGATGCCGTGGTAATGGGCTGGGGACTGGGTCTGGACCCTGACCAGTACAATATCTGGCATTCCAGTCAGCAGAATCCTGGGCAATTCAACTTTATCGGCTACCACAATCCTCAAGTAGACCATCTACTGGAGCAAGGGCGACTTGAGTTTGACCCGGAAAAACGCATGCAGATTTATCATGCATTCGCCAAGGCCCTCTATGACGACAGTCCTCTGGTTTACCTGTCTGCCGGCTACGGGCTGACCGCCATCCACAAACGTGTGCAAGGGATTATGAATCCTATACCTCCGGCGGGTGTCGGCTACGACTCACAAAAATGGTATATTCCGGCGCCGCTGCGCCGCGCGCAAATACAGGCTGAATAAAACATGCTACGTTATTTAATCAGACGTGTGTTATGGATGATCCCGATGTTG
This sequence comes from Methylophilus sp. YYY-1, assembly GCF_029132825.1. Lineage (NCBI taxonomy): Bacteria > Pseudomonadati > Pseudomonadota > Betaproteobacteria > Nitrosomonadales > Methylophilaceae > Methylophilus > Methylophilus sp. YYY-1. Next base: position 366,681 of record NZ_WOVG01000001.1, read on the forward strand.
ATCGGCATCAGTCTGATTTCGTTTTTTATCATGCATCTGGCGCCTGGCGATATCACCAGTACGGAATCTGCGTTCGACCCCAAATCCTCAGAAGAGTCACGGCAAAAACTGCGTGAGCTTTATCATCTGGATAAACCCATTATCGTGCAGTATGGCTTATGGCTGGAGCGCATGGTGCACCTTGATTTCGGCCATTCGTTTGCCAGCCATCAAAAACCGGTATTTTGGTCAGAAACCGACAAAGACGGTAATACCACCAACGGCATGATTGAAGAAGCCTTGCCAGTGACCTTGCTCATGAATTTAGTTGGTTTGTTGTTGACGCTGAGCCTTGCGATTCCACTGGGCGTCATGGCGGCCAAAAAACATAGTCATTGGCAAGATCGCAGCATTACCTTATTTAATTTTATTGGTTTTTCTATCCCCGGCTTCTGGTTATCCCTGTTGCTGATGTACTGGCTGGGCGTAATTCACCCCTGGTTTCCGATTTCTGGCCTGCATAGCCTCAACTACGACCAACTCAACGCCTGGCAGCAAGCACAGGATCTGTTCATGCATTTGTGTTTGCCTGTGATCATTCCAGCATTGACGGGCCTCGCAGGTGTCACCATGTTTGTGAAAAACGGCATGCTGGACGTATTGAGCCAAGACTTTGTGATCACCGCCCGCGCCAAGGGCTTGAGTGACCGGGTCGTGACTTATAGACATGCTCTGCGCAATGCCCTGCTACCACTGATTACTTTGGTCGGCCTGTCACTGCCGGGCTTGATTGGCGGCTCGGTGATTGCAGAAACCATTTTTGCCATTCCAGGCATGGGTAAACTGTTTTATGAAGCGGTGATGATGCGTGATTTCCCGGTCGTCATGGGCATACTCACCATAGGCTCAGCCCTGACACTGGTGGGCAACTTATTGGCTGATCTGGCCTACGCGTGGGCGGATCCGCGTTTGCGTAAAGGGGTCATGCCACAACGCTAGGCTATCCAGACATGAAAAAAGTCCTGCAAAATCCCTTAGCCCTAACCGGGTTGATCATTATCAGCATCATCTTGCTGCTGGCGCTACTCGCGCCCTGGATTGCCCCTTATGACCCAGATGCAATCCAGGTCAAGCAGATTTTGGTGGGGCCTTCGGGCCAGCACTGGATGGGCACCGATGGTCTGGGGCGGGATGTCTGGAGCCGGATGCTGTTTGGCGGCCGCGTCTCGCTATTGGTAGGCCTGGTCGCGGTGGGGATTTCGACTGCCATCGGGGTCGTGCTCGGTGCTTTAGCTGGCTACTATCGTGGTTGGGTAGATACGCTGATCATGCGACTGGTTGATTTGATGTTGTCTATTCCCAGTTTTTTCTTGATTTTAGCCGTGATTGCCTTTTTAAGTCCTTCGATCACCAACGTCATGGTGGTCATCGGCCTCACCTCCTGGATGGGCGTCACGCGGCTGGTGCGCGCTGAATTCCTGAGTCTGACACAACGTGAATTTGTCACCGCTTCCACTGCGCTCGGTGCTCTGGACAGCCGCATTATTTTCAAACATTGCCTGCCTAACAGCCTCACCCCTATTCTGGTCAGTGTCGTGCTGGGCATCGCCAGCGCCGTGCTCCTTGAGTCTGGCCTCAGCTTTTTAGGTCTGGGCGTGCAACCGCCGCAAGCCTCCTGGGGCAACATCCTCACCGATGGTAAAGAATATATCCAGTTTGCCTGGTGGTTATCCGTGTTTCCCGGACTTGCCATTTTAATCACGGTGTTAGGGTATAATCTGCTCGGCGAAGGGCTGCGGGATGTGTTCGACCCACGTTCCAACACAGTACGCTAACCCTTCAATCAACTGACCAAACGAACTAACAACCACACAGGAACAAGCATGGCATTTCTTGCTGGAAAAAAAATCCTGATTGCCGGTTTGCTGAGCAACCGTTCAATCGCTTATGGCATCGCAGCCGCAATGAAACGTGAAGGTGCCGAACTAGCATTTACCTATCAAGTCGACAAGCACGAAAAGCGTGTACGTGACCTGGCCGCAGACTTTGAATCCGAGATCGTTCTCCCCTGTGACGTTGCTGAAGATGCACAAATCGACAACCTGTTTGTAGAGCTGGCTAAAATCTGGGATGGCCTGGATAGCCTGGTGCACTCGATTGCTTTCGTCCCTAAAGTCGCTCTTGATGGTGACTACCTCGAAAGAATCGACCGCGAATATTTCCGCATTGCACACGATATCAGCTCCTACAGCTTCTCTGCGATGGCCAAAGCAGCCTACCCGATGATGCAAGGCCGCAATGGCAGCCTGTTGACCATCAGCTATTTGGGCGCAGAACGCACCATGCCTAATTACAACGTCATGGGGGTCGCCAAAGCCAGTCTGGAAGCCAACGTACGCTACCTGGCACAAAGCCTTGGCCCACGCGGAATCCGTGTTAACGCGGTTTCTGCTGGCCCAATCAAAACGCTGGCTGCCTCAGGCATCGCTGACTTTGACAAAATGATCGGTTTTAACGAAAAACACGCCGCCTTGCGCCGTAACGTGACCATCGACGAAGTTGGCAATGTCGCCGCCTTCCTGACCAGCGACCTCGCCTCTGGTGTGACTGGTGAAATCACTTATGTTGATGGTGGCATGAACATCACTGCTGCTGGTCAAATCGACTAAAGTTGACCACCTGCATAAAAAACGCCTGCGCTGATAAAAGCCAGGCGTTTTTTTATAGCTAAATGCCGAATACTTGCACTGCTTAATAACAATGCGCTAAATTGCACAATATCTTCAAAGCAATCAAAAAAATACAAACAAACCAATTAAAGGTGCACTAGAATTTAATTCTCATTTAATTATGGTGTAATAAAAATATATAATATATTGTATTTTAATTAAAATTTATTTTTTAATATTTATAGCCCCTAGTCTAAATAAAAGTTTAGGTTCGTTTTTGGGGTCTAATTAACGTTAGAGCGCAACAATGAAAATAACTGGGCATGCTTTTGAATGTGAAATTGATTTATCACTTCCCGACAGTGAGGAGTGGATGGATACCAATGTCAAAGTCAAAACCCAGCAGTTTCAGGGCGCTTTTACATGTACTGTTCAAAAAAGTGAGTGGTTGTTGCTAATCAAAACACTCAAGAAACTTGATGTATCAGTCGGTAAAAGCACTGAACTAAAATGGTCGAATATGGAAGAAAACATCTATTTTGAGTTCAAACTTAGTGCTTTAGGCTCTCTTAAAACAGAGTATAAATTTAGCTCTGAGAACTTTAGTGACGGTCCAGTTCTTTCGGGTTATTTTACAGCAGACCAAAGCTATATAGGAGTGTGGGAAAATTCAGCACGGCAAGAGGTAGAAAATGCTCTCTAACCCATCATTCAAGCGGGACGCCTAACGGCGCCCCTTAATTCAAACGTTAGGGGCTAATACTATGCTACTAAAGCATCGCCTCGCTATTACGGGTTTATTTTTCTTCTTGTCTACTAGCTTTGTATTTGGTGAGTCTAGCTATGGAAATCCAGTAGATGGTCGCACATATCTAACCAATGGAGAATTTAAAACCTACAGTCCAGAGGGGCAAAATTTCGCCAAAAACGAGAAAGTAACTATAAGTAACGTCCGACTTCTAACTGGTGAGCCTGACTTGAAAGAAAGAGTCCTTGTTGAAGAGCTCGACTCATTTATTAAATCAGCCGAAAATGAGGCACATGCCATTTTGGCAAAAAATATAGCTCCAGCCCGAGTGCTTCTTCAATTCAACTGTCAACCCAATCATCATGTTGTACAAATTGCTAGTCAAGGCAGTGCACAAGAAGCTGTACTGCATGAACTTTATGACAAGACAAAAGCCCTTACACCACTTAAAACCAGTGGTGAGGTAATTTTCCAGGTTGAGTTTAATGTTAGCCCCTAACCCATCCATCAAGAGGAACTGGCGAAAACAATCTTCGATGATGGAATTTTCAATAACGAGGGTGGAGCCACCAATGTCGCCAGCTCCTTATGTCAAACGTTAGCAGTCTCATGGAAGCCATCGACCAACTTCAGCGCCACTACATGATGCTTACGCTTGGTTTAGGTGAGATACAACCGTGCATCGACTGGGCAATTGAACGATTGGAGCTCAATCAAGAAGGTGATGATCTAGACGTTATCTTGCTTGCAGCAGCAACAGTACTAGAAGAAGCTTCTCCGTTGACTCATACGATTTTGGAGCGCTACAAAGGCCCTGAGGCATTGGACAAGCAACTTGCTGCAGGAAAGTACGTGGCGAGTTTACGGCCTTTGTATTTGTCTGGCGCAGAGTCCATTGAGTCGCTCAATGGCAAGTTCACCATACTCTTTGTCAGTCTTGGGTATCCAAATTGGCTAGTTATGCTCAGCAGAAACTGTGAATACGCTACCGACGTCGATGCATTCCGCGAGCCCTTCGAACAAGAGTTCGAGTACATCGCAGATCTTTGGGGCAAGGCCAGAACACTCACTGAGTTTAAAGCTGCATACAGTCGAGAGGTATCGAACACTCATGACGCGAAATACTGCTAACAAGTCCGTCAACCGGATGCCAAAATGCTGCGCTCTGGCGCCGATTAGGTCAAACGTTAGCGGGTTTATGAGAACGCTCGCAAAAGCTGCTGCCATTCTCGTCTCCTTATCTTTGGTAGCTTATCAAAGAGTTGCAGAGTTCATGCGCTATGAAGGCGAAACCTAGCGAGTCAGATCAAACGGATATCTAACAGAAATGAATTATGAAATGCACTCGTTATCAAGGCAGAGTTACCACCTGGAAAGACGAACAAGGGTTTGGCTTTATCACGCCCAATAGTAGCGGAAAGCAAGTGTTTGTACATATCACTGCATTTTCAAACCATCAGCGACGGCCGATTGGCAACGAGATTGTGAGTTATGAAGTCAGTAAAGATGCGAGTGGAAAATTAAAGGCCGAGCATGTTCAATACATTGATGCACCATCGCGATCAAAGGATGGGCAGTTTCTATTGCTATTTGCCATCCTTTTCCTTGTTTGCATGGCAATATCCGTTTTCGCCGGAAAACTGCCATTATGGGTGTTAGGGATCTATTTGCTGATGAGCAGTTGCACACTCATTGCTTACAGGCTGGATAAAAGTGCTGCAAGGCAGAACAATAGACGTACCCCTGAAAAAACCTTGCATCTATTGGCATTAATCGGTGGCTGGCCTGGGGCCATTATTGGGCAGAAACTGTTTCGCCACAAATCAAAGAAGCTTTCTTTTCAAGTGATTTTTTGGGCAACTATTATTCTGAACTGCGCGACATTAGCGTGGCTGCTTTCCATAGATGGATTTGCTTTTACAGAGCGCGTGATTGGCGCATTTTTAAATTAGCCAGGTGTATCAATTACAGAGTGACATGAAATAAAAAAGGAGGGCTATGCCCTCCTTTTTTCACTTCAGTTCGCTAATTATTCGTTACCTTTAGATAACAACACTTTGGCATTGAACTGAATATCTTTCTTGGCTTTGAGCGAAGCGACATAAGCATGTGACATCTCTGCCCCCAGTGCCATCTGATACACTTTAAAGGCTCTGTCCGCCACATCTGGCTGGTCTTTGAGCTTCTGGTTCACCGCAATCACTTTAATCACGGTATAGCCTTTGTTGGCCTCGTTAAAGCCATAGTACGCTGGCAGTGTATGTGTGTTGACCTTGAACACATTTCTCATCACACCATCGCTCAAGCCCTGCGCATTTCTGCGATCAACCGTCACGGGCGTAATCCAGTCTGCATTGCTTGCTTTACCGGCCTTTAGCTCAGCCAACAAGGCCTCGCCTTTTTGCTGCACCAATTTATCTGCGGCTTCAGCTTTGAGCAAGCCTTCAATACCGGCTTTAACTTCATCAAAGCTACGAGGCGCTTCTGGGCTGTACTCAACCACGCGTGCAGACACCAGGTTATTCGGTGATACCTCAACGGCTTCGGTATTGCGTTTATCTTTAAGCACGTCATCGGAGAACACCAAGGAAGCAAAACGATCGCTTTTGAAGAACTTGGCGACTTCATCTTTGCTCATGGCTGGAGAAGACTGCAATTGCAGGTTAAATTTCTTGACCGCTGGCTCCATGCTGCCAGATTGCTCATACACAGTATTGCCAAAATCATCGGCCAATTCTGCATATTTGGCTTGTGCTTTCTGGAACAACAATTCGGCTTTAATTTTGAGCTTCATCGAATCAAAATCAGAAGACTCGCCTGTAATGCCTGTCAGCTTGATGATATGGTAGCCGAACTCAGACTCCACCAAATCGCTGATATCGCCAACCTTCATTGAGAAAGCTGCATCCTCAAAAGGCTTGACCATCGCACCACGGCCAAAACTGCCTAAATCGCCGCCCTTGCCTGCTGAGCCTGTGTCTTGTGAAAACTCAATTGCCAGCTTTTCAAAACTCTTAGGATTGGCCTTGACCTGCTTGAGAATGGACTCTGCTTTTTCTTTGGCAGCGGCTTTTTCAGCAGGCGTGGCAGTGCTATTAAAGCCGATCAAAATATGGCTGGCCTGACGTTGTTCATTGCCCTGAAATTTAGCCGCATTTTCATCATAGTATTGCTTAACTTCTTGGTCAGTCACGCTAACTTGGCCCATCAGGCCTGCAGCAGAGAGCAAGGCAAACTGTAACTTCACCTTGGCTGGTGCAATGAATTTAGTTTTATGCTGGTTGTAATACGCTTGCACCTGCTCAGGCGTCACCGTCACCTGATTCATAAAGTCAGCAACTTTAATATCCGTCACGCTGACTTCACGCTGTTCAAACTCGGACATAAGCGATTGCTCAGCGACTTTTTTTGGCATAAACACCAGATTGCTCAGGCCTTCTCTTACCTGCTGGACCGCGAGGTCTTTGCGTATGCTCTGCTCAAATTTGGCTGGTGTCAGCTTGTTTTGTGTCAGCAACTGGTTGTAGGTTTCCTCAGAAAACTTACCGTTGCTTTGAAACTCGGGCATGCCAAGAATATGCTGGCTGAGTTGCTCGTCACTGATTTTAAAGCGGTAATCATGAATCGCGCCTTCAATCAGCCGACGTGTAATGATGCCTTCCAGCACAGATTGCTTGAAAGCTGGACTTTCGAGCAAAGCCGTATCGACTTTTTGTCCCTGGGACTGCATATAGTTACGCGCATTTTCCACGGCGTTAGAATATTCCTGCAGTGATATCTTCTGGCCATCAACTTTGGCCACTGCAACCTGCCCACCCGCCTGATTCAAATAGGAGTCGATGCCAAACAATGCAAACGGCACCACAATCAGTGCCAGAATGATTTTTGCCATCCATCCTTGTGTATGTTTTCTAAGTGCTTCCAACATTTTATCGTTTCCATTACCTGATTTTTTGCAACAGCAAACTATACCATAAAGCGATTAAAACCGCCTGAGTGCAACGCCTTTAAGACATAAGCGCGGCCAATTTGTGCAGGAAAAATAAACAGTAATAATCACGCCAGTAGCCCACACTCAATCAAAGTACTGCAAGCTAGGTATGATACCGAGCGGTAAAGGTGTGACACTCAGCGCAGAGCCTGTACAAACTCAGCAGATATAAAATTACTTGTACCAATGCTGGAATTTTTAGTGAGTAGATGAGGATTGATTTAGAGGCTGAAAAAGAAAAAAGCCCTGAATAATCAGGGCTTTTATTTGGCGGAGCGGACGGGGCTCGAACCCGCGACCCCCGGCGTGACAGGCCGGTATTCTAACCAACTGAACTACCGCTCCCGGTAATCGTTAAGCTGAAATTATAACATTGTTTTTTATAAAATCAACTAATTTTTTTAATTACTTATTCGGTACTTAGCATTGCTAATTAAAGTAACTTCTTAAGTGCCGTGTCACTCAAAAAATTAAGAGCGCAAACTTCGCACTCTTAATTTAAATTGTTTGGTGGGTGCTAACGGGGTCGAACCGCTGACATTCGCCTTGTAAGGGCGACGCTCTACCAACTGAGCTAAGCACCCGTAACAACCACTGGTGTTGCTACTGCAGTTAAGCAACAAACGCTGCTCAACCAAAGAATGCTAGTTTACAGCATCTTTAAGGCCTTTACCAGCCCTAAATTTAGGAGATTTAGCAGCTTTGATGTTAATTGTTGCGCCGGTACGAGGATTACGGCCAGAACGGGCAGAACGCTCACCTACATAGAATGTACCAAAACCAATCAAGGTCACCATATCACCTTTTTTCAATGCACCGGAAATAGCCTCAGTTGTTGCATCCAGAGCACGAGCCGCAGCGGCTTTAGAAATACCAGCAGCACTTGCAATATGATCTATCAATTCTGATTTATTCACGTGTTTCCCCTAATAACTAGTTAAAAAGACAGGTACATCCTGTACCGTCTTTATATCAAGCCGCAAAACGAGCTGTCAAGCGGTATTCCGGCCTTTTGACAATAATTCGCATCAATTTTACTAATGCGTGACAGCTTGCTCGGCATTCCCCTCGCCAGCGGCAACAATCTCGACTGCAGGCGCTTCCACAGCCAACGGTTGCGGTGCTCTTTCCAGCGCAAGATCCAACACCTGATCTATCCATTTCACGCAATGAATGTCGAGATCCTTTTTGATGTTGGCAGGGATTTCAACCAGGTCCTTTTCATTAGCTGAAGGAATCAATACCGTTTTAATCCCCCCACGGTGAGCGGCAAGCAATTTCTCTTTTAAGCCGCCAATCGCCAGCACTTCCCCACGCAAGGTGATCTCACCTGTCATCGCCACGTCTGCACGGGCTGGAATGCCCGTCAGCACAGACACAAAGGCAGTGGTTAAGGCAATACCCGCACTTGGACCATCTTTAGGCGTCGCACCTTCTGGCAAGTGGATATGAATATCCTTCTTCTCGTAAAAGTCGGTCGGAATACCCAATCCTTCTGAACGGCTACGTACCACACTCATGGCCGCAGTGACAGACTCTTGCATCACATCGCCCAACTTACCTGTGGTGATCGTTTTACCCTTACCAGGCAAAGTCACCGCCTCAATGGTCAGCAACTCACCGCCAACCGAGGTCCATGCCAAGCCTGTCACCTGCCCTACCTGGTTATCTTTAGCGGCAACACCAAAGTCATAGCGCTTGACGCCCAGGTATTGCTCAATATTCTTGCTGGTGATGTTAATCTTTTTAACGGTTTTGGTTTTGCCTTTTGCCAGCAATTGCTCTTTGACTGCTTTACGGCAGACCTTGGCAATTTCCTGCTCCAGGCGACGCACCCCCGCTTCACGGGTGTAGTAACGCACGATATCGCGCAGCACACTTTCCGCCACCGAAATATCGGTAGACTTCAAGCCATGGGCTTTAAGCTGCTTGGGTAACAAGTAGCGTTGCGCAATATTGATCTTCTCATCTTCGGTATACCCTGACAGACGAATAATCTCCATCCGGTCCAATAACGGCTCGGGGATATTCATACTGTTAGCCGTCGCGACGAACATGACGTCACTCAGGTCATAATCAACCTCGACATAGTGGTCAGCAAAGGTATGGTTTTGTTCTGGATCCAACACCTCCAGCAAAGCTGAAGACGGATCACCGCGCATGTCCTGGCCCATTTTGTCGACTTCATCAAGCAGGAACAACGGGTTTTTCACGCCAACTTTCGTCATGCTTTGCAGCACTTTGCCTGGCATGGAGCCAATATAAGTACGGCGATGGCCGCGAATCTCCGCCTCATCACGCACACCGCCTAAAGCCATGCGCACAAACTTGCGGTTGACCGCTTTGGCGATACTCTGTCCCAGCGAGGTTTTACCCACCCCTGGAGGGCCCACCAGGCACAAAATTGGGGCTTTGAGCTTGCCAACACGCTGCTGTACTGCCAGATATTCCACAATACGCTCTTTGACTTTATCAAGACCATAGTGATCCGCATCCAGAATCGCTTCTGCTGCCTGCAAGTCTTTACTGATTTTGGTTTTCTTTTTCCATGGCAGATTTAACAGAGTATCAATGTAGTTACGTACCACAGAAGCTTCAGCTGACATCGGTGACATCAGTTTCAGCTTCTTGAACTCGGCGGTGACTTTGGCTAATGCTTCTTTAGGCATGGCTGCGTTTTTAATGCGCTGGTCCAGCTCTTCCATCTCGGCATTTTCATCCTGCTCACCGAGTTCTTTCTGGATGGCTTTCACCTGCTCATTGAGGTAGTACTCGCGCTGACTTTTTTCCATCTGCCGTTTAACACGGCCACGGATGCGTTTTTCAACCTGCAGAATGTCGATTTCAGACTCCATCAGGTAGAGCAAATGCTCCAGACGCTCAATCACGCTGAGCATCTCAAGCACTTTCTGCTTTTCTTCCAGCTTGAGCGTCAAGTGGGCTGAAATGGTATCAGCCAAACGACCAGGCTCGTTAATTGTTGCCAGTGAAGTCAGAATTTCGGGGGGAATCTTTTTATTGAGTTTAACGTATTGATCAAACTGGGTCATGACCGTACGCATCAAGGCTTCGGCCTCTTTGTCATCCTGGTCTGTTTGCTCAACTTCTTCACCCAAGGCCATAAAGCACTCGTCAGTCTCCACAAAATCGGAAACGCGTACGCGATGCAAGCCTTCTACCAGGACTTTCACTGTACCATCCGGGAGCTTGAGCATTTGCAGCACGGTCGCCAGGGTACCGATTTCATACAAATCTTCAGCCACAGGATCGTCTTTGTTGGCTGACTTTTGTGCAACCAGCAAAATCTTTTTGTCACCCTCTGAAGCGCGCTCCAACGCTTTGACCGATTTAGTCCGGCCAACAAACAATGGAATCACCAGGTGGGGATAGACGACGACATCGCGCAAAGGCAATAAAGGGATTAAAGCGTTTTCCGGTGTCTCGGAGTCAAGCAAAGTGTGTTCTGTCATAGCGTCTTTCAATAAGTGTCAAAGGAACAAGTCCTTTGCATATAGATGGGAACATTCTTTGAGAATTCAAGAGAGCAAGCATCTCATGCTATTAGATGCTATCTTGCAATAGCCGGACGGCTATTGCAAGCGGGATTTAATGTGCGTTTTCAACGCGTTTTTGTGCATCCTGATAAATCAGAATTGGTTCGGAGGTGTGTTCAATCACGCCAGCATCTACAATCACTTTGGACAAGTTTTTGAGAGATGGCAGCTCATACATCAGGTCTAGCAAAGCGTGCTCGAGAATCGAACGCAGGCCACGTGCACCGGTTTTACGTTCCAGCGCTTTTTTAGCAATCAGACGCAAGGCAGACTCTTCAAACTCCAGCTCAACGCCTTCCATTTTGAACAGCTTCATGTATTGCTTGGTCAGCGCGTTTTTGGGTTCTACCAGAATCGTCATCAGTGCAGCCTCATCAAGAGACTCAAGTGTCGCCACGACTGGCAGACGACCAATGAACTCAGGAATCAAACCAAACTTGATCAGATCTTCTGGCTCCACTTCACGCAAGACTTCGCCAACCGCGCGTACATCTTCTTTGCTCTTCACTTCGGCACCAAAACCAATACCACCTTTTTCTGAACGGTGACGAATGACTTTTTCCAGCCCGTCAAAAGCGCCGCCGCAGATAAACAGAATGTTGGTGGTATCCAACTGCACAAACTCCTGATTAGGATGCTTGCGTCCACCTTGTGGTGGCACAGAGGCAATCGTGCCTTCGATCAGTTTCAACAAGGCCTGTTGCACGCCTTCACCAGACACATCACGGGTGATTGACGGGTTATCAGACTTACGGGAAATCTTGTCGACTTCATCGATATAAACAATGCCGCGCTGGGCTTTCTCTACATCGTAATCACACTTTTGCAGCAGTTTCTGCATGATGTTTTCAACATCCTCACCCACATAACCGGCTTCGGTCAGTGTGGTCGCATCCGCCATCACAAAAGGCACATCCAGCAAACGTGCCAAGGTCTGCGCCAGCAATGTTTTGCCAGAGCCGGTTGGCCCAATCAGCAAAATGTTACTTTTTTGTACCTCAACATCATCTTTGCCAGACTGGTTGCCGTCAGACAAAGGGTTATACCCCAGACGTTTGTAGTGGTTATACACTGCAACAGACAGATTTTTTTTCGCCTGTATTTGGCCAATCACATACTGATCCAAAATAGAGCAGATTTCTTGTGGCGTCGGCAATTTTTTGTCTGCGGACTTGATTTCGTTAAGGCTCTGAATTTCTTCACGAATAATGTCATTGCATAAATCAACGCATTCATCACAAATAAACACAGAGGGGCCTGCAATCAGTTTTTTCACTTCATGCTGACTTTTGCCACAAAACGAGCAATATAACAGCTTCTCGCTGTCAGATTTGTTTGCCATGCTATTCCCCTGCTAGTTACGCGCTGATTAAGCAGCGCTACGTGCGGCAATCACCTGATCTACCAAACCATAAGCTTTGGCAGCGTCAGCACTCATAAAATTGTCACGATCGGTATCGTTGGCAATGGTTTCAATACTTTGGCCAGTGTGATGGGCCATGATGCCATTGAGTTTGTCCTTCAGGTACAAAATCTCTTTGGCATGGATCTCGATATCAGACGCCTGCCCCTGGAAGCCACCCAGCGGCTGGTGAATCATCACGCGTGAGTTAGGCAGGCAGAAACGCTTGCCTTTCGCACCAGCGGTCAGCAGGAACGCGCCCATGCTGGCAGCTTGACCGATACACAGCGTGCTGACATCGGGCTTGATGAACTGCATGGTGTCATAGATAGACATCCCCGCAGTGACCGAGCCACCGGGAGAGTTAATGTAGAGAGAAATGTCCTTGTCAGGATTCTCGGCCTCGAGGAACAGCAACTGCGCCACCACCAGATTGGCGGTCATGTCATTGACCGGCCCCACCAGAAAAATGACGCGTTCTTTGAGCAGCCTGGAATAGATGTCATATGAACGCTCTCCTCGGCCACTCTGCTCAATAACCATAGGGATATATCCCAGGCCTTGTGGCTCCATACGTTGTTGCATCATGCCTTCGTTCGCGTTCATATAATTCATGGTTTAAGCACCTGCCATCATCAATTCATCAAATTTAATTTTTTTGTTTGTTACTTTGGCTTTTTCCAACACCCAGGCAACAACATTTTCTTCGGTCGCCAAGGCCGCTGGCTCATCCAGACGTTTCACATCTGCATAATACCAGTTGACCAGCTCTTCAGGTTTCTCAAAGCTTTGCGCGAAAGTATCTACCATCGCACGTACCTGATCGGCATTGGCCTGCAAGTTGTTGGTGTTGACCAACTCAGTTAAAACCAAACGCAACTTGGCATTGCGCTGTGCCTGCGTTTCAAACACAGAAGGCTCCATAGGCACTTGTGCCGGATCCACACCGCGCTGACGCAGGTTTTGTGCAGCAACCTGCATCAAACGATTAGTCTCGGCCGCAATCACTGCTTTAGGCAATTCAAAGCTGCTCTCATCGACCAAGGCCTGGAAGACAGACTCTTTAACCCGTGCCTTGATACGTTTATCTACTTCTTGCTCAAGGCTTTGCTTGATTTCAGCTTTCATGGTGTCGATGTTGCCATCTTCCACCCCGAGGCTTTTCGCAAACTCAGCATCCACTTCAGGGTAGACTGGCTGCGACACAGAAACAAACTTCACCGCATAAGACACAGCTTTACCTGCCAACTGCGCCGGATTGTGATCTTCCGGATAAGTGATCTCAAATGTTTTTTCGGTACCAGCTTTGCCACCGATCAACGCATCGTCAAATTCTTTCACACGGCCTGGTTCACCGATCACAAGATCAATACCACGGTCGCCAGTACTTTCAACCTGCTCACCATCAATAGAAGCGGTCAAAGTAATGTTAATGCGGTCACCCTTTTTCGACATGCGTTTGACCGGCTCATAGCTCACGCGCTGCTTCACCAACACATCCAATGTTTTTTCCACATCGGCATCGGTCAACTCTAAGGCTGGACGCTCAATTTTGACTTTGCTCAGATCGCCCAGTTTCACTTCCGGGAAAATTTCGAAAGTAGCAATGTATTCAAATTCCTCTGCAGCATCCTTAAACGGAATATGCTCGATATTCGGGAAGCCTGCCACACGCAGCTGATTCTGCTCTACCGCTTCACCAAAGCTGGTTTCTACCGCTTTGGAGTAAACTTCATCGCGTACCTGATTGCCATAGTGCTGGTTGACCAAACCCATGGGCGCTTTGCCCGGACGGAAACCAGCAAACTTGGCGGTACGTGAAATTTGCTGTAAACGTTGTCTGATTTGCCCTTCCAGCGGTGCCAAAGGGACTTTGATTGTCATGCGACGTTCCAAGTTGCTGACTGTTTCAACAGATACTGCTGCCATGCTGAACTTCCTGTAAAAATCGTTATTTAACGATGGGTTATGTAAGTGAGCGCCATTGAATGCGCATTTAATAATGTTTTCACACAACCTGACCACACTCTAAAGGCAGAGGCCGGCGATCAAATGATGAAAAAAGAGCGTAAAAATATAACACAAGTCTGAATTGAAATAAACTTAAAGCCAGTTTAGCGCAACTGTGAACAACACATGGCGAAAGACAGTGTGCTTGTAAACGACAACCCCATCAAAATGCGAAATGATCACTACATGAATCGAAGATGGGGTTAAGCACTTTAATTGCAAGCCGCCTAGCTTAGCAATGTTTACTCGCCCTCTTAAGCAAGCGCAACAATCGTCTCAATTTCAACCAATACATCGCGCGGCAATTTGGCCACTTGTACCGTGGAGCGTGCCGGGGTATGCGTGCCGAACACCTCGGCATACACCTGATTCATCGCCACAAAATCATCCAGATTCTTGAGAAACACGGTTGTTTTCACAACTTGCTGCAAACTGCCCCCTGCAGCCTCGATAATAGCCTGCAAATTGGATAGTACTTGACGCGTCTGGGTCTCAATATCGCCATCATTGAGCGTGCCATCAGGGCGCAAGGCGATTTGACCTGAGGTAAACAACATATTCCCGACGACAACACCTTGTGCGTAAGGCCCGATCGCGGCTGGTGCATTCGCTGTTTGTACAATATTCATTTTTCGTTCCTTTCAGAGCGTCACTCAAAGATGACTCGCTCAAATCACTCCAGATCATTTGCTTAGGCCGCTCTATCATGACCATTGAACGGCCGCCAAAAACAACAAAGGCCTCCGCAAAGGAAGCCTTTAATTTGTATCCTCCACCATCGGGTGAGGTGGTGCGAAAGGAGAGACTCGAACTCTCACGCCGCGAGGCGCTGGAACCTAAATCCAGTGCGTCTACCAATTTCGCCACTTTCGCATACTGCCATCGTTCGCTGACAATTCGCTAGTATACCCTAATTGCATCAGCTTTCACAAACTTGCCGAGTTCAGATTGACAAGCCAGCCGTTCAACTGCAAGATGCCAGATTAATCATCATAAAAACGTTGTTATAGGACAGGATATGCATTCAGCCGAAGAAAACATGCTTAGAGCGGAACTTGAGCTCTTGATGCGAGAGCGTGAAATTTTGCTCAAAATCACCGGGGTGGCTGCCGGACTCATTGCAGAACTCAACACACCGGATTTGCCAATTCGCACGGTGGAAGCTGCTGATTTATTGGCCACGACCATTAATCAGCTGCCAGAAGACCTGTTACAAGACGCGCTGGACGCTGTTCACGCGACCATCGTCAACTAAGTTCTGGTGAAGTGCATGTCTGACATGCGGGCTTGAGATGTGATGCGTCTGCTAGCTTTTGCTTTTCCATGGTTACTGACTGCTTGCGGTACTGCTTTTCAGCCACACCCGATTCCCCAACAAGAAAACATTACCACCATCCATGAAGCGGCGCCGGATGAAGATGGCTTCAAGACGTTTGTTCTAAGCAATGCACCCCAGACCGCCTGGCCTATCCAGACCTGGGATTTGGATAGCCTTACCTTATCTGCGCTTTATTTTCATCCAGCCCTTAAAGTTGCAAAATCCGATTATGCGGTTGCGCTCGCCAGCATCACCAGTGCCGGACTACGGCCGCAAGTCGGCTTGAACAGCCAGTTAGCGCATAGCAACCAGGCCAATGGCGACATCAGCCCCTGGGCTTATAGCCTGCAAGTGAGTATCCCGCTGATTACTGCTAACAAGCGACAAATCAGCATTGAAATCGCGCAATATCAGGCAGACATCGCCAAAATACAGATCGCGGAAACGGCGTGGATGCTCAGGCAGCAATTGAGCGTAGACTTGATTTTGCTGGCAGAGCAGCAAGCAATGCAGGCAAACTTGAGCAAATTGCAAACAGCACAGGATCAATTGCTGGATGCTTACCAGAAACGGCTGGATGTGGGAGTCGCAGGGCAATCTGACGTGCTGCCGATTCGTTTGCAGCGTGACCAGTCAGCCTGGCAGTTGCAGCAAACCAGTGTGCAAATCAAACAGACTGAGCAGAAAATCTTGCATGATGCCGGACTGACCACACAAAACAACCCGCTGTTTAAACTGGCGCCAGTCCAGCTTTCCCAAATTCTCAAGGAGCGCTTTGCGCATGCAGCGGTATATGCCGATGCGACCACCATACAACATTATGCGCTGACCAACCGCATGGACATTCAACGCGGCTTAGCACAATATGCCAAGGCTGAGTCGCAACTGAAACTGGAGATGGCCAAGCGCTACCCCAACCTCTCGCTCAGCCCCGGCATCATGTATGAATATGGCGATAAAATCTGGTCATTGGGATTGAGCACCATGCTGAACCTGCTCAACCGCAATTCGGATTTGTGGGCACAAGCCGAGCAAGTGAGACTGAATGAAGCTGCGCGCTTTTATGCCTTACAGCATCAGGTGATTCAATCTTCAGAGCAGGTGCATGTCAAATACCGCGATAGCGCACGTTTGCTGGTCACATTGACACAAACCTATGAACAGCAAATGCAGAGAAAGGCCCAGCTTGCAAAACAGTGGCGGCAAGGGCTGATCGACAAAGTGGAATACTTGCAAGCCGAAATTCAATTTTACAATGCGCAGCAACGGCTCATTTTGCAGCAAGCCAATGTCATGCGGGCATTGCAAGAGATTGAAAACGTAATGCAAACACCCATCGCGCTGTCACAGCGCCCGGTGGTCACCCTAAAACAACAGCAAAAGGCAACAGCCAAATGAATAAAAAAGCGCTGTGGATTATTGTGGTTCAGGTTTTACTCATTGTGGTTCTGATATGGTGCGTTGCCATTGTCGGTCGCGATGAGTATGAATCCGTCCAGAATGACGGAGATGAAACCATTGAAGGCCCCTCAAGAGTAAGCGAGCAAAATGGGTTGCAAGTGGTCAAATTGAATGCAGCCACGCAAAAAAACAGTGGCATCCAGGTGCAGCCCCTGCAAGCCTATCAATATCATGGCAATATCAAGGTGCTGGGTTCGGTGATCTCGATCCAGACACTGGTGGACTACAACAGCCAGTATCAGCTACTCAAGTCGCAATTAGCACTGGCTGAAAACATGTTGCCTAACCATCAACTGCAATACCAGCGTTACAAGCAACTGAACGAAGACGACAAAAATATCTCGGACAAGGCACTACAAGAGGCGCAGTCAGTGATGATTAGCGACCAGACGCATATCAAAACGACACAAGAGCAACTCAGGGCGCTCACAGACACCATCGTGGCACAATGGGGCAAACCGCTAGCCACCCTCATCACCCAGCAACCTTCGCAAGGCCCGCTCAATGACTTGATCAAGCAAAAAAAAGTACTGGTACAAGTCAGTTTTCCGTTGAATTATGAGGTACCAGCCACCGACTCCGTTGTTTATCTGACCCCGATTCAAGATGAAGTCACCCCCATCCGGGCAGAGTTTGTTTCGCAATCGATCCAAACCGATATCAGCAATATCGGAAAAACTTATTTTTACAGTGCGCCCGCCGATTATTTGCGGGTAGGCATGCGGGTCAATGTGGTTCCGGCCGAGGCTTCGTCAAAATCACTCAAAGGCGTACTGGTGCCCAACCAGGCGATTGCCTGGCACGGGGGCATCGCCTGGATTTACATCAAGACTCAGCCAGATACGTTTTTACGCAAACCGGTGGCTTCTGATATTGAACTCGAGCACGGCTGGTTCGATACCCATTTAACGCCCGGCACAGAAGTCGTCACCCATGGTGCACAGTTGCTGTTGTCGGAAGAGTTCAAATTTCAGATCAAGAATGAAAATGAAGATTAATCTGCAACTGTTTGAAAAAAATAGAGATTTCAAACCATGATGGCAGCCCTGGTCAGATTTTCCATCCGCTTTTACGGTGTCATCATCGGCCTGGCCCTGCTGGTAGTACTGTATGGTGTTTACAGCCTGCAGCAGAGCGACCTGAATGTTTTTCCAGAGTTTGCGCCAACACAGGTGGTGATTCAAACCGAATCGCCGGGCTTGTCCGCCAGCCTGGTAGAAAAAATGGTGACGCAACCGATTGAAAACGTGCTTTCGGGATCGATAGGCATCAAAAGCTTACGTTCGCAGTCGATTCCAGGCTTGTCCATCGTCACCGTTGTTTTCCAGGACAAGTCAGACATATACCGCAATCGGCAAATGGTTGCGGAACACCTGAACATGCTGGGCAATCTGCTACCTGCAGGCATTGTTCCCAAAATGACACCGCTGACCTCTTCCGCCAGTACCGTTCTCGGGCTGGGTATTACCTCGGAGACGCTGTCACTGATGGCGCTACGGACACTGGTCGATTGGCAACTGACTCCGCATTTGATGAGCATACCTGGTGTGGCTGACGTCAATGTCTATGGCGGACAAGTGCGTCAGTTTCAAATCAAGATTGATCCGCGCAAATTGATGCTATACCAGCTGAATGTGCAAGATGTCGTCAATGCTGCCTCCCGCGCAACTGGAGTCAGAGGGGCCGGGTTTATCCAAAATGACAATCAGCGCCTCATTCTGAATACGCAAGGGCAAACCACGACACCACAGCAACTCGCACACATTACCCTGCTCCGCAAACTTGGCCGGACCATTCGCATCAGCGATGTGGCCGAAGTCGCAGAAGGTGCGGCCCCCTCCATTAGCAGTGCGGCGATCAATGGCAAGGTGGGCGTCTATCTATCGGTGCAAGGGCAATTGGGGGCCAACGTATACGCCCTCACCAAACAGCTGGAGCAAAAACTGGCAGAGATACAGCCCAGCTTGCAACGCGCGCAAGCAACCTTGCACACCGGCCTGTTCCGCCCGGCCAACTTTATTGAAACGGCGATTCACAGCCTGCGCTCCGATATCTTGATTGGTTCCATACTGGTCATCGCCGTCTTGTTTGTATTTTTGTTCAACGTGCGTACGGCCGTCATTTCCGCCACCGCCATTCCCTTGTCACTGCTAACCGCCATTGTGGTGCTCTACCAGTGTGGTGCAGGCCTCAACATCATGGTGCTGGGGGGGCTGGCGATTGCACTGGGCGAAGTGGTGGATGACGCCATTATTGATACGGAAAATATTTTCCGCCGCCTGCGCGAAAACCGCCAGCTTGCACAGCCACAACCGCTGTCAACCGTGGTTTTTCAAGCTTCGATGGAGGTGCGCAGTTCGGTGGTCTACGCCACCATGATTGTCGCGCTGGTATTTTTACCGTTGCTGACCTTGACAGGGGTAGCAGGAAAATTGTTTGCGCCATTGGGCTACGCTTATATTTCTGCCATCTTAGCCTCATTATTCGTCGCCCTCACCCTTACCCCTGCACTCTGTTATCTGTTGCTGGCGAAAGCGCCTTTAGATGCGCAAGAATCACCTTTATTACACTGGCTCAAGCACCGTTATGTCGCCCTGCTCCACCGCATTGAACAGCATTATCAGCTCATTCTGCTGAGCAGCTTTGTGTGTATTGCACTCGGCCTGGCCCTGCTGCCTTTATTCAGGAGCCAATTTATTCCCTCCCTGCACGAAGGGCACTACGTATTGCACATGACTACCGTGCCAGGGACCTCAGAGGTGCAGTCACTCAAGCTGGGCAATCAGGTCACTAAAACCCTGCTGGAAATCCCCGGAGTGAAAACGGTCGCCCAATGGGTAGGCCGTGCCCCGAATGCAGCAGATACGTTTGGCACGCACTACAGTGAGTTTGAGGTCGAGACTGGCACCTTGCCCGGCGCTGAGCAGGAGCGTATTTTTCATGCCATCCGAGAGGAGCTGGCTGGCGAATCCACGGACGAAGAGGATGACGGTAAAGTGGAAGTTGGATTTGTCGGCGCCAATTTTGCCATGAATACGTTTTTAACCGAGCGGATTGAAGAAACCATCTCGGGTTACGCCGCTGGCCTGGTGATTAATATTTACGGCCAGGACCTGGATGCCCTGGACAGGGATGCGCAAAAAGTCGCCAGTGTATTGGCCGGGATACGCGGCATTCGTGATGTCATGGTGCAATCCCCACCTGAAACGCCAGAGATTGTGATTCGGCTCAAGCAGGAAAAACTGGCATTGTGGGGGTTGCAGCCTATGGACGTCCTGGAGACGGTTAAAGCCTGCTATGAAGGGGTGCCGGTCAACCAGGTTTACATTGGCAATCGAGCGGTCGGTGTCAGCGTGCTGCTCAATGATGCTGCACGCGACGATATTGCCGATATGCGCAACCTGCCCATTTTCAACCCAGAAGGCCAGATGCTCAAGCTGTCTGATGTCGCTTATGTTGCGCAGGAAGGTGGACGGTCAAAAATCCTGCATTCAGGTGCCAAACGCATCCAAACTGTCACCGCCAATATGGCTGGGCGTGACCAGGCATTATTGCTTAAACAGATACAAAGCGCTTTACATGAAAAGATGACACTCAATCCCGGCAACTATCTTGAATTTTCGGGTGAGGCTGAAGCTAACGCGCAATCGCGTCAGGACCTAATAATTCATTCGCTGGTCGCTGGCATCGCCATTTTTCTCATGCTATACATGGCGTTTGGCCGGCTGCGTAACCTGCTGCTAGCCTTTGCCAATCTGCCTTTTGCCTTGATTGGCGGCGTAGTGGTGACCTTTTTTAGTGGCGGCTGGATCTCGGTAGGCACATTGGTGGGGTTCGTCACCTTGTTTGGCATCACGTTGCGCAACTCCATCATGATGGTATCGCACTTCCAGCATCTGGTGGATCATGAAGGCTGTGAATGGAATCTGGAAACCTGCATTCGTGGCGCCTCAGAACGGCTGCCTTCGGTGCTGATGACCGCATTGGTAACGGCGTTAGGCTTACTCCCGCTCGCCATTGGCAGCGGCGAACCCGGGCGGGAGATTGAAGGCCCGATGGCGACCATTATTGTCGGCGGGCTGGTGTCTTCAACAATTCTTAATTTGCTGATTCTGCCCACGATCATGCTACATTTTGGCAAGTTTGAGCAGACAGCCCCTCAGTAATGCGCCTGGCTAAACCTGCATTACGCAGTTGAAATACTCGTCACGCCACAATGCTCAAAATGGCTGGCATCAAAGCCGTGCTCGCACAGCATGTATTGACTCTGATGCACCACCCGGGTTTTAAACCGCGCCAGCTTGAGAAAAGAGGTGACTCCGGTGTCTATCATGCCCATCTCCTGCAATTGCGGCAATGTCAGCGCCTGTTCTAAGCTCAGCAAGCGTTCATCAGACTTCACCAGCAACAACTGGCAAGCATCCAGTTGCAAAGCCAACCACGCGGCCAGGCTATCCGAGGTCACGTCCCAGCTGTGCGGCAGCGGATATTCCGTGGCAAATGCCTGGTTTAATGCCATTTCACTCGGCAACCAGACCAGGCCACGGTGTTGCCAGCCACGCTCGGCAATTTCAAAAGGATTACGCACCAGGGTTAGCGCGGGCATCATCGCTACCAGGCTACGTGCCATTTGATCCATGGCGTAAATTGCCAGCGCATGCGCCTGACTGTCATCGATATGTCCCTCAGGCATCGTCGCCCGCAAACGCTGGAACTCACGTACCGCATCAGCATACACACCGCCCCCGGGGACGATGATCACCTTACCATCCCCCCAGCGCACCACCAGCTTTAGCCATTGCATCAGGCTATCATAGTGGGTCACGCTGCCCCCTAGCTTGATCACCCACATCGCATCTTCCTGAACATTAGTTTTTTGCTGACCATTCGTTTTTTGTTTTAAATGCCGCAACCAGCTTGAAGAACTGCGACGCCTTGTCAAAGGTTTCCTGATACTCTTTGGCGCAATCCGAATCAGCGACAATGCCACCGCCGGCAAAAAACGTCATGCGGTCTTGGGCAATAACCGCCGTTCTAATCGCAATATTCGTATCCATACAACCATCAAAGCCAATATAGCCGATACTGCCGCAATAAATCCCACGCCGATGCGGCTCCAACTCCTCAATAACTTCCATCGCACGCAACTTGGGCGCACCAGTAATAGAACCGCCAGGGAAGCAACCGCGCAGCAAATCCAGCGCATGAAACCCATTGGCCAGCTGACCACGAACGATGCTGACCAGATGATGCACATTGGTAAATCGCTGCAATTTGAATAACGCTTCGACTTTCACCGATCCAACGGCACACACCTTGCCGATATCGTTGCGCAGCAGATCAACAATCATGAGGTTCTCGGCGCGGTCCTTGATACAGCCGGATAACTCCTGCGCAATCGCCGCATCTTGCTCAGCATCTTGGTGACGCGGACGAGTGCCTTTGATCGGACGCGTTTCCACCTGTTGATCCACCACCTGCAAAAAACGCTCAGGTGACATGGAAAGGACCGAAACAGGCACCCCCTCCCCGTCCTCCACTTGCAGCAAAGCCATAAAAGGCGCACGGCTCAATTGCCGGAAATGATCATACGCCTGACAGGGGTCACCGCGCACCTCCACGGCAAAACGCTGCGCAAGGTTAATCTGATAGCAATCCCCGGCACGGATGTAATCTTTGACGCGTGTAAAGGCCTGAGCATAAGCGGCTTGATCCAGATTGGCTTTTACGTTGCCGACGACTTCAAATGGTACGCTATTGCGTTCTGGCGCCACGGATAGCAACCTGGCATGCAGTTGCTCAAGGTCTGCTTGATCCAGATAGCGTAAATGCGAAACCAGCTTGCACTGCCGTGCATGGTGATCCACGATGATCGCCCAGTCATAAATGCCCAACATCATCTCTGGCAACGGCACGTCCTGTTGTGCCATCACTGGAATGTTTTCAATACTGCGACCCAAGTCATAGGCAAAATAGCCGAGGGCGCCCCCTGCAAACGGAACCTCAGGGGTACGTTCAACATGATGGGAGAGCAACCATTGCTGAATGACTTTGAAAGGATCTTCTTCCGTGCGGGTGCGCTGCTGATCAACCAGCACGTCTGTGTGCGGGTGCCGATGAATTATTCTCGCCACAGGGGCAGCCACCACAATATCAAAGCGCGCCCCCAGGCTGATCTCTTCATCCACGGTCGCGACCGCATCTGTTTTTTCAATCTGCCCACTTTCAAGCAACATGGGCCAAGTGAGGTCTCTCACCTGCTTGAACCAATGCATGCCTTCAGCATACGGGAGCGTCAGCGTCTTTAATGTCATTGCTGCCATAACCTCGCCACTGAATAGGCCGGAAAACACACCTCTGCATCCTTTTTTAAACTTGCCTCAGCGGCCTCTACCACAGTAGAAGCAGCGTAGTACTTCATCCCCAATTCGTCTGCCAATTGGCTGACCAGAAAACTGCCCGCACCAAGACCCACCAAGGTCTGCGGTCGGTCTTGTCCCTGCGCGATCACTGCCTGAATACTGTGCTTGATTAAGGTGAGCTGCGCTGCTTTAAACGCCTGCGCCAGAGACTGCCAGAGGTTGTCCTCGGCTGATTCGACATCATGCCCAACCATACGAGCGATGCGCCGCATGCTTTCTAACAGCGATTTGCCTTGACCATCCGCCGTGTCTGCCAGGTCATCGCTGGCCGGCAGCTCGCCCAAAATACGGTAGACATCCGCCGTGGTGGCAAAATACTCGGCAGCGATATGCCGCTGTGCACCTTGCCATTCAATAAATGGCCCCAGCGCCATCAGCGGTGTGCGGACGACACCGGTATAACAGAGTCCAGATTGCCGCATACGTTCGGCATCTGTCCAGCCTGAGGGCAAGACCTGTTGCTGCTGACATCGTGTCAGATCGCAAGTCGTACTGCCGATATCAACCACAACCATCGCGGTATCAGGCAAGGCCATGGCAAGACATTGTGCTGAGGCATGCCAATTCATGGAGGCAATCGTTTCCGCTTGGCCTGTCACATTGTCGGTAAAGGTCATGCCTGAACCCTTTGTGGCCTGATAAAATCTGGCGGCTGGCAAATAGCGATGGACCGTTTCCGCAATTGCTTGTACGCCTTGTGCCCGATTTTCAAATAAATCCACCAACTCGCCGGTCATGGTAATGACATGATCGCATTCGTCCGCCGACAATTGCCAGTCATGCAACAGATGCTTAATGGCCTCTTCCAATCGCGGCAGGCCTTTCCATAAAGCGCATGCCTGCTGTGAAACGTTGAGTACCTGCGATTGTGTATCCAGCATCACCGCTTTGACATGCGCACCGCCAATATCCCATCCAATGACAGGTTTAGACCTGGTCATATCCCCCCTCTTGCAATGTGTTCAGCGTGAGTCTTAGCGAGCTGCTAGCCACGTCTGCTTGTAACTGATTGTTTAATACTGCCTGCAGAATGACTCCTGCCGGATTGCTGTTCATTATCCTCGACAATCCAATATACGGAGTGGTTAATCGTGGATTGATTTCAACCAGAACCAAGGCGCCCGCAGCATTCAAAATCATATCCGCCCCCCAATAACCGATCAGGCCCGGGATCGCACGATGCACTTGCTCGGCCAGTCGCTGCATGGCGAAAATCTGATCCGTCGCTTCGTTGACACCAGCCCCGTTAAAAGTAAATTCACCATTGACGATTTCCACCTGCTGGCGATGCGCAGCGATCACTTTTACCTGGTTAGCGGTAGCCACCACTGACATGCTCAAGGCAATGCCTGGCACATAGGGCTGTAGCAAAAACCGCGTCTGACTCAGCAAGGAATTATTGATTAAATTATTTTTAAATTCAATCAGTTCAGAATCTTTTTTAAAGTAATATGTTGCAGTGCAACCCGCGCCATCATCAGGTTTCACTACCCAGCCATGCAACTGCCCCTGAGCAAACCAGGACAGCGATTCAAATGTGGTCAGTTCAGCCAACATCACGTGTGGCACCACTGGCACACCGGCCTGGTGACAAAGCTCAGCCATGCATGCCTTGCTGGTGGTGTCGGCAATAGCCTGTGCCGTGCATCCGACCCATGGAATACCCATGTCTTGCACCAGATGACACAACGCTTGCAGAATCCCCTGCGTTTCGGGTGCGATCACCCAACAGGCATCAATGTCCTGCTCAGCGAGTTGCTGTTGCCATACCGAATGCGCATTTTCATGCGCCTGTATGGCAACACTCTGCGCCATTGCAGGCGGCATCACGCGGTAGTCATGGCTAGTGATACAATCCATGCCCAGCGCAGCCAGGTCTGCCAATAGGGCGTCTCGCATCAACAGCCCTTCCTGCAGCAAACTGGCAGGCAAGGCTTCTGCAACCAAGCCGCCGGCGCTAATGTATTCACAAACCCAGATTTTGAAACGAGTGGTATTTTGCATATTATTCCCGTCATCGATTTGATGCATGGCCAGGTGGTCCAGGCCATACAAGGCCAGCGCCAGCACTACCGTCCTATTCAATCGCAACTGACGGAGAGCCATGCCCTGATCGATATCGTGGCAGCTATTTTACAAGTTTATCCGTTTGACTGCCTGTATATTGCAGATTTAAATGCCATCACTGGCCAAGGCACGTTGCCGAACCACCTGTCCTTGATCCAGCAGGCGATGGTCGAGTTCCCGCAATTAGCCTGGTGGATAGACGCAGGTTTTCAAACCGCCGACCAGCTGATTCCTTGGCAATCTGCCCGCATCACCCCTATTCTGGCCAGTGAGTCTATGCAAGATGATCAAACCTATGCACAAATGCGGCAAACGTGCCCAAACAGCCTACTCTCGCTGGACTTTTTCCAAGATGGCTTTCATGGGCCCACCCAACTGCTCTCAGCGCCACAGCAATGGACACACCCCACCATCGTCATGAGCTTGCCCAAGGTCGGGGCAAATCGCGGCCCAGACCATACACAACTGGCCACGCTCAAAGCGCAGCATCCGCAACAAGCTTTATATGCCGCTGGTGGCGTACGTGATGCGCAAGATATTGAAACCTTATCGCAGGCAGGCGCCAGCGGCGTATTGATCGCCAGTGCGCTCCATCAAAAGCAACTCACAGCACATGATTTATCCAAATGGGGCGCATAAAAAAACCGGTCATACGACCGGTTTTTTATAGGCCAAGCCTAAACACTTACTCAAGGTTTGCATGCAATGCGCGCATGCCTTCTTCTGTCAGGCCTTTAGCATGAATCAATTCAGAAATCGCGCCTTCAAGGAATACCAAGGTCGACAGCTCGAACTGACCACCCATAGGCATGCCTTTGACCAGTGGGAAGCTGTCATCCTGACCAATTTGAATCACCAGGTCAGCCACATCTGCCATGGCAGAAGTTTTCTTCATGGAGATAACCACCAGTTTTGCGCCCACTTCTTTGGCTTTTTTCACAAATGGCAGCAACGTCGCTGTACCACCGGAACCAGAAACCAATACCAGCAAGTCACCTTTTTTGATGGCTGGAGTCACCACTTCACCGATCATGTAAACGCTGTAACCGGAGTGTACCAGGCGCATGGCAAAGAAACGTGAGACCAGCAGTGAGCGACCTGCGCCACCAATGAACGTAGAACCTGCCTCATCAACCAACTTGAGCAGCTCAGCTGCTTTTGATTTGTCGGTCACGTCAAGAATGCGTTTCAGGTTGTCCAGAATAAATTGTTGATGATCCATTTTTAAATCCTGTGTAAACATAAAATTGAATAAAAAACCCGACACATTACTGGGTCGGGTTTTTATGATCGCTAATCAATAATTGCTTATTGATGCTTAAATGAATTAAGCGTGAGCGATAGCAGTGATTTCTGCAGCAGCAGCAGCTGGGTCAGCAGCGCCGTAGATAGCAGCACCAGCAACGATGATAGTCGCGCCAGCGTCACGTACTTGAGCAGCTGTAGCAGCTTTAACGCCACCAGCAACAGAGATGTCAACACCCAGGTTCAAACCGGCAACAGCAGCCAGGTCAGCAAATGGAGTTTGACCAGCAGCTTGTTGGTCCAAACCAGTGTGGATACCGATGATGTGTGCACCAGCAGCAGCAACTTCTTTAGTTTTAGCAACTTTGTCTTCAACGCTGATCAGGTCAACTTGAGCTTTTTTGCCGTATTTGTTAGCAGCTTTGATTACGCCTTTGATTGTACCGATGTCGGATACGCCCAAAACTACGCAGATGTCAGCACCAGCTTTGTAGAATGGCTCAGACTCGTACTCACCAGCGTCCATAGTTTTCAGGTCAACCAGGATCTTGTTGTTTGGGAACTTAGCGCGCAAAGTTTCCAGCAATTTGATACCGTTGTGCTTGATGCATGGTGTACCGATTTCCAGAATGTCAACGTGTGGAGCAACTTTTTCTGCCAAAGCGATAGTTGCGTCGAAATCCAATGAGTCTAATGCCATTTGTGTTAATGCCATGTTTTTCTCCAAAAGTTAAAATTTAAATGCTATTGCTAGCGTACTACCAATTCAAGCTGGTCGCCCATAGTAAGCTCGCAGCCAAAATAAGTCAATGTTGCAGGCCAATTTATGCCTGACTTAAAAGCCACACGGGCAGATCACTGCCCGTGTGCATTATCGCATGGCGATATTACAGTTTTGCGGCTAATGCAGCTTCCAGTTTATTCTGGTCAGCCACAAAACCACGGATACCTTCAGCCAACTTTTCTGTCGCCATTGGATCCTGATTCAATTCAAAGCGGAACTGCTCTTCTGTCAATTTGGCAGGCACTTCTTTGGTTTTTCCGCCATCTTTCAATACTTGAGTCAATGTACCTTCAGTCGCAGCCAACTCTTGCAGCAGGTTTGGAGACACGGTCAAACGGTCACAACCAGCCAAGGCAATCAGCTCGCCAGTGTTACGGAAAGAAGCACCCATTACCACGGTTTTGTAACCGTGTTCTTTGTAGTACTGGTAGATCGCGCGCACAGAAACCACACCTGGGTCAGTTTCTTGTGTGTACTCAGTGCCTGGGTTTTTCGCTTTGTACCAGTCGAGGATACGGCCAACGAATGGGGAGATCAGGAATACGCCAGCTTCAGCACACGCACGGGCTTGACCAAAACCGAACAGCAAAGTCAGGTTACACTGGATGCCTTCTTTTTCAAGAATCTCACCGGCCTTGATACCTTCCCAGGTAGAAGCCAGTTTGATCAATACGCGGTCTTTGCTGATGCCAGACTCTTGGTACAGGCTGATCAATTTGCGACCTTTAGCAACCATGGCGTCGATATTGAAAGACAGACGTGCATCCACTTCTGTAGAAATACGGCCTGGAACCACTTTAGTGATTTCAGCGCCAATCAACACAGCCAATTTATCCGCTGCGTTCTCAATTTGTTGCTCTTTAGAGCCGCCTTGTGCTTTAGCATAAGCAATGGCAGTGTCAATCAATGGTGCGTATTCAGGGATTTGGCTAGCCTTCAACACCAGAGATGGGTTTGTGGTTGCATCCACAGGTTTAACACTTTTAATTGCTTCAACATCACCAGTGTCAGCCACGATGGTTGTCATTGCTTTCAACTGATCTAATAAATTTGCCATTCGATTGCTCCTAAAAATTGCAATTATCGTTTACGTATTGTTATACACAAAAACCTCGAACATTATAACTGAATTTATTTGAGTTGGTTAAGCCTCGTTTTGGCCTTGGATAAGCCCCGGGGCCAGGTCCACCTCACACACAACGCGTATTTTTTTGATTAAAATCAAATGATTGAGCCGGATTTTTACAGTGAATAAAGGCGCTTTGACTTTTCATTCACCCCCTTTTCGGGCACAATTCACCTTTTTTGCAAGTAATCTATCCGTTGGGCATATGGGCTCTGTCACCTCTTTAAATAAAGAACACCATCAGACTCGCTTCGCACAATTACCCGTAGACTGGTATCTCAACCCGGAAATCTATGCGCTGGAGCAGGCGCATTTGTTTTCCTTGCTGCCACAATACATGGGGCATACGCGCATGGTGCCTAACGCCGGAGACTACCGGGCGCTGGATTGGATGCACGACGCCGTGGCCTTGGTCAACCAGCAAGGCACGCCTCAACTGATCAGCAATATTTGCCGTCACCGGCAAGCAGTCATGCTCAATGGACAAGGCAATACGCAACATATCGTCTGTCCGCTGCATCGCTGGACATACGACCTGAGCGGACAATTGCTCGGCGCCCCGCATTTTGAGCAAACCCCTTGCCTGCACCTTGAAAAACAATCCCTGACAGAATGGCAAGGCCTGCTTTTTAAAGCGAACGAGGCCTCCAGCAAACAAAAAGGTCTGGAGATTAGCCAGGTGTTAAAAACGCTTGGTTGCAAGCAGGACTTTGACTTCACCGGCTATTATTTTGATTCGGCGATTGTGGATCACTATGATTTCAACTGGAAGACTTTTATCGAAGTCTACCTGGAAGACTACCATGTAGGCCCTTTCCACCCTGGCCTGAACCAGTTTGTTGATTGTGGTGAACTGCACTGGGAATTTGGCGAACACTACAGCGTACAAACCGTGGGCTACAAACCGCTGCCAGATTACAGCCTGTCGCCAGTCTACAAGCACTGGCAACAAACGGTCACCGATTACCAACAAGGCACCGCGCCTAAATACGGCGCCATCTGGTTCGTCATGTATCCTTTCCTGATGATCGAGTGGTACCCCAATGTGTTGGTCGTCTCGCACATCATCCCGACCGGCGTCGAGTCGTGCAAAAACGTGGTCGAATTTTACTATCCAGAAGATATTGCGCTGTTTGAGCGTGAGTACATCAAAGCGCAGCAAGCGGCTTATTTTGAGACCGCAGTAGAAGATAAAGAAATCTGCCAGCGTATGCAGGATGGCCGCAAAGGCTTGTATCTGCTAGGTAAAGATGAGCGAGGCCCCTACCAGCACCCGATGGAAACAGGACTGGAGCACTTCCATCAATGGTATCGCCGCCAGATGGAACCGCATCTACCTGCTCACTTGCCACGCTAACCGAACACCCACCTTACTGTTTCCGCTTGAAAAAACCACCTTCCCCACGCTCCTGGCACCCCCAACATTGGCAGCTGGGTAGCTACTGGATGTTGCTGGCAGGCTTGGGGTTTGCCATCATGGGCGCATTTGTCAAAGCAGGCGCAGCACGCTTCACCACCAGTGAACTGGTGTTTTACCGCTCAGCCTTTGGCTTTGTGATGATTGCCGCCATCGTTTACGGTCAAGGCAAGCAGATAAAAACACCGCTACTCAATATGCAGCTGCGCAGAGCCGGCGTGGGGTTCACGGCCTTGCTGCTATTTTTCTATGCCATCGCGCATTTACCGCTGGCCACTGCCATCACACTCAACTACACCTCGCCCATGTTCCTCGCGCTGCTCTCCCCCTGGCTGCTCACAGGTGACCAGCCACTGACGCGCCAACAGCGGTTGAGGCTTAATCTATTCGTCTTGGGAGGCTTTATTGGCATTTGTCTGCTCTTACAACCTACGTTCCATCGCGAGCAATGGCTGGCCGGGGGCGTGGGTCTGCTCTCAGGCATTGGGGCAGCGCTCGCCTATGTCCACGTCAAACAACTGGGGATACAAGGCGAACCCGACTGGCGTACCGTCTTTTACTTCACACTGGTTTGCACGATTGCCAGTGGCGGCTGGATGTTGATCGACCATGTCACACCCCTACGCTGGCAAGACCTGCCATTATTGTGCGGTCTCGGCCTGTCGGCAACCTTAAGCCAACTGGCGCTCACCCGAGCTTACCGCACAGGCAACACCTTGACGGTGGCAAGCCTGGCTTATAGCACCATCGTCTTTGCCACTCTGCTTGGGATCCTCTTCTGGGCAGAAGCCCTGAGTCTGCTTGAAATAGCTGGCATGCTGCTGATTATCGGCTTTGGTGTTTTAAGTACCCGCAGCCGCGCTTAAAGCAATCCCAAGGCCTTACCCTCCCCCCCAAAGTGCAATAAAAAAAGTCATTCTTATTGCTAAGAATGACTTTTTATTAAAGACCTAAGCTGGTTTTAATTGAACGCTTATGGCTCCAGCAAGCCACAACGCATGGCAATCAGCGCAATCTCGGCAGAGTTTTGTGCGTTGAGTTTTTGTTTGATGTTATACAGGTGCGTGCCCACGGTACGCGGACTCAAAAACAAGGTTTCAGCAATCTCGTTGGTAGATTTGCCTCGCGCCAGCGACATAAACACTTCAAACTCGCGTTCGCTGAGCACATCGACCGGATTTTGCTCACCTGATAATTGCTGAATCGCCATTTGCTGGGCCACACTGGCTTCAAGATACTTCTTGCCTTGCGCCACACTGCGGATGGCTTTGATCAACTCTTCCGCCGCACTGCGCTTGGTGACATAGCCCATCGCTCCGGCATTTAGCACGCGCTTGGGATGCACGGAGTCTTCATGTGCAGACAGTACAAGGATACGTGCGTGACTATCTTTGGCAAGAATCCGCTCAATCGCCTCCATGCCGCCGATACCAGGCATGGTGATATCCATCACCACCACTTGCGGATGATGCTCCTGATAGGCCTTGATGGCTGCCTCGCCGCTTTCAGCCTCAGCAATCACCTTGATATCCTGGTCGGACTCCAGCAACATTTTAAAACCCATCCTGACCACGGCATGGTCATCCACCAGCATTACACTAATCACACTTGTCTCCCCTTTATTTATGCTGATTCTATAGGCAACCGAACTTCCAGGGTGGTTCCACGGCCAGCATCTGGCTGCGAAACTACTTTAAATTGCCCATGCAATGCTTGTACACGTTCACGCATGCCCAGCAAGCCAAAATGCTTGGTCTGGTCCACGTTGTCGATATGCATCCCCACGCCATCATCACAGATCATCAGGCGCAAGCCATCCTTATCCAGCAGCAAATGCACATTGATACATTGTGCATGCGCGTGCTTGATAGCGTTATTCACCGCCTCTTGCACAATGCGGTAAAGATTGATGTTCACATTCTCGCCCATGGGCTGAAACTCGCCAGAGACATGCAGCTGTATGCTTAATTCTGGATGCTGCGCCTGGTAACCAGATATCATATCGCGCAAGGTTTCCACCAGGCCCATATTATCCATGGCGGCCGGACGTAACTGGCGGATGATATTGTGCATGCCGTCGTAAATATGGTTGGCCGCCGCCACGATGGTCTGCGCATTGGCAGAGATATCAGGCGTGGTCGCCTTGGTTTTGTTCACAATAGCCACGGCAAAGGTTTTGATCGCGGTCACATACTGGCCGAGCTCATCATGCAGCTCACGCGCCAGGCTGCGCCGCTCGTCTTCAATATGCTGCTGTATCAGTTGCGTAAGCTGGCGGTTTTGCTCCAACTGGCGCTCGGCATCCAGCGAGACAGCCATCTGGTTCAAGCTTTGGCCAATACGGTCAAACTCGGGCAAAGAGAAGCGCTCCAGGCGCGTTGTCAAATCACCCTGCTCTATGCGGTTAATCGCATGCAAAATATGCCTGACCGGACGCAACGCATGACTCAGCAAGCCATACACTAGCAAGTTGAGCAGCACAAAAAAACCAATGCCCATAATCATCAATTGCCTAAAGCCGGACCAAGCCTCCCGAATTGAGCCTTCTGCACTGGAGTGAACAATCAGCACCCCATACCGCACCCGGCGCGTCACGGTTTCGACCTTGGGGGCCACCAGACGTACAAACCATTGTGGCGGGATGACTTCAGATTTAAAAGTGGAGCCAGGAGAAAGATACAACGGGTTATTGGCGTAGTCATACAGCTCAATCCGGCTGCTGCGCACATAGCCCAAAGAGCGTAAAAAATCCTGCAACACATAATGCGTCGGCCCCAGGCTGGGATTCATGGCAGAACTGACAATCACCGTATCCAGCAATTGCACCGTCACCCGCGTAGCCGCCTCCACCCGCTCACGAATACTGTCTTTGGTGTCGCGCACCAACACCACGCCTGCCGCGACCAAAAAAGCCAGCGACAGCATGGTGACTAAAAGATTTAACCTGAAACGTAAACTCATGGAAAGTGATGATAATCGCAATTGCCCTATTAGACTTTAACTACCGCGCATTCTCACAGCGCAAAATCATTAAATTCAACCAATCCGGCGCTTAGTCTTTAATCTTCAAAGCATCCCATTCCTTGGGTTTAGGCGGGTAAGCCAATGGCAGTTGATTCAGCGTCTCCAGCAACAAACGTGAAATCAGCAGATTGCGGTTGGTTTTAGAATTGGCCGGGATCACGTACCAAGGCGCATGTTCGGTAGAAGTGGCTTGCAAGGCAGACTCATACGCTTGCATATAATCCTCCCAAAGCGCGCGCTCCTCCAGGTCTTTTGGATTAAATTTCCAATGCTTAGTCGGTTCATCCAGACGCTCTTGCAGGCGCTCCTTTTGCTCTTCTTTCGAGATATGTAAAAAACACTTGATCAGTGTTGTGCCCGTCTCGGTCAACATACGCTCAAAATCGTTGATTTGCTGGTAACGGCGCTTGCATTCCACCTCATCAATCCAGCCATGCACCTTCACAATCAGCACATCTTCATAATGACTACGGTTAAAAATTACCAACTCACCTTTAGCCGGCACCTGCGCATGCACCCGCCATAAATAATCATGCGCCAACTCATCAGCGCTAGGCGCTTTAAAACTCGCCAGCCGAATGCCTAACGGGTCACAAGCACTGAACACATGCTTCACTGTGCCATCCTTGCCGCTGGTATCCATGCCCTGCAACAGCAAAACCACCTTATGCTTGCCCTCAGCATGCAAAATATCCTGCCGCGCATTAATCGCCTCAGTCAGTCTTGCCAACTCAGCTAAATCCTGCGCTTTATCTTCACTCCGCGCGGAACGGTCATCGGGAGAATATTGCTTGAGGGAGAATTTTTTAGGGTTAACGCGGTATTTTTCCAGCTTTTCCATGAGGCCTGCCAAGATGACAAAATCACAAGCAGTGTATCTCAAGCTGAGAGGGTTGCAAAAGGTCTGATTAGCTTGGGATCACAATACGTGGGCAACGCCCCCTACTCGGCTTTAAACTTTATTCAAAGGCAGTTTAAATCAGTCCGGAATGGCGTTAAAAACAGATTGAATATGGACGATTGAATCACAGCTGAACTGCCAGCGTTGATGTGTAGCGGGTTGGACCCGCGCCGGGAGTGCCTGATTATTTCTAGGGGAGCTGATATACCCGACTAACGAATGAGGACCCGGCGTGCGTCTTTCATCGGGGTCCGGGCCAATCATGCCCAATATGACCGGTTGTAGTACCGCAGTCCTTCACCTTCTCGCTTAACACTGGCTACAGCAAAGGATACTTATGCGCTGAAAAACTTAAAACACACAAAAACATTGCAGATAGCTATTGCTTAAAATGGGGAAGCCCTTGTAGTTTGAAGTAAGGGGCTGGCGACAATGGTGGCGCAGCCGATGTTATTAAACATTAATTTCATAGAAGCTTGCTTTCGCCAGTCCCGCTTGATGGATGGGTTAGGGACCTGACTACTCAAAAGCAAGCCCCTGCGTGATTACACCCGACAAAAATGGCTAGTGTAAGCCCAACTAGGCTAAATGCTGCTGCAACACCCACAGAAATTGACATGGCTGGGTGGAAGCGAAACGCTTGCGAGCCAGAAGAACTAACGCCAAGAGTGAACCAAAGTGGGATAAGAAATGCCGTGATACCGCTTAATGGAATGATGCTGTGGCGGAGATAAAAAGCCAAAGACATTTCAGAATAGCGGCTCACTGGACCTGGAAATTTTGCCGAAGCAATGGCACCAAGCAAAGTGACCACGGTGGCAAAAACGCTAGTAGCACGAAGGATATAGCGAACACGCGGTGATGCTCGCGAACAAGCTCGACTTAACAGCCACATCAGTGCGCCAACAACTACCAATAAACTGAGAGAAGTGATTAAGTACATAGCGAATTTAAGGGCCCTAACGTTTGACGTGAGGGGCCGCCGTAGCGGCGACGCCGCGAAGGGAACCCACGAGCGCAGCTTGTGGGCGGCCCCTCTCGACGGAATTGTTAGGTGGCAGGGTGCATTTTTTTGAGCAAGGCACTTGGGTCATCCTTGAGGTGAATAGGAACGATGATTCTGTCTACTTCAAGAAGGATTCCATCCGAGAATCCTCGACAAACTTCGTCAAATAAGTGCCAAGCCAAGTCGGAGAAGTGCCTAAGTTGAGCGTTCAACCATGCAGCAGAGTCCTTTCGAGATTGTTCTCGCGCGGACTCTAACTCTGAATGACCAAGAACATCGATCATTGTGTCGAGTAGGGTTAGCTTCGCTAACTCCGGATCTGCTCGCCGATGGCGGCGCTCGTGAACGTGCGCTCCGCGATCGCTAATCAGAGGGGCTAGCTGTTCTTGCACAAATTGGGCAAGGGAGTCCCCTACTTCAGTTATAAACTCCGTGAAGTCAGTGTCCTTCTTATAGCGGCGCTGGATAAACTTAATTAGGTCAAACAATCTGCACTGGAATAAATATACCTCGTTCAAATAGCTTTCCATCCAGAAAGTCACCGTAGCTGTGTGTCGCGCCGGCTCAATGGACTCCACGGACGTCGCAGCTAGATCTCGGATGAGATCGAGTGTCTGCCCAGATTGAATGCACTCGTGGAACTGATTCCAAAAGTCCCGCAAAAATCCAAACTCGCGTGAGACTCCAACTGGAGATAGCTCCGTTTCCCAAGGAGACTCAATAACTTGCATGCTGCGCTTCTCAGCCAGCTCTCGATGGGCTTCATCGCTCAGCCATCGCATGATGGCTGGCGTGCCAAAAGCCGCCATATAGCGCTTGACGTAACTTGGTCGATCACGCTCCACGGGATACCTAGCGTTTGAATTAACGGGCGCGCTTTAGCGCGTCCCTGTAAATGATGGGTTATGCATTTTTATGTAAATAACTCCAAACTGAACCATCATATATAAACCTAGCATTGTTTCTAGAAAAACACTTTCTTGATAATTTCCAGAAATCGGCTTTGCTTCTTGGTACAACTACAAATTCAGTAACCTGTTTTTCGGTTGCAAAAACGATAACATTAATTCTGTCATCGCCACCCACTGCTGTTTTCTTCGTAACATCCCAATCAAACCCTAGAATGTCGTTTGATTTCAGGGTGTATGGCCCAAAAAAACAAACACGTGACCATTTATCGTTAGCAATGTTTTTAAAATCGATTGGTTTTGGTGCCTGCGCAGTTATGTCACTAACAATTTTCAATTGTTCAGGACTATCAGTTTTTTCATAGCAACCAAAAAGCAGAAACGCTAAAAAATAAGGAACTTGGTTTTTATGCATAACGTTGGAGGTAAGCGGACTGCCGCTTGCGGCAGGTCAGTTTGACCGAAGGGTTAGCACGCAAACGTTTGCTAGAGGCCACGCTTTAGTTCTCCCAGCATAAATTCACATGCAGAGGATTCACTTTCGAACGAGCCTAGGATTGCTTCTTGCCCTCGCTCGAAGAACGAAACTTTCCATTTGCCTTCACTCTCAATAAGGCAAATTCGTTCATTGGTGTTGCTTCCACTGAGGGAGTAATACACAGATGGGACACCAAGTTTTTTTAATACTGCAATAAGCTCATGGCGGTTCATTTTGACATGCTCGCTAACGTTAACTAGACCCCAAAAACGAACCTAAAATTTTATCTATACCGGGGTCCATAAAATTATTAAAATTATTCATTTTAATAAAATCAATTCTTAGTTGTTTTTTATGACACCTTTATACAAGGATCACAGTATGAAAAACACACCTGAGGCAAACCGTTACCAAAGCCCTTTATAATCTTAGAGCGCTTGAGCGTGAAGGGTTACTGCAGTGTGGCTATTGAGCATACTCAAACTGGATTAAACGATATATTTTAAGCAATGACAAGCCTGAGATGAAAGGCCTGTTGAAACACAGCTTGGAATAAAAAACGCCAGCATAGCGCTGGCGTTTTTATACTGAGCAGAGCTTAGTCTTTAGAAGCACGTTTACGCTCGTGCTCTAACAGGTAGCGTTTACGCAGACGGATGGTTTTTGGTGTGATTTCGACCAATTCGTCATCGTCAATGAACTCTACAGCACTTTCCAGGCTCAGTGAGACTGGAGGAATTAAACGCACCGCTTCGTCTGTACCAGAAGCACGCACGTTTGTGAGTTGTTTGCCTTTGATTGGGTTAACGACCAGGTCATTGTCGCGGCTATGAATGCCGATGATCATGCCTTCATACAATCTGTCGCCTGGGCTAGAGAACATTTTGCCGCGATCTTGTAGCTTCCATAAGGCATAGGCAACGGCCTCACCTTGTTCAGCTGAAATGAGCACACCGTTACGACGGCCTGGCATGTCTGCTTTTACCGGGGCGTATTCGTCAAAAATATGCGCCATCAAGCCAGTACCACGGGTTAAGGTTAAGAACTCACCCTGGAAACCAATCAGGCCACGTGCTGGGATGCGGTACTCCAGACGCGTGCGACCGTTACCGTCAGATTCCATGTTAGTCATTTCACCACGACGACGGCCTAACTCCTCCATGACCGCGCCCTGATTTTCATCTTCAACATCTACAGTAAGGATTTCATAAGGCTCGCATTTTTCGCCATTGATTTCTCTGAACACGACGCGTGGTTTACCTACGGCAATTTCAAAGCCTTCACGACGCATGTTTTCCAGCAAAATGGTCAGGTGCAATTCGCCACGACCAGACACACGGAAAACATCGGTGTCTTCAGTATCTTCAACGCGCAAAGCCACGTTAACCAACAATTCTTTGGTTAAACGATCACGAATTTGACGTGAGGTGATGAACTTACCTTCAGTGCCGGCTAATGGTGAGGTGTTGACCATAAAGTCCATGGTCAAAGTTGGCTCATCTACGCCCAGATGTGGCAAACCAACAGGTTTGTCGCGATCACAGATGGTGAAGCCAATACCGATTTCTTCGATCCCTGAAATGATCACAATGTCACCAGCTTCGGCTTCTTCAACCGGCACACGCTCTAAACCTTTAAAACCAAGCACTTGGTTAATACGGCCTTGTGCGACTTGCTCATCTTCGCGCATCACTGCTACGACTTGGCCTGGCTTGATACGACCGTTAGTGATACGACCAACGCCCAAACGACCTGTATATGTCGAATAATCCAAGGCTGAAATTTGCAATTGCAATGGAGCATCGCTGTCGCCTTTAGGTGGCTCAACGTGACTCAAAATCGTTTCAAACAGGGCGCGCATATTGTCTGAAGGATTTTTCAGGTCCAGCGTTGCAAAACCATTCAAGGCAGAGGCATAGACCACAGGGAAGTCTAATTGCTCATCCGTTGCACCCAAATTGGCAAACAAATCAAAAGTGTGGTTGATCACCCAATCCGGACGGGCACTTGGACGGTCTACCTTGTTAATCACGACAATAGGCTTCAAGCCTAGCGCCAGTGCTTTCTTCGTCACAAAACGGGTTTGTGGCATGGGACCGTCAACGGCATCCACCAACAGCAATACGCCATCCACCATACCCAATACACGCTCTACCTCACCACCAAAGTCGGCGTGGCCCGGGGTATCAACGATATTGATATGCGTGCCTTCATAAGTTAAGGCGGTGTTTTTGGCCAAAATGGTAATGCCACGCTCTTTTTCGAGATCATTGCTATCCATCACACGCTCAGTCACCGCTTGGTGTGAGGCAAAAGTACCTGACTGTTGAAGTAGCTTATCGACCATGGTGGTTTTACCGTGGTCAACGTGGGCGATAATTGCGATATTTCTTAAATTGCGTGCCATGTGAACTGCCATCTGTTTGGAAAGGGCGCGATTTTATCACAAATCAACTAAATAATTGACTTTTAAAATAAAATGGATATACTGCGAGCAACTTTAAAGCGTTGCTGGTGCTCTACTAGCCCAATACGTTTTAAATTCATTGCCCTGACCTGTCGATAACTCGCGAATTTTTGAGGTTATCATCTTTAGATGAAGTCTTGATGACACCATCTTCTTTTATCGGTT
This sequence comes from Methylophilus sp. YYY-1, assembly GCF_029132825.1. NCBI lineage: Bacteria > Pseudomonadati > Pseudomonadota > Betaproteobacteria > Nitrosomonadales > Methylophilaceae > Methylophilus > Methylophilus sp. YYY-1. Next base: position 405,823 of record NZ_WOVG01000001.1, read on the forward strand.
AGTGGCCATGCCCAAGCGCCGGTAAAAGCAATCCATTCCTGATGTTGCTTTCGCTCAGCAAGTACTACATGCACACTTTGTGCAATGTAATTGACTGGCTTTGCATTTGCTTTACTAGCGCCCTTTTTAATTGTTGATGAAAGGGACATTCCTTGTCTTTTGCAGATTTAAATCTCGACCCCTCCATTTTGCGCGCATTGACCGACGCAGGCTATGAAAACCCAACACCGATTCAGGCACAGTCCATTCCTGAAGCATTGCAAGGCCGTGACATCATGGCTTCTGCACAAACCGGCACCGGCAAGACCGCTGCCTTTACCCTGCCCGCTTTAAACTTGCTGGCAACACCACACCCGGTGCGCAGCCGTGGCCCACGTATCCTGGTACTGACACCAACCCGTGAACTGGCTGCACAAGTGAATGAAGCCGCACGTAAATACGGTAAATTCTTGCGCGCACGCTGCATCAGCATTGTGGGTGGCATGCCTTACCCATTGCAAAACAAGTTGCTGTCGCAACCACTGGATATTCTGGTAGCAACGCCTGGCCGTTTTATTGATCACCTTGAGCGTGGCCGCATTGACCTGAGCCGCCTGCAGATGCTGGTGCTGGATGAAGCTGACCGCATGCTGGACATGGGTTTTATGCCGGATGTAGAACGTATTTGCGAAGCCTTGCCTGCTGAGCGCCAAACTTTGCTGTTCTCTGCCACACTTGACGGCATTATGGATATCGGCAAACGTTTCCTCAATAATCCACTCACTATTCAAGTGGCTGGTCAAAAAGAAAAACATGCCAACATTGAACAACGTTTGCACTTTGTGGATGACATGAACCACAAGAACAAACTGCTGGAGCACTTGCTGATTGCACCAGATGTCAATCAAACCATTATTTTTACCAGCACCAAGCGCCATGCCGATTTGTTGGCTGAAGACTTGTATGCTGCCGGCCATAGCACTGCGGCATTGCACGGCGACATGACTCAAGGTGCGCGTAACCGCACGCTGACAAAATTGCGCCACGGCGATGTAAAAGTGCTGGTAGCGACGGATGTTGCAGCGCGCGGCATTGATGTACAAGGTATTTCACACGTCATTAACTACGACCTGCCTAAATTTGCTGAAGACTATGTACACCGCATTGGTCGTACTGGCCGCGCCAACAATACCGGCGTTGCGATTTCGTTTGCTTCAAACGCCGATCGTCATTTGCTGCGCAAAATCGAGCAATATACTGGCCAGAAATTACAGGCTGAAGTGATTGCCGGTTTTGAGCCAAAACGTGCGGTACGCATGGATGATGGCGATAGCCGTCGTGGCAAGCGCCCTGGCAAACCACAAGGTAAAGGTGGCTTCCGTCGCGACGAGCGTTCAGCACAGCCAAAATCATTTGGTGAACGTGTTGCACGTGAAGGCCAGCGCGATGCGCAAAACAATAAGCCACGTGCACCGCGTACCCCAGAAGCTGGACAAAGCAAAGAAGTCAACGGTAACAGCAAGAGCTACAACAAGGATACCGACTTCCAGTTTGCCCGCGCATTGGCGGACGAGTTTGGCCAGCGCCGCCCACGTCCAACCAATAGCCAGGAACGCTTTGGCAACCCTAACGCCAGCCGTAGCAATCAAAAACCACGTCCAGCGGGAAAATCCTTTGGTGACAATGGTGGTGGCGCCGCCAAACGTCCTCGTTCATTTGCCTAAGCCTAGCCTATGACTGAGCAAACCATTGTAGATTTTCGTGCGCTCGGCCTGGCCGAGCCGCTGTTGAAAGCGATTGAGGAATCCGGGTATACCACGCCGACGCCGATTCAGGCGCAGGCGATTCCTCTTGCCTTGCAGCACATGGATTTGATGGCCGGTGCGCAAACAGGGACGGGCAAAACGGCGGCGTTTTCGCTGCCAATTTTGCATACCTTGCTGCCATTGGCCAGCACCAGCACCTCGCCAGCCAAGCATCCCATCCGGGCCTTGGTGCTGGCGCCGACACGTGAGCTGGCGATTCAGGTATACGACAACATCAAAACCTATGCCAAACACACGGCTTTGCGTAGTACTGTGGTGTATGGCGGTGTAGATATCAAGACGCAAACGCCTATCCTCAAGACAGGCGTTGAAATCCTGGTCGCGACACCCGGCCGCCTGCTGGACCATGTCGAGCAAAAAACCTTGTCGTTAAACCAGGTACAGTTTCTGGTATTGGACGAAGCCGACCGCATGCTGGATATGGGCTTTATGCCTGACTTAAAGCGCATTCTGGCCTTGTTGCCAAAACAGCGGCAAAATCTGATGTTCTCGGCGACGTTTTCTGATGAAATCAAAAAACTGGCAGATGCGTTTTTAAATAATCCGACATTGATTGAAGTGGCACGCAGCAACGCCACCAACGACAATGTGGAACAAAAAGCGTTTTTGGTGAACACTGACCAGAAACAACGTTTTTTGGTACAACTGCTCAAGCAATACCCCAATCAGCAAGTGATTGTTTTTACCAAAACCAAGCTTTCGGCCAGCAAACTGGCCAGAGCACTGGAACGTGATCAGGTGCCTTGTAGCGCGATTCATGGTGACAAGTCACAAAAAGAACGGATCGAAGCGCTTGATGCGTTTAAGGCGGGCACTATTCACGCCTTGGTTGCGACCGATGTTGCCGCACGCGGTCTGGACATCACGGACTTGCCATTGGTGGTTAACTACGAAATCTCTACTGCGCCAGAAGATTACGTGCACCGTATTGGCCGTACAGGCCGTGCAGGCGCTAAAGGCATTGCCATTTCGCTGATCGACGAGGATGAAACCAAGTATTTTGACGAGATTGAAAAGCTTATCAAAAAACAGATTCCAAAAGAAAAAGCCAATGTCAGCAGCAGTACAACCCCTGCGCGTTCACGCCCCTCTAAAGCCTCCAGTGGCAAAGATGCCTGGTTTGAGCAGCCTTACCAGCCAGCCGCCGCCACGGCCGCGCCCAAAGCAGTCACGGCAAAATCTGCAGCTAACGTAAAACGCAAAGTGGTTGCCGCGCTGCTGGGTGGATTTGGCTTTAAAGCGACGCCGCAAAACCGCACGCAAGCCAAGCGCACGACAGGCAGGTCTAAGCAGAAATCAGATCTCCCTGCTCAGCAACCTGCTGAAAATGCAGCGGAGACCGCGAATATTGAGTCCTAAGCCTGCAATCCCAGAGACGACACTGAAGTCCTGGAACTGGGATTGCGATGATGACAAAGCCCCGAGATTCGGGGCTTTTTCTTTCTGCGGATGAGAGGTTGAGCTTGCGAATATTAAGGGGATTAACCCTCGCGATTGCGCATAAAATCCGCCACGCCATACAATTGATTGGCAATATGCTTCATCAGCGACTCTTCAAACTGTAAGGTATGCATGGCTTTAATCATGCAATACATCCATTGATCGCGCTCGGACTCACCAATGGAAAACGGCAAATGCCGTGCCCGTAATCTGGGATGTCCATAGCGTTCGATATACAACTGCGGCCCGCCCGTCCAGCCAGTTAAAAACATAAACAGCTTTTCGCGTGCCTCGGTGAGATCTGGCTGGTGAATGGCGCGTAAACCCGCCGCTTTTGGGTCGCTATCCATGATGTCATAAAAGGTTTCCACCAGCTGTCGGATGGTCTCAGTCCCTTTTTCTGTGCCGCCCAGCCAGTCAAACAACGATTGTTTGGCGGTATTTGGCTCTTGAATTTCAGTCATTGCCACACCAGTTATCCTGCGACTTTAGGCGTGACCAGACCCGCAGCCTCTTTGGCACGCGCACGCGCGAGGTCCGTATTGTCAGCGGTCGCCAAGGCGACGCCCATGCGACGCCGCACAAAAGACTCCGGCTTGCCAAACAAGCGAATCTCGCTGTTAGGTACTGACATGGCCGCTTCCAGACCGTGATAGGCCAGTGTTTTGGTATCTGCACCGCCATAAATGACGGCGCTTGCGCCAGTCTCACGCTGAGTCACATCCACAGGCAAGCCTAAAATCGCACGCGCATGCAGTTCAAACTCATTCAGGCGCTGCGTGCACATGGTGACCATCCCAGTGTCGTGCGGACGAGGACTAACCTCAGAGAACCAAACCTGCTCACCTTTGACAAACAGCTCAACGCCAAACAAGCCCTGACCACCTAAGGCATCCGTCACTTTTTTGGCAATGTCCTGAGCATTTTTCAAGGCTAGCGCATCCATTGCTTGTGGCTGCCAGCTCTCAACGTAATCGCCCTGCTTTTGCACATGGCCAATCGGCGCGCAAAAATGCGTTTCAATCTCGCCAGCGGCATTTTTGGCACGCACGGTTAACAAGGTGATTTCATAATCAAAATCAATCTGACCTTCGACAATCACCACCCCTTGATTGACACGCCCCGCACTGGCGGCATACTCCCAGGCGGCCTTCACTTCTGAGGCTTGTGTAATGCGGGATTGACCTTTACCAGACGAAGACATGGTGGGCTTGATAAAGCATGGATAACCAATACCACCGTCAATCGCTGCTTGCAATTCAGCTTCAGAACGGGCAAACGCATACGGTGACGTCGGCAGGTTTAATTCTTCCGCGGCCAGCCGGCGTATCCCTTCACGGTTCATGGTGAGTTGCACGGCACGTACAGTAGGCACCACCGTGACGCCTGTGGCTTCAATCTCGGCCAGCGCCTGCGTATTCAACGCCTCGATTTCCGGGACGATATAATGTGGTTTGACCTGACTCACCAAGGCTTTAAGCGCATCCGCGTCAGTCATATCAATCGCATAGGCATGATGGGCAACTTGGTGACCAGGCGCATGCTCATAACGGTCAACCGCAATGACTTCCACCCCCAAACGCTGCAAGGCAATAATCACCTCTTTGCCAAGTTCGCCACTGCCCAACAACATGACTTTGGTCGCATTTGCGCTTAACGGGGTACCAATCATTTTTAGCTCCACTGTAAAAGCGTAATGATACCATGCGCGATTTATGTGCAAGAGGCCGTACGCTTGATTTACATCATGCAACAACCACGCACGGGCATAACAAAACGCCCCGCAGTTGCGAGGCGTTTTATTCAGGATGACAGAGATTCAGCGCGTTATACAGAGATGCCATGTTTATCCATACGATAGCGCATGGTCATTCTCGTGATGCCCAGCAATCTTGCGGCCTTAGAGACATTATTACGCGACTGCTCCAAGGCATTTAGCAGCATGGCCTTTTCTGCATCATCCAGCGTCACCTGGCTGTCGCCTTGCAAGACACTCGCCACCTGGTTCATGCCAACCTGAGGCAAGCCCAAGTCAAGCTCGGAAATCATAGACTGTGTGCACATCAAAACCGCACGGCTGATTTGATGACGCAATTCACGGACATTGCCCGGCCAGTGATAGGTTTGCATTGCCATCAATGCCGCGGCGCTGAACTCATGATGCGGCAAGGCGTAGCGCTTCTCAGTCAGTTGTCGGAAATAATTAGCCAGCAACAAGACATCTGCCCCACGATCACGCAAGGGAGGCATTTTCATGGTAATCACGTTCAGTCGGTAATATAGATCCGAACGGAAGCGCCCCTCATTCGACATCTGGTATAAATCACGATTGGTGGCGGCGATAATACGCGCGTTCACTGGACGCTCCTTGGTAGAGCCCAAGCGACGCACCATTCTGCGCTCAAGTACATTGAGTAATTTTGCCTGTAAACCCAACGGCAACTCGCCGATTTCATCGAGGAACAAGGTACCATCTTCTGCAGATTCGATCAGGCCTGGCCGCGAGGAAACTGCATTGGTAAATGCGCCTTTCTCATGCCCAAACAGCTCACTCTCAATCAGCTCAGCCGGTAAAGAGGCACAATCCACATGCACAAAAGGTTTGTCATGATTGGCACAACTGCCATGCAAAAAACGTGCAACAACGTCTTTGCCCGTGCCGGTTTCTCCTGTAATCAACACCGTCGGTTGCACGGCATCACTGAGCGCACTTAACTGGGCAATACGCGTGATCTGTTGGCGCACACTTTGCATAGGCGTACTTTCGCCTATCAGTTGAACGGAGTCATTAGCAACGGCATTGCGCTGGCGCGAGTAATCCAGGCTGGTTTGCAGTTCTGTCGTCTTCTCGTTTTTCTGAATAATGAGCAATAACTCTTCAAGATCAATGGGCTTTTTTAAGTAATCAATGGCCCCCAGCTTGATGGCATTGACCGCATCACTCACGTCACCAAACGCAGTCATGACAATCGTATTGATATTTCTGGCAATAAACTCTGATAACAGGTCTAGACCATTGCCATCGGGCAGGCGCATATCCAACAGCGCCATATCCGGTTCAAACTGCTTGATTAGCAGTCTTGCATCGCTTAAAGATTCTGCGTGCTCGCACTCAAATCCTGCTTTTTGCAAACGCTTAACCACCGCGCGCGCAAAAAGCGCCTCATCCTCTACCAGCAAGATTTTTTTCTTGAGAGGCATTAAGCTGGATTTATCCACTGATGATGAAAGTTGTGAAAGCACGCATCCTCCTCGTTTATTTAGTCTTTATCGTAAGAAGCGACGGACTTTTTGACGCCAAAATCGTAACGCGCACCGATCCAGCCTGCTCTTGGCGCACCAGGCGCATAAAACGTATCGTTGGTTTCATTGCCACTAAACTGGCCGGTAGTCGGGTCAATCGGATTCTGACCCAGCATGCCCAAGCTGTAATACTCGCGGTCAAACACATTATTCACACGGGCGAAGATGTTCCAGCCATTGTCAAACCGGTAGTTTGTGAACAGATTCACTACCGTATAACCACGGACTTTTGCGCCAGAACTTGTATCCTTGTTGTTTTCGTTGCCACGTGAATACTGGCTGGAGAAGGCCACAATATTGCTGCCCACATTCCAGGCAGAAGTCACGTCATAGCCCAAGCCCAGTTTAAACTGATGTTTTGGGATACCTGCCAGGTAATCTCCCTTGTTCACCTGAATAAAGCTGTTGCCTGACGCAGGATCTACAGTAGCGCTGGTATTCACCTGATTCGCAATCTGGAAGGAAGACTCGTAGGTAGCCTGCACAAAGCTATAGCCCAGATTCCATGAAAATGCATCCATACGCCCTGCAAGACTCGCATCAAGCCCCTGACGCTTGGTTTTACTGATATTAGAGAAAAAACCAGCGCCGTTATTGAGGGCGGTCGCAGAGGTCAGAAACTGAATGTCATTGGTGTTGATCGTATGATAGGCACCCAGACTCCAGGTGATTGTCGGTGTCAGGAAGCCACGCAGCCCGGCATCATAGGTTTTGCTAACCACTTGTTTGAGTGGTGGGTCACCGGCCATTGCGTTAGGCAATTTACAAGGATTGTTTTCATCCGCACATCCCAGCTCGATAGAGGTAGGTGCGCGGCTGCTTTCACTATAAGACGCATATGCCGTCAATTGATTGCTGGGCGTAAAATTAATCCCCAAAGACGGATTCAGCCGATTGAAGGAATGCGTGCCGGTGAGCGAGCCGGAACCACTGGGGGTGATCTTGTCATCATTATCAATTTTAGTGGTGTTGTAACGCGCAGAGGCCGTCACGTGCCAATAAGGATTCAAAGACAAGGTATCCGTCGCAAAGACGCTCCAGGTGCGGTTCACACCGCTCAAATTCACTTGGTCAGTCAAGGCATTAAGTTCGCCAGTGCCATCCACGCCACGGTAGCTGTTTAACAAGCCAAACTCGGTATTCTGCGAGAACTTGGTCTTACCGCGGTTGTAGCCCAAGCCGCTGATAAACTGATTTTTCAGGCCCAGTAAATCTTGAGAAAAGGTTAACTGTGAGGTAAAGCCGTAACTTTTCTGCGTTAATCTGCTGCGGTTAATCGCGCCAGAGCAGTTCTCATCAGCATCATTTCCAGCCAAGCAATCTGAATTATTGTCACCTAACCCGCCAGCAGCCAATTCAAAACCATCATTTAAGTCACCATTGAAGGTTTTGGTACGCACATCACGATAATAAACATTCCCACTTAACTGAATATCGTCAGCAAAGTAATGGCTCAAATTAAGGTTTACAAAAGCCATGTTGTTCTTGGTCTGGTCAGGCACGGTAAAATTGCTTTTGTAGCCCAAAGAATCCAGCAAACTGCCTGCTTGCAAGCCATTGCCACGCATTTTGTTATCTGCGAGCGACAAGCTGACATTGACAGAGGTTTTTTCATTCTGCCAACCGGCCTTGGTAAACAACTGCTTGACGCGGGAGGCTGAAAAACTGCGCCAGCCATCCTCTTCAAAACTGTTGCCAGAGATAAAGAAATCTTTAGAACCGTCTTCGGACACGCCACCATATTCTGCATTCAACACATGACGGCCCCAGGAACCAGTGTAAGCTTCAACAGCGCCGCCCTGGTTGGTACGGCCACTCTTGGTCTGCACTGAAATCGCCCCACCTAAAGTGTTCAAACCAAACAATGGGTTAGAGCCTGGAATCAAAGTCATCTGATTAATGGCGTTCATCGGAATCAGGTCCCAGTTCACCACATCACCAAAGGCTTCGTTCACACGTACGCCATCGACATACACGGACAATCCTTGTGGCGTGCCAAGCAAAGGGGAAGCGGTAAAACCGTGATAGTTCACATCGGGCTGGAATGGGTTGTTCTGTGTTTCATTCACATTCACCCCAAGCATGTTCTGGTTCATGTAGTCACCTAATGTCAGGCTCTTTTGCTTGACCAGCTCTTTTTGTTTGACTTGCTGCACGCCGGCAGGAATGTGCTCAAGAGGCACACCAACCCCATTCAGCGGCGTGGTGCTGATGACCTCGACTTTATCCAATTGCACCTCTTCAGCTTGCACAGCGACCGCATGCGCCGCATAAGCAGAGAGAATGGCCATCAACAATGGTTTGACTGCTTGTTTATTCATAACGAATGATCCTTTTCCCGAGAATACTTAAATGAATGTCTTTTGGCTGCAAAAAACACTCAAGGTATTGAGCAAAAATCATTCCATTGTGAGGCTAAAAAAATATCTTTTTTTAATCAATGAGATAAAAATAAATCTGGTTTATTACAACCAGATTTTATCTTAAAATTGGTTTATTACAACCAATTTAACAACCACCATTGGATATATACAACCAATTACAGAAGAGAGGGAGACGGCGTCAGGCTGATTTCCAGACCGTAAGCATTGCGGCCAGGCTGCCAGGCGGCATCCACCGCCAGCCCTGCCAGTGAGACCAGCGTTTCAGAAGCACCTGGATGGGTGGTGGCCACTTGGACCAAAGGATAAAAAGCACGTTGCCATGGCGGAATGCCCAGCATTTGAAAGAGGACTTTCAATTCACGTCGTGGACGCTTGGCATCAGGCTGCAAACTCTCACCCCCTGCCCTAGGCATCAACTTGAGCGAAGTGCCTTCAGCAAGCACCAAAGGCTGCCCATACCGCCGGTTAAGGGTAATCGCTGCCGGGGAAACCCCCAGTCTGGCCAAAGCAATCCCGCGCGCTTTCACGACTTTAAACTGCACTTGCCATTCACCCCATTGCTGCGAGGCTTGCCCTTGCCACACCAGCGGTGTTTGCGGCAATGCGCTTGGTTTGGTAACGCAATACAGGCGTTGCTGGTAATGGTGCAAATAAGCTGACTGAAGCGAGGCTTGCCCTTGTAACGGCAAATGCAGATAACGGTTAGGTTTTACCGATGAAAGCTGCTGCCAATAGTCTTGCAATTGATCCTGATTGGGCATCCGTAACTGCAACTGTTGAAACCAATGGCGGAGCAAGTTTTTGGAGCGGACATCACCCAATGCATACAGCTTTGACATCGCAATCGATTGCCCCAGCCATTCGGCTTGCAAATCACATTGCGCCAAGTCCTGGCTGGCCAGTACATCCAGCAAACTCTGCGCGTCTGCCATGTGCCCCGCCGTTCTCAACAACGACTGATCCACTTGCGGATAACGTTCGCGCAACACTGGCATCACTGCATGACGCATAAAATTGCGGTCGTAAACCGTATCTGCGTTGCTTTCGTCTTCTACCCATTGCAAGTGGTGTGCGGTAGCAAACTGTAAAAGTGCAGCTTTTGGCACGCTTAACAGTGGCCGATACAAGCGGCGTGCCCCATCCCATGCGGCCATGGCACTCAAGCCCTTGACGCCAGCGCCTCTTACCAGTTGCAGCATCAACGTTTCTGACTGGTCTTGCAGATGATGAGCCGTCACAATCGTATCTGCACCGATCTGCTGACGCTGTTGCTCCAGGGCATGATAGCGTGCTTCTCGGGCGGTGGCCTCCAGGCCTTGTCCGCTTTGCAAATCTACGCGCACCTTGTCAGCAAAAAAAGGGACATTGTAGGTCTGGCAACGGTGTTCGCATTGTTGCAACCACGCATCGGCATTAGGACTCAAGCCATGATGCACATGCATGGCTGACAGCCGAAATGGCAATCGCTGGCACAGCTCTGCGAGCAGATGTAACAACACCATAGAATCTACGCCACCGCTCAGTGCGAGTAGCAGATGTGGTGTGTTGGCATCCGGATTTGACAGCCCAGCCAGAAAACCAGATAACTGGCTTTCCAGGCTGGTCATAAGAGAAGCATTACTTTTCACTGGCCGCTTTAAATTTACCGTAACTCATCAGACGCTGGTAACGTGTCTCCAGCAACTGCGGTATTTTTTTGGCCTGCAATGCTTTCAACTGTTGGCCGATCGCTTGCGAGACCTTCTCCATCACATCTTCATAATTACGATGTGCGCCACCCAGCGGCTCGTTGATAATGGTATCAATCAAGCCCAAAGACTTGAGCCTGTCTGCGGTAATGCCCAAGGTTTCGGCGGCTTCCGGGGCCTTGCTGGCGCTCTTCCACAAAATGGACGCACAGCCTTCAGGCGAAATCACCGAGTAAGTGGAATATTGCAGCATATTCAAATGATCCACGACACCCAAGGCCAGCGCACCACCAGAACCGCCCTCACCGATCACCACGCCAATAATCGGCGTTTTCAGTTCGGCCATGACATACAAATTGCGTGCAATCGCTTCTGACTGGCCGCGCTCTTCAGCCCCAATGCCGGGATAGGCGCCTGGCGTATCAATAAAGGTGATAATCGGCATCTTGAACTTTTCGGCCAGACGGAACAGGCGCAGCGCCTTGCGGTAGCCTTCAGGACGCGGCATACCGAAATTGCGGTATTGGCGTTCTTTGATATCGCGGCCTTTTTGATGGCCCATGACCATGACCGGAATGCCTTTAAAGCGCGCAATGCCGCCGACAATGGCCGGGTCATCTGCATAGGCACGGTCGCCATGCAACTCCTGGAAATCAGTAAACAAGGCATTGATATAGTCTGCAGTATAGGGGCGCTGCGGATGGCGGGCCACCTGGGAAATCTGCCAGGCAGTCAAGGCCTGGAAGGTATCCTGCAATAACTTGGTATTCTTCTTTTGTAACAAATCCAGCTCTTTGGAAATATCCAGAGAGTCATGTTCGTCATGCGAAACTTGTAGCGCGTCAATCCGCTTTTCCAGTTCGGCAATCGGTTGTTCAAAATCAAGATAAGTCAGTTTACTAGGCGTTAAACGTTTTACACTCATTGGAATTCCAATATGAATTCTTTAGAAAAAAGTTCAGGCATTATAAAGGATTTTGACGTTTTCTTTAGACAACCAGCCCTGTAAATTGTGTAGCAGGTCGTCATGCAGCACGACTTGCCAGTCATCGCCTAGCATCAAACTCACCTGGGCAGACTGGTTATGGTAGTCCACTTTGATCGGACAACGCTTCTGTTCCTCACCGGCGTAGCGATAAGGCGTCAATACAGTCATGAGACGCTGCACATCTGAAGTGCCATTGCAGCTCAAGGTCAGCATTTGCGCAAAACGGTTACGCACCGCGGCCAGATCATAGAGTTTACGGGCGCTGACACGGATGCCGCCTGAGAACTCATCATTACTGATGCGCCCTTCTACCACCAGCAGCTGGTCTTCCTTGATCCACTGTACGTGCTGATTCAACAGTTCGCTACCGACGACCACATCCACGCGTCCGACGGCATCATCCAGCGTCACAATCGCCATTTTTCCGCGCTGCGTCATGCGGACACGTACACCCATGACCACCCCGGCCAGCAGTTTCGGCTGCTCTTGTGGCGCCAGCTCACCCAGATTGCCTTTAATAAAGGGGCCAAGCTGCGCTTTGTAGCTTAAATAAGGGTGGCCACTCAAGTAAAAACCCAGCGCTGTTTTTTCTTCTTGCAAGGCCTGCTCGGGGCTCCAGGCGGCAATATCCGGCAACGCATGCTGCGTTTCGATCACCCCGCCAAACAGGCAATCTTGCCCGGCGTGTGCCGCGCCCTGCTCTGCGACACTGATCGCCCTATCCAGGCCCGCCAGCAACGCAGCCCGGTTAGGTTCCAGCTTGTCAAAAGCGCCGGCGCGGATCAGAGATTCAATCACCCGACGGTTGACCTTGCGCAAATCCAGGCGCTGACAAAAATCGAATAAGTCTTTGAAAGGGCCTTGAGACTGACGGGACGCCATAATCAACTCAATCGCCGCCAGGCCGGTGCCTTTGATGGCGCCCAAGCCGTAAAGCACCTGCTGCGCATTGAGCGGCTTGAACTGATAGACACTGGCATTGATGTCTGGCGGCAACACTTCGATATGATTGGCGCCGCAGTCATCAAAAAACGTATGCACGTTATCGGTGTTGTTCATGTCAGCAGACATGGTCGCCGCCAGAAAAGCCGCCGGGTAATGCGCCTTCAAGTAAGCCGTATGATAAGCCACCAAGGCATACGCTGCCGCATGCGACTTGTTAAAGCCGTACCCCGCGAACTTTTCCAGCAAGTCAAACAAATCATTGGACTGCTGCAAGGTCAGGCCATTTTTGAGCGCACCTTCATTAAAGATTTCGCGCTGTTTGACCATCTCTTCCGGCTTTTTCTTACCCATGGCGCGGCGCAGCAAGTCTGCACCACCAAGACTATACCCGGCGACCACCTGGGCGATCTGCATCACCTGTTCCTGATACACGGCAATACCGTAGGTTTCCTTGAGAATAGATTCGGTCGACGGGTGCGGGTATTCCACGCGCTGCGTGCCATGTTTACGGCGGCAGAAGTCTGGAATCAGATCCATTGGGCCAGGACGGTACAAGGCAACCAGCGCAATAATGTCTTCAAACAAGTCTGGCTTGGCTTGCTTAAGCATATCTTTCATGCCGCGCGATTCCAGCTGGAACACCGCTGTCGTATTGGCTGTTTTCAGCAGATGGTAGCTACGCTTGTCATCGAGCGGAATCGTCTCAAAACTCAGTGGTGGCAACGTTTCTTGCGCGCGCTGCGCATTGGCGTTTTCAAGCGCCATATTCAGGATAGTCAGCGTGCGCAGGCCCAAAAAGTCGAACTTAACCAGGCCGACCGCCTCCACATCATCTTTGTCGTACTGACTGACCAGGCTATCGCCATTGGGCTGGCAATAGACGGGCGAGAAATCTGAAATCTTGCCAGGCGCAATCAACACGCCCCCGGCGTGCATACCGATGTTACGGACCAGGCCTTCCAGCCGCAATGCCAAAGACAGTAATTCTGCGACCTCCTCTTCTTTTTCGCGGCGCTCTTGCAGTTGCGGCTCTTTTTCCAGTGCGGATTCAAGCGTGATGCCCAGCTCCATTGGAATGAGCTTAGCGATGCCATCGACAAAGTTGAACGGCAAATCCAGCACGCGGCCCACATCGCGGATCACCGCTTTGGCCGCCATGGTCCCGAAGGTGGCGATCTGAGACACCGAAGCCAAGCCATATTTGTGCTTGACGTAATCGATGACGCGATCTCGCCCTTCCTGACAGAAGTCAATATCAAAGTCGGGCATGGAGACCCGCTCCGGGTTTAAGAAACGCTCGAACAGCAGGTTGTATTTGAGCGGGTCGAGGTCGGTAATCCCCAAACTGTAAGCGACCAAAGACCCCGCACCGGAGCCCCGGCCTGGTCCGACTGGCACGCCGTTGTTTTTTGCCCAGTTAATAAAATCGGCCACGATCAAAAAGTAGCCAGGAAACCCCATCTGAATGATGATGCCGCACTCAAACTGCAAGCGCGCTTCGTATTCAGCTCGTTTGGCTTCCCGCAGCTGTTCATCCGGGTACAAATAGGCCAGGCGGTGCTCCAAGCCTGCTTTAGACTGGTCCACCAGATATTGATCCAGACTCTCACCATTAGGCGTCGGAAAATCGGGCAGGTAATTTTTCCCCAAAGTCAGCGTCAGGTTGCAGCGCTTGGCAATCTCCACCGAGTTTTGCAAGGCGATGGGCATATCGGCGAACAAAGCCTGCATTTCTGCCTGGGTTTTCACATACTGGGTGGCGACAAAACGCTTGGGTCTACGGGTATCGGCCAGCACATAGCCTTCCGCGATACAGGTGCGCGCCTCGTGCGCCATAAAGTCATCCGGCGTCTGGAACTGGATCGGATGCGTTGCCACCACAGGTAAATCGAGCTGCTGTGCAATGGCGATGGTTTGTCTGATCAATTGCTCTTGGGCATAGGCTTCGGTATTGCCGGGCACATGTACGCGCTGAACTTCCAGGTAGTAGCGGCCTTCAAATACCCCGGCCCAGTGTGCTGCCGCTTGCAAGGCTTGAGCCTGGTTGCCAGCCTGCAGTGCCTGTCCAATGTCACCGGCAGTAAAGCCCGACAGCAGCAATAGCCCTGCGTTTTTTTGCTGTAACCACTCGGGTTTGATTTCTGCCCGTTCACGGTACTGGTTCTCCAGATAGGCGCGACTGAGTAATTCACACAGATTGCGATAGCCCTGCTGCGTTTGTACCAGTAACAGCAAGCGGTGAGGCTGGTCGCGCTGGAGCGGATTCTCGATCCAGACATCACAGCCCAGAATCGGTTTGAGCCCCTTGCCACGGGCAGCCTTGTAAAACTTGATCGCCCCAAACAGGTTAGCCAGATCGGTCAGCGCAATCGCTGGCATGGCATCACTTTTTGCAGCCTTGACGTAATCATCAATGCGCACCGTGCCATCCACAATGGAATACTCACTGTGGCAACGCAGGTGAATAAATGCAGGTTGGAGAGAGGGTGTTTCAGGCGCTTCCATCACTTTATTTTAACCGCCAACCTGCTTTTTTGTACCCATGCCGACGACAAATAATGTCATTGACAGCCTCAAAAAAGCCATGCAAACCTCGTAAAAAATGGATTGTTGATAGTTGTAAAAAATTGAAACGAACCGGGATTATGTTCTATGATGGCAGGCGTTTTTGTCATAAGCGATAGATCACATGCCCAATGCCACTGCCCTGCTCGATGACCCGATACTGGTGGAGGACGAGCTGCCTGCCGTGGGGCAGCACCTGCCGTATTTCCAGCTAGTTAACCGCGAGCTTGAGGACGTTGCGCTGGATGCCTTTGCAGGTCAGCGCAAGATACTGCATTTTTTCCCAGGCATTGATACGCCCACCAGTGCTAACAGCGTGCGTATTCTTGAGCGCATGGCGCTAGATCTGACTAACACCGCCATCCTGCATATTTCACCGGATTTACCATTCACCATGGCCCGCTTCTGCGCCATGGAAAGCCTGCCGCAATGCATGACTTTATCCACCTTGCGTGGCCGCGACATGCTCAAGAATTATGGCGTGCTCATGATGACCAGCAAACTGGCAGGCCTACCTGCACGCGCCATCATCGTCGCGGACGAAAATGACCGCGTCCTCCACGTTGAATTGGTCAAGGACCTGGTCATGGAACCAGACTACGAAGCCGTGCTTGCGGTGCTGCCCGCCTGATTCCCTTACTTTTTATGTGGTTGATTGCGTTGCGCTGACACGTTAAAGTGCTTGTTTAAGTTTTATTCATCACATTTTGGAGAACACTATGTCTAGCGTTACGCTCAAAGGAAATCCGGTCGCGGTTGGCGGTAAATTTTTAACCAAAGGCGACAAGGCTCCTGATTTTCAATTGGCAGATGCCAAACGCAACCTGCTTGGTCTGGATGCGTTTTCAGGCAAGCGTAAAGTCTTGAACATTTTCCCTAGCATTGATACGCCCACCTGCGCCACCTCAGTGCGCACCTTCAATAAGGAAGCCAGTAGCGTCAGCAACACCGTCGTGCTGTGCGTGTCTGCAGACCTGCCTTTCGCACAAAGCCGTTTCTGCGGTGCAGAAGGTCTGGAGAATGTTGTAACCCTGTCTACCTTCCGCGATACAGCCAAATTTGGCAATGATTATGGCGTCCTGATCACCGATAGCAGCCTGGCAGGCCTGACTGCACGTGCAGTGGTTGTACTGGATGAGAACAATCAGGTATTGCATAGCGAACTGGTTGGCGAAATTGCTGACGAACCAAACTATGCTGCTGCCTTGGCAGTCCTCAAATAAGTCAGCAGATTTGAGTAATAAAAAAGCCAGCATTAAGCTGGCTTTTTTATTACTGCTTTTATATTGCTAAAGACCCGTCTTAAATACTTTTAAACGCGCTTGAACAACAAGCTGCCGTTAGTCCCACCAAAACCAAAATTGTTTTTGAGGGCATATTCAATCTGCAAGTCACGTGCCGTGTTAGCACAGTAATCCAGATCGCAATCCGGATCAGGATTCAACAGATTGATGGTCGGTGGTGAAACCTGATGGTAAATCGATAACACCGTAAAGACCGACTCCAGACCGCCTGCGCCACCGAGCAAGTGACCAGTCATCGATTTGGTCGAATTGACTACCAGCTTGTAGGCATGATCGCCAAACGTTGCCTTGATGGCATTGGTTTCGTTGGTATCGCCCAGGGGCGTCGAGGTCCCGTGCGCATTCATGAACTGGACTTGGTCCGGGTTCACCCCTGCGTTTTTGAGCGCGTTCACCATGGAGCGGCGTGGACCGTCCATATTCGGTGCGGTCATGTGATAGGCATCGGCACTCAAGCCGTAACCTGCCACCTCTGCATAAATTTTGGCACCGCGTGCTTTAGCATGCTCATACTCTTCGAGTACCATCACCCCTGCACCTTCACCGATGACAAACCCATCACGGTCTTTATCCCAGGGACGGCTGGCCGTCGCAGGATCGTCATTGCGTGTAGACAAGGCTCGCGCAGAGGCAAAGCCACCGACACTGAGCTCGGTAATGGCGGCTTCTGCCCCACCTGCCACCATGACATCGGCGTCACCATACTCAATCATACGTGCGGCTTCACCAATGCTATGGGTGCCTGTGGTACAGGCAGTCACCACCGCAATATTCGGCCCCTTGAGACCCAACATGATGGACAAATTGCCGGAGATCATGTTGATGATGGTGCCAGGAATAAAGAATGGCGAGATCTTGCGTGGGCCACCTTCGTCATAACTGTCGTTGGTGGACTCAATCAAGCCCAAACCACCAATCCCGGAACCAATGGTCACGCCAATGCGTTCTGCATTAGCGTCGGTCACTTCCAGGCCAGAATCACGGAAAGCCTCCAAGCCAGCAGCCAGACCGTACTGGATAAAAGTATCCATGCGGCGTGCATCCTTGGCTGGAATAAAGTCTTCAGCGTTGAATCCCTTAACCTCACCTGCGATTTGCGAGGCAAATGGGGTAGGATCAAATTTAGTGATACGGGTAATGCCTGATTGACCAGCGACCAGATTGTTCCAAGCGGTTTGGGTACCAATCCCTACTGGAGACACCACGCCCAAGCCAGTTACTACTACTCTGCGTTTCGTCATAATAGAAAATCAGCCCTCTTGCGAGGGCTGATTGAAGAATGAAGTCAATGAATTACTTGAGGTTTGCGTTGACGTAGTCAATCGCTTGCTGCACTGTAGTGATTTTTTCAGCTTCTTCGTCAGGGATTTCGCAATCGAACTCTTCTTCCAAAGCCATTACTAATTCTACGGTGTCCAGAGAATCTGCACCCAGATCATCTACGAAAGATGATGTGTTTTTTACGTCAGCTTCGTTTGCACCCAATTGTTCACAAACGATTTTCTTTACGCGTTGTTCGATGTCGGACATCTAAAATACCCCTTTGTTGATAAGTGTCGTGTACAGTAAACCAGTATTCTAGCAAAACTTGCCCAGAATACCAAAGAAACTAAATATTAAGCGCAGTACATGCCGCCATTGACATGGATGGTTTCACCCGTGATATAAGCGGCCGCTGGCGAAGCCAGGAAAGCCACTGTCGCCGCGATTTCATCCACAGCCCCCAAACGCCCAAGCGCAATACGTTCGAGCATTTTGGTCTTGATATCGTCAGGCAGTTCAGCGGTCATATCCGTGGCAATAAAGCCAGGCGCCACACAGTTCACGGTAATACCGCGACTGCCGACTTCTTGCGCCATAGACTTGGTAAAACCAGTCATCCCAGCCTTGGCCGCTGCGTAGTTGGTCTGCCCGGCATTGCCCATATGACCCACCACGCTGGAAATGTTGATAATACGTCCCTGACGCGCTTTCATCATTGGACGCAATACCGCCTGACTCATGCGGAATACGGACTTCAGGTTGGTCGTCAAGACCGCATCCCAGTCTTCGTCTTTCATGCGCATGAGCAAGGTATCTTTGGTGATGCCGGCATTATTCACCAGGATGCTGACATCCCCATACTGCTCGGCAATCTGCTTTAATACCGCCTCAATTTGTTCAGGCTGTGTCACATCCAGCGCCATCCCGACGCCGTTGACCCCAGCTGCTTTCAAATGGGCGGTGATTGCTTCTGCGCCACTGGCAGAGGTCGCCGTACCAATCACGGTGGCTCCCTGCTTGCCCAGGGCTTGTGCAATCGCTGCACCTATGCCGCGGCTGGCGCCCGTCACTAATGCGATTTGTTGGTCAGACATGGTCTCTCCCTTATTGCGTAATCAATGTTTGCATGGCTTCGTCATTGACGAGCGCAACACAGCTCACCTCGGCCACAATGCGCTTGGCTAAACCAGCCAGCACCTTGCCGGGGCCACATTCAGCGGCGCTCAGCACCTCTTGTGCAGCCAGCTGTTGCACGGTCTCCACCCAGCGGACCGGGCTATAGAGCTGGCGAACCAGCGCGTCTTTAATCTGCGCGGCATCCGAGTAGGCTGCGACATCGGCGTTATGCAAGACCGGCACGATCGGCGCCTGTACATTCACGCCATTGAGATATTCGCGCAGCTTTTCAGCCGCTGTCTGCATGAGGTCGCAGTGCGAAGGCACGCTGACAGGCAATGCGAGCGCACGCTTGGCCCCTTTCGCCTTGGCTAACTCCATGCCACGTTCAACCGCCGCTTTGTCACCGGCAATGACAACCTGGCCTGGTGAGTTGAAGTTAACGGGCTGCAAGACTTGACCTTGTGCCGCCTCGGTACAAACAGCACGCACGGTATCATCATCCAGCCCCAAAATCGCTGCCATGGCCCCCTGGCCTTCCGGCACGGCTTGCTGCATTACCTGGGCGCGAAATTTTACCAGTGGCAAGGCATCCGCAAACGAAATGGCATTGGCTGCAACCAGTGCAGTGTACTCACCGAGACTATGACCCGCCATCGCGGTTGGCAACTGGCCACCCAGCGCCTGATAAACACGCCAGGTAGCAATACCGGCGGTCAGCATGATGGGTTGTGTGTGTTCCGTCAGATTAATTTCTTCATTTGGCTCGGTGGCCATTTTCCAGAAATCTACCCCCAACACAGCCGAGGCTTCGTCAAAGGTTTGTTTAACGATGGCATGGGCTGCAAGTCCTTGCATCATGCCCACAGACTGTGAACCTTGACCAGGAAAGAAAAAAGCAAATTTAGACATATTGATTCAGTTATTTATTCAATTAAAACGGTCATGCAAGCACGGCATGCTTCATTGTTCAAACTTGGTACTGTTAGCACTGGTTAGTACTTTACCAGGACTGAGCCCCAGGTAAATCCACCACCAAAGGCCTCCATGAGCAAGGTATGTCCACGCTGGATGCGCCCGTCACGTACAGCCACATCCAGTGCGAGTGGAATTGAGGCTGCGGAGGTATTGCCATGGCGATCCACTGTCACGACGACTTTATCCATCGGCATTTCCAGTTTTTTGGCCGTTGCCTGCAAAATACGGATATTAGCCTGATGCGGCACCAGCCAGTCAATATCTGACTTTTGCATCTGGTTAGCCTCCAGCGTCTCATCGACGATCTGATCCAGTGTATTGACCGCCATTTTGAACACAGGATTCCCTTCCATCACCACCGTGTCAGGCCCATCAGGATTGCGCGGCACATGTAAATAGGTTTCGTAGTGACCATCGGCGTGGATGTGGGTAGAAAGAATACCGGGTTGCTCACTGGCTTGCAGGATCACCGCACCGGCACCGTCGCCCCATAAAATGCAGTTGCTGCGGTCGCTGTAATCAGTAATACGGGTGAATGTATCCGCCCCAATCACCAGGACATTGCGGGACTGGCCAGACTTGATGAACTGGTTGGCGGTGGTCAGCGCATAGACAAAGCCACTGCATACCGCCTGTACATCAAAAGCGGGACAGCCGCTGATGCCCAATTTGCGTTGCACCATGGTCGCCACACTTGGGAAAATCTTGTCAGGCGTGGTTGTTGCCACAATAATCAGGTCAATCTGTTCAGCCGCGATGCCGGCCGCGTCAATCGCCTGACGCGCCGCGTGGGTCGCCAGATCGCTGGTACGCTCATCCGTGACGCGGTGGCGTTGTTTGATGCCAGTTCGGGCGTAAATCCACTCATCGGTGGTATCCACCATTTTTTCCAGATCGGCATTGGTCAAAATATGGGGTGGCAGGTAGCTTCCAGTACCTGCAATGCGAGCGTAAATCATTCGTGCGATTATGCCTTAATTGGTTTGAAACACCTAACAAAAAGGGGTTCAGGGTTGCTCGGAGGTCGTCAGATGCTCAATCTCCAACTGCGACTGAATACGCTTGAGGACACCACTCTGCGCCTCTTCCATCGCGACATGAATCGCATGGTAAAAACCGACGCTGTCTGCGCCACCATGACTCTTGACCACAATGCCACGCAAGCCCAAAAAGCTTGCCCCATTATAAAGTCTTGGATCTACCCGCTTTTTAAAGGCCTTTAGCACCGGGAAAGCGCCCAGCGCCATCAATTTGGTCAACCAGTTACGTTTAAATTCCTGGGTGAGGAATTTACCCATCATATGCGCAAGGCCTTCGGTAGTTTTTAACGATACGTTGCCAACGAAACCGTCACAAACGACCACGTCTGTCGTGCCCTTGAAGATATCGTCGCCTTCTACATTGCCGTAAAAATTCAAATGACTGCCGCGTAACAACTCCGCCGCCTGCTTGACTACCTCATTGCCTTTGATATCTTCAGAACCGATATTGAGCAAACCCACGGTTGGATTCGGCTTATTGGTCAGGCAGCTCACCACCATCGCGCCCATAATGGCAAACTGGTACAAATGCTCAGGCGTACAGTCGGCATTCGCCCCCAGATCCAGCATAAATGTACTGCCTTTTTCAGAGGGTAAAGTCGAGGCAATGGCTGGCCGGTCAATCCCGGGCAAGGTTTTGAGGACAAAACGTGCGGTCGCCATCAACGCACCGGTGTTACCGGCACTCACGCAAGCCTGCGCTTCTCCCGTTTTCACCATATTAATAGCCACCCGCATAGAAGAATCTTTTTTGTTCTTCATCGCACTTTGTGGCGACTCATCCATCAACACCACTTCACTGGCATGGCGGATACGCAATCGCGGTCCCGGCTGGACATTCAAGACCTTAAGCTCGGATTCAATTGCCTCTTGCAGGCCGACCAGGATAATGTTTAATTCAGGATTTTCGTTCAGAATTCGAACTGCCGCGGGCACAGTCACATGCGGACCGTGATCTCCTCCCATGGCATCAATGGCAATCACTACTTCATGTGAATGCACGTGTTGACCAGTTGTCATGTGATTTTCCAAGTTTGTTAACTTTGCGCGTTTAAGCGCAGCCATCACAGCGGCTTACGTCAGATACGCAAACGCCGCGCATTTTACTGCGCGGCGCGTTTTAAAGCGGTTCGCTTTAATGTGGCGATTATTCGCCTTTTGCAGGCATCACTTTGCGGCCACGGTAAAAACCGTTAGGGCTCACGTGATGACGCAAATGCACTTCACCTGTGGTTGGCTCAATTGCCAAAGGTGGGTTAGTCAAAAAGTCGTGGGAACGGTGCATACCACGCTTGGAAGGTGTCTTTTTGTTTTGCTGAACGGCCATTTAAGTTACTCCAATATCAAACCGCCACACCTCATGTATCGAAGCTCAATGACAGTTTATAAAACAAACTCGGTTATTAATAAATTAAAAATGCTACCTAATCCAGCATTATAAAATAACTCAGGGATAACTGCAAATAAATCATGCAAATATCGCTTTTCATTGGTTTATTTGCCATGATTCGCGGCATGAACACCCAGCTTACGGGGTTATTTGTCCAGCTTCAACTGCTTGAGCACAGCAAATGGATTCGGCTTTTCACCCGCAGACTGCTGTAATTGTGTACACGCCTCTTCATGCATGACAGAGATAGGCAGCGCCATCAACAACTCATCCTCGACCAACACTTCCAGTGACGACTCATCCGTAGATTCCAGCCAATCCACCGTTTCATCTTCTAGCAATGCTTCCGGCGGCTCATCACAAAGCGCAAATTCAAAGGTCATCTCTAGCGACTCTGGCATGGGCTCAAAGCAGCGCTGGCACACCAGCGGCAAAGTCGTCTGCAAACTTAGCGCCAGCATAGGCAGCGACACCTCACCAAAATAGCGGGATGGCAAGCCTTGCAACCGATAATGCACCTGCATGCCGTCGAGCGCGGCCGCATCCGTCACTCCTAGCGCTTGCAACGCCTCATGTAACCTGGGCATAGCGCTCAGCGCTAACACCCCCTCAACGGTTTTTTGCTGCTTTGCCAGCTCCTGAAAATGCGCCATGATCTTTACCAAACAATTCAATCAACTATTAAGTCGGCACTATAACAAACTCAATGATCATTGACGACTAAAACACGGACAAGGCCAGCACTAAAATGACAGGCCTCTGTTTAAGCGCAAGGTTTGTTGTTATAATGACACCGCATCACGCGGCGCTCTGTTCAAGGGCGCACCCATGGTGCCGGTTTGCCTGATCGGCCATTTGTTGCTGTAGCAAAGACGACTCCAAACCACAACCAAATCAACTTGAACCGTTTTATATTCAGTCTCCTGGAGATTGAAAAACTCGGTTGAGTTACTAAAAGACTCTAGTCCTTTTTTCTTGCTTTAAGGGTAATGTGTGTTTAAGAAAATTTTAGTCGCGAATCGCGGTGAAATTGCGGTGCGCATCGTACGTGCCTGCTCTGAAATGGGCATTAAATCGGTAGCTATTTACTCCGATGCTGACCGCCATGCGTTGCATGTTAAAAAGGCAGACGAAGCCTATAACATTGGCTCAGACCCTGTCGCAGGCTACCTGAACGCACACAATATAGTCAACATTGCTGTGGCTGCAGGCTGTGACGCCTTGCATCCTGGTTATGGCTTCCTGTCAGAGAATCCAGAACTTGCTGAAGTCTGCGCACGTCGCGGCATCAAGTTCATTGGTCCTGATGCCGACGTCATCCGTCAAATGGGTGACAAGATCCAGGCACGTAATGCCATGATTAACGCAGGCATTCCTTGCGTGCCAGGCAGTGAAGGCAATCTGGAATCGGTAGAGGCCGCGGTGACTTTGGCCAATAAAATTGGCTATCCCGTGATGCTCAAGGCGACGAATGGTGGCGGTGGCCGCGGAATTCGTCGTTGCGACAACGAGAAAGAGCTACTCAGTAACTATGACCGTGTCATTTCAGAAGCCAGCAAAGCCTTTGGCAAGCCAGAAGTCTTTCTCGAAAAGTGCGTGGTGCATCCGCGCCATATCGAAGTGCAAGTGCTGGCCGACTCACATGGCAATGTCATTCATTTGTTTGAACGCGATTGTTCCATCCAGCGTCGTAACCAGAAACTGATCGAGATCGCCCCCTCTCCACAACTGACTCAAGCCCAACGTGAATATATCGGTGGTCTGGGTGTGAAAGCGGCTAAGGCCGTCGGCTATGAGAACGCAGGCACGGTTGAGTTCTTGCTGGATTCAGACAATAACTTTTACTTCATGGAAATGAACACGCGCTTACAGGTAGAGCATACTGTGACCGAGACCATTACTGGCGTGGACATTGTTCAACAGCAGATTCGTGTTGCGGCCGGCTTACCGCTGCAATACAAGCAAAGTGAAATTGCTTTCCGTGGCTTTGCCATGGAGTACCGGATTAACGCAGAAGACCCGAAAAAGGACTTTTTGCCCAGCTTTGGTAAAATCACCCGCTACTATGCGCCCGGCGGTCCGGGTGTACGTATGGATGCGGCGATTTACAGCGGATACGTCATTCCGCCTTATTACGACTCCATGTGTGCCAAACTGACGGTTTGGGCTCTGGATTGGGAAAGCGTGATTGAGCGCGGTCGCCGTGCCTTGAATGACATGATTGTCTATGGCGTCAAAACGACCATTCCATACTACCAGCAGATCATGCAGCATCCGGACTTCCGCGCCGCTGATTTCAACACCAGTTTTGTGGAGCAACACCCCGAGCTGACTGAGTACGACGTAGGATTACCCAAAGAGTTGATGGCAGCCGCCATTGCGGCTGCGATTGCCGCCCACGAAGGTATTTGATTAACCCGCATTGCAAGATATTTATTTAGATCGACAAGACTATGAGCAAAATACATGTCACCGAACTCGTTTTAAGAGATGGTCACCAATCCCTGATTGCAACGCGCATGCGCACCGAAGACATGCTGCCGATCTGCAGCAAGCTGGATGAGATTGGGTTCTGGTCTCTCGAAGCCTGGGGCGGTGCAACCTTTGACGCTTGCGTCCGCTTTTTGAAGGAAGATCCATGGGAACGCCTGCGCAGCTTGCGTAAAGCCTTGCCCAATACGCCTATCAATATGTTGTTGCGTGGCCAGAACTTGCTGGGCTACCGTCATTACTCTGATGACGTCGTGCATGCCTTTGTCAAACAGGCAGCCGATGCCGGTGTCGATGTGTTCCGTATTTTTGATGCAATGAACGACATCCGCAACCTGAAAACCGCGATTGAAGCCGTTAAATCGGTCAAGAAACATGCCATCGGCACCCTGTCCTTTACGACCAGCCCGGTGCATGATGTGGCCTACTTTGTGAGCATGGCCAAAGAGCTTGAGGCGCTGGGCTGTGACAGCATTGGCGTCAAGGACATGGCTGGCCTGCTGACACCGACCATGGCCGCCGAACTGGTCAAGGGTCTGAAGGCTGCGGTCAGCGTGCCCGTACACATGCACAGCCACGCCACCTCCGGTCTGGCCAGTATGGTCTTGCTCAAGAGCGTGGAAAGCGGCGTGGATATTATTGATACCTGCAACTCTTCATTCTCCGAAGGTGCCAGCCATCCGACCACAGAAAGCCTGGTGGCCGCATTGAAAGGCACGGAATACGACACAGGCCTCGATTTAGGCAAATTGCAGGAAATCACCGCCTACTTTAAAGAAGTGCGCAAGAAATACTGGCAATTTGAAAGCGAGTTTACCGGCGTGGATACACGCGTCTTGGTCAACCAGGTACCAGGAGGCATGATTTCCAACCTGTCCAACCAGCTGAAGGAACAAGGTGCGCTTAACCGTATGGACGAGGTGCTGGCCGAGATTCCACGTGTGCGTCAAGATCTTGGTTATCCTCCGTTGGTGACGCCCACCTCGCAAATCGTCGGGACACAAGCTGTACTGAACGTATTGACCGGTGGCCGCTACAAGTCCATTACCAACGAAGTCAAAAATTACTTGTTAGGCCAATATGGCAAAGCCCCTGCGGCAGTGAATGCTGAGGTGCGTAAACAAGCGGTCGGCGATGCTGAAGTCATTACCTGCCGTCCAGCAGACTTGCTGCAACCAGAAATGGTCAAGCTGCAGTCCGAGGCCGAGCGCTTTGCCAATAACGAGCAAGATGTATTGACCTATGCCATGTTCCCGGACATCGGTAAAACTTTCTTGCAAGAACGCAATGCAGGCTCATTGAATCCAGAGCCATTGTTGAGCAAAGACGCGGTCACCCAGCAAACAGCGGCCGCCCGTTATGCGCCGAATGAGTTCAACATTACCCTGCACGGTGAAACCTACCATATCAAGCTGACCGGCAGCGGTCACGCGGGTGAAGAACGCAGACCTTACTATGTCAAGGTAGACGGCATTTCTGAAGAAGTGTTTGTTGAGACCTTGAGCGAAATGGAAGTCAGCGGTGGCGGCAGTAACGGCAGCAAGAAAAAAGCCGCTGCAGTCGCCGCGAGTGGGCGTCCACGCCCTCACCATCCAGGCTGCGTCACCACGGCAATGCCAGGCACGATAGTGACGGTA
Organism: Methylophilus sp. YYY-1; assembly: GCF_029132825.1. Lineage (NCBI taxonomy): Bacteria > Pseudomonadati > Pseudomonadota > Betaproteobacteria > Nitrosomonadales > Methylophilaceae > Methylophilus > Methylophilus sp. YYY-1. Next base: position 432,159 of record NZ_WOVG01000001.1, read on the forward strand.
AAAGTGAATGTGGGTGACAAAGTCAATGCCGGTGATGGCGTGTTGGTGATCGAAGCCATGAAAATGGAAAACGAGATCCAGGCCAGCAAATCGGGCACCGTGGTTGCCATTCATGTGACCAAGGGCGACAGTGTCACGCCAGATGAAACACTGATTGAAATTCAACCTGAATAATTACAATCAACAAAAATCCCTGAAGCAATTCAGGGATTTTTGCTTTTGAGCTGCCTGATCCATGAAACAATCACTGATTCTTGCCTCCTCTTCACGTTACCGTCGTGAATTATTGCAAAAGCTGCATTTACCGTTTACCTGCCTGTCACCAGAGATTGATGAAACCCCGTTGCCAAATGAAAGCCCCGAACAGACTGCTTTGCGCTTGGCAGAGGCCAAGGCCCGCAAAGTGGCAGAAACCCAGCCTGATGCGCTGATTATTGGCTGCGACCAGGTCGCGACCGTGGATGGTATGCAGATAGGTAAACCTGGTAATCATGCCAATGCTGTCACGCAACTCACCATGCTCAGCGGCAAAGAGGTGGTTTTTCATAGTGCCTTGTGCCTGTATGACAGCCAACGGCAGCACATGCAAGCCACCATCGTGCCCTATTTCGTTAAATTCAAATCCTTAAGTGCCAGCCAGATCGAGACCTACCTGCACCTTGAACAACCTTATGATTGTGCAGGCAGTGCCAAATCTGAAGGCATGGGCATCGCGCTGCTGGACTATATGCGGGGCGATGATCCGAATGCGCTGATAGGACTGCCCTTGATTGCCTTGGTCGAGATGCTGCGACAAGCGGGTGTAGACGTATTATCGGTTTCAACTTGATAGCATAAAACAAAGTCATGTGTTAACTTTTGAACGGCCACTGCGTTTAGGCAGTCTCATGCTTAAAACGCAAATAACCCATAACGAAAGGATACACATGCGACTCAGCACCCTGCTATTTTTCTCCATGGGGACGGCTGCATTGACGTACGCAGCAGCTGCACAAGCGGAAACCACCCTCACCAGCCCGCAATCTGACCAGACCAGTGTGGCGGTGACGATTTACAATGAAGACCTTGCGCTGGTCAAAGACAGTCGCAAGTTAAAGTTAAGCAACGGCCTGTCTGCCGTTTCTTTCCGTGATGTCAGTGCGCAGATCAAGCCTGAAACTGCCTTATTGCGTAGCTTGCTCCCTAACACCAGCTTGCAGGTGCTGGAGCAGAACTTCGACTTTGACTTGCTCACCCCGCACAAACTGCTGGAAAAATATGTCGGCCAACAAGTCACCGTGATTCGTACCAACCCGACCACAGGTGCCGAAACTGAAGAAACAGCCACCGTACTCTCTGCCCAGGATGGCCCGGTGCTCAAAATAGGTAACCGTATCGAAACCGTGATCCCGGGCCGTATCGCCTATCCTAACGTCCCCGGCATGCTCAAAGACCGTCCAACCCTGACGACGCAGTTGCAATATAAAGGCGGTGAACAGTCCACTCTGGAGCTCAGTTACCTCACAGGTGGCTTGCAGTGGAAAACCGACTATGTCGCTGAGCTCAGCAGCAAAGAGGATGCGATAGATCTGTCTGGCTGGGTCACGCTCACCAATACCAGCGGCACCAGCTATCCCAACGCAAAAGTGCAACTGGTGGCAGGGGATGTCAACCGTGTGCGTGAAGTGATCCACCCCAAAACCATGATGATGCGCGCGGATGCCATGGTCGCCGAAGCCGCCATGCCCACCGAGCAAGCATTACTCGAATATCATTTATACACCCTGCCACGCCCCACGACCATTGCAGAAAACCAAACCAAACAAGTGGCCTTGCTTTCTGCGCAACATATCCCGGCGCATAAAGAACTGGTACTGAATGGCTCGGAGTATTATTTCCAGGGTCAGTATCCTGATATCGACAAAAAACTCAAAGTACAGGTCTTTGTAGAATTTGATAACAAAGAAAGTAGCCAGTTGGGCATTCCTCTGCCTAAAGGCACCATGCGCGTTTACAAAAAAGATCACGACGGCACGGCACAGTTTGTGGGCGAAGACCAGATCGACCATACACCAAAGAACGACACGGTGCGCCTCAAACTTGGCAATGCCTTTGATGTGACGGCTGACCGTGTGCAAACCGATTTTAAAAACCTGAGCAAGCAAAACCAGCCACCCGTGTATGAAAGCGCTTATACCATCACTTTGCACAACGCGAAAAAAGAAGCGGTCACCGTCACCGTGCAAGAGCCGATTGCTGGTAGCTGGAAAATACTAAGCGAATCACAGCCACACCAGAAAACCAGTGCCCACCAGGCCAGCTGGAAAATCAATGTGCCTGCCGATGGCGATGCCACGCTGAAATATCGTGTGCAGGTGAAATATTAGCCTGCCACACTCCCGCTCAACATGCTTCAAGGGCGTCAACAAAAGCATTCTTGCAAAAGAATGCTTTTTTGCTGTCTGGCCGTGGGATAATCACGCTGTTTAACTCATTAAGATTGCCATGACTGCTGGAACCCTCTACTTTATTCCCGTCCCCCTCACGGAAGACACCACGCCCCAACAAGTCGTATCGCCTGAAGTCATACAACGTATGCACAGCTTGCGTCACTTTATCGTCGAGAACGAAAAAACGGCCCGTCACTTCCTAGGCGCCAGCGGGCACCCAGTGCCTATGCGTGAAATCACGCTCACGGTGCTGACTAAAGATACACCGAATAAAGACCTGCAAAAGTTACTGCAACCTGTGCAACAGGGCATGGATGTTGGCTTGATGAGTGAAGCCGGTTGTCCGGGTATCGCCGATCCAGGGGCCGCGCTCGCCGCCGTCGCTCATCACAAAGGCATACGCGTCTCCCCGCTCATCGGCCCCAGCAGCTTGCTGCTGGCACTGATGGCCAGCGGCTTGAACGGCCAGAGATTTACGTTTTTAGGCTATCTTCCCAGCGATAAAAATGAACGTATCAGAACCATCAAAGGCATTGAGTTTGACTCAAAAAAACAGCAAGCTACCCAGCTGTTTATTGAAACACCCTACCGCAATCAGCATGTATTAGAAGACCTGATTGCTAACCTGCAAGCACAAACAAAATTATGTGTGGCCTGCAATGTGTCAGGCAAAGAAGAATTGATTGTGACAAAAACAGTGGCTGACTGGAAGAAAGCACCCCTGCCAGATTTGCATAAAAAACCGACCGTTTTTTTGCTGCTAGCCTAAGGGATCAAAAACGTACCACCCGCACACCAGAGGCAGCCTCGATATTAGAGGCTGCCTGCTGCGCCTGATCATAATCACGTTGCGCTTGCAACACCTCATCCATATGCGTCTCAGACCAGTCCCGCAATGCGGCTAGCAGGCCCACCAGCGTGTTCCCCAGCGGTGTTATCTTGTACTCCACTCTTGGCGGCACCTCAGGATACACCGTACGCGCAATCAGCCCGTCCCGCTCCAACCCGCGCAATGTTTGCGTCAGCATCTTTTGTGAAATTCCACCAATCTCGCGCTGCAAGGTGCTAAACCGCTTGGTTTCATTCTCCAGCAACCCCAATACCAGTACCGTCCACTTATCTGCTATCCGGTTCAACATCAAACGTGTCGGGCACGCTGCCTGATACGCATTCCAGCTACTGACAATCTGCAACGGTTGTTCTATCTCTTCCAGCATGGCTTTCCCTCGGTATCTAAGACGTTCAAGTGAGTAACAAGTGCATAAGTTACTTTAAGGTGCCTACTTACTAAAAGTAACCATTGAAATTATGATGCGCAACACCTACAACACGCAAGCATTTTCAACTCACTTAAGGAAGCCATATGCATCTATTCAAATCGCTGCTTACCACCTTGCTATTCACCACCCTGTTAACCAAAGGAACCCTCACCATGGCACAAGACCAAACGCAACAAAACAAACAACTGCTGGCAGACTTTGCCACTGCCGTCTTTGTGAAAAAAGACCTGAGCCAACTGCCCAACTTCATGCAGCCAGGCTATATTCAACACAACCCGCTCGTGCCACAAAGCCTGACTGGCTTCGAGCAATTCTTTAGTGCCTGGTTTAAAGCTGTACCAGACTGGCACTATCAACTGGAAAAGCTGGTCGCCGAAGGGGATACCGTTTGGGCGTATGGCGTGTATTCAGGGACACAAAAAGGCGACTGGTTAGGCATCCCGGCTACAGGCAAGCACTACAGTATTTACGCCGTGGATATTTTCAGGATCGAGAACGGTAAACTGGCCGAGCACTGGGATGTGCTGGATGCTTATGGCTTGTTCAAACAACTAGGCGTTATTCAGTAACTTTCACCGATTAAAAAGGCCTATCCAAGATAGGCCTTTTTTGCGCCTACAGCAATATCCGCTACCGCACTGCTTAAAGCGATTTAAACTATATGATCCAACCGCGGTATTAATCAATCAGTACATCGCTGTTGAAAAAACGCATGCAACACAATCATTACCGGGAAACGGAACGAATATGCCGCCCAAGTGGGCTATTTTTACGGCGGTTTTCATAGCGGATAAAGCAATGGTGATTGTAGAGGCCGTTTAAAAAAGCAGTCTTGGACAAGAATTGTTTTTAAGTACTATCGTGGGATAATCCGGCTTTGCAATCTCCTCTATCTCTTTGGCTGCCATCCTTGATACTTCATTTTATGCGTAAATCTCTGATTGTTAACCTGCTGATCAATTAGTGAGTGCCGGACATGTCAGACCAAGAGCACAGACGCATCGCACATATTGATATGGATGCTTTTTTTGCATCTTGCGAATTGTCACGCTACCCGGAGTTGAAAGGCTTGCCCATGGTGGTGGCCGGTGGCTCCTCACATGTGCCGAGGATCAGAGAAGATGGTACACGCGAATTCTCGCGCTTGCGTGATTACGCAGGGCGCGGCGTGTTGACCACAGCCACCTACGAAGCGCGGGCGCTAGGCTTGAACTCGGCCATGCCCACCATGCAGGCAGCCAAACTCGCGCCAGATGCGGTCTTGCTACCGGTCAACTTCGAACTCTATCGCCATTACTCGCAGTTGTTCAAAGCAGCGATTCGTAGCATCAGCCCGCAGGTGGAGAATATTGGAATCGATGAAGTCTACGCCGATGTTTCGGCGCTGCCAGGAGACGCCACCGAGATTGCACAACAGCTGAAATCGGCCGTATTCGCTGCCACCGGCCTGACCTGTTCAGTCGGGATCGCCCCCAATAAACTATTGGCAAAGTTATGCTCTGAAATGCAAAAGCCAGATGGCATCACGGTCATCACGATGTCAGATGTCCCCAGCCGCATCTGGCCGATGGCGGCAAAAAAGATCAATGGCATTGGTCCCAAAGCCAGTGCAAAACTCGAATCGTTGCAGATTAAGACCATAGGCCAAATCGCCGCTATGAGCGAAGCCTGGCTTGTTCAACATTTTGGCAATCGCTATGGCAAGTGGTTATACCGTGTTTCCCGCGGTCAGGACGACAGACCGGTCGTGACAGAAAGCGTCCCGGTCTCCATGAGCAGGGAGACCACTTTCGAACGCAACTTGCATCCGGTACGTGACAAACAGGCCTTGAGCGCGGCGTTTACCCAACTATGTGAGCGTGTGGCCAGCGATCTGCAAAAGAAAGGCTATACCTGCCGCAAGGTCGGGATCAAGCTGCGTTTTGAGGACTTTAAAACGGTCACGCGTGACCTCACCTTGTCCACGGCGATCAGCGATGCGAAATCGCTACGGCTTTTTGCTGGAAAATGCCTGAAAAGGATAGATTTAGATAAGAAAATACGATTGTTAGGCGTTAAAGTCAGCGGTCTGCTGCGTGCTGATCGTATAGACCAAACAGATTCAGCGCAATTTACCCTAGACTTTGACGAGTAAGACGCACACGCGTTTAAAACCGGGGCTAGACGGCTACTGCCCCCGCATAAACATCTTGTCCAAATCGGCCAAACTCACCTGAAACCAGGTGGGTCTGCCATGATTGCACTGCCCGCTTCTTTCAGTCGCTTCCATATCACGCAACAAGGCGTTCATTTCAGTAATGGTCAGTTGCCGGTTAGCACGAACGGCAGCGTGGCAGGCCATGGTACCCAGTACTTCGTTTTGGCGTTCTAGCAGCACGCGGCTGGCGCCATATTCGTGTAAGTCGCGTAATACAGCACGGGCCAGCGCGACGGCATCGGCATCTTGCAGCATGGTGGGGATGGCACGAATGGCAATCGTGGTGGGTGACAAGGTAGCCAACTCAAAGCCCAGTTGCTGTAATGTGTCGCTGCCTTGCAAGGATTGCAGCGTGGCAACTTCAACTTTTTCGGCATAAAAACTGATGGGAATCAGCAACGGCTGAGTTGCGATGGCCTGCTCGCTCAGGGCATTTTTCAGGCGCTCGTACATGATGCGCTCATGCGCGGCGTGCATATCGACCACCACCATGCCTTGGGCGTTTTGGGCAAGGATATAAATCCCATGCAACTGCCCCAGCGCAAACCCCAACGGGTATTGTTGCGGCAGATCTGGCGTGGGTTGTATCGGCTGATCCAAGGCTACCACCGAGGCAAACACCTCTAAAGAATTACTTTCAAGGATGGTCGCTTGATCCATCGCGGCCGGTTTTAAGTCGCCGTAAAGTTGACCATAAAACTGCTGCGCCATGTCACCCCCGTTGCTGATATTGGGTGGGTAGCTGCCGCCAAAGGCCGTGCGACTCTGCAGTGGCATTTCCACTTGTTCGCGTGGCATGCTAAACACAGAGGCATCCGTACCTGGGCGGAAGGGATTAAACGGCGCTTGCACGGGCTGGCTGGCTTGTATCTCGGCAGATGTTTTGCCCAGGGCCTTGTGCAGGCTATGAAAAATAAAACGATGTACCGCTTGCGATTCACGGAAGCGGACTTCGGTTTTGGCGGGATGCACGTTGACATCGACCAGGGAGGGATCCAGCTCAAGAAACAGCACAAAGGCCGGATGTTTATCGCCGTGCAACACATCCTGATAGGCTTGCTTGATGGCGTGCGCAATCAGCTTGTCGCGCACAAACCGGCCATTCACAAACACATATTGGCTATCGCGGCTGTGGCGCTGGTAAGTGGGCGAAGCGGTCATCCCCCATAGGCGCAAGCCACCGCTATTCTCTTCTAGCCATAGGCTTTGTGCAGCAAATTCGCTCCCTAACACATCTGTGATGCGTTGTTGCGGGGTATTGGCCGCCAATCGGCTAATGGCTTTGCCATTGTGTTGCAACAAAAACCCGATATTCGGACGCGACAGGGCGACGCGGGTAAAGGCATCTTCACAATGGCCAAACTCGGTATTTTCGGTTTTGAGAAACTTGCGCCGCGCCGGGGTATTAAAGTACAAATCATGCACCTCAACAATGGTGCCTGCATCCAGTGCGGCCGGGCTCAGCTGTGGCGCTTGCGTGCCTTCTGCGGCGATTTGCCAGGCATGACTGGCGCTTTGCTGACGGCTGGTGAGCACAGTACGCGAGATAGAGGCAATACTGGCCAATGCCTCGCCCCTGAAGCCCAGGCTGCCAACTTGTTCGAGATCTTCAAGGCTCTCAATCTTGCTGGTGGCATGCCGTGTCAGCGCCAGGGCCAATTCATCCTTGGCAATTCCGTGACCATTGTCGGTGACTTTCAACAGCTTGATACCGCCTTGTTGCAAGGCTACCTGAATCTGCGTGCTGCCTGCATCCACACTGTTTTCGAGCAGCTCTTTCAGGGCGGAGGCTGGGCGTTCAACCACCTCACCGGCGGCAATTTGAGAAATCAGTTGATCGGGGAGAAGTTTAATTTGCATCTTGGCATTTTAAACCGTTTGGTAGAATGACTGTATGTTCTCAGAAGAATTTCAGGCGTATTTATCTCGCTTTACCCTCGCCCGCCAGCTGGGTCGCCAACATCATTTTTATGTTGGGCCCACCAACTCCGGCAAAACCTATCAGGCACTCGAAACCCTGCGCCAGGCTGAGTCTGGCGTTTATCTCGCGCCGTTACGTCTGCTGGCAATGGAGGTCCGCGACCGGCTGATGCAGGCCGGCGTCCCTTGCAATCTGGTGACTGGCGAAGAACGTGTCATGGTGCCCGGTGCCAGACACACCGCCTCCACCATCGAAATGCTGCGACCAGACCACGCCGTAGACGTCGCAGTGATTGATGAAATCCAGATGCTGATGGACCCGGACCGTGGCAGTGCATGGACGGCGGCGCTGGTCGGGGTCCCTGCCAAACAAGTATTTATCTGCGGGGCGAACAGTGTCACCAGCAGCTGTACCCGCGTGCTAGATGCGCTCAACGAGCCCTACACCCTCACCCATTTACAGCGCATGACACCGTTGCTGATCGAAGAACATAGTATTTGCGGTGCACGCTACCACGCCGCCAAACTACGCAAAGCTCTACGCACCGGTGATGCCATCATCGCCTTTAGCCGCAAAGATGTGCTCACACTGGCTGCGCGTATCCGCCAATGGGGGCTGTCTGTCGCCACCATCTATGGCGCCCTCTCGCCTGAAGTCCGCCGCGTCGAGTCTGCGCGTTTTGCCAGCGGCGAGGCGCACATCCTGGTCGCCACAGATGCCATAGGCATGGGGCTCAACCTGCCGATCCGCCGCGTGATTTTTGCCAATATCCATAAATTTGACGGCATCGCCTCGCGGCCGCTCAATGCCACCGAAATGCGCCAGATTGCCGGTCGGGCCGGACGCCATGGCTTATATGACACGGGATATGTCACCGTCCTGGAAGACGACGAGCAATGGCATTTACAGGCTATGTTAGACGCCGATGACACGGTGCCACCATTTGCTTTGCCGATTGCGGTTGGTGGCGGGAATATTGAAGCGCTGAGTTTACACATCCCTACCTGGCGACTGGCCGAATGCATGGAGTACCTGCACAAGCAATATGCGAGGTCACCCGGCCAGTATGCCTTGCAGTGGCAAGTGACAAGCCTGCAACACCAGCAAGCCATGCTGATAGACCAAACCGCACCGCAACTCTCCATGCGGGACAAATACCGCTTGATGTGCGCCCCGCTCGCGATACAGGTGCCGATTGCACGGGACTATTTTTTGCAATGCGTACAAGCCGTCGCTACGCAACAAGCCAGGTCATTGCCGCAAATGCCAGAATGGCTGAATGGCCAACAGGCGCAATATCTGGAGCAGGCTGAACTCATATGCCAGCATTTGAGCTTGTATAGCTGGTTATCGTATCAATATCCACGCATCTTTGTGGATAGCGCATTGATTGATGACGCCAGGAAAAAGCTCAATGGTTTTATTGGTCGGGCGTTGAGAGTTCAGGCGGGCTATGGCAAGACGCAAAGAGAAGCAGAATTAGGGCAATACTTTTAATATCACTTCTACCAAGAACGCTTACGACGTCCTTTTCGCATGAAGGCAAAAATAAGCCCAATCATCGAATGACTTTTGAACCTAATAAATAACACTTATTTTTTAGCGAAGGAAGGATTGGTCGCAATATAAGACTTCACGCCAGACAAAATCGCATTGACCAACTTATCCTGATAAGAATCATCATTCAACCTGGCTTCTTCTTCAGGATTGCTGATAAACGCCGTCTCGACCAGAATTGAAGGGATATCCGGTGATTTAAGCACCGCAAACGCTGCTTGTTCAACATACTTGGAATGGAGGGTATTGATTTTAGCGATGCGGCCCAGCACGGCTTTACCCATGCGGATACTGTCGTGAATAGTGGCGGTTTGCGACAAATCGAGTAAGGTTCTTGCCAGGTCCATATCGCGGGTATCAATCGCCACACCACCAATCAAGTCTACCGCGTTTTCCTTTTTCGCCAGGTAGCGGGCGCCGGCACTGGTGGCGCCACGCTCAGACAGGGCAAACACAGAAGACCCTTTGGCGGTGCTGTTCACAAACGAGTCGGCATGGATGGAAATAAACAAGTCGGCCTTGGCCGCGCGTGCTTTTTTGACACGGTCTCCCAGTGGCACGAAATAATCGCCATCGCGGATCAGGATCGCTTGCATGTTTTCTTCGGCATCGATCTGTTGCTTGAGCTTGCGCGCAATGGCCAGAGTAATGTTCTTTTCGTGGCTGCCATTGGAACCGCGTGCACCAGGATCTTCACCGCCGTGACCGGCATCGACGGCAATGGTAATGAGTTTTTGGCCAGGTTTTGCCTGTTTGAGTGGTTTTTCAACCGGCTTGTCAATCACTTTGTCCGCCGGTTTTTCGGCAGACTTTTCCACCGTTGCATTGGCATTGTCTGGTGTGGGCTCGGCTGCTTTTTCAGCGGGTTTGTCGTCTTGACGTGGCACTTCTTGCAATTGCCGGGAAGGTGTCAGTACCGGGCTCGCCATGGCTGACTCGACAGGACCACTCGCAGGGCCTATGCTGATGGCCAAGCGTTGTTGCGAGCTGCCCGCATTCATATCGGTGACCTGCGGTTTAATATCAGATTTGATGTCAAAAACGATACGCGCCGTTTTCTCGGTAAACGGCGCAATGCGGATTTTAGACAGGTAAGGATGTTGGGCATCCAACTGCAGCGCGAGCGCTTTCAGGGTTGGACTGATGGCAACACCGTCCATATCAATCACCACGCGGAATGGATTATCCAGCGTGAAGACACGGTATTTGACTTGCTGGTCGAGCAAAAGCTCGACATGTGCCTGACCGCCTTGCTGCTGCAAATTGGCCAGGATGACTTCAGCGGCATGTGCGGCCTGACTCAGAATGAATAACAGGACTGGCAATAGCCAGCCCAGGCAATGCTTACGCTTTACTGGCATAGTGTTTCCAAGGCCAGCGCCTGCTGACTTGTGATGTGCAGCACGCGGCCGTGCGGCAGGATATCAAAGCGGATCTCGATGTCTGCGACAGGCAATAGCTCGGCTGCACGCTCAGGCCACTCGACCAGGCAAACACTGGCAGGGTTGAAATAATCGCGGAAGCCGGCAGCTTCCCACTCTTCTGCATCCTGAAAGCGGTAAAGATCAAAGTGATAGCACGTGGCGAATGGCAGCATATAGGGTTCCACCAGCGTATAGGTGGGGCTTTTCACTTTGCCGACATGCCCCAAGGCATGCAGCATGCCGCGCACCAGCGTGGTTTTTCCGGCCCCCAGATCACCGTGCAGGTAAATAACCTGCCCAGGCTGCAATTGCTTTGCCAGCACGCTTGCGGCATGCACGGTCGCTGCTTCGTCTTTTAAAATCTGTGTAGAATACGTTTCTGTCATGTCACATCAATCACATCCCGTCCCGATTCAACTGCCTGATGTTCATGTCGCTGCGCAAATGGCAGCGACCATCAAGGGCTGGGCGCGAGAACTGGGGTTTGGCAATATCGGCATTACCGATACCGACTTGTCTGCCGCGGAGCCTGAATTTTTAAAGTGGCTGAACAAACAATACCACGGCGACATGGATTATATGGCAAAACATGGGACCAAGCGAACCCGTCCGGCAGAATTGGTGCCTGGCACCTTGCGCGTGATCTCGGTCAACCTCAATTATTTGCCCGCAGATGCAGCCGACGGCTGGCAGGTGCTGGAGAGCCCTGAGCAGGCTTATGTCGCCCGCTATGCCATGGGGCGCGATTACCATAAAGTGATGCGGCAAAAATTGCAGCAATTGTGCACCCGCATCAGCGAGACCTTTGGCAGTTTTGAATACCGTGTATTTGCCGACAGTGCGCCGGTGATGGAGGTGGCACTGGCGACCAAAGCGGGGGTGGGCTGGCGCGGCAAGCATACGCTGTTACTCAATCGCCAGCAGGGATCATGGTTTTTTCTGGGGGAAATTTATACCAACCTGCCGCTACCCGTGGATCCGCCCATCTCAGCACATTGTGGCAGTTGCACTGCGTGTATTGATGTCTGCCCGACCGCTGCCATCGTTGCACCTTACGAACTAGACGCCCGCCGCTGTATCTCTTACCTCACCATAGAACATCAAGGCAGCATTCCCGAGCAGTTAAGGCCACTGATGGGCAACCGGGTATATGGCTGTGACGATTGCCAGCTAACCTGCCCGTGGAACAAATTTGCCGTCAGGACCTCAGAGCCCGACTTTGCGGTACGGCATGGACTCGACAGCTTGAGCCTGGTGACCTGTTTTGGCTGGACCGAAGCTGAATTTCAGCAAAAAATGGCGGGTAGCGCGATCTACCGCATAGGCTACACGCAGTGGTTGCGCAATATTGCCGTCGGCTTGGGCAATGCGCCGACGTCGATGGCGGTGATTGCAGCACTGAAGTCACGGGCACAGGATGAAAATGCCTTGGTGCGGGAGCATGTGGTCTGGGCACTGGCGCAACACCAGGCGCACGCGCATGAAGGGTTATGCTGAGCGGGTGGTGGACTCGGCCAGCAAGGCAGCACCCAACATGCCCGCAATATCGCCAGAACGAGATAGATGAACCACGACCTTGCCTCTGAGTACCGGGATCAAGTCTGCTTCCAGCCGTTGATAAAACGCCTCAGACATCAGCGACCATGCGGCAACCACGCCACCGCCAATCAAAACGGTGCCGACATCAACCACCTTGAGTACACTCGCCAGCATTTGCGCCAGTTTGCGACCAGCATCCGCGTAGACTGCGCGCGCATGTTCATCGCCCTGCTCCGCAGCCAGCGCAATCTCCAAAGCACTCCTTGTCTGGCCAGTCAACTCAGCATAGCCTTTGCTGATGCCGGTGGCAGAAGCATATTGCTCGACGCAGCCGTGGTTACCACAGCCACACAAGCGGCCTTGATGCTCGACAATAATATGCCCGGCCTCGAGCGCATAACCATGCTGCCCGGCCCAAACATGACCATTCACGACCAAGCCGGCACCCACTCCGGTGCCCAGGCCCAGATACAGCAAACCACCAGCTGGCTGACCAAGCAGGCTAAATTCCCCAAAGGCTGCAGCATTGGCATCGTTCTCGACCCGGATATTGAAACCAAGCCGGGCACCCAGATCGTGGCCCAGATTCACGTTCAACAAGCCCGGTAAATTGGGCGATTGCGCCAGGATGCCCGTGTGCGGATCAATAAAGCCGGGAAAACCAATGCCGATACTCTGAATCGTCGGATATTTTTCAAGCAATGGCTGGATGGCTTCTGCCGTAACCGCAATAATCTTTTGCCAGGCCTGTGCTGGCGAGTGCTGCTTGCAAATGGCAGAATAGTTTGCCTCAAAACGCGTTTCTTCAATCAGGCGCAGATCAGAAAACACACCTAAACGCAGATTGGTCCCGCCCACATCCAGACCCAAACGATAAACCGGAGTCACATCACGCATGGAAGCGGCCACTTTCTTCAACACTGTGTCTAAAAGACAATAATTTCTCTTCACTCAGTTGCGACCATTGCATGCGCCAACACCAGTTGCCTTCTATGGTGCCTGGCGTGTTCATGCGCGCCTGGCTATCCAGCGCGAGAATGTCTTGCATGGGGATAATTGCCAGCTTGGCCTGGCTCTCCAGGGTCAGTTTAATCAAGGCAGCGGGCATTTGCGGAGGATGTTGATTCAGGTAATCATGTAAATGATTGCGCACATGCTCTGGCGCGGTGAGGTACCAGCCCAGGGTGGTATCGTTATCATGCGTGCCGGTATAAGCGACGCTGTTTTGTTCTATGTTTTCTGGCAAGTAAGGATTGTCTTCACCGCCACCAAACGCAAACTGTAAAATTTTCATGCCAGGCAAGTCGAATCCATGGCGCAAGGCATCCACTTCTGCGGTGATGATGCCCAAGTCCTCAGCCACCAGACTCAGCTCCGGGAAGGTCTCGGTGATGGCGTTTAACAGCGCTTCACCTGGCGCCTCTTGCCAAGTCCCGTTAATGGCAGTGGGCTCTTCTGCGGGGATTTCCCAAGCGGCCTGCAAGCCCCTGAAGTGATCAATCCGTAGCACATCAAACAGCTGTGCCTGCGTATCGATACGCCCCAGCCACCATGAAAACCCATCTTTTTGCATGGCCAGCCAGTCGTAATGCGGATTCCCCCAGCGTTGTCCGGTTTCAGAGAAATAGTCTGGCGGCACACCCGCTACGACGGTCATGTTGAGGGTGTCATCCAGCTTGAACCATGCGGGATGCGCCCAGACATCGGCACTGTCGTAAGCGACAAAAATCGGGATATCGCCAAACAAGCGAATGCCGCGCTGATTGGCGTAACGCTTGAGCTGCGCCCATTGCTGAAAAAACACATACTGCGTAAATTTAATCAGCGTCAACGGCTCCTGGTGCGTGACCCGATAAGCTTGCAAGGCTTGTGGATCATGCTTGCGGTAAGCTTGTGGCCATTGCTGCCAGCTTTGATTATGGTGCTGCTCACGCAAGCAGCCAAACAAGGCAAAATCTTCCAGCCAGTATTGCTGCGTCTGACAGAATCTCGCAAACCCGGACCACGACAGACCATGGCCTTCACCATGTGTGGGGGCGCTGCCTGACTGCACGCGCGCCATGACTTTAGCCATCAACGCAGGCAAACTCAGCGTCAGCTCATTGGGCAGACACCAGCCATCAAGCTGTAATTGCTGCGCGCTGATCATGCCACTATGTCCTGCATGCGCGGAGACACTTTGATAGGGCGACTGGTCTCCATGTGGCTGGTTGACCGGCAAGGTCTGCCACACCGATACGCCCATTTTGACCAGGGTGTCTACAAAACGATAGGCCTCTGGGCCGAGATTGCCCTCAGGCAATGAAGTGATGTGCATCAGCACACCCGCTTGTCTATGTTGCGTCATGGATTGGCATTCAAATCAGTTGAAAGAATCAGGCGTTGCCCCGGCGCATGGTGCCTGCATTTTCGGCATCGCCACCGCCCAGGCTGATGGGTTGTAACAAATGTGCAGGGGCTGTCAGGCCAAGTAATTTGTACAGGTTGCTCAAATTACGGCGATAGAGCTGGTCAAAACTTTGTACGCTTTGGGCGCTGTTGTAATCGCCAAACCACCAGAACCAGTCCGAACCTTCGCACAGGGCCAATTGCTGCTGGCACTTTTGTTTCTGTTCGGCTGAAAGTTGGTGTATCTGTTGATCATAATGCCGCTTGGCTTCGCTCAACAGATCCCAGGCACGGTTTTTGGCCGGTTCCCCAATCCAGGTACTAAAGGTGCCATAGACCCAACTCCCGGCGCAAATATCATCCAGCAAGCGTGGCGCTGGCAATGTGTGTTTCTGCTGCAAAGCGAGAATATCGCTAAAAGTCGTCATCTGGATATCCGGATGCTGCGCCAGCGCCTGATAGAGCTCGTGCAAGAAATAATAACCGTTATATGGATAGTATTCCCAGGCATTCTCGCCATCCAGAATTACGCTCACCACCGGCGTCTCTTCACTGTTGGCCAGGATATGCTCCAGCGACTGAATAAAGTCATGAACCGCTTCGCTTGCGTATTGTTTGGAATACTCAAAGCCGATTTTGTCAGACAGATGGTCGTCACGGAAAAAGCACACAATATCCTGCTGACCATTGGTGATTTTATAAGGCTGATACAGGTATTGCGATGGCGTGTCGTGCGGCAGCCCAAGTTTACGCAAGCTGTTGGCCAGCACACCCTGGCCAGTGGCCGCCCAGGCCACGCCCTGCTCTGCCAGCAACGACAGTGCAGGATGTGAGACCGCGCCTTCAGCAGGCCACATGCCATTGGCGGGCTGACCAAATATTTTTTCATGATAGCGCTGTGCCGCCTGCACATGAGCGATCGCACGCGGATAACCGTCTGGATAGGTGGCTGACTGCGGCAACGGTGCATCGGGCATGGCGTCACGCGCACTTTCCAAATCAATGAGCAATGGCAAAATGGGATGGTAGTAAGGCGTGGTGGTCATTTCAATGCGGCCTTTTTTCAGCAAGGCCTGATAGCGCGGCAAAATGCCTTGCAAGGTCTCGCTGATCACGGCTAACAGCGCTTGCCTGTCTTCCAGGGTAAACAGCACGCCTTTTTGCATCAGGGTTTGCACAGTTTTGTTTTTGCGGCGCAAGCTCTCCCCCGTCCATGCCAGGTGGTACCAGACCAGCAAGTCCGCTTTATATTGTGCCGAGAGATAATGAAACTGGCCGTTTTGCATGACAGGCGCCACCAGTTCATACAGCTTGAGCAAACGCTGATAATGCGGAAAAGGACTCAACATTTTCTCATGATGTGCCTTGAAACAGCTGTCCACAATCAGGCGACACTCTTCATCCGTGATGTTTTCCAGATTGGGATTTGCCAGCAAACGCAGTAATGGGTCACGCCACTGTCCGGACCGTGACTGCTCAGCATAATCTTCGAGCTGCTCCACCAGAATAGGTACAAAATTGAAGGTTACCCTGGCGTTTGGATTTTGCTCCAGGTGAAAGGCCATATCACTGTAATCCTTGAGCGCATGCAAATACGTCCATGGCAGCACAAACTCGCCTGTCACCAGATCACGGTAATCCGGTTGGTGCATGTGCCAATATAAATTTAAGAGCAATTTTTTATCGGACATCCTTCAACCTCTTTCACTCACTCAATGACTTTTAAACTACTTCACACGGTATAAATCTTGGCCCAGCATGTCGGGTGTGACCAGTACGATGCCTTTTTCAGAGACATGAAAGCGCTTTTTATCTCGCTCCAGATCGACACCAATCTGCATGCCAGCAGGAATCTCGCAGCCGCGGTCTATCACTGCGTTGCGCATGATGACCCCCTCGTTAATTTTGACCTTGGGCAGCACTACAGCGCCATCCAGATCGGAATAATCCGCCACATGCACGCCGGAAAAAAGCACTGAGTTAGACACGCAAGAACCACTGATCAGGCAGCCCCCTGACACCAGCGAGTCTGTCGCCTTGCCCGTACGGCCTTCATCCTTGAATACAAATTTGGCCGGCGGCAGTTGTTCCTGATAAGTCCAGATCGGCCATTCACTGTCATACAGATTGAGCTCTGGAATCACCTTGGTCAGCTCCATATTGGCTTCCCAGTAGGCATCTATGGTTCCCACATCCCGCCAGTAAAAGTTGTTGCCTTGTGCACCGACGCAACTATCGGTAAATCGGTGCGCCTGTACCCGGTATTTTTTGATGATGTAAGGAATAATGTCCTGCCCAAAGTCGTGGTGTGACTTGCGGTCATAAGCATCCCGGATCAATTGTTCGTACAAAAACTTGGCATTGAAGATATAAATACCCATGCTGGCAAAAGCCACCTCGGGATTGTTCGGGCTAGGCTTGGGATGCGCTGGCTTTTCATCAAAGGCGATCACGCGGTCGGTGGCGTCCACCTCCAATACCCCAAACCCTTTGGCGTCTTCGAGCGGCACATTGATGCAGGCAATGGTCATATCGGCATTGCTGCGTGCATGCGTCGCCAGCATTTTGCCGTAGTCCATTTTATAGATATGGTCGCCGGCCAGGACCAGAATATATTCGCCGCCATTCTCTCGCAGCAAATCAATATTCTGATAGACCGCATCAGCCGTGCCTTTGTACCATTCCTCGCCCAGACGCTGCTGGGCAGGAATAATGTTGACGTATTCGTTAAACTCCCCACGCAAAAAGCCCCAGCCGCGCTGAACATGCTGAATCAGGCTTTGCGCTTTGTATTGGGTCGCCACATTAATGCGGCGGATGCCAGAGTTAATGCAATTAGACAAGGGGAAGTCGATAATGCGGAATTTACCACCAAACTGTACAGCCGGTTTGGCCCGCCAGTCGGTGAGGTTTTTTAACCGGCTGCCACGACCACCCGCCAGGATAATGGCAACGGTATTTTTCGTCAGGTTACTGATAAACCGGTCGGAGGGACGTTCTTGCCGCCGGTTGGCTTTACGACGTTCAACAAACTCTGCTACTTGAGACATGATGCTATTCCTGTTTTTCCTGATCCTGGGAACCAGCCTACAGTCATTATTGTCAGCGTTGCGCGTTTCAGCAGAGACGACACAAGGCTTTGCATCTGCAGGTCTGACATCCACAGTCTGCATGATAATTGGGGTAAAGACAACGAAATTCCGGGGGCGAATGACGTAAATCTTAACTTTTTTTGATAGCATGGAATCTGCTTAACCGGATACCGACAGCATGACTGCCAAAGCTTCTCATCAAATTGCCACCGACAATCATCATTTGCAACGGATTTTAGACGCCACCCATCATAATCCCTTTGAATATTTGGGGTCGCATCAGGATGCGAAAACCAAGCGCTGGCAGGTGCGTGTGTTCATACCAACGGCAGAACAAGTATGGCTCAACAATGGCAAAAATTGGCAGCCCATGCAGCAGGCGCATGCCCAGGGCTTGTTTATTTACGAGTCAGATAATCCGATTTCAACCCCTGTCCCACTGCAAATTCAGCCCAAGGGGCAAGCTAGCCGTTACGAAACCCTGGATGTCTATGGTTTTGACAGCACCGTGTCTGCCGATGACCTGTATCTGTTTGCTGAAGGTCGTTTTTACCAGGCCTACAATACCCTGGGCGCAGTCCCCATGCAGGTGAATGGGGTGCCAGGCGTCCGATTTGCTGTCTGGGCGCCCAATGCGTCACGGGTCAGCGTAGTTGGCAACTTTAACCAGTGGGATGGCCGTATCCATGCCATGCGTGTCATCGGCAGCACCGGCATTTGGGAGTTATTTATTCCCCACCTGACTGAACATGATTTATATAAATTCGAAATCCGCAACCGAGAGCATGGCTATGTCATGCTCAAGGCCGACCCCTATGGCAGAGCCTTTGAGCCTAGGCCCGGCACGGCCAATCGTATCTGCCACAGCGAGTACACCTGGCAAGATGATGGCTGGTTGCAGCAACGCCAGCAGCATGACTGGCTGCATGCACCCTTTAACTGTTATGAAGTGCATTTAGGCAGTTGGCAACGAGACCCAAACGGCCACTTTATGGGCTATCGCGCCATCGCAGAGGCGCTGATTCCACATTTGCTAGAGATGGGCTATACCCATATCGAGCTATTACCAATTGCCGAACATCCGCTGAATGAATCCTGGGGTTATCAGGTGACGGGCTACTTTGCCCCCACCCAGCGCTATGGCAGTCCGGATGATCTTAAGTATTTTATTGACCGCTGTCATGCCGCCAATATCGGCGTCATTCTGGACTGGGTCCCTGGTCACTTCCCCAAAGATGACTGGGCGCTGGCGCGTTTTGATGGCACGGCGCTGTATGAACATGCAGACCCCCGCCTGGGCGAACATATGGACTGGGGCACCTATATCTTCAATTATGGCCGCAATGAAGTGCGCAGCTTTTTACTCAGCAATGCTTATTACTGGCTGCAAGAGTTTCACATTGACGGCTTGCGTGTGGATGCCGTGGCGTCCATGCTCTACCTGGATTACTCGCGCAAAGATGGAGAATGGTTGCCTAATGTCTATGGCGGACGTGAAAACCTGGACGTGATCGAGTTTCTCAAGCAACTGAACGTGATGGTGGGCGAACGCTTCCCCGGCGCATTGACGATAGCCGAGGAATCAACGGCCTGGCCCGCCGTTTCGCGACCGGTCTATGCCGGGGGCCTGGGGTTCAGTATGAAATGGAATATGGGCTGGATGAATGATGTCCTGACCTACATGCAACTGGATCCGGTCTACCGCCAATACCACCATAATCGCCTGACCTTTGGTCAGATGTACGCTTATTCCGAGAACTTTGTCCTGCCGTTCTCGCACGACGAAGTGGTCCACGGCAAAAAGTCCTTACTCGAAAAAATGCCTGGGGATGATTGGCAAAAATTCGCCAACTTGCGTCTGTTGATGACCTTGCAAATGACCATGCCAGGTAAAAAGCTCAACTTTATGGGCAATGAAATTGCCCAGCGCCGTGAGTGGCGTGTCAACCAAAGCCTGGACTGGCATTTACTTGAAGACACTGCCGCTGACCATGACCTGCATCGAGGTATACAGCGCGTTTGCAAGGACCTCAACTGGCTCTATCGCCATCAAAGCGCACTCCATGCCCATGACTTTGATGCACAGGGCTTTCAATGGATAGACTGCGAAGATGCCGCGCAATCAATATTAAGCTACGTCAGACGCGGCAAAGACCATAGTTTTGTTATAATCCTACTTAATTTCACACCGGTACCGCGCCATCAATACCGTTTGGGCGTACCACAATCGGGTTACTATCAGGAATTGTTTAACAGTGACGCCGCTTGTTATGGTGGCAGCAATGTTGGTAATGGTTCCGGCTGTCCTAGTGACCCCGTGCCATGGATGAACCAGCCAGCCTCCATCAGCCTAAACTTGCCGCCACTTGGGGGTGTCATACTTCAGTTACAATAACTGGTTACACTGACTATATGATGTAGCCTGGCAGTAAAGATTTTTGGCCAGACAAGAAAATTCAGAGATTGCCTTGTCTGGCCCCGTAAATTTAATTGACTTGAAAAACGATAGTAACAACACGACATGGCAAAACTAACCACACATCCGAGCTGGCATGCGCTGAACCAGCATCAAATTGAAATGCGCGATGTTCAAATGCGCGATCTGTTTAACCAAAACCCCAAACGCTTCGAAGAATTCAGTTTAACGGTGGACGACATCCTGCTGGACTACTCCAAGCACCGTATCACTAAAGAAACCCTGTCCCAGTTATTCCAGTTAGCGCGCGACTCAAATATTGAGCAATGGCGCAGCCGCATGTTCAGCGGCGAAAAAATAAACATTACCGAAAAGCGTGCAGTGCTGCACACCGCCCTGCGTAACCGCAGTAATACACCGGTGTATGTGGATGGCAAGGATGTGATGCCAGAAGTGAACGCCGTACTGGCGCAAATGCGGGCCTTTACCGAGCAAGTACGCAACGGCCAATGGACAGGATTCACCGGCAAACGGATTACCGATATCGTAAATATCGGTATTGGTGGCTCAGACCTCGGTCCAGTCATGGCATGTGATGCGTTAAAACCCTACGCCAGCCCCAACTTGAAAGCCCACTTTGTTTCCAACATTGATGGCGCGCACTTGATGCGTGTGCTGGAAGTCTGCGACCCTGAAACCACCCTGTTCATCGTTGCCTCCAAAACCTTTACCACCCAGGAAACCATGACCAACGCGCACTCAGCGCGCCGCTGGTTCCTGCAAGCAGCTAAACAAGATCAGCATGTGGCCAAACATTTTGTCGCGCTGTCCACCAATGCCAAGGCCGTGCAGGCATTCGGCATAGACACCAACAACATGTTTGCTTTCTGGGACTGGGTAGGTGGTCGTTACTCCCTGTGGTCAGCCATCGGTCTGTCCATTGCGCTCTATGTCGGCATGGACAACTTTGAACAGTTGCTGGCAGGCGGTCACGCCATGGATCAGCACTTCTTGTCGGCGCCACTGGAACAGAACATGCCTGTCATCATGGCCTTGCTGGGTGTCTGGTACAACAATTTCTTCCATGTTGATACGCACGCGATTTTGCCTTATGACCAGGGCATGTCTCGCTTTGCGGCCTATCTGCAACAAGCAGACATGGAAAGTAATGGCAAATTTATTTGCCGTGACGGTAGCCGCGTCAGCTACAAAACGGGCCCGGTCATCTGGGGCGAAGCTGGCACCAATGGCCAGCATGCGTTTTACCAGTTGATTCACCAGGGCACACAAATGGTTCCGGCAGACTTTTTGATGCCAGCCAACAGCCATTACAAAGTGGGTAGCCCAGACGATCAGCACCATAAAATCCTGCTGGCTAACTTCCTGGCACAAACCCAAGCCTTGATGTTGGGCAAAACCCGTGAAGAAGCACGTGCCGAACTGGAAGCACAAGGCATGAGCGGCCAGGCACTGGAAGATCTGCTGCCGCATAAAGTGTTTGAAGGCAACCGCCCAACCACGTCTATCCTGTTTAAACAGCTCACACCCTTTACCTTGGGTAAACTGATTGCGCTTTATGAGCACAAGATTTTTGTGCAAGGCATGATCTGGGACATTAACAGCTATGACCAGTGGGGTGTGGAATATGGTAAGCAGATTGCGAGCCAAATTCTGCCACAGCTGAATACCAACGAGCCGGTAAACAGCTTTGATAGCTCAACCAACGGCTTAATCAATTACGCGAAGAAAATTTCATAGCATATTGATTAATATTAAAAAAGGCCTCTATTGAGGCCTTTTTTATTGTGCGGTGCTATCTCAAGCGCCCCTAAACCAATTGGTTCTTGATGGCGTAATGGGTGATATCGGCATTATGTTTAAGATGCATTTTTTCGAGCAGCCGCGTCCGGTACATGCTGACCGTTTTCACCGACAATGCGAGTTTATCTGCAATCTCACTGACTGACTGCCCGGAAGCAATCATGCGCATGACCTGAAACTCGCGATCTGAAAGGGTTTCGTGCAAGGCCACCGCATAATCATTCCCCACCTGCTCGGCCAGAATCTCTGCCACGTTGGGGGTAATGTATTTTTTGCCTTTGGCCAGCGTGTGTATGGCGGTGAGCAACTCTTCTGACGCCGTATGCTTGCACAGGTAGCCAGAAGCGCCAGAACGAATGGAGCGCACGGCATACTGCTCTTCCATGTACATGGAAAGCATCAAGATGTTGAGCGCAGCATTTTCTCGCTTGATGAGCTTTAAGGCTTCTATGCCGGTTTTATCCGGCAACGAAATGTCCAGTAGCATGACATCGGCAGCCACTTCACGTACACATTTAATCGCCTGCGCAACATTCTCCGCCTCACCGACGACATCAATATCCCCACTCGCAAGCAATATTTGCTTGATGCCAGAACGTAAGATGGCATGGTCATCTACGATAATGACTTTTATTTTTTGTATATCCAACCTGATCCCTCTGTTTTGCTGGTTGCACCATGGCTAATCCAGAAACTGCGCTGTTGATTGTAAATCGGATCAGCCATTCTGTCACGACTCTGCGGGCTTGAACGGCGCTTGCACCCGGATACAAGTGCCAGATGCGGCGCTGGAAGATTCAATCTGGCACTCGCCCCCCAGTGCCGCCGCTCTTTCCTGCATACCTCTCAGGCCAAATGCGTTCGATTTGATCTTGTCGGCAGGGGCAATGCCGATGCCATTATCCGTGATGTTCATGAATAACAGCTGATCCTTGAGGCTGAGCTCCACTTCGACCGCATTGGCCTGCGCATATTTGGCGATGTTCGAGAGCGCCTCCTGACAAATCCGGAACAACGCCATGGATTGATCGGGATCACACTCCAAATCATGACAATTGGTGATAAATTTTGCCGAGATGCCTAATTGCTTTTTGAACTGGCTCACCTGCCACTCCAGCGCATCCACCAGCCCCAGATCGAGAATGTTGGGTCGCAAATTGCCAGAAATACGATGTACGGAATCAAACGTCTGGTTGATGATCCCTTGCAACAAATGCGCTTGCTCGAGGTTGACCGGCTCACCGGCCTCAATTTGCTGGATGATGGTCGACAAGCCCAGCTTCATCGCAGTCAGGTTGCCGCCGAGGTCATCATGAATTTCACGCGCAATCGACACGCGCTCCTGCTCTTTGACCTGGTTCAAGTGCGCCGTCAGTGCCTGCAGATCTTGCCTGGCTTGCTCGATCTCCTGTTTTTCATGCTTACTCTGGCTAATATTGAGCATAATGCCATCCCACTGCACCGCGCCCTGCCCCAAGTCTTGCACGGTAGCCCGGATATTGACCCATTTCATGTCTTGCCAGTCGGCAATCCAGATTTGTCCTTCCCAATCCAGGCGTTTGTGTTGCCGGGCGGATTTTTGCAAGTTTTGCTTGAACAGATGGGCGGAAGGTTGATCCATGGCATCAAACAGGGTGTTGGCATCCTTGAGCAATGCTGCGGCCGGGATACCCAGCAAGGCTTCGCAGCCCTCACTCACATAAGTAAAAACCACTTGAGCATCTGCAGTCATATGCATCTGGAACACGAGTCCTGGAATGCTGGAAACAATGGCGGAGAATCTGCGCTCGCTTTCATGCAAGGCATGTTGGACACTATCAATAGGAAAATGGCTGGCTGGCGTAGACACATGGCACCTCAATCAAGATGCCAGCTAGCATATCATGTCAACCCACGGCTGGATATGACAGTCAGTGATCCCGGATAAAACCGCTGTCGATCAACAAAGTGCTGACCAAGCGCACAAGCTAGGGATTGACGGTGCCAACTAGATCAGTTTCAGTCATCACCCGGTTTTTGCCGCGTTTTTTGGCCAGGTACATGGCCTGATCTGCGCGCAACAAGATGGCACTGACATCGTCCTCTTTCTGGAACAAGGCGACACCTGCACTAAAGGTGATCAGCAGCTTTTGGTTATTACCCATGAAGTACTCTTTGGTCAGTGATCGCTGCAAGCGCGACATAATGATCACCGCCTCTTGCAAGTCGGTCTTGGGCAGAATGACAACAAACTCTTCGCCCCCCATTCTGGTCACAATATCCGTCGGCCTCACCGCACGTTTTACCACTGAAGCCAGATGTTTGAGCGCAGCATCCCCGGCGGCATGCCCATGCTGGTCATTGAGCGATTTAAAATTATCGATGTCGAGCAAAGCCACACTAAATGACTCACCGCTACGCTGAAAACGCGCAATCTCGGCCTGGAAGGCATCGTCCATACCGCGGCGATTGAGCACGCCGGTGAGTTGGTCAATTCTGACGACCTCACTCAACTGCTGCAACTCCAGTTGCAATTGATCAATACGGTCTTGCGTATCCGTTGCCTTGCTCTGTTGGATAAGCAAGTCATCGCGCGAACGCAGGATGTCGGTCTGCATGACAGAAGTATCGCGCATCAACTGGTTGACCAGCTCATTAATTTTAATCAAATCATCAGTTTGAGAGAGCTCTTTGGCATAGGTCTCGATTTTGCCACTGTAGAGTTCGCTGGCTTCACCCATATATTTGAGCTTATCAATAAAAGTACTGATTAAGGTTTTAAATGAGTTCCTCGCCTCAATCAGACTGTGCTTGACCAGTCCTTGCTTGTAAATAACCTCTTTGAGGCTTTTTTCGGCTTGTTTAAGCTTGGTTCTATCCAGCGGACCGGTAATAATCGACTGTACAGCATAGACCTGACCACTCAGCCAGCTATCTTCAGCCACCAGTTCACCGATATTTTCCAGTAGCAAATGCAACAAGTCGATAATGTCGCCACGCACGTCATCCTCTTGCGCGCCCATCACCTCGACCCGCATCAATAACGCTTTAAGTGACTTGGCCAAAGCCTCCCACTCTTTAAGCTTTTTAGCGCGCTCGGCAGATTCCTGCAGGGCCACCGCCTCCGCCTGCAAGTCTGGATACCCTTGCAAACGGGGAATCAAGCCCAGGTAAAGTGTTTGCTTCAACAAGGTCTGCAAAATGGTAAAAGCGCCATGGAACTGCTGTACTTCAGAGGGCAAACCTTGTTCACTGGATATATCCAAGACAGGTTGCGACGTCGAAGCTGTGGACGCGTCAGCCGCATCAGTCAAGGCAATCCCCTCAACCCGGGCTTCAGAAGGCAACCACATATTCGCCATGCCGATCAACTTGTCGGACAGGCTCTCGTCATCACCAAAATTAATGAGCACACGTTCCAGCGTCTCACGCTTTCTGGCAGTATCTATGCCACTGCGCTTGTCGTCCCAGGCTTGCAATAAAACACGAATCGCCTTGGGCCATTTGGTGGAATGACTAAGCTGCTGTTGCATGGCCTCAGTCAGCAATTCCCCCAGCCCTTGCCAGTTATCCTGTTTAAGCACTTTTTCCCAGCGGTTAATCCAGTTGGTTTGCTCCAGCGTGTCGTGGGGCAACTGCTTCAATGCCTTGCGCAACGCACTGGCAGCATCCTCCTTCACCGGTTTACCTGCAATCTCATAGTAAATCTGCATGTAATTGTCCGGTGTCGGTTCGACACGCCTGACAGCCATTTGCTTGATGGTTTCACGTGCAACTTCTGAAGCTGTCATGGATGATCCGTTTGCTGCCATCGTTTTCTGCCAAATCACACTAAAATTAATAGGATGCAAATATTATGCGGGGCGATGATTGGAATTTATTGGTGTATAAGAAGGTAAATAATTGTTTATTTCAGAAGCTTTACCTCTGCAGGTGAAATGAGGCACGGCGAAAATAAGGCGGTAAAAAAACGTTTTTGCGTTACAATAGCGTCCGCGGGCCTCCCCGCATTGTAAGGTAGCCAACCTGGTCAGGTGCGGAAGCAAGCAGCCACAACTATCAAGCAAGTGCCGGGGGTTGGGCTCGCCCCTTCTCTCCAGCCCTTCTGTTTGTCATGCCAGCGTTGATCTTAATGTTATGGTTTGTGGCAAGCATGAGTCGGCAAAATAGGCTAAAGTACAGGTTTGCCTTATTGCTTTTAATCAGTAGAGTGCGCGATGTCTTACCAAGTGTTGGCGCGTAAATGGCGCCCCAAATCTTTTGCCAGTCTGGTGGGCCAGGACCATGTGGTCCAGGCCCTGAGCAATGCTCTGAGCCAACAGCGCCTGCATCATGCTTACCTGTTTACCGGCACCCGTGGCGTTGGCAAGACCACCCTCTCCCGTATTCTGGCAAAATCGCTGAACTGTGCGACCGGCATCACCGCAACGCCTTGCGGCGAGTGCGAAGCATGCCGTGCGATTGATATCGGCCGGTATGTAGATTACGTGGAAATGGATGCGGCCTCTAACCGCGGTATTGCAGACATGGTGAGCTTGCTTGAGCAGGCGATCTACGCGCCGTCCTCCGGCCGCTTCAAGGTCTACATGATAGACGAAGTGCATATGCTGACCAAAGAGGCGTTTAATGCCATGCTGAAAACGCTGGAGGAGCCGCCTGCCCACGTCAAATTCATTCTGGCGACCACAGATCCACAAAAAGTTCCGGTCACCATTTTGTCGCGCTGCCTGCAATTCAACCTGCGCCAAATGGCCAGCAGTACCATTACCGCCCACTTGCAAGACATTCTGGGCAAGGAGCAAATTCCATTTGAGGCGCCCGCATTACAGCTGATAGCCCGTGCGGCCAATGGCAGCATGCGTGACGCGCTCTCACTGACCGACCAGGCAATTGCTTATGGCAACCAGTCCGTCCGCGAAAGCGATGTGCGCAGCATGCTGGGGGCGATTGACCAAAGCTACCTGTATGATTTGTTGCGGGCGTTGATCGCACAAGATGCAGCCAGCCTGCTCAATATCGCACAGCAAATGGAGTCGCGCAGCATCGGCTTTGAAAGTGCCCTGAACGATCTTGCAGCTTTGTTGCATGTGCTAGCTGTCGCGCAATACGCGCCCCAATCAATTGCAGACGATCACCCCGAGCGGCAGAACTTGCTGGAACTTGCCGCAGCCTTGCCCGCAGAAACCCTGCAGCTGTATTATCAGATTGCTATTTTAGGTCACCGCGATATTGGCCTGGCCCCGGATGCTTATGCAGGCTTTACCATGACGCTGTTGCGTATGCTGGCATTTAAAGCCGATGCAACGGCCCCCACACCCGCGCCCCCGTCAAGCACAGAAGGTCATGGCCGTGGCAGCGCTCCGAGTGTTGGCAGCGCGCGCGCCGCCTTGGCGCAAAGTTATCAAGCCAGCAGCGCAACCAACCCTGCAACAGCGGATCATGCGATGCGCAAGCGTGCGGTGGAACAGGCTCCCGAAAGTGCTACTGAACCAGGCGCATCTTTCACCACTGCCCCCCTGGCAGAAATGTCGCAGCCAGCGCTTTCGGCCCCAGCACCGACAGCCGTTGCCAGTGAAGCAGTACATGTTGCAATGCCTGAGACGCAAGAAACAAGCGCTGCATTGGACTGGGATGGCAACTGGCGCGCGCTGGTAGAGAACCATTTGAGCAAATTGGGCCTGGTACGCGCACTGGCACAAAATTGCGAGCTGGTCCAGTTTGAGGACGATGCCATGACATTGCGGATTAGCGAGTCACATAAACACCTGGCCAGTGCCAATTATCTCGAAAAACTCAATGCTGCTTTAAACAGCCATTTTGGCCGCCGCTTGCAACTGATCATCACCACCAGCCAGGAAGCCAATACGCCCGCCAGACAGCTGGCCGTCGAAAAAGCAGAATTACAGGATCAGGCTACACAAGCGATTATGAGTGACCGCTTTGTGCAAGGCCTGATGCAGGAAATGGGCGCAACGATAGTGCCAAATTCCATTAAACCCTTACATTAACCACACGTAACTTCAGGAGCAGACAATGATGAAAGGTGGCATGGGCAATATGATGAAACAGGCCCAAATGATGCAAGCCAATATGCAAAAAGCCCAGGCAGAACTGGCAAACACTGAGGTGGAAGGTATTGCCAGCAATGGCATGGTCAAAGTGACCATGACCTGTAGCAATGATGTGAAACGCGTACAGATTGATGACGCGGCCATGGATGACAAAGAAACACTGGAAGACTTGCTTATGATTGCGTTGAAAGATGCGAAAACGAAAGCCGAAGCGACCAGTTCAGCGAAAATGAGTGGCCTGATGCCACCAGGCTTCAAGTTGCCGTTCTAGTGCCTGACGCCCACCCATATTATCGTCGACGCGGAGACCAGGCGTGAATCACCCGGCAGTTCTGGATCAGCTGATCAGTGCCCTGCGCTGTCTGCCGGGCGTGGGGCCTAAATCCTCCACGCGGATGGCCTATCACTTGCTGCAACGTGACCGTGAAGGTGCACAAAAGCTGGCAGCCAGTCTACAACAGGCGCTGGATAAGCTGGCGCATTGCGATTATTGCAACAACTTCAGCGAGCATCGCGTATGCAGCGTGTGCCAGGATACCCACAGAGACAAATCCACGCTATGTGTGGTGGAGATGCCGACCGACCTCATGATGCTGGAGAATACGCGTAGCTATCAGGGCCAATATTTTGTATTAATGGGAAAACTCTCGCCCATGGATGGCATTGGGCCCAAAGACATTCACCTGGATAAACTGCTCAAACGTGCACAGGACAGCGCGATAAACGAAGTGATTATTGCCACCAACTTTACCTCCGAGGGTGAAGCCACTGCACACTATATTGGGCAGATGCTCAAATCGCGTGGCATTCGCGTCAGCCGGATTGCGCGTGGGTTGCCGATGGGTGGTGAGATTGAGTATGTGGACAGTGGCACGCTGTCTACCGCGTTGCTGGAAAGAAAAGCCGTCACTTAACAGCAAAGCAATCGTCAAGCAGTCAAGATAACTGCTGTATTTGATGCCCTTGTGCCAAGACCTTAACAAGTTTTTAAGCACACTTGTCTTTTATCTTCGTTTTTTCTCTTCATAAACACTCTGTCCTGTCGTTATACAAATGACAGCCTCCCGCGGTTTTTAATCAGGCGAGACGTCATTATCGTGAGCTAATAAAAATAAAAGCAAGGTCGTATTCCATGGAATTATTTCTGCATACTTTTGACGCCAATAGTCATACCAACTCTGAAAGTCCGCATTTTTCAGGCATCAACACCGCATCTTTCAGTTATGAGACTGAAGCAGAACTACTGCAGATTTTAGACCGTGTCATTGCCGAGGAACCTGCACATACGCTCAGAGATACCTGGGTGCTGGTGTCACAGGACAAGCAGGCCATGCATCCAATGGAGGCCTTGCAGGCCACCATGCCATTCAATACCTTTTATGCTAGGCATAAATACCCGTGGCTGCTGTCTGAGCTGACGCCACATGTGCAAATGCATTATCAACCGATTGTCGACTTTGGCCAGAGCGGCAAAGTCTTTGGCTTTGAAGCCTTGTGCAGACTGAAAACACCAGAAGGCAAGTGGCTCAACGGCATGGAGGCTTTCGCCCTTGCCGCCGAGGTTAAACGCAGCCACGAGTTAGACCTGGCCTGCCAACAGTTGGCGCTGATGGGCAAGTCACAATCAATTTCTGTGGACAAGCCCCTCTTTATCAATGTGCTGCCACAAACAATCATGAGTCCAGGCTGGCTCAATTTTATTTTAAACCTCTTGAACCAGCAGCAGATTGATCGACGGGATATCGTCATCGAAATTGTTGAGAGTGAAAAAACCAATCCCGAAGTGCTGGCGCGCTACTGCGATGAAATCCGTATGCATGGTCTGCGCATCGCACTGGATGACATGGGTTCCGGCTTTAACGGTTTGCGCATCCTGGCTGAGGTACGGGCTGACTTTATCAAGATAGACCGTGCCATTGTGCATGAAGCACAAGGCAGCCGTGTGAGGACAGTGTTACTTGAGGCGATTATTTCGATGGCGCAACGACTGGGATGCACCATTATCGCTGAAGGGCTGGAGCGCGTAGAGGATATTACCTATTGCCAGGATCTAGGCCTGCATTATGCCCAGGGCCATTATTTTGCCCAGCCACAAAGCACGCCGAGCGACAAGGTGGCGGCACTGCCCGTACGGGATGAAGCCCACCGTTCGCATATTCCTGATGATTTTCATATTGGTGAATATATTAGCCACGGCTTGACAATTGATGTCAGCTGCACGTTGGCAGAAGCCAGACGCTTGTTTCACGCGCATGCCGATATTGCAACAGCCGTGGTGCTGGACGGGCAAAAACCGCTGGGGGTATTGCGGCGGGGCAAAGTATTCTCCAAGAAACCCACTGGCCTGGGCGCTTGTTGCGACCCCTTGCCCAAGGTCATCAACCATAAACTACCCTCTTCTGTGCTTGCGCGCATTTTTTATCTGGAGCGTGGCAATATCGACATCTGGATCACCGTCAATGACGAAGGTGGCTATGTCGGTATCTTGCAGCCGATGGAAATCATGGCCCAGTTGATCAGCCGCAAAACTGCGACCGGCAATCTGCACCCCTTAAGCCATCTGACGACAGGCCCCACACTCAGACAAACCCTGGATAACAGCTTGCGTAACAACCCCAATACGCAACTGATCTACATAGATCTGGATCATTTCAAGGCCTATAACGACCGCTACGGTTTTATCCGTGGCGATGCCATGATACGACTCCTCTCCGAAATCATCCGACAGGAGTTTCAGGATAAAGCGGGCGTGATGGTAGGCCATATTGGTGGCGATGACTTTGTGCTGATCTATGATCATAAAGCGCCTACCCTTAATGACACTTTATTGCATATCATTAGCCAGTTTCAGGCCCTGGCCGTGCATCTGTATGACGCGACAGATCTAGAACGAGGATTTTTTACCACCGAAGACGGTAAGGATCACCCGGTCGCCAGTGTCTCGATTGCGGTGGTGAATGGCAAACAAGGCGAGCTCGAAAACAGCGTCATTGCCGCGGAACGCGCAGCGCTGCTTAAAAAGATAGGCAAGGCCAATATCGGCAGCATTGTGGTTGTAGAAGATACGCCGCCACAAACCATCCTGCCGAAAAAAGAATTTTATTCAGACTGGCAGCAAAAAGCACTGTCCGCCTTACAGTCGCTGCTACACACGCAACGTTCGACAGGCGCCCATGATTTGGATAGCTGCTTTGCCGAATTTCCCTTCTTTGAGGTGATCTTTGAGTTAGAGCCAAACGGTATGCAGCGCTATGCCAACTGGATAAATCCCAACATGTATGGAAAAATCAAGGCTGGCGGTGCAGGCATAGACCGGAGCCAACAAGCCTACTATCGTCGCGTGGCAGAAACACAGGCACCTTATATTTCAAGCATTTATCTGTCTACCGCTACCGAAGACTTTTGCCTCACGGTCTCCCTGCCTATCTTGGGCGAGGACGGCCAGTTGGCCAGTATTTTAGTTGCAGATATTAATATTGCGGCAATGGCGGTACTCAGCAGCAAGCGCAATTAGCTGAGCGGCAAGCGCAATGATAAATTGGCGCGGAATCTGCTCAGTTATAAATACGCCAGCAAGTCCTGGGGCTGCTGAATATAGCCATCCGCACCCCATGCCTCAGGCCGATCAATGTCTGACAGGTAGCCAAACAAAGCCACCAGCGTTGTCATGCCCGCTGCATTACCGGCCTGCACATCTCGCTCGGCATCGCCAACATACACCACTTGTTCAGGATCAAGCTGCATACGCTCACAGGCCAATAACAGTGTTTGGGGCGACGGCTTGGGCTGGGGCGCATCATCTCCGCTGATGACCGCACCCGCGCGGCTATCCAGCGCCATGTGTGCGATCATCGGCAAGGTAAACCGTCGTGGTTTATTGGTGACAATCCCCCAGCGCAGCCCCCGCTGCTCAATGCCCTCTAATACCTCTGCCATGCCGTCAAACAATTGTGGCTGACGAGTCATGACTTGCGTGTATAACTCCAGATATTCAGTGCGCATCTGTTCAAACTCAGCATGATCCGGTAACAGACCAAATCCGATTTCCAGCAGCCCTCGAGACCCATGCGAGGCATAGGGGCGAATCGTCGCTTCTGGTAAAAAGGGCAATCCATGCCGTTCACGCTGCAAATTAAGTGCATATGCCAAATCTGGAGCGGTATCTACCAACGTCCCATCCAGATCAAATAATACGGCTTGCATGTGCTCAACCCTCTTTGATCGCATGCAGCATGTAGTTAACGCTGGTATCTGTTGTCAATTTATATTGTTTACTGAAAGGGTCATAAGTGACGCCAGTCTGATGCTGTAACTCCAGTCCAGATTGACGTAACCAGCTCGCTAACTCAGACGGCTTGATAAACTTGCTGTAATCATGTGTGCCTTTGGGAAGCAGATTGAGGACATACTCAGCCCCGACCACCGCCATCAGGTATGCCTTGGCATTGCGATTAAGCGTGGAAAAAAACAATTGCCCCCCCGGCTTGACCAGTGCAGCGCAAGCACGCACCACGCTGGATGGGTCGGGAACATGCTCCAGCATTTCCATGCAGGTCACCACATCAAACTGCTCCGGCATTTCTGCAGCCAGCGCTTCCACGGCAATACAGCGATAAGAAACCTGTGCCCCTGCTTCAAGCGCATGTAATTGCGCCACCTGCAGCGACTTGTCTGCCATATCAATCCCCATCACGTGGGCACCACGTTGTGCCATGGACTCACTCAGAATACCGCCACCACAGCCGACATCGAGGACCTGTTTGCCCTTAAGCAACGCGCGACTGTCAATATAATTTAAACGTATTGGGTTCAACTGATGTAAAGGTTTGAAGACACCTTGCTGATCCCACCACTGGTGTGCCAGTTCAGCAAATTTGTTTACTTCTGCAATTTCGACATTGGCCATGATGTTTTCCTAAACAAAATTAATCTGCGGGCTGTTGCATCTTGAGCTGCCACTGCAAAGCGATAGACCGTAATGCCTCGGTCTCAATACCTGCAAATTGTGGCTGGCCATCTGGCAAGCGCTGATAACGTAATTGTCCATTGACCCAGGTATGGGTAACCTGCTCGCGGCTAGCCACATACACCAGATGAGAAATCGGGTCAAAACAAGGCAAGGTATTCAGCTCATCCAGACGAACCGCAATCAGATCAGCCTGCTTACCGACGCTAATGCTGCCAATCTGTGCTTGCAACCCCAGTGCCGTGGCTCCATTAATGGTTGCCATCTGTAGCGCCTGATAAGCTGGCACAGCCTCTGCCTGTTGCGCTGCCACCTTGGCAAGCAAGGCTGCTGTGCGCATTTCCTGCCACAAATCGAGCCGGTTATTACTGGCGGCACCATCAGTGCCTAAACCGATATTGATCCCCGAACGCAACGCAGATGCCACCGGCGCAATCCCACTCGCCAATTTCAGATTAGAACTTGGACAATGCGCGATATGCGCGCCTAACGTTGCTAGGGTCTCCTGTTCATACTTTTCAAGGTGTACTCCATGCGCCAATACGGTGCTGGGACCAATTACCCCCAGCGCTTGCAAACGCTGCAACGGCCGTACACCAAATTGCTCCTGACTTTGAGCGATTTCCGCCTGGGTTTCATGCAAATGCGTATGAATCCCCAGATTCAACTGTTCGGCAAGTGTGACAACGTCGGTAAAGGTTTGATCACTCACCGTATAGGGGGCATGCGGCGCAAAAGAAAAACTGATAGAGGACTCGGATTTATACTGATCGCGCACTTCTGTGCCCAAGCGGATATATTCACTGGCAGTTGCCGCATAATTACTGGGAAACTCCATGATAGTTAAGCCAATATGTGCGCGCATTCCTGTGCGTTTAGCAGCCTCTATGGTCGCTTGCGGAAAAAAATACATATCGTTAAATGTGGTGATTCCGCCTGCCAGCATTTCCGCACAAGCCAGCAAGCTGCCATCCTGTACGAAAGCGGGTGAGACCCATCTCTTTTCTGCTGGCCAGATATGCTCATTCAACCACGGCATCAACGCATAATCATCAGCATACCCCTTTAACAGGTTCATACTGCTATGAGTATGCAAATTGATCAGCCCTGGCATCACGACATGTTGTGAACAATCAACGACGGGCCAGTCAACCGCCCAATCCGGGATATCGGATTTGGGTACAATCGCCTTGATTTTTCCAGCATCCACAAGAATTGCATGCTGCTCCCGCACGTGTGGCCCTTCATCCATAGTAACGAGCCAGCGTGGTTTGATGATAAATTGGGATTCACTCATGCTTGGATTATAACTGAGGCAGGCTGGCAAATTGAAAGTCCGCCTGCGTGCAGCAACAAAAAAGCCACGCAATTGCGTGGCTTTTTAAACTCACAAGTCAGTGCTTATTGGCAACCTTCTTGTTTCGTACCTTCTGCACGGATTTCAACGCGGCGGTTAGGTTGCAGGCAAGAGATCAATTTCTTGCTTACTTTTTTACCTTCGCACTGAACCACTGGCTCAGATTTACCTTTACCTTCAGCAGTGATCAAGCTGCTGTCTACACCTTGAGCAACCAAGTAGTCCGCCACTTGTTTTGCACGGCGCTCAGACAACTTCTGGTTGTAAGCTTCAGAACCGATACGGTCTGTGTGACCAGTGACGATCACAGCTTTGATTTCAGGGTTTTCTTTAATCTTCGCGGCAACCGCATCCAATGTAACGCGGCCTTTTTCTTTCAGGTTTGCCTTGTCAAAACCAAACAACTCTTCAGCAGATACAGTCACAGTCTCATTCACTGGCTTGCAAACAGGTGCTGGTGCTGGAGCTGGAGCTGGTGCCGGAGCTGGTTCAGCCGCAGCAACAGGTGCTGGTGCTGGCTCTGGTGTTGGCTCTTCAACCACTGGTGCTGGTGCACCAAAGCGGAAGATACCACCCAAATTAACCAAGGTGTTGTTGATTGTACCATCGGCATCCACTGTGCCAGCAGCGTTACGCGCATCAGCACGGCTCCACTGGTGACGTACATCTGCCTGAACACCAAATTTGTCGTTAAACAAATATTGAGCACCCAAACCAACGTTTGCCATCCAAGAAGTGTTTGATTTGTCAGTCAAACCAACATTGCTGTAGTCAACGTTGTTGCGTGCTGCGCCAATCCCAGCCAGCAGGAATGGGCGGAATTTTTCGCGGCTAAACATGTACAATGCGTCCAAACCCAAAGTGGTTTGTTTGTACTTGCCACCTGCGCCAGCAATGCCTGTATCTTCATCAGCACGGTTATAACCCAGACGACCTTGAATGTCCCAGTGCTCGCTCAGCTCTTTACCAATGGACAAGAAACCACCACGGGCATTGTCAGCTTCGAGATCACTGTCAGTGTGCATGTAGCTGGCACCTGGAACAACATACCAAGCACCGCGGTACATGTCTTCAGCTTGCGCAGCTTGCGATGCAAAAACAAATGCAGAAGCAATTGCCAAGCCTAAAAAACTTTTTTTCATTCATTGACTCCTTTGTTATTGGGCATTTTCGCCACATCTTTGAAAATACTTACAAACCCAACTATACGCAAACAGTGCAAGAGGCGCAAGCCTAGAGAGCTACAAGCCCAAGTATTTATTGGTTTAGGCGCTCATTTTGCAACAGTTTCCTGACAGCTGCCTGACAACGCTCACAATCGATTCAGCCAACAGGTTTGATTGCCTTAACCCTTTTTCACATAAACCACTACGAAAACCCAAAAAGTCCGCCTCTAACGAACACAATTGCGCCAAATACGCCGGTCTGAGTCCGCCGGCCACCCCGACCATTAACTGCAAGCGTCTGGCCATCTCGGTAAATTTCTGAATATGCAATATAGAAACGCAGTCCAAGACTGAGCTAGACTTGTCTATCGTGTCGACCATAACCCCAACATACCCTTGTGTGGCGAGCTTGTTCAAGCGCAACTCAAGCGTAGATGCTTGCAATAAACTATCTGGGCAAAACACCGCAACCATCCGCGTGCCTGCCGCAAGCACTTGGCTAATCGCCGCTGCAAACAAAGGATGATCCCAAATGGCTTCCGGCAGCTTAATAATGTCCACGCCAATCTCGAGACGGGATTGGATCAACTCCAGCAATGCAGCCACGGATTCAGCAGTATCGCCCACGGTGGCACTGACCAGAATATCCGTATGGGCATGTTGCTTTTTGTAACTATTCACTGCCTGCATTATGGCAACCGACTGCGCGAGACTTAATGCAGAGAGCGCACCATGACTGGTGTCTTTCAAATCAATTAAGCTAACTCCAGCGGCCAGTACCAACTGCGCCTCGGCAACCGAATTTACACTGACTAATACGCGCATGGATATCCTTATGCCTGCTGCATGCCTGTTTGCTGTGCCTGGTGGTTATTCACGCAATCCACCAGCCATTGCCAGGCTTCAAGCTCGTTGGGGCCGGCTGTTTTATCAATCGCAATTTGTAAATACTGCATTTCTTGCGTAATTTTCTCAGCAGGCAACAGATGCAGCCTGCTGACAAGTACGGCCAATTCAACCACTGCCGCTTGGGCACGGTTAAAGCCCATAAATGGCGCATGTGTCTGACTTTCGACCACTTGCATCCATAATTTTGGTCGATTTTCATCCGGCTCGACTGTATCGAGGCTTAATACATGATGCGCCAGACAGTCAGTTAGCCGCACGCTGTGGCCATGCCCAACTGACAAGGTGGAAAATATTTTTTTTCTGGCAATAGCGGCAGCAAAAACACGAACATCATCAGTCAGATTTAAGACGGCCGACCGGGTCTGTAAAATATTCTGCAAGGTAGTTGAGGGCTGGTAAGGCATGATGAGCACTCGCCCTGCCTGCCATTGGATCCCAAACGGCGCAATGTGCACCTCACCTTCAGGAGAGCACGTGGTGATGATGGTTTCGTAAATCACTCTTTGTTTTCCGGGCTGGTTGAATTACCAACGGGCTTTTCCGCTGATGCGTGAGCCGTGGCACCACTGGCTTGATCAGGTTTAGTCGCTTCCTGACGCTCTTTGATGGAAGCCTCACGATGTGCAACCTTGGCCTGCTTGTTTTGGGCGACTGAGGCAACGCCCCACTCCAGCATTTCATCCTGCACATAGCGTTTTTTCAGTTGCCAAGCAATTTGCGCGCGAGCCAGCTCTACCCCCAAATAAAACGCATGCGAGGCATCGTCTTGCACCTGCAGATCTGGATAAAAAACATAGGGATCCGTTGCCAGCTGCAGACCATCCCGATTGTAGACATGTACACCCGCTTCGCTCACCATGATGCGAAAACTGGGGTCCTTGATTTGCCTGGCCATCTCAGCAATTTCCGCCGCACTGTAAGGAAACGGCTTGCGATCATGCAGGCCAAGCAAGCCCGCATCATAACCACGGGGCAACCGTTTGTCCTGTTTGGCACGGTACATGACACGGCGGGCAATATCTGCCTCAGCCACAGCCTCGCAGGCATGCGCGCTGACCGAGGTCGCCAGCACAGCGTTGATATTCAGCTCACTGATCATCCCGAACAGCATGGCGTTAATCCCGGTGGTGTCGGCATCTGTCAATTCGGTCAGATTGCCCACGCCCATCATGATCGCGATATCCGGATATTTTTTGCGTAGCTTGTGATACCGTACAATCGATTCGGTGAAACCAAAATGGATGGGATCCAAAATAGGATCGGCAATAAACGCAAGCTCCCGTTTAAGGCAGTGCTCGATGGCCCGTTGCAAGCTGGGCATGCTGCCGGGCTTGGCTGGAATCAACACCGGGGTAGAAGCGACTTCTTCTGCAATCCAGAGACTGTTTTCATGCAGACTTAAGAGGTAATCGGCACCGGCTTTACCCGCTGCCAGCAGATCGTCTTCACGCATGGAATCTACACTTACCTGAAAACCTGCTGACTTGAGCGCACGTACGCTCTCTGTCATATGCGCAAATGCTTTTCCCGGCAGGCAGCCGAGGTCGATGACATCCGCCCCCTGCTGTTTGAAATGCTGCGCTTTGGCGATAATTTGCTCAACCGTCAGATCTGGTGCATCGACGATTTCAGCAAAAATCAGCACACTATGCTGGCTTAAATCGGGCACTTTTCCTTGCTGACCAAAATATTGTGGTAAATCCTTCAAGTCTTTAGGTCCTCGCTCTACCGGCACACCCCACTGCGACTCCAGCAGGCCGAGATCGCCCTGACAGAGCCCAGGTAAAATGACTTTATCAATATTCTCGACTTTGGGTAAGCGGCGGGCGATCAGGGGCGGCGTCATCAATGCCGCAACAGACACCCCGATCTGTTTCACTTCATATTCAAACGGAGACTGCTTACTGTCGGCCTGTATCGCTTGTAATACCTGATGCAGACTGTGTTCTGCCAGTTTTCCGGTAAGGAACAGCAGTCGATTCATGGTGTTAGTCGTGAGTGTGCTCTACCTGTACGCCCTGGTGCAAATGCAAATCATGCACGGCTGCCAGACGCGCCATGATCGCATGCTGCAAACCAGCCATGTCTTCAACGACCGTGGTGTCCGCAAAGCGTTTTAACTGGGCCACATTATCCAGGTCGATCTGGCGTGGATAGACTTTGACCACATTGTCTCTAGGTGCTTCCGACTCCAACTCTGGCGCCGTATCACATGCAAACACAATGCTTTGGATCCGCGTTTTACCTGCTTGCGCAAAAAGGTTTGTGACCAGGCTATCCGAAAAGCCATATGCCATTTTGGCGATAGTATTAGACGTCGCAGGTGAAATCACCAGCGTGTGATATACGCCCTCATAAAAACGCTCGACCGGGACGCTGCTGGCTGTTTTGTCCTGATAGACCTTGTGGCCAGTGGCTTCCAGTGCAGCCTGAAAGCCATATTGCTGGATAATTTCGGCCGCTGCACGGCTCAGGTAAATATCGACCTCCTGCAAGGTTTGCAGAATGGTCAACGACTCCCGCAGATAATGGCCGGAACCGGTAATAGCCCATGCCAATCGTTGTGCACGCATGTCAAGTCACCTTACTCAGGCGAAAGGATGTTGCAACACGATGGTTTCATCCCGCTCCGGGCCAGTCGAGACAATGGCAATTGGCACGCCACAGACCGCTTCCAGTCGTTTGAGGTAATGCTGGGCATTTTTGGGTAATGCATCCCAGGTTTTGACACCGAAGGTGGTTTCGCTCCAGCCTGGCACGGTTTCATAAATCGGCTCGCAACGGGCGACGTCATCCGCACCGACCGGCAGCATATCAACCACTTTGCCATCCAGCTTGTAACCCGTGCAAATATCCAGTGACTCTATGCCATCCAGCACATCCAGCTTGGTGATGCACAAACCAGTCAAGCCATTGATTCGCGCAGAACGACGCAAGGCGGCAGCATCAAACCAGCCACAGCGGCGTTTACGTTTGGTCACAGTCCCGATTTCCTGTCCCTTGTGAGACATCTGGTAACCTGGTGCGCCTTCTGTTTCAATATCCAGTTCACTTGGGAAGGGGCCGCCACCCACACGCGTCGTGTAGGCTTTGGTAATACCAAGCACATAGTGCAGCATGTTGGCACCAACACCGGTCCCTGCTGAGGCTTGGCCAGCGATACAGTTGCTGGAAGTCACATAGGGGTAAGTCCCATGGTCCACATCCAGCAAGGTGCCTTGTGCGCCTTCAAACAGCAAGTGTTCGCCACGGGCATTGGCTTCATATAACGCCGCAGAAATATCAGCCACCATCGGCTTCAACGTCACAGCGTGCTGCATGCTGGCATCG
Source organism: Methylophilus sp. YYY-1 (assembly GCF_029132825.1). Classification (NCBI taxonomy): domain Bacteria; kingdom Pseudomonadati; phylum Pseudomonadota; class Betaproteobacteria; order Nitrosomonadales; family Methylophilaceae; genus Methylophilus; species Methylophilus sp. YYY-1. Next base: position 472,001 of record NZ_WOVG01000001.1, read on the forward strand.
TATTGCTGCTGGAAATCTACCGCAGCAGCCCCCAGGTAATTGGTTAATACAAAATTGTGATAATCCATGACTTCGCGCAGCTTTTCGGCGAAGCGCTCAGGGTGGAACAAATCATAGACACGCAAGGCGCGGCGTGCGACCTTGTCTTCATAGGCAGGGCCAATGCCCTTGCCTGTAGTGCCAATTTTTTTCTCGGTGCTGCGCTTGGCTTCACGTGCCAAATCAACCGCAACGTGATGAGACAAAATCAATGGACAGCCAGGACTGACTTTGAGACGGTTTTTAACATCCAGCCCGCCTTGTTCCAGCGTGGAAATCTCATGCAGCAAATGGGTGGTATCCAGCACCACGCCATTGCCGATATAGCAATTGACGCCATCGCGCACAATACCAGAAGGCACCAGGTTTAACTTGTAGACTTTTTGCGCATCCCCTTGGCCGACGACCAGGGTGTGACCCGCATTGTGACCACCCTGAAAACGCACCACGCCTTGCGCATGGTCGGTCAGCCAGTCAACAATTTTACCTTTACCTTCGTCGCCCCATTGGGTGCCTATCACAACGACGTTCTTTGCTTGCTTAAATTGTGTCATGTTCAATCAATATCTTGTCTATACAAATTAAAGAGGCGGCGTATTACACAGCCACCACTTGCCAGCGACCATCCACCTTTTGCAACAGACGGTCACAGGCCAATTCAGAATAATCCACCTGCGCATCAGGCAAGGCTTCAACCACCACCTGACCTTGCGCGCGTAAGGTCTCTATCAGGGCTAACAAGTCAGCATCCTGCGTTGCAGGCGCCAAAATCCCTTTGTCCATGCTCGCAGGGCCCAAGGCGAGTAAGGCACCACGCAGATCCAGGCTAAAGCCTGTCGCCGGACGTGCCCGGCCAAAGGCAGCCCCCACCTCATCATAGCGGCCACCCAGTGCAATGGGGCCAGCATAGCCTTTGGCATAGGCCGCGAAGACGATGCCACTATGGTAGTGATATCCACGCAACTCACTTAAATCAATGGTCACCGTCACATTACGATCACCCAGCGCTTTCGCGACTGCCTCCAACTCAAGCAAAGCCTGTTCGATCTCTTCCGAATCAGGCAATACTTCACGCGCCTGATCCAAAACCTCAATGCCGCCATTGAGTTGGGCCAGGGCAATAAAAGCTTGCCTGGATTTTTCGGGCAAATTCACCACCAGTTGCTCTACCAATGAAATGTCTTTGGCTTGCAAAGCCGCTTGCAGGGCTTGTTCTTGCGGCAGGCCTAATTGCGCGGTATGCGACAGGCTGGCGAAAATCGCTGCATGACTCAGGTCCACAAACAAGGTTTGCATGCCTAACAACTGCAAGGCTTTGACCATCAGCCGCTGCACTTCAATATCGCTGGCAATGCCGGCATGACCATACAATTCTGCCCCGAGTTGCAAAGGCTCACGGGTGCGCGCCAGGCCATCCGGCTTGGTTCTCAAAACGGTCCCGGCATAACACAAGCGCGAGACACCGGCATGATTGAGCATATGCGCATCAATGCGCGCCGCCTGTGGCGTCGTATCAGCACGCAAGCCCATCAAGCGCCCGGTCAGTTGATCCACCACTTTAAAGGTAGCGATATCCAGATCGTGACCGGTCCCGGTGAGCAGGGATTCAACATATTCCATCATGGGCGGCATCACATACTGGTAGCCATGGACACGGAACAAATCCAGCAGTTGCCGACGGTAGGACTCAAGCCGTGCTGCTTCAGCAGGCAGCACATCTTCAATATATTCAGGGAGTAACCAATTATGCATCCCGCCATTATACCTGCAAACCCCTGCCTAAAGCACGGCTTTAGCAACCTGCCAGCAAGTCGCGTCAGCCTTGCACTCCGTTAAAATCCAAACAAAAAAGCACACCCAAGGTGTGCTTTTTTTAAAACGCTTAACCATATCAGCTTGGTGGCATTCACTCGTTAACGATTTAACCAGAGAATGAACAAACCAAACAGCATGGAAATAAAACCAATAAAGCGAATTTGACCATCCCGCAGTTGCAGCATTCGTTCAAAAGTATTGCGCCAGGCTTTGGTCAATAACAGCGGCATCAAGCCTTCAATCAGCAACACACCACCCAGCACACTCCACCACCAGTTCATGGTGCAAGCATTACTTTTTACCGCTGCTACGCATGTATTTAAAGAAGTCTGAACTCTGGTCAATCACCATCACGTCAGACTTGCTCTTGAAGCTGTTTTTGTAAGCTTCCTGGCTGCGGTAGAAGGCATAAAACTCAGGGTTTTTACCAAACGCCTGTGCATAAACTTCTGAGGCCTTGGCATCGCCCTCGCCTTTAATTTTCTGCGCATCGCGATAGGCTTCGGCAATAATCACTTCACGCTGCTTGTCAGCATCGGCACGAATTTTTTCTGCCGCCGCTGCACCTTGTGAGCGCAACTCATTGGCCACCGATTTACGCTCGGCCTCCATGCGTTGATACACGGATTCGCTGACTTCTTTCGGCAGATCTACACGACGCAACCGCACATCCATAATCTGGATGCCCATTTGGCGGCTTTCCTTGTCTGCACGCTGACGCAGGATTTCCATGATCTGCGAACGCTCGCCAGAGACGACATCGTGGATGGTGTGTTTACCAAATTCGGCACGCAAGCCGTCATTGACCATCTGCGACAAACGACGCTCGGCCTGCACTTCATCGCCACGCACAGAAACGTAGTATTTGGCTGGGTCGATAATGCGCCATTTCACAAACGAATCCACCAATACGTTTTTCTTTTCACTGGTGATAAAGCGGTCTGGTTCTTCCCAGTTCAGCGTCAAAATACGCTTGTCGTAATAGCGGATGTTCTCCACCATAGGCATCTTGAAGTAAAGACCAGGGTCTTTTTTCACCGAGACAATTTCGCCCAGACGGAAGACCAGCGCATATTCACGCTGATCAACCGTATATGCTGATGATGTCACCAAGACCAGCAAGACAAACACCCCAATTAACAAACTTCCAATATTTCTCATCATGTATTTTCCTTGAGGGGCAGACTAGCGATATTCGCGATCACGACTACGCATGGCATCCCTGGAGCGGTCTAGCACACTCGCGTCAGCCGGTGGCTCGATGGCTGGCTTATCCGCCGGGACGGCAGAGCCAGCTGCGGCATTACTGCCTGCACCACTCATGCTCATGAGTTTATCCAGTGGCAAATACAGCATGCTGTTGCCATTTTTCTGATCAACCAGCACTTTGCTGGTATTGGCCAAAATATGTTCCTGCGTATCGAGATACAAACGCTGGCGGGTCACTTCAGGCGCTTTGTTGTACTGCGCCAGAATCTGCTCGAAACGGTCTGCATTACCCTTGGCTTCGTTCTCCACCCGCAGCTTGTAACCCGCGGCCTCTTCGGCCAACCGCGACGCTGTACCACGTGCTTTAGGAATCACATCATTGGCATAGGCCTGACCTTCATTTTTCTGGCGTTCCAGATCCTGCTTGGCCTTGACTGCATCATCAAATGCCGCCTGTACCTGTTCTGGGGGCTGTGCATTCTGCATGGTGACGTTAACAATATTGACGCCGGATTGATATCTGTCCAGCATGTCCTGCATGAGTTTTTTCGCTTTGGCAGCCACATCATCCCGGCCTTCATACAGCACGAAGTCCATCTTGCTCTTGCCTACCACTTCGCGGATGGCTGTTTCTGCCACACCACGCACGCTTTCTTCGGTGGAGCGGTTGCTAAACTGATAATCTTCCACCGACTTCAGGTTGTATTGCACAGCCACCTGCAAATCAATAATGTTTTCATCATCGGTCAACATTAAAGACTCTTTCAGCTCTTTGCTACGGCCAGATTCGCCCTCATAAGAACGGTAGCCCATTTCAATGGTACGCACCTGCTCGAGGTTAACGTTTTCCACGGTCTCAATCGGAAATGGCAAATGCCAGCGCGGGCCAGGCATGGTGGTTTCCACATGCTTGCCAAAACGTAACACTACACCGCGAGAGCCCTGGTCAACAATATAAAAGCCAGAGCCCAGCCAGATCAGCGCTACCAACCCTAAAATCGGGGCCACTGGCAAGGATTGCGGCGCAGGTGCTGATCCACGCGGACTACCCTGCCCACCTTTATTGTTGCCAAATAACCGGTTCAGCTTTTGATTCAAATCCTTGAACACCTCGTCCAGATCGGGCGGGCCTTCATTGTTTTTATTCCAAAAGCCTGGAAATTTTTTCATGCGTGTACTCCGTATGTTTTGATCTTTTTAAACGTAAGCACTTTCTTCGGTGCTGAGTTTTTTCAGGTATTGCTGATGCTCTAACAGCGCCTGGCGTAAATCCTCTATGCCTATGCCATCTCTGGCTGACACACGAACAGTTCGGATATTACCATACTCGTCGCGGTCGACTCCGGGCGGCATGCCCATGCGGTCAATCTGGTTAAGCACCAGAATCTGTGGGACCCTGGCAGCACCAATCTCGTTCAATACGATATTGACTTGTTCGATTTGTGCATCGCGGTTCGGGCTGGCCACATCAACCACATGCAGTAATAAATCGGCCTGCGCGGCCTCTTCAAGCGTAGCACCAAAGGCTTCAATCAAAGTCGTAGGCAAATGCTTGATAAAGCCGACCGTATCTGACAACACCACCGGATAACCTTCCGGCAGGTGCATTTTACGAGAGGTGGTATCCAGTGTGGCAAACAGCTGGTCCGCCGCATAGACACCCGAGTGTGTCAGGCGATTAAACAAGGTAGATTTACCCGCGTTGGTATAGCCGACCAAAGACACGGTCATCAGGTTGGAGCGTTTGCGCGCACGGCGTTGCATGCCACGTTGCTGCTTGAGTTTATCCAGTTTTTCACGCAACTGCTTGACGCGCACGCGCAGCATGCGTCGGTCCAGCTCGAGCTGGGTTTCACCAGGGCCGCCTCGCACGCCAATCCCGCCCTTTTGTCGTTCAAGGTGGGTCCAGCCACGCACCAACCGCGTAGACAAATGCTCCAGTTGGGCAAGCTCGACTTGCAGCTTACCTTCGTGCGATTGCGCACGTTGGGCAAAGATATCCAGAATCAGGCCGGTGCGGTCTACCACACGTGCTTCAAGCAACTTTTCAAGGTTGCGCTGTTGCGAGGGGCTCAAGTCGTGATTGAAAGCCGCGACTTTGCTGTCATAGGCGGCCATCAAGGCCTTTAACTCATCTGCCTTGCCAGAGCCGATAAAGTATTTGGGATCAGGCGCATGACGCTTGCCTTCCAGCGTCGCTGAGATATTGAGGCCAGCAGTCCCGGCCAGGTGGCGGAGTTCTTGCAAACTTTCTGCGTAGTCAGCGTCACCAAAGTTGACGCTGACCAGAACGACGGCATCTCCGCCGCTTGGTCTATCAAACATGCATTAAGATTCTTGAGCGGCGTCGTGCGATCCGAGGCTGACTGGACGTGCAGGAACGATGGTGGAAATGGCGTGCTTGTACACCATTTGTGTCACGGTGTTTTTTAACAAAATGACATATTGATCAAAAGAATCGACCTGCCCTTGCAATTTAATGCCGTTTACCAGGTAAATGGATACTTGAACGTGCTCTTTTCTGAGTGCATTCAAAAACGGATCTTGCAGCATTTGGCCTTTATTATTCATGGAATTGCTCCTTGTTTGTTTTAATCGTATTGGAGTTTTATTATCTTGAACACCAATCCCTCATAGTGACTATGATTGTACTAATTTGTTCCTTTTTCAATCCCCGCGCTTTACTTTTTTGGAAATAAAGCGCGGATGCGCTGCAGACAAGCCTCTTTACCCAGAATTGACATCACCTGATCAATGCTAGGCGACTGTGCTATGCCGATCAAAGCCACCCGCAAAGGCATCGCCAGCTTGGGGAACTTGATCTGCTGCTCAGTGACCACCTGATTTAGCGCATCGTGAAGCATATCGGCAGTCCAGTCAGAATCTTGAGTTTTTTCTAAAAAAAGTTCGATATAGCCGGCGGTTTCCGGTAACACATGTTTGGTTTTATCCGCCTCATTGACCTCAGGCATCTGGTAGAAGAAGGCAATTTCCCTGGCCAGTTGATTGAGGTTATTGGCACGCTCACGGTATAAATTCAATACCGCCAGCAAATCTGGCGACTGTGTTTCTGTGACGCCTAATGCAGCCAAACGGGGTTTGACTTCATCGGCAATCCGCTCCAAGGGCAAGGTTTTAATGTAATGCGCATTGAGCCAGTTGAGCTTTTCAGTATTGAACTGTGCGGCGGACGGCGTGATATGGTCCAGATCAAACCACTCGCAGAACTGCGCCATACTGAACACTTCATCATCGCCATGCGACCAGCCCAGGCGCGCCAGATAGTTGAGTACCGCCTCACGCAAATAACCGTCTTCATGGTATTGCATGACGCTCACGGCACCATGGCGTTTGGACAGTTTCTGACCATCATCGCCCAAAATCATGGACAAGTGCGCATACTGCGGCACCTGTGCACCCAGTGCCTGGAGCATATTGATCTGGCGCGGAGTGTTGTTGACATGGTCATCGCCTCGAATCACCTGCGTGACGCCCATTTCCCAGTCATCCACCACCACACAGAAGTTATAGGTTGGCGTACCGTCAGCCCGCGCAATAATCAGGTCATCCAGCTCGGCATTGGCAATCTCAATGCGACCCTTGACCATATCCTCCCAGGCCACCACGCCTTCGGTCGGGTTTTTGAAACGCACGACCGGTGGCACATCCTTAGGCGGCTCAGGCAACACTTTACCGTGCTCAGGCCGCCAGCGGCCATCGTAGCGCGGCTTCAATCCCTGCTGCATCTGGCTTTCACGCAAGGCATCCAGCTCTTCTTTGCTGCAATAGCAATAATAAGCATGGCCAGCATCCAGCATCTGCTGGATCATTTTTTTGTAAGTCTCCATGCGCTGCATTTGGTAAAACGGGCCTTCGTCATGATCCAGCTGCAACCAGGCCATGCCATCCAGAATGGCCTGCACGGCTTCCGGCGTGGAGCGTGCAACATCCGTATCTTCAATACGCAAAATAAACTTGCCGCCATGGCGCTTGGCATACGCCCATGAGAACAAGGCGGTACGCGCACCGCCAATATGCAGATAACCGGTAGGACTGGGGGCAAAACGGGTTTTAACAGCTTGCATGATGACTCTTGAAATTAAAACAGGCGTGCATTTTAACATGCCGCCTGTCAACACCGTGTTTAGTCTGGTTAAGATTGAAGCCGTGGGCGCAGAGGACGCATTGAAGCTGGTTTAAAATCACGCTAAGATGCGCGTATGCAAACTGCGCCATTAGATACAAACTTGGAAATTCATGTAGGCGAGCTCTATGGCAAGCCAGACGCCGATGGCCACATTGCCGTCTTGTATCACGTGCTGGCTGTTCACAAACAGGGCATCACCTTGCAAAATATGGACAATCCACTCAGTCAGTTTGAGACCACAGCCGGCAAGCTGCTGCAATCCGGCTACATCCGCCTGAGTCAAACACCTTACGTCAACTTGCAACAGGCCAACAAACGCAAAAAAAATGCGGCCACCAAGCTCACACGCTGTCCGTTTACCACGGATATTTTTGCTGAACGCGCGGATAGCGAACGGCCACAGCTCGCCATTTAAAAAGACGATAGGCTAGGCCGTTGCCTGCCCAAGCTGAAACGCGTCAACCTTTTTCTCTCAACGCTGATTGACCACCATTAAAGCGATGCACTTAAAAACCTGTCTGATTTAAAGTGGCCTGAATTAACGCCTTGGCCTAGCAGCCCTAAAACTCCGGTGGCGCCCCGATCAAATCATGGCCTTGCGCATCGATAATCTGTACATCCACAAAATCACCCGGGTTCAAGCCATCTGCATCTTGTAGATAAACAATGCCATCAATTTCGGGCGCATCTGCCTTGGTACGGGCAATACCGATGATGTTTCCATCGTCATCTTCAGTGAGTTCATCCACTAGCACGGTTTGCAGGCTGCCGATTTTAGCCGCCACCTTGGCGGCACTAATGCGTTCCTGCACTTCCATAAAGCGGCTAAGGCGCTCTTGTTTGATTTCTTCAGCCACCGGATTAGGCAAATGGTTGGCCGTAGCCCCATCCACGGCCGAATAGGCAAAGCAGCCGACGCGGTCCAGCTGCGCTTCTTCCATAAAGTCGAGCAGCATTTTAAAGTCATCTTCAGTCTCGCCGGGGAAGCCGACAATAAAGGTGCTTCGGATAGCGATTTCCGGGCAAATCTCACGCCAGGCCTTGATCCGGGCCAGGTTGTTTTCACTGCTGGCCGGACGCTTCATGGCTTTGAGCACCGCCGGGCTGGCATGTTGGAACGGCACATCCAGGTACGGCAAAATCGCCCCTTCGGCCATCAATGGGATCACGTCATCAACATGTGGATAGGGATACACATAGTGCAAGCGCACCCAAACGCCCAGCTCGCCCAAGGCTTTACTGAGTTCGGTCATGTGCGTTCTAACTGGCCTGCCGTTCCAGAAGCCTTTGCGGAATTTCATGTCCACGCCATAGGCAGAGGTATCCTGCGAAATGACCAAAATTTCGGAGACACCAGCATTCACCAAGCTCTCAGCCTCATTGAGCACGTCACCAATCGGACGGCTGACCAAATCGCCGCGCATGCTGGGGATAATGCAGAAGCTGCAACGGTGGTTACAACCTTCTGAAATTTTAAGGTAAGCATAGTGCTTGGGCGTGAGACGGATGCCTTGCGGCGGCACTAGGTCGGTGTAGGGATCGTGCGGTTTGGGCAGGTGTGTATGTACATGCCCCATCACCTCTTCCAGGGCATGCGGGCCAGTCACGGCCAACACGTTGGGATGTGCGTCCGTGACCACGTCTTTTTTCGCGCCCAGGCAACCGGTCACAATCACCTTGCCATTTTTGTTGAGCGCCTCGCCAATCGCATCCAGTGACTCTTGCACCGCAGAGTCAATAAAACCACAGGTATTCACCACCACCAGGTCAGACTGCTCGTAACTGTTGCTGATTTCATAGCCTTCGGCCCGCAATTGGGTCAGGATACGCTCGGAATCGGAGCCTGCTTTGGGGCAACCCAATGAGACGAAACCAACTTTAGGTGAACTTTGCATGATGCTTCCCTCTTAACCTTCTACCAACCATTTGGTCAGGGCAACTGAAGCCACCCCCAACACAATTAACAATAACTGATTCATGGTATCGCGCAATGCAGTACGCTTGTGCAAGCCTGGAATCAGATCCGCCACCGCCACATAGAGCATGCTGGCTGCGGCAAGACTCAAGATATAGGGCACCCAGTGCTGCACCGCATGCAGCGCAAAATACGCAATGATACCGCCAAGCACGGTGGCCAGGCTGGAGCCAATATTGAACAAAAAGGCTTTTTGTTTACTGTAGCCGGAATGTAACAAAATCAGAAAGTCGCCGACTTCCTGCGGAATCTCATGGGCGATAATCGCCAGTGCAGTCACCACGCCCACCTGCATATCCACCATAAATGCCGCGCAGATCAGGATGCCATCAACAAAATTGTGAAAGGTATCGCCTACCATGATCATCAAACCACTGCGGCCACCATCATGGCCGTGCGCGTGACCATGTAAATGAGGATGCCCTATCATCTGGCTAGGCTGCGCCGCTGGCAATCTGAACTTGATTGCGCCTTGCGGCTTTTTGGTAACAGGCTGGCCTGGATGCAACTCGGGGCAATGGGCCTCGTCATGCATGGCATGTATTTCACAGTGCTCGCCATGACAATGCCGCCACAGCACCAGTTTTTCCAGCGTAAAAAACAGTAGCACACCAAACAGCATGGTACCGGTCATCGCCTCGATATTGGGGCTGCTTTCAATCGCGTGCGGCAAAATCTCAAGAAACACCGCGGCCAGCAAGGCGCCAATCGCATAACTCACCAGCAAAGGCACCCAATGCTTTTGAGCATTGAGCGCAAACAGGGCTGCGACACACACACTGAGCACGCCCCCTAGCAAACAGGCCAGCATCATGCCGGTAAAAGGCGAAATATCAGTCAACAAAGGGGTCAAAGCAAGCATGCCGAGTGATTAAAGGAAGCCGCGCATTATACGTGAGTTATCAAAAAAACAAAGCATAAACAATTAGTTAACGCGTGCAGATGCCAGGTCACCTGGCTCAAATAAACTGCGCAATAATGTAGCCAATCACAATGCCGATCAGCAAGGCCATGGTCAATCCGCGGTAGGTCAACACATCCCGTGAGTAACCACGTCGAATGGCAATGTAAGACATCAGGTAACCTACGGCATTGAGCAGCCAGATAAAGCCAAAGCTGAGCACCTTGACAATGATTGGGCCAATCAATGGCACCAGGCCGATCACGCCGATCAGCCACACCAGCAACCCTGACAACAGGCCGAACAACAGCGTGACCGCCGCCAGTACCCGCGTATCCCAATGGAAATGCTGCCCCAGTAAAAACAAGCAAAGCAAAGCCACCGCGAACAATACCATTTGTGGCCAGGCGCGCAATGTACTACGCGTAGCGCTCACCTCCCCTGGTGTATTTGCCGGGTGCCGTCTGGCGCGCAATCTTTTCATCATAAGACACTGTCCGCACATAGCCCGGCCACCAGGGCAGGCAAGTCAGGCACAGCGTCGCAGCACTGCCAATGCGGTTGACGCAAGGCCACATCGCCGGCATAGCCCCAGGTCACCAGCACGAAGTCCATCAGGTTGGCCTCGGCCGACTGGCCATCTTCAAGACGGTCACCGATATACAGGCAATCCTGGATTTTTAAATCATGCTCGGCGACCACGCGCCCTATCATCTGCGCTTTAGACTTCAATGCCGGGCTGAAATAATCCAGTGCATAGACGCCCGCAAAAAAGTCCTGCCAGCCCAGATAGGCCATGATTTTTTCAGTCGGATCAAAGCGTTTATTGGTCGCAATATACAGCCTATAGCCCTCTGCCTTGAGTTGCTGCAGCATGGCAGTAACACCATCAAACACCACCGACTGCTGATAACCCGTGCTGTCATAATGCTGCTTGAAAGCTGCGGCCAAGGCGTTCAACACAGCCGCATCTTCGCTGCCAGACAGCCGTTTAAGCGTTTCCATGAGCGGCGGGCCAATCACCTCATTGCCCAACGCCATCCTGAGTGGCGTATTGGTCGAACGGAAAGCCAACTCAAAACAATTCAGAATACTGGGTGCGGAATCGATGAGCGTGCCATCGAGGTCAAAAATCAGATGTTTTTTCATTATTTAAATAATATATTGGGTTGAGCCACAGAGCACTCAGAGATCAATCTCTATCAACCAGCTTGCAATAGCGCAATATTGACATACTCAAGCGTAGAATCCTCGTGAGGATCAAATACGTTCGTGCCTGACGCTGCATCCACTATGGCGAAATACACTACTCCAGCCAAATCAAGCTGGCCATACGCCCGGTATCGCCATCACGCCTAAAGCTGAAAAACGTCTCTGGCTCACGATAAGTACAGCGTCCACCGCCATAGACCTGCGTCACTCCTAGCCTGGAAAGCCGTTGTCGCGCAATCGTATACAAGTCTCCCAGCCATTTTTCACCATGCGCCTGAAATGCATGTTCTGCCTGCGCATCTTGCGCCATAAATTGCGCGCGCACTTCACTCCCCACTTCAAACGCTTGCGGGCCAATGGCCGGACCTAACCAGGCCATGAGCGTGGCGGGCTCAACCGGCATGGCTTTTACCGTCGCTTCTATCACCCCGTCACACAAACTGCGCCAACCAGCATGCACAGCCGCCACCATGCTCCCCGCCTGATCACAGAGTAATACTGGCAGGCAATCGGCGGTCATGGTGACGCAGACCACCTGTTTGCGGGTGCTAAAACTGGCATCTGCGCTTTCCAGACATGAAGATAACGCAGCATCAATTACGCGCACCCCATGCACCTGGTTAAGCCACACCGGCTCACTCGGCAAATAAGGACTCAGTAATTGTCTGTTGGCCGCCACATGCTGAGGCAAATCCTTCACATGATCCCCCAAGTTCAGACTGGCATAGCTGCCCTGACTAACACCGCCAAGACGTGTGGTTTGCAAGGCCTTCACGCAAGCAGGCGCGGGCCAATCAGGCAAAATAACAGGCAAATCAGCCATTATGCCTCATCCTCTTCGCCTTCTTCATCCCAGGCATCCTCATCCAGCTCAGCATCGAGATCTTCGTCAAAATCTTCATCGCCCCAATCTTCGTCATCTTCACCAATGAACAAGCCGTTTTCATCCACATTGAAATCGACAGGCGCCAGCGGCTCATCGGGCAAGTCGGTCGTGCGCATAGCGTCTAATAGTTCACGCATGTCATCAGCAAGCTCAATCTGCCATTCCATGGGCGCATTCGTCACCGGATGAATCAAGCCGAGCTTGATCGCATGCAAGGCCTGACGCTTGAAATTGCCGATGACCTCACGCAATTCCGGCGTCATCATCTTGTGCGGAATAATATTGCCTATGCCATACAGCGGATCACCGACCATAGGCGCTTTCAGATGCTGCAAATGCACGCGGATCTGGTGGGTACGGCCGGTTTCCAGGTTGCAGCGCAAATAGGTATTGGTGCCAAACCGCTCAAGGATCTCGTAGTGCGTGATGGCGGGTTTACCTCGTCGCACCACCGCCATTTTGGTTCTGTGGTGCGGATGGCGGCCTATCGGCTGATCCACCTTACCATTACGCCACAACTGGCCCCAGACGATGGCCCGGTACTCACGTTTAACCGTGCGCGCCTGCAACTGACGCACCAGGCTGGTCTGTGCTTCCAGCGTTTTGGCAACCACCAGCAAACCGCTGGTATCCTTGTCCAGCCGGTGCACAATACCGGCACGTGGCACCTCTTTGAGCGCTGGCCAGTGAAACAGCAAGGCATTGAGCAAGGTGCCGCTCCAGTTGCCGGCCGCCGGATGCACTACCAGACCAGCAGGCTTGTTAATAATGATCAGTGCATCGTCTTCGTATACAACATCCAGTGCAATGTCTTCTGGCTCAAACGCATTGTCCTGCGCATTTTTAGGGGGAGTCACCACCAGTCGCTCGCCCCCCCACACCTTGGTTTTGGCCGTGGGCGCCTTACCATCGAGCAAGACCAGACCTTCTTTTATCCAGGCCTGCAGGCGGCTGCGAGAATGGTCTGGCAACATCTGCTGCAAGGCCAGGTCCAGGCGCTGCCCGCCAAGGTTGCTGGGGACGACCAGCTGTAAGGAGGTGCTTTCTTTCATATTTTCAAACAGCATCAGTTATAATGCTTTGAGTTCCCTTGATAAAACAACATAAATCAACATGCTTCGCATTTTACCGCTTAACACCCTGTTCACGCGTGCTTTTATTTTGATTGGCGCGCTGGCCTTGAGTGCCTGTGCCATTTTCGGCAATCCGAATCCTCCTGACGAAACCAAAGGCTGGAGCGAACAACGCCTTTATGCCACGGGCCAGGAAAAAATGGTTGACCGTAACTATGACAAGGCGATTGAGTACTTCCAGAAGCTGGAGGCACGTTATCCACATGGTGCGTATGCGACACAGTCCCAACTCGAAGTTGCTTATGCCTACTACAAAAAATCAGAACCGATTCTTTGCCTGTCTGCGATAGACCGCTTTATCAAGCTCCACCCTAATCACCCCAACCTCGATTACGCTTACTATCTCAAGGGCTTGGCCACCTTTAACGAGCGTGGCGTTATTGAAAAATATACCAAGCAAGAAATTAACGACCGCGACCCCAAAACTCTGCGTATTTCGTTTAACGCCTTTAAAGAACTGGTTGAGCGTTTCCCTACCAGCCGCTATAAAAACGATGCCACCCAGCGCATGATTTACCTGGTCAATACACTGGCACTGCACGAAATGCATGTCGCGCGTTATTACATGCAACGCAAAGCCTATGTGGCCGCACTCAACCGTGCTCGCTATGTGCTTGAGACCTATCCCAATTCCAGCTCCATCGAAGATGCGCTGGTCATGGAGATCAGTGCTTACGATGCCATGGACATGACAGACCTGAAAAATGAAGCGCTGCGTGTTTTAAAAACCAACTATCCTGATAACCCTATGATTGCCGGTAAGGTTCAGGAAGAAGAAAAAGTCTGGTGGAAATTCTGGGAAAGCTTATATTAAGCGCCTTCCATCCAATAAAAAACGCCAGTCTGCTGGCGTTTTTTTATTGCCCATTCGTGATGACTGTCTGCTGCAAGCGCTTTAAGTGGCGGCATTCAGCGTCCACGGCAGCCTTTTCAAACGGATGATCGTGATAGACATGGCGTCCGCGTAACAGCTGCCAAAAACCAGCCAGCAAATAGGCCGGAATAAAAAACAGGCCCCAGCATTCAGCTTGCCGCACATGCGTATGCTCATGTACGCGCAACTGCTGCAAAGCATGTGCGGAATAGCCAAGCACCACGTGACCGAATGTTATCGCAGCAAAGCCGCTATACCGGGCCAAGCGGCTGGCCAGCCAACCGCCAGAGACTTCCAGCACGCCCGCCACTTGTCGCATTCGCGCGCCCGTCAGCATGAGCAGGCTGGCAAAGAGCAATCCAAGTATGGTATTAGGTGCGGCGCACAGATAGCGCAAACAATCCACGATAAATTTAGGCATAGGGCAGGAGATTGCGCAAAGAATGAAAATATACCGGGTTAAGGGAGCCGATTTAAGCGCGATTGCCGCCAGTACAGCAGCATGCCAACCAGCATATTCAGCGTACCCTGCCAAACGGGCAAAAACAGGAAAATCAGACCGCCCTGCGCATCGGGATACATGACCACGGTCTGGAAATATAGCCAGGCGACGACAGCCACTTCAATTACGCTAAAGCTCAACCATTGTTTTTGTATGCGCGGATGCTCAAAAAAATAATAGCCTGCATGCAGCGTCAGATAAGGGATTATCGTCCATAAAGTGATCAGCAAACCGCTCGCGCTTTCCAGAAAAGCAAATCCGCGCGCAGCATATAGCTCAAAGCCAAGTGCCAACAGGGCACCTATCATGGCCGTAATCATGAGCGCTGATTTGAACATGCGCTCACCTCACCATCCACTGCATAGCACCCACAATGTTTATAGCTCGTCACCGCTATCATTTTCGCCCCTCCTGGTTTCCCTGGTCCGTGCTATTTGGACTCAGGCGGCTCCTGCTCGGAAATCAGTAATTGATTGTGGTCGGTTTTAAGATAAAACGTCCCATTCTGGTCAATTTGGATGGCACGAATCCGGTATCCACTTAACACAGGTTCGGCATACACCAGGGTCGTGCCCTCTTTGCGCACGCGATACAGCGTAGTATTACCCATGCCAGCCACAAACAAATCATGGTCCCAAAAATCATTGCGGCCAGTGGCCGGATACTTCACTAGCGGGCCGATGCCGATGGAAGGCACAAACGTCATGGCCGGTTTTTCGTAGCCTTCGTGGCTATTAAACTTGTTGCCATAATAGCCACTCATACCGTCGCGCTCGTAAATAGTGCCATAACTGACAATCGGCCAGCCATAATTTTTGCCGCGTTTGATCAGGTTGATCTCGTCGCCGCCCCTGGGGCCGTGATCCGTCAACCATAACTCGTTACTGTCGCGGTCAAAATATAAGCCGCCAGAGGGGGAGCGGAAACCACTGGCATACACCTCTGCATTCAAGCGCTGCAAGTCTATACGAATCACTTTGCCAACCGAGGTGGTCTTGTCCTGCACACGGTCGGGTTTGGAAAAATCGCCTATGCTCAGGTACAAGGTCCGCTCGTTTTCGCCCAGCGCCAGTTTGCCACCCACCTGATGCCCGAGTATCGGCTCTTTCATCGCCGGCCGGCTAATATAAATTTCGCGGTTAAAACTGACTTCGCTGTTCTCTACGTCGACCTCAAATTCGCTGACAGCCAGCCGCACGCCGTTATTGGCCTGATCCCAGGCGGTATAAGCCACATACAGTGTCTTACCCACCAGCAATGAATCCTTAACACCTGACAGTTCACGGCAATACACCAGCGATTTACTGCTACTTTCATCGGCAGAAGTTTCTTCACCCGGAATAAACTTCGCCAGCGGCTTGCCCGGCTTCACCAGCTCCATGGTTTCATTCTGGCGAACAAAATAAACCTCGCCACACTTGCTGATAAACAGGAATAGTTTTTTATCCAGGCGCTCAAACGGGCCCGTCGGGTACTGATCCTCAAATGGTAATTTATACTCTTTGAGGGCTTGCGTTCCAAACACGGACACAATCTTTGGTGTCTCCGGCTCCTGCTTTGCCTCTTTGTCGGCTTGGGCAGCATCACTGCCAGAGAGCAATAACTTGGGCACTGTCGCATCGTCTGCCTGCACCTGGCCCAACCACCCGGACAACAGCAAAACAAAGACAACATGAATCAAAGATACGCGCGAGGCACGGCACGCGCTTGTGAGTGAATAATGCAATGAAGGCTCCCTATTAGTTTATTTTTTCGAGTAGCCTTTGCTAAAAAAGTTTAAAAATAAAATTAAAAGTTATTTTTAAACAATATATTATTTATTTTTATTAAAGTAATTTGTGATATAAATTTTAAGCAATAGTCCGGCGATCAGTACGCCCCAAGCGATCAAGGTGAGCTGAATAAAGGCGGCAAATGCGTCCTGCTGGCAAACCCCTTGCAAGGCGGCAAAAGACGCATCGCACCCAAATGCAACCACGGCAAAGGCAAAGCCTGGACCTAAATGCAAAATGGTTAACCCGTAAATTAAACCTCGCAACACAGCGTCACCCAATCCCAAATACTTAAAGCCAGCATTGTAAAGTGGACTACACGGATAGACTACTGCATGCCTTTAAAAATCTGGTAACTGCCGCCCGTATAATTGCCCTGAAACGAAGTCGCCCGCATGCCTGCCACTAACTCCATTTCCAGTGGGACATGTTCGTAGGAATAAAGCGCGTGCCCTTTTTGAATGCAGCGCGGGCAAGCAATATTGTCATAGCTGTATACGTCCACCTGCGCCTCATCCAGCCCGACGATACGTTGCGTGTGATAAGCCCCCAGGATGACTTTCTGAATCACCACGCCCGGCGCCAGCTGAATATGCCAGGTGACAGGCTCATAAGCCATCAGGCCCAGAATCATGGGTTTGCTATCGTCAGTGATATTTACAGTGACTGTGCGCTGATCACGACCCGCCAGTAAAAACGCATCGCATTCACCTGGCACAAGTGGCCCCAACTTGCCCGCTGCCGCCCTGGCTGCCTGACATTGCGCCCACCAGGGTCGCTGGTCTGCCTCTGGTGGCAATGTGCCTTGGTAAACGCCAATGACATGCAAAGCCACGCTAGATTCCGCGGCAGATTTGAGGGGGATAGGCTGGGTAATGCTGGTCGGCTTTGGCGTACAACATCCAGCCAGCCACAAGGCCAGGGTGACGGCAAAAGCACGGTAAAAGGACAGTGAAGATGGCATGCTGAATACTTTCAACGCTGGTTTGTTGGCTAGGCATCACGTCATCAAGCATAAAAAAGCTTCATTCGCCGTGATCACCGCATGCATTTATCAATAAATTCACAGCGCAAGCAATAGCCATTTGGGGCTATCAGCCCTGGGTAAAACTAACGCTTCAAGGCCAGCAGCAACACGCCTGCGGCAACCAGTGCCAAGCCCAACCACTCGCGCAAAGACAAGCGCTCACCCAAAAACAGACAGGCAAATAATGCAACCAGCACCAGACTGAATTTATCCACCGGTGCCACTTTCGACGCATCACCCAATTGCAGGGCACGGAAGTAACACAGCCAGGAAGCGCCCGTCGCCAGCGCTGACAAGCTCAAAAACAGCCAGGCACGTCCCGGCAAACTCAAGGGATTACTCCACTTACCTGCCAGCCAGACAAAGGGCGCCAGCACCAGCGTAATCAGCACGGTACGAATCAATGTTGCAAAGTCTGAGTCTATGCCCTGAATACCGACCTTGGCAAAAATCGCCGTTAAGGCGGCAAAACAGGCCGACAGCGCCGCCCAGAAAAACCAATCGCCCGTCATTTACACCCTCCCCGTCCTATATAAACTTAAAGCGACCTAATCCACATTCTGGCCGATGCGCCACAACACGCCGGAAGGATCTGTCAGACAAAAATCGCGCATCCCCCATGGCTGCAACTGAATCGGCCAGAGCTTGATGCCATATTTTTGTACGATGCCCGTTTGCTCAATCTGCTGCCACCAGGCATCCACATCCGGGACCAGCAAATGCATCATAAAGTTTTCTGCCAAGTTTTCTGCACAAAAATCCTGCAACAAAAAACTCACATGCTCAAAGTGAAAATAAGCAACCCCGCCACCCTCTGAGGCCATCTTGAAGCCTAAATCAAGATAAAACTGCTTGGATAACGCAAAGTCTTTGCTCGGCACAAACGCCTTAATTTCAGTGACCTGCAGAGTTGACATTTCAGCCCCTTTCGCTATCTAACCAGTAAATAGATCATCGCGATCGTTGTTGTCGCAGATAACCCCAACGACAAAAACAACATGGTCTTGTATGTCGCCACCTGTGTTCTAGCCTCCTCAGCGGCGTCTTCCAGAGCGAGGATCGCCTGCTGCATTTTTTCTGCCAGCAAATGGATAGACTCGGCATTCTGCACAGTCGCTGTCTGTAATTCCTCAATCTGCTTGGTCAATACAGGATCAACCTTTTCCGCCTCAGGCTTGGCGGTAAACGCCGGAATGGCCGCCGTTGCCACCTGTGCCAGATAAGGAGCGACGGCTTTAAGAATGGGTAAAAACTGAATGGCCACGTGTATCCTTTCTGCCTTAACGCAATACATTGATGCTCATGGTAAAGGCTATACTTGCACGCGTCCAGCAGGGATTTTGCGAACTCACGATCAAACCCGCGTAAGTTTCAAACTAAGGTTGCGGTTTAAATAACCAACCTTTGCGCATTAACAGCGCAATCACAAATGGCCAAAAGAGCGTATTGATCACATCATGCAAACTGGCATCCCAGCGCCAATATCCCAAGCTATGCAGGTCATCCCGCATATCTAACACCTCACCGCAGCAGGCGACGATAAACACAGCGAGCAAGGGCATAAAACGATGCCCCTGCCTGCGAAAAATGCGCATCGCAGCAAAAAATACCATCAACCCAACGTAAATATGCAATGCGTCTTTTGAAAGGCCCGTGACACTCACAATCGCCAACTTGATCGCTTGAACCGTTGAAATCGCCATAGGCCCCTTACTCAGATATTGCGACAAGATCAAACTGACTTGCAATTGCTTTTATGACCTCTACCGGCCCCCCAATGCGCCATTCATCACAGGGATCCCACTCGCATTTAAGCTTTATGCCAGCCCGTTTTAAGCGGATGCAGTCGTAATCAATGCCAGCATCAAAGCCACCGTAACGCGCATAAATTTTCCAGCCCATCTGCTCAAGCTGGGGCAAAACACAGTCAAACTCTTGAGGCCCGATATTGGCAATGGCTGAAAAATCTCTCCTCCGAAACGGCCACATTACCAACCGGCGCATCAAATTAACGAACAGCTTCATAGCGTTTTGGAAAGAAAGTCTGGACTCTAACGTGTACCCACGGCGCCCTTAGACAGGACCTAACCGGAGCGCTGCGACAAGCCAGCTATTTTTGATTAGAGCGCTCTTTTTCATACTCTTCATAGGTTTTCTTGTTCAAATTCTCTAAACAACGGTCAACCTCACTCGGGGGTTGATTGCGGCAATTGTTCTCAGCGCCACGCTTGACACCCTCATACCAAGACTGGGAAGTGCAGCCTGAAATTGCCATGATCCAAAAAGAAAATGAGACAAAGGCAATATATTGTTTTGTTTTTACGGGCAGATTCATATTTAGGTGCTCAATAATTGTTGTGTTGGTTTCACAAGTGATTGTAAGGGACTTTACTAATTTTTAATTAATAGAGCAAACGGGTAGCTGTTCAGAATCGCAGCTGAACTGCCAGGCCTTGATGTGTAGCGGGTTGAGCCCGCGCCGGGGAGCCTGATTAATTCTAGGGGAGCATGATAATTCCCGACTAACGAATGAGGCCCCGACGCGCGTCTTTCATCAGGGTTCGGGCCAATATTGCCCAATAAGACCGTGTAGTACGGCAGTCCTTCAGCCTCTCGCTTAACACTGGTTACAGCAAATGATATTTATGGGCTGAAAAATTCAAATACACAAAAATCTTGCAGATGACTATTGATAAAAATGGGGAAGCCCTTGTAGTTTGAATTAACGGGCGCGCTTTAGCGCGTCCCTGTTGAATGATGGGGTAGAGCTACGACGATCAATAACCCAACCGACGAAATATAAGAACAAGAATGTAGGAAGCCCCAAAAGAACATAAGCCCCAACCCATGAAAGGTTTTGTAATTGTGGCGATAGGCCAATTGCGTTAATGCCCGCCATTTGAAGTGCTAAGGGTAACTGTAAAGAACGTACTGTCCTTTGAAGTCACCGTCAGCTGAGTAAGCAACTGCAAAGCACCCAATAATTATTAATGCATAAATTAAGCAGAGAATTTTTCCGATGCGGCTCATGTTGGTTTAGCTCTAACGCCCGCGGTAAGCCGCGCCGGAGTGCGAAGCACGGAGGGCACCCACAAGCGGAGCTGGTGGGCGCCGGCTTGACCGACTGGTTAGGCTGATGACAGGTGCAAGACCACTCATGCGGACAAATCCTTTTCTGTATCGTCCAGACCCATGTTCTTCGTGCTTTGACTCTCCACGGCGCCTCGAGCGAACCGGGCAAGGAGACTCGTTCCTTCGTCAGTTAGAAGTTTTAAACATTCCATTAGTTCATCCTCTAGGTAGAAGAAGTCTCGAGCCTTTTCGTGAAGCGTATCCGTATTGAGATTGTTGCCAATGGTTACGAGCAGCGCCTGATGCGCAACATAGTTTCTCTCGGACTTAAGCTTGTTTAGGCGCTTTTGAAGCTCTTGATTTCCATTAAGTTTTCCAAAAACGCTGAGGAGTCGCTCCAATGGATAGTTTTCAACATCAGTAATGGAAAAATCATAATGGACGCGCCCTTCGACAAGATAGTTGATAAATTCGTAAGACTTGCCAATATAGATTTTTAGCGCCAACTCTAAGAGTTGAAAGTTCGCTAAGATCCTTAAGACTCTATCTTTGTAGATGCTTCTTGCATGCTCCATCTCTGCTCCTAGAGGCCTAACGCCCAAGGTAAGCGGCACCGCAGGTGCGTAGGGCACAAACAAAGGCCATGAAAATGCCGAAGGCATGGCCTTTGTTGGCGTCCGCTTGACCGACCAGTTAGGCGCGGCACGTTATTACTAGTATTTCTCGCAATAGGCTGCTGCATAGCCGTTCTCCCATTCGCATTTAGGGCAAAGCTCTGTATCCTCGTACTCAACATTCGAGTAGAAGTAGCCTGACTTGCATGATTTGCATTGCAGCACAGGCTCGCTGTGGCCGCACAGTACGCAAACCTCTGCCTCCATGTCGAATGTTTCATTGCCGCACATCGGGCATTCCATCGTAGGAATGCCGCTGCCGTTTAGCGCATCTAAAACGCGAGACTTTTCGATTTCATAGAACTCAGCATACTCATTGAGACGCTTCCACGCTGGATCTTCAATCCTGCGTCCGGCCCAATCGAGCCCTACTTCATCTGTGGCGAAGCGAAAGATAAACGCGAGCACGCTTCCAATGACGACTTTTGCCTCAGTTGCGTCGATCGAGAACTCGTAATGCTCAATTTCGTTTCTTTTCTCTCTGATGGTTTTTAATGCGCTTTGGTCTGCGTCAGTAAATTCAACCTCTCCAATCCTTTGGAGGCGGCGCAATGCATCCGCCGCAGTCACAGTGTGAGCCGTGGCCGCGGGGTACTTATCAACGTCAGACAGAATAAATGCGGGGTGAATCTGGCGTAGACGTTCTTTGAACAGAAGTTCAGCCACGTGCGAGAGGTCCAGGATGATACGCTTGAATGTTCCAGCTGTTGGTGCCTTAGGCATCGCGTTGAGATGCGAAATCGCATGCTCAAGGCTGTCGAGCGCGTTTTCTACCAGTGTGAGCTTCTGTGTTGCCATGGTTCTGAATTCAAGCGCCTAACGCTAATTAGACCCCAAAAACGAACATAATTTTTTATTTAGAACAGGGGCTATAAATTTAATAAAATGATTTATCATAATTAAATAAATACTTAGTTTCTTTTTATTACACCTTGAAAAAAGGATGCAGTATGGAAAACACATCTGAGGTAAAACCGGCCCCAAAGTTGTTTCCTTTAATTGTAGAGCGATTACGTTCACAAAATTACAGCAAGCGCACTGAAGAAGCTTATATACAGTGGATTAAACGCTTTATTTTGTTTCATGACAAGCGCCACCCCAGAGACATGGGCACGGCTGAAATTGAGGCGTTTTTGAACCATCTGGCGGTAGAGAAAAAGGTGGCGGCTAGCACTCAAAGTCAGGCGAAAAGCGCCCTGCTGTTTTTGTATGATGAGGTGTTGGAGCGGAATCTCCCAAAACTTGAAAACTTGACCAAGCTACCGGCAAAGAAAGACTTGCCTGTGGTATTGAGCAAGCAGGAGATACAGGCAGTGCTTTCTGGATTAGAGGGGACGATGTGGTTGATGGTGAGCTTGTTATACGGTAGCGGCTTGCGGGTGATGGAGTGCTTGCGCTTGCGGGTGGCGGATATTGATTTTGATCGGCAGGAAATTTTGGTTCGCGACCCGCAAGGTTATAAAAACCGTACGACATTATTACCAGGAACGTTGGTACATCCTTTAAAAACACATTTGGCGTCTATTGAGGCATTACATGCCGAGGACTTAAGTAAAGGTTTAGGGGAAGTCTGGATGCCTGAGGGATTGGCTAAACGCTACCCCAATACTGGTAAGGATTGGCAGTGGCAATATGTGTTCCCCTCCAGCCGCTTATCGGTTGCGCAGCAATCAGGCGGAGTTTACCGCCACCATGCGGATGAAAAACCAATACAGCGGGCGGTGAAAAATGTGGCCAAGCAATTAGGCATTAAAAAAGCCGTGACGCCGAATACACTGAGGCACAGCTTTGCCACACACTTGCTGGAAGGTGGCCATGACTTGCAGACCGTGCAGCGCTTGTTGGGTCATGCCAATGAGGCAAACACTAAAGTCTATGCGCAACTGGTCAACACTGGCGGACGGAGCGTGACCAGTCCACTTGATGTGATCAAACCAATTGTGTAATCAAGTCTCGCTAAGGTGTTTGCTTTATCATCGAGAGATTTTCACAGCCGATTAATTGGGAAAATTTATCAGCAGGCATGGGTTTGCCAAACAAATACCCCTGCCCTTCTTCGCATTGTTTGCTTTTAAGGTATTGATATTGCTCTGCCGTTTCTATGCCTTCGGCAATCGACTGTAAATCAAAGCCATGGGCGATATCGAGGGTAGCGCACACCACGGAGTCGTCTTCTTTGTGTTGCAGCATACCATTGACAAAGGTGCGGTCGATTTTAATGCGTGTGAGGGGATAAGTCTTGAGCAGGCTGAGCGAGGCGTAACCGGTCCCAAAATCGTCAAAGGCAATACCGACGCCGTGCTGCTTGAGTTTGCGTAGCGTGGCTAACACAATCTCATCTTGATCCAGCGCGATATTTTCGGTGATTTCGAGTTCCAGCGCTTGCGCGGGTAGGCCATGTTTTGCCAACACCAGCATCACCTCATCGACCAACTCGCCGGTATGAAACTGCGCGCTAAATAAATTCACCCCTACCCGCAAATGCCCGGCACCTTGGCGACGCCAAAAAGCCAACTGGCTAAAGGCTTCATCAAGTACCCAGCTGCCCACCGTGGCGGCCAGTGGTCCGCTCTCTAGTGCGGATAAAAAAGTAATAGGCGGCAGAAGGCCGCGTAGTGGATGGTTCCAGCGGATCAAGGCCTCGGCGCCAGTGATGAGGCCAGTTTGCAGGTTCACTTGAGGCTGGTAATACAACAAAAACTCGCCTTCATCGACAGCACGATGCAATTCAAGTGCATGTTGGCGGCGCGATACCGCGGCCTGGCGCAACTCAGGCACAAACAAACAAGCGCGGCCACGTCCTTGTGCCTTGGCCTTGAATAAAGCAAGGTCGGCATTGCTGACTAACTCTAAGGCTTCAAGCGTATGCAAGGGCGAAAGCGCAATCCCGCAACTGGCAATCACCCTCACAGACTGGCCTTGCATTTGCATCGGTTGCTCAATACCATCAATCAGTTGCTGCG
The DNA here is from genome assembly GCF_029132825.1 of Methylophilus sp. YYY-1. Taxonomy (NCBI): domain Bacteria; kingdom Pseudomonadati; phylum Pseudomonadota; class Betaproteobacteria; order Nitrosomonadales; family Methylophilaceae; genus Methylophilus; species Methylophilus sp. YYY-1. Next base: position 496,202 of record NZ_WOVG01000001.1, read on the forward strand.
CAAGCTGAGTGGCGTCAGTTGGCACTTGCAGGCCGGGCACGACGACCGCAAACTCATCCCCACCCATACGCGCCACCAGACCATGCGCAGGGACAATCCGTAATAACCGTTGCGCGATTTCTCTCAATACAGCATCGCCAACGGTCCCCCCCATGGTGTCATTGATATCTTTAAAACCATCCAGATCTATCATAAACACCGCGGCAGCATGTGGCTGGCTGAGTGTTTCTTCAACAAAGCGGTAAAAGCGGACCCGGTTATACAGGCCAGTGAGTGTATCGAGCAACGACTGCTTGCTTTCCGCTTGCAGCGCGACTGCAGTGGCTGGCACGGGCTTGAGCACGGCTTCGAATTGCAGCTGGCCTTCAGCTTGCCAGGAAAATAGCGATAGATTGACCAGAAAGCTCGTTCCCTCTTTATGAAGCCCAGTGAGCTCACACGAACTCGCCACACGGTCTAGTGACCGAGACTGCAAAATGGTGTCTATTTTCTCTTGTAAAAGCGCAGCATCCGAGCTGGAAAACAATGTTTGCAGTGGGTGGCCCTCACCCTCGATGAGACGGTAACCAAACATCTCGGCCGCGGCCTGATTCCAGGCAATGATCTGCTTGGCGGCATTAAACCAGACGATAGGAGTCGCAGCATGCGCCGCATATTCTTCAAAGTGTGGCCGGGTACGGCTGGCTGAAATTTCAATGCGGCGTAATTCAAGCCGGTCAGATACCATTTGCGCCAGCGCCCGCAATCTGGCCTGGTCTTCTAAAGAAAAGTCAAAATGAGGTTGGTGGTCGACAATACACAGGGCGCCTAAGGGGAGGCCTTCTGGTGAAAGCAACCTGACCCCGGCATAAAAACGAATATTCGCCTCACCCGTGACCAGTGGATTGTCATGAAAGCGCTCATCCAGCAAGGCATCTGGGACGACCATGACCTGGTTTTCGTTGATGGCATGGGCACAAAAAGAAACATCACGGCGCATATCCATTTCGCCAGCACCGACGGCGGCGGCGAAAAACACATGGTCGCTACCTATCATATTGACGGCCGCAATCGGCATGCGAAACATGCGTGCCGCAATGTCTACTACCGGCTCCAGATTGGCAATGACTTCTGGCTGATGCAGGCCATGGTCAAATAGCGCTTGCAACCTTTGCGGTTCATTAGCAAGTATTACTGGGCATTTCATCACACCCCCCTAGGCAAAGAGCATAGATGAATGACATGTCAATTTGCTTTTATGTCAATTCATAAAATTAAATTTTTTGTAACACTACTAAGTTTATGCCATCAGTGCAAGCGCGCTGATCAAAGGGTTATTGACTGTCGCCGATGTGATTTTGGCCGCGCAATCTGGCCAGCTTCACCTGCTTTTGACGCTCACGCAAAGACTCTTTCTTTTCTGCGGTCAATTTTTCGTAGCAATAAGGGCAAGAAATACCGGCTTCATATTGCTCACTTTGCATTTCTTCTGCGGTGAGTGGCATGCGGCAGGCATAACACTGGTCATGATCCCCTACTTCCAGGCCGTGCTTGACCGCTACGCGCTGGTCAAAGACAAAACACTCGCCTTCCCACAGGCTTTGCTCTTTGGGCACGGTTTCCAGATATTTAAGGATGCCGCCTTGCAGGTGATACACCTCTTCAAACCCTTGTTGCTTCATGAAAGAAGAGGCTTTTTCGCAGCGAATGCCACCGGTACAGAACATGGCGACTTTTTTGTGCTTGGTTTTATCCAGGTTTTCGGCAACATATTTGGGAAACTCGCGGAAGGTGGTGGTCTTCGGGTCCACCGCGCCTTTAAAGGTGCCAATATGTACTTCATAGTCATTGCGCGTATCCAGCACAATGACGTCCGGGTCTGAAATAATGGCGTTCCAGTCTTCGGGCTTAACATAGGTGCCCACGACCAGATTGGGATCCACCTCTGGCACGCCCATGGTGACGATTTCTTTTTTAAGTTTGACCTTCATGCGGTAAAACGGGTGAGAATCGGCCCAGGATTCTTTGTGCTCGAGATCGGCCAGTCGCGGATCTTGGCGCAAGTAGGTGAGCACGGCGCGGATATCTTCCGGCTTGCCGGCAATGGTGCCATTAATGCCTTCATGCGCCAACAGCAAGGTGCCTTTAATCTGGTGTTGCTGGCAGGTCTCTAAAATCGGTTGTTGCAGGTCTTTGTAATTATCCAGCGTGACAAATTTATAGAGGGCAGCGGTGAGATATTGGCTCATGAGAAATCTGGCTTGATTGCAAAAGCGCGATTTTACCACTCTAACCTACTGATGCAAAAAGAAAAACGGGCACGCGGCCCGTTTTCATACGCACACTGATTGGCTTTAAGGCTGAATCACCAGTATCTCAGCTTTACCGAGGCCACCCATATCCCCCATCCAGCGTTGTACGCGCTGACTGCTGATTAGCGCAAAGCGGCTATCCAGCAACTTAAATGATTTATACAGAATATTGAGGAAAGGCAGCTTGTGCAAACCACAGTCTATCCAGGTCGCCTGCGGCGCTGGCGATTGTGCCAATAATAAAGTCCCGCGTTTCATACCGTAACCAAGATAGACACCTGTGCTGCCCAGTACGCCCAGCGTCCCCGCCATCATGTCCGAGCCGCAATAGTCACCGGCATTGCCTTCAATCAACAGCATGCCGCGACGCATCCGGTCACCGGCACGTGCGCCAGCGTTGCCTTTACAAATCAGAATACCGTTTTGCAGTTGCGCCCCTAAAAAGTCACCCGCATCCCCCTCAACCAATAGCTGGCCAGCCGTCATGCCGAAGCCGATGTATTGGTGCGAAGAAGTTGTGTTTTTAAAAGTCAGCTTAGTTGCCTCTGTGGCTGCGTCCACGCTCACCTCAAACGCGTCGGCAACAGACAAATTGGCCGCCAGTTTGATGGCGCCGATCTCGGTCTCGGTTTTGCCTTGCAAAGCCAGCGGCAATAAGGCACGGCAATCGACCGTGCGCGAGATTGGCTTGGCGGTTAATACGATATGGCTCATGCGGTCACCTCCCCGCTTAAAATTGGACGCAGTTTAAAGTGATGCTGGCCCAGCTTGCCGCCGTAGTTACCGGCAGAAATACGCAAGATGCCATTGTCTTTACCCAGGCTACAGGCCGCTTCAATCCCAGCTTTCATCGAAACAGCAATATCTTCAAAAGTCAGGCCATTGACCACAATTTCCATCACGCTTTCCACCCGTGGATCGAGCTCGCTCTTAACCACGCCTTTAAGGGTTGGGCAGAATGCATCGTTGGTACTGGCAAACATTTTGGGGTACTTGCTGCCCACCTTGGAACCAGAGCGCACCACCCCGCCCGGGAAAGGCATAATGACATTGGGCAGTTTGCGCATGGCATCAATGGCAGCTTCACAGGCCGTCAGCACTTGTGCCTGGCTGGCCCCCAAGACCAGAAAGTTACCGCCACCAATGGCACGTACCATACCCGTGGTTTCTTCGGTTAAAAACTCGCCATCCATCACCGGAATACGCCAGTAGCGCTTAAGCTTGCCCGTGGCATCGGGGATTTGTTTGGACACCTGATAACCATCGCCAAAAAAGCGCAAATGTTTACCGAGACTAATCATGTCTTCTGACTCAATCCCGGCAAAGGCGGCCGCGGTTGGGCAAGTGAGAATACATTGGCCCATGCGCGTTTCGAGTTGTTGCATAAGCACTTTGCTGCCCATGGCAAACATGAGCACACTAACGCCCGGACGACCGTCCGGGGTTTCATCCTCGGACAACTCCCGCTCTATGCCCGCCTCGACGCCACAGCCAATCACACTGGTGGCAAAACCCGTCATGGCATTGGCGGCGTTATATGCCCAGCGCAAATTTTGCGCCGTAATCAGGATACGCGTGCCGCGCATATTAAATGCTTCAGCAAAGGTATCGTCTATGTCTACGCCATTTAACTGCATATTCACCCCTGGCTATGGTTAATGACATGGTTGCGGCCATCTTCCGCAATCTGGTCATCCGAAATTTTAAAGTTATGCATTTGCATGGTGTGGTAGCGGTCAAAATACTGCTTGATGTCTTTTTCCACACCCAGATCAAAGGCTGGTTTGGCGGTATGTGTTGCGCCCCACACCACCTTGACCACTTTGCCCTCTTTCACTACCAGCTCACCGTCTTTAAACACCAGGTCTGGCTTGGCGAACATGGCCTCCTTGTCAGCCTGATCGGTATAGACAGTAATATCAGCCGCAGCGCCCACACCCAAATGGCCACGGTCTTGCAGGCCAATCAACTTGGCCGGGGCTGAGCGGGTCATGGTGGCGATTTCATACAAGCTATATTCGCGTTCCAATGATTTCAGGTTACTCATGGCTTGCGCATCGAGGTTGAGCTTGTCAAACGCATCATTACGGAAGGTTTTATCCATGAGCAAACGGATCAAATGCGGATAGCTGGTGAACGGCGCACCGTTCGGGTGATCTGTAGTCAGGAAAATGCGCCAGGGGTCATCCACACTGAGGAATACCTCGAGGCCAATCGCCCATTGCAAGGCGTTGACATAGTTCTGGTCGCGGTATTTGAACGGCACCACGCCACAACCTGCGTCGCATTCAATGTCCATGATCACCGATTTTTTCGGATTGGCCACTTTGGCGTTTAAGTGCTGCATCATGTTGTCGCCAGACGCGGTCACGGTCTGGCCAAACAGGATCTGGCCAACATCGGCAGTGATATGCTTGTTGTTGTTGATCGCTTCGGCGATATTGGCGGCGGCAGAAGAAAATTTCTTGTCGCCCTCAGTGCCATAACTGTGAAACTGGATATGGGTCAAATGCATGGGGATGCCATCGCTGGCGCCCATGGTATCCAGCGTGGTCTGAAAGTTACCAGCCACGCCCAGGTTATTACAGTGCACATGCAAAGGTTTGGCAATACCTATCTCATTTACGGCACGGCTTAAGGCCTGCAAAATGCGGCGCGGCGTGATGTTGTAATAACTGTGCAGTTGATCCAGGTCCTGGCGGCGCTCATTGAATTTAAACGCGGAAATGCCGCCCGGATTGACCACTTTGATGCCTATGGTTTGCGTCGCATGCAGAGTCCACGCCACATAGTCATTAATGGTTTTCTGGTCAGCATTCTGGCTCAGCAAACGCAGCAGGTAATCATCGTTACCCAGCATGGCGTAGCCGCCTTTATCAATCATCGGCGTGTCACCCATTTCCATATGCGCCTGACGCGCATTCACGGCGAGCACGGCCGGCTCAAAGGCAGCGGTATAGCCCATCTCGATATAGCGCATGCCGGTATCGGTGGTATTCGGTGTCGCATGGTGGCTGCAGTTGGCGCCGCAGATGTGAGCTTCAGGCTCCTCCAGCTTGCGCATGGCTTGGTATTCAGGCAACAGCATGCGCGCAATATTGACCTTGCCGCCACCGATATGGCTATGCATATCAATCGCCCCGGCCATCACGATCTTGCCATTCAGGTCGTACACCTGCGCAATTTTTTCACTGTCGGCCGGTTTGGCAATAATGCGGCCATCACGGATATAAATATCCTGCACCACGCCATCCTTGCCGTGCGCGGGGTCAATCACTTTAGCGTTCTTGAGTACGGTAATCATGCCGCCACTCCTTTAAGTTCTGTTTCTATCATGGCGATCACTTGTGACAAGGTGGGCAGGTCAGAAGGCTTGGCTGCGCTGAGCGGCAAGGTAACCGAGCCATCCACACGGAATTGCTGGCCATTGCAGTCCAGCCCTGGCGTCGCAACGGGGATAAACACTGCTGGCGTCTCGTCAAATTGGCTGTCAGCAGCACCGAGCACAATCACAGGGTGAGTGCCTGCAGGCGGCATCGCATCCGGACTGTAACTATTCACCCATACCACCGCGTCATGGCTTTCCCAGTCTGGTGTATCAATAATCACGCCATTGAGCCAGGTATGTGCGTAGTTGACGCTGGTATCGCCATCACTGCCGCCAAGCGACAAACCCATGGCGCGGCTCTTCTGGTTCAAGGCGACCACGGTTTCAGTGATATTTTCAATGGTTAATTCGGCATGCGCATAATGCAGGTCTTTGGACACCCACACCAAAGTGGCGTACTTGGCTGCCTTCAGGGTCTCAGCCACGTTTCTCAAACGGCTCACATCGACGCCGGCCACCTTGTCCACCGTCACAGGCTTATCCATGACCAACGCACGCAGCGTGGCAACCACTTCCGGCAATTGTTCGCTTGCACAAGGGATCACTTCAGGTGCGCGTCCATCGGGAGAGACGCCAGGCTTGGTATTCAGGTCATCGCCGCCCAGGTAGATGATCTTGCGGGCGGCAGGCGCGGTAAACATGGCCTCAGGCACCCACACCACGCGCTCGAAAAAACGGGTATTGTGGCTCACCACATCAGTGCCTATCATCAGGATGACATCTGCGCGGTTGCGTACTTCGGTCAAGGTGGTGGTCTGCCAGCCGCGATGCTGTAATACCTGCATGTTGCGCAGCGTGCTGCTGGCATTGAGATGCGTCATCGACGCATGCGTATGATGCGAAAGGCTGACCAGAGCACGCGCACCGTGGACATCGGTACTGCTGCCGGCGATCAATGGCGTTTTGGCTTGCTTGAGCAGTTCGACGGCGGTATGTACGGCCTGGGTCAGCGACACGGGTTGCCCCGCCACCCGAGGTTGCGCACCATTACTCGTTCGAGCATAGAACTTTGCGGCTTTGCCACACGAAAACTGCTGTTTGGCAATGGCCTCCCCCGAAATGTCGTCACATAGCAAGCCACAAGCCGGGCATGCATGCATACTGTTTTGTTGATTTGTCATGGCTTTATAGTCTCTCGTTTTGATCTTTATGTATTCAATCCTGAATATCCACCTGACCGTGGGAAACCATCACATCATAAAACATCTGCTGACAATAGATAAAAAAAATAAAGCAATGAATGCCTGCTATTTAACGCAATAAAAGCCTGTCATCCGTATCTAAGGTTTATCAATCACAGTAAAAATAGTAGAATAGTCGTTTGTTTTTCTTGTTCATTACTTTATTTGGAGTTCTCATGGCTTTAGAGCGTACACTCAGCATCATCAAACCAGACGCCGTTGCAAAAAACGTGATTGGTCAAATCTACACCCGTTTTGAAAACGCCGGTTTGAAAGTTGTTGCAGCTAAAATGACCCACCTGACTCAAGCTGAAGCTGAAGGCTTCTACGCTGTACACAAAGAGCGTCCTTTCTTCAACGACCTGGTTAAATTCATGATCTCCGGTCCAGTGATGATCCAGGCTTTGGAAGGCGAAAACGCGGTATTGAAAAACCGTGAACTGATGGGTGCAACTAACCCTAAAGACGCAGCCCCTGGCACCATTCGTGCTGACTTCGCTGAAAGCATTGATGCTAACGCCGTGCACGGTTCCGACTCTTTGGAAAATGCGGCCATCGAAATCAAATACTTCTTCGGTTAATCTAACCCTTCGTCACTTAAAGACGATCACATTGATACCGAACTAGGAATACACTTGGTTAACTTACTGAATTTTAACCAATCGCAACTCGCCGAGTACTTCACCAGTCTCGGCGAGAAGCCTTTTCGCGCCAAACAATTGATGCGCTGGATGCATCATTTCGGGGTGCTTGACCTCGACCAGATGACCGATATTGCCAAAACCCTGCGCGAAAAACTGCGTCAGGAAACCGAATTTGCGCTGCCAGACGTGCAGTTGGAACAAGTGTCAGATGATGGCACCCGCAAATGGCTGATCGGCACTAATAACTTAAGAGACGGCACGTCTAACAGTGTGGAAACCGTCTTTATCCCTGAAGATGACCGCGGCACGCTGTGTATCTCCAGCCAGGTAGGCTGTGCACTTGAATGCACATTCTGCAGCACCGGTCGCCAGGGCTTCAACCGCAATCTCAACGTCTCCGAAATTATCGGCCAACTATGGATTGCCAATCACGCCCTGCGCCAGGCGCCAGGCTATGACTTGCTGCCACCCGGTGAGCGCATTATCTCCAACGTGGTGATGATGGGCATGGGTGAGCCACTGGCCAACTATGACAACGTCGTCACGGCCATGCAAATCATGCTGGATGACAGCGCTTATGGCTTAAGCCGTCGCCGCGTCACCCTGTCGACCAGCGGCATGGTGCCAGCGATGGACAGACTCAAGGAAGACTGCCCCGTCGCCTTGGCGGTGTCGTTGCATGCGCCGAATGATGCGCTACGTGATGAGATCGTCCCAATTAATAAAAAATATCCAATTAAAGATCTGATGGCCGCTTGCGAGCGCTACCTAGTCAAAGCACCACGTGATTTCGTGACGTTTGAATATGTCATGCTGGACGGCGTCAATGACACCCTGGAACACGCCAAGCAACTGATGAATATCGTGCGCGATGTTCCGTGCAAATTTAACCTGATCCCATTCAACCCGTTCCCTAACAGTGGTTACGGAACGTCCAAGCCCATGCAGGTGCGTGCGTTTCGTGATATGTTAATGCAGGCAGGCTTTGTGGTCACCGTGCGTAAAACCCGCGGAGACGACATTGATGCGGCCTGCGGACAACTGGCAGGCAAAGTGCTCGATAAAACCCGCCGCACCGAGAAAACCATAGCGATACACCCGGAACAGTAAGTGATGACAGCCCCCTTGTATAAGCCTTTCGTGGTCATCTCTGCAGTGACCTTGTTACTGTGGCTGTCAGGGTGTGCGCAAAACCCTTCTTCCAACGCTCAAGCTCAACCTTATGACCAGCAGCCTATCGGACGCGAAAGCGGCGATATGGAATCTGCCCGCGTGCATACTGAACTTGGCGCGGAATATTTCCGTCTCAAACGCTACGATGTGGCGCTTGAAGAGTTTAATACCGCGCTTGAACGCAGCGCGACCTATGCCCTGGCCTACAACGGTTTAGGCCTGGTCTATGCGGCCCTCGGTGAAAAAGCACGGGCAGAAGCCGCATTCAAGCGGGCGATTCAACTGCAACCAGCTAACTCGGAGTCACACAACAACTATGGCCGTTTTTTGTGCGACCAAGGCCAATACGATGCCTCACAAAAAGAATTTTTGCTGGCGGTGAAGAATCCGTTGTATAAAACACCGCAAATTGCGCTGTATAACGCCGGCGTCTGTGCCTTGCGTGCCCAGCAAAAAACACAGGCTGAGCAGTACTTTTATCAGGCACTGCAAGTGGACCCATTGGCCCACGCCAGTGCTTATCAATTGGCCAACCTGCAATTTGCACGCGGCGAGGCACAACTGGCACTCAACACCGTGCAAAATAGTGTGAACGTTGCCCCGACACCAGAGTCCCTCTTTTTGGCAGTCCGAATTTGCCGGTCCTTACAATTGGCCGATGATGCAAATTATTACAGTGTGCAACTGCACAAACTGTTCCCGAATGCCAATGAAACCAAACAATTGCTGAAAACGGAGTAAATGCACGTGACGTCAGAAGATACCACCAACGTCAATCCTGCACCGGCAGAAAAACCCAGACGTGGCCGTCGGCCCAAGAATGCTGCCACCACGCAGACGGCAGCCAGCCAGGCGCCCACAACAGACACTGCGGTGAGCCTGGAGCAAACGCCTGCAGCAGTTTCGGTTGCGCAAGCAGCGGCCGCAGAAGCTTCGCTAATGGATACCACACCTGACGATACTAGCAGTCTCAATCCAATACCTACCGATGCGCCTGAAGAGTACGGTGCCGCCATGGGCTTGGAAAGCATCCCGCAGCAAGCAGTGAACCCGTCGATCGCTTATGGTTCTGGCTGCGGCAATGTCCTCAAAGCGGCACGAGAGGCACAGGGCTTGAGTATCCATGAAGTGTCTGGCCAATTGCGCCTGGGCGTCAAGCAAATCCAGGCCATTGAGCAGGATGACTTTGATAAGTTGCCACAACCAAGCATTGTGCGCGGCTTTATCCGTAACTACGCACGGTTGCTCAATATTGATGTGGCGCCCATCATCGAGGCCTATCAACGCATCGTGCCTAACAAGACCCCGCTGCCCTTGAGTGTCCGCTCGAATGCCAGCCGTTCGGTGATTGATAAACCGGTGCGCGTCTTGCGTCCGCAACGCTTGCTCACCTTGCTGATCTTTTTGATATTAGCCGCGATTGCCGCCTATTTTTATATCAACCATATCAAGCCGCACACACTCAAAGATGCTTCACTGGCATTGGATGTGGAAGAAATCAGTGAAACAACGGGGCAGCAAATCGAAATTCCAGCGCCTCCGGCAACTGCGACCGCCCCCGAAGCAAGCAATAGCGCGACCGTAGAAACCGGTAATACTGCGAGTACAGCCTCGGCAGAGGCGCCCGCAGAAGCCAGTCTAGCCATGCAACCGGCCGCAGGCATGCCGCCAGCGAGCCCGGCTGATACGGTTGCCAGCACGCCTACCATCGTTAGCACCCCGACACCGGCGGCTGGTCAGTCGCTTGAAACGACCACGCTCAAAGCCGTGGATCCGCAAAAGGCAAATCTGAGCTTTAAAGTGACTGAAGACTCCTGGGTGCGCATTGAAGATATGCAAGGCAAAAAATTATTTAGTGAGGTACTGCCGGCCGGCTCAGAACGTCAGGTAGTGACAGACAAACCGGTCAATATCACGGTCGGGCATGCCGCAGGCACCCAACTGACCATTGATAACCAGCCTTACGATTTAACCCAAGCCACACGTGGTCGTGTTGCGCGTATTCAATTGAAATAATCATGATATCCCGTAGACATACCCGTCAGGTCATGGTCGGACACGTTGCGGTCGGCGGTGGCTTATATGGTACACAGGTGTCGCCTGTGGTCGTGCAAAGCATGACCAATACCGACACCGCCGATGCGGCTGCCACCATCGCGCAGGTCTATGCCTTATGGCAGGCCGGCTCTGAAGTGGTCAGGATTACCGTCAACAGCGCCGAAGCTGCCGCGCAAGTCGCCACCATCCGCAAAGGCCTGGATGCGATGGGGTGTTCTGTGCCGCTGGTGGGCGACTTTCACTTTAACGGCCACAAGCTGTTGCAAGCTTACCCGGATTGCGCCGAAGCACTGGCCAAGTATCGGATCAACCCTGGTAATGTCGGCAAAGGCAGCAAGCGTGACGAACAGTTTGCGGCGATGATAGAAGCCGCCATCCAATACAAAAAAGCCGTCCGCATCGGCGTGAACTGGGGCAGCCTGGATCAAGCCAAAATGGCACAAATGATGGATGAGAATGGCAAGTCTGCCAACCCGCTCTCGGCCGATGCCTTGATGCGCGAAGCCCTGATTCAATCCGCGCTCGAAAGTGCCCAGCAAGCCGTCGATTTAGGCTTAAACCCCGATCAGATCATCATCTCTTGCAAGGTCAGCAACGTGCAGGATCTGGTACTGGTCTATCAGGCGCTGGCGCAACGCTGTGATTATCCCCTGCATTTGGGACTGACTGAAGCGGGCATGGGCTCCAAAGGCATTGTTGCCTCCACTGCCGCATTGGCGATTCTGTTACAGCAAGGCATAGGCGACACCATCCGCGTCTCACTGACCCCCGAGCCGAATGAGTCCCGCACCAAAGAAGTGGTGGTCGCCCAAGAAATTCTGCAAACCATGGGTATCCGCTCATTTACGCCCTTGGTGACCGCCTGCCCTGGCTGCGGCCGGACCACCAGCACCTATTTTCAGGAGCTGGCCATGCAAATCCAGAGCTGGTTACGCAATCAGATGCCAATCTGGCGTAGCCAATACCCCGGCGTGGAAACCCTCAATGTGGCAGTCATGGGCTGCGTGGTCAATGGCCCTGGCGAATCCAAATTAGCCAATATCGGCATTAGCCTGCCGGGCACAGGCGAAACGCCGGTGGCGCCGGTGTTTGTTGATGGTGAAAAAACCGTCACCCTTAAAGGCGACCATATTGCTGAAGAGTTTCAACAGATCGTGGATGAGTATGTGCGCACGCATTATGCCGAAGGTGGCAAACTGCGCACAAACAAAGTGCCCGTGATCCCGATTGTGGCCGTATAAGCCATCCACCTCCCCCATTCGTACAAGATGAGTCAAACATTTCAATCCATTAAAGGTTTTTACGACATCCTGCCAGAAGCCACGCCCTTGTGGTTCAAGCTTGAAGATACGGCACGCCAGATCTTGAGCCAGTATGGTTACAATAATATCCGCATGCCATTGGTCGAGCCGACCGAGTTGTTTGTGCGCAGCGTAGGCGAGCATACAGATATTGTGGAAAAGGAAATGTACGCCTGGGAAGACAAGCTCAATGGCGACAAACTGACATTGCGCCCTGAAGGCACGGCCGGTTGCGTACGTGCCGTGGTGGAACACAATCTCACTTACAATGGCCCGCAACGCCTGTGGTATATGGGCCCCATGTTCCGTCATGAAAACGTACAAAAAGGCCGTCAGCGCCAGTTTCACCAAATCGGCGTAGAAGCCTTTGGCTTTGAAGGGCCCGATGTGGATGCCGAGCAAATCGTATTGCTGGCCAGACTGTGGCAAGCGCTGGGCATTGCGGACGTTGAATTACAGTTAAATAGCATTGGTGATGCCGAGGAGCGCGCGCAATATCGCCAAACCTTGATTGCCTATTTTGAGCAACACATGGACTTGCTGGATGAAGACGCAAAACGTCGTCTGCATAGCAATCCCCTGCGCATTCTGGATACGAAAAACCCACGCATGCAGGCCATGTGTGAGGCGGCCCCCAAGCTGATGGATTGCCTGGGGGAAACATCCAAGCAGCATTTTGCCCAATTGTGCACCCTGCTTGATCAGGCTGGCATTGCTTATACCATTAACCACAGACTGGTGCGTGGTCTGGACTATTACAACCGCACGGTCTTTGAATGGGTGACCACCAAACTTGGCGCGCAAGGCACCATTGCCGGCGGCGGACGCTACGACACGCTGGTAGAACGTATTGGTGGTAGCGAAACGCCAGCTTGCGGCTTTGGCATTGGTCTGGAACGTGTATTCCTGTTGATGCAGGAATATGGTCTCACCGCCCAGAACCAACCCGATATTTACCTGGTCAATGTGGGCGAGTTAGCGTCACAAAAAGCCTTTACGCTGGCCGAAAGACTGCGTAGCATGGGACTCAAGGTGGTCTTGCACGCCGGTGGCGGTAGCTTCAAATCACAAATGAAAAAGGCAGACCGCAGTGGTGCGCGCTTTGCCGGCATTTTTGGGGATGATGAAGCAGCCGTTGACGAACTGACCTTAAAACCCATGCTCGGTCAAGGCGAGCAAGCACGTGTCAGCTTTGATCAAGTCGCCTCCATCGTTAATGCGGGCTGATTGGTGGCAGTGTTCTGTTTGAACGATGACTGGTCTAAATAGCAAGGCTGGTAAATATCAACAACGGTCGCTGGCATGGCGATAAATCCGTAATTTTGTGAATCTGGTGATTGATCTATCAACATGAGCGAAATCTTAAATATCCAGGACCTCAATATTTACCCGGCCAATGCGCCAGTGCGCTATTTGGTCAAACAGGCCTCGCTCAGCCTCGCCCGTGGCAAGACTACTTGTATCGTGGGTGAGTCTGGAAGTGGCAAAAGTCTCACTGCGCTCAGCATCATGAAACTGCTTTCCCCGCAATTGCGCATGCAAGGCCGCGTGGTGTTTCAAGGCCAGGATCTCAGCCAATTAAGCGAGCGCGAAATGCAAGCCATCCGTGGCCGAAAAATCGGCATGATTTTTCAGGAGCCCATGACCTCGTTAAACCCGGTACTCACCATCGGCTTTCAGATCGGTGAGCCATTGCAAACGCATTTAGCGCTTAAAGGTACCGCACTTAAACAAAAAGTCGCTGAATTACTAACGCAAGTGGGCATTGATCCCACGCGCGCCAACAGTTATCCCGATGAACTTTCAGGCGGGCAGCGTCAGCGTGTCATGATAGCCATGAGCATTGCCTGTCAACCTGCCCTACTGATTGCCGATGAGCCGACAACTGCACTAGATGTCACCGTGCAAGCACAGGTGCTACGCTTGCTCGACGAACTCAAGCAACGGTTGAATATGGCGATGCTGTTTATTACCCATGACTTCGGTGTGGTCGCGGATATTGCCGACGATGTCATCGTCATGTTCAGAGGTGAAATCGTAGAAGCTGGCCCGGTCAGCCAGGTATTGGATGCGCCACAGCATCCATATACCCGTGCCTTGCTCGCTTGCGTGCCCGATGCTGAGGGCAAAAAAGTGTTGCAGCCCATGCGCTATGACTGGCTGACGCCTGCGTGAGGTCGATATGACGGATTTCCTGTTACAAGCCCATCATCTAAGCAAAAGTTATCGCCAGCGGACCGGCACGCTCGGGCTGAATACCCAGACCATACATGCCCTCGACGATGTCAGCCTGCAACTCAAACGAGGCAGTACGCTGGCCGTGGTCGGCGAATCTGGCAGCGGAAAATCCACACTGGCTCGCGGCATTTTGCGCCTGCTGCCGCTAGACCAAGGCCAGGTGCTGTTCGATGGTCAAGACTTTCTCGCGCTAGACCAGAGCAGCCTGCGGCATGCACGCCGCCATATGCAAATGGTGTTTCAAGACCCATTTGCTTCACTCAACCCTAGAATGCGTGTGGGTGAAATCATTGCCGAGGGCCTGGTGATCCATGGCATCGGCGATAAAAAACAACAACAAAACAGCGTCTTTGAGATGCTGGAAAAAGTCGGGCTAAAAGCTGAAGATGCCAGCAAATATCCGCACCAGTTTTCAGGCGGCCAACGCCAGCGTATCGGCATCGCGCGTGCCCTGATTCTGCAGCCCAAGCTGGTCATCTGCGATGAGCCGGTGTCGGCGCTAGATGTATCAGTGCAGGCGCAAATCCTGTTATTACTCAAGCAACTGCAACAAGAAATGGGGCTCAGTTATCTGTTTATCACGCATGATTTACGCGTGGTCAGGCATATTGCCGATGAGGTTCTGGTCATGCAAAAAGGCAAAGTAATTGAGCAAGGAAGCGTAGAAACCATTTATAATGCTCCCCAACAAAAATATACCCAACAGCTGCTCAGCGCAATTCCTGGTCAAGGCATGCGCGGGGCTGCCGCATAATTAAGATCCTAATACAAGAATACGCAGGAAATTCAATGGCATACGATTTGGAAGAACAGGAACAACTAGACGAGTTTAAAGCCTGGTGGAACAAAAACGGTAAACTGGTCACCCGCCTGGTGATTGCAGCGGTCGTCGTCTATGGCGGCTGGCAAGGATACCAGTCTTACATGAATAGCAAGGCCACTGCCGCCTCTACCGCCTATCAGACCTTGATCAGCAGCTCATTGCTGGATGTTGATAGCAAAAAAGCCGAGCAAATTAGCAAAGAAGCGCAAGCCATTGAGCAAGACTACAGCATGACCCCTTATGCAGGCCGTGCCGCCCTGTTTGCAGCGCGCGCATTGCATGAAGCCAAGCAGTCAGAAGCCGCTGAAAAGCAATTGCGCTGGGCGATGGCTGAAGCAAAAGAACCCGCCATTAAACAGATGGCCGCCATTGAAATTGCCGGCTTGCAAATTGAGCGCAATGCACTCGACGATGCCAAGAAAACCCTGGAAGGCATCAATGACCCAGGCTTTGATGGCATTAAAAACAGTTTGCTTGGCGATATCCTGATGGCGAAAAAACAGGAAAAAGAAGCGAAACAAGCCTATACCAAAGCATTGCAAGCGCTTGATCCTGAAGGAAAATTGTTTTACCTGACCCAGCAGAAGCTGGATGCTTTAGGATAATTGCTAATGAAGTTGAATGTTGCCGCCATGCCTGTCCCGTCTCACCGTCTCAAACAATGGACACTGGTTGCCCTGTGTGTCATCGGGAGCAGTTTGACTGCGTGTACGGCATTCAACGACGTTAAAACAAATTTAAGTGAAAGTATTTTTGGTGCCGAGCCTGCCAACCCGCCTGTAGAGCTTGAGGATATCAAATCCTCTTACGAGACACGCGTACAGTGGTCCACCGATGTGGGCGAGGCAGGCCGTTTCAGCTACGTGCCTGTCCTGGCTGACAACATGGTATATGCCGTCAATGCTGAAGGCAGCGTGATGCAGCTTTCTGCAGAAAATGGCAAAACGCTGTGGCAAACAGAATTAGGCGAGCCCATCAGCAGTGGTGCAGGACTGGGCGGTGGCCTGGTGTTGGTCGGGACCAGCAAAGGCCACGTCTATGCACTCAACCTGAATGGCAGAAAGCTCTGGAGCGCCGTGCTCTCCAGTGAAATACAAGGCTCCCCGCGCTATTATGATGGTACGGTAATTGTGCGTACCACCGATCACCACATTTACGGTATTGATGCGGCGGATGGCCGACGCAAATGGTCTTATGAACGTGCCACCCCTTCCCTCTCGCTCAAAACGCATGCCGGCATCGTCGTAGATGGCGGCGCGATTTATGCAGGCTTTCCAGGTGGAAAACTGGTGGCGATTCGTGCCGACAATGGCAAACTAATTTGGGAAGCAACGGTTGCCCAACCCAAAGGCGTGACCGAAATCGAACGCATTGCAGACATCACCAGCTTGCCGTTTGTCGATGGCCCGCTGGTGTATGTGGTAGCTTATCAGGGCAAAGTCGCCGCCGTTGACCGTCAGCGTGGACAAGTGGTGTGGAGCCGCGATATTTCAAGCTATGTCGGCCTGACCGCAGAAAATAACAAAGTGTACCTGAGCCACACCATCGGCTCAGTCTACTCACTGGATGCCAGCAATGGCAAAACTTTTTGGCGCCAGGGCAACCTGGGCTACCGCAACCTGACTGTGCCTCTACCACTCAGCAATATTGTGGCTGTTGGTGACCTGGAAGGCTATGTCCATTTACTGAGCCAGGATGACGGCAGCTTTGTTGGTCGTCTGCAATTAGGTTCCAAACCCCTTATGGCATTGATCGCAGGCACCAATGCCAACCAGTTTCTTGCACAATCGCGTGACGGTCACCTTTACGCAGTGACATATAAATAATGCTACCTACCATCGTGCTTGTTGGCCGACCCAATGTCGGCAAATCTACATTATTCAATCGTTTGACCAAATCGCGAGATGCGCTGGTCGCCGACTTGCCTGGTCTCACGCGTGACCGGCATTACGGCCGAGGCCTGGGCGCCAGCCAGCCCTATCTGGTCATTGATACTGGCGGCTTTGAGCCCACCGCAGATACGGGTATCTTGAAAGAAATGGCCAAGCAAACCTTGCTTGCCATTGATGAAGCCGATGTCATTATTTTCCTGGTCGACGCCCGTGCTGGCCTGACACCGCAAGAATTTACCATTGCGCAAACCTTGCGCAAGGCCCAGCGGCCGGTACTGCTGGCAGTGAACAAAACCGAAGGCATGCGCAAAGCCATCGTCAGCGCTGACTTTCATGAACTGGGCATGGGTGAACCCCTGTCCATCTCTTCCGCGCATGGCGAAGGGGTCAGAGACTTGATTGAACTGGCGCTGGAAACCATCGCCGATAAGGAAATCGAAGCTGCCGAGCCTGTGAATCCGGACAATCCCCGCATTGCAATTGTTGGCCGCCCTAACGTAGGCAAATCGACACTGGTGAATGCGCTGCTGGGAGAAGACCGCGTGATTGCCTTTGACCAGCCAGGCACGACTCGCGACTCGATTGAAATCGCGCTCGAAAAGAACGGCAAGCACTATACGATTATTGACACTGCGGGCGTACGCAAACGCGGCAAGGTCTTTGAAGCGGTTGAAAAATTCTCCGTGATCAAAACCATGCAAGCGATTGAAGACGCCAACGTGGCTATTTTGGTGGTGGATGCCCAAGAGGGCATTACCGAGCAGGATGCACACGTTGCGGCCTATATTGTCGATGCCGGACGTGCTCTGGTCGTCGCCATTAACAAATGGGATGGCTTGCAGGATGATGAGCGCGAATGGATCAAACGCGAAATCGACCGCAAACTGCAATTCCTCGACTTTGCAAAATTCCACTACATCTCGGCGCTGCGTAAAAAAGGCCTGAATGAGTTACTGGACTCAGTTGATGTTGCCTTTAAGGCAGCCATGGCCAAGTTAGCCACGCCACAACTGACGCGCGTGCTTGGCGAGGCCACCACCCAGCATCAACCACCCATCAGCCGTGGTATTCGCCCCAAACTGCGCTATGCACACCAGGGTGGCAGCAACCCGCCAATTGTGGTGGTACACGGTAACCACATTGATGGCGTCAAAGCGAGCTATACGCGTTTTCTCGAAGGGGTGTTCCGAAAAGCCTTTCAATTGGTAGGCACACCGCTGCGCGTGCAATACCATCAGGGTGAAAACCCGTTTGATAAAGAAGAAGAGCGCAAAAAAGGCGAAGGCCTGGTCACCATGCGTAGACGTAAAAATGAAATGCGCGCCAAGCTGAAAGCGCGCAACGAGCAAAATAAAACCAAAAAATAATTGCTTGGGCGCTCAGGATGGGCTTTTGCTTTATTCCATCCTGCGCAGTCAAGCTCACACGCACTGGCAGCACGCCTCTTGAGTGCTCAACTTGAAATCAGACTTATTTCAAGCTGATTTCATAGGTTTGCCAGCCTGTATGCCTTGCCAGCTTATCATCGCAGGCACATGCCAGCTGGTTATCCTCAGCACTCACCCAACGGATCACCGACCATCCCTGCAGTTGTCCAATCTGCACCACTGCCTTGATCAAAGCGGTGCCAACACCCTGCCCTCTGACCGCGGATGCTACAAACAAATCATCGAGATAACCGCCCATGCTCGCCGCCAAGGGTCTAACAAAAGCACGATAATGTGCAAATCCAATCAGGCGCCCCTGCGCATCCACTGCCACCAAAGCAAATATGGCGGGAGACGGCTGGTGTAACCACTGCCAGACCTGTTCCCGCATGGCGACAGACTGATTCACAGCATAAAACCTGGCGTAGTCAGCATACAAGGCTGACCACTCGGCATGATCTTCACCAGCGATTGGACGAATATGGAAACGGGATGGTTGTGTCATGAGAGTCCTTCAGTCATACGGCAAACAAAAAAAGGGACCTTACGGTCCCTTTGTATCCCTTTAAAAGGTTATCGCAAGGTGGGCAGCAGATTTTTTGCGCTCACGCCCAGCTCTTGTGCCATGCTGGCCCCCAACTTCTTGGCAAAGCGATCCACAACCGTCTCCTGGTAGGTGAAATCAACAATTTCAGACTGCTTGATCACTTCACGGGCGACGTATTCTGCGCTGCCTTGCGCATCCGCAAGACCCAGCTTGATACTTTCTTCGCCGTTCCAGAACAGGCCACTAAAGGTGTCTGCATCTTCCTTGAGGCGGCTACCGCGGCCTTCACGCACCACGGTGATAAATTGCTGGTGGATTTGATTGAGCATGCTTTGCGCAAATGCCTGCTGCTTTGGATTGACCGGTGAGAATGGATCCAGCATACCTTTGTTTTCGCCAGCGGTCATCAAACGGCGCTCTACCCCCACCTTTTTCATGGCTTCAGTAAAACCGTAGCCATCCATCAGCACGCCGATGGAGCCAACGATACTGGCCTTATCAACAAATATTTTGTCGGCGGCGACGGCAATGTAATAGCCTCCCGAAGCGCAGATATCTTCAACCACGGCATAGACAGGAATTTCCGGGTGTAATTTGCGCTGACGGTGAATTTCATCATTGATGATGCCTGCTTGTACCGGACTGCCACCTGGACTGTTGATACGCAAGATAATGCCCTTGGTGCCCTTGTTGTCGTAAGCATCATTGAGGCTGCTGATCACCGCATCGGCATTGACTTGGCCACCGGCCTCAATCACGCCGGAAATGTCGATCAGGGCGGTGTGGGCAATAGAGGTGCTTTTGCTTTGCCCGACCCAGCCCAACAACATCATGAGCAGGAAGAACAGATAGATAAACGTCAGCGACTTGAACAACACAGACCAGCGTCTGGCTGTTTTTTGCTCCTGCAATCCGGCCAGTGCAATTTTTTCTACCGTGCGCAAAGCCCAATCCTGCGAGACAGGGCTCGGTTGTGTGTCTGAGGATGGCGTATGGTTTTCTTGCATCATTCAACTTTCGTCTATTAATTTTTAGCTATTCTAGCAATATTTGTGTGCTCGCCGTTGGCTATTTAAGCAATGAGGCAGAGGCTGTCACACGGACGAATCCTCATCACTAAAACTGATCGAGATGGACCGTGATCATGCCATCGGCTTCAGTAACAGGGATGGATGACAGGCGCTTGCCCTGGCATGGCCCCACCACACAATAGCCGGTTTCTGGCGCGTACATGGCTCCATGCGTCGCACAGATCAACCACTCTTGTGTCATGTTAAAAAATTTACCATGCTCCCAGTCCAGCTCCACCGGCACATGCGCACAGCGATTAACATACGCATAGGGCTTGCCCTCAAAGCGGACAACAAAGCCGGTCGCATGCGGGCCGAGCGCCGGGATGTCAAAGCGTAACCCATCGCCTTTATCAGGCAAGGCGGCACTGTCAAAAGTGACGGCGTTCAGGCTCATGTCTGCTCCAATAACCAGGCGCTTAATGTTGCCACATCATGAAACAGGTAATCCGGGGAATACTGCTGTAAATGCTCAGCTGTTTGCGACCCATAACTGACCGCAGCCGTGATCACCCCTGCGTTTTTGCCCATTTGCATATCATATTGTGAGTCGCCTATCATCAAGGTACGCTCTGGCATCACCACCAGTTCGTCCATGAGCGCATCCAGCATTTGCGGATGCGGTTTCGAAAAACACTCATCCACGGTTTTAGTGGCATTAAAGCACCTGGCCAAGCCCGATTGTTGCAAAGCAGTATTTAAGCCACGCCGCCCTTTGCCTGTCGCGACCGCCTGCTTGCAACCTTTGCGGTCGATGGCAATAATCGTTTCGGCGATGCCTTCAAACAATACAATATTGTTTTCATTGTTGTAATAGTTACGGTTGTAATTGGCGACCAGGGCCTGTGCCTGAAACTCTGGAATATCTCCAAACAGTACTTCTATGGATTCGCGCAGTCCCAGGCCGATGATGCTGCGCGCACGAGCTTCGGTCAGGCCGGGTAGGCCTGCCTGTTCTGCGGCCTTGATCAGCGCCTGAGAAATCAAACCGGTAGAATCTGCAATGGTGCCATCCCAATCCCAGACAATTAAATCAAACTGTTTCACTAAATCAGACTTCTTCACTCAGCAAACTTTCTTTAAAACTCAACATTGATGCGGCCAGAACACACGACCAACTTTATTTTACGGCCTGAAGTTGACGTTGTTGTTGCAAAAAGCTTTCTAATTCTGCCGGCAACGGTGCCACCAAATGCAAGGGCTCTCCCGTCAGCGGATGGGCAATCCGTGTCTCGCTGGAATGCAAAAACATGCGTTTCAAGCCCTGCTTGCTTAATTGCTTGTTCAAGGCAAAGTCACCATATTTATCGTCGCCCAGAATCGGGAAGCCCAAATGAGACAACTGCACCCGCAACTGGTGCGTACGTCCGGTGATTAATTTGGCTTGTAAAAAACTGTACGGTCCCAACACGGATTGCAGATAAAACCAGGTTTCAGAGATTTGCGTTTCCACCTCAAACTTGCCTTTGGCCGCGTGTCGCTTGGCGGTGAAGCCACTTGCCTTGAGTGACTTTCTGCCGCCCGCCTCGTGATTGAGCAAAGGTTCATCCACGACTTGCACCCTGCGCTCACCACTTTCTGTCACGTATTTCTGCAAATCCAGGGTGACTTTCTTTCTCGGCTCTGTCCACTGTCCCTGCACCAGGATTAAATAGCGTTTATCCATATGATGATGGCGCATGGCTTCGTGCAAGGCAGTCAAGGCCGAGCGTTTTTTGGCAATCATCAATACGCCGGAGGTTTCACGGTCCAGACGATGTACCAGCTCGAGAAATTTGGCTTGGGGCCGCTCAAGGCGCAATTGCTCAATCACGCCCAGACTGATACCACTGCCACCATGCACCGCCATCCCGGCCGGTTTATTCAGCGCCAACATGGCATCATCTTCATAAATCACTTGCTCGGCCAACTTGGCCTTGACCGTGGGAGCGGCTGGCTTGGCTGCGGCCTCCGCAAGGCGAATGGGCGGCACGCGCACTTCATCGCCCAGTTGCAATCGGTATTCCGCATCAACGCGCTTCTTATTGACGCGGACTTCGCCACTGCGCAAAATCCGGTAAATATGGCTTTTAGGCACGCCTTTGAGCACCTTGGTCAGAAAGTTATCTACCCGCTGTGTTTCAGACGCCTCGTCCACCATCAAGAATGTGACGCGATCACTGGCGGGCCTGGGCTCGGAATCGAGGCTGGAAGCCATTGCGGCCGTCGCGGATGTAGATGATCGTAATTGTGAGCTCATAGTTGCAGGTCGTGCTTTGCTTTATCAGGACTTATGGATATACTGTCGAGATTCTGAATCAATGGTTTTCCGGCAAAAGCGACAACATTGCCATGCCGATTTCGAGATGACAAACTGTTTTCATCTCTGACCTGTGAGCCCTGATATCCGGACTCGCCAGATTTTGGGTCTCGTCAATGCATTCAGAATCAAAAAAATTTTGGTGAATACCGCTCGCCATCAAGTAGCGATAATTAATTAGAAATGTTTTAACGCGAAGCTCACGCAGAATAACCAAAGAAATGAGCTCGGCGTTAGCCAACCCGAATTTTAACGAAATTGCCCTCTGTTTAGGGTTTTATTTTTGCAGTCTATCGCGCTGGACAATACAGGTCACACACTCCTGCCACGCACACACTGCCCCTTGCAGAAACCGAGTCTTCAGCCACATTCAGTGTTGGCTGCACTCAAGTGCATATTGATGCCTGCCTGCTGCGCTGACAATCTTGTAGCGCACCTCGCAAAAGCCATTGCACATCCCCGGTGACATCTTGGTCACTTCGTTAAGTTCTGGTGGTTGTTTACGACCACGGCCCGCCCTGCGCACATCTCTATTCTGTGGCTTCGTCTAGGAGCCCTGCATGAAAAGAATGTTGTTTAATGCAACGCAATCAGAAGAATTGCGCGTTGCGATTGTCGATGGACAAAAACTCATCGATCTGGATATTGAACACGCTGGTAAAGAACAGCGCAAAAGTAATATCTACAAAGGGGTGATCACCCGTATTGAACCGTCTCTCGAAGCCGCATTTGTCGACTACGGGACTGATAGACACGGCTTTTTGCCGTTCAAGGAAATTGCCCGCAGTTACTTCCAGGAAAAACCGGATCAAGGACGCGCCCGTATTCAAGACGTGATCAAAGAAGGTCAGGAAGTCATTGTGCAGGTAGACAAAGACGAGCGCGGCAGCAAAGGCGCTGCGCTGACTACCTTTATCTCGCTGGCTGGCCGTTACCTGGTCTTGATGCCCAACAATCCACGCGGAGGCGGTGTCTCCCGTCGCGTGGAAGGTGAAGATCGCAATGAGTTGCGCGACACCATGGCGCAACTGGAAGTGCCTAACGGCATGAGCATCATTGCCCGCACCGCTGGCATTGGCCGCAATGCAGAAGAGCTGCAATGGGATTTGAATTACCTAACCCAATTGTGGCAAGCGATTGAAGATGCCTCCAATTTCCAGCCTGGCGCTTACCTGATTTACCAGGAAAGCAGCCTGGTGATCCGCGCTATCCGTGACTACTTCAGTGCTGATATCGGCGAGATCCTGATTGATACCGCTGACGTACACGAGCAAGCCTTGCAGTTCATGAACCACGTGATGCCAGGCAATGTCACCCGCGTCAAACTGTATCAGGACGAAATTCCGCTGTTCTCCCGCTTCCAGATCGAACATCAGATCGAATCTGCGTTTGCGCGTGAAGTACGTCTGCCTTCCGGTGGGGCCATCGTGATCGACCACACCGAAGCACTGGTGTCCATCGACGTCAACTCTGGCCGCTCCATCAAAGGCGCAGATATTGAACAAACCGCGTTTAATACCAACCTTGAAGCGGCCGAAGAAGTGGCACGTCAGATGCGTCTGCGTGACCTGGGTGGCCTGGTGGTCATTGACTTTATTGACATGGAAAACCAGCGCAACCAGCGTGATGTCGAGAACGCCCTGCGCGACGCTTTGCATCACGACCGCGCACGCGTGCAAATGGGCAAGATTTCACGCTTTGGCCTGTTGGAAATGTCCCGTCAGCGCCTGCGTCCTAGCCTGGGCGAAACAAACCACATGACCTGCCCACGTTGTAACGGTACAGGTCATATCCGCGGTATCGAATCCACCGCCTTGCATATCCTGCGCATCACGCAGGAAGAGGCAATGAAGGACAACAGCGCCATCATTCAGGTACAGTTGCCGGTTGAAGCCGCCACTTTCCTGCTCAATGAAAAACGTGCCGACATCCACAAGATTGAGCAACGCACCGGC
This sequence comes from Methylophilus sp. YYY-1, assembly GCF_029132825.1. Lineage (NCBI taxonomy): Bacteria > Pseudomonadati > Pseudomonadota > Betaproteobacteria > Nitrosomonadales > Methylophilaceae > Methylophilus > Methylophilus sp. YYY-1. The sequence goes on from NZ_WOVG01000001.1 coordinate 520,489, forward strand.
GTGGAAGTGATCCTGATTCCTAACATCCATATGGAAACGCCAAATTACAACATCTTGCGTATCCGCCATGATGATGTGAACGAAGAAACCACGCAAGCCAGCTACAAGATGGTGGACTTGCCAAGCGAGTCTGATTACCAGCATCGCCTGGAACAGGCTGCAGCCCCTGCCAAAGCTGAAGCTCTAGTCAAAGGCATTACGCCTGCGACATCGGCCCCGATTGTAGAAGAGAAACCTGCGCCTGCGCCGGTACAAGTGACTGAGCAGAAAAAGTCATTCTTTGGCGTGATCAAGTCCTGGCTTGGTCTGGACGAAAAAGAAGTGGTGCCCTCAGAACCTGAAAAACCAACGCGCGAAAGCAAAGAGCATGGCCGTGACCGGAATAAAAACCGTAACCGTCGTGACCGTCAGCGTGACCGCGGCCAAGAGCGTAATGAGCGTCCAGCCAATGAACGTACAGGCAAAGAGCAACAGGAAACACAGCATGGTAATAAACCTCGCCAGGAGCGTCCGGCACAGGAAAAACCTGCGCAGAGAGAACGTCAAGAGCGCCAAGCCAATCAAGAAGTCAAAGCAGAGAACAATCAGCCCGCATTGACCGCGCAATCAGGCGACAACAAGCAGGAACGCGGTGAGCGCGGCAACCGCCGTAACCGTCATGGCCGCCGTGATCGCCGTAACCGTGATGAAGCGCCCAACCAGAACGTTGTAGAGTCTGAAAACAGTGTGGTGACTGAAAATGCTGCATCCGTCAATCTTGCCGCTGCACCAGTTGTTGCTGACACAGTGCCTACGTTTGCGGTGGCAGAAACAACTGCCGCAGTTAGCCCAGTAGAAGTAGTGGCTGCCGCACCAATCGTAGAGAACCCGGCTGCCGCAGTGGAAGCGCCCGTTGAAGACACCGCCATCCAAACCGCAGATGACAATCAGGCTGAAGTGCCCAAGGCACAAAAACCTGCGCGCAATCGTTCAAGAGCAGGCAAGCCAGCAGGAAAAGCCAAAGCGAAACAGGCTGATCAGGCGGTAGACACCAGCGGGATTGAATTGGTGGAAACCGCTGCAACGTCCTCCCCTGTGGTGACTGAAACCACTGAAGCTCCAGCAGACGCGAAAAAGAAACCGGCCCGTAAACGCAAGCCATCTACGGCAAAAACCACAGAAGCCCAGGCAGACAGTGGCATTCAACTGGTAGAAACCAAAGCAGAAGTGGTGAATACAGGTGTTGAAGCCACCCAGAAAACCAAAAAGCCACGTAATGCGGCTAAATGGAAAAAAGACGATGCCAGCACCGGTGAAGATGGACTGGTCATGGTAGAGACGCAGAAGTAATCAAACTGAGTCTGATAAAAAAGAGGGCCTGTCAGGCCCTCTTTTTTTATGGCATCAAACGCATTACCAACTGGAGTGCCAACGCACGATACTCCAATAGCCGACTATCGTCAGCAAGATAGAGACCACCACATGCGAGGTGACATAAAGCAACATTCCACCGTAATTTTGCTTTTGTAACAAGCTGAAAGCTTCTGCCGAAAAGGTAGAGAAAGTGGTTAACCCACCCAAAAAACCGGTTGTTATCAACAAGCGCCACTCCATAGACAGGGTTGGAATCACCTGCAAGATACCCAACGCAATGCCCATTAACAGGCCCCCAATGGCATTGGCGAGAAAAGTGCCGAGCGGGATCAGTCCACCTTGATTCAAGCTCAATGCCAGGCCCCATCTGATCCATGCACCAACACTGGCACCGAATGCGACTGCTAGCCATGATTTCATTTGAATATCCTTCTAAAACGTGAACAGGCAATGTATCATAAGTTTAAAAACATTCAGCTTCAACCGCCCGTTGATTTAAAGAGATTGCCTTGCGTTTACTATTCGTTACTTCAGAAGTTTTCCCGTTAATCAAAACAGGTGGTTTGGCAGATGTCAGTGGTGCACTCCCCACCGCCCTCGCTAGCAGTGACACAGAGATTCAAATTCTGTTACCAGCTTATCGTGGCATGCTGGCGCAATGTAGTGCGCCCAAACGCTTGGGCAGCTTACAGCCCTTCCATGATATCCGCTGCGAACTCTACAAAACTTTGTTACCAGGCACCAATATCCCCTTGCTGCTCATAGACTGCCCTGCGCTCTATGACCGGGATGGCGGCCCTTACCATCACCCGCTTCATGGGGAGTGGGAAGATAACCCGTTGCGGTTTGGGGTGTTGTCAAAAGTGGCAGCTATGCTGACGATGCCTAACATGCTGCAGGCCTGGCAGCCAGAGATCGTCCATTGCAATGACTGGCAAACTGGATTAACACCCTACTACCTCAAGCAAATGGGCAGTCAGGCCAAGTCCGTGTTCAGCATCCACAACCTGGCCTTCCAAGGCAACTTTCATGCTGACTGGCGCTATCGATTAACCCTCAACCTTGAGGACTATCAGGCAGAAGGCTACGAGTTTTATGGCCAGGTCTCATTCATGAAATCCGGTCTGTTTTACGCCGATGCTTTATCAACCGTCAGCCCAACCTATGCCCGTGAAATTCAAACCGATCAGTTTGGTTTTGGTTTTCAAGGCTTGCTGCAGCATCGTGCGGCAGATTTAACCGGGATTTTGAATGGCATCGATACCGAAATCTGGAATCCCGCACAAGACCCTTATTTGCCAGCACACTACACTGCCAGTGCGTTATCCGGCAAGCAAGCGATCAAGCAAGCCTTGCAGGCAGAATTAGGACTGCGTCAGCAAGCAGATACGCCACTGTTGGGGGTCGTTAGTCGCCTCACCTATCAAAAAGGGCTGGATATGCTGATAGAGATTGCTGACGCATTGCTTGGCAGCGGTTGTCAATTAGCCGTGCTTGGCAGTGGTGAGGCCAGCATGCAACGGCAGTATCTGAGTTTAATGCAACGCTATCCTGGACAAGTGGCCGTGACCATCGGCTATAACGAGCCGCTCTCGCACCGTATCATGGCCGGTACCGATATTTTTGTCATGCCTTCGCGGTTTGAGCCCTGCGGGCTGAATCAGATGTATGGCTTGCGTTATGGCACGATTCCGGTAGTCGCTAATACTGGTGGCCTGGCAGACTCAGTGCATGGCGGCGAAATCAATGCCCAAGGGGTTCCTGGCAAGATGACTGGATGGGTCATGGCTGACAATGACGCATCGACACTTTTGGTCACATTACAAACTGCGATGCAGGTTTATGCCAATTCTGGTCAGTGGCAACAGCTACAACGGCAAGCGATGCAACAGGATGTGAGCTGGGAAACCAGCGCCCAACACTATCAAACACTGTACCAAAACGTGCTTTCAAGCCCAAAAGCCTGATTTTTAAAGCCAGAGAGACAAAAAGGAGAAGTTGGCACGGAAGCTGCTTATTACTAATCAAGCTTCTCCAAAGCTAACTTCTCCTCCCTCAAGACGCCGAATAGGCGTCTTTTTTTTGCCTGAATTCAGACTCAGTCGCTTATTCAGCGGCCGCAGGTGGTGTCATATTCAAAAAGTGTTCGCGGTAATACTTGAGCTCATCAATCGACTCATAAATATCCGCCAGGGCTTCATGACGGCTGGCTTTTTTAAATCCCGCATAAATATCCGGACGCCAGCGACGTGATAATTCTTTAAACACACTCACATCAAGATTGCGGTAATGGAAAAATGACTCCAGACGCGGCATGTAACGCGCCATAAAGCGTCTGTCCTGGCAGATGGAATTGCCACACATCGGCGACTTGCCTGCAGGCACATGCTCTTTCAAGAATGCCAGCATGGCATCTGTTGCCGCTTCTTCATCCAGGGTCGATGCCTTGACCTTATCAATCAAGCCACTCCGGCCATGCGTGCCTTTATTCCAGGCATCCATTCCATCGAGTACTGCATCAGACTGATGAATGACCAGCACAGGGGACTCTGCAATCACATTTAATTGTGCATCGGTGACGACGGCAGCTAATTCCAGAATGCGGTCCGTGTCAGGCAGTAAACCGCTCATCTCCATATCCAGCCAGATTAAATTGTCCTGATTAGTTGCCAATTGTGTGCCTCTCGTCATGATTTCCATTAAAATGAAACATTATATTCAGTTCAGTGAACAAGGTGGAGTTAAATCCATCAAAATAGCTAACTGAAATCATTCATCCTCATTACTGTTATGTCCGGATTATTTACTCAAATTTTTGTCGCTGTGATTGTAATCAGCTTGGCAGTACGTGTCTGGCTCGGCTTGCGCCATATTCGCCATATCCAGCAACATCGTGCACAAGTGCCTGCCGCCTTTAGTCAAACAATCAGCCTGGAGGCGCATCAACGCGCTGCAGACTATACGACCGCCAAGGTAAAACTGCGCTTGAGTGAAACCGTCATGGAGTCATTGATTTTGCTGGCACTCACGCTAGGCGGCGTTTTACAACTGCTGGATCAGGCCTGGCAACAATGGCTGCCTGACCATGAAATCATTCGTGGTGCACTGGTCATTTGCTCGGCCATGTTGATCTCGGGTGCAGCGACCCTGCCGTTTGATTACATTCAGACTTTTAAAGTCGATGAGAAATTTGGCTTTAACAAGATGTCACGCAGCATGTTTTTTAGTGACCTGGTTAAACACACCGTTGTTGGCTTAATGCTGGGCGGACCAATCTTGTTTGTCGCGCTCTGGCTTATGCAAGGTGCTGGCGACTTATGGTGGCTCTACCTGTGGCTGATCTGGAGTGCGTTTAACCTGTTTATGCTGGCAGTGTATCCCATCTGGATTGCGCCACTGTTTAACAAATTTACGCCCATGCAGGATCAATCCCTTAAGGCACGTATTGAGGCCCTGTTGCAAAAATGCGGCTTTGCCAGCCAAGGCTTGTTTGTGATGGATGGATCCACTCGCTCTGGTCATGGCAATGCCTACTTCACCGGTTTTGGCAAAAACAAACGTGTTGTGTTCTTTGACACCTTGCTGGAAAAGCTCAGTGCCGATGAAATTGAAGCGGTGTTGGCCCATGAGCTTGGTCACTTCAAACACCAGCATGTGATCAAACGCATCATCATGATGTTTGGATTAAGCCTGTTAGGATTGGCGTTATTGGGTTACCTGATCAAACAGGAATGGTTCTTTACAGGGCTGGGGATTTCGGCACCGAGTAACCACATGGCTTTGCTGCTGTTTGTGCTGGTCTCGCCCGTCTTCATGTTTATTCTGCGTCCAGTCATGGCGGCTTACTCCCGAACCAATGAGTTTGAAGCCGATCACTACGCGGCACAACAATCCAGACCACAGTTTCTGATTGATGCACTGGTCAAGCTGTATCGTGACAATGCGTCTACGTTGACGCCGGATCCACTCCACTCTGCATTCTATGACTCGCATCCACCGGCGAGCCTGCGGATTGCCAAGTTACAAACGTACGCATGAAAGCGCTCCTGCTGATCAGTTGGTCTTTATTGCTCGCCAGCCATGATGCAAGCGCAACTGAAGCCCAGCTGCAAGCAGGAAAAAAACTGGTCGACACCCATTGCATCAGTTGTCATGCCAGCAGCTATGGCGGCGATGGTAGCGGCATTTATACACGTGACTACCGCAAAGTGCGCTCTTTCAATGGATTAAAAGCTCAAGTCACCAACTGTAATACCATGCTCAACCTTAAATGGTTCGATGATGAAGAGCAGCAAGTGGTACAGTACTTGAATCACACCTACTATCATTTCTAGCATGTCGCATCCAGGCCTGATTGTCGCTGCCTATGGCAAGCGCTATAACGTAGAATTGCCCGATGGGCGTATTCTTAGCTGTGTCACGCGTGGCAAAAAAGTCGATAATGCGGCAGGTGACCGCGTCACAGTGACCCTCACTGCCAACAATGAAGGCGTCATTGAGAAAACCGCAGAACGGACCACCCTGCTCTATCGCAGCAATGCTTATAAAAGCAAAGTGCTGGCAGCCAATGTCACCCAGATATTGATTGTGCTGGCAACGCAGCCAAGCTTTTATGAAGACCTGCTTAACCGTTGCCTTGTCGCTGCAGAAGCCGCTGGCATTCGGGCTGTCATTCTCCTCAACAAATGTGACTTGCCTAATCCACAAGCCCTACAAAAGCTGGAGCAATATGCAGCGCTTGGCTACCTCACTTTGCAACTCAATGCACGGCAATCGGTAGAGGCGCTCAAACCGCTACTTACGGGTCACACCAGTGTCTTAGTGGGGCAGTCCGGCATGGGAAAATCTACGATTATCAATAGCCTACTCCCTGAAGCACGCAGCAAAACACAGGAAATCAGTACCACACTGGATAGTGGCAAACACACCACGACAGCCACCCATCTCTACCATCTTGATCAGGACAGCGCCATTATTGACTCGCCGGGCCTGCAGGAGTTTGGGCTGTATCATATTAATGAGACCGAGCTTGAATATGCATTTGTCGAGTTCAGGCCTTTTATTGGTCACTGCAAATTCAATAATTGCACGCATACGCACGAACCAGACTGCGCAATTCTGAAGGCTGTCCAAGCAGGCAGCATCCCCCCCGAACGCTTACAAATATTCCAGCAAATCCGTAGCGAAAATAGCGTGCAGGTCTACGGTTAACCCCAATTTTCTTATTGATCACTAATTGTTGGGCACAAAAAAACACCCTGCCGAAGCAGGGTGTTTCGTCTGTATCACCGACCAATGACTTGATCGGTTAGCGCTGTGCTAGATTACAGTGAGAACACGTTCAATGCACCGCCGCCAGGGGCAGCGTTGTACTTGGTCAACTCTTTGTAACCACCAGCAGCACCCAGTGCGTCTGTGTCAGTCGTCATGCCCAAGTTCATCGCAACACCAGCCCAACCACCGATACCAGACAAGATACCCACGTATTGCTTGCCTTTGTTACCGTAAGTGAAAGCGTTACCAATTGCACCGGAACCGACTTGGAATTTCCACAGTTCTTTACCGGTTTTCGCATCAACAGCCTTGAACCAACGATCCAATGTACCGTAGAACACGATGTCTGAAGCTGTAGTCAAAGCACCACTCCAAGCAGAGAACTTCTCTTTGTTGTACCAGACTTTTTTGTTGGTCATTGGGTCGTAAGCACCGAAACCACCCATCACGCCGTCTGGACCAGCAAACATAGTCAGTGTCGCACCAACCCATGGTTGACCAGCAACGTATTTGGACTCAACTGGCTCGTATGTCATACATACGTGGTTCAGTGGAGAGTACATCAAACCGGTTTTTGGTGAGTAGGCTGCTGGCTGTTGGTCTTTAGTCCCCAAAGCTGCTGGGCAGATACCCTTAGCATTGTAGTCCTGGTGTGTTGAGTAACGGCCATCTTTGCTTGGCACACCTGTTTTCAGGTCTACATCATTTGCCCAGTTAACGAATGGATGTACTTTTTCAGCGGCAATTAAAGTACCTGTCAGTGCGTTCCAGGTGTAAGCAAAACCGTTACGGTCATGGTGCCATGCGTATGTTTTGCCACCTTTGTCGAACAGGATCACTTCGTTCACACCGTCGTAGTCCCACTCATCATGTGGTGTCATTTGCATTGCCCACTTAGCAACACCAGTATCCAGATCACGTGCAGTCACAGTCATAGACCATTTGTTGTCGCCTGGACGTACATCTGGGTTCCAAACGGATGGGTTACCCGCACCGTAGTAAACCAGGTTTGTACGTGCGTCATATGGCCACCAGCCCCATACGGAACCGCCACCATGTTGCCAGCCGTCTTTAATCGCTTGTGGTTTCAACCAGGTACGAGTACCCAACTCTTTTTCGCCGCCTTTGATTTGGTCAGCTGACAAGCGCTTGAAAGAACCGCCTTCTTTGTTACCACCATTCACGTCTTGATAAACAGACAGTGCGTTGTAAAGCGGGTTGTCTTTGTTAGTGTTAGCGTCGTGCAGTGTTTCAGCGTCAGGACCTGTAGAATAGGCTTTCCATGCCAGAGAACCGTCTTTCAGGTTGTATGCAGCGATAAAGCAACGTACGCCGAACTCAGCACCTGAGCAACCGGTCAGTACTTTGTCTTTGATCACATGTGGTGCGTTGGTGTTAGTTGCACCGACTTTTGGATCAGTGTTTTTAACATCCCAAACTTTAGCACCGGTTTTTGCATCCAAAGCAACCAGCATGCCGTCGTTTTGTTGCAAGAAGATTTTACCGTCACCAAAACCCAGACCACGCGTCACGTTGTCACAGCACAATACTGCTTGTACGCTTGGGTCTTGTTTAGGAAAATAGGTCCAAACGATTTTCTGATTGTCGTTCAGGTCAAGTGCGTATACGTTGTTTGGGAAAGCAGTCACGATATACATCATGTTGCCAACAACGACTGGAGAGCCTTCGTGACCACGGTTTACACCAGTCGCGAATGTCCACGCCATTTTCAGGTTTTTAACGTTGCCCTTGTTGATTTGTGCCAAAGCGCTGTAGCCTTGGTTATTATGTTGACCACGTGGATGTGCCCAGTTGTTGGGATCTTTCATCGCAGCTTCTTGATCAGCAGCAGCGAATGCGAGCATTGGCATGGCAAGCGCAACGCTGGCAGCAATACCAAAAGCAGTTTTGATTTTCATGATAGTTATATCTCCGAGATAATCACAAGGTAGCAATTGTTAACATCAATTGCGCGGTGCTTAAGTTGCCACTGGCACTAGGATTTCCAGAGCTGAAACATCCTGTAACGGATATATGTCACTTTATTAAGCGCTTGTAACTGTAATATAAATAACCGCCCATGACAGCCAGCCAGTTTAAGGTTTTATTCATGGGCCAGAGCGGGAATTTTTCCGAAAACTTTATTGAATTGCTTTTTTTTTGTATCATCTGGTAACGGAAGGCCATGTCCTAGTGTGCCCTTCAGGTAAGCGTGCCCAATGTGATGTGCAGGCACCCTTTTCTTGAACATAAGGCAAACGCAGACGTGCTGAGACCCTGGTATTACTCACTGGTATTAGATAAAGATTCCCCTTCCTCCATACATCAGCAACTCATAGATCACTTCAGGTCGATGATAGAAGCAGGTGACTGGTTAGGCGGTAGTCCCTTGCCCAGCTCACGCGATATTGCGCAACGCCTGGGGATCAACCGAAAAACGGTTTCACGCGTGTACGAAGAGCTTTCTGCACAAGGACTGATTTACACTCAACCCAAGCGCGGCACTTTTGTGGCCGAGACCACCAAGCGTGCCAGCTCAGCAGACAAAGTGATGGCGGGCCAGAGCCAGCCATCTCCCGCACCACTCACCGAAACCAGCAACATAGAAAGCCTGATCCAAAAAAGCAGTATTCATCATCTGCGCCGGGCAGCATTGCATCTGCACAAATTGCGGCAAGCAGATTACGATGTCACGGGCTTGCATCATCTCAAGCATTTGCTGGCAAATTTGCTGGCACATGAACGGCGCTATCTGGTGCCGCCGGAACATATTGCCTGTGGCGCGCGGCATGGCCTGCAACAGGCGATCCTCTGCAATCTGGATGCAGCCCATGGTTATGTATTGATTGATGCCGAATTCGGGACCGGGTTGGAGCGCGCGTTGAAAAAGCACGGTATTCCAGTCATGAGACTGCCTGAAATGGCATGTAACCAGACTCAGCAGTTTATTGATCAGGTTGAAAAATACTGCATCAATTTTCCGGTATCCGCAGTGTGGTGTGATAGCAGCAAGATTGTGTCACCAGACCACCTGGAAGCCGAGCACACCCTGATTGCACAAAAATTATCCGACTATGGCCTGCTGCTCATTGATGACCAGCGTAGCCGCCTACCCCTGGGCCTTGAGCATCAACCGCCACTGGCCGCAAAGTACGCACGCAGCCTGCTACTCGGCAGCCTCTATGGTACCTTTTGCGAGATGTTCAACATTTGCTATGTGGCGAGCAATCTGGGATTCACAGACAAGTTCTTGAATGAAATGGACGCCCATTCACAATCTCCGTTGCTCTTGAATATGCTGGCGCAAAGTGACCTGATTAAACGCGGTGAGTATAAAAAACTGGTGACCACAATACATCGCACCATGGCTTAAACAAATACACTCACTTAGCAATCAGGCACGCACCAAATTGGTTGAAAGGAACCAAACAAAGGCGAAAATCGGCTATTAATAACCACCAAATTTTCAGGAAAAAATCATATTTACTTTAAAAATAGATTTTTAAAACATTAAGTTAAATTGAATTTATAGAGTTGGCATGAGAAATGCTAAGTTCAAGCCGGGAGTGAGCTATCACTAGGACCGATACCAGCAGACTGCATATCCGCCGGTATCGGGGTAGACACTCCCAAACTTGCATATTGATCTCAGTCAGAATAAAAAAGGCAACGCAATTGCGCTGCCTTTTTTATTCTGACTTTGAGACTGGATCTGCCTCACGGAGAGACAGACACAACCCAATTACTCTTGACCGATTTGGTAAACTTCGTAGCTGGTTTCCACAATCTTACCGGTTGTCGCATCAACTTCAACTTTGACTTCTTCGTTGTCTGCTTCGAGGATATCAAATTCGTAAGAGGCTTTGCCATCTGGTTCAAGCTCATACTCCACTTCAACCACTTTACCGGCATGCGCCGCCAGAGCTGTGGCTTTGGCATCGGCTTCTGAAACTTTAGCCAAGGCTTTGAATTTCTCGTCATCCGCGGTCACTTCTTGCTCTACTTCTGTGACTTTACCTGTTTTGGCGCTACACTCGATATCCCAAGCAGAGCCGTCTTTGGACTGCACATCAAACTCGTATACCAATTGCTTGCGCTCTGATTTGGCTTCGACTTTTACAATTTTGCCATCATGCACAGACAAGGCCGCTTTTACGCACTTACCCAGGCTGTCGTAGGCTTTTGGTTTGATAGTTTCATGGTCAGCGAATGCTGGCGCTGACAATACACCGCATACAGCGGCAATGATGAATGACGCTTTGATTTGCATAATGATCTCCTAAGATTAAGTCATGAACTCAACGTGCAAGACTGCGCTAGGGACGCATCTTGACACATTCACAACGATGCAAAGGATATCAAAAACAAACAGGGGTTTTGCAAATATTACACCTTATTAACAAAATGGTTTAAATCAACCATTTCACGCCCTTCACCAGCCTCTTTAGACCGCAACTGGCGCCTTGATAGCAGGATAAGGATCGTAGTTTTCCAGTGTGAAATCTTCAAACTTAAAGGCAAAAATATCGTTAACTGCCGGGTTAATCCGCATGTTAGGCAAGGCACGTGGTGTGCGTGCAAGCTGCTCTTTGACTTGCTCCATATGGTTGCTGTAGATGTGGGCATCGCCCAGCGTATGCACAAAATCCCCCAGCTGCAAATCACACACCTGCGCGACCATCATGGTCAACAAAGCATATGAGGCAATGTTAAACGGCACGCCGAGAAAAATATCCGCACTTCGCTGATAGAGCTGGCAGGACAGTTTGCCATCTGCCACATAAAACTGGAAAAAAGCATGGCATGGCGGCAACTTCATCCGCTCAACATCGGCCACATTCCAGGCAGACACAATTAAGCGACGAGAGTCAGGGGTCTTTTTGATCTGCTCTATAACCTGCGAAATCTGGTCAATATGACTGCCATCCGGCTTGGGCCAATTGCGCCATTGATAACCATAGACCGGGCCGAGATTGCCTTGTTCGTCTGCCCACTCATCCCAAATGGTGACGCCTTGTTCCTTGAGATAGGCAATATTGGTACTGCCTTGCAAAAACCAGAGGAGCTCATGAATAATCGACTTCAGGTGTACCTTTTTGGTCGTTAATAATGGAAAACCTTCTGCCAGATTAAAGCGCATCTGATAGCCAAACACCGAGATCGTGCCTGTACCGGTGCGGTCAGTTTTGACATGACCATGCGCAAGTACGTGGTTCAGTAAATCATGATACTGTTGCATAGACAGGCTCCCGCTAATTTAGGTATTGGCGACGATAAATGCTTTAATCGCATCGACACTGACGTCCATGACGGTCGAGGTTTGCGGCAAGTCTTCCAGGCCTTGCAGGCTGGCTGGCCGCTCAGGTTTTTCTCCTAGAGCTTCCACGATGGCGTCTTCAAACTTGGCCGGCAATGCCGTTTCCAATACTAGCATGGGCACATTTGGCTTACGGTGTTCCAGAGCGACTTTCAAGCCATCGGCAGTATGCGTATCAATAGTCACGCCATATTTTTCTTTGGTAGTGCGTATGATTTGCATCCGGTTGGCATGGTTACTATGGCCTGAAACAAACCCAAAGTCAGCCACTTTCTCAAAATAACCATCTGCATTCAGGTCAAACTTGCCCCCATGATCCACAGCGGTCCAAAGCTCGCGTACCCTTGCGCTGTCTTGCCCCACCAAGTCATAGACAAAGCGCTCAAAGTTGGAGGCTTTGCTGATATCCATGGACGGGCTGGAGGTATGATAAGTATTGGCTGAACCACGCGGCGCATAAACGCCGGTATTGAAAAATTCGTCCAGCACATCATTTTCGTTGGTAGCAACGATCAATTGATCAATGGGCAAGCCCATCATGCGCGCAATATGCCCTGCACAGACATTACCAAAGTTGCCACTCGGCACGGTGAAGCTGACCTTCTGGCTGTTGTTTGTGGTCACAGCCAAATAGCCTTTGAAATAATACACAATTTGGGCTGCAATGCGCCCCCAGTTAATGGAGTTGACTGCGCCGATTTTGTATTGCGCCTTGAATGCATGATCATTTGAGACGGCTTTGACCATATCCTGTGCATCATCAAATACCCCTTTAACCGCAATATTGAAGATGTTTTTATCTTGCAGGCTGAACATCTGCGCCGTCTGGAAGCGGCTCATTTTCTGGTAAGGCGATAGCATGAAGACACGCACGCCTTTTTTGCCACGCATGGCGTATTCGGCCGCTGAGCCTGTATCACCGGACGTTGCGCCCAAAATATTGGTGGTCTGGCCAGTTTTTTCCAGCACGTATTCAAACAGGTTGCCCAGCAGCTGCATCGCCATGTCTTTAAACGCCAGCGTTGGCCCATTTGAGAGACTCAGCAGGTAGAGATTATCCTCGAGCTTGAGTGTAGGTGTAATGTCCTCGGCATTTTGGCCAGCACGCGCATATTGATAGACTTCAGCCCGGTAGGTTTTATCAATAATGGCTTTGAGATCTGCGTGTGGAATATCACTGTCATCAACCAAGCGTGACAAAACCGCAAACGCCAGCTCACGGTAACTCATGCCACGCATGGCATTGAGGTCAGCATCGCTGAATTGCGGATACTGCTCAGGCAGATACAAGCCGCCGTCTGGCGCCAGGCCACCCAGCAAAATCTCACTAAAACTCAAAGCAGGCGATTGCCCGCGGGTACTGATATATTTCATTGTATGACACTCACTGAATTTGGCCGGGTCAACATTAGACTGACTTAGCGCGACAAGGATTCGACACGGATTTTTGTCACTTTACCAGTCAAAGCGGGCAAGGCCTCGATACGGGCGATCGCGGTATCCATGGTTTTTTCCTGGGTGGTATGGGTCAGAATGACGATATCCGCTTCTGACTCCCCATCTGCCGGCTCTTTCTGCAGAATGGCATCAATCGAAATTTGCAGATCAGCCAGAATCTTGGTCAAATCGGCCATGACACCGGGTTTATCCGATGCACGCAAACGCAAGTAGTAATCAGAATACACTTCTGCAATCGGCAACACGGGCAAAGCTTGCTGCTGGTCCAACTGGTAGCCCAAATAGGCCACGCGTTGTTCGGCCTGCGTGCCCTGCAAGCGAGCGATATCGACTAAATCAGCCACCACAGCACTCGCGGTAGGCTCAGCGCCCGCACCGGCGCCGTAGTACAAGGTAGGCCCAACGGCATCGCCTTTCACCACAACGGCATTCATGGCGCCATCGACATTGGCAATCAGGCGTTTTTCCGGGATCAAAGTCGGATGCACACGCAACTCGACGCCCTCACTGGTTTTCTTGCTGATGCCCAGCAATTTAACGCGGTAGCCCAACTCTGCCGCATAGCTAATATCTTGAATGCTGAGTTGAGTGATGCCCTCAGTGTAAGCTTGTTCAAACTGCATGGGCATGCCAAACGCAATACTGGCCATGATGGTCAGCTTGTGTGCGGCATCAATGCCTTCGACGTCAAACGTCGGATCAGCCTCGGCATATCCCAGACGCTGCGCTTCTTTGAGCACATCTGCGAAGGCGAGGCCTTTGTCACGCATTTCGCTCAGGATAAAGTTGGTGGTGCCGTTGATAATGCCAGCCACCCATTCGATTTTGTTGGCACTCAAGCCTTCACGTAAAGCCTTGATGATGGGGATACCACCTGCGACCGCCGCCTCAAATGCTACGATCACGCCTTTATCAGACGCAGCTTTAAAAATTTCGTTACCATGCACGGCCAGCAAGGCCTTGTTGGCCGTGACCACGTGCTTGCCATTGGCAATGGCTTGCAGCACCAACTCCTTGGCAATGGTGTAGCCGCCGATCAACTCGACAACCACATCAATCTCCGGGTTATTGACCACGGCAAAGGCGTCGTCAGTCAAGGCAACCTGCCCATTGGTGACCTGTTTGGCGAGCTCCAGGTTGCGGTCAGCCACTTGCACAATACGGATATTGCCCCCAATCCGGCGTGCGATTTCCGCCTGGTTACGGGTGAGCACGGTGTAAGTACCACCGCCTACTGTGCCTATGCCCAACAATCCAACTTTTAATTCTTTCATACTTAATACTCACCATTGATGGCATGCCCACTGGCACACCTTTTATTTTGAATGTTTCTTTCGATACCCATCGAGGTAACGCCCTATACGTGTCATGGCCTCGGTCAGGTCATCCACATTAGGCAGGAAGACCACCCGGAAGTGGTCTGGCGACTTCCAGTTAAAACCGGTCCCCTGTACCAACAGCACTTTTTCTTCGAGCAGCAAGTCCAGAATAAATTGCTGGTCATCCGCAATCGGATACATGTTGGCATCCAGCTTGGGGAACAAATACATGGCGGCCTGAGGTTTGACACAGGTCACCCCTGGCATCGCGGTCAACATGTCATAGGCCAGGTCGCGCTGTTTGCACAGACGACCACCAGGGGCCACCAGATCGTTGATACTTTGGTATCCTCCCAACGCAGTCTGGATCGCCAGTTGGCCGGGCACATTGGCACATAAGCGCATAGAGGCCAGCATATTCAGGCCTTCGATGTAGTCCTTGGCGTCTTTTTTATCGCCAGAGATAATCATCCAGCCGGAACGATAGCCACAAGCCCGGTAGTTCTTGGACAAGCCATTGAAGGTCACAAACAATACGTCATCGGCCAAAGAGGCAATCGAAGTATGTGTATTGCCGTCGTACAAGACCTTGTCGTAAATTTCATCGGCAAAAATCACCAGGCCGTGATGGCGGGCGATCTCAATAATGCCTTCCAGCGTCTCTTTAGGATACAAGGCACCGGTGGGGTTATTGGGGTTGATAATCACAATACCTTTGGTATTGGCATTGATTTTGTTCTCAATATCCTCAAGGTCAGGCAACCAGCCAGACTGCTCATCACACACATAATGCCGTGCGGTGCCGCCAGCCAGATTGACAGCCGCCGTCCACAGTGGATAATCGGGCATGGGCACCAGAATCTGGTCACCATTATTGAGCAAGCCTTGCATAGCCATGACAATCAGCTCGGACACGCCGTTGCCAATAATAATGTCGTCTATGGTCACGCCAGTAATATTCTTTTGCTGGGTGTAATGCATGATGGCTTTACGTGCGGCAAACAACCCTTTGGAATCGGTATAGCCAGAGGCCTGATCCATATTATGAATCACGTCCTGAACAATTTCTTCTGGCGCATTGAAACCGAACGGCATCGGGTTACCGATATTCAGCTTGATAATGCGCTGCCCGTCTTCCTCCATCTGGCGTGCGCGCTGTAATACAGGGCCGCGGATGTCGTAACAGACATTACTGAGTTTGCTGGATTTATTGACTGGCTGCATAGCGGATTAACAAACACATCTGGCGTGTGTTAAGCTCTTAAAGTAAAACTTTCATTCTACCTGCAAACCCTTGCTACATCAATGAACCTAGTACGCGGCATCGGGTCTGGATTGGATAGTCCTTGCACATTCAGCCACCTCACAATTGAGCTTCAAACTTATGAAACTACATCTGCATACCGGTGAACAGCAATACCAGATTCATGGCGTCGATAGCGATGCGGTGACCATTAATCAGCAACGCTATCCACAACCAGTCATTGTCAGCGATCAAGCACTGCGCACTGACTGGTTTCATGGCCCATGGGAAAAGCTGGACGGTCAAGCTTTATCACTCATTCTAGAGTTCAAACCAGAAGTCGTGTTATTGGGGACGGGAGACAAACAGCGGTTTATTCACCCCAAACATCTGCAGCCCTTTTTATCTGAACTGATCGCTGTGGAATGCATGACCACTGCAGCCGCTTGCCGTACCTTCAACATTTTGAGCGCAGAAAACAGAAAAGTCGTGGCTGCCCTGCTACTTGAAAAACACCTCTCGGACGCAAGTTAGCCGCTTACAGCGGCTTGAGCGTCACGCTTAGCCCATCCGGGGTGACTTTGAACTGGTCGGGGTGATACTTTCTCCCGGCATAACTCAAATCTTCCGGCTTCACGTCATATAGCACGACCTGCTTAAACCATTGCCGACCTATGTCTTTAGCCAACTGCTGGGCGAGGTTGCTCCACTCACTGCCGGCACCATCCAGCTGTAACGAATCCACCTCAGGCTGATCCAGCACCACCGCCTGTTGCGCCTGATCAAACCTCAACAAACCAGAGAGACCGAGTTTGCCGGTCGCAGAGTTAGCCAGCAAATCGCTACGGACATTCGCATCCATCAAGGCATGTATGCGGCCTGAGCCAGGCTCGACCGACACGAGTGCATTAGAAAGCTGAAGGTGCAATATACGCATAAGCGTGATCGGTTTTTCCAGTTTTCGATTCAACTTTTGCTGTAATTGTGCCGTATTAATATGCAAGGTGCGCTCGCCCAGACTCACACAGTGCGAGAGGAGTAACACTAGCAAAACACTGAGGCAAAGCCCGATTAATTGACGCATTTGTAAGCCCTATTTAACACTTGTAACATTCAACAAAAATCGAAAACACTTCACAGAGGATACGATAAGATCGTGCGCTATGGGAATTAAACATCGCCTCCAGCCTGGATTTACATTGGTAGAAATGATTGTGGTCATGCTGATTCTATCAGCGCTTGCTGTGACTGCCTATGCACGTATTTCTCAGGTCGACTCACAGGCCAGACAAGCCAGCTTGTCAGCCTTCAAAGCTAACGTACAAGCGACTGCCATCATGGCCAAAGGCGTATGCATGTCCGATCCGCAATGTGACAGCCAGCAAGTGGCACCGTCAACCACGATAGAGGGCAATGTTATTTACTTCAGCCAAAGCTATCCTGTCGGCTGGCTGGGCAATAGTGATGGTGCAGGCACCCTCAACCAGTTACTAGACACTGGGAAATTTGCTATCCAGCCATCCCTGTCAGATCGTGAGCATGCCACCTATTATTTGCAAGGGGCCAGAAACAGCGCACACTGCAAGCTGGAATATATCCTGGCCTCCGGTGCAAACAGCACTCAGCCTCTGACGATCCAGACAGACAGTAGCGGTTGCTAATATCAGGTCAAGCAGGCACCAAAAATAAAAAAGCCGTGTGTTGAAATCACACACGGCTATATACAGCTCAACCCAAGCTTAAAGATGTTTGGTTGACAAGGTCAATGTGGCGTTGGTGCCACCAAAACCAAAGCTGTTAGAAAGTGCGGTTTGCACCTTGGCAGATGGAATGGCCTGACGCACAATATTCAAGCCCTCAGCCGCCGGGTCCAGATGATCAATATTGGCAGAGGCCGCAATAAATCCGTGCTGCATCATCAGCAAGGTATAAATGGCTTCATTGACACCGGCGGCCCCAAGCGCATGACCAGACAGTGATTTGGTGGAGGCAATCGCTGCCCGGCTTTGCGTGCCAAAAACAGCGCGAATGGCTTCAAGCTCTTTGGTATCACCAACCGGGGTGCTAGTCCCATGCGTATTGATGTAATCAATGTCTTCCGGACTAATCCCTTGCAGGGCTTGCTGCATACAGCGCACCGCCCCTTCCCCGCTGGGAGCCACCATGTCATAGCCGTCAGAGGTTGCCCCGTAGCCTATCACTTCAGCATAAATCTGCGCACCGCGGGCTTTTGCATGTTCGTACTCTTCAAGCACGACAATGCCGCCTCCACCGGAGATGACAAAGCCATCCCTATCCACATCGTAAGTACGGGAAGCTTTTTCAGGCGTCTCATTATATTTGCTCGACAAGGCGCCCATGGCATCAAACAGATAACTCATGGTCCAGTGCTCTTCTTCGCCGCCGCCAGCAAACACAATATCCTGTTTACCCAATTGAATTTGCTCTACACCGGCCCCGATACAGTGGGCACTGGTTGAACAGGCAGAGCTGATACCGTAATTGACGCCCTTGATTTTCGCCCCGGTCGCCAAGCAGGCAGCAATGCCACTGCTCATGGTTTTGGTGACCATGTAAGGTCCCACACGACGAATCCCTTTTTCAGCCAGTGTATTGGTGCCTTCCAGCATACTCTCGGTGGAGGTCCCCCCGGCACCGACAATAAGGCCGGTCCGCACATTGGACACCAGTTCCGCTGGCAGTTGCGCATCAGCAATCGCTTCCTGCATGGCCAACCAGGCATAAGCATGGCCTTTGGCCATAAAACGCAACAACTTACGGTCAATCAGGGCTTCGATATCCAATTTTTTAATCGAACCCGCCACGTGCGAGCGCAAACCGCGCTCGGCATACTCCGGCTGATAGCTTATGCCAGAGCGCCCGGCTTTCAGGCTCTCCAGCACTTCTTGTTTGTTATTACCGAGACTTGATACGATACCAAATCCTGTAATCACTACGCGACGCATTGCGCCTCCCTTAAACTTCAAAAAACGGTCACGAATACTAAAAATGATCCGTACTAAAAATTGTCTGTGGTGGTAAACAGCCCAACACGCAAATCGCTGGCAGAATAAATCTCACGACCATCCACCTCCATCCGTGCATCCGCAATCCCCATCACCAGTTTGCGCATGATCACGCGTTTTAAGTCAATGTGATAACGCACCAACTTGGCCTTGGGCAGGACTTGACCGGTAAACTTCACCTCGCCTGAACCCAGCGCGCGGCCACGTCCAGGCCCACCTTTCCAACCCAGAAAAAAGCCTACCAGCTGCCACATCGCATCCAGACCCAAACAGCCTGGCATCACAGGGTCTCCGGTAAAGTGGCATTCAAAAAACCACAGGTCAGGACGGATATCCAGCTCGGCAATAATTTCGCCCTGGCCATATTTTCCACCTTCATCAGAAATCTTTACGATCCGGTCAAACATCAGCATAGGAGGCAGTGGCAATTGCGCGTTGCCTTCACCAAACATTTCGCCGCGACCGCAAGACAGCAACTCCTCTTTACTGAAACTACTTTTTCTAGTCATGTATTTTTAGATTTTTAGTATAAAACAATATTTTCGCCGGAAATTGCGTTTAGTGAAAGCTTTTTGTCACGCAAAGACTATACAGACCTGTATACTTTTCTTCAAAACACAGGTAACATTCCCAAAATTGTTACTGAATTTTACATATTAAAAACCGGCTGTCTGACGGGGTTTAAAAAAGGATTCGTGAATTTTTCACCCCGTTAAAGTTACAATTTAGTTACAATCAGAATCACTTAATACATTCAAATCATCAGGAAATCAGGCATGCAAGAACAACAACTCAACGATTGGCGTACCCATGCGCTCACACTCGAGTCAGAAGTCAACAAAGTGGTCGTCGGTCAGGAAACCCCGGTACGCCTGATTACCACGGCCGTGTTTGCGCGCGGCCATGTGCTGCTGGAAGGTGATGTGGGCGTTGGCAAAACCACCTTGCTGCGCGCATTCACCCGTGGCATTGGCGGTGGCTACCAGCGAATTGAAGGCACCATAGACCTGATGCCGAATGATTTGGTGTATCACACTTATTTGGGCGAAGATGGCAAACCTCATGTCAGCCCCGGTCCGCTGCTGATGTCAGGCCAGGACTTGTCGATCTTCTTCTTTAACGAGATCAACCGCGCGCGGCCACAAGTGCACTCCCTCATGTTGCGCGTGATGGCGGAACGGACACTGACCGCGTTTAACAAAGAACATTATTTCCCGCACATGCTGGTGTTTGCTGACCGCAACCAGGTAGAGCGCGAAGAAACCTTTGATATTCCTTCAGCAGCGCGCGACCGTTTCATGATGGAAATTCCAATCGTAGTGCCGCCTGCACACGACATTATGGAATCCCTGATTTTTGATACGCGCTTTCATGATGTAGACCAACTGATTTCAAATGTGCCAGCCGACATCCTCCAGTTTGACCAGCTAAACAGTTTTGCCAAGGTAATCCAGGAAAACATTCAGGCCAGCCCTGCCCTGCGCAAATATGCACTTGACCTGTGGCTGGCCACCAAAGATCCGGTTGCCTATGGCGTCAAGGTCTCCAACGTAGACATGAAGCGCCTGGTACTGAGTGGCGCCAGCCCGCGCGGGATGGGTATGCTGCTGCGTGCCGCCCGCGTCAATGCCTGGCTCAATAACCGCGCTGCAGTGGTACCGGAAGATATCCATGCCGTGTTCCATGAAACCATTGCACACCGCCTGGTCTTTAGCCCGGTCTACGAAATGCGCCGGACTGAAATTGCCCGCGAATTGCTGTCCGGTATCGTTCACGCGATTGCTGCCCCTTAATGGATGATGTACGAATTCACAAATAACGAGTACTGAAAAGTGATGCAGACAATTAAGGAATTCAGCTACCACATCGGCTGGCGCTCGCGCGCACGTCGCCCTGGCCGCCACAAGAGCAATCAGCGTGGCATGGGGATGGAGTTTCGCGGTCATACCACGCTGCTGTCCTATCCTGACCCGCGCCGGATTGACATCCGCCAAACCATACGTGACCCCATGGAGCAGGTTTATGTGCGTATCTTTAACCAGAAAAGCGCCACGCCTGTGTTTGTCCTGTGTGATATGTCGGGCTCCATGCAATACGGCACACCGCATACCAAACTGGTGACTGCGGCTGAAATCACCCGCTCGGTCGCCCAATCGGCTTGCCGCAATACGGATCCTGTTGGTTTTATCGGCTTTGATGATGATTTGCATGACGCGTGGCTGTCTACGTTGTCTTCACGGCCACACAGCATGTTTGACCTGGCTGACCGCCTTGAAAACCATTTACCCAATGAGGTCGGTGCCGCCGCCCTGCTGGAAAGCGTCAGGTTGTTGCCACGCGAGCGATCCCTGATTTTCATGGTGTCCGATTTTCATATGCCGCTGGAACAACTGGAAGCCGCGCTGGTGCTCATGCTGCGTCATCATATTGTGCCAGTGGTGTTATGGAATAGCACTGAATACAAGCAGTTGCCAGAATTTGGCATCACCAGTATCAATGACCCTGAAACCGGCGAGCGGCGCACGCTGTTTTTACGCGCCTCCTACCGTCAACGCATCCTGGAAGCGTTCGCGGCCCGTCGCCAGGCCATTGAAGATATTTTTATGAGATTTGATATGCAGCCCTTTTTTGTGGAAGACCAATTCGATGCCGATTTACTGACCGAATACTTCCATCAATACGTGCCTGCCTGAGGAAAGCGACCCATGAAAGCGCGCCACCATCTTTTATCTTTAGTGTTAGCAGCCAGCCTGTTGTCTGCCTCACTTAGCAGCGTTGCCGATGTGATTTTGCCATCCGTTGACAATAAATTTGTCAGTGTCCAGGAAATCAACCCGACCCGCGATGCCGGCTTTTTCGTCGGTGACAAGCTGCAACGGACCATGATCCTGACCGTCAAGCAACCTTACGAATTGATCAAGGAGTCGCTACCGATTGTCGGTTATGAGCACCGTTATCGTGGCCAGGTTTCTGGCATTGAATTGACGGCAATTGACATGGAGGAAGCCCATGAGCGACAACAGACCGTGTATACGATACATCTCGAATATCAGGTCTTCAAATCTGGTCGCGTGGTCAAGCCCGCCATCCTCAGAGGTGAAATCGTCAAGCTTCGCCAGCAAGGCAGTCAGGACATCAAGCAATTCCGCATGCCCTCGTTTAACTTTAGGACCTCGCCCCTCTCTGTGTATGGCGAAGTCAACCTGAAGAATGAAATGAGCCCGTTTGTCGCCCCCTTGAAACTGCATGCCGACAAAGAATGGCTGGCGCTAAAGGTGGCGACTGGTGTGCTGGCTGTCTGTTTGCTAGGCTTAGTCTACATTTTGGCGGCCAATACCTGGTTACCGCGCATGGGCGGTGCTTTTGCCAAAGCCTACCGCAAGCTTGGCAAACTGCCGGACGATGCGCAAGGTCTGCAACAGGCCATTTCCACCGTACATGAAGCCTTGCATCAGGTGGCGGGGCACAGCGTATTTGGTAATGGTATCGAGCATTTCTTGCAGCAAAAACCTGGTTTTACCCCTGCAAGGCCAGAAATTGAACGTTTTTTTGCCTTGTCTCGCCAAGTATTTTTTGACGCCAGCACACCGCTGGAGCTGGGCATCCCACCACGTGAATGGCTGAAAAAATTCTGTAGGCACATGCGCGACTGCGAACGCGGCTTGAAGCCAGAGGTACTCGCATAATGGCTTTTATCCATCCCTGGCTGTTGTGGGCACTCCCCTTGGCGCTGTTACCATTATTGCTAGATCGTTCCCATAGTAAACATTACTCCTGGGTGAGCCTGTTGCCACCGGACCCGCTGTCCAGAACCATCGGTTTTTTACTCAAGGTATTGGCCGTCATTAGCATCGTCTTCATTATTTTGGGCCTGGCCGGCCCACATAGTCTGGAGCAACAGGTTGAGCGGACCGGCATAGGTGCGCAGATCGGCCTGGTGCTGGACCGCAGCGCGAGTATGGACGACCCGTTTGCCGGAGACAAAGATGGTAATGTCGGTGAAACCAAATCGGTCGCAGCCGCACGTATCATGACCAAATTTGTGCAAAGCCGCCAGAACGACATGATGGGTCTGATTACCTTTAGTAACTCAGCCATGTATGTGTTACCGCTGACTGAAAATAAAGAAGCGATTTTGTCTGCTATTCAGGCGACTGCTGGCAACTCGCTGTTTCAAACCAATATTGGCGGCGGTTTGACCAGTGCGGTTGAATTGTTCAAGGATATGCCGGACTCCGGCTCTCGCGTGATTATCCTGATTTCTGATGGTGCAGGACGCGTCAGTGACATGGTGCAACAGAAGCTGCGTGACTGGCTGCAACGCTATAACATCGGCTTGTACTGGATTGTATTGCGCCAGCCAGGTGGCATTACCATCTTCGATCCCAAATATACGGCCAGTGGCTACGACGGCCCCATGCCAACCGAAGTGTTGCTGTATCAGTTCTTCCAGACGCTGCGTACCCCGTTTAGCGCCTATGAAGCCGCAGATCCCAAGTCACTGGAAGCGGCGATTGCCGACATCAACAGCAAAGAAAAAAAACCGATTCAATATCTGGAAAAAATCCCCGGCCATGATTACACCAATGTGTGTTACTGGGTGGCTTTCGTCATGATTGCACTCTTGCTGGCGGTTAAATACTTGGAGATTCATACATGGCGCTCAGCGTAAATAAACTTGTGATTGGACTGGTCGTAGTTGCGGTCTTGGCCGCGGGCACCATCGCCTACAGCTGGCAACGTATCAAGCAAGTCGAAGCCTTTAATCAGGCCGTAGCAACAGCTAAAAGTCCGCAAACTGACCAGCAAAGTTTCGAAGCCAAGTATGCAGTCGCCTACTGGTTAGGCAAAAATGAACGTTACAAGGAGTCCACACTTTTGTTTACCAAGCTCATCGAACAAGCCAATGCCAGTCAGCGCGCGGCCATTCTGCACAATGTGGGTAATATGTTTTTCATGCGTGCAATCCAAATGACGGGCGGCAATGACAACAGCACACGTGATGAGATTGAATACCTGTTGTCGCAAGCGGCCACCTCTTATAAATCAGCGCTCAAAGCAGATAACAGCAACTGGGGCACACGCCGCAACTATGACCGCGTTCTTGGCTTGCTGCCAGAAAAACCCACGCCAGGTGTAGGCGAATCTGACAATCCCGGGTTGATTATGGGCAACATTCCCAACGGATTGCCATAACCGGCGGCGATTCTCTCTGGCTCTGGATCTGAACATATTGACTGGCATGGCATGAAAATCTGGCTAAGACACTTTATCAAGCATCGCGACACGGCGCTGCTCGCCCTGGCACTGCTCTTTCTGCTGGGAGCAATTTTGCGACCCAGCATCCCGTTTAAACATAATATCTATGCCTATTTTCTGGTTGCAGATATTTCGCAAAGCATGAATGCAGAGGACATGATGCTGCATGGCAAAAAAGTCACGCGCATGGCCTATATGCAAAATATGATGCATGAAGTGGTGGCTTCATTGCCATGTGGCACCAAAGTCAGCATCGGCATGTTTGCTGGCAACTCGGTCGCCGCCATGTATGCACCGATTGAGGTATGCCGTAATTTTGCCGCAATCCAGGACACCATTGCCCATCTGGACTGGCGTATGGCGTGGTCAGGTAACAGCCGGGTGCGTGAAAGCCTGTTTGTGACCGCGAAAGTGGTGCGTGCCATGCCTGAGCCGGCGCAAGTGCTGTATTTTACCGATGGCGAAGAAGCCCCTAAACTGCACGCCTTCAACACCAAAAACCTCGATGAATTTCAAGGCGGTGATGACTGGCTGTTTGTTGGCATCGGTACCGATGAAGGCGTGGCGATTCCCAAGCTGAGCCAGGATAATCAGGTCATTGGCTACTGGTCTAACGAAAGTTTTGCCATGCAGCCTGGTATCGCACAGATCTCCGAAAGCACTTTGGGTGTACGCGACGATAACGTCGCATTTGGTGACCATGACCGCTATGTCTCCAAACTGGCCAGCGAATATCTGGAAAACCTGACCAAAGAAATTGGCGCAAAATTCATCAAAGGTGACAGCACCTATACCGTCCTCAAAGCCATGAAGGAGCAAAAACCGGCCCGCCGCGATATTGCTCCCTTACCATTGGATTGGCTACTGGCCAGCCTAGCAGGCTTATGTATACTCGCCACCTATGCGAGCCATCACCCTTGGCGGCAAATCAAGCAGAACCTGCATCTTTACCGTCGTGAGATTCAATCCAGATTTTTTGTAAAAAGCGAGGCCGTCGCCCACGACAACCATTTTCAATAACCGTTAACGCCTCGCCCCTCTGACATCCTAGGCCAGCGATGCAGGCAAACAGAAGACCTGACCATGCACAAAAAATGGCTACCCTTTTGCCTGAAACATCGCGACACCCTACTGCTAGGCATTGCACTGATGCTTTTACTCGGGGCGGCCTTGCGGCCTTCAATTCCGATTAAGCGCAATATCCATACTTACCTGCTGATAGCAGATATCACGCAAAGTATGAATGTGGTCGATATGTCGCTCGATCATGCCCCTGCCAGCCGTCTCGATTACACCAAACGCATGATGCATGACATCATCGCCCAACTGCCCTGTCAGACCCGCATCAGTATCGGCCTGTTTGCAGGCGATGCGGTAGCCGCCCTTTACACACCCCTGCATGTCTGCAAACACTTTTCAGCTATACAGCAGACCATAGACCATCTTGATTGGCGCATGGCCTGGACCGGCAACAGTCAGTTACGCCAAAGCGTGCCGATGGCAGCAAAACTATTGCGGCAAATGCCTGAGGCAACCAAAGCCGTCATTTTTACTGATGGCGATGAAGCGCCCCTGTTGCATGCCTTTAACACGCGTAACCTCAAAGACTTTCAGGGCTCGGACGACTTTTACTTTGTCGGCGTCGGGACAGACCAAGGGGCTGGCATTCCCAAGCTGACAGAAAACAATCAGATGATAGGCTACTGGTCGAATGAAAGCTTCGCCGTCCAGCCTAATATCGCGCAGGTCACCGCCAGTAAAAGCAGTGGACGTGATGACAGCGTGGCTGTCTCGGACTATGACCGCTATATTTCCAGGCGGGCGTCTGCCTATTTGAAAAAACTGTCTGAAGAAATTGGCGCGCAATACCTGGATGGCGATGACCCCCACCATGTATTGCAACACATCCAAAAACACAGCTCGCCACGTTATGAAATTGTGGCATACCCGATAGACTGGATACTCGCCACCCTGTCTGCGGTATGCATCGTCAGCGCCTACCTCAACCAGGACTCCAAACGACAGCTCACGCATACACTACGCAAACGATTTACCAAGTTGAGGCAGACGCGCTTGTTTAAAGCTAGACACGATGTCGCACACGACAATCACTTTTAAGCATGAGCCATTCAAGCCTGTCCCCAACGCAACCAGACGCGCAAAGCCGTCAAGCTTGCCCTGTCGGCCTGGTCAGGGAGCACTAGCATACGCTGCGTGCGCGGCATGGATTCAGGCGCAGCCTCTTGCAGCGGTTGCAGCTGCATATGCAAGACCAGGCACCACGGATGCACAACGCTATCAGAGAGCACGCTGACCTGATAGACCTGTCCCGTGCGGTTCACGACAGTCATCTGCCCATACACATCCACACGCAGTCTCTGGATACTGTGTTTCCAAGAGGTTGCCGCCAGTTGCGTCCAGTGCCAGCCACTTGCCAGTCCATAGACAGCCGTTGCACTCAACGCCCAGACAAACGCTAATTTCCACCACAGGCAGGCCATCACCAGCATTGAAAATAAGCACCACCAGCCCCATAAAAGATATGATGGTCGTAAGCGCAGATCAATTTCAGTTGATAAAATAGCTTTTTTCATTGCATGAACCAGGGCAAAGCCGCGCAAGCGACTCTGGCCCAGAAGGAAAACCGAGTTATGTCCAATCCAGCCACTGCATGGCAAACGTTTTTAATCTCGCAAGGGGCGCAGTTCAATTCACAAGGTGAAGCCAGCTTTCCCATAGAAAAGGCCTCTGCGCAACTATTTGACCTGTCGGGCAATGGCCTGATCGCCATCAGCGGTGCAGACAGCCAGACCTTTTTGCAGGGCCAGGTCACCAATGATATTAAACTGCTCGCTCAAGGTGCGCAATTCAATGGTTATTGCACGCCCAAAGGCCGCTTGCTGGCGCTGTTCTACTCCTTTACTGTTGAGGACGTCATTTACTTGCAATGCCCGCGCGCCTTGGTGCCAGACCTGGTGAAACGCTTGCGCATGTATGTGTTACGCAGCAAGGTGGTGGTAGAGGATGCCAGTGAGCGCCTCTACAGCCTGGGATTGGCGAGTGATGCGCTTGCGAGCACATTGACTGGCCTGCCCGCGCATCCGCATCAACTGGCGCAAACCGAGCTGGGGACGCTGATCCGCCTCGCTGACGCTGGCACACAACAACGCGCCCAGCTGATTGTCGCTGCCGACCAGGCTGAAACCGTTTGGCAATCGCTGCGCGCGACCTTCACCCCAAGCAGCACGGCTCACTGGGAAGCGCTGGAAATTCAGGCGGGGATTCCGCAAGTTTACTCAGCCACTAAAGAACAGTTTGTCCCACAAATGGTCAATCTGGATGCATTAAATGGCATCAACTTTAAGAAAGGCTGCTATACCGGCCAGGAGATCGTTGCCCGCACGCACTATCTGGGCAAGGTCAAGCGCCGCACATTGCTGGCACAACTGCCTAAAACCGCCCAAGTACCACTGGCAGGCGACACCTTGCAGGATGCCCAGACACAAGACGCGGGTCAACTGGTGCGCGTTGCGCCCGATGCCTTGAGTGGCGGCTGGTGGGTATTGGCAGAATGCCGACTGGAAGCCAAAGAGGCCGGAGAGATTCTCTGGCAAGGTCAGCCCTTGCTGTTTAAAGAATTACCGTATCCCTTGCCCTAATCTACTAGGTCAATAAAAATAAAAAAGGCGCTAGAAGCGCCTTTTTATTGGGACGGCTGCGCCGGGATCACAGGCACTGCATCTGCGGGCTTGGCCGCAGCGTCGGTCTGGCTCTTACTGGCTGAAGACTTGTTCTGAATCACCTGAAAAAATATTTCGTCCTGCTTCACCAGGCCCAACTCACTGCGTGCCCGCTCTTCAATCGCAGACTGTCCCTGCTTGAGATCGCGCACTTCAGCGCGCAGTGTTTCATTGCGTTGCCGATAATAATCGTTACGCTTTTGGTGCGCCTCAATCTGCTGTGAATATTGCCATACGCGCAACCAACTGCCCTTGCCCAGCCACAACGGATATTGCAGCAGGGCAATCAGGACCACTAATACAACTGTCAGTTTACGCACCGTGGCCCAAAATCAGTTATTTGAACAACTGATAGAAAGCAGACAAGCCAGCGTAGCTGGTGGCATCGCCCAACTCTTCTTCAATACGCAGCAACTGGTTGTACTTGGCAACGCGCTCTGAACGGCACAGGGAACCCGTCTTGATTTGCAAGGCGTTGGTCGCCACAGAGATGTCGGCAATCGTCGTATCTTCGGTTTCGCCAGAGCGGTGTGACACTACGGCCGTGTAGTTGGCACGTTTTGCCATCTCGATGGTCTGGAAAGTTTCAGTCAAGGTACCAATCTGGTTGACTTTGATCAGCACAGAGTTGGCCACGCCTTTCTGGATGCCTTCACGCAGGATTTTGGGGTTGGTCACAAACAGGTCATCGCCAACCAACTGTGTGGATTTACCCAAGCGTTGTGTCAACAGGTCCCAGCCCTCCCAGTCAAACTCGCTCATACCATCTTCAATGGTGATGATAGGATACTTATCGGCCAAGGTAGCCAGGTAGTCACAGAACTGGGCAGAGGTCAGTGCAGCGCCTTCAGACTCAAGGTGGTATTTACCATCTCGGTAGAATTCGGTACTGGCGCAATCCAGGCCCAGGTAAATATCTTTGCCTGGCTCATAGCCAGCGGCTTCGATGGACTCCATGATCAGTTGCAAGGCAGACTCGTTGGAGGGCAAGTTAGGTGCAAAACCACCTTCATCACCCACAGTCGTCGCCAAGCCTTTGGCATGCAAGGTTTTCTTCAGTGCATGGAACACTTCTGCACCCGCACGCAAGGCTTCACGGAAGCTTGGCAAGCCCGCTGGCACAATCATGAATTCCTGAATATCCACAGAGTTATCTGCGTGTGCACCGCCGTTGATGATGTTCATCATAGGCGTTGGCAATTGCATGAACGCAGAACCACCCAGGTAACGATACAGTGGCAAACCGCTTTCTTCAGCCGCCGCACGTGCACAGGCCATGGACACGCCCAAAATCGCATTTGCACCCAGACGGTCTTTGTTCTCGGTACCATCCAGCTCAATCAGCGTCTTGTCGATAAAACTTTGCTCTTCAGCATCCAGGCCAATGATCGCTTCAGTAATTTCCGTGTTGACGTTCTCAATCGCGTTCAATACGCCTTTGCCCAGGTAACGGCTTTTATCGCCATCACGCAGTTCCACGGCCTCTTTGGTACCGGTAGATGCGCCTGAAGGCACTGCCGCACGACCAATCACCCCGCTTTCCAGCAAAACGTCGACTTCAACCGTCGGGTTGCCACGGGAATCCATAATCTCGCGGGCGATAATATCTACAATAGCGCTCATGATTTATCCTTATCTAAGATGAAAAAAATTATAGGGTTTGTTCTGCGAAACCGGCTTTCTTGACCAGCTTGTCGAGATCGACCAGCAAGTGCAGCAAGTCTTCCATTTTGCCCAAGGGCCAGGCGTTCGGGCCATCAGACAAAGCTTGGCTCGGGTCAGGATGCGTTTCCATAAAGATCCCGGCAATACCACTCGCCACTGCTGCACGTGCCAACACCGGCACAAACTCACGCTGACCGCCACTCTTCTCGCCCTGCCCGCCTGGTTGCTGGACAGAATGGGTGGCATCAAATACCACTGGACACTGTGTTTCACGCATAATCGCCAAACCACGCATGTCAGAAACCAGCGTGTTATAGCCAAACGAAGCACCGCGTTCGCAAACCATAATATTGTCGGCACCGCCGTTGGCTTCTTTAGCCTTGTTGACCACTTGTTTCATGTCACCAGGGGCTAAAAACTGGCCTTTTTTGATATTGACCGGCTTGCCAGACTGGGCACAAGCGACGATAAAGTCGGTCTGACGGCACAGAAAAGCCGGGGTTTGCAACACATCCACCACCGCGGCCACGTGAGGCACCTGTTCTTCGGTATGCACGTCGGTCAAGATCGGCACACCGATCTGGGCACGCACTTCGTCCAGAATTTTCAGGCCCTCTTCCATACCAAAACCACGGAAAGTCTTGGTCGAACTACGGTTAGCTTTGTCGTAAGAAGATTTATAAATAAATGGCACCCCCACGCGGGCAGCCATCTCTTTTAACTGGCCAGCCGTATCAATTGCCATTTGCTTGGATTCAATGACGCAAGGGCCAGCGATCAGAAACAGAGGATGTTCGAGACCAACGTCAAAACCACATAATTTCATTCAACATTCCTTATTTTTTGGATGCTTTTTGTGCCAGCGCAGCCTGCACATAGGCTTTAAACAATGGATGACCCGCACGCGGGTTAGACGTAAACTCGGGGTGGAACTGGCAAGCGACAAACCACGGATGCACAGACTGTGGCAACTCAATCATTTCACACAATTCTTCACGCGGCGTGCGTGCAGAAATGACCAGACCGGCGTCTTTCAACTGGTCCACATAGTGGTTGTTGACTTCATAGCGGTGACGGTGACGCTCATTGACTTCGCTGCCGTAAATGCTGGCGGCCAACGTGTTCGGCACAATCGGACAGCTTTGCGCACCCAGACGCATGGTGCCACCGAGATCGGAGTGTTCATCACGCTTCTCGATCTTGCCGGAAGCATCTTGCCACTCGTCAATCAGACCAATCAATTTATGCTCGGTGCCAGGGTTAAACTCAGTGCTGTTCGCATCCTTGAGCCCTGCGACATTACGCGCATACTCAATCACTGCCAATTGCATGCCCAGGCAGATACCCAGGTAAGGCACTTTGTTTTCACGCGCATACCGAATGGCCGCAATCTTGCCTTCGGTACCACGTACGCCAAAGCCGCCAGGAATCAGGATCGCATCCATGCCCTTGAGACTATCGGTGCCACTTTTCTCAATGTCTTCGCTATCGATGTAGTGAATCTTGACCTTGGACTCGGTATGAATGCCGGCGTGTATCAGCGCTTCGGTCAGTGATTTGTATGACTCGGTCAAATCGACATACTTACCGACAAATGCGATATCGACAATCTCTTTGGGATTGGCTTGCGCGTGAGTAATTTTTTGCCAGGCAGACAAATCCGCTGCTTTGGCAAGAATATTCAGTTTGTGGCAAACAATCTCATCCAGCATTTGCGCGTGCAACAGGCCGGGGATTTTATAAATCGAATCGCTATCAATGGCACTAATCACCGCCTCAAAAGCCACATTGGTGAACAAGGCAATCTTGCGTTTTTCATCTTCAGGGATTTCGCGTTCAGCACGGCACATCAAAATATCAGGCTGAATACCGATTTCGCGCAACTCTTTCACCGAGTGCTGGGTGGGTTTGGTTTTCAGCTCGCCTGCGGTTGGAATCCATGGCAGCAAGGTCAGATGGATATAACAGGCGTTGTTTCTGCCTTCTTCAATCCCCATCTGACGAATCGCTTCCAGAAACGGCAAGGACTCAATATCGCCGACCGTACCACCCACTTCGACAATCGCCACATCCGCGCCTTCAGCACCACGTTTCACGTGTGCCTTGATTTCATCGGTAATGTGCGGAATGACCTGTACGGTTTTACCCAGATATTCGCCACGGCGTTCTTTCTTGATCACCGTTTCGTAAATCTGGCCAGTAGTGAAGTTGTTACGCTTGGACATCTTGCTGCTGATAAAGCGCTCGTAATGACCAAGATCGAGATCGGTTTCCGCGCCGTCGTCGGTCACAAACACTTCGCCGTGCTGAAATGGCGACATGGTGCCGGGGTCAACGTTGATATAGGGATCAAGTTTCAGCATGGTCACTTTAATGCCACGCGATTCGAGAATGGCGCCGAGGCTGGCGGCCGCGATACCTTTTCCAAGAGAAGAAACAACACCGCCGGTTACGAATACATATTTGGTCATGGATCAGGTACTTTGAGATTGTTACAGACGGGAGAACATTTTACCGTAAACCCCCCTCTCCCACAATGAAAGTCAGGCATTAAATCTGGCAGCGACTCGCCAAGGCCTGCGCTTACGCATACAATTCCATCATGTATGACGCTCAAACAAACGCTCCAGCCCTGTGGCAACCATTATTGCCGCAACCGCATGCGCTAAGCCATAAATATAGCCGCGGCTATGTGCTGATCCAGGGTGGCTACCCGATAACAGGCGCAGCCCGCCTCGGGGCGATGGCGGCTGCCAGATGCGGGGCAGGCATGACGGCGATTGCAGCCCCAGAAGTCGCGCTACCAATTTATGCCAGCACGCTATTGAGCGTCATGGTGAAGCCCTATGCGCATGCCGCAGAATTACAGACACTGCTTGAAGACGCGCGCGTGAGTTGCTATTTAATTGGCCCCGGGGCAGGTCTCTCACAAGACACTAGACTCACCACTCTTGCCATGTTAGCCACAGGCAAACCGGTGGTCATCGATGCCGACGCCCTGACAACCTTTGCCGGTCAGATGGACACCCTCAAGCAAGCGATAGGTGCAAGCTGCGTGCTCACCCCGCATGAAGGCGAGTTCAAAAGCGTTTTTGGAATGAGTGCGGCGCATGATAGACCCAAGCGAATCTCACAAGCAGTAACGGCGGCACAAGCCTGCGGGGCGATTGTTTTACTCAAAGGTGCCCACACCATTATTGCCACACCGGAAGGCCGGGTGTTGATCAACGAACAGGCACCGCCGACCTTGGCGACTGCAGGCGCTGGCGATGTGCTGGCGGGCATGATTGCCAGTCTGTTGGCACAAGGCATGCCCGCATTCGAAGCATGTGCGGCGGCCACCTGGATGCATGCGCAAGCCGCGCGTTTATTTGGAGTGGGATTGATTGCAGAAGATTTGCCAGGGATGATTCCGGCCGTGTTGCAGGCGCTTTTAAAAACTTAACCCTTTTCTAAAGATTCGCCTTTGCTAAGCGCACTTGATTTCGCGTCACTTTTAACGCTTCATCTTGTTTTTCATCAGCGCATTTTGCTCGCGCTTCCAGTCGCGCTCTTTTTCAGCATCACGCTTATCGTGTTGTTTTTTACCCTTAGCCAACCCAATTTGCACTTTTACCCGTCCGCGGGTGAAATGCATGTCCAGTGGCACCAAGGTGTAACCTGCACGCTCGACCTTGCCAATCAATTTGTCGATCTCTTCGCGGTGCAGCAGCAATTTGCGTGTACGGATCGCATCAGGACGCACATGGGTGGATGCCGAGCCTAGCGGCGTAATGTGGCAACCGATCAGGTACAACTCGCCACGCATGACCACCACGTAGGATTCCTTGAGGTTGGTACGGTTATCGCGTATCGCCTTGACTTCCCAGCCCTCGAGCACGAGGCCGGCTTCGTATTTTTCTTCAATAAAATAGTCAAAAAACGCTTTTTTGTTTTGCGCGATAGTCATAACGCTGCTGTACGGGCTTAAATCACTTAAAATAGCATTTTAACCCAAAACCGACTTTCGTTCTGACGCAATGGCTCAAGTAGAAAAAACCGTGCTGGTCATGCATTCGTGTGAAGCGATGTTTCAATTGGTTGATGCAGTTGAAACCTATGCTGACTTTTTACCCTGGTGTGGCGGTAGCCAGGTCATCGAGCGCACGGATACCGTGACCCAGGCCACCATCCACATCCGTTACCACGGCATACAGCAGCACTTTACAACACGCAACCACAAACAATTCCCGCACCGCATGGAAATCACGCTGGTGGATGGCCCGTTCAAGCAACTGAGTGGACACTGGCACTTTATAAGACTGCGTGAAGATGCCTGCAAAATTGAATTCAAGCTTGAATATGTCTTTGCCAACGGCCTGATTGAACGCATGATTGCGCCGGTGTTCAGCCATATTGCCAACACCTTCGTCGACAGCTTCGTCAAACAGGCTGGCAAGCTCCAACTCAAGTAATGACCAAACCGGTCACGCCAGCCATGCCTGAAGAACTCACCGGGATGCTTAATATAGAAGTGGTCTATGCGCTGCCAACGTCGCAAACGCTGATCACACTCGTGGTGCCGCCAGGCACCACTGCAATCGTGGCCGTGCGACAGTCGGGCATTCTGGAACAACACCAGATGACCGCAAGCAAAGAATTATCCTTAGGCATTTTTGGCAAAAAAGTCAGCCACGACAGGCCACTAAAAGCGATGGACAGGGTAGAAATTTATCGCCCGCTGATTGCGAACGCCAAAGAAATGCGCCGTCAGCGTGCCACTAAACAGAAAACAGCCGCGGCCAAGCGGGCCAATTCCCGTTAATTACGTATTGCACCATTCAACGCGCTGACAAAACTGCAGGCTTTCTGATCAACACCATCAAGATGCATTACTCGGGTGGACAATTTTCGTCGATTTCTTGCTGCGCGGCTGCCAGCCCCTGACGAATTTGCTCATCTGACAGATATTCGCGCTGACCATTCTCGTTCACATTCTGCATGCGGCCACCCACGGCATAGTTGCGATAGTTGCTTCTGGCTGCTGCACAATTTTGGGCTTTTTGACGCGCTTCCATCGCCTTGAGCGCTTCAGCTTCTGGGGACGCATTCTGCCCGGCTGAGTTCTCGGGCATTTTCTGTTTGGCCGGATTCATTTGCTCGCGCGAATAGGCGTCGGATCGCGTCAGTGGCGTATCCGCTGGCACCGTCGTCGCCTTGATTTTTTGCGTGGATGGACCGGCGACAGGAGGCGTATCCGAATAATTCATAATGCCTTTTTCATCGCGCCATTTATAAATCTCGGCCGCAGCCTGCATGGCCCAGCACAAGCCCAGCATCAACATCCATCTCAACGTCATTCTCATTTGATAAACCCACACTTGCTTAGAAAAAGGTTAAGTAAAGGCCTCATGCACAAACCATGCCAGACATCAGCAAACAGAACTGCAAAAACGCAAAACGCTTTGTCAAGGCAAAGTGAAATCGGTATAATTATATTTTGGAGATAAGGAATTCACATGCGTTTGTTGCAACAAGCTCTTACCTTTGATGACGTTTTACTCGTTCCCGCACATTCGAATGTGATGCCGCGCGAGGTCAATCTCAGCACCAAGCTTACCAAGAGCATCACCTTAAATATTCCCCTGCTATCTGCTGCGATGGACACCGTCACTGAAGCACGCATGGCCATTGCATTGGCGCAACTGGGCGGCATGGGCATCATACACAAAAACATGTCGGTAGAGATGCAAGCTTCTCGCGTCTCCCGCGTAAAACGCTTCGAGTCCGGCGTCGTCATTGACCCGGTCACCATCCACCCGGCCATGAGTGTGCGCGAGGTGATGAATATCACCCAACAGCAAAAAATTTCAGGCTTGCCTGTGTTGCAAGATGGCAAGGTGGTCGGCATTGTTACCAACCGCGACCTGCGCTTTGAAACCAACCTTGATCAAGCCGTCAGCAATGTGATGACCCCGCAAGACCGTCTGGTCACCGTGCGGGAAGGCGCCAGTCGCGAAGAAATCATGGGCTTGCTGCATAAACACCGTCTTGAGCGCTTGCTGGTTATTGGTGAAAACTATGAGCTCAAAGGCTTGATTACCGTTAAAGACATTCAAAAATCGTCAGATCACCCCCTGGCCTGTAAAGATGAAAAAGGTCGCTTGCGCGTCGGCGCGGCAGTGGGCGTGGGTGACGGCACAGAAGAACGCATTGCCGCACTGGTTGAAGCCGGTGTCGATGCCATTGTGGTCGATACAGCGCATGGTCACTCACAAGGCGTACTGGATCGCGTCAAATGGGCTAAAACCCACTATCCAAAACTGCAAGTGATTGGTGGCAATATTGCCACGGCAGAAGCCGCGCTGGCCTTGGTGGATCATGGCGCTGACTGTGTCAAAGTGGGCATCGGCCCTGGCTCTATCTGCACCACCCGTATCGTGGCTGGCGTCGGCGTGCCGCAAATCACAGCCATCAGCAATGTGGCCAAAGCCCTTGAAAAATCAGGCGTGCCATTTATTGCAGACGGCGGCATTCGCTTCTCTGGCGATATTTCTAAAGCCATTGCTGCAGGCGCGTACAACGTCATGCTGGGCGGGATGTTTGCAGGCACTGAAGAAGCGCCTGGCGAAGTAGAGTTGTACCAAGGTCGCTCTTACAAATCCTACCGCGGCATGGGCTCGATAGGCGCCATGCAAAAAGGCTCTTCTGACCGCTACTTCCAGGACAGCACGGCCAACGCTGACAAGCTGGTGCCTGAAGGCATCGAAGGCCGCGTTCCTTATAAAGGTAGTGTCGTTGCAGTGATCCATCAGTTGATGGGCGGCTTGCGTGCCTCCATGGGTTATGTGGGCTGCGCTTCTATTGAAGAAATGCGTAACAAGGCAGAGTTTGTGCAAATCACCAGTGCCGGTATGCGCGAGTCGCATGTGCATGATGTGCAGATTACTAAAGAAGCACCGAATTACCGTATTGATTAACCCTTATTGATAAACGCGAATTCATCCATTTAATCAAAGCCACAGAGGACACAGAGATCACAGAGAAATGACTTCTCTAAGACTCTGTGTCCTCTGTGCACTCTGTGGCTAAACAAATGTCTCATTCAAAAATCCTGATTCT
Organism: Methylophilus sp. YYY-1; assembly: GCF_029132825.1. NCBI lineage: Bacteria > Pseudomonadati > Pseudomonadota > Betaproteobacteria > Nitrosomonadales > Methylophilaceae > Methylophilus > Methylophilus sp. YYY-1. Next base: position 557,244 of record NZ_WOVG01000001.1, read on the forward strand.
AGATTTCGGCTCCCAGGTCACCCAACTGATTGCACGCCGTGTACGCGAAGCGCATGTCTACTGCGAAATTCATCCTTGCGATGTGTCCGATGAATTTGTCCGCAATTTCGGTGCTGACGGCATCATTTTGTCTGGCAGCCACGCCAGCGTTTACGAAGAAGAAACTGACAAGGCCCCACAAGCCGTGTTTGAACAAGGCGTGCCGGTGCTGGGCATTTGCTACGGCATGCAAACCATGGCGCAACAGTTAGGCGGCAAGGTTGAGGCCGGTGCAAAACGCGAATTTGGCTACGCCCAAGTACGTGCACGTGGCCACTCTGCCCTGTTCCGCGACATTCAGGATGCCACCAACGCTGAAGGCCACGGCCTGATCGACGTCTGGATGAGCCACGGCGACAAGGTCACCGAACTGCCTGACGGTTTCAAAGTGATCGCCAGCAACGACACCACGCCCATCGCCGCCATGGCTGACGAAAGCCGCAAGTTTTACGCGGTGCAATTTCACCCTGAAGTCACCCACACCAAGCAAGGCCAAGCCATGCTTGAGCGCTTTGTGCTGGATATCTGCGCGGCCAAGGCAGACTGGATTATGGGTGACTATATCGCCGAAGCCGTGGCCAAAATCAAGGCACAAGTTGGCGATGAAGAAGTTATTCTCGGCTTATCAGGAGGCGTAGACTCCTCCGTGGCAGCCGCACTGATACACCGTGCCATTGGTGACCAACTCACCTGCGTCTTTGTCGATCACGGCCTGCTGCGTCTGAATGAAGGCGATATGGTGATGGACATGTTTGCTGGTCGTCTGCACGCCAAAGTCATCCGCGTGGATGCCTCTGCACAATTCATGGGTAAACTGGCTGGCGTCAGTGACCCGGAGGCCAAGCGCAAGATCATAGGCGCAGAATTCGTTGAAGTGTTTAAGGCCGAAGCCGCCAAGCTCAAGGCCAGCGGTGCCGGTCACAAAGGCGCCACCTTCCTGGCACAGGGCACCATTTACCCGGATGTGATTGAATCGGGCGGCGCCAAGTCCAAAAAAGCGGTCACCATCAAGAGCCACCACAATGTCGGTGGCTTGCCAGAACAATTAGGCCTCAAGCTGCTGGAGCCATTGCGTGACCTGTTTAAGGATGAAGTGCGTGAACTGGGCGTCGCGCTCGGCTTACCCCGCGACATGGTTTATCGCCACCCCTTCCCTGGCCCGGGCTTGGGCGTGCGCATTCTGGGTGAGGTCAAACAGGAATATGCCTTGTTACTGCAACGTGCAGATGCCATCTTCATTGAAGAGTTACGTAATACCGTGGATGCCGCCAGCGGCAAAACCTGGTACGACCTCACCAGCCAGGCCTTTACTGTGTTCCTGCCGGTCAAGTCTGTCGGCGTGATGGGCGATGGCCGCACTTACGATTATGTGGTTGCATTGCGCGCCGTGATCACCAGCGACTTTATGACTGCACATTGGGCGGAATTACCCTATAGCCTGCTGGGCAAAGTGTCTAACCGCATTATTAATGAAGTGCGCGGCATTAACCGCGTGGTTTATGATATTTCCGGCAAACCTCCCGCAACCATTGAGTGGGAATAAGCTTTAAACATTATTCTGACGGCCTACACTGAGAACAAAAAATGAGCACTAAATCCATCATCCTTACTGGTGATCGCCCGACTGGCCCGCTGCATTTGGGTCATTTTGTCGGCAGTTTGCGCAACCGCGTCAAATACCAACATGAATACAAACAGTATGTCATGCTGGCCGACGCGCAAGCGCTGACCGACAATATGGATGATATCGACAAGGTGCATCGCAACGTGGTGGAAGTCGCGCTGGATTATCTGGCAGTCGGTATAGACCCCAAGCTGTCGACCATATTTATCCAGTCGCAAGTGCCTGAACTGACTGAGCTGGCCTTTTACTACCTCAACCTGGTCACTGTGGCGCGTTTGGAGCGCAATCCAACGGTGAAAGAAGAGATACGCCTGCGTGATTTTGAGCGCGACATTCCGGCCGGTTTCCTCACCTACCCAGTCAGTCAGGCAGCCGATATTACGGCCTTTAAAGCAACGCTGGTGCCAGTGGGCGAAGACCAGATTCCCATGATTGAGCAAACCAATGAAATCGTGCGCCGCTTTAACCGCACCTATAAAAACATTCAAACCAAGCAAGAGATTCTGGTTGAAACCAAGGCTCTGGTGCCTGAACTCGGCCGCTTGCCTGGCATTGACGGTAAAGCCAAGATGAGCAAATCCTTGGGTAATGTGATAAATCTGGGTGCAAGCGCAGACGAAGTCACCAAAGCCGTCAAGCGCGTCTACACCGATCCCTTGCATTTGAAGATTGAAGATCCTGGCCATGTAGAGGGCAATATTGCCTTTACCTATCTAGATGCGTTTGACCCGGATAAAGCAGCGGTCGCCGAGTTAAAAGCACACTACACACGCGGTGGACTGGCAGACAGCATTGTAAAAAAACGCCTGGAAGCCGTATTGCAGGAAATGCTGGAACCCATTCGTACCCGCCGGGCCGAACTGGCCAATGACAAAGGCTACATTTTGCAGTTGCTGCGCGAAGGTACCGAGCAAGCGCGTGAAGTCGCCGCTCAAACCATGAGCGAAGTGCGCGCGGCGCTGGGCCTGAATTACTTTTAAATGGCGCAGGCAACCACACCTCACCTATGAGCCGGGGCTTTGTCAAAGAAGACGATCTGGAACTGGCGGGCACCGATTTACCGGAACGCCCCATCAGTGCGCATGTCAATTACGTCACGCCTGCAGGCTTGCAACAATTGCAGCAGGCAGTGAAAACGCTGGAAGCTGACCGCTTGCACTATAGTGCGCGCAAGGAAGATCCCAACGCGCAACAGAAGCTGGCCGAGATAGACCGCGACCTGCGCTACTTTGTCGCACGGCTGGAAACCGCACAACTGGTGGATCCCGTCCAACAGCCGCAACATACGGTGCTCTTCGGCGCGACCGTGACCGTAGAAGACGAACTGGGGACGCAACAGGCTTACCAGATTGTTGGAGAAGACGAGGCAGACATTGCGCAGCACAAAGTCAGCTATGTTTCGCCCGTGGCCAAAGCCCTGCTCGGCCGTAAAGTCGGTGACACCACGGTCTGGCAACGGCCTGCGGGTCCCTTGTCACTGGATATTTTAGACATTAAATACTGAAAACACGATGAACGTTTCCCAAGCAATTGAACAACGCCGCTCTATTAAAGCCTACGACCCTGCACACCGCATGACAGAGGCAGAAATCCAGCAACTCTTGTCGCTGGCCATGCTCTCCCCGACCGCTTTTAACATCCAGCACTGGCGTTTTGTGGTCGTGACTGACCCGGTGTTACGTCATCAGATCCGCGCGGTGAGCTGGAACCAGGCACAAGTCACCGATGCCTCATTGCTGATTATCCTGACTGCGGATTTAAAGGCCTGGGAAAAAGACCCTGCCCGCTACTGGGTCAACGCGCCACAGCCGGTTAGTGACTACCTGGTCAAGGCCATTCACGGCTATTACACTGATCAACCTCTGGCACAACGCGATGAAGGCATGCGTTCTTGCGGCATGGCAGCCATGACCTTGATGCTGGCCGCCAAAGAAATGGGCTATGACACCTGCCCGATGGATGGTTTTGATTTTGAGGCTGTGTCCAAATTAATCAACTTGCCTGAAGATCATGTCCCCGTGATGTTTGTCGTGGTAGGAAAAGCCCTCGAAGCAGCCAAGCCACGTGGTGGCCAATTGGCCATGGATGAAGTCGTCATTTATAACCGTTTTTAGCAAAATTACGATGCCTGAAGCAGGCGCACCTTTTTAATTATTGATTGAGAGTTCTTGCATGTTAGTTGCGAACAATATCACCATGCAGTTTGGCTCCAAGCCACTGTTTGAAAATGTTTCCGTCAAATTTGGTGATGGCAACCGTTATGGTCTGATTGGCGCCAATGGCTGTGGTAAATCTACGTTTATGAAGATCCTGGCCGGGGTGCTGGAGCCTACCAGTGGCAACGTCAGCCTGGACCCGAACGAACGCATGGCCTTTTTGAAGCAGGACCAATTTGCCTATGAAGACCAGCGCGTGCTGGACGTGGTCATGATGGGTCACGAGCAAATGTGGAAAGCCATGCAAGAGCGTGACGCGATTTACGCCAACCTCGAAGCCACCGAGGACGACTACATGCGTGCCGCCGAACTGGAAGGCGTGTTTGCAGAGTATGACGGCTATACTGCCGAAGCACGTGCTGGCGAATTGCTGTTAGGCGTAGGCATTCCCCTGGAGCAACATAATGGCCCGATGAGCGCCGTAGCCCCAGGCTGGAAGTTGCGTGTGCTGCTGGTACAAGCCCTGTTTGCAAATCCAGATGTGTTATTGCTGGACGAACCGACCAACAACCTGGACATCAACACCATCCGCTGGCTGGAAGATGTGGTCAATAATCGTGACTGCACCATGGTCATTATTTCGCACGACCGCCACTTTTTAAATCAGGTCTGTACCCATACCTGTGATATGGATTACGGCAAGATTACCTCTTATCCAGGTAACTATGATGATTACATGGAAGCCAGCATTGCCGCACGTAATCAGCAAGCCAAGGACAATGCCAAGGCCAAACAGCAGATTGCAGACTTGCAGGACTTTGTCCGTCGCTTCTCTGCTAATGCGTCTAAAGCCAAGCAGGCAACCAGCCGCGCCAAACAGATTGATAAAATCAAGGTCGAAGAGTTTAAACCCTCTAGCCGCCAGTATCCGTTTATTCGCTTTGAATTTGACGACAAAGAGAAGCTGCACCGCAATGCCGTCGAGCTCAAGAAACTCGGCCATGGCTTTGACAAACCCTTGTTTAACAACGTGGAATTGATCTTCGAAGCAGGTGAAAAAGTCGCCATCATTGGTGAAAACGGCATTGGTAAAACCACCTTTTTGCGTTGCCTGGCCGGGGATTTGCAGCCCAAGCATGGCGAAGTCAAATGGGCAGAAAAAGCCAAGCTGGGCTATTTTGCGCAAGACCATGAATACGAGTTTGCAGAAGGTGAAGACTTGTTTGAATGGATGACCAAGCAACGCCAGCAAGGCGATGATGACAACACCGTGCGCAGCATGCTGGGCCGTTTGCTGTTCCCGACCGAAGCCACTAAAAAATCAGTCAAAGTGCTGTCCGGGGGTGAAAAAGGCCGCATGCTTTACGGCAAACTGATGCTGGCGAAAACCAATGTTTTGCTGATGGACGAACCGACTAACCATATGGACATGGAGTCGATTGAAGCGCTGAATACGGCACTGGACAAATACAAGGGCACCTTATTTTTTGTCAGCCATGACCGTGAGTTTGTCAGCTCGATTGCCACCCGTATTATCGAAATCAAGGCGGATGGCATTGTCGACTTTACCGGCAACTATGAAGACTATTTAGCCAGCCAGGGGATTGCCTAAAAACTGACGATACATTCCGTTACACAGCTGACCACCCCTGACAAACACCCGATACAATCGGGTGTTTTAATATCATCATTGCAAATTCGCAATGGTGATTGAAAGGATCCATCATGAAACTGAACAAACTGGTATTCGCGGGGCTTTTGGTGTTGGTGTGCGGAACTGCCTTTGCCGAGCATGGCCATGATTGCGGTAAAGGCAAATTTGACCCTGCCAACTGGCAAGCACAGCGCCTGGAGCACTTTGAACAGCATCAGGAAAAATTGCATACCATTTTGCAACTGACAAGCGCACAGGAAAATGCCTGGAAAACCTATCAGGCACAGATTAAACCGCAAGACAAGGAACATCCGGACTTTGCAGAGTTAAGCAAACTGAATACCTTGCAACGCCTGGACAAAATGGAAGCCTGGGATAAAGCGCGTGACGCACGTCAGGCTGAACGTGCCAAAGCCATCCGTACATTTTATGCCCAGCTGAATGATGCACAGAAGAAAGCATTTGATGAAAATGCCTTACCGCAACATCCGCATCATGCCAATGCGCATCACGAAAAACCTGTGCGTGAATAATCTCAACGCGTTTCACAGACTCACCGGCCACAATGGCCGGTTTTTGTGCTCAAATACTCCCCTTGCAAGTCCGAGACACTTTTATGACTGACGGCCATCCTGATACCCATGTGCTTGTCGTTGATGACGACGATGCCATCCGTGATTTATTGTGCGACTTTTTGCAGGATAATCAACTCAGCACACAACAAGCCAGCAATCATGCACAAATGTGGCAAGCGTTGCAGCAGCGCATGCCTGATGTCATTATCCTCGACATCAACATGCCGCAGCGGAGTGGTATTGAGCTCTGCCGTGAACTGCGCGAGTCCGGCAAATATCATCTCCTGCCCATCATCATGCTCACAGCCAGAACCAGCTCTCTGGATACCATCATGGGCCTGGAAACCGGGGCAGATGACTACGTGGCCAAACCGTTTGAGCCGCTGGAACTGCTGTCGCGTATCCGTAGCGTGGTCAGACGGTCGCGCATGATGCTGGAGAGCGCAGGCAAACCCGATCACGAATGGCAGACCGATCACGCTCTTTTGCGTTTCATTGAGTTTAACGAATGGACTCTGGATATTCAAAACCGTACCCTGGTCGACAGCCAGCATACGCGCATTCCCCTCTCCAATGCCGAATTCAAGTTCTTGCGTTTCATGCTCCTGCATGCCAACCGCACCTTGAGCCGTGATCAGCTCATGGAAGAAATGCATGGACGGGAGGCGGGTCCATTTGACCGGTCAATAGACTTACAAATCAGTAGATTAAGACAGAAACTTGAAGTGGATACTAAGAATCCATCCATGATCAAAACGCTACGCAACGAAGGCTATTTACTCACCGCCGAAGTGCGTTACATTAAATAATGTGTGACATTCAATGACCGGATACACAAGATGATGAAAAAATGGCTAGGCACCATGTCGGTTCGTATTTTCCTGATCACGGTGATCGGTATTCTATTGACCGCCACCACGGTCAGGATGCTGGGACAGCGGGACTTTAAAGAAAATGAATCTCGCATGCGCGACCAATTTGCCTTTGACCGCATTGAGAGCATGGTGCGCATACTTGAAGCCACCGTCCCCGAGAAACGCGTCGAAATTCAAGATGTGTTTAAGCGCATGGGCAGCCACGTCACCATTGGCGCAAACAAACCTTCACAGGTGCCCGCCTTACCCGCAGAACTGGCGCACTTGAATACCTTGCTGGTGCCCGAAGTAGCAGACATGATTGATCTGGTGCCGCTCAGCCATTGTGCTCCGCGCCGCATGCCAGTCCCGCCGCCTACGATGGGTTTTTCACCGCCTCCCCGTCCCCATGGACAATGCCTGGCCATTTACACCCACCTTGAAGACCAGACACCGGTACTGATCACTCTGCACTATGGCGGCCATAGACCACCGCCACCGCACGAACGCAACCCGTTAGCCATTTTACTGGCCTTCCTAGGCTTACTGCTGATCATTTGGACCGTAGCCTCCGTGGCCACCAGACCCCTGCGTAAACTGGCCGATGCGGCCTTGCAGCTCGCCCATAATATCGAGCATCCGCCACTGCCAGAAAATAAAGGCTCGACAGAGGTCCGCCATGCCGCCAAAGCCTTTAATGAAATGCAACGCAGCATCCTCAAGCATATTCAGGAGCGTGGCTTTATTCTGGGGGCCATCGCGCATGACCTGCAAACACCGTTGACCCGTCTGCGCTTGCGCCTCGAAAAAGTCAAAGACCCAGAACTCAAGCAGGGACTGATCAAAGATCTGACCGCCACCCAGGAAATGGTCCGGGAAGGGCTGGATTTTGCGCGTCTCTGCGGTGAAAACATCCACAAAAACAAAGTGGACCTCACCGCCCTGGCGACGGCTGTTTGCGACGACTTTGAAGACGCAGGCCAAGCCATTCAAAAAAAACTTCCCGAACAGGCAATCACCGTCATGGGCTCAGCCCATTTGCTCACACGCTGTCTCACCAACCTGCTCAACAATACCATTGCCTATGCAAAAACGCCTGCCTTATCCATTCAAGTCAAAGGTAAACAAGTCATCTGTACCGTCTCGGACAATGGCCCAGGCATTCCTGAATCTGCCCTAACCAGCGTGCTGGAACCGTTCCGGCGCCTGGAAGACTCCCGCTCCCGCCAGACCGGTGGCACCGGCCTCGGACTGGCCATTGCACGAATGATTGTTGAAAAACACGGTGGAAAAATGACACTAAATAACAAGACAGCCCCTGAAACCGGCCTGGTCGTGCAGATGGTGCTACCACTGAACTAAATCAGCCGTTGCGTAACACTGCTTGCATATTTTTGTTGAAGCGCGAGGCCACCACAGTGTAGACTAGCGCCCTTATCAAGGCTTGTTGGTCGCAATGATTACGCAAGACCTCCCGGAGAAGTGGCAGAGCTGGTTGAATGTACCTGACTCGAAATCAGGCATACGTGAAAGCGTATCGGGGGTTCGAATCCCCCCTTCTCCGCCAGCCATCTCAGGCATGAGAAACCCTAGCTGGATTCCGATGACATTTTAGTCACGCTTGTTTAATATTCACCCATTCATTCTACTTGCTTAGAACAACCACACTACTCGACATCCAGTTGACTCATTTTTTGCTTGAAGCTGCCTACAGAAAAATCAGCCGCGGCAAGACATGCAGCCATATCAAATTGATTGTCGCTGATATCAATATAGCCCATTCCCCAGTCAGCATATAGCCTCCCTGGCAGATCACCGCTTAGGATCATCACGATATTTTTGTGTCGCCGATCACGCAGGATATTCGCTAGCAGCGCATCGACACTGGCCGCTTCTCCTTCAAAATATTGCGTGAAATTTAAGCCATCAAACAGTAATACACCGGTAATTCCATCACGGCTGTTTGCAGCACGCGCAGTTTTAACGATCTCAGGTACAACCAATACATCGTAGTGCTCTTGGTTTAATACGCTTGTATACAGAACAAATTTCATGGCTGTGCTCATGTTTTGAGATACTTAATGATATACGATAAATAATTTATCAATATATATTTAAAGCGTCATGTTTGATCTCGTCTGTTCGTCGCAACAGTTCTAGCAAGCGAGCTAGCCCCGTCCTGACTGATCCTACAGCCCCTTGTCATCAATAACTGCCTGATCCTGCATCAAGCTCGACTACGTTGTTTAACGTATTAATCAACGATGACTTCGGTGCGAGCATAGTAACAAACAAGCTTGGCAGTAAACCGTGCAATGGTGATCAGCCCTTCTGTTTCTCTTTTCTTCAGGCCCGCGAGATCGGTGGTCAGCGCAAAAGAGTAACAGGTCATAGAGCGCACTTCCCCATATTCAGCCAGCCCCCAATAGGCGGCATGCACACCTCTTATCCGTCATTCAGCCGCTCTCAAGCCTTGTTCCTTGAGCCAACGACTATCACGCCTAGCAGCGCCATGTTAACGAGCTCACTTGCACATTCTTAACCCAGTGGAGTCTTTCAATATGTCAGAGCATACTTGTAGTCCCGGTTGTCAGCATGGCGTTACCCCAGGTAATGAAGCACACATCAAAGAAGAGTTTCACGAGGCAAGGAGGTCTTTTTTAAAAGATGCCTTTGCCGTCGGCAGCACCACTGCCGCGCTTGGCGCGATGGGGATTACCATGTCGTCGAACGCCTTTGCCCAGAGTCCCAAGGTCGGTACGGGTCGCGCCAATCATTTTTATGTCCCTGCCAATGACAAAACGGTCCATTGGGGATTTTTCAGTAAATCCCTCAAACCGTTAATTGAGGTCGAGTCTGGGGACTATGTCACCCTGGAAACACTGACCCACCATGCCAATGATGATGCCGAACGGATGGTGAGAGGCGATGCGGGCGCAGAAAGTGTGTTTTACTGGGATAGTAAGCGCAAGGGGGTAGACCGTCGCGGGATAGGCGCCATGAATGCCAAAGTGGGCGCCGGGGGTGGCTTAGGTGTCCATATTTGCACCGGGCCGATTGCGGTTAAGGGCGCTGAGCCGGGTGATATTCTGGAAGTCCGCATTGTGGATGTCAGCCCCAGACCCAGCGCTAACCCCTTATACAAGGGCAAGGCCTTTGGAAGTAATGCTGCGGCCTGGTGGGGGTTTCATTACGGTGACACGATAGAGGAGCCAAAAAAACGTGAAGTGATCACCATTTATGAAGTCGATGCGACCGGCGAAAGAAACTATGCATCCGCAGTATATAACTTCCGCTGGACGCCACAAACCGATCCATTCGGAATTGTGCACCCCATCATTGACTACCCCGGCGTCCCGGTCGACCATAAAACCATCAAAGAAAATCACAATGTACTGAAAAACGTCCGTATCCCTATCCGTCCGCACTTCGGTACCATGGGGGTCGCGCCGAGTGAAGCCGACATGGTCAACTCGATTCCACCCAACTACACCGGCGGCAACATAGATAACTGGCGCATTGGTAAAGGCGCCACGCTCTACTACCCGGTATCGGTGTCAGGTGGCTTATTTTCGGTCGGCGATCCGCATGCGTCACAGGGCGATTCCGAGCTGTGTGGCACAGCCATCGAGTGTTCTCTGACCGGCACTTTTCAGCTGATTTTGCATAAAAAAGCCAGCCTGCCCGGCACGGCACTGGAAAGCCTGAAATATCCACTGCTGGAAACGCAAGATGAATGGCTGCTGCATGGGTTCAGTTATCCTAACTACCTGGCCGATCTGGGTCCAGATGCACAGAATAGTATTTTTGCCAAATCTTCGGTCGATTTAGCCTTGCGCGATGCCTACCGCAAAATGCGTGATTTCTTGATGACAACGCAAGGATTGAGTGAAGACGAGGCGATCTCGCTGATGTCGATTGCGGTTGACTTTGGCATTACGCAGGTGGTGGATGGCAACTGGGGCGTGCATGCGTTGGTGAAAAAAAGCATTTTCCCGCCGCGCAAAAATTGATCATGCGCCAGAGCATCAGCCTGATAAATTGCTAATGGAAAGGCAACGCGCCTCTCCGTTAGCAAATCTATTTAAGAAGAAGGATGCGTTCTAAGAAAAAACAGGATTGAGCAGAGCAGCGTGCAATGCATGCGGTGACTAGATTAAAGCACGAATCTCGGGCAAATTGCGCCACCAGCCATACACGTCCATGCCGCAGCCAAATACGTAGCGGTTTGGCACCACCAACCCGACCACATCGGCTTGCAATGGCTTTTGCAAGCCATTGTCTTTTTCAGTCAGCACCGCGGTGAGCACGTGGCGCGCACCTGCCGCATGGCAAAAGCGCACCACTTCTGCCAAGGTAATCCCCTCATCCAGAATATCGTCCACAATCACCACAGTTTGGTCACGCAGGTCTAACTCGGGCTGCTTGCTCCAGACAATTTCATGGCCAGCCGTGCCGTGATAGCGATTGGCCTGCAAGTAGTCTATTCGTGCTGGCAGATTGAGTCGCGCCATTAATTGACCGGCCAGATAAAGGCCGCCACGCATCACGCAAAGCAACACGATGCTTTCGCTAGCAAGGTCTTGCATGCGCTGCTGCAACTGTAACGCAACGCGCTCCATGGCGGCGTTGACCTCTTCTGCGGTAAATACCACCTGCGACTGCGCCAGCCAGTGCGCCGGCGGTTGATCCTGCGGTGCAACCATGCGCGTTAGAGGCTCAGGGTTTTCAGATACGCTCTGAAGCTGTCGGCGATTTCGGGATGTTTGAGACCCAACTCAACGTTGGCCTGCATAAAGCCGAGTTTGCTGCCGCAATCATAGCGTTTGCCCTTGTAGCGGTACGCCATGACTTTCTCGTACTGCATCAAGGCAGAAATACCGTCTGTCAGCTGAATTTCGCCGCCTTTGCCTGGCTTGACGTGCTCCAGGCACTCAAAAATGCGTGGGCTCAACACATAACGACCGACCACGGCCAGGTTGGAAGGCGCTTCTTCCGGTTTTGGTTTTTCTACCATGCCTTTCACTTCGAGCAAGTCATCGGTTTTTGCCACGGCATCCACCACACCATAGCTGCTGGTTTCTTCCGGTGCAACCGTTTCAATGCCCAAAATGGAGCATTGCTGCTCTTCATACATGTCTACCATTTGCTTGGTGATGGATACATCACCAACCAGCAAATCGTCCGCAAGTAAGACTGAAAATGGCTCATCCCCGACCACAGGCTTGGCGCAAAGCACAGCATGTCCCAGGCCCAATGCTTGTGACTGGCGGATAAAGACGCAGCTGACGCCTTTGGGCAGAATGCTGTGCACGATATCCAGCAGTTTTTGCTTGCCGGCAGCCTCGAGTTCAGCTTCCAGTTCATAGGCCTTGTCAAAGTGGTCCGCAATCGAACGTTTGTTGCGACCAGTGATAAAAATTAACTCGGTTGCGCCAGCGGCAATCGCCTCTTCGGCTGCGTATTGAATCAGCGGCTTATCGACGACAGGCAGCATTTCCTTAGGGCTAGCCTTGGTCGCTGGCAAAAATCGGGTCCCTAGCCCTGCCACCGGGAAGACTGCTTTTGTAATTTTTTTCATGGTCGTATCCTAAATAAATAAAAATAGTTATAACAAAAGAATAAAGGTGTGACTCAAATTTTTAATATAGATTTCAACTTTAAGCAAAGAACGGTCCCTGCCAGCAATGCCGTCACCGCATTGGCGATAATCACCGGCCAATCTACGATCAAGAGACCATAAATCAGCCATAACACCACGCCAGAAGTGAAAATGGTGTACATCGGCAACGAGATGCCGCTTAAATCCCTGGTACGCCATGATTGCAAAACTTGTGGAATAAAGGCTAACGTGGTGCACACGGCAGCGATTGATCCAATACAGGTGTTTACTATGCTCATTTCAAATCTTCTACTTCGGCACCAAAGGCCTGTAACTTGAGTTTTTTGAGTTGATCCCTGAATTGGGCCGCCTTTTCAAACTCGAGGTTTTTGGCCGCGTCGTGCATGGCTTTTTCAATGCGCTTGATTTCCTTGGTCAGCATTTTTTCGCTCATGCTTTCATAGCTGGCCTGTTCCTGTGCAGCCTTGCGTTCACGCTGGGCCTCATCCTTGTCATAGACGCCATCAATGATGTCTTTAATGCGCTTGGTGACGCCTTTGGGCGTAATGCCATGCTCGGCGTTAAACGCCAATTGAATCTTGCGGCGGCGGTCCCCTTCATCCATCGCCAGCTTCATGCTGCGTGTGATGCTATTGGCATAAAAAATGACGCGCCCATTCAAATTACGCGCCGCACGGCCCGCCGTTTGAATCAATGAACGCTCAGAGCGCAAAAAGCCCTCTTTATCGGCATCCAGCACGGCCACCAGCGACACCTCGGGGATGTCCAGGCCCTCACGTAGCAGGTTAATGCCGACCAGCACATCAAACTCCCCCAGGCGCAAGTCACGGATGATCTCCACGCGTTCCACCGTATCGATATCGCTATGCAAATAGCGGACCTTGACGCCATGTTCGCTCAGGTAATCCGTCAGGTCTTCAGCCATGCGCTTGGTCAGGGTTGTTGCTAGCACGCGTTCGCCCACGGCGACACAGCGTTTGATCTCGCCGAGCAGATCATCTACCTGAGTATCGGCAGGTTTGACGGTAATTTCAGGGTCTACCAGTCCGGTTGGCCGAGCAATCATTTCCACCACTTGCTGCTGATGCTCTTTTTCGTAATTGGCAGGCGTGGCCGAGACAAATACGCATTGCCGCATAATACGCTCAAACTCTTCAAACTTGAGCGGACGATTATCCATGGCCGAGGGCAGGCGCCAGCCATAATCCACCAGGTTAGCCTTGCGTGAGCGATCACCCAGATACATACCGCCAATTTGCGGCACGGTCACATGGCTCTCGTCTATGATCATCAGCGCTTCAGCGGGCAGGTAATCAATCAGCGTCGGCGGCGGGTCGCCGGGGTTGCGGCCCGTCAAATGACGGCTGTAGTTTTCAATGCCTTTGCAAAAGCCGATTTCGTTAAGCATTTCGAGATCAAAACGCGTGCGCTGTTCGATGCGCTGCGCTTCTACCAGCTTGTTTTCACTCAGGAAAAAACTGACGCGCTGACGCAGTTCTTCCTTGATGGTTTCCATGGCCCTTACCGTCGCTTCACGCGCGGTCACATAATGGCTGGACGGGAAAATACGGAAATTGTGTATCTTGTTAAAAATCTGGCCCGTCAGCGGATCAAACAACTGAATGGTATCAATCTCGTCATCAAACAGATTGATTCTGACCGCCGTTTCACTGTTCTCTGAAGGGAACACGTCAATAATGTCGCCCCGGACACGGAAGCAGCCCCGGCTAAAGTCAAAGTCGTTGCGGTCATACTGCATGGCAATCAGGTGCGCAACAATGTCTTTTTGTGCAATCTTTTTACCCTGATGAATATGCAACACCATGCCATGGTATTCGCCTGGATCACCAATACCGTAAATGGCCGAAACAGTAGCCACAATCACTGCATCTTCGCGCTCGAGCAAGGCTTTGGTCGCTGACAAACGCATCTGCTCAATGTGTTCGTTGATGCTGGAGTCTTTTTCGATAAACAGGTCGCGCGAAGGCACGTAGGCTTCCGGCTGGTAATAATCGTAATAGCTGACGAAATACTCGACGGCATTATTGGGGAAAAACTCGCGGAACTCGCTATAAAGCTGTGCAGCCAAGGTTTTATTCGGTGCCATGACAATCGCCGGTTTGCCGGTGCGCGCAATCACGTTCGCCATGGTGTAGGTCTTGCCAGAGCCTGTCACCCCCAGCAAGGTTTGAAACTTGAGGCCGTCATGAATCCCCTGCGTCAATTTTTCAATTGCCTGTGGTTGATCCCCAGCCGGCGGAAAGGGCTGGTGTAATTCATATTTACTACCGGGGAAAGTAACGATCACAACAACAGTCTGTGCATGGGATAAATAATATACGTTCTATTTTAACTGCTTTTGCGCAGACAGGCATATGATTTACAATTTTCTCAACTACTTTGCGCCTGAACTTTTATCGCAAGTACCAGTCAGTTAAACCACAATGAATCATATTCTTTTGGGGGTCGCGTGAAATTCCTTTTAATAGCCATTCT
The DNA here is from genome assembly GCF_029132825.1 of Methylophilus sp. YYY-1. Lineage (NCBI taxonomy): Bacteria > Pseudomonadati > Pseudomonadota > Betaproteobacteria > Nitrosomonadales > Methylophilaceae > Methylophilus > Methylophilus sp. YYY-1. Next base: position 572,265 of record NZ_WOVG01000001.1, read on the forward strand.
GGCGCTCGGTACACCAGCGGCGCAAGCCTACAATCAGCAAGCCCTGATGGAAGCTTACTTTGGTGTGGTCATGATCCGCGGCTACAACCAGGAAGGTGGCATGGCCTATGGTTCCGGCGTGGTGGTCAGCGACAATTCAGTGGTCACCAATTGCCATGTCTTGCGCGCAACCAAACAGCCCTGGGTCTCCCGTGGCGAAGACAGCTACCCAATCACCAGCGTACGCGCAGATGCTTGGCATGATTTGTGTCTGGTGACCACTAGCAATATGCCCTTCAAGCCAGTCCCGCGCGGCAACAGCCTGGCCTTGAGTCGCGGCCAGGAAATCACCGCGATTGGACACTCAAATGGTGTGCCTGCGCCGATCACTTCTATTGGTGAAATTCAGGGTTTGTATCCTACGCCTGCCGGCAATATGATCCGCAGCAGCGCCAAGTTCCTCATGGGAGCCAGCGGCAGCGGCTTGTTTGACATGGATGGCAAACTGGTGGGCATCAATACCTTTAAAACCGCAGGCAATGGTGGCAGCATTCACTTTGCATTGCCCGTCGAGTGGCTGGAGACCCTGGAGAAAATGCCAGCCAGTAACATCTTTCCAGTGTCAGGCAAAGCATTGTGGGAGGAAGACGAAGACAAAAAACCCTACTATATGCGTGCTGCCGTGCCCGAATCCCGTCAAGATTGGCCCGCACTGGCGCAAGTCAGCCAGCTTTGGACCCAGCAAGAAACAAGTAGTCCAGATGCCTGGTTTAGTCTGGGGCTGGCAGAAATGTCACTCAAGCACTTTGATGTCGCCGCCTCCGCCTTTAGCCAAGCCGTCAAACTGGACAAACAGTTTGTTGAGGCCTGGTTTAGACGTGGTGAAATGGCCCAGAAACTGGGCGACCAACACACCGTGCATGAGATTGAGGGCCAGTTACAACAAATAGATCCCACCCTGGTGCCTGTCTACCAGGCTTATCTCGGCTGCGGCAAACAATGTTAAATCTTCCTGTCATCATTTTCGCCTCACCGCCCCGCCCGGGGCGACCAGCTTAAAACCACTGGCGCGCCTCGCGCGCGCCTTTCACTTCCCTATCCGCTTGTTTTTGCGTAAAATATTGCGTTTTTCATTTTTTTGCAGGCTGCATACGCAGCCTGCTTATTAAGCATACGACCCAACAAGGAAGTGATCTTGAACCAAGCTGCTGCCAACGTGCTGTCCGCACGCGTGTTATCCATTAAAGAATCGCCCACCCTGGCCATTACAGCCAAAGCGGCCAAATACAAGTCTGAGGGCCGCCCTATCATAGGCCTGGCGGCAGGCGAACCTGATTTTGACACGCCACAACATATTAAAGATGCAGCTAAGGCAGCGATTGACGCCGGGTACACCAAATATACCCCTGTGAGCGGGATTCCCGCCCTCAAAAAAGCCATCGTCAACAAATTCAAAAACGAAAATGGCTTTGATTACGCAGCCAATGAAGTGATTGTTGGCGTCGGCGGCAAACAAACCATTTTCAATCTGTGTCTGGCGGTGTTAAACCCAGGCGACGAAGTCATCGTGCCTGCCCCCTACTGGGTGAGCTATGCCGACATTGCCATGGTCGCAGAGGCAAAACCGGTGATTATCGAATGCGGGATTGAGCAAGGCTTTAAACTACTGCCCGCGCAACTCGAAGCAGCAATCAACAGCAAAACCAAACTGGTGATGTTTAACTCACCTTCCAACCCAACCGGCGCAGTCTATAGCCTGGACGAGCTCAAGGCGCTGGGCGAGGTGCTGCTCAAACATCCACATGTGCTGGTCGCAACTGATGACATGTATGAACACGTCAACCTGACCGGCGAAAAATTCCACAACATCCTCAATGCCGCGCCAGGCCTCAAAGACCGCTGCATGGTGCTCAATGGGGTGTCCAAAGCTTACTCCATGACCGGCTGGCGTATCGGTTATGCCGCAGGCCCGGCCTACATCATCAAGGCGATGGAAATCCTGCAAAGCCAATCCACCAGCAACCCGACCTCAATTTCGCAATATGCGGCCGAGGCAGCATTAAGTGGTTCTCAGGACTGCATCAAGCCCATGGTTGCCGCCTTCCGCGAACGCCACAAATATGTGGTGGATCGTTTTAACGCCATGCCAGGCTTGAGCTGCCTGATGGCAGGCGGCGCATTCTATGCCTTCCCGGATGCACGCCAGGCCATTGCCAACCTGCACCAGGCTGGCAAAATCAAGGAAACCACCGATATGGCGCTGGCAGAATACCTGCTTGAAGAACACAATGTCGCCGTGGTCCCAGGCTCAGCCTTTGGCGCAGAAGGCTACTTCCGTATCTCGTTTGCCACCAGCATGGAAAACTTACGCGAAGCATTAGACCGCATCGAGCACGCACTTAAGGTTTAAAAGATAGTCCCAAATAGACTCACCAAAAAGCGCCTGCGGGCGCTTTTTGCTTTTCAACAACTGTCACAAAACCAGTTTAAAGCTCAAAACAAGCGTATCAGCCTAAAACTCCATAGTTTTTCTGCGCTTTGCGCAGAGTTAAAGGTCGAGACTGCCATGCCTATCTGCAAGGTATAACGCTCGCTCGCATCGAAATGTACTTGTGGCGTCAATCGATAACGCCAAGTACCGCCGCGGCTGATTTCCTGATTTATTTCCATGCCCAAGGTCACTCGCGTCGATGCATCATAAAACACCGAGTGATTAAGCAAATAGTCAGACCTGGCACGCCGATTGACATCCTGTACACGCAATCCCAGCATACTCAGCGACGACCATGGCTCAGTCCATTGCTTGGCGACAATATAGGTTGCATCGACAGAAACAGTTTTACTATGTTTATGCATATCAACAAAAGCCTGCCAACCGGTGGCCATGCCTCGCGCAGAGGAAACCTGCAGCGTCTGCTGAATGGCCAATTTATAGCGTTCGTGCCGCGTATTATCGATAGGCAATTCCAACTCCACCCCAATGTCGTCCGCCAGGCCATATTCAAGCTCAGGCGCCCAGCTGACATCCCCGGTCGCCGCACTCACATCCACCAGCGCATTCACCTCCAGATCTCCCTGCTTCACCCCCAACGGTCGCACCAGGTCATAGACCATAGGTTCAGGCACTCTCAACACACGGTCACTATGTGCAGCATCCGACTCAAGAAATAGCGCTTCTTCAGAAGCCTCCGAAACAAGGGTGCTGGTTAACAGCAACAGATAAACACAAACAACAACACAGACATTCACAATTACATTTATACAAACATAAAAACCACATCATACCAAGCAAGCGACCAACGCTCAAAGTGATTCCTCCTCACACAGGTTATTCTTGTTTGACATGCGCAGGAAAGCCTTTGGAAGCAAACAGCAATGATCAGGCGTTTGCAAAATAAACAAAGAGAGATAAAGAATGCATCAGGATGAGGTGATCCGATATTGCGAAGCGCTAGGCAATGCGGCAGAAAAGCAAAAAGGCCTCGCATCTCTGCAAGGCCTTTTTATATTTGGCTCCTCAACCTGGGCTCGAACCAGGGACCTACGGATTAACAGTCCGGCGCTCTACCGACTGAGCTATTGAGGAATCGGTACGTCGTTTGAAGGCGCTATATTACTGAGACCACGCCCCTTGGTCAACCACTTTTTGCGAAATATTTTATATTTTTTTGGCCACAGGCCAGCCACCTGCAAAATGCCACTCACGCTGCAAATTTTCGGCAAATTTTTGTAATATTCAGCTTGTCCAAGCTTGACAGACTTAGGCATGTAAGGTTATGAAGATATAATATTTCCAGGAGAATAAAGATGCATAGCATGGTGGCAAAAATTTCACACCTGGATGGTCAGGTCGAGGCAGTCAACGCAATGGGCCAGCACCGGCCACTGATCGCCGGCGACTGGTTACGCGAAGGCGAGCGTATTGTGGCGCATGATGGCGCCCAGGTTTCGCTGGAGACTGCGACCGGTGAACGCTTGCAGGTGCAAGGTCTGCAAACCATGACACTGAGCGCGCAATTGACGGCGGATTATCTGCCGCATGCCAGTGATGATGCGATTGATGCACAATTGTTGCAACATGTCCTCTCTTCATTACAGGCGGGCGATACCGAACTGGATATTTCTACCCTCTTGCAATCACCGCTGGAGTTTGCCGCTTTTGCGGCCCCAGCGGATCATCCGCCACAAGCGGATGCCTTGCATATCGCTGACTTGATCCCCGAACAAGCCGCCGCTGAACATGGTGCATCCAGTTTAGCACCTAACGATAGTGTCGCGTTGATGGTTGCCACCGCACTGCCTAGCGAGATCGCGCTGCAGCAGCAACTATTAAAAGACCTGGATCAGCACTAATCTTGTGAGTGATGTCTGCTAAAAGCCTTGTATTGTTGCAAGGCTTTTTACTTATGCGGGCCTGCACTCTTACCAACAAGTCATCAAACGGCGTCTCTTTGTCAGGCAAACGCCGAGGATAGATTTTTTACTTGCAGACGGCCCTGTGGCAAACTTAATGGGCGTAGACACGGTCTATATGGTTGATTTCCGCAATAGCAGGCGATATCCCTCTCCGGCGGCGGGAAGGTAAGGTGGTAGAAAGATCAATATGTCTGATTTGGCACTGACGCTGGCGCGTATCCAGTTTGGTTTTACGATTTCGTTTCACATCATCTTCCCGGCCATCACCATAGGTTTGGCCAGTTACCTGGCAGTCCTCGAAGCACGCTGGCTCATGACCAAACAAAGCGTGTATCTGGATCTCTACCACTTCTGGATTAAAGTGTTCTCGCTATGTTTTGGCATGGGCGTGGTATCTGGCCTCGTAATGGCCTACCAGTTTGGCACCAACTGGGCAGGCTTCTCCAATGTCGCTGGCGGCGTGACCGGTCCTTTACTGGCTTATGAAGTGCTTACCGCCTTCTTCCTTGAGGCGGGTTTTCTCGGCGTGATGCTGTTTGGCTGGAACAAGGTCGGGCCAGGCCTGCACTTTCTGTCAACCTTGATGGTCGCGGTTGGCACCTTGATCTCTGCCACCTGGATTCTGGCTTCGAATAGCTGGATGCAAACGCCACAGGGCTTTGAGTTAATCGCCGGTAAAGTAGTGCCGGTGGACTGGTGGCAGATCATATTCAATCCCTCATTCCCTTACCGGCTCATGCACATGGTCATCGGTGCCTATCTGGCCACAGCCTTGCTGGTGGTGGCGACAGCTGCCTGGCACTTGCTCAAGCAGCGGGATCACGCCAGCATCCGTAAAATGTTGTCCATGGGGTTATGGCTGATTCTGCTGATTGCGCCCTTCCAAGCATTTATTGGCGATATGCATGGCTTGAATACCCTCAAATACCAACCCGCCAAAATCGCCGCGATTGAAGCGCACTGGGAGAACAAAGGCAATGAACCGACGCCGCTGATTCTGTTTGCCTGGCCAGACATGCAACAGGAAAAGAATCATTTTGTCCTCGAAATCCCGGTGCTTGGCAGCCTGATTTTGCGTCACTCATTGACCGAGCAGATTCCTGCACTCAAGCAATTCGCCCCTCAAGATCGGCCCAATGCCACCATTATTTTCTGGACCTTCCGCGTGATGGTGGCGCTGGGCTTGCTCATGATCTTGCTGGCATTCTCCTCCGTGTGGCTACGCTTGAAACAACAACTGTATCAACAGCCGCTGTTCCTCAAGTTTGCAGTGGCCATGGGGCCCGCAGGCATTATTGCCATCCTGGCAGGCTGGTTCACCACCGAAATCGGCCGCCAGCCCTGGGTAGTGTATGGAGTGTTGCGTACTGCAGAGGCGGTGACGCCGCACCCTGCCAGCGAGGTGGCACTGACCTTGGGCCTGTTTGTCATCATTTACCTGTTAGTGTTTGGCATGGGCACGCGCTTCATGCTCCGGCTGCTCAAAGCAGGCCCTAGTACCGGGGAGGCACTGCACGGCGACGCCATTTCACCGCAGCTTGACCACGCCACTGCATTTACGCTGGCCCCTGAGTTTCACCCGGAGACGAAGACACCCGCTTCGGCGCAGTCAGCAAAGCACCAGGCTGGCACTCAGGCTGACGATCAATCAAAGGATCAATAAATGGACTTGTCTCTGATATGGGCTGCGATCATTCTGTTTGGCATCATGATGTACATCATCATGGATGGCTTTGATCTTGGTATAGGCATTCTTTATCCCTTTTTTAAAGACAAAAGCGACCGTGACCTCATGATGAACACGGTGGCCCCGGTGTGGGATGGTAATGAAACCTGGCTGGTGTTGGGGGGCGCCGGCTTGCTCGCCGCCTTCCCCTTAGCCTATTCAGTGATTTTGAGTGCGTTTGCGCTGCCCTTGCTGCTGATGCTGATGGCACTGATCTTCAGAGGGGTGGCGTTTGAATTCAGGTTTCGCGCCAAGGATAGCGAAAGGCACTTCTGGGACAAGGCATTTACCGGCGGATCGGTTGCAGCAACCTTCTTTCAGGGCATGACGCTAGGGGCTTACCTGCAAGGGATCCCGATGGCAAACCAGGCGTATGCCGGTGGTTCACTGGACTGGATTTCACCGTTTTCGCTATTTACCGGCGTTGGCCTGCTGGTCACCTATGCCCTGCTCGGCAGCACCTGGCTGATCATGAAAACCGATGGCGCGCTACAGGCCAGCTGTTACCGCCTGTCCAAACACATCGCCACCGCCTTGTTTGCCATCATTGTCATCATCAGCGTGTGGACGCCATGGATGGATAGCCGCATTGCTGAGCGCTGGTTCAGCATGCCGAATCTGTTATGGCTGTCTCCCGTGCCGTTACTGGTGGGATTGTGTTTTTACCGCTTGCAGCGTGCGCTGAGCCAGCACGCTGAAACCCGCCCATTCTTTTACACCCTGGCACTGGTTCTGCTGGGCTATGCCGGGCTGGGAATCAGCATCTGGCCTAACATCATTCCGCCCGACTTGCCCATACAAGCTGCCGCAGCGCCGCATATCAGCCAGATGTTTGCATTGATAGGCGCACTGGTGATCATCCCGATTATTTTAATTTACACTGCCTGGGGCTACTATATTTTCAGGGGCAAGGTGAATAGAGATGAGCACTACCATTAAGCACACAACAGGGACAAAGTCTGTTCAGGCAGACACCACACGCCCCAACTGGCGCAAGCGTGTAGGCTGGCTATGCTTGATCTGGCTCGCCAGCATTGCGGCGTTGGGCGTAGTCAGCTTATTGCTGCGCTTTTGCATGCGCCTGGCAGGCCTGCATACTTAAGAGTCACATCAAAACAGGCACGCCTCCTCTGCTGAATACGTCGGCTTGCGCACACCCGGCGGCGCATCGCTCAGAAAATCCTTCTTGCCCCCTTCACCTGCTCTGTTCACCATGGCGAAAAGGATGAGACAACAGGGATTTCAAAGCGCGTATGCAGTGGCAAATCGTGTGCATCAAACCGCCCTTAGAGACAATTCTTGTCATCAGTCCCTCTTATTGAGTGTCTACAGCACGGAATTTTTCTTGCCTGATCAAATCTAATCCCATTACTATGCATGTATCCAGCCTGTTGAAAAACTGACAATCCGCTGCCTGCAACCCCCTGTATGACGACCCAGCAACCGACAAAATGGCGACGCTTGCGTGCCTGCCCAGCCTGTGACATGGTCAGTGCCATTCCGGTACTGCGGCCAGGTCAGCACGCCAGTTGCCCGCGCTGTGGACATGTGCTGGCACGACGCTACCTGCATCCGGTGCAACGCAGCATTGCGCTGGCGGCAAGCGCGCTCATCACGCTGTTGATTGCGGTGGCGTTCCCGTTTATCCGCGTCGATGCCGGTGGGCTGGATAACCAGATCGCGCTGTCGCAAACCGCCTCCACCTTGCTGCAATCGCATCAACCCATTGTGGCCTTTATTGTAGCGTGCACGGCAATTGTGCTGCCCGGCTTGTACCTGACCGGGGTGATTGCCATGCAGGCCAATGTATTACGCACGGTCCCCAAAGCCTACAGCGATGTGATTGCGCGCCTGTTTTCACAACTGCACCCATGGATGATGGCGGATGTTTTTATCGTCGCCGCGCTGATCAGCCTGGTGAAGCTGACCGGCATGGCTGATGTGCATCTGGGCGCCTCGTTCTGGGCGTATTGCGTGTTTGCGCTACTCTTGCTGATGACAACACGCTCGGTAGATATAGACTGGCTGTGGTACCGGCTGGCAGGCGAACCGGAAACCCCGGAAGACATCCGTTGCGGCATCACCGCCGCCGAGCAGCATGTCACCGGCTGCCGGACTTGTGGGCTGATCAACCATCTGGCTACTCATCCTGATAACGAAGGCCATCATGACAGCTGTATCCGTTGCGGCACACTCTTGCATGCGCGCAAGCCGCACAGCCTGCAGTTCACCTGGGCGCTGTTGCTCACCGCCATCATTTTATATATCCCGGCCAATGCCTACCCGATGATGATTACCACCGCGCTGGGGCAAAGCCATGCAGCTACTATTATCGGCGGCATGATGGAGCTCTGGCAGCATGGCTCGCAACCAATTGCAGTCGTGATTTTTGTCGCCAGTGTACTGGTGCCCATCCTCAAAATGCTGGTGTTAATCCTGTTATCGTGGCTGGTCAAACACCCGGGGCCACTTAATGCCCTGCAAAAAACCCGGCTCTATCATTTAACCGAGTTTGTCGGCCGCTGGTCCATGGTGGATGTATTTGTGGTCGCCATCATGGTGGCACTGATCCAGTCCGGCAACCTGATGTCGGTGTTACCCGGCCCCGCCGCGCTGGCCTTTTGCGCCGTGGTGATTACCACCATGCTGGCCGCAATGGCGTTTGATCCGCGCCTGTTATGGGATACTCAAGGAAAACAACATGACTGATACGTCTGATGACAATTTATTGGCCCGGGTAGGCAAGCAGGCCCGAGTTTCACCGATCTGGATCGTACCCATTGTCGCGTTGCTGATAGGCTGCTGGCTCATCTATGACAACTATACGCGTGCTGGCAAGCAAATCACGCTCTCAATGTCCAACGCCGAAGGCATAGAAGCCGGCAAAACCAAAATCAAGGTGCATAGCGTCGATATCGGTCTGGTCGAGCAAGTCAAACTGTCCGAAGACCTCGGGCACATCCAGGTCATTGCCCGCATCGCACCAGATGCGCAACCGCTGCTGGTCAAAGATACGCAATTATGGGTGGTCAAGCCCCGCATCGGCCTCGAGGGCATCAGCGGCCTCAATACCGTGATCTCGGGCGCCTATATCCAGTTGCAACCGGGCAAGGGCCATGAAGAAACAGACGAATTTACCGTGCTCGACCAGCCACCGATTTCATTGAATGGCGCCGGCGGCGTGCATATTAATTTGATCGGTACCGTTGGCAACGCCTTGCGCATTGGTGACCCGGTCACCTATCAGGGCCTGCGCGTGGGCCGTGTGGCGAGCGCCACCTTTGACCCCAAGCAACGCAAAATGCAGCATGAGCTGTTTATCGAGCAGCCCTATGACGTGTTGATCACTGAGAACACGCGCTTCTGGACCACCGTTGGCATAGACCTCAAGCTGGATTCCGAAGGCTTCAAGGCCAGCATCCCCACCGTGGAGTCGCTGATTGCAGGCGGGGTTAGCTTTGGCCATGCCGACAACCGGCCCATGGGTAAACCGGTGCCGTCCGAAACCACCTTTGAGCTGTATGCCAATGAAGAAGCTGCCCGCCAGCAAACCTACGACCAATATCTGGAATATGTGCTGCTGGTGGATGATACGGTGCGCGGACTCTCCAGTGGCGCGCCGGTCGAGTTCCGCGGCTTGCGTGTAGGCACGGTGATGCAAGTGCCGTGGAAATTCAACTCGCCCGCACGCAAACAGGACTTTAACTATGCGATTCCGGTGCTGATTCATCTCGAACCTGGCCGTCTGGCAGACAGTGGCAAGGCGGACCTCAATGAGTGGAAATCGCGCCTCGGCATCATGCTCAAAAACGGCCTGCATGCCACGCTCAAATCTGGCAACCTGCTGACAGGCTCATTGTTTGTCGACTTAAACATGGACAAGCACGCACGCAAAGTCAACTACAAAGCCAAAACCTTTGAAGGCTTGCCAGTGTTGCCCACAAGCGCGACCAGCCTGGCACAGATCGAAGAGAAACTGTCTGATCTGCTGGATAAACTGAATAAGCTCAATGTGGAGCCGGTATTAAGCGGCCTCGATAAAAACCTGCAACAATCCGAGCAAACCTTGCGGGAGATTCGTGCGCTGAGCCAGCAAGTGAACCAGTTTGTGGCACAACCAGAGTTCCAGCAAATGCCGGCCAACCTGAACCAGACCATGCAAGAACTGCGCACCACCATCAAAGGCCTGTCGCCCGAGTCACCGGCTTATCAGGAGCTGAGTAGCACCCTGCAACGGCTGGAAAAGGTCTTGCGCGAAGTACAGCCGCTGGTGCGTACGCTGAATGAGCAGCCCAATGCCATCCTGTTTGACCGCAAACCCGGTAACGACCCGCTGCCACTGGCACCGGCAACTCCATAAGGACAGTTTTCATGCATATGCCTTTTTCTTTCTTGCGTACGACAGTTTGCTTGCTCTGCAGCCTGTCGCTGACCGCTTGCCTGGGCAACCGCCCGCCGGTCAATACCCAGCGCTATAGCCTGCCAGAAGTCAGTCTGCCAAATACCACCACACCCCCTACGCGCATCCTTATTCTGGGCAATCTGGTGCTGGCCGATGCGCTGGACAGCGACCGTATTCTGATCCAGCTTGATGACATTACCATTCAGCCCACGCGTGACCATTTATGGAGCGCTTCGCTGTCTGAAGAATTACGGCAAGGCCTGCGCAGCCGGCTCGCCCAACGCCTGCCAGACACCCTGGTCACCGATGCCTTGCCCGGCACCAAACTGCAAGCCAGCCGCCTGCAATTGCGCATAGATCAGTTTCAAGGACATATGCGTGGCGAAGCGATCATGAGCGGCCAATGGCAATGGCTGTCCGCCGATCAACGTCCGCTCAAAATCCAGCCGTTTCAATTTACCACCCCGCTCACAGAAAACGGTTACCCTGCGCTGGTCCGCGCACTGGGGCAAGACTTGGACAAATTATCTGACCAGATCGCCAGCCAGATCAAAGCAATGCCAAGCCAACCCTGAAACATGAGTTAGTACCCCACGCCCTTTTACTCAAACAGCGCCCCAGACAAGCGTGCTGTTTGGCCTAGAACGCATCGCCCGCAACCACACTTTCGTTAGTAATTCTTTGCGTTTCTTAATCCATTTCCCCACAAGAGAGACAGGAACTTTTCAGGTAAACTGGCTTGTTAGATTTACTCTTGATGGATAACAGTCTTGCAACGCTTTCTCCTCTGTGCCCTGATGCTGCTCTTGACCTGGCTGCCCACGCAAGCCCAGGCAGACGCGCAATTATCGGGCACAACCTGCATGAGCAGCGAGGGCGAAATCGTAGGTAATATTCCGCTGCAAGGCGGCCGCTTTGTGTGTCAGGGCGTGCTCAAGATCACGCAGGCCGGTCAGTATGTGATTGACTTTAAAAACACCTCTACCCTGGCCCAGTTCCAGCACGAAATTTCTGATGGTCACCACACCATGCATGTGCTGTCAGGCGGACTCAGTAGCGAGCATACAGACCAGCTTCTGCTCAGGCATGGCCGCCTCGTAGCACTGCAGCCGGGGACCTACCGGCTCATTACCTGGCTGCAATCCCCTTATTATCTGGCGCAACCAGAAGTGTTTGTCACTGACCTCGCCAGCCACCAGCAACAAACCAATGTCAGCACCGCCGTGAGCCTGTTGCTGCTAGGCATTTTGCTGGGGATTTTCAGTTATTACATGGCGATCGGCATCATGCCCGGCCACGTCACCGAGCGCATGTATGCCTTGTTTATTTTGGGCAACCTGATTTTTCAAAGCGCGGTGCTCGGCCTGTTCAAACAATTGTTTGACTGGCACTGGTTCTACCTGACCAGCCTGCCTATCCTGTTTTCCAATCTCGCTTATATCAGCTTTGTCTGTCATTTACTCGGCATCAGTCCATTTCGCCATAGTCGGCTTTATCAGGTTTCGATTGCGGCCAGGCTGACGCTACTGGCGCTCATGGTGTTCGCCATGATCTACCCCAACTGGATGCTGGAAATGGACAGGCTGGGCGTGGCCATTTTCCTGGTCTTTGGCCTGGTGTGTGGCATCCGTTTGAGCTTGCAAGGTCAGCGCGTGGCGCAGTTATACCTGCTGGCCATTTCCATTTTTGGCGTGCTAGGTGGTTTGACGATTACCGCAGATCGCCTCAGCTCAAACGCCTGGACCGTAGAGCAACTCGGCCTCATCGCAGTGACCGTGGAAGCCGTCGCGCTGTCACTGCTGGTGGCATACCAGATCAACCGCCTGCACAAAGAAAAAGAACACATGCTGGCCGAGCTCGAATCCACGCGCTCGCTGGCCATGACCGACCGCCTGACTGGCGTGCCCAACCGGCATGCGTTAGAGAATCAAATGCTGCATTTTCCCGAGCATGGTTGCCTGATGTTCCTTGATATCGACAATCTCAAGCATGTCAACGACCAATATGGCCACGAGGCCGGGGATCAGCTGCTCAAGAGTTTTAGCCGCATCCTGACGAACAAGCTGGATACGCATGGCAAGCTTTACCGCCTGGGGGGCGATGAATTTGCCATCGTCTGCCATGAGGATGATGTGGAATGGTGCCAGCACCAGTTAGAATACACGCACTTGCACCTGCAAAAAGAAGGCATCGTTGGCGCGGGCACCAGCGTAGGCATTGTGTTTGCCCACGAAGCCACAGATACCGAATCGCTGATGCGCATCGCTGACAAACGCATGTATGCCGATAAACGCGCACGCAAAAATCGTAAAGAAATGGTCCAGGTCTTTACGCACTAAGCCTGCGCAACAAAGCGCCGTTGGTTTTTTGCGACGTCATTGACACAGATGCAGCCCTGAACGCCAATGCGCGCCCTGATACATGCCATCCGCGCCTAAATCCGTTACACTCTATTCTGCACGCGCGCTATGCTAAGCCTGCACCGTCAGTGACTTTAATCTTGATGGTTCAAACCAAAAGAAGTCCTCGCGCAACGACCCCATTGATCTTGCCTTATGGCGCGCTGCCCAACCATAAGAGAAACCAATGCCATTACTGACATCACTACTGATTCTGATCGTCACCGCCCGCCTGCTCGGGCAAGTCTTCAGTCGCTTTAGCCAACCCGCCATTATTGGCGAAATGTTGGCCGGGGTGTTGCTTGGCCCCAGCCTGCTCAACCTGATCACGCCCAGCCCAGCGCTGTCTGGCATCTCTGAGTTTGCCGTGTTCTTAATCGTGCTGTCGGCCGGGCTGGAGATGAACTTCAAGGAAGTCATAGACTCCATGCGCGGCAAAGGCGCTGTCATTGCGCTGCTGGGCTTTTTATTGCCACTCACGGGCGGCATTCTGGTCGGGGTCGGCTTTGGTCTGGATGTCAGCCGTACGGTGTTTCTGGGCCTGTGTGTCTCGATTACAGCGCTACCGGTCACTGTTAGCATTCTGCAAAGCTTCAAACTGCTGGACTCCACCATCGCACGCTATTCAGTCGCCACGGCGATCTTTAACGATATCGCCGCGCTGCTGGTGTTAGGGGTGATTCTCAACCTGCCCGAGCAAAAATCCTACCAGGCCGTGGCCGCTGCCACGTTTAACGCGAGCTGGAAGCTGATTTTGCTCATGACGCTGATTGTCAGCATTAGTGTGCTGATCAAGCAGGTCATTCAAAGAGGCATTCTTATCGACCAACTGTCAGAAAAGCTGGTCACCATCATCGGCAACGAGGCCCTGTTCGGCTTGCTGCTCCTATTGGTACTCGTATTTGGTTCAGTCAGTGCCGCGCTCGGGTTTCACTTTATCATCGGCGCCTTCTTTGGTGCCCTGCTCATAGATCGCACCTTCTTTTCACCCGAACGCTACAAAGAACTAGAGCTCACCTTAAGCTCCATCACGGGCGGCTTTCTGGCCCCGGTATTTTTTGCCTATCTCGGGCTGGAATTCAAAATCCAGGTCATAGATTCGGTCTGGTTTGTCGCTGTGGTGCTGGTAGTGTCGATAGTAACTAAAATCCTGGCCGGTTGGCTGGGGGGCCGCCTCATCGGCCTGAGCAAAAGCGATGCACTGGGCATCGGCTTTATCCTCAATGGCCGCGGCGTGATGGAACTGGTCATCGCCAGCATCGCCTACGAACGCGGCTTTATCGGGCAGGACTTGTTCTCGGTGCTGGTGTTGATGGGCGTGGTAACAACACTGATCACGCCGCTCATGTTCCGCAAATGGGTGATGCCAAAACTCCCCAAGACAACGAATACAAGTAATCCTTAATCAATAACAAGGCTCGCAGGTTTTTATCATCGCCTGCGCGAGCTGGTAGCCGCTCATCCATGCGCCTTCTACCTTGCCGCCATTGAGCCAGTCGCCGCACATGCCCAGCTGCTGGGCTGCATCCCAGGCAAAGCCCTGGTGCAGATAATTGGCACAATCCGCATAGCGCCAGCGGTGCACACTGTGTTCCATGGGCGCTTCACCGCCCAAGGCCTGGAATGCCGCCAGCAACGCCAGCGCAACCTCCTCTGGTGCACGCTCAATATTGGCCTCGGACCATTCAGCGCTGGCATGTAACACCCAGACCTCTTTGACCGCACTGCCCTCAGGCACACGCCCCGGCTTGCTACTGTCTCTTGCCACCCAACTCAGCGGTCCCGCATTCACGAACAAGCCATCAAACGGCAAATCCAGCGTATGCGCATAGCGCCCCATCAAGGCCCAGCAACCGCGCATTTTTACACTGGCCGCCAGCGCCTGCATCTCCAGATTAAAGCCTAGCAGCGCCTGTGCCTGCGGTGCCGGAATCGCCAGCACAACCTTGTCAAACACCTGCGGATACGCGCCGTGCTCTTTGCTGTGCACGCGCCATTTACCTTCGGCAAAGGTAATCTGCTGCACCGTCTGCTCCAGCTCCACGGTTAAAGACTGCGCCATCTGCCGCGCCGGGCGCGTATTGCGTGGCACACCAACATAACGCTGCTTTTCAGACTGTTTGGCGCGTAAACTCACCTCATTCGCCTCATAAAAGCGCCCTTGCCACTCAGCCACCACGCCCGCCTGCAACCACTTTTGCACCTGCGTGACAAACGGCTGCTGGCTCACCGTAAAATACTGTGCGCCATGGTCACACTGCCAGCCCTCGCCCAATCGCGTAGACACGCGCCCCGAAGGCCCACGGCTCTTTTCAAACACCGTCACCAGATAACCGGCCTGTTGCAACGCCTGGCTGCAAGACAAGCCCGCCATCCCCGCACCAATCACCGCAATATTTTTCACGCCACCCACCCCTGTTTCCACACTGCGCGGTCTTGCAACGCATGCCAGTCAATCACCTGCACGCGCCTAGTCATGACCGCTTCTAACTCAACGGTTTCAATCACTTGCGTCTCCTCGTTACCCATCTTCTCATCGCTTACGATGAGCTTGGTCACCATAAAGTGTTTTTCTTTATTCACGGGCTTTACCGCTGTCCACTTAGAATGTAACAGCTTTTTAGGGTTAAGCCGCAATGGTTTTGTTTGCATGATCGTGTGACAACGTAAATCCAACAATTTATCCACTATTTAAAGAGATTTCTAACGCATGCTAACCGTTGCAAGCCCCCCCGAACTCGGGATTGACCAGCCTCACTGACCAGCATAGTCTCTAAAAGATTAAAAAATCATTTAAATACCATTTGAGAGGAGTCAGGCATGCATCAAAAAGGCATATTCAAACTATTCTGTCAGGGCTTAGTGTTATCTATATTCACCATCGCTTTGCCAGCCAAGGCAGTCGTATACTCGGTATTTGGCAATATTAACTTTGTCGCAAACGGATCAAACGTCAGCCTGCTGACAGGTCAAACCATCCGCGACGCACTCACCAACCAGTATGCCGGGTTTACCGTGGATATTGATACCAGATCACCAGATCTAAACACCGACCCAAACAAAATCGAGCTTCGTAATGCTGTCACTTCTAATGCCGTCATCAATGGGATTGAACTTGGCTTAAACACGACACCAAGGGGATTCAATTGCGTAGGTTTTAACTGCACACCCATCATCGTGGAGAATCCTTGTGTAGAGCCATCTATTGATTGCCGAGTGACCTCAAGCCAAGATGAATTTCTGGCCAATTTCGATACACAACTCATCAGCGGCCAACTGCACAGTACTGCGGCACTCGGCTTCAATGGCACACTGAGCTTTTTTATTTTTACCAATGGGCAAGACTTGTTTAAGTTTGCACGGCAAAAAGTCATAGACCCTTTTGATGGCAATACAACCGTTAATTTTTCGGTGTTCTATACTGAAAGTGGCATTGGCTTGCAACGTGTCAATTTTCAACTGGCTAACATCACCGCCACACCTGTGCCAGAGCCTGAAACTTTTGCCATGCTTGGCTTGGGCATATTGGTCTGTGCAATGATCAGTCGACGCAAACGGGCGCAGCGTTAAACCTTAAGGGATAATAATAAAAACTCTTTTAAAGTATCCGGTGTGCAACTCACCCCATGTTTTTTGACATGGGGTTTATTTTTATAATCATATTGATAGCGCCCACATTGCGCTGATTGAGGAATAGCTTTGTCAGTCCTGCACCGCAAGTCATATGCAAGAGATTTACGCTCACATAGCCATTTCTCTCTTCATGATTGACGTTCGCAAAATATGGCATATACTATATGTATATGCAAAAGGGAGCACCTGTTATGTCAAGTTTATCCAAAGCCCCTCACCGAGAGGCCAAGCTGTTTCGCAACAACCGCAGCCAAGCTGTTCGCATCCCGGTTGAGTTTGAGCTACCAGGTGATCGTGTATTAATTCATCGTGAAGGCAACAAGCTGATTATTGAACCAGTAGCACGCCCCGCCAACCTTGCCGAACTCCTGGCGCAATGGCGTCAGGAACCACCACTCGCGCCAGAAGATCAATTCCCAGATATTGAAGATATGCCCGCCAAGCCGGAGGACATATTTTGAGTGGCTACATGCTAGACACCAATATCATCAGTGATCTGATCCGTAATCCATCAGGGGCTGCCGCACGTCATATCGAAAAAATCGAAGCCAAAGATATCTTTACCAGCATTATCGTTGCCGCCGAACTACGCTATGGCTGCTCAAAAAAAGCATCGCCCAAACTCACAGAAAAAGTCGACTACCTGCTTGCAACCATCCCGGTGCTACCACTAGAGACACCAGCAGATAATGAATATGGCCGTATACGCGCTGAACTGGAAGCAGCTGGCCAAACAATAGGCATGAACGACTTGCTAATCGCCGCACAAGCCTATACTTTGAACCTGACGTTAGTCACAGATAACCTACGAGAATTTAGCCGTATTCATGGCCTTAAGGTTGAGAATTGGCTGGAAAGATAGGGAGATTATTTTACTCTGCAGCCATTCTTCATAGACTAGCGATTACCACTTGTTTCATGCGTTGCGCCAGTTCCCTGGCATAGTCCATTGTATGCACATTGGTGAAACTCATGATCAGCCCCTGCCCGCAGGGATATTCCATGACCCAGTCAGACAAGGCATGCACGGCCAGCCCCGCCTCATTCAGATGACGCGCCAGGTATTGGTCGTCGTAATCCCTATTAAACCGCACGACCAGATGCATCCCGCCTGCCTGTAGCTCAATACGGATGTCTTTGCCGAAGGCTTCTTGCAACGCAAATACAAATTGCTCGCGCCGCTGTTTGTATAGCGTGCGCATTTTCTTGAGGTGGCGGGAAAAATGGCCCTGGGTGATAAATTCCGCCACCGTCGCCTGCGTCGACCACGGGCAGCCATTCTGGAATATCTGGCAAACGGATTCGATATGCGCAATTTGTGATTCCGGGATCACCAGATAAGCCAGCCGCAACGCGGGCGAAATGACTTTGCTAATCGCGCCGCAATAAATCACACGGTCTTGCACATCCAGGCTTTTGAGCGCGGGCAATGGCCGTGAGGCATAGCGATATTCGCCATCATAATCGTCTTCAACAATCCAGGACTGGTTGCTTGCGGCCCACTCCAGCAAGGCCAAACGGCGTTCTAAAGACATGGTCACGCCTAATGGGCTTTGGTGCGACGGCGTCACCACCGCTATTTTGGCGGTGGGCGCTTTTGCAATTCCAGTATTCACCACCATGCCCGCCTGGTCGACGGGCACCGGCACAATGGCCCCTCCTGCGGCTTGCATCAGTTTCATGGCCGCCGGGTAGCCAGGGTCTTCCATCCAGACTTGATCTCCCGTCTGTAGAAACGCACGGCAGATCAAATCGAGCGAACCACGATAACCATCCGTAACAATCACCTGCGATGGCTTGCAGGCGATGCCGCGCGAGACATTCAGGTAAGCCGCCAATGCCGCCCGTAGCGACATCAGGCCCAACGGCGAAGGATAGCCCATATCCGCAGCCGTGGCAGACTTGAGCACCTGACAGCCAAGCTTTGCCCACAGCTTGCGCGGAAAAGCATCCAGCGCCGGCAAGCCCATCCGCAATGCCGGCGGCGTTTCACTCAAGTTGCGTGAGCGTTGATAGGCTAATGGCACCAACGCATCCGGGCGGCGTAACTGAGCTGTATGCTCTCCCAAAAAAGGCGCAACCACCGTCCCCGCCTGCCCTTGCGCCAAAAAGTACCCTTCGCCCACCAGCATTTCATAGGCGGTTTCAACCGTGCCACGTGCCAGGTTCAATTCAGCGGCCAGGCTGCGCAGCGAAGGCACACGGTCACCTGGCTTCAATAAGCCTTCAGCAATCGCTTCACGAAAGCGCTGGTAAATCTGCAAATAAATCGGCTGGGCGCTATTGGCGTCAAAGTGAATTTTCATCGCGTGTGATTTCATAGTTCAACACCCATCATGGTCTACTCATTTTGTTAAAACATGTCCCTGCCAATTATGTCATCAAAGCCCTAAAGTGTGCACATGTTCATCACTACTCAGGAGCAGCACATGGCAGCCAAAACACAGCAGATATTACTCAAGCATGCGGAAAGTGACGCAGAAGTCCTGGCCTGCTTCAACGTCATGCGCGAGCTGCGCCCCAACCTCATCAGCGCAGAAAGCTTTCTCGAACAAGTCACGCGCATGCGTGAACGCGGTTACCGCCTGCTGGTTGCGCTGGAAGGTGAGATACCCGTCGCGCTCGCCGGTTACCGGGATAAAGAAATGCTAATCCACGGCCATTTTATTTATGTGGATGACCTGATCACCAGCGAAAGCCGTCGCGGCCAAAAGCTGGGCGAACGCCTGCTGCAATATATTTTTGAGCTGGCTAAAACGCAGCACTACAGCAAGGTCATTTTAGATACCGGCATCGGCAACGCACGCGCCCAACGCTTTTACTACCGCATGGGCATGCTGGCCATGGGCATGCACTTTTCATATGAACTGGGGAATTAACATGAAAAATATTTTATATATCCAATGCAGCCCAAAAACCGCAGGCTCTCACAGCGGCATGTTTGCACAGGAATTTGTAAAAGGGTTAAGCAAGTCACTACCCGCTAAAAATGTGGTGATACGAGACCTAAGCAATGCCCCTATTCCACATGTCAGCAGCCAACATACGATGGCCTCAGAAAAACCAGAAAGCCTGCGCAGCTCTTCCGAGCAACAAGCCTTGCAGCTTTCAGACAGGTTGATCGCAGAACTGGAAGCCACAGATGTGTTGGTGATTGCCACGCCCATGCATAACTACACCGTGCCATCGGTGCTTAAAGCCTGGATTGACCATGTGGTACGCGCACACCGCACCATTAAACTCACCCCGCAAGGCAAAGTGGGCCTGATTGGAGATAAACGCACCTACATTATTGTGTCTTCAGGAGGGCATCACACTCGCCAACCCGCCTGGCAACCTGACTTTTTGACGCCTTACCTGACAGAAATACTACGCACGGTAGGCATTACCAGCATCGAATTTATTTACCTCGAAGCCATGAACCACGGGCCTGAAGCAGCTAAATACGCCGTCGCCCAGGCGCGGTTACACACCGACGAAATCCTGGCCGAACTCGCCAACTAAACATTTATTTTTTTAACTTGAAAGGAAACAACATGACACCACGTCTCGCATTTTGGGAACTCTCACCTGAGCTGATGGCTAGCTACACCGCACTCAACCACCAGTTGGAAAAAAGCACCCTGGGCAAACCATTTGTTGAGTTAATTAACCTGCGTGTTTCACACATTAATGGCTGTGCTTATTGCTTGGGGATTCACGCCAAATCACTCCGCGCAGCTGGCGAAAGCAACTCACGTATTGATCAACTAGGTGGCTGGCAAGTGAGCGACCAATATACCGAAAAGGAACGCGCAGCCCTGGCTTGGACAGATGCCGTGACCAATATCATCACCTCTGGCACACCAGATGATGTTTTTAACGCACTAAAAGCGCATTTTACTGATCAAGAAATCTCGGATCTGACGTTTGCGATTATTACCATGAATGCGCTGAATAGATTGGGCATTAGTATGCGCAAGTAAGCTGAGTATTCATGCCTTGCGAAGGCAAAAAACTTAGAGAAAGACTTCAAGAGATTGATGTCTTTCTTTATTCATTTGGGCCCGCATATAATTTACGAAGGCTTTCAACCAGCAGAACCAGAAGAAGAAAAACCCACCAAACACTCCTTCTACATCCTCGCCCTCACCGCAGTCGCCACCAGCATAGATGCCATGGCCGCTGGCGTCAGCCTGGAGTTTATGGATGAGAATATATTTATCACCGCAGCAGCCATTGGTTTTGCGACTTTTACGATAGTGACCATTGGCGTGATGCCTGGGCGTGTTTTAGGGTTAATGTTTGGGAAGCGTTCAGAAGTGGTTGGTGGCTTGGTGCTGATTGCGATTGGGTCTTACATTCTTTATGAGCATATTGCTGTGCAATTGGTAAAAGATGCGTTAATCCCAGATTTCGAATAATATTCGAAATCTATTCTAAGCAACCGCACTACAAAAGTAGAATTGACTTTAATCATCTGAATGCGACTTTTATGCCACCTAGATCTAGATATTCTTTTGGAGAGTATAGAAAAAACGCAAATAAGATTTTTACCAACCGTGAAAGCTTTCTGGGATATTTCGATCAATTTAGAAATAAATTAGAAACTGGAAAGCATTGCCTACTTACATTCTATGGAGTAGGTGGAGAAGGAAAATCTGCACTTTGTAGAAAGCTAATTGAAACTTTAAGAGACGAAAATCCTAAAACCACTGCTTTAGGAATTGTTGATTTCTCAGTGGAAACCCATCGTAGAGCAGATCGAGCTTTACTTGAGCTGCGTAAATCTCTCAGAAAGTATAGCAATGGGAGAATTAAATTCCCTGCATTTGAGATCGCCATTCTTCACTATTGGGAAAAGGAGTATCCAGAATTAAATTTGCGCGACTCCCTGAAAGATGTCTTCGATGACAACGAAGACACTATCGCATCATTCGCTGACAATTTGAAAGATTGGACAGATTACGCCGAAGACTTACCTGCTGGGATAGGACTGAGCGTTAAATTTGCGAATTATATTAGGCATAAAGCAAAAGAAGCATATTTCAAAAGAGCAAACGAATCACTTAGTAATCTTGAGCAATTAGAGAATCATCAACTTTTACAAAAACTTCCATACATTTTTGCGTCAGACATCCTAGCGCATTTAGAACTTGAGAACTCCCTAGATGTTGTGCTTTTTCTCGATACTTATGAAGCACTATGGGAGCACAACGAAGTAAAAACTGGTATCGGGGCTCTAGAAAAAGATAATTGGATAAAAGACCTAGTACGTGAATTACCTGGGGCATTATTTGTAATTTTTGGGCGCGAGAGACTAACGTGGGATATAGACTTTCCTGATGAATGGGCAGGCTATTTAGAAAATCAATACCAACTGTATGGTTTGAAAGACGAAGATGCTGATAAGTATTTACAACTAATTCCGATACACGTTGCTTCGATTCGTGCAGCAATCATACAGGGAGCAAAGGGTGAATCACGTGAGGAATTGAGTCCTGAAAAAAATGGCGCGCACCCATTCTATCTAGAGTTAGCAACAGATTTATACCTCAGCCTTCTTGATGAGGGAAAACTAGCAGAAGCTGAAGATATAGGTAAGACACCACGCGATGTGTTGGAGCGATTTCTAAAGTACAGGTCTAAAGAAGAAATTGAAACTTTAAGAGTGTTATCAATTGCTTATAGTTTTGATCAATCTTTGTTTGAAAGTTTAGTTAATCACTTTAATACATGCTTCCCCCTTACAGCATTTTCTGATTTTATAACTTATTCATTTATATATCACGGACAAGATGGCCGATATTATATCCATGGGTTAATGAGGGAACATTTATCACTAACTTTAGACCAACCTACATTTTTGAAAATTAAAGATTTCTTATTCAAGTATTACAACGCTTTATTACCTGCTTCGGTGAAAGATGTTAGTGTTGAACATGAGTTCCAGCTCCAACAGGCATTCCGTCATTTAAATTGGGAACAACCCGAACATATTATTGACTGGTATAACGATCATTACTTGCTATTTTATGAGGCCGCAAAATACGAGCTATTAATGCCAATGGCATTGAAAATGCTTCAATTCTCTGAACAGAGTTTCCCGACTTTTACGCCACTGATTGCTATTCACTTAGATAATCTAGGAAGACTGTATCAAGAATTAGGTAGATATAATGAAGCTGAACCATTATACAAACGAGCTTTAGATTTACGAAAAAAGAACGTTGGGGCTGATGGCGTTCCGGTTGATTTTGCACTTTCGCATTTGGCTTCAGGCTTTAATAATTTAGCCTTATTATATGAAAAGCTAAACCGAGATGAAGATGCATTGTCAATGTACAAGTCAGCTTTAGAGATTCACAAAAAAAACCTATCAAGAAAATATGATATCAATTTGGCGGGAATCCTAAACAACATTGCTGAAATATATAAAAAAATTAATCAATATGAGTTTGCAGAAAATTACTACCTCGAGAGTTTAGCCTTATATAATGAAATTTTAGCTGCTGACCATTCAGATATTAGAGATACGTTGAATATAGCAAATACAATAAATAATTTAGCTTCTTTGTATAAAAGACAGGGAAGGTTTTCAGAGTCTGAAATTCTTTTTGAAAATAGTCTAAATATTTTAGAAAAAAACTTACCTTCTGATCATCCATATATCGCAAGAGTTTTACATAATTTATCCGGGTTATACGCTAGTCAAAACAAACCTCTAAAAGCAAAACCTCTTTTAGAAAAAGCATTATCAATGCGTATAAAGAACCTACCAAGTGGGCATCCAGATTTGGTAGAAAGTATCGAATGTTTAAAAATTCTAAACGCTATGTTGAATAAATAAAGTTTCTAACTTACTTAAAAACTACTCTAATCAGAAAAAAATTAAATGATTGATTTAGATTGTCCTTATCTACTTTCATAGCTCTACCGAAACTCAACAAGTCCAATTAATCAAAAACTTAATACCTCCAATTATCATCCGCGTTAAAATACCGCCACACTCGTTTTATTAGAATCTATATGGATAAACGTATCCCCGTCACGCTGCTCACTGGTTTTTTGGGTAGCGGCAAAACTACCCTGCTTAACAAACTGCTGCATAACCCAGCGATGAAAGACACCGCCGTGATCATCAATGAACTCGGTGAAGCAGGTTTGGACCAGATTTTTGCCAATAGCCAGATTTCGCAAACCATTGAGAGCGAGCATATTGCCGATAACACGGTGCTGTTGAGTTCTGGCTGTTTGTGTTGCTCACTCAAAAATGAGCTGGCTGACACCATGCGCGATTTATTTTTTAAGCGCAGTTTGCAGGCGGTGCCGGAGTTTAACCGCCTGGTGATTGAGACCACGGGCATGGCTGACCCTGGCCCGATTTTGGCTAACCTGATGAATGAGCCGGTGATTGAATCGGTATACAGATTAGACGCGGTGGTGGTGACGATAGATGCAGCGTATGGTTTGCAACAAATTGCTGAGCAGAAAGAGGCGCTTAAACAAGCTGCCGTGGCAGATGTGTTGCTGATTACCAAGCGTGACACCGCGACGCCGGAACAGATTGAAGCCTTGCAGGCCAAGCTGAGCGAGATCAACCCGAATGCAACGCAGCAGTTTGTGTTGCATGGTGAGATAGACCCGATGCAGATTATTGATGTAGGCTTATTTGACTTTGCCAGCAAGCAGGCGAGCCCGCAGCGTTGGTTGCGTGCCCCGGCCAGTGGGTTTAGTGCGGCGAAAAAAGGCACCTTGCCCAAAGCGCCTGCGCATGATGGGGTGAGCACGTTTACCGTGTATTTACCCAAGCCGATGGCTTATGCGGATTTTAAAAGTGTGATTTTAAAGCTGTGCCAGACGCATGGTGAAAAGCTGCTGCGCATGAAAGGCATTTTGCATGTTGAAGATGCACCAGCACCGCTGGCGATTCACGCCGTGCACTTTACGCCCTACCCGCCCACCTTACTTGAGGGTTGGGATGAAGAGGAGCCAATTAGCCGTGTGGTGATTATTGGCAAGGGTATTGATGAGGAAGCAGTGCGTGAAATGTTGACGCAGTTCTAGCCGTTTGTGTTTTAAACCGTTGGGCATTTAAAGAGTTTATTAATCGCTATTTACGTTTGGAGTTTTCATGGCGAAGTTTTTGGAAAAAATTTTAGAGAGTTTGATTTTTAAGAGCCGCTGGCTGATGGCGCCGATGTACCTCGGCCTGGTCGGCGGGCTGGTCATTTTACTGGTTAAATTTGGCCAGGAGTTTATGCATATTGCCGGGCATCTGGGTTCGCTCACCGAACAAGAAACCGTGCTCTCGCTATTGGCGCTGGTGGATATCACCTTGGTGGGTAACTTGCTGATTATGGTGATTTTTAGCGGCTATGAAAACTTTGTCTCACGCATTGATACGGCTGATAGCGAAGACCGCCCTGAATGGATGGGTAAAGTCGATTACTCCGGCCTGAAACTCAAACTGATTGGCTCGATTGTAGCGATTTCTGCCATCGACCTGCTCAAGGCCTTTGTGCACCAGAGCTCTGGCACCGCTTCGTTTAGCACCGAGCAAATGGCGTGGCTGGTGGGTATACACCTGACCTTTATCATCACCGGCGTGTTGTTTGCCTGGATGGATAAAATTGCCGGACATGGGGATGACCATTAATTGTTAACAAAGACGATAGCAAAACAGGAGCCTTGGCTCCTGTTTTTGCATGTATCAGCTGTGATTAAGCTTGTTTGTTTTGACGGCGCTTGGCAACGGCACCCACCAACACCAGGCCACCTAGCATCAGCGCATAGGATTCTGGCTCAGGGACGGCTGCTGCCGTGGTTACTGCAGTATATTGCAAGCTCAAGAAACCATTGCCATTGAAAGGCAACTGCCAGCCCTGACCTGGGATGGTGCTGGCGTAAGCGTGGCCCAAACCAAAACCTGTGGTATCGGCAGCAGTTTGGGTACGCGACAACTGAATGCCGGTGACGCTGGCATCGCTGCTCGTCAGGTAAGCAATGTATTTAGTGCCTGCATTCAGGCTCAGTGCCAGATTTTCAAATGACAAGGTAGTGTAGCCACCTGCTGCGTTGTAGGTATCTACCGCGTTGAAAGTGGTGGTCAACAAGTTGCTGCCAACGGTATTGAATGCCTGATTTTGAGCGTTAGTGGCTGGATTCCATTGCGCAACATTCAGCTGGAAACTGGCTGCGGTGTTTCCTACTGCGTAGAAGCTGAAAGAGGACAGCAAGCTGTTTTCTGTCAGTGAAAATACTTGACCTACCATGGGAGAGTCACCGCTTGGGTTAGCGGCATTACCGAAATAAGCAAACGGCAAACCAGTGGTCGCGCCAGCAGGCACGTTTGTGTAAGTGGTGGCAGAAGCGGTCCCTGCAAAAGCCAGTAACAAACCAGCCACTACTTTCAATTTTAATGCTGATGAGATCATGATTATTCCTTAAAGTTGGCGTCGATAATGTGGTTAGATCAGTTCTAACGCAGCCAAAGTACGCTTGGAATATTGCACATATTTGAAAAATATTGAGGCATGGATAGTCCTAAAACTGCTGCATGCCAGACAGCGCCTATCTGAAAACCTGGATGTAAAAGTTTATAAATGCATTGTTTGAAGATTGATAAGATTGGCGGCAAGATTAGCTAGCCAAAAAATACTAGCGTTGAAGGAACCTGTTAGCTATCGCGTTAATCATATTAACAACTTTATTGGGGTGGCTAACTATGAAAATTCCTGTCTTCACTTTTATTGTTTTTTTGATTCCATCACTGTATCAAAACACGCATGCAGACGAACATGCGACAACACCGGATTGCAACAAGCTGCCGCCTAATTACAGTTTGAGCTATCTGGATGAAAACACCGATGGTGTGATTTCGTTACAAGAGTATTTGCAAGGCGACCCGACGCATCAGAAAAAGATGTTTGAGCATATGGATGCCAATCATGATGGTGTGCTGGATATGGCGGAGCAAAAGGAAATCGAGCAGGTGTATCAACTCATGCATGAAAAGCGTGCAGCGGGGACCCACAAAACCTGAGCCAATAAAAAAGCCCCATCACTGGGGCTTTTTTATATGCGGCTGATTAAGCCTTTTTAAAACGGCGGGCGACAATCGCGCCCAAACCCAAGAGCATCAAGGCCATGCTCTCTGGCTCTGGCACTGGAGTAACAACGAATTTTGTCACATCGCCGTTAAAATTGTAGTTACCACCACCATTGATATTAAATCTTAAGGTGTAGTTACCAGAAGCGAGATTAGTAAAACTAAAAGTGTAAACATCACCAGTTGATGCAATAAAATCAGACAGGCCTTTTAGCAAAGTATTATCTTTATACAAACCAAAAACTGAACCAGGATTCCCATCAGGTTGCAAACGACCATCTAAATCTAGCGAGCCAGAAAAATTAAAAGCAGAAAATTGCTCAGGTACTGTAATAATCTCAGTTTTAGCAGCTGATGCACCCGGCTCATCATAGCCATTCGTGATCGTAATTGTTGTTGCATTTGCGTTAAAGGCTGCAAACATGACCCCTGCACAAGCCAGTTTCCAAAACATAGTCATATCCTTAATTTAATTAAACATTTACTTCGATAATCATTATAGATTAAAAGTTTTTTTCATCCAAATAGCCCGAACAGGCTAAACACAGACTTGGTAGCGAGCCATGAAACGACTACAAAGAATATCCCTGCATTTTACCTTTAAACGGAGAAGAAGCGGCAGAATATCTGTTTGATCTATTGAACACAGACACTAACCCATCTCTTATCCCAGCATGCCTTTACACCTGATTAGTCTCTAATCCTATTGGTATCGCGATAATAATTACAAGATAAATTTATATCAATGAGGGTGAAAAATGGACTGGAATATTTTTAAAAAGCTTAGCAAACAACCTTCTCAGGAAACACTGCTCCGGCAGCTGGATCAAGAAGGACAACTGCGCGCGATTGATAAAGTCATGGGCGTGATTGAGTTTGACCTGGAGGGAAACATCCTTGCGGTCAACGACAATTTTGCGGCGGTGACGGGTTATAGCAGGCAGGAGCTGGTCGGCCAGCACCATCGGCTGCTGGTGGATGCCGCGTATCAGGCAAGCCCGGAATATCAGGCACTCTGGCAAAAGCTTGTGCGCGGCGAGCCAGATCAAGGCCTATATTTGCGCAAGGGCAAAGACGGCAAACAAATCTGGCTGCAAGCCAGCTACAACCCGATTCTAGACAAACAGGGCAAACCATTCAAGGTAGTCAAATACGCCACTGATATCTCGGCAGAAAAACGCAAGAACGCTGACTTTGCAGGCCAGATTTCTGCAATCGACAAGGTGATGGGCGTGATTGAGTTTGATCTGGAGGGGAGAATCATTGCCGTGAATGACAACTTTGCCGCAGCCACTGGCTATAGCAAGCAGGAAATCATTGGCAATCACCACAGCATGTTTGTTGAAACCGCTTATAAAAACAGTGCGGAATATAAACAGTTTTGGGACAAACTGGCCAAGGGTGAGGCCGATAACGCGCAATACAAACGCATCGGCAAAGGCGGCCGAGAGGTTTGGCTGCAAGCCAGTTACAACCCCATTTTTGATGCGACAGGCAAACCGTTCAAAGTCGTCAAATATGCCACCGACATCACCGCTGAAAAAAGAAAAAATGCGCAGTTTGAAGGCCAAATTTCGGCCATCAACAAGGTGATGGGCGTGATTGAATTTGACCTCAAAGGGAATATCACACATGTAAACCCCATTTTTGCCGCAGTCACCGGTTACAGCGCGCAGGAAATCATTGGCAATCACCACAGTATGTTTGTCGAACCGGCTTATAAAAATAGTCAGGAATATAAACAGTTCTGGGAAAAACTGGCGCGCGGCGAAGCCATGAGCGGCCAATGCAAGCGCTTGGGCAAAGGCGGCAAGGAGATCTGGCTACAGGCCAACTACAACCCTATTCTGGATGCCGCTGGCAAGCCGGTGAAGGTGATTAAATACGCCACCGACATCACGGCAGAAATCGTTAAAAATGCAGACTCTGCCGGACAAATTGCGGCCATTAGCAAAGTGATGGGGGTGATTGAATTTGATTTAAAAGGCACGATCACCCATGTCAATGACACCTTTGCAGCCGTCACTGGCTACCGCCCGCAGGAAATCATCGGCAATCACCACAGTATGTTTGTGGAGTCAGCTTATAAAAATAGTCAGGAATATAAGCAGTTCTGGCAAAAACTGGCACGTGGGGAAGCCGATAACGGCCAATATCTGCGTGTAGGCAAAGGCGGTAAGCAGGTCTGGCTACAAGCGAGTTATAACCCGATATTGGATATGGAAGGCAAACCCTTCAAGGTGGTGAAATACGCGACTGACATCACCGACAAAATGCTAGAAGCACAAGCCATGAAACAGGCGGTTGATGAAACCGGAGAAGTGGTGGCATTAGCTAAAGCGGGTGACTTGACCAAGCGCATCAAGACAGATGACAAACAAGGGGAGATCAGGGAATTGTGCCTGGGGGTCAACAGTATTGTCGACACCATGGCTGAGATTCTCGCTGCCATCAAAATTGCCGGAGAAACCATCAAGACCGCCGCCAGCGAGATTTCTGTGGGCAATAATGATTTGTCTCAACGTACAGAAGAGCAAGCCAGCTCGCTGGAAGAAACCGCGGCCAGTATGGAACAGATTGCCTCTACGGTAAAACAGAATGCTGAAAATGCCAAACAGGCTAACAGCATGAGCGCCCAAGCCAGTGAAATTGCTGCACGCGGTGGCGAGGTATTCGGCAAGGTGGTCATTACCATGTCCGAAATTACCGAGAGCTCCTCACGGATTGAGGAAATTATTTCAGTGATTGATGGCATTGCTTTTCAGACTAATATTCTGGCCTTGAATGCAGCCGTGGAAGCCGCCCGTGCGGGGGAGCAAGGCCGTGGCTTTGCCGTCGTCGCCAGTGAGGTGCGTAACCTGGCCCAACGCTCAGCCAGTGCGGCCAAAGAGATTAAACAACTGATTGTAGACTCTTCTGAAAAAGTCTCGAGCGGCTCTCAGTACGTCAATCAGGCTGGCAGTACGATGGACGAGATGATAGGCGCGATACGTCAAATTTCGGACTTAATCACTGAAATCACTTCTGCTTCGCGTGAGCAAAGCATAGGCATCGAACAGGTGAATACCGCAGTGACGCAACTGGACGAAGTCACGCAACAAAATGCCGCTCTGGTCGAAGAAGCGGCCGCGGCGGCCATGTCACTGGTAGACCAGGCCGAGCAATTAAACGAGAAAGTCAGTCACTACAAATTGAATCACAGTGGCAATCCTGCCGGACAACAAAACCAGTTCACGCTACAAAACACTCAAAAAAGACGGGCGTAGCGGCGCATATCAGCGCCACTACCCGTCATGAAACGGATGCCCGGAGCGACTGGGCATCCTTTTTAGGCATAAACGGCTGGCTTCCCCTTGATGCCCTGTTCTGGCTGGCAATCAAGGGGGATCACCCTACAATTGCACGCGGCTACCCAGCTCAATGACACTATTGGCCGGGATATTGAAAAACTCGACCGCACTGCTGGCATTGCGCGACATCACCGAGAATAACTGGTCACGCCAGCGTGGCATGGCACCGCCTACATCCGGCACAATAATCTCGCGGCTCAAGAAATAAGAATTGGTGAACGGATCAAGCGTCTTGCCATCCAGCGCCACCGAGCGCAAGGCTTGCGGAATATCAGGATGTTGCATAAAGCCATACCGTAACTGGATTTGCCAGAAGCCTTCTGCCAGCCGCGTCACCCTCACACGCTCTTCTGCGCTCATAAACGGCACCTCCTCAAACGTGACATTTACAAACAGGTTATGCTGATGCAGCACCTGGTTATGCTTGAGGTTGTGTAACAGCGCTTGTGGCACAGTCTCAAGATTGGAGACCATGTAGACGGCCGTGCGCTGGACGCGGGGCAGCGTACAGTGTGCCAGTGACTCGATAAAAGGCAGCAGTTTGGGGTCAGACTGCGCAATGCCGTTGAGCAGGCTAAAACGGCCTTTTTTCCAGGTGGTCATGAACAGGATCAACACCACACTGAGCGCAACCGGAAACCAGCCACCTTGCATAAACTTCATGGAGGCAGAACTGAGCAAAATACCATCTACACTCGCCAATACGGCCGTCAACAAGCCTGCCAGCCAAAGCGGAAACTGCCAGCGCTTGCACATGACGATAAACATCAGGATGGTGGTAATCAGCATAGTGCCCGTCACGGCAATGCCATAAGCCGAGGCCAGTGCCGATGAGCTTTGGAAAGCCAGACAGACGATGATGACGGCGATCAGCAGCGCCCAGTTGACGGAGGGCATGTAGATTTGGCCGGACTCGCTGGCTGAAGTGTGAATAATGCGCATACGAGGCAAAAACCCTAATTGAATCGCCTGACGTGTCATGGAGAAAGCGCCAGAAATCACTGCTTGCGAGGCAATAATGGTGGCCAGAGTGGCCAAAATCACGGCGGGAATCAGCAAGGGCTCGGGAAACGACAGGTAAAACGGATTGTTGACGGCTTCAGGATGATGCAGCAGCAAGGCGCCCTGGCCCAGATAATTTAAAATCAGGCACGGAAATACCAAGCCCAGCCAGGCCAACTGAATGGCCGGACGGCCAAAGTGACCCATGTCTGCATACAAGGCCTCGGCCCCGGTCACGGCCAGCAAGATGGCGCCAATGGCGATAAACACACCAGCCCCGCGTGATTGCAGAAACTGCCAGGCATACTGCGGATGAATGGCCTGCAATACTTCTGGCGCCTGGCTAATTTGCCAGACACCGATACAGGCCAGCGCCAGAAACCAGCCAATGACCACCGGGCCAAAAAAACGCCCGACGGCATGCGTGCCATGGCGCTGAACCCAGAACAAGCCGATCAGGATGCCGATTGAGATCGGCAGCACCTGCGCAGCCAGGGTGGGCGACGCCACTTGCAGGCCTTCTACGGCAGACAGCACCGAAATGGCCGGCGTCAGGACACTGTCGCCATAAAACAGCGCCGCCCCGAGGACGCCGAGTAATAACAGCACAGTGCTACGTTTGTCTTGTGGACGCAAGCTGGAGACCGCCAGCGACAGCAAGGCCATGACGCCGCCCTCGCCTTTGTTATGTGCCCGCAGCACGAGTAGGACGTATTTAAACGTCACCACAAACATGAGTAACCAGAAAATAGACGAAATCGCGCCCAGGATATTGGGCTGGTTGAGCGGCACACCGGTGCTCTCGCTAAAAATGACCTGTACGGTATAGAGCGGACTGGTTCCGATATCGCCATAGACGACACCGATCGCCCCTAAGGCCAAGGCGGCCAGACTGCTTTTTTTGGTGGAAAACGTTTCCATCACATCCCCTTATGGTTGATTGATGGCGCAAGTGTGCAATCAGGCGTATATCAATCGCATATACATGATGCAATATTTACAACGCCTATGGTCATGGCGACAATGATTAAGCCAGCCGGTAGCCGATCCCCAGCTCAGTTAAGACGACTTTAGGCTCAGCGGGCTGATCTTCGAGCTTGGCGCGTAAACGGCCGATGTGAATACGCAGGTATTGCGTATCGTTGAGATATTCTGGCCCCCACACCGCTTGCAGCAATTGCGCATGGGTAAAAATGCTGCCAGGTTTACTAGCCAGTTGCATGAGCAAGGCGTGCTCGATGGGCGTCAGGTGCAAGGGCGCACCAGCCTTGGTCACAATTCCGGTGGCACGGTTGACGCTGATACCGGCGTGCTGATACACATGGTCGCGCATTTGCATCATGGCAGAACGCCTTAGGGCCGCCTGTAATCTGGCCAGCAACTCCTGCAAGCCAAATGGCTTCATCAAATAGTCATCTGCGCCCAGATTAAGACATTGCACTTTGTCTGCCTCATCCTGCCGTGCGGATAGCACCAGTATCGGCACGTCGGAATAACTGCGCAGATGCGGAATCAGTTGTTCGCCCTGCCCGTCTGGCAAGCCAAGGTCGAGTATCACCATGGCAAAGCCGCTGGCCTGCCGGGCCTGAGCCAGGTCACGTGCATGCTGCACGTGATAGCCATGCGCAGACAGCGCGGGCAGCAGAAACTGGTAAACACCCGGATCATCTTCGACCAGCAACAGATGTGGGTGCGTAGAGTGATCGACTGGTTGGCTCATCCGGCATCCCCTGCACTCAAGGTGGTGGCGGGCACAAATGGAAACAACATACGCACACAGGTGCGCCGGGCGACTGCCGTTTTATCTAACCGGGCTGCATTTAATGGGGGCTGATCTGACTGCTGCGTCAGTTGCAATTGCCCTTGATGCAACTGCATGATGGTATTGACGATACTCAGGCCCAGTCCAAAGCCACGGCTACCTCTGCCCGCAGGACGGCGCGAGTGAAACGAGGCAATCTCGAAATCTGGCGCAAAGCCTGGACCTTCGTTAATCACCGACAGTACCAGCCAGTCCGCTTCCCTTGCCAGCTGCAATGCCACGGGCGTCTCAGTGCTGCGCCATTGCAAGGCGTTATCCACCAGATTAGAGAGCGCATGCGCCACCAGCACCGCATCCATATGCACCAGCCATTCTTCGCCCTCTGCAACAGCGGCAAAGGCCAGTGATACGGGGGGCGTGCGCTGCAAGTAGCGGTGCATCACATGTTGTACCACCTCTTGCAACGATTGCCATTCGCGATGCAAGGCGCGCTCGCCCGCTTCCAGCTTGACCAGAGTCAGGATATTTTCTGTGGCCTGGCTTAAATAACCGGCTTCTGCCAGGATGCTTTGCAGTAACTGTGTGGACTGTGCGGGTGCCAGCGTAATCTCTTGGTCGGCCAGCACATTGGCCGCGCCTAAAATCGCCGTCAGTGGCGTACGCATGTCATGCGACAAAGCGGTCAGCAGCGTTTTTTTGAACTGGGCCTCAGTGGTCTCGCGGGCGGCGTCTGCCAGGGCAATCTGCTGTCTGAGCTTGAGCGTAGCGTCAGCACATTGTTGTACCAGCCGCTGTAAAAAATGCAGGTCAGGCACATGATCGGCTGGCACGGCCACCACAAGTACTTCGTGCTGCGAAAAACCAAACGGCAGTAGGCATTGGCCCAGCGCTGGCCAATCCTGAGTGCCTGCGCCGATGGCACGCTGGTAATCGAGTGCCCATTGCACACTGGAAGGCTGAACAAGCAGCGTGGACTCACCGGCCAGTCGCTGCAATTGCATGCCGGGCGCCAATTGCACCACACAAATCTGCCAGCCAAATCCCTGTTGCACATGCTGGCAAGCGGCCTGCAACAACGCTGCAACGCTCAAGTGGCTGGATAACACTTCGGCCAGTGATTGAAAAAAACGGGATTGTTGTGCGGCCAATTGTGCCTGTTGCCTTTGCCGCTTGAGCTGTTGCATGGCCTGGCTCACCGTCAATGCCAGCACGGCAAACACCATGAGCATCACCCACGATTGCAGGCTAGCCACGCGCAAGGTGTACAGCGGTTCAATAAAACAGTAATTGATCAGCAGGACAGCGGCAATCGCCGTCAGCATGGCGGTGGCAAAGTGCAGGAAATAGGCCGCCCACAACACCCATAGCATATACAGCAAGGTGAGCAGCGTGACACCCAGGCTGGCAAAATGCCAGACACCCACCCAGGTGGTGAGGGCCATGCCCGACCACAGTACTAGCTGATATTGCCAGTCTGGCCGATGCGACGTTGTGGAGGTAACAAAGCCGTCTGCCATCTGCTGCCCCGGGCGCTAGCGGCCGTAAATATCCTGATTTTTATAATTGGGCCCAAAGAACTCTTTCATCAAAAAGTCCTCGAGCCCCGCGCTGTCTGCAGGCCGCGCTGACAGCGTGACAGTACGGCCCAGGCGGTTGGATATCCAGTCAAAATCACCGTTATAGTGCTCACGGATGATACTGATCATTCGTCTGACCATCACCAGGCGGATATCTTCACCACTGCGCGCTTCCACCTCGTAGTACTGCGTATTGGCCGAGGTGTAATCATTGACCCAGCCCTTGAAGCTGAAGGTTGCATTCAAGGGATCCATGCGGCGGATCTGGAACAAGCCGTTGGTACCGAACTTGAGATTGTTCATGATGTTTTTGGTGCGGCGCTCATCCTCGGAAGGACCACGCTCGGCCGCTGCAGCAGCATCATTGGCCTGTTTGGCTGAGATTTCATCCGCATAACGGTCGGTCTGCTTGCGCTTGATAAAACTTGAAAAGTCTTCCACCGGCGGTGGCGGCAAGTTTGGCGTAGGCTCTGGCCTGGGTTGCGGCTTGGGCTCGGGCAATTTAAAGGCGCTATCCGGCCGCTGTGACTGAATAATCTTTTTAGGCAGCTTGAGCTCAGATTTGGGCGGTGGCTTCGGTTTGGGTTCAGGCCGCGGTTGTGGAGTTGGCGGAATCTCAGGCGGCGGCGAGACCACTTTGGGTTTGGTCGGCGCCGGCACGCCTAAGTCGAGCACAATATTCAGCGGCGCTTGCGCGGGCTCCTCAAGCGGCTTAAGCAAATCGAGTAAAAAGCCCCAGAACAGGATGGCGTGTATCAGCAGCGACACCAAAATCGCCCACATCAGGCGTGCCGGGATGCGCAACACGCGCTCGCGTTGCTTGGGCTTTAGCCAGTTAGGCGTACTAAATGGTTCAAAGGGAGAAGGCTGCATGAACAGGATTGGTCACAGGTTAGCAGTGGTCACGCGATACTATTGCATTTCTTGCCAGAGTTTTTCAAGACGTTTGGTTGAGACAGGATAAGGCGTCCTTAATTCCTGCGCAAATAATGATACACGCAACTCCTGTAATTGCCACGCAAAGTCTTGTAACTGGATGGTTACAGGCAGATGCGCCTTGCGCAATTGCTCAATTTTTTGCTGCCAGCGCTGCTCCAGTTGTACCAGCGCCTGCGCATGGCGGCCATCACGCTCTATGCTGGTCGGATATTTGTCTATGCGCAGCTTGATCGCCTTGAGATAACGCGGCAAGTGCGGCAATTGCTCCCACGGGGTCTGGCTAAAAAAACCGTGATACAACAAACCCTGTAATTGTTGCTCGCAGTCGCGTTTGATTTTCTGTGTCACCGGCGTCATTTTCTGTAACTGGGCAACCAGCACCTGATACTCATTGGCAATCAGTTGCGCCTGCCGGGTCAGCGCCTCGGTCACCGCTGGCAAGCGGGTCCGCGCCCGTGTTTTCAGTTGCATAAACTCGGCATTGCTGCGCGGCAAGTCGTCCTCGGCAATAAAGGCGCGGTCAGCAATACATTGCAGCATGTCTTCACGCAACTGGTCAGGATTCATGATGGCGCGCAACAGCAAGGCATACTGGTTAAAGTCTGGCAGGCCTTTTTCCAGTTGTTTGACCTGCTCCTTGAGCTCAAAACGCATCAGGCGGCAGACGCCTTTACGGTGAGCGGCCAAGGCAGCTTCTGGCGTATCAAATAGTTTGATGGCCACGCTGTCACCATTGTCTTCCAGGCCCGGATAGCCGGTCAGTTGGCGACCATCTTTGCTAAAGGTAAGGGTGGCTGGCAAGTCGCCAAAATCCCACTGCTTGAGCCCGGATTTTTCAATGCCGGGCGAGCCGGTTCTAAACGTCAGTTGGGCGGCCGAACCCAGTTGTTTTTTGAGCTGGTTCCAGTCGCGACCCATGCCTAGCTCACGGCCTTTTTCGTCGACCACGCTAAAGTTCATGCGGTGATGCGGCTCCAGGCCCGCCAGGTCAAACTCTTCCGGCTTGAGCTTAAGCCCGGTTTTTTGCTGGATAAACTCAGCCAGAGCGGGCAATAATGGCTGCGCAGTCTGTTTGGCTTCGAGGAAGCCGGTCACGAACTCTGGCACCGGCACACAGACGCGGCGCAGGGTTTTGGGCAAGGCTTTTATCAGTGCCGTCACCTTGTCACGCACCATGCCCGGTACCAGCCATTCAGTCACGGTGGCATCAAGCTGATTGAGCAAGGCCAGCGGTATCGTCACTGTCACCCCATCCAGCACATGCCCGGGTTCAAAGCGGTATTTGAGTGGCACGACTTCGCCGTCTACCACAATGGTCTCAGGAAACTGTACCTCTGTAATGGCACTGGCGCCATGGCGCATCAGCGATTCGCGCGTCAGGTACAACACCTTGGGATTGGCTTTTTCAGCGTCCTGCCGCCACTTTTCAAACGCAGCGCCATTATAGACATGGTAAGGGTCTGCAATCGGCGGCACCACCTGGTCATAAAACACAAACAACTGGTGTTCGTCGACCAGCACGTCCTGACGTCTGGCTTTATGCTCCAGCGCCTCCACTTCGGAGATCAGGCGACGGTTGGCTTCAAAAAACGGGGCCCGCGTGTCAAATTCCATATTGGCCAGGGCTTCACGGATAAAAATTTCACGCGCTTCGGTCGGCGCAATCGGCCCATAATGTACGCGGCGTTTGGGCACAATGGTCAGCCCGTACAGGCTCACGCGCTCCCAGGCCACCACTTGCGCGGTTTTGCGGTCCCAGCGCGGGTCGCTGTAATGGCTTTGTGTAATGCCACGGCCGCCGCCTTCATGCGCAATTGGCTCTATCCAGTCCGGGTCAATTTTTGCAACGCAACGGGCATACAGCTTGGTGGTGTCGACTAACTCGGCGGCCATCACCCACTTGGGGCGGTTTTTCTTGAGCACAGAGCCCGGTGCAACGGTAAAGCGGATCCCGCGCGCGCCAGCATAGGTCTCGCTATCGCCATCTTTAAAACCGATATTGCCAAGCAAGCCGGACAGTAACGCACGATGGATTTGCGCGTAATTCGCTTCTTGCTGATTGGGCTTGATATCAAGCTCATCCACCATTTCCAGCAACTGCGCATGCAGCTCACGCCATTCCTTCAGCCGTAAAAACGAGAGAAAATTCTGGTGGCACTGATTGAGCAAATCACGGTTGGACTTTTTGCTTTTGAGCGCCTGCTCATACCAGTCCCACAACTTGAGATAACTCATAAAGTCAGAGTCATCCGCCTTGAATTTGGCATGCGCATTGTCGGCGGCCTCGCGTTTATCCATGGGCCGCTCCCGCGGATCCTGGATGCTGAGTACGCTGGCAATAATCAGAATCTCACGCACGCAGCCTTCTTTTTTTGCGGTCAGAATCATGCGCGCCACACGCGGATCCAGTGGCAAGCGCGCCATCTGCCGACCCAGCTCTGTAATCTCACGGCGCTCGGTCACCGCCCCCAGCTCTTGCAGCAACTGATAGCCATCGCTGATCAGGCGTGAAGAAGGCGCCTCAATAAACGGGAATTCACCGACATCCCCCAGCCGTAAATCCGCCATGCGCAAAATCACGCTGGCCAGTGAGCTACGCAGAATCTCGGGATCGGTAAACGCCGGACGCTGGTTAAAATCATCCTCGCCGTACAAACGCACGCAAATGCCGTTAGACACGCGGCCGCAGCGCCCTGCCCGCTGCTTGGCCGCCGCTTGCGAGATTTTTTCAATCTGCAATTGCTCGACCTTGGCACGTGGGCTATAGCGGTTGACTCGGGCCAGTCCGGTATCAATCACATACTTGATACCAGGCACGGTCAGCGAGGTTTCCGCCACGTTGGTCGCCAGCACAATGCGGCGCTGGCCGCTGGGCCGGAAAATCTTTTGCTGGTCTTCTATACTCAAGCGCGCGAATAGCGGCAAAATCTCAATCGACTTCAGTTTGGGCGAGCGGCCCTGATATTTACGCAGATGCTCGGCGGTGTCACGGATTTCACGCTCACCCGGCAAAAACACCAGAATATCGCCATCCCCCAGACGCAACAAATCCTCGGCGGTATCGAGGATGGCATCTTCCATGACTTCCTCTTCGTCATCCTCTTCCAGCCAGCGCGTCTCGGTACGCGGCGGCTTGCGCTTGATGCCCATCAGGTCCTGCGCAAAACGGTCTATGTCATCCAGCCCGTCATCAATTGGCACTTCCACAGCCACCATGGTGGTTTTGTTGCCCAAGGGCCGGTAACGGATTTCGACCGGATAAGTCCGGCCAGACACTTCAATCACTGGCGCGCCATCAAAGTGGTTCGAGAAGCGGTCTGCATCAATCGTCGCCGAGGTGACGATGATTTTCAAATCTGGCCGCTTGGGGAGTAACTGTTTGAGATAGCCCAACAGAAAATCAATATTCAGGCTGCGCTCGTGCGCCTCGTCGATAATGATGGTGTCATAGCCGTTAAGGAATTTATCGCTCTGCGTCTCCGCCAGCAAAATGCCGTCCGTCATCAACTTGACGTAACTGCGCTCGGACAATTTGTCATTAAAGCGCACCTTGTAACCGACTACCTCACCGAGCGGACTTTGCAACTCCTGCGCAATGCGCGACGCCACCGAACGCGCAGCAATCCGGCGTGGCTGCGTATGGCCAATCAAGCCACTCACACCGCGCCCGAGTTCGAGGCAGATTTTAGGCAATTGTGTGGTCTTACCAGAACCGGTTTCACCACAAACAATCACCACCTGATGCTTGGCAATCGCCGCCGCAATCTCATCCTTTTTGCCACTCACTGGCAACTCTGGCGGGTAATCAGGCCGGGGTAACGCCGCCTGACGTGCCTGCAAACGCTGCTGGGAAGCCTGCACCTTGTGTGCAAGTTCCACCAGCGCTTTATCCACGGGTTTATTTTGTTTTAAAGCATCACGTAGCTGCTGCAAACGACGCTTGAGCGGAAAGCGATCAGCCAGCATGCACTGGGGGAGTTGTTTTTCGAGTTGGCTGATGAGTTGGATGGGAGAGACGGCAGTCATAGGGGTGAGATTTTATCATGGCATGCTAATTGGCATGCAGCCTAGCTGTTTACATATAACTTAAGTTTCTCTAGTTTAATGTATGTTTTTTCGCCTTAATGGCGAGTTACTTTTTTTGCTTGCCCCAAAAAAGTAACCAAAAAGAGGGCACCCAGCCATCCCGGCCTTCGGCTGCCTTGCGTTGCTCAACAAAGTAAGCGGTCACGAAACTCGCCCTAGCAGCTTGCCCACCCCGCAAGCTGCCGCGGAGCTCAGACAGTCGCTCCCTTCTTCCTTACTTTGTTTCCGCTACTCAGCGTGATGGGATGGGATTTGTCTCGCCAAACTACGAGCGTAGAAGTTTGGACCGTTCAAAAAAATAACTCTTTTATTTATTTCACTGATCGCTGCGCCCATCAGGTGTTCGGGGTCCCCATCTGCCGCGCCGAGTAGCGGAAACAAAATAAGATGAAGCGAGCGGCTGTCCGAATCCCGCGGTGGCCTGCGTTTTGTGCAGGCCGCTAGGATGAGTTCTGCGAGCGCTTATGCCTAAGTCCGGCAAAGCAACGGACGAAAGTCCTAAACCGAGCAACGCAGGAAACAAGCGGAAGTTGGGGTGCACTTTCTTTTGGTTACTTTATCTTTGTGCAAGCAAAGAAAAGTAACTCGCCTACAGGCGAAACAGAACATCACATACAACACACACCAATCCGCGTGGGCATTCATGCCCACCCTACAACTTCTACTTTTCACCTAAGATTGAACGGGATGTAGGGCAAAGAAATTAACTCGCCGACAGAGGAAAATGACCTATCCAACATTCATAAACCTCTAATTAAAATGCTAAAAATTACTTCCTCACGCACTCCTCGACTCCCGTATTGCCACCTTTAAACCCAGGCTCAAAATAAAACTTCCTAAAACTCAACTGCCCCTTGGCATTCTTCTTAAACTCGGCAATCCCGGTTCCATAATCATGCGTCTTGCCGCCATATTCGCCATTTTCCATCGGCAAGGCAAAATGCATGGCCGCATGCATGCCGTGCACGGCAGCGTGGCCTTTATAGGTGCCATAGTCCGGCACAGCCAGTTCAAAATCATAGCTGGCATCCGCGCCTTTACTATGCTCCGGGCGCAATTTCATGGTGACGGTGCCGGTGTATTTGCCTTCATGCGCGTCATCGCCAGTGCAGCTGTAAACACCACTTAAATCCAGCGCATAGGCGTTGATTGCAACAAAAACGCCGACCAATCCAAGCATCCATTTCATTGTGTGATCCTTTCTGTGTGAATTATTCCGGTGGCCGTACCCGCACAAAGCGCGCAAATTTGGGTTTGCCGTTTTTGGTGAGGTCGCGGTAGGTATAGGTCACCTGGCTGCCGATCGGCGGCGGGTTTGCGCGATCGCTATCTTTAAAGCCGGTGCCTAGTTTAAAACGTATCCCTTGCGCGGTTTCGACCAGTAACGCGCCCATTTTACCTTGGTATTTACCTTTGCCGGGCACGTAGGCGATGACTTTGGCTTCGGCATCCAGCTGTGGCTTGAGTTTGAGTAGCACATGGCTGCGGCCGGTCAGATAAGGTGCATCGGCTTGATGCAACATGAGGCCCTCGCCTTTGCGGGCCACCACCCAGTCCAGCGTGCGTTTGAGGGCAGCGGCATCTGCCACGCGAAACTGTTTGATGGCTTTGAGATACGGGCTCTGCTGACGTTTAACCAGTTGCTCGATGTGCTGGGCACGTTGAGTGAAAGTGCCTGGGGCCATTGGCAGTTCAAACACATAATAGGCCACATGCCGCCACTCCGCTTCATCAGGCTGGGCGCGGCGCACGGTGGCAGAGAGTCGTTCAAATTGTGCGCGGGCGATCCACAGTTCACCATCCAGGGGCTGTTGGGGGAATTTTTGCACAAACCAGGCCGGCGCGTGGATGGGATGGCCCTGCCGACTGATCAGTTGTTTGCCATCCCACACGGCGCGTATGCCGTCGAGCTTTTCGCTGACCAAGTAGTCGTTGACAGCGATGCCTTCGTGGTAAACCTGTGCCAGCAGGATTTCTGGTACCTGCGCATAGGCTGGCATGCCAGGCTGACTGATGAGCCACAGTAAAAAACAGATGCGCATCCATATCATCATCACCGCCCCAATTGTTAATTTAATTTAACAATCGTAAGTTAGCGGAATTTAACTAGGTAGGCAATACACGGATGGCCCAAATAAGCCTCACAGAGGCTGCTGGTGCACACAATCAGACACGGCTATAACAACTGGCACCACAGTTTGTCGTGATGCATGACGTCCATCCACAGCGCCACCAGGCTGAGGGCGACCAGCAAGCCGCCACTCAGGCGCATGCCTGCCGCTTCACTGAACCAGCGCGGCAGGCTTTGCTGGCCCGCGCGCCAGAAAAAGGGGGCCAAGGCGAGGATGGTGGCGGAACCGGTCGCGAAGGCAATCATGACCAGTGCGCCTTGCAGCCATTGCGACTGGAGGGAGGCCAGCATCACCGCCGAGTACAGCAAGCCGCAAGGCAGCAAGGCCCAGACGATGCCGGTCACAAAATAGCCCGACCTGGCATGCGCGGTATGTTGCTTGATCCATGCCCAGACCAATTGGGCCCGCTGCACCGCCCATTGTGGCTGTCGGCCGAGGATAAGCAGCAACACGCCCCAGGCGAAGATCAGCGTATGCGAGAACGTCCACAATGGTTGAAACAGATGGCTCTGATTGGATAACCAGGCCAAACCGCGCAAGGTTTCGGCAGCAATCGCGCCCAGCAAGCCATAGCCGAGCATACGGCCCAGGTAAAAACTCCAGGGGATGGTCTTTACGACACGCAGAGGGATGGAACGCGGGGGACTGGAAAGATTCGGCGGCGTTTGCATGGCGCCGCAAGCAGCGCCACACATCAGCACACAGTGCGGGCCGCCTGCCAGCCCCATGACAAAAGCAGTCAAGAGTAAACTGGCTAACATGCCAGCAGTTTAAAGGATTTTGGAAAACCTTGCACGGTTGGCATCGTGCTGCAAATAACGGTCAAACACCATGGCAATGGCGCGCACAAAATACCAGCCCATTTCGGTGACTTTGAGGCCATCGTCTTCGAGTACGACCAGGCCTTGTTTCTCTTTCTCGGCCAATTGCGCAATTTCTGCCTGAAAATATTGTTTGAAATTGACCATGTAAGACAACTCAATGGATTCGTAACTCAGTTCACCATGGCACATGACTGCCATGATCACGGCACGGCGGATCAGGTCATCGCGGCTTAATGCCAGCCCACGCACAATCGGTAATTGGCCTTGGTCGAGAAAGTCGTAATACTCTTCGAGGGTTTTGGCATTCTGGCTGTAAGTAGCACCGATCTTGCCAATCGCGGAGACACCCAAAGCCAGGATATCCTGATCAGCCATGGTGCTGTAACCCTGAAAGTTGCGGTGTAACCTGCCCTGTTGTTTGG
Organism: Methylophilus sp. YYY-1; assembly: GCF_029132825.1. Classification (NCBI taxonomy): domain Bacteria; kingdom Pseudomonadati; phylum Pseudomonadota; class Betaproteobacteria; order Nitrosomonadales; family Methylophilaceae; genus Methylophilus; species Methylophilus sp. YYY-1. Next base: position 615,004 of record NZ_WOVG01000001.1, read on the forward strand.
CAATCGCCAGCGGGTCATCAGGCAAGGCAAAATGATCCATGCCGATAAAGACATAGCCTGCCAGCATCAGCTGCTGAATCGCTTCTGACAGCATTTGGATTTTATCTACGGCATGCGGCAAGTCTGCTTGCAAAATCCGGCGTTGCGGCTTGAAACGTGACGGCAAGTGCGCGTAGCCATATAACGCGATACGGTCTGGCCGCAATTGAATGATCTGGGCGATGGTCTGGCGGAAGGTCGCCGGGGTTTGTTTGGGCAAGCCGTAAATCAAGTCGGTATTGATAGAGGCAAACCCTAGGTCGCGCGCATGTTGCATCAGGCTTTCAACCTGCGCATAAGACTGCACCCGGTGCACGGCCTGCTGTACCTCGGCATCAAAGTCTTGCACGCCAAAACTCAGGCGGTTAAAGCCCAGCTCGCGCAAGTGTTGCAAGCGTTGCTGATTGACGGTACGTGGATCAATTTCAATCGAGTATTCACCGTCTTTGGCAAAGGCAAACGCCTGCTTGAACATCTGCATGAGTTGGGTCAACTCGGCATCATTGAGAAACGTCGGCGTACCCCCGCCCAGATGCAACTGGTTGACGGTTTGCTTTTTGGCAAACTTGTCCAAGTGTAAATCAAGCTCGCGTTGCAGGTAGTTGAGGTAAACCGCGCCTTGCTCATAGCGCTTGGTGACTATCTTGTTGCATGCACAATAAAAACACAGCGAGGCACAAAACGGGATATGCACATACAACGAGAGCGGCTGCGTCCAGTTGCTGATATTGCGCTGCTCGGCCGCCTTGAGATAAGCAGCGGCGTCAAACGCCTCAACAAAGCGGTCTGCTGTCGGATAAGAGGTATAACGAGGCCCGGAGACGTCATAGCGCTCAATATGCTCTTGAGTAATCAGCAACGGGGAGTTCATGGTTTCTGGCAAATTCTTTCCTATCAGTATCCCGAAACTGGACTTTACGGGTTCATCTGGCGTTACTGTGCCATAAACCAATGCAGGGCTTTTTGACACACGTCAAATGCAGCTTGCGTCGCCTGCTGCATAATGCGCCTAAATACAAAAGGAAGAGGTCACACCATGTTCAATGAAATCGCAACCGAAGAGGCGTATAATTTGCCGCATGTTCAACGTCAGTCAAGGACGCCCTCCATGCAAGCAGAATCCAGTTTCAAGGTTGCCTGCTCCAATTGTAACTTGCGTGAACTGTGCCTGCCGGTAGGCTTGAGCACAGATGAAATGACTAAACTGGATGGCATGGTTGCCACCCGTAAAAAGATCAAGCAAGGCGGTCACTTGTATAGCAGTGGCGATGCCTTCACCACGCTTTATGCGATCCGCACTGGGTTTTTCAAGACTTGCGTCGTTTCGGAAGATGGCCGTGAACAAGTCACCGGCTTTCAGATGGCCGGTGAAATCATGGGCTTGGATGGCATTGTCAGTGACAAACACAACTGCAACGCCATTGCCCTCGAAGACGCCGAAGTCTGTGTGATGCCCTTCAATCATGTCGAAGACCTGTCGCGTGAGATTCCCGTCTTGCAACGCCATGTGCACAAAATCATGAGCCGCGAGATTGTGCGCGAAAATGGCGTCATGATGTTGTTGGCTAATATGCGCGCCGAAGAACGCCTGGCGGCGTTTCTGCTCAACTTGCTGCAACGCCTGCATGCACGCGGCTACTCCAAAAGCGAATTGATTTTACGCATGACGCGTGAAGAAATCGGCAGCTACCTGGGCATGAAACTGGAAACAGTGAGCCGTACTTTCTCCAAATTTAGTGATGAAGGCATTATCGAGGTCAAGCAAAAGAATATCCGTATTCTGGACCACGAAAAGCTTAAAACTATCTTCAACGCCAGCACCTGCTAGGCGGCAGCTGACTGTTGTAACCGCTGAGGGATGCCACTGCCTTCGTCTCTATTTGAGGCCTTACAGCGCATGGCCGCGCAACAAGCCTGGCAATATACTTATCCTGTCTGGTCCCGCCGTGCGCAGGGCCTTTCCATCGGCATAAACCTGCACCCGAATCAATGCTGCAACTGGCATTGCATTTATTGCCAGGTGCCAGGGCTGCATCGCGGCCCCTCCCCGGTCATTCAAATAGAGCGCCTGCAACAAGAATTAAGCACCTGCTTGCACTGGCTAAGACAGCACTTACACGCAGCAAAGCGTGTATTGTCGGAAGATGTGCAGGATATTGCCTTTGCCGGAGACGGCGAACCGACCACCTCGCCGCAATTTCCTGAAGCCTTGGCACTGGTTGAACGATTACTGAGCCAGACAACACAAGCAGACCGTCCGGCACGGGTCAGGCTCATTACCAATGGCAGCCAAATGCATCTGGCCACGACACAGCAAGCCTTAAAGGTACTGCAACAGATGGGGGGAGAAGTCTGGTTTAAGCTGGACGCAGGCAACGATGCAGAAATGCTGGCAGTGAATGATGCGCGTTTGCCACTTAGCCTGCATCTGCAACGGCTGCAGGCTTGCAGCATGGCTTGCCGGACCTGGGTGCAAACCGCTGTGATGCAGCGTCGTATCGCGGACCAACTGGTCACCACCCCCGCATTGGCCGGCTATGTGCAGGCGTTGCTACCACTTAAAGAGAACATTGAAGGCATTTTGTTGTATGGCATCGCCAGACCTAGCCAGCAAGACACGCTGGCCAGCATTCAAGCACCAGACATCCGGCTGTTACAGCAGTATGCTGAGGCTTTGCGCACGCAAGGTTTCAACGTGCGCCTATTTGCCTAAACGCTGATCCCCTATCTGCAACGCTCGCGCCTGAATCAGGGATTAGATGCTCGTCAGCGCTGAGAGATAGGCAGACAGTTTACTGTTCAGCAGGTTTCAGACCGGTCTGCGCATGGTTACGCGCCTGAATGGCGGGCGCCATGGCATCTGTCTGGCCGTCTTGCGCTTGCGCATCCAGCGTCTTGTTGATTTCTATGCCCTTGCGGTAGTAATCATCAATCGCTGGATCAGGATGCGTAATCGCCAGATACAAGGTGATGAATGAAGCCACAATCACGGCAGAAGGGCCGCCTATAATCATCCAGACATAAGGGTTGTGATACCATTTTTTCTGGTCAACCGCTTTAGCGGCCGGTTTCTGCTGTGCTTGGTGTTGTGACAATCTCTGCTCCATTAGTTGCTCGGCACAATAAAGACCGACTTTTCTTTGACCGCTTCGCTGGTTTGTAAATCCGTCATTTCGAAAAAGATTTTATGGGAACCAGCTCTGGTGACCCCATCAGGCAACTCCAGCTCAATCACCACATTGCGTGTCTCAAACGGCCGCAAGCCTTTGAAGTCCTGGCTATTCTCGTCAGCAAAATGCACCACCAAGCCTTCGAGCCCCGTGACCTTCAATGCGTAGTCATGCACGGCTTCGGTATCATTTTCAAGCTTGAGGTTATACACGTTCTCAATCATGCCTTCATCAGTATAGCGAGACATGACGGCACGATCACGTAACACATCCAGCCTGAAATCGGGCTTGAAGTAGAGACTGACCACCATACCGATGGTGAGCGCCAACAAAATCGTTGTATAAATAATCACGCGTGGGCGTAGCAAACGTTGCAGCATTTGCTGACGGCTCCAACGGTTGGTGATGCCGTTCTGCGTGGAATATTTGATCAAGCCCTTGGCATAGCCCATTTTGTCCATTACATCGTCGCACGCATCAATACAGGCACCGCAACCAATACACTCGTACTGCAAGCCTTTACGGATATCAATTCCGGTCGGACACACTTGCACACAGATACTGCAATCAATGCAACTGCCCAGGCCATTGGCATTCTCGCCAGCTTTTTTAGAGCGTGCACCACGCGGTTCACCGCGTGCCTCGTCATAGGTCACAATCATGGTGTCATCATCAAACATGGCACTCTGAAAGCGGGCATAAGGGCACATATATTTGCAGACTTGCTCACGCATATAGCCTGCATTGCCATAGGTGGCAAAGCCGTAAAAGCAAATCCAGAACGTTTCCCAGCCACCCAATTGCCAGTTCACAATATTGGGCACCAGCTCGCGAATGGAGGAGAAGTAACCGACAAACGTCACGCCTGTCCACAAGCCGAAGGCGATCCAGGCAAACTGCTTGAGCGATTTGCGCGTGAGCTTGTTCAGAGTCCATTTGCTATCATCGAGGCGCATACGTGCGATACGATCGCCCTCGATTTTATTTTCCATCCACATGTAAATCTCGGTATACACCGTTTGCGGACAGGTGTAGCCACACCACAAGCGACCGGCAATGGCCGTAAACAGAAACAGCGACAGCGCAGACACAATCAGCAAAAACGACAGATAGATCAAGTCCTGCGGATGAAAAATCAGGCCGAAGATATAAAAGCGTTTGGCATCAAGGTCAAACAGCATGGCCTGACGACCATCCCATTGTAACCAGGGTACGCCATAAAAAAACAGTTGCGTAGCCCACACCATGACCCAGCGCCAGTTATTGAACATACCGGAGACGCTACGGGCATAGATCTTATCTGCGGATTTATAAAGTGACAAAACCACCTCCTGTTCAGGGATGGTGGTTTTGTTCACAGCGGTTTGTTTAATATCGCTCATGGGTTATCTGCATTCGCCTATTTGTTGGAAAGACCCCAAACATAAGCAGTCAGCAGATGAATTTGCTCTGGGCTGAATTTTTCTTTCCAGGCTGGCATCACGTTGTTTTTACCTTCATGAATACGCTTGATGATCGCGGCTTCACCTTGACCATGCAACCAGATGTTGTCTGTCAGGTTAGGTGCACCAATCGCCTGGTTGCCCTTACCTTCTGGACCATGGCAAGCAGCACACACCACAAATTTTTCTTTACCGGCATTGGCACGACCAGAGTCATGAATACTGCCAGACAAGCTCAATACGTAGTTGGCGACGTTTTTCACATCTTCTTCAGAACCAACAGCAGCAGCCATGGGAGGCATGATGCCATTACGACCATTGTTGATAGTCAACTTGATCGTATCAGGTGAACCACCATACAACCAGTCATTGTCGGTCAGGTTAGGGAAGCCACGGCTCCCTTTGGCGTCTGAACCATGACAAGCAGCACAGTTGTTGAGGAAAATACGCTTACCAATGTCGCGGGCTTCAGGAATCTTGGCAACTTCTTCTACCGGCATGGCTGCATATTTGGCATACAGCGGGGCGATCTTGGCATTGTTCTTTGCCACTTCAGCTTCGTACTGCTTGACTTCCGACCAGCCGAACTTGCCATTGTAAGTCCCCAGGCCAGGAAACAGGTACAGATAGGTCAGGCCAAAAATTACGGTAATGATAAATAACCCTACCCACCACATTGGCAGCGGATTGTTCATCTCCTTGATGCCATCCCATTCGTGACCATTGGTGTTATCGCTATCCAAAGGCACTTTGACACGGCTTGCGAAAATCAGCAAACCGACACAGAAAGCAATCCCGCCCAAGGTAATGGTCGAAATCCAGATCGGCCAAAAACCATTTACAAAATCATTCATGATGTTTTCCTTAACCTTTCCGCGCAGTGTTTAGTCTTGGTCGAACGGCAGATTTTGCGCGTCCTTGAATTGCGCGGAGTTGCGATTGCGCCATGCCCAAATCAAAATTGCCACAAACAGGACGAAACTCAGTACTGTAAAAAATATGCGTAGTATGTTGATATCCATGGCGCGTCTCCTTATTTCAGGTGTGTACCCAACACTTGCAGGTAAGCCACCAGTGCGTCCTGCTCGGTTTTGCCTTTGATTTCATCCCCAGCAGCCTTGATCTGCGCGTCGGTGTATGGCACGCCAACTTTACGCAGTGCAGCCATATGGTCACCAATGGTTTTGTCGTCAACCAAGTTTTCTTCCAACCATGGATAGGCTGGCATGATGGACTCAGGAACGACATCACGTGGGTTGTGCAGGTGCACACGGTGCCAGTCATCACTATACTTGCCCCCTACACGGTGCAAGTCAGGACCCGTACGCTTACTGCCCCACTGGAACGGGTGATCATAAACATACTCACCAGCAACCGAGTAATGACCATAACGCAGCGTTTCAGCGTGGAAAGGACGAATCATCTGTGAGTGGCAGTTGTAGCAACCTTCACGCAGATAAATGTCACGGCCAGCCAGTTGCAACGCGTTGTAAGGCTCCAGACCACGGATAGGCTCTGTGGTTGACTTCTGGAAGAACAAAGGCACGATTTCGACCAGACCACCAAACGAGATCGTGATGAAGGTCAGCACGATCAGCAGGAAGTTGCTGGTTTCAATCTTTTCGTGAAAATTGCCACTATTGTTTTGATGCGTAGCCATAGTGAATTCCTTAAGCGTGAGCAACCACAGCTGGCACTTCTACAGTGACTGCTTTGCCGTTAGTTGCTGTTTTATATGTATTCCACAACATGATGATCAAACCGCTCATGTACAGGAAACCACCCAATGCACGTGTGAAGTAGTATGGGAACTTGGCTTTCACACTTTCAACGAAGGTGTACGCCAATGTACCGTCAGCGTTCATGGCACGCCACATCAAACCTTCCATCACACCGGAAATCCACAATGCAGCGATGTACAACACCACGCCGATGGTTGCCATCCAGAAGTGAACTTCAATCGCTTTCACGCTGTACATTTGTTTTTGACCAAACAAACGTGGAATCAGGAAGTACAGGGAACCGATAGACACGAAACCAACCCAGCCCAGCGCACCAGAGTGCACGTGACCCACGGTCCAGTCAGTGTAGTGAGACAAGGCGTTCACAGTCTTGATCGCCATCATCGGACCTTCAAAGGTACTCATACCGTAGAAAGACAGGGAGACAATCAGGAAGCGCAAGATTGGGTCTGTGCGCAGTTTGTGCCATGCGCCAGACAAGGTCATGATACCGTTGATCATGCCACCCCAGCTTGGTGCAAACAGGATCAGAGACAACACCATACCCAATGACTGTGTCCAGTCAGGCAAGGCAGTGTAATGCAGGTGGTGAGGACCCGCCCACATGTAAGTGAAGATCAGTGCCCAGAAGTGAACGATAGACAAGCTGTAAGAGTAGACAGGACGCTCAGCTTGTTTAGGCACAAAGTAGTACATCATGCCCAGGAAGCCCGCAGTCAGGAAGAAACCTACCGCGTTGTGACCATACCACCACTGCACCATCGCATCCTGTACCCCGGCGTAAGCAGAGTAGGACTTCATGAAACCAGCAGGAATCGCAGCACTTTCAACGATGTGCAACAAAGCCACCGCAAGAATAAATGCACCGTAGAACCAGTTAGCTACATAGATATGCTTTACTTTACGGATACCGATAGTACCGAAGAAGTTGACTGCATAAGCAATCCATACCAAGGCAATCAGGATATCGATTGGCCACTCCAGCTCGCCGTATTCCTTACCCTGGGTATAACCCAAAGGCAGTGAAATGGCAGCAGCCACGATAACAGCCTGCCAGCCCCAGAAGGTGAAGCTGGACAACTTGTCGCTGAACAAACGTGTCTGACAGGTACGCTGAACAACATAGTACGAGGTAGCAAATAAAGCACAGCCACCAAACGCGAAAATCACTGCATTGGTATGCAGTGGTCTCAAACGGCCAAAAGAGGTAAACGGCAGGCCCAGGTTCAGCTCTGGCCACACCAGCTGGGACGCAATAATCACGCCCATCAGTGTACCCACAACACCCCAAACCACTGCCATGATTGCGAACTGGCGGACTACACTATCGTTGTAGGTCGCAGCCTTCACGGTTGCATTTTGCATGGATTTCTCCCAATGATTAAAACAAACACCCAACACTAAAAAAACTTCTAGTTGTTCACCCTGATCTTCTCAGAGATGTCACAAATTTGATTTGACTCACATCAATACTGCTTAAGAATCCCCGTTCCTGCTTGAGAATTCCTAATCCTGCTCGAGAATTCTGGACCCCTCTTCCTCAAGGTCTTCAAATTGCCCGGTTTGAATGGCCCACCACAAGCCACCCAAAATCACAAACACCAGCAACACTGCCAGTGGGATCAGTAAGTATGCAATTTCCATTGAGCGATGCCTAACCTTTCTGCCAGGCCGACTTATCCCAGTCGGTCAATCGCAATGCATTTAACAGTACCAGTAACGAACTGGCCGCCATCCCCAACCCGGCTAACCAGGCAGGCAACAGCCCCATAATCGCCAAAGGCACACCGGCCGCGTTATACAACGCCGCCCACAACAAATTCTGTTTTACGATGAGGATGGTTTTTTTGCAGTGTGAAATGAGCGAAACCAGCACGCCGATATCATTGCCCAACACTACCATATCGGCCTGTGCCTGCGTCAAAGGGACGCCGGAACCCATTGCAATAGAAGTATGCGCTGCTGCAATGACAGGGCCGTCATTCAAACCATCACCTACCATCAACACTTTCCGCCCCTGTTGTTGCAGCTGCTTGACATGCTGCAGCTTATCTTCTGCTTTTTGTAACCCTGCTGCTCGCTGGATACCCAGTTGTGATGCAAGGTTTTTAACGGCCGCTATTCTATCACCAGATAACAGTTGAATATCAAGCCCGGATGCAATTAATTGTGAAACAGCCGCCTTGGCGTGTGGCTTCACTTGCTCAGACAACGCTAATGTCGCCAACATTTGGCCATTGCTAGCCAGATAGACCACTCGCAACGCCTCGTGTTCCGGCTTGACCGTGATCCCGCAAAATTCAGCATTGCCCAATTTTAATGGCATGGAATCACCAGACTGTGTGATCAAGGTCGCAGACATGCCACCCCCCACAATTTCTTGCCAGTCCTGCATCTCCAGCTGGTCACTCGCGTCTTGCCGGGTGGCAAATCCATGCAACGCCTGCGCCACCGGATGCAGGGAATCACGACTCATGCTGGCAATCACATCCAGCAACCACTGATGGTCTTGCCCGGCGGCCATTTCGACCGCGCTGACCTCTTGCAAACTCTCGGTCAGGGTTCCGGTTTTATCAAATACAATGGTGTCAATTTCGCTGAGGGCCTGAATCGCCTGCAGACGGCGGATCAGCACACCGCCTTTGGCAAACGTGCCCGCACTGGCCAGCATGGCCGCAGGCGTTGCCAGCGACAAGGCACAAGGGCAAGTCACTACCAGCACCGCCACTGCTGACATAATCGCTTTGGCCGGATCGGTGGTCCACCAGAAAACCAGGGCATACAGCGCGGCCAGCAGCACGCCCCACAAGAAGGGTTGCGCCACCTTATCAGCCAGCAAGGCGATGCCAGGTTTCTCGGTTGAAGCAGAGGCCATCAGGTTCACCAGCGCATGATACTGCGTACCCTCACCCACTTGCTCCACCTGCATTTCAATCGCCGAAGTCAGGTTACCCGAACCGGCAATCACAGTCGCGCCGGCAGGTTTCAACACCGGGTCCGACTCACCTGTCAGCATGGATTCATCGGCACTGGTATTGCCGACCAGCACCTTGCCGTCGGCGGCAAACACTTCGCCAGGGCGCACATATAGCACATCACCTACATTGATATTGCTGGCGGCGATTTGCACCCACTCGCCTGCTTCATTCTTCTTGAGGACCGCATGTGGCAAGCGTCGCATCATGTTTTCCAGCGCGCCTGCCGTACGGTTTCGCAGCTTCACATCCAGCCAGCGGCCAACCAGCAAAAAGCTGACAAACATGGTCAGAGAATCGTAATAGACCACATCGCCCCACCAGCCACCCGGCACAAACGTGGCCAGCGTACTCATGATAAAGGCAGCCAGTATGCCCAGTGACACCGGCACATCCATGCCTAACTGGCGTTGTTTGAGACTGTTCCAGGCCTGGGAGAGAAACGGCGTCGCAGAAAACAGCATCACAGGCAGTGTCAGCACCCAGGACGCCCACTTCATCAACTGCACCATATCAGGGGCCATGTCATTACTGCCGGTCCAATAAGTGGGATAGGCATACATCATGACCTGCATCATGCAGAAGACGGCGACCACCAGCCGCCACAGCATCTTGCGCTGCTGCACGGTTCTGTCGCTGATGTCGTTGTATTCGTTAAGCGGAAGCGCTGGGTAGCCAATCTCGTTAAGACCGGCAAACCATTGCGAGGGGGAGGTTTGATGCGCATCCCATACCACACGGACGCGCTTGGAAGCGGCACTGGCATGCACAGCCAGCACACCACGCATTTGTTTCAATGTCTGCTCAATGCGACCACTGCAGGCGGCACAATGCATGCTATCAACCCAGACATGCGAGGTCCACACCTCGTTGGCAGAAGCATCACGCTGACTAAACCGCTCCCACTCGGACTGGACATCCAGCCCCTGCCAGGGATTTGCACTGCTCACTGCTAAAGGGGTTGCCATTGGGTGATGGAGCATCCGTGAAACAATCTATAACTTTATATTATATGATTGAATATAATATAAATCAATGTGTTAGCGAACTTTTCAAGCTGTCATTAAAGCAGCAAACGATCTTCTCTTTGTTGATTTGGCGCAAACATCGCGTCCATGACAGCCCAAGAAAACCGCCTGATGCGCATGCAACCATTATTTCACACGCATCCCCGCTTGCGCACCACTGTCAGGTGAGAGGATATAAGGCCCACCACGCTCATCGCTGGCGGCCAACACCATGCCCTCACTCATGCCAAACTTCATTTTGCGTGGTGCCAGGTTAGCCACCATCACAGTCAGCCGCCCCACCAGCGTCGCCGGGTCATAAGCGGACTTGATACCGGCAAACACCTGACGCGGCTTCTCTTCGCCAATATCGAGTTGCAGCTTGAGTAACTTCTCTGCACCCTCTACGTGCTCGGCGCTGACAATTTTGGCAATCCGCAAATCCACCTTGCCAAAGTCATCAATCGAAATATACGCCCCCTCTTCTGCCGCCTTGGCTTCGACTTTCGCTTCTACCTTTACTTCAGGTTTGGCAGTCGCTGCCGCTTGCAGGCTTTCTTTATTTGCTTCGACCATGGCTTCGATTTGCTTGGCCTCCAAACGCGTCACCATATGACTATATGCCTGGATCGTTTGCGCAGCCAGACCTTGGTTCACATGTGACCACTGCAAGGCTGGCACGTTCAAGAAAGCCTCCACCGCACTGGCGATATTTGGTAACACCGGCTTCAGATAAATGGTCAACAGACGGAACATTTCCAGCGCATTACTGCAAATGGTATGCAGCTCAGCCGCCTTGCTTTCGTCTTTAGCCACCACCCACGGCGCCGCTTCGGCGACATAGCCATTCGCCGCATCGGTCAGCTTCATGATTTCACGCAAAGCACGCGCAAAATCACGCGCGGCATAGGCTTCGGCAATCACAGGCGCGGCGACGCGCATTTCATCAATCACAGCATGCTGCGCTGTAATCACTTGGTGATCGAATTTTTTGGCGATAAAGCCGGCTGTGCGGCTGGCGATATTGATATATTTACCCACCAGATCACTATTCACCCGGGCAACAAAATCTTCCAGGTTGAGATCGATATCTTCCATGCTGCCATTCAGTTTAGCGGCATAGTAGTAGCGCAAGTATTCAGGATTTTTGACATGTTCCAAGTAGCTACGCGCCGTGATAAACGTGCCACGCGACTTAGACATTTTTTCGCCATTCACTGTCAAAAAGCCATGCGCAAACACCTGCGTAGGCGTGCGGTGACCGGAATATTCCAGCGTGGCTGGCCAGAACAAGGCATGAAAATACAGGATATCCTTGCCGATAAAGTGATACAGCTCGGTCGAAGAATCCTTTTTCCAGTACTCATCAAAGTCCAAACCAGCTTTGGCACACAGATTTTTGAAGCTGGCCATGTAGCCAATTGGCGCATCCAGCCAGACATAAAAATACTTGCCCGGCGCATCCGGGATTTCAAAGCCAAAATAAGGCGCATCGCGCGAAATATCCCAGTCAGAGAGTTTGTTCTCGCCCGCTTCGCCTACCCACTCGCTCATCTTGTTGGCAGCTTCGGCTTGCAGCGTGCCAGACCGTGTCCAGTCCCGCAAAAAGTCAGCACATTCACTAAGCTTGAAGAAATAGTGTTCGGTCTCTTTGCGTACTGGCGTCGCACCAGAAACTGCAGAATAGGGATTCAGCAAATCGGTCGGGCTGTAGGTCGCACCGCACACTTCACAGTTATCGCCATACTGGTCTTTGGCATGGCACTTGGGGCACTCGCCTTTGATAAAGCGGTCCGGCAAAAACATGCTTTTCACCGGGTCAAAATATTGCTCTATGGTTTTGCTGGCGATTTTACCGTTGGCCTTGAGCGCTTTGTAAATGCCAGAGGCCAGTTCGCGGTTTTCTTGCGAGTTGGTGGAATAGTAGTTATCAAACTGCACCAAAAATTCGGCAAAGTCACTGCTGTGCTCAGCGTGGACTTTCTCAATCAACGCCTCAGGGGTAATGCCCTCTTTTTCAGCACGCAACATAATCGGCGTGCCATGCGTATCATCCGCGCAAACATAATGCACGGTATGCCCCTGCATCTTGTGAAAACGCACCCAGATATCGGTTTGAATGTATTCAACCAAATGGCCCAAATGGATACTGCCATTGGCATAAGGCAAGGCGGAGGTCACCAGAAGTTTGCGTGTCATGTCAGCCAGATCAAAATAAAACGACTATTTTAGCAAACCATGTGGCATTTCAGCGATGCCAGCGGCAGATAATGTTTGTGAGCAAACGCGCGATCAACCCCTGGTTCATTTAAACCAATATGGTTGATATAAACCACATCCTCACAACCAAAGTCACATCTTGAATTTATAAAATTCATCAAAAACAACAAGTTAGCCCATACTGACTACACGGTACAATCCTTGCCTGATGCCAAACAAGTTCACCTTACTGGCAAATTCGCATGTTATGGCATGGCATTAATCTTCATTGGGCATATAGCACGTTGCTACCCGGCATCCGTCGTAAAACGCAATGCCAGCATCATGCCAAGGATATTTTGCATGATGGCTTTCTGCGCTTTGCTCTGACCACCAGCCCCAACCGCGGGCAAGAACCGCATGCCTATCTGCGCACCATCGTACAAAATCTGCTGCTTGAGCATTACCGTAAAGAGCGTTATTTTGCCGAGTATCAGCAGCAGGCAGACTTCGAAGAACCCGTCACGATTTCCGTCGAACATCTGGCAGACATCAAACAACGGCTGGAACTGGTCACCCAAATCATTCAGGATTTACCCCCCAAATGCCGACAGGTGTTTGTCATGTACCGCATTGAAGGCCATGCGCAAAAAGAAATTGCAACGCAACTCAATATTAGCCTCAACATGGTCGAACGCCACCTGATCCGCGCTTTGCTAGACCTGCGTGCGGCGCGCGAGCAGTTTCTCAAATAAGCGCATGTCGGCCCATCAAAAAATCGCTGAGACAGCTGCCCGCTGGTTTATCCGCATGCAAGAGGCGGCACCAGACGCGCCGGAACGCCGCCAGTTTGAAGCCTGGCTCATGCAAAGCCCATTGCATCAACAAGAATACCGTAGCATCAGCGAAGCCTGGCAAGGCATAGACTCGGTCACCGAGCTGCAATCTCTGGCGCAGGCCAAACAAGCTGATGCTTTCTTCAAACAGAGCGAGCGCAAAAAATCGCGGCAGAAACTGGCAGGCACCGTGGCCAGCGTGGTCGCGGCGCTGTGCATAGGCTGGGCTGGCTTGCACCAATATCAGGTTTGGCAAAGCACGCCCACGCTACAACTCGCCGCGCAAACCACCACCGCCCAACTCAGCACACAAACGCTGGACGACGGCAGCCGTGTCACACTCAATGCCAACTCGCGTATTGAGATCAAGTACTACCGCAACCAGCGCCACATTGACCTGCTGCAAGGCGAAGCTGTGTTTGAAGTGCAACCAGACCGTGACCGCCCGTTTGTAGTAGAAACCCAGCGCCTGAAAGTCACCGTGCTGGGCACACGCTTTGCCATCAACAAACTCAAACAGCTTGAACGTGTCAGCGTCGATCACGGCAAGGTACAAGTGCTCAACAAGCAAGATCAGCAAGGCCTCATCCTGCAAAATAACCAGGTCGCTGAAATCAACCAGCACGGCCTGCAAGCTCGCCCACAAGTGAGTGCCCAGGACTACTTCCGCTTTATTAGCGGCACATTGGTATTTAATCAGGCCTCGCTGTCAGAAATCGCCGAAACCCTCTCTCGCTACCAGCCCCAACCCGTCACCAGCGATGAGCGTTCCAGCGAAAAAATCAGCGCCGTGGTCGCGATTAAAGACAGCAACAGCTTTATCGCCACCCTGCCCCGCATCGCCAATGTGAGTGTGCACCGCAGCCCAGAAGGCATTCAACTAGAAACCTACGCGCAAGCCAAATAAACTTGGCACGCATCATTACATTTTTTTGCAATCGAGATATCAGGGTTTTGACGCCCCGTGCATTAAGGCAATAACAAGCCAAAAAGTAACGGGGAAGTCAGATGCACACACCAAAAAAATTGATTCTGGGCGCAGCCATCGCCGCCTGCTTTAGCAGCCAGCCGACCTGGCTCAACCCTTTATGGGCGGCAGAGCTTAATACCAAGTTGCCGCAGTCAGAAGAAGACGTTTTGCTCTCGCAAAAAATCACCATCAACCTGCCAGCCCAACCTCTGTCAGCCTCACTCAAAGCATTGAGCGCCAAAATAGGTTTAAACATCACTTATAACGACAAGCTTGTGTCAGATAAACAAGCCCCAGCGCTGAGTGGCACCATGCGCAGCAAAGAAGCATTGCAGAAACTGCTTGCAAATACTGGCCTGGAAGCCAAGTTAAATGACAACACGCTATATATACAACGCCTCACCAAGGTTGAAGCTAAAGAGATTCAGCTAGATAAGGTAGAAGTGCGTGCCAAGCGATTTTATGAAGTTGGGCCACTACCGGGTCTCGGATTAACCAAAGAAGAAATTCCTGGCAACGTGCAAAGTATTTCCGCTAAGGAGATTAAAGAAGCACACTCTTTAAGCTTGACTGATTTGATGAACCGCAAACTTCAATCGGTCACAGTCAACGACTATCAAGGCAACCCGTTCCAGATGGATGTGCAATACCGAGGTTTTACTGCCGGTCCTCAAATCGGTACACCACAAGGTTTGAGCGTGTTTATTGATGGCATCCGTGTTAACGAGCCATTTGGAGATATTGTGAACTGGGACATGATTCCCATGAATGCTCTAGCAAGCGTAGATGTGTTCCCTGGTTCCAACCCTATCTTTGGCTTAAATACCCTGGGTGGAGCTTTTTCTCTTAAAACCAAAGACGGCTTTAATAATGCCGGCGCAGACGCCGAGATTTTGACGGGGTCATTCGGACGAAAACAGTTGCAAGTTGAGGGAGGCTGGAATAACGGTACAGCAGGGCTATTCGCAGCTGGCAATTTCTTTCTGGAGGATGGATGGCGACAAAATTCACCAAGCAAAGTAAATCAATTATTCAGTAAAGCTAGTTTCCGAGGTGACAAATTAGATTTGAACCTGAGTTCATTGCTAGTTCAGACGAATCTTGTTGGAAATGGCTTATATCCCACCGACATGTATGAGCGTGACAAGAGTGGTATTTTTACAGCCCCTGATCGTACTAAAAACAAATTAGGTCAGTTTCAATTAAGTGGAAGTTATTTTGTCAATGATGAATTCACTGTAACTGGTCAAATTTATCGCAGAAACAGTGATCGTGATCAAAAAGGAGCAGATGTATATATGGCCGACAGGGCGTTAGAGGAGTTGGATACAGGATACGCCCGTAAAATTCCACTTGATGGTGAACCTTACACTTGCTTATACAAGAGTACGAATGGGAAAGGAATGCCTGATTATTTTGTACTAACAATTGATAATCCACCAGATGAGACAGGTGGTGAATATTTTAGTGATCCATTCGTATTTAGTGGGATTACTAACGCTACTGATTTGGCAACAGCTCAACAATCTAATCAATATCTGAATGTCACTTTTAATGGTGCATTAGATCCTGAATATGAGCGAGCCTTTAAAGAGTATTTCAAAACATTCGCTAGTCCAATCAATAATTACCTAACAGATGCCAACTCCAAGTTACCGCCAGTTAATGGCCCAACTTCATCTGATTATAATGGGGACAGTACCTATGCCACTTTTTCATTAGCATCAGGGTTATTCATGGCTGGAATTCCAGACGGGCAACCTGATTATTTTGTTATACCATCAGGGAATTATTTTTACACTAATACTAAGGATTCATCAGGAAACATAATAAGTATTCACAAGAATTATGTGATTCCTTTTGCTCCAATAAATAACACCGCATGCCAGGCAGCTCAATTGGCGAATGGAAGTGATGGTTCAAACCCATCAATCATTAGACCATATATGTATCGAGATCCCGTTACAAACAACTACGTAACATTAGATGGCGCTTACGATGGTTCGGGAGGGGTCGTCTATGAAATAGATCCTAATACAGGCAAACGCTATTACACGCCAACCGCAGTCTTTACAAATAATCGTATTGAACAGACTACCAATGGTGCTTCAATACAACTTAACTGGAATCTTGAAAAACATAAATTTATGATAGGCGCTTCAATTGATGCAGCCAAGGCCAGTTATAGCAATAAACAACAATTAGGATTGCTTGATGCGAATCGAAATGCTTATTTGGCACCTGATGATATTCATCCTATGTTTACTGCTGCAGATGAAACAGTAAGTAATAATGATTTCAGTGGAATCAATACCACTAAAAGTGTTTATTTTAGTGAAACTTGGAGTCCCATTGAAACGCTGCATTTAAGTGCATCAGGTCGTTACAATCAAACCAAAATTAAAAACACTGTAGCTACAAGATATGGGACCGGTGCATTCTCAATCGGTCAGGTTCTTGGATTGCCTACCTATTGGGATATATGTACAAGCGATACAGATTGTCAAAACTATATTCAGGGATATAAACCCGCTGACCTTTCTAATCAACTGGATCCTGCAGAGACAGAGCAGTTTAGTTATTACTCATTTAATCCGTCTCTGGGGGCTACATGGCAAGCTAATCCCAATCTAAATGTTTATGTCAGCTGGGCTCAAGGCACTCGCACACCAAGTGTTATCGAATTAGGGTGTGCTCTCGATAAAACACCCGTTGGAGGAAATGGTACGTTAGTAGTACCCAAAAGTTTGGCTGAGAATCGAGAATGTAGTTTACCTACTACACTGTCGGGCGATCCATTTTTGCCTCAAATACGTGCGACTACTTATGATATAGGTATGCGCGGAAGTGTTTGGGGAGAGTGGCAATGGAATCTGGGTGCTTATCAAACTGATTTAAAAAATGACATCTACTTTGTATCTGTAGGTAATGGTCAAGGTTTTTTTGACACAGTCGGTAGTACCCGCAGACGAGGAATTGAGTCTGGTATATCTGGAACAATTGGAAAAGCTAGGTTGAGTTTGAACTATGCAATGACTCAAGCCACATTCGAAGACAAATTCAATATGTTCAGTCTTGATAATAGCAGTGCAGGTACTGTTGCAGGTCTTGGGAATGGCGTTATTCAAGTCGAGCCCGGCGATAAAATGCCTGGTGTATCCTTGCACAATCTAAATGCCAGTTTGAATTACGACGTCACTGACAAATGGACTGTGGGTTTAAGTGCAGTTGCACATTCTGAAAGTTACTTACGAGGCAATGAAAATAATGATCATCAGCAAGGCGTAGCCAGTGTTAGGCAATTTCCTTTAGGTAATGGAGGTGTTGGTACAGTCACAAGGCAACCCGCGACCAATCCTGGAAAAATACCTGGCTATGCAACATTCAATTTTCAAACTAGCTATAAGCTTAGTAAAGAATGGACTGCAAACATGATCGTCAGCAATCTATTTGATAAGGAATACTTCAGTGCTGGTCGATTAGGTGTAAATCCATTTTCTCCAAGTATTAACGGTAGTATTGGTGTCAGTGGCTATAACCATAACTCAAGCGATTGGTTAAGTACTAACTTCATAGCTCCCGGCGCACCTCGCGGCATTTGGTTTAGCCTGAACTGGCACTTCGTGCCCGATTAGTAAAACGCCTCGGCAAGCGAGGCGTTTCTTGAGTAAATACTGGGCCCTTGAGTTAACCCTTTGGAATAAGCACCGCGCTCATGGTATGGATCACACCGTTATCAGCATTGATTTCATCTCCTACCACTTTGACATTATCCACTTTTACGCCATCGCCCACTGAGAGTTTCAAATCTGCCCCCTCCAGGGATTTGACTTTTCCGGCACTCACATCCGCCTGGGTAATTTTTCCGGGGTAAATATGGTAGCTGAGTACTTTTTTCAGCTCAGTGGGATTGGCCATCAAGGCTTTGAGTTTAGCTTTTGGCAGCTTGGCAAAAGCCGCATCATTAGGGGCAAACAGGGTAATCGGGCCTTTATCGTTTAAGGTACTTTCCAGACCGGCAGTTTTGACCGCTTGTAAAAAGGTTTTGAAGTTGCCTTCCTGATCCGCGGTTTGCAGCAGGGTATCTGCATTGGCGTGATGGGTATAGCTGATGGCTAACAAGGTGAGTGCAAGTAGTTTGTTCATGCGTGTTCTCCAGAATTATTGTTTAACTGAAACTAAAGCGTGTATTACCGAGACTTTTAGCGGCTTGCGTGCTGCTGTCGTCGATGTGCTTACCTTAGCAAGCCAGCCTTACGCTTAACTTACCGGGGCATGGTCAAAACTTACAGCGAGCTGAACACCCGTGAAGCATGTGCGCAGGGATGATCAGTTGGGCAATGGTTATCGCAGCTTTAAAGCGAGATGTTCATAAACTCGTCATGCTGGCTTGGCAAGATCATGGCACCTTGTTGCGGAGCTTGCATGATGACGATGTTGATTGTGACGGACACTTTTCAGCAAACCAATGGTGTCTCTACGACCTACAAAAACCTGCGGCGGGTGGCCAAATCACGCAACTTGCGTTTTCGTGTTTTGCACCCTAGCCTGTATCGCTGGATACCGTTGCCGTTTTATCCTGAAATCCAGCTCAATATCCAACCCTTGCGCTTGTGGCGCACACTCAACCGCATCCAGCCTAAACAATTGCATATTGCCACCGAGGGCGTCATGGGCCTGGTGGCGCGCCACTGGTGCAAATCGCGCGGGATTGCGTTTACGACCTCCTATCACACGCGCTTTCCTGAATATCTCGAATTAATGTGGCGGATCCCCGCACGCTGGACTTATGCTTATTTACGCTGGTTTCACCAAGGTGCACATGCCACCTTTGTCACCACCGAAAGTATGCGCCAGACCTTGCAGACGCATGGATTCAAGCACTTGGTGATTTGGTCGCGGGGCGTCTCAGAACAGTTATTGAGCGTTGCGCAGCCACAAGCAGCCGGGCAAAAATTGCGCGTGTTGAACGTCGGCCGGGTGAGCCGTGAAAAAAACCTGGATGCGCTATGTGAGCATCAGGATACGTTTGACATCACCATCGCTGGCGATGGTCCTTATTTAAGCCAGCTTAAGCAAAAATACCCGCGCGTCAATTTTGTCGGCTATCAATATGGCAAGGCGCTGGCGGCGTTGTATGCACAGCATGATGTGTTTGCCTTCCCCTCCCGCACCGATACATTTGGCATTGTGATGATAGAGGCCATGTGCAACGGCCTGCCCGTGGCAGCATTTGATGTGACGGGGCCCAGAGATGTGATCAAGCATGGTTTTTCAGGCATGTTGGCCGAGGATCTTGCTCAAGCTATTGTGCAGTGTTCATCGCTGGATAAGGCGGCGATACGCGAGCAGGCCCGCAGCCAGTGGAGCTGGGCGCATTGCTTTGAGACGTTTCAAAAACACTATCCTGACCATAGCCCCTGTGCGCGCTCACAGCCCGCCACGACCAACGCAGAGATTGCATGACGAATCAGGGGGGATGGAGTAGAATTCCTGATTTAATTAGTCAGGCATTTCTGCGGGAATTCAAGGCATGGCCATCAGCGATATTGTGATTCAAAGCACGCTCAAACTGAGCATAGACCCCAATACTGGCAAGGACTTTGTCAGCAGCAAATCAATCAAAAATATACAAGTCAATGGCAATGATGTCAGCCTGGATGTGGTGCTAGGCTACCCTGCAGCGACACAACTGGACCTGATACGTGCACAAATTACCGAGGCATTAAAAAGCATTGCCGACATTGGCAAAATCACCGTCAATGTTGGCAGCCGCATTGTGGCGCATAGCGTGCAACGCGGCGTCAACTTGCTGCCTAACGTGAAAAACGTGATTGCCGTGGCGTCTGGTAAAGGCGGCGTGGGCAAATCCACAACGTCAGTCAACCTGGCACTGGCATTAGCTGCTGAAGGCGCCACCGTTGGCTTGCTCGATGCGGATATTTACGGGCCTAGCCAGCCACAGATGCTAGGTATTTCCGGCCGCCCGGATAGCGCCGATGGCAAGAGCATAGAACCGATGCGTGCGCATGGCATCCAGGCCATGAGCATCGGCTTTCTGGTCGATACCGACACACCCATGGTGTGGCGCGGCCCGATGGTGACCGGCGCTCTGGAGCAATTGCTGCGCGATACACGCTGGCAGGATCTGGATTATTTGGTGATTGACCTGCCCCCTGGTACCGGGGACATCCAGCTGACTCTGGCACAAAAAATTCCGGTCACCGGCGCGATTATCGTCACCACCCCGCAAGACATCGCCCTGCTCGACGCGCGCAAGGGCCTGAAAATGTTCGAAAAAGTCGGCATCCCGATTTTAGGCATTGTAGAGAACATGAGTACGCATATCTGCTCCAACTGCGGCCATGAAGAGCATATTTTTGGCGCAGGCGGCGGCGCCTTGATGGCTAAAGACTACAACGTGGAGTTGCTCGGCAGTTT
The DNA here is from genome assembly GCF_029132825.1 of Methylophilus sp. YYY-1. NCBI lineage: Bacteria > Pseudomonadati > Pseudomonadota > Betaproteobacteria > Nitrosomonadales > Methylophilaceae > Methylophilus > Methylophilus sp. YYY-1. The sequence goes on from NZ_WOVG01000001.1 coordinate 635,825, forward strand.
GCCGCTGGATATCAATATCCGCATGCAGGCAGACGGTGGCCAGCCTACCGTAGTCGCCATGCCGGATGGCGCCATTGCAAAAACGTATAAAGAAATTGCACGCAAAGCAGCAAGCAAAATCGCCATTGCCAGCCTGGACCATAGCGCCAAGTTCCCCAACATCGTCATTCAAAATACATAATCAATCAAGCCGACAGACTGCAATGACCGCCAGTGAACATGAGATTGCAGAAACGCTGATCGGCAAGGATTATGACGCCATGGACGCGCACACCCAGCGCGTCGCCCGGCACCTGACCGAGCGCAGGCATGTGTCACGCAATACGGCAGATGAGAGTGACGGTAGCATGACCACCGCTCAACGGGCCGCCGATGCCGTGGCTCGTTTTGGCGGCTCCTGGACGTTTATTTTTGTGTTTGCCCTGGTGCTGATCGCCTGGGTCGTGCTGAACTCGGTCATTTTGCTCAAATATGACCGTGCGTTTGACCCCTATCCTTATATTCTGCTCAATCTGTTTTTGTCTATGCTGGCCTCGATACAAGCCCCCATCATCCTGATGTCACAGAACCGGCAAGCAGAAATAGACCGCAAACATGCAGAGCATGACTATGAAGTGAATTTGAAAGCTGAACTGGAAATTTTGCTGCTGCATGAAAAAATGGATGGTTTGCGCGAGCAACAATGGCAGGAACTTATAGACTTGCAGCAACAGCAGATTGCCTTGCTCGAGCAGTTACTGGCCGAGCAAAATAAAAAACCATCTTAGCGACAGAACACACAGGGTGATAAATAAAGGGCCACAAAGCGTTCTCTGCGTGGCCTTTATGTTCTCGGGAGCTTAAAACGATTTAGCTCAAAACCACACCAAAGCAATAGACATCCACGCCATTCGGTGACTGGATTAATGTCGCCGGAATCGCTACACCCTGACGCCAGTTGTCGACCGCCTCCTGCTTGCCCGCGCCCGTCACCAGGAACATGACCTCATGCGTATCGTTCAGACGCTTTTGGCTAATCGTAATACGATCCGCGGGCGGTTTGGGCGAGTTAAACACTGGCACGGCATCGGCACTGTTATCAACCGCCTGGCCTGGGAATAAACTAGCAGTATGCCCATCTTCACCCAGCCCCAAAATCACCAGATCAAAGGTGCGCACGCCTTTAAGGATCTCGCTATAAGCCAGCGCGCCAGCCACATTGCCAAGCTCGGCCGGAATATCATGAATCTGACTTTCAGGAATCGCCACATGGCTTAACCAGGCATCGCGGGCCATTTTGCTGTTGCGCTCCACATGATCGACTGGCAAACAACGGTCATCATTATGATAGACATGCCATTTTGACCAGTCGACATCAGCTTTTGCCAACAACTGATATACCGCCTTGGGTGTACTGCCGCCTGCCAGTACAATCAGAAAACTGCCATGCTTGGCAATGGCGGCGTCAGCAGCCGCCAGAATTCTGTTAAGTGCTGCCTGGTTGATTTCTTCCTGGGATTGAAACGTGTGCCAACGGGTTTGAGCATTCAAAGACATAGAAAACCTGTAAAAAACAATACAAAAAAGCTTGCGCAGCCTTTTAGACCGTGACTGCATTTGTTATAATTATAGCTGACTCGACATGATAATTCTGCAAAATTATCCGAAGCACTGATCGGGTTCATGCCATCCAAAAGATGGGTGTCTCTTAAACTATCCTCACACCATAGGAAAATCCGAATGAAATTAGCAATGATTGGCTTGGGCAAAATGGGCGGTAACATGGCTGCTCGCTTGCTGCGTCACAAAATTAACGTGGTTGGTTTTGACTTTAACACCGAATTCGTTAACAGACTGGTTAAAGAAGAAGGCCTGGAAGCAGCGACCTCCGTTGCGGATGCAGTTAGCAAACTCGAAGGCCAAAAAATTGTTTGGTTGATGTTGCCCGCTGGCGAAATCACCGAAAATCAAATCAAAGATTTGATCCCAATGCTGAACAAAGGCGATATCATCGTCGATGGCGGCAACTCAAACTACAAACATAGTCAGCGCCGTGGCGCAATGTTGGCCGAACATGGTATCGGCTTTATCGACTGTGGTACTTCCGGCGGCGTTTGGGGCCTGGATAACGGCTACTGCCTGATGTACGGCGGTGAAAAACAATATGCTGATGTATTGGCTCCATATGCACAGGCATTGACCCACGCGGATCGCGGCTGGGCACACGTTGGTCCTGTTGGTTCTGGTCACTTCACCAAAATGATCCACAACGGGATCGAATACGGCATGATGCAAGCCTTTGCTGAAGGTTTGGACCTGATCAAAGGTAAAGAAGAGTTCAACCTGGACTTGGCACAAATCACTGAACTGTGGCGTCATGGTTCCGTGGTGCGCAGCTGGTTGCTCGACTTGACGGCTGAAGCACTCAAACAAGACCAAAGCCTGCAAGAAATTGCACCATACGTTGCTGACTCCGGTGAAGGCCGCTGGACCGTGGTTGAAGCGGTTGAGCAAGGTGTGGCAGCGCCAGTGTTGACCACTGCATTGCAAGCACGTTTCAGAAGCCAAGACTCAGAAGGCTATAGCTACAAGCTGCTGTCACTGATGCGTAATGCATTCGGTGGCCACTCAGTGAAAACCAAGTAAGTGATATAAGCCTCTCATCATGAGAGGCTTTTGCTTATTTGTTCATAGCCACATGCTGACACGACTAAGTTTAAGAACTTATTAGCGCTAGTCATAAACATATGGGAAAGGCCTGCCCTTTCCCGTTTACATTTTTATCTTAAGGTTAGAAATGACGAATAAAATTGATCCATGCACCCTGGTATTATTTGGCGCGAGTGGCAACCTTGCCCGCGTAAAATTGTATCCTGGTTTGTTCAGGCTAGACCTGCTGGGCCGCCTGCCTGATGACATGAAAATTATCGGCGTTGGCCGTCAAGTGGTTGATCTGGATGCCTGGCGTGCAGACATCAAATCCATGCTGGATACCAAATTCAAAAAAGGGTATGACCAGAAAGTCTTCGAGCGCTTTATCGCCCGTAACTTCTACCATGCCAACCCACCGACTGACCCAGACGCGTTCAACAAACTGAAAGCCACGCTGAGCGACGAAAAAGTATTTCCGCAGAACCTGGCTTACTTCCTCTCAGTACGTCCGGTAGACTTTGCACCAGTCGTTGAATCACTGGCCAATGTAGGCCTGACTCAGGAAGACAAATACTGGCGCCGCGTGGTGATCGAAAAACCATTCGGTACCGATCTGCCATCTGCCAAAGAACTGCAGGCTGCCATCACCAAGCACCTGAAAGAAAGCCAGATTTACCGTATCGACCACTACCTGGGAAAATCCGCGCTGCAAAACATCTTGCTGCAACGCTTTACCAATACCGTGTTAGAGCCGATCTGGAACAACCAGTACATTGACCACGTGCAAATCACCAACACCGAAATGCTGGGTGTAGGCGACCGTACGCAGTTCTACGACAGCACAGGTGCTCTGCGCGACATGTTGCAAAGCCATATTCTGCAAACCTTGGCACTGACAGCCATGGAGCTGCCAAAAGACCTGTCACCGGAAGGCGTGCGCGACGCTAAAATCAAGTTGCTGGAGCAGATTCGCCCTATCCCAGTCAACGAACTGGAAAAGCATGCTTTCCGCGCGCAATACAGTGCCGGTGAAATCAATGGCGAAAAAGTGCCAGGCTACCTCGAAGAACTGGGCAACAATGACAGCGTAGTAGAAACCTATGCTGCCTTGAAACTGTTTATTGATAACCCACGCTGGAAAGGGGTGCCTTTCTACATCCGCACCGCCAAGCGCCTGCACGAAGCCGATACGCGTATTGCTATCCGCTTCAAAAAAGCGCCATTGCAAATCAATGACCAGGACCAAAACTGGCTCATCATCGGCATCCAGCCACGTGAGTGCATCAAGCTCGAGATCCAGTCCAAGATTCCTGGCTTGGATGTACAAACTCGTACCATCCAGCTGGATGCAGCCAACCGTTGGGACGCAGACGACTCCGTAGATGCTTACGAGGCCTTGCTGCTGAACCTGATGCAAGGTGACAACTCCAACTACCTGCATATTTCTGAAGCCGAAGCACAATGGCGCCTGGTGGATCCAGTGGTGAAAGCCTGGGCTGAAGACAAGCGCCCGGTCCATCAGTACCCTGCTGGCAGCCGCGATCCTGAAGCGTCCAAAGTAATTTTTGAAGCGGAAGATCAGTTCTGGCGTTACAGCATTGAATTAGGCGGCGATAAGTAAACCTTGGGGGGCTCACGCCTCCTCGGTAGATTAATTCGCCTCAAAGCCAAAAAAATTTGCAAATTTAACTCTAATTGTTGTTATTATTTGCACTCACTAAAAGCGGAGTTTAAACTCCGCTTTTTTCTCTTTATTGCATGCGTTGATGACGCAAATGACTGGATATCGTAATGAGCATTAAGTCTGATAAATGGATACGCAGGATGGCTGAACAACACGGCATGATCGAGCCGTTCGAGCCCACGCTGGTCCGCGAGGTGAATGGTCAAAAAATCGTGTCTTACGGCACCTCCTCTTACGGCTACGATATCCGTTGTGCGGATGAATTCCGCGTGTTCACCAACATCAATAGCACTATTGTCGACCCCAAGGCATTTGACCCGCAGTCTTTTGTCGAGGTCTCAGGCAAAGGCTATTGCGTCATTCCTCCCAACTCGTTTGCACTGGCACGTACGGTCGAATATTTCCGCATCCCGCGTTCCGTGTTAACGATTTGCCTGGGCAAGTCCACTTACGCGCGCTGCGGCATTATTGTCAATGTGACACCGTTTGAACCTGAGTGGGAAGGCTATGTGACGCTGGAGTTTAGTAACACGACGCCGTTGCCAGCCAAGATTTATGCAGGTGAAGGCTGTGCACAAGTGCTGTTCCTGGAGTCTGATGAAGTCTGTGAAACCAGTTATAAAGACCGTGGTGGCAAATACCAAGGTCAAATTGGTGTCACATTACCAAAGATATAATCACACTCTTGAACACAATCAGAACATTTCACCACAGAGGCACAGGGTTAAGCGCTGACTTTCCCTGTGCCTCTGTGTCTTAAGCGGTAAAAGGATTCCTTTATGAAATTTAGATTTCCCATTGTGATTATTGACGAAGATTTTCGCTCGGAAAACTCGTCTGGCCTGGGCATCCGGGTGTTGGCCAAAGCGATCGAAGATGAAGGTCTGGAGGTGCTTGGTGTGACCAGCTACGGCGACCTCACCTCTTTCGCGCAGCAGCAAAGCCGTGCCTCGGCGTTTATCCTGTCAATTGACGATGAGGAAATCGTTGAAGAGAAACCAGAAGCCATCGAGCAACTGCGTAATTTTGTACAGGAGATCCGTTACCGTAACGAAGAGATTCCGATCTTTTTGCATGGCGAGACCCGCACCAGCCGCCACATTCCAAACGATGTGCTGCGTGAGTTGCATGGCTTTATCCATATGAACGAGGATACGCCAGAGTTTGTGGCACGCCTGATTATCCGCGAAGCCAAGGCCTACCTGGACAGCCTGCCACCGCCCTTCTTCAAGGCGCTGACGCATTACGCGGCTGATGGTTCCTACTCCTGGCACTGCCCCGGTCACTCCGGCGGCGTCGCGTTTCTGAAATCCCCGGTCGGCCAGATGTTCCACCAGTTTTTTGGCGAGAACATGCTACGTGCAGACGTCTGTAACGCTGTTGATGAGCTCGGCCAATTGCTGGATCATACCGGCCCGGTGGCCGCCTCTGAGCGTAACGCTGCACGCATTTACAACTGCGATCACCTCTATTTTGTCACTAACGGCACCTCGACCTCGAACAAGATCGTCTGGAACTCCACCGTCGCGCCTGGTGACATCGTGGTGGTTGACCGTAACTGCCATAAATCCGTATTGCACTCCATCATCATGACCGGGGCGGTGCCGGTATTCCTGATGCCAACGCGTAACCACTTTGGCATTATCGGCCCGATTCCGAAAAGCGAGTTTGCCTGGGAAAATATCCAGAAGAAAATCGAACGCAACCCGTTTGCCACCGACAAAAACGCCAAGCCACGCGTACTGACCATCACGCAATCCACCTATGACGGCGTGCTGTACAACGTTGAAGAAATCAAGGAAATGCTGGATGGCAAGATCGACACCCTGCACTTTGATGAAGCCTGGTTGCCGCACGCGACCTTCCATGACTTTTATGGCGATTACCATGCCATTGGCGCAGACCGCCCACGCTGTAAAGAATCCATGGTGTTCTCCACCCAGTCCACGCATAAACTGCTGGCTGGCCTAAGCCAGGCCTCGCAAATTCTGGTACAGGATGCTGACCAGAACCGCCTGGACCGCGATGTGTTCAACGAAGCTTATCTGATGCACACCTCTACCAGCCCGCAATACTCGATTATTGCCAGCTGCGACGTGGCTGCCGCCATGATGGAAGCCCCTGGCGGCACCGCTTTGGTAGAAGAATCGCTCAAAGAAGCGTTGGACTTCCGCCGTGCCATGCGCAAGGTAGATGAGGAATGGGGCACCGACTGGTGGTTTAAAGTCTGGGGCCCGACCGATTTGTCAGAAGACGGCCTGGAAGAACGAGACGCCTGGATGCTGAAAGCCAACGAGCGCTGGCACGGCTTTGGCAACCTGGCCGAAGGCTTTAACATGCTGGACCCGATCAAAGCCACCATCATCACCCCCGGGCTGGATGTAGATGGTGAATTCTCAGAAGAATTCGGCATCCCGGCAGCGATTGTGACCAAGTACCTGGCTGAACACGGCGTGATCGTTGAGAAAACCGGTCTCTACTCGTTCTTTATCATGTTTACCATCGGCATTACCAAAGGCCGCTGGAACACCATGGTCGCCGCGTTACAACAGTTTAAAGACGACTATGACAAAAACCAGCCATTATGGAAAGTGCTGCCGGAATTTGTGCAGAAGCATCCACGCTATGAACGTGTCGGCCTCAAAGATTTGTGTACACAAATTCATGAAGTCTACAAAGCCAATGACGTCGCCCGCCTGACTACAGAAATGTACCTGTCTGACATGGTTCCAGCCATGAAACCGACGGACGCCTTCTCAAAAATGGCCCACCGCAAAATTGAGCGCGTGGCCATTGATGAACTCGAAGGCCGCGTGACTGCTGTGCTCTTAACCCCCTACCCGCCAGGTATTCCACTGCTGATTCCAGGTGAACGCTTTAACAAGGTCATTGTGAACTACCTCAAATTTGCACGCGAATTCAACGAGAAATTCCCGGGCTTTGAGACCGATAACCATGGCCTGGTGAAGCAAGTCGTGGATGGTAAAGCCGTGTATTACGTGGATTGTGTGCAGCAGGAAGATTAGCTCTTTAGCTTCACTCAGCTGCTTTTTACTGAGCTTTCTTTTTTGTGAGCTTCAGCAAAGGCAACTTAATGGTTGCGTTTGGTATTTTACCGAGACCTCTGTTTCGCCTGTGAGCTAGTCACCTTTCTTTGCGTACATTGAACAAGGTTGTATTAGGCATTAACAGCATGGGTGAATGATTTATTTCGCCTTTTAGGCGACCGTTCTTTCTTATGCTTGTCCATAAGAAAGAAGGCAAAGAACAAGACACCCTAGCTTCCGCTTGTTTCCTGCGTTGCTCGGCGCAGCAGATAGGGGCCCAAAAACCACTGAGCGCCACACATAGTGCATTAAAGAAAGAATTGGAGTTTTTGAACGGTCCAAATTTTTAGGCTGTGAGTTTGACGCGACAAATCCCATCCCATCACGCTGAGTAGCGGAAACAAAGTAAGAAACAAGGGAGCGACTGTCCAAGCTCCGCGGCAGCTTGCGGGGTGTGCAAGCTGCTAGGGCAAGTTTCGATGGACGCCCACTTTGTTGATAACTAAGACTGCAGCGCAGTCTGTTACGGCGTAGGCTAACTTGCGCAGCAATGTTAAGCGTAGCGGCCGTAGCCAACAACGCAAGGCCGCCGTCAGGCCGTGATGGCTGGGTGCCCTCCTCTTTGGCTACGGCCGCCGCTTTGTGGCTTAACCTAAAGGTTAGCCTACGCCGGAATGACGAAAAACTGGACTAACTTGGATTGAGATTAAGCATCGAAAAAAGAATAACCTTATTCTTTTTTCGATGCATCAAGCCAAAGGCTTCTATCATCGCCGCTGATAAACCATATCACTATAATGCAGGCCATTCTCCGAGGTATGCCCTTCCTCACTCACCAATTCCCACTCATGCATCTCGATTTCCGGGAAAAATGCATCCCCGCCGACATGAGCATATACCCGCGTAATGTATAGCCGCGTGACATAAGGCAGGCCCAGTGCATACAACTCCGCGCCGCCAATGAGAAAGGGTTCTTCATCACCGGCACAGGCTGCAAGCGCTTGTGGCAGTGAATGTACAACCTTGGCCCCTTCAACCGCGTATTCAGTATCGCGAGTGACGACTACCGTGGTGCGTCCGGGCAACAAGCGCCCCAGCGACTCATAGGTTTTGCGACCCATAATAATGTGGTGGCCCATGGTCAACTGCTTGAACCGCTTGAGGTCTTCGGGCAGGTGCCAGGGCAACTGATTATTGTGACCAATGACACGGTTGTCTGCATGGGCGACGATCAGGGAAAGGGCTTGCATGGTGATACTCACTAAAAAGCCGACAGACGCTTGAGGTCACGAATGATGGCCTCGCTATGCCCGTCAGGGTTGACGTTGCTGTAAGACTCGGCAACAACGCCTTGCGGGTCAACAATAAAGGTCATGCGCTTGGCGGCCTGGAAGACGACAAGGTTAAACAAGGCGCCATAGGCATCAGCCACCTGACCATTGCTGTCTGCCAGCAACGGAAAAGACAAGCGGTGTTTTTGCGCAAATGCGGCATGGCTGGCAACGGTATCGACACTGATACCTACCACCTCGGCACCCAGGGCATGGATCTGCTGGATATCATCCCTGAACTGGCAAGCTTCGCGCGTACAACCAGGCGTGTCATCTTTGGGATAAAAATAAAGCACCAGCCATTTACCCTGCCATTCGGAGAGTTGCCGCAGGTTTCCCTGGGCATCTGGCAGACTGAATGCCGGAGCTTTCATGCCGACGCTGACGCGTGTAGAAGGCTGCTGATATTGGCGATAGCCCCAGACGGCTAACCAGAACAACAGGCCGTACATGATCAGTTTGATCAGCATTGAGTTTCCTTTCTTTAGGGTAAATGACATTCAGGTCGTTGACGCTGACAGCTGCTTATTGTACCTTAATCCGCCATCCATCCATTTAAGGTCGCCCGCAATCGCTTGAAGTGTTGCCAGTTATCCCATGAACAATGAAGCCATTGCAAAACTGCTGAAACTGATTGCTGCCGATCCGCAGAAGTGGGATGCCTATCAGAAGCTGGCAGGCCTAATGCTGCAAAACCAGGAGTTTCATGCGGCTGAGCAATATTTGCTGCAAGCGATCAGTCTGCGGCCTGACCTGCTGGAACTGCGGGTGCAGCTAGGCAACCTGCATATGCGCACGCAACAGTTCAAGGCGGCGCATGAGTGCTACAAACAAGCCATTGCCCTGGATGCCAAACAGGCACAGCTTCATTACCTGGATGCACGCGCACTGAAAAACCTGGGTAGAACACAAGAAGCCATTTTGCGCCTGCGTACCGCCATCAAGCTTGACCCGCAACGACTACCCGCTTTTACCGAATGTACTGACCTGATGCTGCAACTGCAGCAAGTCGACCAGGCAGCCAATGTTTTACGACAGGCAGTGGTGGCGCATCCGGAGCATGCCCATTTTCACTATCGTCTGGGGGTGTTATGCATGCAACTGCAACAAACAGACGATGCACTGTTATGCATGAACGAGGCGATCCGCATACAGCCTGACTTTGCCGATGCCTATCATCAGCGCGCCTTGATTCTGCAATCACAGGGCAAGCCACAAGAGGCCGTGCTAAGTTTTGATGAAGCTATCCGCTATCAACCGAATTTGCATTTACCCTACAACAACCGTGGCGTGGTGTTATGCCAGCTGGGGAAGTACACTGAAGCGATTGCCGATTTCCGCCTGGCCTTGCAGTTGAACCCTGGGTATGCGGCTGCCCAATGCCACCTGGGCTTGGCGCTGTATGAAAACAGGCAGCACGATGAGGCTTACGCCTGCCTGGAGACGGCGCTTAAATTGGCGCCGAATCATGCGCAAGCCAGATATACCATGAGTATGCTGCGATTGGCACGCGGAGAATTCGAAGCCGGCTGGCCGCTGTATGCGGCGCGTTTTCAAGTGCTTGCGGACAAACACCGGCCAGATTTAAACTTGTTATGGTCATCGGCAGGCGCTCTGGTCGGCAAAACCATTCTGATCTGGGCCGAGCAGACGTTGAGCGACACCCTGCAATATTGCCGTTACCTGCCTATGGTTCAAGCCTGCAAACCCAACCATCTGGTATTAGCCGTGCCTGAGGCTTTATTTGACCTGTTTAATGAGTATTGGGCGCATGATGCAACGATTCTGGTCGTTTGCCAGGATGGACGTAGCCTGCCGCATTTTGACGTATTCTGCCCCATGCTGAGCTTGCCAGCGGTGTTTAACACGCAACTGGATACGATACCGGCCGGCTTGCCTTATCTGGGGGTAGAGGCACGCCACAGTGAACCCTGGCAACAATTACTGGGGCCTGGCCGTCGGTTGCGCATCGGGCTCAACTGGTGTGGCGAGGCGGCGAACAAATATGATCAGTGGCGCAGTATTCCGCTCTTTCTGATGGCGCCTCTGCTGAATATGGAAGTCGAATGGCACAGCTTGCAAAAAGAGTTCAGGCGCGAAGACCATATCATGCTCAAACGGTTTCCCATGCTGGAATGTCATCACCCGGAATTAATAAACTTCACCGCCACTGCGGGGCTGATCATGCAAATGGATCTGGTGATATCAGTCGACACGGCCGTCGCGCATTTGGCTGCGGCCTTAGGCAAAGAGGTCTGGTTATTACTGCCGCAACATGCGCATTTCCGCTGGTTACAACAGCGCGAAGACAGTCCGTGGTATCCAGGCATGCGCCTGTTCAGACAGGGGGATGACGAAGCCTGGGAGCAAGTGATTGACCGGATACATCAGGCCGTTACCGATGTGCTGGCCCAGCGTCATGAGCGCCTGATCGCAAGCGAACAAGCCGCACAAGACTAATGTTGTGGCACGCCGACGATATGTTTGACCCGCTCAACATCAACATGCAGCAACTCGGCAATATCTTTGTAGTCATCGGGCAAGGCAGCATTATCCCAGCCGTCGGCAGAATGTCTGGCCAGATTCACGGCTAACTGCACATTACGCACCCTGGGCAGGTCTGCGCGCGCTTCGTCCATCAGGTCACTGAGCAATGGCGGCAAGTTAAAGACCTGCACCAGCTCGGCCTGTAACTCCAGCAATCTGAAACCCAGCACTTCTTGTTGAACGACCCGGCTACGCAAGGTTTTATCTGCGTCCTGGCGCTGGCTGATTTCGCCCATCGCATCCGGGTTAAAGCACCACATGAGCATTTCGGCAAAATCATGCAGCGAGGCTGCCACCCTCACCTCTTCTGCGTGCAAATCCATCAAATGCGAGGCAAACTCTGCGGAAAAATAACCGGCACGGTGAGCCCGTATCATGAGCTTGAGCAAATCGATCAAGGCGGACATATGCTCATGCAACACATCCTCCACATGCGGAACGGTAGGAATCTGCGCGAAAAACGTGCCAGTGCCCATCATGATAATTGCCTGCTCGACCTGCACCAGGTCCTGTAGCTGATGACGGCTGCGATGATTATTGGCGTACGCCAACACCTTGAACATCATGAGCGGATCATTAATGACCACACGGGTAATGTCTCGGGCGCCCGTTTCATCTTCACGCGCCTGTAATTGAGCGATCTCTCTGGCCGTCTGCCGCAAGACCGGAATCTCTGCCGCCTTAAAAAAAGCCACCCAATCTTTAACGGTGCGGTTGGCTCTTGCTTCGGTGAGTGTCACCATAAGTGTGCTCCAGCTAAAATCATGCCCGAGTATAAATCATTGCCATCAAGTGCCATGTCGGGATCAATTACACTAATGCCAGTCAGTTTCTTTTATGACTCAACTCTATTAACGGCGTTCTTGCGCATTCCTTGAGCGAAGTAGGCCAAACATCATGACTGCTATGTGTCTATGTTAGAATGTTGTTTTAGTTAATGATTCCGAAAGCCTGTCTGGGAAACGGATTAACGTAAGAGCGGTCACTCGTTTATGGCAATTGTTCTGCATACCCCCGAAGAAATTGAAAAAATGCGCATCGCAGGTCGTCTGGCCTCAGAAGTGCTGGATTACATCACACCGTTTGTCGTGGCGGGGGTGACCACCAACAAACTGGACCAGCTTTGCCATGATTACATCGTCAATGAACAGCAAGCGATCCCGGCCCCATTAAACTATGCACCAGATGGCCATGCACCCTACCCCAAGTCTATTTGCACCTCGATTAACCAGCAAATCTGTCATGGGGTCCCTAGCGAAAAAGAGCTGAAAAATGGTGATATCGTCAACCTGGACATCACAGTCATCAAAGACGGCTATCATGGCGATACGTCACGCATGTTTATGGTCGGCAGTGTCTCACCACAGGCCAAGCGGCTGTGCGACCTCACCTACCAAGCCATGTGGCGCGGCATAGAAAAGGTCAAGCCTGGTAACACGTTGGGCGATATTGGCTATGCGATTCAGTCATTTGCCGAAAAAAATGGTTACAGCATTGTGCGTGAGTTCTGCGGCCATGGCATCGGCAAAAAATTTCATTGCGAACCCCAGGTGTTGCATTATGGCAAACCCGGGGCAGGCTTGACGCTCAAGCCTGGCATGATTTTTACCATCGAACCCATGATCAATGCTGGACGCCGCGACATCAAATTCATGCCGGATGGCTGGACCGTGGTCACCAAGGACCGTAGCCTGTCGGCACAATGGGAGCATACCGTACTCGTCACTGAAGAGGGCTTTGAAATCATGACCGTCTCAGCGGGTACGCCAGCCCGGCCCACGCTCTAAGGCACGCATGTCGATGGTCAGTCCCGCATGACAGTCATTGGCAAGGAACATCTCAAGCATTGGCGAGCGTCAGTACAACTGACACGTCAACAACTGGCCGATGCTTATCTGGCCAAGCCGCAAGCCAAACGCCTGCTACAACAACATACGCGCTCACTCGATCTACTGCTTAAACAGATTTGGCAGGCTTATGCCCTGCCAGACAGTGCTTGCCTGGTTGCGGTCGGCGGCTATGGCCGTGGCGATATGTTTCCCTACTCGGACATTGATTTGCTGATCCTGATGCCGGAAAACAGCGATGCTGCGCTACAGACGCTGGTTGAATCGCTGATTGGCACCTTGTGGGATATTGGTCTCAATATCGGTCATAGCGTGCGCAGCCTCAAAGAGTGCCTGGACGAAGCGCAGCTGGATGTGACCATCATGACCAACCTGCTGGAAGCCCGCTGGCTGAGCGGAGACAAAAAAACTTTCCAGTCCCTGACGCAGTTACTGCATACACAGCTGGACCAAGCCCGTTTTTTTGCTGAAAAACTGCGTGAGCAACAAATCCGTCATGCCAAATTTCATGACACGGCTTACAACCTAGAACCCAATGTCAAAGAGAGTCCAGGCGGCCTCAGGGATTTGCATATGGTTCTTTGGGTCGCGCAAAGCCAGGGCTTGGGCAGTGATTGGAACGCGCTTGCCCAGGCGGGGTTATTAAGTCGGCATGAAGCCATTCAACTCAAAAAACACGAACGTTTGCTGCAAAACCTGCGCATCCGCCTGCACCTGATGGCCAAGCGCCGGGAAGACCGCCTGGTATTCGACTTTCAAAACACGCTGGCGGAGCAGATGGGCTATGAGACCAATCCGCAAAAACGTGCCAGCGAACAGTTAATGCAAGGCTTTTACCGGAGTGCCAAAGCGGTCATCATAGAAAATGAAGTCCTGCTCAAATTACTGCATGCACGCATTCAGCCAGAAACCAAGCCGCCGCAAGCATTAACAGAAGACTTTAGCCTGTCTCAGGGCTTGCTAAGTGCAAATGCGCCAGACCTGTTTCAACGCAAGCCAGAAACCATCTTGCAATGTTTTCAACTCCTGCAACAATACCCGGAAATTACCGGCTTTAGTGCGCCGCTCGTACGTGCATTGCAGGCGGCACAGCCGCTGATCAACCATCAATTCAGACAACGCGCCAATCACAAAGCCTTGTTCCTGCAAATTTTGCACAGCCGCGAAGGTGTGCACCGCAGCCTGCGGCGCATGAACCGTTATGGCATCCTCGGCCGCTATATCCCGGTATTTGGCCGCGTCATCGCACAAATGCAGCATGATCTGTTTCATGTGTATACGGTAGATGAGCACACGCTGAATGTCTTACGCAACCTCAGACGCTTTGCCAAACCCGATTTGAGACACGAATTTCCGCTGTGCAGCCAACTATTTAATGCATTCAGCCAGCCACATTTGCTCTATCTGGCGGCCATTTTTCACGACATTGCCAAAGGCCGTGGCGGCGATCATTCGCTGCTGGGCACCCTGGACGCGCGCCGATTCTGCAAACAACATGGCTTAAGCAAAACGGATACAGAGCTAGTCGCTTGGCTGGTTGAGGCACACCTAAAACTATCCAGCACGGCACAAAAAAGTGATTTATCCGACCCCGATGTGATTGAAGCCTTTGCGCATCTGGTGGGGACAGAATATCGCCTGACAGCGTTGTACTTACTGACGGTGGCCGACATTCGCGGCACCAGCCCGAATGTGTGGAATGCGTGGAAGGCCAAACTGCTCGAGAGCCTGTTTTTGCAAACGCGGCGAGTGCTGCAACAATCACTGAATACCGAAGCCCAGCTCAGCTTACGCAAGCAGGAAGTGTTGCAGAAACTTAGCAGTTTCAACCTTAAAGAGTCTTCCGTGGCAGCCCTGTGGCAAGCCTTTGGCAATGGCTATTTCAGTCGTTTTGACAGTGATGAAATCGCCTGGCAAAGCCGATTACTGATTCCGCATCTCAATACCGAACAAGCCATTGTGCGTGCCCGGCTCAGCCCCAAAGGGGATGGCATTCAGGTGATGATCTACAGCCGAGATCAAAAAGAGATTTTTGCCCGTATCTGCCATTTTTTTGACAGCATGCAATACAACATTGTGCAGGCCAAGATTTATACCACCGCTCACGGCTATGCTCTGGATAACTTTATTGTGCTGGAACCTGAAACACGGCAGATCAGCTATAACGGCTTATTGAAGCATATTGAACAAGGGTTGAATACGCAATTGATCAGCCATGAGGCGATTCCCGCGCCAATTCGCGGCCGGGTCAGCAGGCAAGTCAAACATATGCCGATTAGCACGCAAGTGAGTTTTAAAGCCGTGCCCAATCCACAGGACTCAGACCAGCCTTTTCAACAGCTGGATATCATCGCCAATGACCGCCCAGGATTATTGGCCAGTATGGCGCTGATTTTTCAGCAACATGGCATTGCATTACATAATGCCAAAATCAACACCTTAGGCAACCGGGTAGAAGATAGTTTTTTAATCTCAAACTGCCATGGGTCTATGCTCGATGAAGCACAGTTAGAGGATCTCAAATCTGCATTGAACACGCTTTGATAGTGGTTGGTCTTAAGACAAGCAAAAAGCCCTTGGCAAGCAATGCCAAGGGCTTTTTGTAAAAGTTCCATCACTTATAGTTGTCGACGCCGTACGGCAATCAAACCCAGCCCAGCCAACAACAATGCAAGATTTTCAGGCTCAGGCACAGGGGTTGTCACCAAATTTAAAATCACTTTTGAACCAGCTGTAAAAGAGACATTCTCCCAATTCAGGCCGACTTGATTATCATTAAAAGTGAAGCTGAGATCTGTAGATTGGAAAGACTGTGAGTCATAGGTCACGCTAGTAATGCGATCTGCGCCCGTAAAGCTCAACAAATTACCACTGTTGATTACAATCCCATTGCTGGTATAGGACGGTGCTGAATAATCAAAAAAACTATCTTTAAGAAAGGTATAAGTAATTTGGTTATCTGTCACACTAACGTTAAAAGAACCAAATACCAAGTCTGCGGAGGTACCCGCTGCATTGAATGTGGTGGCTGAGTTGCCAAAAGCATAAGCTCCGCCGTTGTAGTAGTATGTAGAACTTACCGTACTCCCATTGAGTCCGGCATAAGCACCGGAAGAGAATATCAAAGCTGCCATTGCGAGAACTGAAGCGATCTTCATATGCTAACCTCACCAAATAATTAATTGATTTTAAAGCCATTTTATAGAGACCAGCACATAATGGCAATAGCCCATTTGGCCTAGCGAGCAACGCGCCTCCCGATTCAAATCAGTTTCTGATAGCCTAACAGTATAGGCTTAGGGATTTTTTGGCACTTGTCGTTGAAATCACTCAAAATGGTAATGCTTTTTCAACGGCTGTTTGACTTCCCACACACAATCCAGCCCACTGGCAAAGGTGACTAAGTCACCCGCCCCAAAACTCACCGGCTCGCCATCTTTAGGTGTCACGGTCACCTCCCCTTGCAAGATATAAGCAATCTCGCTACTGCTATATTGCCAAGGGAAAATAGAGACTTCTTTTGACCAGGTTGGCCACTGATCCACACCAAGTGCGGCGAGTGTCTCGGCGCTGGGACGCTCGACCTTAATTTGATTCACTGGATGATGACTCATGTGTATTCCTTTCTTGCTTAGGATAACGGAGGCCCATCAACAAAAAACCCTGCCGGATTGACAGGGTTTTCATCATACTACCACTTCAATTAAAAGTGTTTGTAGTGTTTTTTCAATTGCTTGACGACTTCCCACTGGGATTTCAGGCCTTTTGGAAACTCTACATAGTCACCTGCTTTGATGGTGACCGTTTCGCCACCAGCTGGCGTCACTTTGAATTCACCTTCCAACACATAGGCTTTTTCAGTCATAGTGAAGTCGAGTGGAAATTTTGATGGAGGGCAATCCCAAATGTTCCAGCTGGACACGCCCAGCTCGTTCAATTTCTCTTGGGATGGGTTGCTATCGATAATGATTTGAGCCATGACGGTTCCTTCATGTAAATATAAAAAACTGCAAATAGAAATGCCGCAAAACTGCGGCATTTCATGTCTGGCGGAAGAGGTGAGATTCGAACTCACGGAGGGCGTGAACCCTCGACAGTTTTCAAGACTGTTGCATTAAACCGCTCTGCCACTCTTCCCGAAAGCGCGCATTATAGCAAACAATCAGTCATCTGGAAGCGTTATTCCAGGAAAAAGTACATCATTAAAGCCAAATTTTGTCAGATCACGGATACGCATGGGGTAAAGCACACCAAATAAGTGGTCACATTCATGCTGGACCACCCGCGCATGAAAGCCGCTCACCGTGCGGTCAATCACGTTACCTTGCGGGTCAAAGCCACGGTAATGCAGGTGCTGATAACGCGGCACCAGGCCGCGCATGCCAGGCACAGACAGACACCCTTCCCAACCCTCTTCTTCTGCCTCATCCACAGGTGTGAGTTCGGGGTTGATCAAAATCGTAAAAGGCACGGCTTCGGCATCCGGATAACGCGGATTGGCACCGACGCCGAACATCACCACCTGCAAGCTGACACCAATTTGTGGCGCGGCAATGCCTGCGCCCTGCATGTGCGTCATCGTGTCGTGCATATCCTGAATCAAGGCATGCAACTCGGGCGTATCAAACTCGGTGACCTTGTCTGCTACCCGGTAAAGTATAGGCTCGCCCATTCTCAGCACAGGTTTGACTGCCATTTCTGCTCCTCTGACTGCCGTTTAAGCCACAGAACAATCATTATCTGACAGGTATTGCGCAATGACGGCACGGACTTTATCCATGGTTTGCTGCAGCAAAGGCATGACCTGCTCAAACTGGATAGATTGTGTACTATCGCCGCGACCAGCCGCAAAATTGGCTACCGGGCAGATGGCCGCATAAGACACGCCCAATTCACGCGCCAATACCGCTTCCGGCATGCCGGTCATACCGACAAGGGTGGCACCATCCCGCTCATAGCGGTCTATCTCTGCGGCGGTCTCTAGCCGCGGCCCTTGCACGCAAGCATACACACCGCCATCCACCACGCTGCAGCCCACATCGGCAGCGGCTTTGAGACAGCGTTCACGCATGGCTTGTGAATAAGGTTGTGTGAAGTCTACATGCCGCACAGGCAGCTCTATGCCATCGTGATAGGTGTTATTGCGGCCATAAGTGTAATCGAGTATCTGGTTAGGCAAGACGATATCTCCCGGGATCAGATTACGCGTAATGCCGCCCACCGTGGCCACTGCAAGCAAATCACAGACGCCGACCGAATGCAGGGCCCAGACATTGGCCCGGTAATTGATCGCATGTGGCGGAATCGTATGCCCACCACCATGACGGGCTAAAAACACCACCTCTTTGCCATTGATTTCGCCAAAGACTAAGGGCTGCGAAGGTTCCCCATATGGCGTGCGTACGATCAAGCGCTTAGAAATGTTCAAATTATCCAGTGCGGTGAGCCCAGTGCCCCCAATAATGCCTAACATAAGTTCTCTTTATGATTGTTCATCTGCAAGGCGTAAGCGTATCATGGATTTATGGCATACTTAAGCCATGCATGCCTTTTCCAAGCCCGCCCAGCCCCAACCTAGCCTGACACTGGCACACACGCATTACGAAAACTTTCCGGTTGCATCCTTGCTGTTACCGGCCCATTTACGTCATGCAGTGACGGTCATTTACCAGTTTGCGCGCGAGGCAGACGATATTGCAGACGAAGGCAACGCGAGCGAAATAGAGCGCCTGCAAGCCCTGCAGGCTTATGAAGATGAGTTATTATTGATTCAGGCCTATATACAGCCCTCACAGCCATTGTTTCAATCGTTGCAAGCGGTGATCCGGACTCACACTCTCGATGTTCAACTGTTAATCGACCTCATCGATGCTTTCAAACAGGATGTGGTGAAAACCCGTTATGCTAACTTTGAGGAAGTACTGGATTATTGCCGCCGCTCGGCAAATCCGGTCGGCCGCCTGATGCTGCAATTGTATGGCAGTGACAGCACGCAACACCGGCTGTGGTCCGATCAAATATGCAGCGCGCTGCAACTGATTAACTTTTATCAGGACATTGCGCTAGACCTGCAAAAACATGGGGCCGTCGGACGGATTTACCTGAGTCAGGAGGACATGCTGGCGGCGGGCATCAGTGAGCAGGATTTGCGTGCACAACGGCTGGACAGCCACTGGCAACAGTTCTTTTTGACACAAGTGGGGCGTGCTGAGGCCATGTTAAAGGCTGGCAAACCCTTAGGTCGCGCCCTACCTGGACGGATCGGTTTTGAGTTGCGCATGATGATTGCCGGTGGCGAACGTATCGTGCATAAATTAAAATCCTGTCGTGGCGATATTTACCATCACCGCCCGACCTTGAAAGCCTATGATTGGCCACTGATTTTGCTGAAAGCCCTGTTTAAACAATGACGCCTCAACAATATTGCCTGCAAAAAACCCGTGAGAGCGGTTCCAGCTTCACGCTGAGTTTTGCTTTTTTACCCAAAGCCAAGCGCGAGGCGATGACGGCGCTGTATGCCTTTTGCCGCGAAGTGGATGATGTGGTGGATGAGTGTACCGACTACCAGATCGCCCAAACCAAGCTTGGCTGGTGGAAACAGGAAGTTGAGCGGCTGTTTCATGCCACGCCGCAACATCCGGTGACGAAAGCCTTAGAGCCCGTCATCAAAACCTATGGCTTGCAAGAAAGCCATTTCATTGAAATCATCGATGGCATGCAAATGGATACGCAATACAATCGCTATGCGGATTTTGAACAGCTGGGCCTGTACTGTTACCGTGTGGCAAGTGTGGTCGGCTTGCTGTCAGCGCAAATTTTTGGCTATAAAAATCCGGCCACCTTGCAATACGCGCATGACTTGGGCATGGCGTTTCAACTGACCAATATCATCCGCGATGTCGGCGAAGATGCGCGGCGCGGACGCATTTATATTCCACTGGATGAGCTGGAGCGTGACAGTGTTACCGAGCAACAACTGCTTAATAGCGAAGCCACGCCGCAAACGCAGGCCTTGCTGCTCAAGCAGATTGCCCGCGCGGAACTGTTTTATGACAAAGCCCTGCAGCAGCTCCCGCCAGAAGATCGGAAAGCCCAATTACCAGGATTGATGATGGCGGCCATTTACCGAACACTGCTGCAGGAAATCAAACAAGATCCCAACCTGGTACTTAACCATAAAATTGCGTTGCCGCCATTTAGAAAGCTCACCTTGGCGCTGGGCGCCTGGTTTAAATCCCGCCGTTCATGAGTGCAGTGTTATCCCGGGCTAATCAGAAAACATCCCCAACCGTTAGCGCCACCGCGAAGCTTCGCAGAGTAGCGGTGATTGGCGCCGGTCTGGCCGGGTTGTCTACGGCCTTGCGCTTAGGTCAGCAAGGCTATCAAGTATGCGTCTTTGAGGCCGCCCCGCAGGCAGGTGGCCGTGCACGTGGGGTATCGCACTCTTCAACCACGCTGGATAACGGCCAACATCTTTGCCTGGGCGCCTATCATGCCACGCTGGCCTTAATACGCGATGCCGGCCTGGATCACAGGCATGTGTTCAGGCGCTTGCCGCTGGCATTGCACATGCACGATGGTCAGCATCGTATTTCGCTGGTCACCCCAGAATGGCTACCCGCCCCGCTGCATCTGCTGTGGGGCTTAATCACCGCGACCGGACTGGACTGGCAAAGTAAATGGCGCGCCATCTGCTGGATGCGGCAGTTACAAAAAACCGCTTTTACGCTTGCGCAGGATATGCCGGTATCCGGCTTACTGGCTCAAGCACAACAAACGCCACTGGCGATCAAGTACTTGTGGGAGCCCTTATGCCTGGCTGCACTGAACACGCCGCTAGCGCTTGCCAGTGCACAGGTATTTTTAAATGTACTCAGGGATAGTTTTCAGCATCGTCGTCAGGACAGTGACTTTCTGGTGGCTAGATCTGATTTGTCCACCGCCCTTATTCAGCCGCTGTTAACGCAGTTACAAACACAGGGGGTTGCAGTCAGGCTGGGGACCACTGTCACCGCCATCGAGGCTTTTGAGCATGGTTGCAAGCTGACGCATCAGCAACAAGAAGTGTTTGATGCGGTGGTGCTTGCGGTCGGACCACACCAACTGAAAACCATCGCAGGCGCACCTACGCTGCCCTGGCGCGAGTATCAACCCATTACCACCATTTACCTGCAATTCAGCGATCAGGTGCGCTTGCCGCACCCCATCATGGGCTTATGCGGCGGCTGGGTGCAATGGGTATTTGACCGCGGGCAGTGCTGTGACCAGGCCGGCTTGCTCGCCGTAGTCATCAGTGCGCATGCGCCCTTTGAGATGGACAAGGCCGTCCTGGTCACACATTGCCTTAATGAGATTAATGCTGCGCTCGGCAACTACGACATGGCATTGCAGCAAACGCCTCTGTGGACAAAAATCATCACAGAAAAACGCGCCACCTTCAGTTGCAGCCCGGCTTTAAAGCGACCTGGCCCTCAAACCGCACATGCCCGCATCTTTTTAGCCGGAGACTATGTCGCGAGCCCTTATCCGGCCACCATAGAAAGTGCGATCCGTAGCGGCGAGGCCGCTGCGCAAGCAATTACCCGATTACTGGGCTAGCAGCGCCAAGACAGGCGATTAGCCTTTACACACCACCGCCAGGTGATTATTCGCTGGTCTGTAAATCCCATCACCACTATCAGGGAAGGTTTCGGTGTAAGACAAACGTTTGTCTAGCTCATAACCCCCGGCACACTGTTCACCCGCCTTGCGCTGGCATTGCTCCCAGGTCGTGTTGAATTCACTGCATGTCAGGGTATAGCCCGTTTTACCATTGTTGCCTGTATATTGCTGCGGGCTGACACTGGCACAAGCCGTCATTAACAGTGGCAAAAGAAAAATGATTTTTTTCATTATTTTTTCTCCTTTAATACATATCGTCATCTTATTGTCATATTTTTGTGAATCTGACTTTATTTCGGCCTACATTTTGTAGGAATAGTTGCATTAAATTTTTATGACAATTACTTTTATATAAATTAAAATTATTGGTGATGCACGCGATACTTGCTCTGTATCGAACTCGCTACAAATGCCTACAAAATACGCGGCCTTTGTAACTGACAGAACCCCGTGGGGTTTTTATACTGTTTTCAATGTCATTGATTGAAAGGAGTTAAGCATGAAATATGCGACCGTCATGGCCACCGGCTTATTCGTCCACATGTCAATCTTCGCTTCAGATATATTACCGACAGAAGATTACGCAAACCTGACAGGGGAAAAAGTACGCATCCTCAAACAACTGGGCGAGCATGCAGAGTGCATCCGTTTGGCTGATGACGAGCAGGCTTTGCGCGATTGCCAGGAGAAACTGAGCCAACGCCAACTTACCCAGGATCAATTAGCGCTTGATCCGTCTGTAAAACAAAGAACAGCCAGAAATATAGAAAAACTAAAGACAGATAACCCGAATCAAAACGAGTTTTTTTGACACGGCCATCAAGCCGCTTAAGTGAACCGACTTCCCTGTGGTTGCCTACCCTCTTCTGGGCAACCTCATCCTTAGGCAACGATAGGACTCCCATCTATCGTTGCCATTTTTTTATGCACGCATGACGTCTATGGCCTGCTCCAGCCTATCCACAGCCTCAACCTGCATACCGGCAATGCCGCCTTTGGGCGCATTTGCTTTGGGGATAATGGCATGGGTAAAGCCCAGTTTGGCAGCTTCCTTAAGACGTTCCTGGCCCCGCTGCACGGGTCGCACTTCGCCTGCCAAGCCCACTTCACCGAAGACAATCAGCTTGTTTGGCAACGGTTTGTTTTTCAACGATGAAACAATCGCCAGTAACACTGCCAGATCCACCGCAGGCTCACTGATTTTGACACCACCGACGGCATTGATAAATACATCCTGGTCATAACAGGCCACGCCTGCATGTCGATGCAACACTGCCAGCAACATAGCCAGCCGGTTCTGCTCCAGGCCCACACACAAGCGCTTGGGATTGGGCGCATGTGCCGTATCCACCAGCGCCTGGATTTCGACCAGCAAAGGCCGTGTGCCTTCTTGCGTGACAGTGATACAAGAGCCAGGTACTGGTGATTCATGGTGCGATAAAAACAAGGCGGAAGGATTGCTGACTTCGCGCAGACCCTTTTCGGTCATGGCAAACACACCGAGTTCATTGACCGCACCAAACCGGTTTTTAAACGCGCGAATCAGCCTGAAACTCGAATTCTGGTCGCCCTCGAAGTACAGCACGCTGTCGACAATGTGCTCCAGCACACGCGGGCCCGCCAGCGAGCCTTCTTTGGTCACATGACCAACCAGAATCATGCTGATCCCAAGTTGCTTGGCCACCCGAGTGAGTTGCGCAGAACATTCACGCACTTGCGCCACCGAGCCTGGTGCAGACTGCAAAGCCTCGGAATACACGGTCTGAATCGAGTCTATCACCACCACGTCCGGCTGATGCTGCTGCAGTACCTGGCTGATTTTTTCGAGATTGATTTCCGCCAGCACATCGACCTGGCTCGCATCCAGCCCCAGGCGATGTGCCCGCATGGCAATCTGCTGCGCAGACTCCTCACCGCTGATATAAAACGCTTTGAGCGATTGCGAAACCTTGCACACGGTTTGTAGCAACAAGGTCGATTTACCAATGCCAGGATCGCCACCGATGAGGACCACACCGCCCGCCACCAGCCCGCCCCCCAGCACCCGATCAAACTCGGTAATGCCGGTCGCCTGACGGGACACATCCTGCGCTTCAACATCAGCCAGTTTTTGTAATTGGGCCGTTGGCGCCAGACTGGCAAACCGGCTTGTCGTTGCCGCTTCTGGCACCGTCTCTACCAGCGTGTTCCAGGCATGGCAGCTCGGGCACTGCCCTTGCCACTTAGGCTCAGTGGCACCGCATTCGGTGCAGGTGTATTGTGTTTTTGCTTTAGCCATAGTGCTTGAACGGGACCCTGGCGGTGACCGCACATAATAATTCGTAGCCTATGGTCCCCGCTGCTTGCGCAACCTCATCTACAGGGACTTGCTCACCCCATAATTCCACAATGCTGCCAACGGTTGCGTCAGGGATACCGGTGACATCTACCGCCAGCATATCCATAGACACGCGCCCTAGCGTACGGGTCAATTGACCATTAACGGCAATCGGCGTCCCTGTTGGCGCATGTCGGGGATAGCCGTCGGCGTAACCACAGGCGACAATCCCGACCTTGGTCGGCTGATCTGCGGTAAACAAGCTGCCATATCCGACACTTTCACCGGCCTGAATTGACTGCAAGGCGATAATAGCGGACTGCAAGGTCATGACAGGTTTCAGGCCCAGCATGGAAGCATGCTGGTCGGCAATCGGCGAGGCACCATACAACATGATCCCAGGCCGCACCCAATCGGCATGGGTTTGCGGCTGCTGAATCACGGCAGCCGAATTCGCCAGGGAGCGCGCATAAGGCTGATTGGCCATGACCGCCTCCACGGTGTGCATGGCCTGCTCAACGCCATCCGCGAGATCCGCATTGGCAAAATGCGTCATCATGACGATCTCGCACACATTGGCGCATGCAGCAAGAGCAGATAACGCCTGCGGATACTCGGCTGGCGACAAGCCAAGCCTGTGCATGCCGCTATCTAACTTGAGAAACACTCGAATGGGGGCACTCAATGCGGCCTGCTGCAACCAGGCAATCTGCTGCATCTGGTGCACGACAATATCCAGCCGGTATCTGTCGACCTCAAGCAATTGCTCGGGCGCAAACACCCCTTCAAGTAACAATATGGGCTGCGTATAACCCGCTTCACGCAACGCGATGGCTTCACTAGGATTGAGCACAGCGAAAGCATCTGTTTCGCTGAGCCCTTGTGCCGCATTGAGCAAACCGTGACCATAAGCATTAGCTTTGACAACGGAGATGATCTTCGCAGCTGGCGCGTAACGTTTGACCTGCGCCAGATTGTGTCTAAGCGCAGCTAAAGACAGATGAGCAACAATCGGACGCATTAATACTCGTCCGGCATGTAGGCCGCATTGGCATAGTCGGCAAAGCGCGTATGCGCACCCATAAAGGTCAGGCGCACCCGGCCAATCGGGCCGTTACGCTGTTTTGCAATAATAATTTCGGCAGTGCCTTTTTCGGCACTGTCCGGGTTGTAATACTCATCGCGATACACGAACATGATCAAGTCAGCATCTTGTTCAATCGCGCCGGATTCGCGCAAGTCACTCATCACCGGGCGCTTGTCTGGCCGTTGGTCCACGCTACGGTTAAGCTGCGAAATCGCAATCAGCGGCACATTGAGTTCTTTGGCCAATGCCTTCAGCGAACGTGAAATTTCTGAAATCTCGGTTGCACGGTTTTCGCCCTGGCGGCCGGCTGGTGAGCTCATCAACTGCAAATAGTCGATCACAATCAGACCAAGTTCACCTGTTTGCCGATGCAAGCGACGGGCACGCGCCCGCACGTCAAAGCTGCTTAAGCCGGCCCCTTCATCAATATAAATCGGCGCCTCGTTCAATTTGCCCAGCGCGGTGGTTAGCTTTTCCCAGTCCTCATCCTCAAGGTTACCATTACGCATTTTGTGCTGGTCGAGGCGGCCAATTGAGCCGATCATACGCGTGGTCAGCTGTGTTGCCCCCATCTCCATCGAGAAAATAGCGACCGCTTTATTGGTCTCAAGCGCGACATTCTCAGCAATATTAATTGCAAACGCGGTTTTACCCATGGACGGACGACCGGCAATAATCACCATGTCACCGCCTTGCAGGCCGGAGGTCATGGAGTCAAGATCGGTAAAGCCGGTGGGGATCCCCGTCACATCAGAATGATTTTCGCGTGAGTACAGGTAGTCAATGCGGTCAGCCACTTGTGGCAAAAGCACTTGCATGCCCAAAAAGCCCTGGCTCTTGCGGTTACCGCCTTCGGCAATCTGGAAAATCTTGGCTTCGGCTTCATCCAGTAACTGCTGTGCATCGCGACCATTCGGTTGGTAAGCACTTTCGGCAATATCAGTGCCCACTGCGACCAGTTGGCGCATGACAAAGCGCTCATGCACAATTTCGGCATAGCGGCGGATATTGGCAGCGGTGGGCGTATTTTGCGCCAGCGCGCCCAGATAAGCCACACCGCCAACCGTGGTCAACTCACCACTGTTTTCAAGCGATTCAGCAACCGTCACAATATCGGCTGGCTGGTTGCGCTCAATCAGCCGTGCGATATGTTCATAAATCAATTTATGGTCATGCTGGTAGAAATCCTGCGGGGCCAGAATATCGGCTATCTTGTCCAGCGCTTCGTTATCCAGCAACAGGCCGCCCAGCACGGACTGCTCAGCTTCAATGGAATGTGGAGGGAGTTTTAAGAATTCGAGTTGTTCATCAGCCATCTGGCGATTATACCGAAAAGCTGACTGGCATTTTTGGGTTTCAGAACAGATGAAAGATTAAAAATACTTTAGCCACAGAGATCGCAGAGGAGACAGAGAAAAACCTCATGTACTTTATTGGTACGTTATCAAATAACGCTTTGTGGCAAAAAAGCAAAAAGGCTACCGAAGTAGCCTTTTCTTGTCATGCATGCAGATGCCTGATTAGGCTTCTGGCGTCACAGTCACAGTGATATCAACCACTACGTCGTGGTGCAATGCCACGCTGACAGCGAAATCACCAATGGTCTTCAGTGGGCCGTTTGGCAGGCGCACTTCAGCTTTTTTCACTTCGTGGCCTTGTGCTTGCAAGCCTTCAGCGATGTCCATGTTAGTCACGGAACCGAACAGACGGCCATCCACACCCGCTTTTTGAGCGACTGTCAGTACAAAACCAGCCAGTTTTTCGCCACGCGCTTGCGCTGCGGCCAACAGGTCTGCCTGTTGTTTTTCTAACTCGGCACGCTGAGCAGCAAACACTGCCTTGTTCGCTTCGGTCGCGCGTTTTGCTTTACCTTGTGGGATCAGGAAGTTGCGGCCGTAACCGTCTTTCACTTTAACCACGTCACCCAGGGAACCCAGGTTTGCTACTTTTTCCAATAAGATTACTTGCATGTTGTTCTCCTAAGCCGCCGATTAACCTGGGTGTTTGTCTGTGTAAGGCATCAGCGCCAGGAAACGTGCGCGTTTTACCGCGGTTGTCAATTGACGTTGGTATTTAGCCTTGGTACCAGTCATACGGGCTGGGATGATTTTGAAGTTTTCAGAAACGAAATCTTTCAACAGATCTACGTCTTTGTAGTCAACTTCTTTGATGCCTTCTGCGCTAAAACGGCAGTAACGGCGACGTTTGTACATATCTCTTGCCATGTGAAACTCCTTAAATTCTTTAATACTGTATTCGCTGTAACTCTTGTATGTGCAGTACCACTTGTGTGCTTTTTGCACTGCGCTGTGCCAGAAAACCCTTCACTTTGATCTGATCGCCGTTTTGCAATGGCAGATTGGCTTTTTCACCAATAATCACTGCGGGTAACTGACACTGCACCTTCCGATTCATCCCAGCCTCTAGCTGCTCTGAATCATGTTGCAATTGCAATCGCAACAAGGGCAAGCCCGCCGGTGTGTATCGCAACGTTTCAACTGCTTGAACCGTCGCTGCAATCACCAGCGTATTCACAACACTTAAGCAGCCGCCTCTGTGCTAGCAGCAGGTGCGTCACCAACGATGGTTTTGGATTTTTCCTCTTTCATCATTGGGCTTGGTGCGGTGACCGCTGTTTTCGTCGCGATGGTCAGGTGACGTAATACAGCATCATTAAATTTGAAGCCATGCTCCAACTCTTCCAGCACTTCTTGGCTGCACTCGATGTTCATCAACACGTAGTGCGCTTTGTGTACTTTTTGGATTGGATAGGCAAGTTGACGACGGCCCCAGTCTTCCAGACGGTGGATGTTGCCGCCATTACCTGTGATTTGTGCGCGGTAACGCTCAATCATCGCAGGCACTTGTTCACTCTGGTCAGGGTGAACAATAAACACGATTTCATAGTGTCGCATGAGATTTCCTTATGGTTAAAGCCACCTTCGGATCAAACTTAAGAATGCCTGATCAAAGTGTGGCAAGGTTGCAAAGCACGCGATTATAAACCCTTTTTGAAGGATTGATCAAGAAGCGATTATGTTTTAGGCGGATTCTCTAGGGATTTGTCTTCTTTTGGCAGGTAATAAGGGTCAGCGACGTAGCCAGGCCCCTTCATGATAATGATCACGATCAGGCCTATCATGGCGGCACCGATAAAGAACCAGAAGGTAAACAGCAAGCCCAAAAACATCGAGTTGCGTTCCAGGTCATGAGCCAGCAAATCACCTGACTGCCACCAGTCATAAGCAATGGGGGCAGCAAACACCACGCTCCCCAATAGCCACCATTTAGGCAGTTTCTTGAGCAGCTGCCATTCTTTATAGCTAGGGTAACGCACGCCACCAGGAAGTTTTTTCAGAATACCCATGAATGTCTGGACCTTAAAGCCATCTCATCACACCAGCCTTATTTTACCTTAAGGCCCCAAGTAGTAGGAAAACGATGTGGCCAAATCGTTCAACCCTTGCGCCATATCAAGTGCGCACTTTGCAAGGATTCCCACATGCATGGTTAAAGAATTGCCAGCCTATGCCGTAAAACCCTTAAACCATGAAACATCGGGCAATGCTGCCCTGCTCATTACCGTTTGAGGTCATTGCATGCTGGTACAAAAAAAACAAACCCATTGGGAAGGCATTTTGCAAGCCATACAGAAATCATATGCGATTAAACGGCATATTGAATTCTTTCAATGGCTGAAACAAGACATTCATCCACTGATGCGGCACGATGCGCTATTGGCAGCGTGGGGCGACTTCAGCACCGGCGAACTGCATTTTGATGTCTCTTCTGCAATCCCGGAAATGTCTACCCAGCGCTTACTGGAAGACTCTGCCATTGTGAACTACCTGATGTGCAACCTGTACAAACGCTGGGTAGAAAACGACGAAAAATGGTTTGTGATTAACCGTTTTGATGCCACGGGCATTCATGCACAGTCGCCCAACCCGTTCACGCAGCAGTTGATAAAAATGCATTCGCTCATGGTGTATGGCGTACGCGATACCCGTGGCAAATCAGACTGTATTTATGTGTTTTTTGACCGCACCAAAGAGTTTCATGTGCCAGACCAGATGCTGGGCATGATCATGCCGCACCTGGATGCGGCGATCCGCCGTATTGGACACCTGAAACCGGTGATTAAAGACGAGGACCTGCTGGACAGTATGGCGCAAGGCGGGTTATCAGACCGCGAGCAGGAGATTCTGCATTGGGTGCGCAGTGGCAAAACCAATCTGGAGATAGGCATGATCCTGCATATCAGTGCCAATACGGTCAAAAACCATCTCAAACGCATTTTCCAGAAACTGGATGTTTCTTGCCGGGCACAGGCGGTGGCAAAAACCGGCCTTAGCAATGGCGCCCGCAGGCCAAGCTAGACTAACCGCGTCCAGTAAAGCGCTGAATATCGCGCATTTGACGCTTGGTCGGACGCCCCATGCCACGGTCGCGCTCGGCAAAATGCTCCGCACCGCTCTCTTTCATCTGCTGGCGTATTCGTTGGCTTTCTTCAGTCTCGCGGTATAGCAAGGCGGCTTCGGGCGCGCCGCGCCGTACATTACTGAGCGCCAGCACTTCCACCTCTATCTGCATATCCTTGTTTTTAATACTCACGCGCATGCCAGGCTTCATTTCGCGTGCATTTTTGGCGCGGTCGCCATCAATGCGCACCTTGCCGGCCTCGACAGCGTCGGCCGCCAAACTGCGTGTTTTAAAAAAACGGGCGGCCCATAGCCATTTGTCTAGACGGCAACCGTCGTCTTTTTCTGGCGGTGCCTCTTGCTTGCGGTGATGCGTGCGTGGCATAAATCAGAAATGTTGATGGTCTTGTTGTTGCTGGATATAGGCCATACGTGCCTGATTACGTTCCAGCGTTTGCCGGTAGCTGGCGAGTGCAGCTTGCGCGCGTGCCATGAGCGTATCACCCTGATAGGTGCCATCCGCCTCTTGCACGCCGGCTTCGCAGTCGGTCAGATGGGCAATGCCTTCCAGCACATGGTCAATAGCAATAATTTTGAACATGCCATTATTCACGGCCGTGACGACGGTCTCATCCAGCAGCAGGTGACGCTGGTTACGTTTGGGGATAATAACACCCTGCTCGCCGTTTAAGCCCAAGGCCTGGCAGACGCGGAAATAGCCCTCGATTTTTTCATTGACGCCACCAATCGGCATCACTTCGCCAAACTGGTTGAGGGCGCCGGTGACGGCCATGCCTTGCTTGATCGGCAAGCCAGTCAGCGCAGATAACAGCGCAAACAATTCGGCACAGGAGGCAGAGTCGCCTTCTACGCCATTATATTCTTGCTCAAACACCAGCGAAGCGTTCAGGCTCAACGGTGCCAACGCCCAAAAACTGGCACTGAGCCAGTTTTGCAGAATATAAATGCCTTTGTCATGCGTAGGGCCGCTCATATTCACTTCGCGGTCAATATTGATCACGCCACTGCGGCCTGGATAACAACGGGCGGTAATCCGGATAGGCGAACCAAAACTGGCATCGCCCAACTCGATATGCGTGAGGCCATTGACCTGCCCGACCACACTGCCATGCACCTGTATCAATAACTCATTATCAATAATCGAGTCACGAATCTGTGTTTCAAAAAACTGCTGACGCAACAAGCGCGCAGACAGGGCCTGCTTGACATGCGCATCGGTCACCAGACGTGCTTCAGCAGCCACCGCAGCACTCTCATGCATGAGCTGATCCAGATGCACAAAGCGCGTACTGATACGGCCTTGGTCCTCTTCCAGCCTGTGCATGAACTGCAACAGCACATTCACCGCCGCGCTCGTAAAATGCGGCATCACCTGTTGCTGGCATTTACGCGCAATATAGCCGGCCACCCAGGCATAATTGTCTAGTGTGGCGGCAACGCGGTCCTCAAATTCGACTTTTACCGGAAAGAAGTCAAAGAAATCGGGCTGTGCTTCAAGACAGTCGTAATAATCTTCGCGGCTGGCAATCATGACAATTTTGACATGGACCGGCAAGGCGCCATGACGATTGCCACCAGCCCCTTGCTGCGCATGGTTTGCCCAGTCTTCAATCTGCACCTCGCGGTTACGCATGAGACGGTAAAGCTTTTCGAGCAAGGCGCTGCCGTTGCCTTCGTCTTGCATCAGATCACGTAAATGCAGCAGCAACATGCCTCCATCGGCCTGGTGCACACTGCCGGCACGCAAGCGTAAGAACTCCGGCCATTGCGCCGATTCCCCTGCGGCAGTTTCCAGCATGCCAAACAAGGCGGCAAAGCCGGGGTCTTTGTCCTCAACCACAGGCTGCTTGATGCCGGAGGTAAGGTTAGCGCGCTGATCGACCAGCAGATTTACCCGAAAACGCGATAAGAAGCCGTCATTGACCAAGCCGTCAGTGCCGCTGTCGCCCTCACTGCCGACTTGCTGCCAGGCTTGCAAATACCCCAGCACCTCGGGTTTGATCAGATTAAAAAATGGCGATAACTTGGCACTGCTTAATTGCGAGCGCAAACCATCCACGCGCTCCTCAAGCCAGGTTTCGGCCTGCGAAAAATTGACCTGGCCATTGGCATCCACCCATTGCTGCATCTCTGCCACCAGCGACTTGATAAACGACTCCATCACAGTCCGCAACTGGGCGCCCAGCCCGGCCGGCAGCTTGATGTAGTTGGCGCAGGATTGCTGGCTAAAATCATACAGCGCCACCAGGTCGGTCAGCGTGGTATCAATCCCGGTCATGGCAGAGGCTTTCATCGCCGCCAGTGTGAGTCCGGCTCGACCAGAACCAGGCGTCCCCAGCACCAGCACATTACAGCCATCCTGTTGCAGCGACAGGCCCATCATCAGTGTTTTCTGTGCTTCTGGCTGTAGTTTCCAGCCGTAGTCGGTCAGGCTAAGCTCACTCGCATCCAGCAGGTCGGCGGTGGACTCAAATGACATGGGTGACAGTTTGTAGGAAACGGTCATTTCTTCAGGACTGAGGACTTGCATCATTTAGGGCTGTTTCCATTGTTGTTTTGCTTGTTCATCAGAGGCACGGGCTTCTACCCAGTGTTCGCCAAACGCGCCGATTTCTTTTTTCCAGAACGGCGCATCGGTCTTTAAATAGTCCATCATAAAGGCACAGGCTTCAAAGGCTGCCTGGCGGTGCAAGCTGGTAGCGGCCACCAGCACAATCTGCGCCTGAGCAGCCAATAGGCCGACACGGTGGATGATACGCACCCCGAGCAATGGCCAGCGACTGGCCGCCTGTTGCGCAATACCCTGCAAGGCCTTTTCGGTCATGCCAGGATAATGTTCGATTAACATCTGGCTTAACTGACCCTCACTGGCGTGCTCTCTTACCCAGCCGACAAAATTCACCAGCGCACCGGCCTCTGGCGAGGCTAGACGCAAGCGCTGCAACTCGCTGGCCAGGTCAAAATCCTCAGACTGAACAGAAATATCCAGAAATGGTGGCTTGCTCAAATCAGCCTCCGGTCACAGGTGG
Organism: Methylophilus sp. YYY-1; assembly: GCF_029132825.1. Lineage (NCBI taxonomy): Bacteria > Pseudomonadati > Pseudomonadota > Betaproteobacteria > Nitrosomonadales > Methylophilaceae > Methylophilus > Methylophilus sp. YYY-1. The sequence goes on from NZ_WOVG01000001.1 coordinate 668,448, forward strand.
AAAAAACGCCACCTCATCACCTTCATCAAAGGTTGCCATATCATCGACCAGCTCATGATTGATAGCCGCACGTACCACCCCGCTACCGTTAAACAGTTTTTGCCAGGTCTCGCCGCGGCCAGACAACCAGGACTTGAGTGCGACGATGGTTTCTATCTCATCCGGCAGCTCTACGTCTTCAGAGGAGTAATTCACCACCTCTTTGATGCGTGCAAAATATAAAATGGTGATCTTCATGTAGGGGTGCTCTTTCCAACCTCGTCTAATTCGTCCAGCAATTCCAGCGTTTCCAGACCAGCCTCTGCCAGCTCGACTTTTTCAATCTGGGCGAAGCGTCTGGAAATCTTCTGGCTGCTGATATGCACGTCTTGCGCATTTTCATGCGCCTGCCGGATATTATCAGCCAGTTTTTTCATGCGGGTATCAAAGCGGTCAAAATCTTTACTTAATTTGCCCAGCTCGTCTTTGATGATATGCACCTGTTTGCGCATCTCCACATCTTTGAGCACTGCGCGTGCCGTATTGAGCACCGCCATCAGGGTGGTCGGCGACACCAGCCACACGCGTTTCTGCATCGCGTAATCGACCACATCCCTATGATAGGCATGAATCTCGGCAAACACCGCTTCAGCCGGGATAAACATGACCGCGCCATCGGAGGTCTCGTTGGCGATGATGTATTTGCTGCTGATATCATCAATGTGTTTTCTGATGTCAGCCTTGAACAGCTTGGCGGCTTGCGCCTGCACCAGATCGCCCTGGCTGCTATCTATCATGCGATGGTAGTTTTCCAGCGGAAATTTACTGTCAACGGCCACTGTGCCAGTTGGCTCGGGCAAAAATAAAGCACAATCCACGCGTGCACCGTTACTCAGCGTATGTTGCATGGCAAAACTGCTATTGGGCAACACATTGCGGATCAGCCCTTCCAGTTGCACTTCCCCATAAGCACCGCGGCTGCGCTTATCCCCCAACAGTTCCTGCAAACTGACCACATTCACACTGAGACCATCAATTTTCTTTTGGGCCTCATCAATGGTGGCCAGTCGCTCCATCACACTCACAAAGGTCTCGTTAGTTTTCTTGAACCCTTCTTCCAGGCGAATAGACACCTTGCCACTCATCTCCTCCAGGCGGCCATCGACGACTTTGGTCAGTGCTTCAATGCTTTGCGTCAAGCTTTGAGTCGTTGTTTGCAAGGCGGTTTTAAGCAAGTTTTGCTGGGCAATGCCCTGCTCGGACAAGCCATTACGCAAGCTCAGGCTGAGTTGTTCAGTGCTCTGGCTCAAGTGGTCGCGCTGGGCAACCTGTAACGCCTGCATCGCTTCACGCGTCGCGGTCAGCTCTTGCGACAATTGCGCCCGCAAACGGTCTTGCTGGTCGGTATTCAGGCTTTGCAAGCGATCAGCCAGATGATTGAGTGACTGGTGCATCTCCTGCATCATCATGCGGTGTTTCTCTTCAAGCTGCTGCGCCAGTAACTGTGCCAGCGCCTGCTGCGCAGCCTGTTGTTGCCTGCGAGACTGCCACACCAGCATGGCAATAATCACCACTAATAAAAGAAGCTGAATAATTTGAAACGTCATGCAGGCATTATAGCCGATGACTGGGAGGGCCACACTGCCCGGCTGCAAATTCGGCCGCCGGGCGGCAAGCCCATCGCATGCGCCATGCGATCAGAGCAATCAACACGTATTCTTTGCGATGCCTGGGCATGCAGTCCAGACATCGCTAGCGATCAGGCCGACGCGACTAATGATGATGCGACTGCAAGCCAGGCGCATCGTGCGCTTTGGCCAGCCATTGCATTTCGGAAGGGTTGTGTTCCATATCGCCCAAATCGGCATAATCTACATGCTGGTACTGGCTCAACGCAGTCAAAGAGGTTTTGGGCGCGATTTCGACGGGCTGACCAGGCTTGGCTGCCGGTTGCAACGCCTGCAACTGTATGCTGACCGTGTGTTGTGGATAGGTATATTCGACCTTGTAGGGCAATTTCAAGGCTGGAATCCACCAGACCTGACTACGGATCCCGTTGCCCAAGGTGCCACTGTACTTCTCAATAGCATAGCCATACTGTTCGCTGGCTTCGTCTGCCACTTTTTGCAGGCTGGCCAACTCGGCATCGGTGACCAATTGCGTCTTCAGTTGCCATGTGGCTTCATCCATTTTGATCGCCAGCAGTTTTAAATCCACATCGCTGTAATCAATGGTGCGCTGCTCGTCATGCATCAGGTAAATATAGCTGAATTGCCCACCCGGTTTTTTCTGCCACAAGCTGCTGTGGTGAGCTGGCTCGCCATTTTGATACAACTGACGAATTTCCACCTCATCCTGGTCACGCATCAGCCACCATTGCAAGTGCTTGGCGGCATCGGCCTGGCATGGCAAGGCGCACTGCACGGTGTCATAGCGTGCAGTGATGATTTCTTCGGCCTGCGCGCCAGCGCTTATCATCGCCATCACCAGCGCAAAACAGCCAGCGGTTTGTTTCAATCTCATGATGATTCCATTTCTTACTAAAGGCAGAGGGCAGCTTGCGCTGCCCCACTGTTAAACCAATTGATGTTCAGGTCTATTCTAAAGACAGTCGATTAAAAACCGAATGCATCTTTCATGACTTGATAAATGTAGCTTTGCTCTTGTACCCCATGGACCAGATAGGCTTTAGGGCCGACGGCATAAATCGCAACCTCTTCACCAGCATGCGTTTCAGAGCTCAGTGGCACCAGTGCCTCCTGGTGGAAATCTGGGTCCTCAGTATCCACGCCTGACATGTCGACCACGCGGCCTGCAGCAATCGCCTCATTGTAAACCGCATCACCTGGTGAGTTAGTGTGATAGCCTGGGCCGTTGGCAAAGCTCACGGTGGTGTAAGGCTTGCCATCAGCCGCCAGGGTTGGCGTGGTTTTACCTGGCTCAACCACTTTACCCAAAATCGGGTTACCACGTTTTGGATAGCCGCCTATGGTCAGGGTGTGGCTATGGTCAGCTGTGACAATAATCAAAGTGTCGTTCAGATTCACTTTGGAAGCCGCTTCACGCACCGCATCTGACAGCGCCACCGCATCTTTAAAGGTACGGTAAGCATTGCCTGCATGAGAAGCATGGTCAATCCGGCCACCTTCCACCATCAGGAAGAAGCCATTCTGGTTTTTCTTCAAAATGTCGATGGCCTTGCCCGTCATCTCTGCCAAAGAAGGCTCACCAGCGATATCGTTCGGACGGTCTTGCTCGTATTCCATGTGGGAGGGGTTGAACAAGCCCAAGACTTTATTGGTCGTGGCTGGATTCAAGGCATTGAATGCCGATTGATTTTCGATATAGACGCCACCAAACTTGTTCACATATTCTTGCGTCAGGTTACGGCCATCGGTACGGCGGCCTTTGGCGCCTTCGATATCTTTAATACTGTTAGGCAAAAAGTAACTACGGCCACCGCCAAAGACGACATCAACGCCATCGCCAAGCTTGCCATTACCAAAGTTATCAATCAGTTGTGCAGCAATATCCTTGACGCCATTGCTAGCCGCCGCCGCTGACAGGTTAGCATTGGCTTCCCAGTCACGGTTGGAAATATGTGCATAGGTGGCTGCCGGGGTGGCATGCGTGATACGGGCAGTCGACACCACACCGGTGGCTTTGCCAGCTTGCTCGGCCTGTTCCAGCAGGGTGGTTACTTTATTCGCATTGATCACGGCAGGGTTAGCCTCATTGCGCGGAACAGACTGGTTCAATGAAATGATGCCGTCATTGGTTTTCACGCCAGAAATGATGGCGGTCATGGTCGGTGCAGAGTCAGAGGTCTGCTGGTTGGTCGAATAAGTTTTGGACAGGGCCACATAAGGGAACTCTTCAAAAGACAGTTTGTTGCGCTCACCATCCTTGCCTTTGAGCTGACCTTCAAAAATACGCGCGCCAGTGACCGTCGAAATCCCCATACCGTCGCCGACAAACAAAATCACGTTTTTGGCTTTGCGTGCATTCGGTACCAGTTTTTTACTGTCGCTCAGGCTTGCTGCGCCATCGTTGAGCCAGAACTGGGCGTTTTCCTCAGCCATCAAAGGTTGTGTCAGGGAGACTTGTGTACCCAGCAGCATGGCCAACAGAGCAGTACGTTTTAAGTTAAACAGTTGCATGATTGTTTCCTCAAAGATATTCGTTATAAGTTATTGTGCGCGTCTACGCATAATGGCGGCAATCAAACCAAGCCCCACCAGCATCAAGGCATTGGTATCCGCTTCAGGGACTGCAGAAGCCGTTTGCAAGCTAATATTGTCTACGCCCAGTTGAAGAGAACCCTGGTTGGCGACACTGGCGAAGCGCAACATGAATTGGCCACCGCCAGACAGGATGGAGGTCAGGTCAAACTGGTAGCTCAGGTAGTTGTTGGCAGCCAGCGTGCCATTGGCACCGCCCAGATACAGGCTCTGCAGGACATCGCCCTGGCTGGTAGAAAAAGGATCACTGCCCGCCTTTAAGATATCCACACGGACATGCTGGTTTGGATGATCGGTTGCGTCAACGGTGTAATCAAGGCCACCTGCATCGACAGCACTGCTGACTGACTGATTGTTGACAAACATTTGGAAGGTCAAGGTCGCCTGGCTGACCGCCGACGTCGTAAAGTTTTGATACAAGATGTTGCTGGCCAGGCCGTTATTATCAAGCAAACCGTAATGTGTGCCCTGATAAGCGCCAACGGTGGTGTTTCCGGTGACTTCAGTCGTGGTGCCTTGCTGTGCCAGTACGCTACCAAGGATGCCAGCTTCAGCCACTTGCCAGCCGACGATGTCATAGGCGTCTACGCCCTGCACCTCGAAGCCACCATTTTGGATTAATTCAGCGGCGTGTGCTTGAGAGAGCAAAGTCGCTCCCATCAACCCAGCCATGAGCCAAGGTTTCAATGTCATCATTCATCCTCTCGCAGATGGTTATATTACGTTTTTGTACACGGTTAAGTGCTTGTCATGTCACAAGTCATTTGCTTGTGTTAGCCCATGCATTCTTGAAAAACTCTGTGTCAGACAGGTTACGGAAACATGAAATTTATGTGACATGCCTGACTAGTTTTAAGCTGTTCAACACCCCCTAAAACATTAAAAAATGTAAGCCAGTGTTGGGTTCACGCAACCTTCATAAAACCATCACGCCCACTAGTCATGATGAGCTACGTTTCGGGCGCAGGACCACTGAATGCCTGTTACACAGCCAGGTTACGATTTCCGGGCTCAAGAATTGTTCTTGTGCTCTTGATATGGGGATGATTTATGAATTTTTTTCGTTTGTTACCAATTTCTGCTGCAGTATGGATGGCCTTAAGCGGACCAGCTTTCGCCGCGGCCAGCACCTCTGGTGTTGTGATCGGCTTGCATGGCGCCAAGCTTGCCAATACCCTGGTTTGCATTGACGCCAACCTGAATGCTCGCTGTGACAGCGGTGAAGTCAGCACACAGACCAATGCCAACGGCGAGTTTAACCTGGCAGGCCATGGTGCTCTGGTGGCGCAAGCAGGGAAGTCTGTGTACCGCGCAGCTGCCGAAAACACGACCGTTGTCAGTGCGTTGAGCACCGAAATCCTGGCGCTCATGGAAGGCAGCAATCTTGATTACATGACCGCACGCGATCGTCTGGCCGCCAGACTACACGTCAGCGGATCACAGCTCGAAGCTGACTTCACACAAACGAGCACTGGCGCCGACCTTGACAGCCTGATGACCGAAAACGATGAGCTGCAAAATCGCCTTGCCGAAGCGGTGCGTGAGGCTGGCAGCAAAGGCAATCTGAATAAAGCGCTGAGCAACCGTCTAAATCTGGACAAAATCGAGCATTTTGTCGTGATCTACCTCGAAAACCGCAGTTTTGACAATCTGTTTGGCAAATATCCAGGCGCCAACGGCCTGAATACACCGCAAGCTAAAGCGATCAAACAGGTAGACCGAGACTACACCACGACGCTGACCACCTTGCCACCGGCTTGGGGTGGCATGCTGGCCAATGGCCAGAAAAACACCGCTGGCCAGACCATCACCCAGGCACAAACCACTGGGGTGTGGCCCAATGCGCCCTTTCAGGTCGATGCCACGAGTGACCAGTTTGGCTATGGCCTGGTGACTGGTAACAACATCACCCGCGATCTGTATCACCGCTTTTTTGAGAACGCCATGCAAATCAATGGCGGCCAGAATAACCTTTATGCGGCCTTTAGTGATGCCGGTGGTTTATCCATGGGTTATTTTGATGGTAGCAAAATGCAACTGTGGGGGCTGGCGAAAAAGTACACCCTGGCAGATAACTTTTACCAGGCCGCATACGGCGGTTCATTCTTGAACCACCAGTATCTGGTCTGCGCTTGCGCACCGGCAATTTCCGCTGATACCGTCGCCAATAACAAAGCTTCTCTCAACGTCTTGACTACCCCAGTCAACGGCGTGCCACAATTGGCCCGCAACAGCTCCATGAGCGCCTCTGCGATTGGCACCAACGCGACCAACACCTCATTCAAGAGCGGCAATATTGCCCCATTGGACTACTTTGGTGCGGGTGATGGCTATCGCGCCGTGAACACCATGCAGCCACCATTCCAACCCAGTGGCAATGCGCCGGTGACCAGCGCCTCAGGTAACCAGCTGCTGTACGCCAATCCATCGGCTTCCACCACCTTACCAGCACAAACCATCACCACCATTGCAGACCTGCTGGATAGCAAGCAAATCAGCTGGAAATGGTACTCAGGCGGCTGGAATGATGCGGTCAATGATCGCGGCAATGTCTACAAGTCAAACAGCTTTGGCGTGGCAGATGCGACCCATGGCGACTTTCAGGCCCATCACCAGCCATTTAACTACTATGCAAATTTTGACCCAGTGGCCCATGGCACCTACCGTAACAGCCACCTGCAAGACCGTGCAGATTTGTTGAATGACATTACACAAGGCACCTTGCCAGCCGTGTCGTTCTATAAACCGATTGGCAACCTGAACCAGCACCCAGGCTATACCAACGTCACCAATGCGGATGATGAAGTGATGACCATCATCAGCCAGTTGCAAAACAGCCCGCAATGGAATAACACCCTGGTATTGATTACCTATGATGAATTTGGCGGCCAGTTTGACCATGCCGTGCCTCCTAAAGGCGATTTGATCGGGCCAGGCACACGTATTCCGGCCTTGATCATTTCACCTTTTGCCAAAAAAGGCGCCGTGGATCATACCCAGTATGACACCGGTTCTGCCTTGCGTTTTATCACACACCGCTACTCACTGCCGCCATTGGACGGCCTGAAAAAGCGTGATGAAACCTTGCAAAGCAATGGTGCCAACATCATGGGCGACCTGACCAACGCCCTGGCATTCTAATCATTACAACATACGGCGCAGTTGGGTATCCCCAATTGCGCTGACTGAATCTTAACTTCTGGAGAAGAATCATGATCAAATCTTTGGGCTTTGCCACCCTGCTGGCCTTCACCTTCGCATCCAACAGCAGTGTTGCGGCCACCCCTACCATCGTGTTTTCAAGTGCTGACTATGTGAGCGAATCTGCCGCTTTCGGTAGTTACATCATCGATAACACGGATTATCTGGGTGTACGCCTTACCTTGAGCAGCAGCATGGATATTTCCTACATTGGCGGTAACTTCAGCCAATTCTCCGATGGCAATATCTTTGGGGCGATCGTCAGAGCCGGTGACTGGAATAGCAGCACCCTGGGCGCCAACAGCCTGGCACATACCGTCTTTGCAGCGACCGGTGGCGATCAACTCGCTTCACTGGGCAGCACCGTTCATCTGGCCGCAGGCAGCTATGACATCATCTTTGGTTCCGGTCAATTTGGCGCGACTGGCTACAGTGCACTGGTTGACACACAAGATGCCGCCAGTACCAGCAATATGTTCCAAAGTACCGATGCAGGTGTGACCATCAGCGCGCTGTCCGGCACGGCTGTACGCGTAACCGCCGCTGCAGTCCCAGAAGCCAGCAACACTGCGATGATGCTGGCCGGCCTGGGCTTGACTGGCCTGATGCTGCGCAGACGCCAGTCCAAATAATCACATTTCTGTGCCCAACAAAGCGGATGAGCAGCCTGTTTATCCGCTTTTTTACTCACCTCATTCACAGCCATGCTCAACTTGAAAACATTATTGCTGACCGTGCTTTGCTTCTCTTCTTTGCAATTGACAGCTCAGGAAGATGAAGCCTTAGTCCCGCCGCTGGTACAAGAACCCCAGGCGGCCATTAAACTGTCACCCACCTCACGCACTCAGGCATTGACGGCGCTGGGTAAACGTCTGTTTCATGATGCGCAACTATCGGCTTCGGGCAAGTTATCCTGTGCCAGCTGCCATCAGGCCCAGCACGCGTTTACGCCAGGCAACCCGCAGCCGGTTCAAAAGGGCGGTGACCATATACAGTTAATGGGGACGCGGGCAGTGCCTACCCTGATGTACTTGCAATCGACCCCGCCTTTCACAGAACACTACACGGAAGATGAAGGCTTACAGCCTGGCCTGGATAATGGTCCGGCAGGCGGTTTTACCTGGGATGGCCGCGTCAATACACTGGCCGAGCAAGCAAAAATCCCTTTGTTTTCGAGCAATGAAATGGCCTCGACACCGAGCCTGCTGACCAAAAGAATACGCAAGGCTTATCCTCAGGCGTTCAGCCAGTTGTTTGGCACGGCCAGCTTGCAATCCGACGCCGCCATCACGGATGCGGTTTTATTGGCACTGCAAACCTACCAGCAAGACGCGACAGAATTTGCGCCCTATTCCAGCAAGTTTGATCACGTCATGCAAGGCCAGGCCCGCTTTACCCCATTGGAAGAAAAAGGCCTACGCTTATTTATGGATCCCAACAAAGGCAACTGTACCAGTTGTCACCAGGCAGCAGTCGTCCATGGTGCCCTGCCGCAATTTACCGATCATGGCTATGCTGCGCTGGGTCTGCCACGCAATCCACACATCGCGCAAAATCATGACCGGCACTATTACGACCTCGGCTTGTGCGGCCCAGCCAGACAGGATTTGAATGCAGAGTACTGTGGCTTGTTTAAGGTGCCGACGCTGCGCAATGTGGCGCGCAAAAAAAGCTTTTTCCATAATGGCGTGGTACACACCCTCAGAGATGCCGTGCGCTTTTATGCCGAACGCGATACCGCGCCAGAAAAATGGTATCCGCATGACCGTACCGGCAAGCGCCTCAAATTCAATGACCTGCCAGAAAAGTATCAAGACAATATCGAGATGAAAGCCCCATTTGGCCAGCAGCCTGGTGACCCCGCTCCGCTGGATGCAAAGGAGATCGACGCGATTGTGGCCTTTTTAAAAACACTCAACGATGAAGCGCGCACTGGCAGCCGCCTGGCCAAAGCACCATAACCGCAGCGCGCTATCCCAAAAAGACAAAAAGAAAAAGCCCCGACGAGTCGGGGCCAAAGAGACTTTAAACTTGAAAAACACGCCACAATTACACAAAAGCATCCAAAATGCTGACAATGAGCAGGATGAGCAATCCAAACCATAATACTTTTAGATTAAACCCTGTCATTTCTTGTGTCCTTGCGATGTGTGTAGAATACTTGTCTGGTTAAGCCGCCACAATGGCCCGTTCGGGTCATCTGTTTCAACCTCCGACCACGTCAGGCCAGACTGACAAATCTGAGCATGACCGCCATGGCTGATTAATGTTTTTACCGAATATCCAGACATTGCAGCCCTTAAACCCACTCCCGTGCCCGACACTCGCTTTTAAGGTAGGCATAGTAAACCGGCGCAGCGACGATGCCCGGCAGCCCAAAGGTGGCCTCCATCAGTAACATGGCGACCAGCAACTCCCAGGCGTGCGCGCGGATTTGCCCGCCAACAATACGCGCGTTTAAAAAGTATTCCAGCTTGTGAATGACGATGAGAAAAGCCAGCGAGCCCATGGCGATCACAAAGGAATGACTGGTACTGACTATGACAATCACAGTATTGGACATCAGGTTGCCCACCACAGGCAGCAAGCCAACCAAAAAGGTAATCGCAATCATGGTCTTGGTGAATGGTAGATGTACACCGCACAACGGCAAAATCACGATCAGGTAAATCGCGGTCAGGCTGGCGTTGACCGCGGAAATTTTCACCTGCGCAAACACGATATTTTTAAACGCCAGCGCAAACAGCGTGATGCGATTGAGCAGGCTTTGCGCAAGCGGTTTATGGTTACCGTGTGTTTGCACATCATGCAAGGCGACCATGGCCCCGATCACCATGCCGATCAGAATATGCGCCAGATGATGCCCGGCCTCCTTGCCCAGCAATTGCCAATCTGCCGAATGTGAACGTAACCACTCAATCACGGTTTGCTGCAAGGTAATCGCATCATCAGGCAAACGCTCGTTGAGCCAAGGCGGCAACACTTTGCGCGAGTCTTCAATGATTTTAGCCAGTTGATCAAACAACATGGCCAAACCGCCGCTGTCACTGCGGATCAGCGTTACAATCCCCATGCCCAAGGCAACCAGCAGGCCGATCACTAGCGTGGCAATCAGCATGACTGCCAGCCATTTGGCATATTTACCCGGCAATTTGCGTGCAATCAGCGGCGAAATGACATGAATCAGCTCAAACACCAGCATGCCGACCAGTAACGCGGGCAATAATTGCACCTGCAATACCAGCCACATTAACCCTACCATGAGCAAACAGGTGGCAGTATCCAGTCGTTGGGTTTGGTTCACGTCGAACTCCGGTTCCTCAGTTGTTCAGTCTATTGCGCGACTAAAACTTGGCGCGTATTTGTTGGGCGGCATCCATGGGCAGCTTGAGTAGAAAATGCACAGCCTCATCAAACTGCTTGTCCAGAATTTCGCCCTGGCACTTTTGTACTTCGCGGGTCAGTTCATCTACCCGTTTATAACTGGTTGAGATCTTCAGTTGCACCATCTCGACGAAAGGCATGTTTCCGGCTTGATCCATGGCCTGCTTGGCCGTGCCACCATACGCGCGCACCAAACCGCCAGTGCCTAAATTGATGCCACCATAATAGCGCACCACCGCCACACAGCAATTGACATAATTCTGCCCATCCAGCATTTGCATGATGGGTTTACCCGCCGTGCCTGCCGGCTCACCGGCATCTGAAAACCGCGCGACGATGCCCTCTGGAGTTTTCATGCGAAACGCATACGCCAAGTGGCCGGCAGTTTGATGCTCGCTGGCAAACTGACGTAAAAACAGGGCCAGTTCGCGCTCGTTTTCACAGCGCTTGGCGCGGGCGATAAAGCGGGATTTATTGATGGTTTGATCGGCTTGACCGAGTTGGCTAAACGTTTGCATGACACAGACTTCAGGATAACCCCTGTATTCTACCATCTGCATCGACGCTAATCCGGCTGCTGGCGGGCTGTTTGGGCAAGCCGGGCATGGTCATCACGTCTCCACAGATAGCGACGACAAAGCCTGCACCACGCGACAAACGCAGCTCTCGCACATGCAATACATGATCCGCGGGCACATTGCGCAACTTGGGGTCACACGAGAACGAATACTGCGTTTTGGCGACACACACCGGCAGGCCCTGGCTGACTTCTGCCAGACGGGCAAGTTGCTGTTGTGCCAGCACACTAAAGGTCACCCCGCTGGCGCCATAGAGTTTTTGCGCAATAGTGTCTAGCTTTTCAGTCAGGGACAAATCGTCTGCATACAATAACGAAGGCGTCGATGCTTGTTGGGCCTGGTCAGCCACCGCGTGCGCCAGCGCAATCGCCCCGGCGCCGCCCTGTGCCCAGTGATGGCAGACATGCAGACTGGCGCCCAAGGCTTGCACGGCTGCCTGTACTAACGCGATTTCGGCCTCGGTATCCGCGGTAAAATGATTCAGCGCCACCACCACCGGCAAATTGAAATGCTGGCGTAAATTCGTCACATGCTTGCGAAGGTTGGCCACGCCTACCTGTAGAGCGGCAAGGTTTTCGCGGTTCAAGTCCGCCACATCCACCCCCCCGTGATATTTCAAGGCGCGCACCGTGGCAACGATCACCGCCACATCCGGCCGCAGGCCAGACTGGCGGCATTTGATATCCATGAATTTTTCTGCACCGAGGTCGGCACCGAAGCCAGCTTCAGTCACCACATAATCCGCCAGGCGCAAGGCGGTCTTTGTCGCCACCAGAGAATTACATCCATGGGCAATATTGGCAAACGGTCCCCCATGTACCAGCGCCGGCGACCCTTCCAGGGTCTGTACCAGATTGGGTTGAAAAGCATCTTTAAGCAAGGCAGCCATGGCGCCCTCAGCCTGCAAGTCACTCGCCAGAATCGGGCTGCCTGCTGCACTCAAGCCGACCTGAATCCTTCCCAGTCTAGACGTCAAATCGGCCAGATCGGTCGCCAGGCAAAAAATGGCCATCACCTCACTGGCGACGGTGATATCAAAGCCGGTATGGGTATTATTTTCCAGCGTGAGCCGTCTTAAGGCGCGATCATTCATATCTATACAGCGGCGCCAGCTGACGGTGTCAAACTGCAGCGCATTGCCCTGATATATATGGTTATCTACAAGGGCAGCCAGCAAATTATTGGCCGCACTGATGGCATGAAAATCACCGGTAAAATGCAGGTTAATATTTTCCATTGGCACCACCTGCGCGTAGCCGCCGCCGGTCGCCCCGCCTTTCATCCCAAACACCGGGCCCAAAGAGGGTTCACGCAAACAAGCCATTGCCTGATACCCGGCCTGATTCAAGGCATCGGTCAATCCTATCGTGGTCGTGGTTTTGCCTTCGCCTGCCGGGGTCGGATTGATCGCCGAGACCAGGATCAGTTTGGCTTTGGCAGGTTGCGCCTGCAAGCGGTTGACGGTGGCCTGCGTCAGTTTGGCCATATGCTGACCATAGGCATGCACATCGTCCGCCACCAGCCCAAGTTTGCTGGCTATGTTAACGATGGGCGTTAGCGTGGCGGCCTGGGCGATCGCGATATCACTGAGCATGTCTCTTCCTGACTGACTTCACGGTTAACGCTTGCTTTTGCCATTCCCCATGATGGAGCCTAGCACGCCACGGATAATCGCCCGCCCTAGTTGTGAACCGATGGCGCGCGCGGCTGATTTGGCCGCAGACTCCAGCACCGAGTCTGAGCGGCTGGTTTTACCGCCTAGAATGCCGCCCAAATCAAAGCCTGAACTTTCTTCCTGTTGTTGTGCCTGCGTCGCAGCACTGGCCTGCTCTGCCCGCTGTTTGAGAATCTCATACGCAGATTCACGATCCACCAGCTTGTCGTAAACACCCGCCACCAGAGACAGCGCCATCACCTGCTTGCGCTCCACATCGGTCGCCGGTCCGATCCGGCTCTCGGGTGGACAGACAAACACGCGCTCAACCGGCGTCGGCGCGCCTTTTTCATCCAAAAATGATACCAGCGCCTCGCCCACGCCTAACTCGGTAATCGCTGTGGCGACATCCAGCTTGGGATTGGCACGAAAGGTTTGAGCCGCCACTTGTACCGCTTTCTGGTCGCGCGGGGTAAACGCGCGCAAGGCATGCTGCACCCGATTACCCAATTGACCCAACACCACATCCGGAATATCCAGCGGGTTTTGCGACACAAAGTAGACGCCCACGCCTTTGGAGCGCACCAGGCGCACTACCTGCTCGATTTTTTGCATCAGAATGGTCGGCGCATCATTAAACAGCAAATGCGCCTCATCAAAGAAAAACACCAGTTTTGGCTTATCCAGGTCACCGACTTCAGGCAGTTTTTCAAACAACTCGGAGAGCAACCACAGCAAAAGCGTCGCATACACGCGTGGCGAATTTAGCAGCTTATCCGCAGCCAGAATATTGATAAATCCCAATCCTTTGCCATCGGTTTGCATCATGTCTTCGAGATTCAAGGCTGGCTCACCAAACAGCACATCACCACCTTCGGTTTCCAGCTGCAACAAGGCACGCTGAATGGCACCAACACTGGCGGTAGAAATATTGCCGTACTGGGTCTGATAGGTGGCGGCATTTTCGGCACAATGTTGCGCCATGGCGCGCAAATCCTTTAAATCCAGTAGCAGCATGCCATTGTCATCGGCGATTTTGAAAATCGCATTCAAGACACCGCCCTGCACCTCATTAAGGTTCAGCATGCGTGCCAGCAGCAACGGCCCCATCTCACTCAAGGTGGTGCGCACCGGATGGCCTTTTTCACCAAACATATCCCAGAACATGACTGGATATGCTTTATTCGCATAGCCAGTCAGCGCCAGCTGCTGCACACGCGCCTCCACCTTGGCGTTGCCACCGCCAACCTGACTCATGCCAGACAAATCGCCCTTCACATCAGCCATAAATACCGGCACACCAATACGCGAAAACTGCTCCGCCAGGCTTTGTAAAGTGACCGTTTTACCTGTCCCGGTAGCCCCGGCGATCAGGCCATGACGGTTGGCCATTTTGGGCAGCATCACACTTTCGATGTCATTATTTTTTGCGATGAGCATAGGTTGAACCATGGAATGCACTCTTAACAATTAAAGTTAAGTTGAGTATAGGGGATGGCTCTAAAAAGGGGAAGATTGTTGTTTTGCCTTACATGAGAAATCGTTTAAAAAACTTTTAGCCACAGAGAACACCGAGAAAAGCGATGAGTGTGCACCACAGTAAATCAGAACATAGCGGATTGATGCTGCTCCCTCTGTGGCCTCTGTGTTCTCTGTGGTTAAAAAATGTTTTTATAAGAACTATCAAAAATCCCCACGTCGGGCTTTTTCCATCAACTCAATCAAGGCATTTTCAAGCTGTTGTGCCGAGGCTTGCGCCCTGGCGGTGGGATGCTTGATATTTTTCAAGTCATGCGTGGGTCTGTCCAGGCCCAGATAAAGTTGCCGCTTGCCGTGCGCATCCGGCTTTTCATAAATGGCCAGGCGACAAGGCGCAAACACCAGAAATTCGGGGTGATCGAGGATAATTTCGGTACCCATGCTCAGGTTACAAAAGGTGCGGACTTCTTTGATGCCTTGCGGATCCTGGCCGCGCTGCTTCATATGGTCACCAATCGGGAAGTTGGCAGGGTTTACAAAATTCATGCCCTCAGAAAGCGATTTAAGGCTATCCACCAGATCCTGGTAGCTCACGCCAGGCTGCACCGGCACTTCATAAATGGCGTTATCGAGATCCACGTCTGGCATGCCATGACCAATGACACGGACATGCGCCGGCGCGGCCCAAACTGAGCAATGGATCAAAAAACAGAGGCAACACCATCCCTTGAGGTGACTTAAACGCATGAAAGACCTCTCTATCTGTGAAGACTATGCAGCATTACAGCATGCCGCTACGCAGACCAATGTGACGCGCATCACAAGTCCTGATGCAAGGCCCGTTGCACACTGCGCTTGTCATATTGCGGTGACAGCATGGTAATAAAGTTAAGCATGTAATCACGCAAAAAAGCATCCCTGCGCACACCCAGATAAGTGGTGCTGTCAGGAAATAGATGGCTGCAGTCCAGACTTTTTAGCGGTGCATCGCGGGTTTCCTCATAAGCCATATTGGCAATCAACCCAATACCCAGCCCCAGATTGACATAGGTTTTGATCACGTCTGCATCAATCGCCGTAAACACCACATTGGGCTGCAGACCGGCATCGTGAAAGACTTTAGACACCAGTGTGCCGCCAGTAAAGGCAAAGTCATAGGTGATCAGCGGATAGTTGACCAAATCTTTCAGGCTGATGGTTTTCTTTTCCAGCAAGGGATGTTGCGACGGCACGACCAGGCACCGGTTCCAGCTGTAGCATGGTAAGCACGACAAACGCTCATCCTTGCTGATGTTCTCGGTCGCAATGCCGATATCGGCTTCTCCGGCAGCAACCTGTTCGGTGACTTGCGACGGGTTGCCCTGATGAATCGTCAATTTCACATTGGGATACTGCGCCATGAACTGCTTGACTGCAGCAGGCAGGCGATAACGCGCTTGCGTATGGGTAGTGGCAATGGTCAGTTCACCACTGTCTTCGCGGCTGTATTCGTCGCCCACCCGTTTGATATTCTGCATATCCAGCATGACACGTGCGGCCAGCTCGACAATTTTACGGCCAGGCTCAGTCACGCCGATGAGGCGTTTGCCATTACGCTGAAAAATCTGCAATCCCAACTCTTCTTCTAACAGCTGGATTTGCTTGCTGACCCCAGGTTGGGAGGTATGCAATGCCTCAGAGGCAGCAGAAATATTCAAATGCTGCCGCACCACCTCATGCACATAGCGTAACTGGTGAAACTTCATAGATCACCCTTTATAACCAAAAGCTATATCATAGAAGAATTTATTATTAAATCAACACTTAAAAACTTGTTATGATGCCGCGCTTAACTTTTCAAGATACTCCTCATGGAATTCGGATACATATTGGCAGGCTTTGTCGTGGGCTTTTTGGTTGGTCTGACGGGCGTTGGCGGCGGCTCGTTAATGACGCCGATTTTGTTGCTTATTTATAACATCAAGCCCGCCGTCGCCGTAGGGACAGACCTGCTCTATGCCTCGATCACAAAATCTGTGGGGATTTTTGCGCATGGCAAACTGGGGAATATTGACTGGCGTATCGTCAAACGCTTGGCCATGGGTAGCGTTCCAGCGTCTCTGTTAACCCTGTGGGCCTTGCACAGCATGGATTTACAGTCAGGCGAAGTGGTATCCACAATCAAATTCTGGTTAGGCATTGCCTTGATGGTAACCTCAGCGGCCGTGCTGTTACGTAACAAATTAATCGCCTTAGTCTCCAAAGACGAATGGATTCCAGCCCATTACGTACCTCCGGCCACCGTATTACTCGGGGTGGTACTGGGCGCGCTGGTCACGCTGACCTCGGTCGGTGCGGGCGCGCTAGGGGTAACAGCGCTGATTCTGTTATATCCCAAGGAAAAAATCACCACGATTGTCGGCAGTGATATTGCGCATGCCGTCCCGCTGACGCTGGTGGCAGGTCTAGGCCATGCCTCCCTGGGCACCATAGACTACCAGTTACTCGGCACCTTGCTGATCGGTTCCATACCGGGCATTTACCTGGGTAGCCATATGAGCTCACGTGTTGCAGAACACTGGGTACGTATTGCCTTGGCTATGATATTGATTTATGTAGGCTTTAAGCTAGTTTTCCATTAAAATACTGCCTCTTCGCTTTTTGCGAACAAAGTGACTCAAGCATGTACAAATACGATCCTATAGACCAACAAATTGTCAATGAACGTGTCGCCCAGTACCGCGACCAGACCCGCCGCTATTTGGCAGGCGAACTCACGGATGAAGAGTTCCGCCCGCTGCGTCTGCAAAACGGCCTGTATATTCAGCGCCATGCACCGATGCTGCGGATTGCCGTACCTTACGGACTCATGTCCAGCAAACAATTACGCAAACTGGCAGACATTGCCAAGCGCTATGACCGTGGCTATGGTCACTTTAGTACCCGTCAGAACTTGCAGCTCAATTGGCCCAAACTGGAAGACACCCCGGAGATTCTGGCTGAGCTGGCGACCGTAGAAATGCACGCCATTCAAACCTCAGGCAACTGCATCCGTAATATCACGACCGACCAGTTTGCCGGCATTGCGCCCGACGAGATCATTGATCCACGCGCCATTGCTGAAATCATGCGCCAGTGGAGTACCTTCCACCCTGAATTCGCCCTGTTGCCACGCAAGTTCAAGATTGCCGTCTCAGGCACTGAACAAGACCGTGCGATTGTGCAGGCGCATGACATTGGCCTCGAATTTTACAAAGACGCACAAGGCCAGATGGCGATCAAAGTCTGGGTGGGTGGTGGCTTGGGCCGTACACCGATCCTGGGCACCGTGATTCGCGAACATCTTGAATGGCAACATGTGTTGTCTTACTGCGAAGCGGTGATCCGTGTCTATAACATTCACGGCCGTCGTGACAACATCTACAAAGCCCGCATCAAGATTCTGGTGAAGGCGCTGGGCATTGATGAATTCAGACGCCAGGTAGATGAGGAATGGGCCCACCTCAAAGACGGCCCACTCACCATCACTCAAGCCGAACTAGACCGCGTGGCGCATTACTTTGAGCCCATGCCATACAAAACATTACCAGCGCATGATGCCTCTTTTGATGCTGCCGTAGCCAGCAATCCGGCATTTGCTGCCTGGGTCAAACGTTGTGTCCATGCGCACCGTGTTGCAGGCTATCGCGCGGTGACCTTGTCACTGAAACCACACGGCAAAGCGCCTGGGGATATCACCAGCGAGCAAATGCACGTGGTGGCTGACTTGGCCGATGCCTACAGTTTTGGCGAGCTGCGCTCCTCCCACGAGCAAAACCTGATTCTGGCCGACGTGCAATTGTCCGACCTGTTTGCCGTGTGGGAAAAAGCCCGCGCAGCCGGTCTGGCCACGCCTAACATCGGCTTGCTGACGGACATTATCTGCTGCCCTGGCGGTGACTTCTGCAGCCTGGCCAATGCCAAATCGATTCCGATTGCCGAAGCCATTCAGATGCAGTTCGACAATCTGGACTACCTGTATGAAATCGGTGACCTTGAGCTCAATATCTCTGGTTGCATGAATGCCTGCGGCCATCACCATGTCGGCCATATCGGCATTCTGGGTGTGGATAAGGATGGTTCGGAGTGGTACCAGGTCACCATTGGTGGCAAGCAAGGCAATGATGCCAGCATAGGTACCGTGATCGGCCCTTCATTCTCGGCAGAAGAAATGCCAGGCGTAGTCAAGCGCCTGATTGAGGTCTATGTGCGTGAGCGTAGCGACGAAGAGCGTTTTATCGACACGGTACGTCGTTTGGGCGTAGCGCCGTTCAAGGCCCACGTCTACGCTGAGAAGGAGTCTGCATAATGAGTCAATTAATTCAACTGGGCAGCAACGGCCAGGCCAGCATTGTGGCAGATACCTGGACCCGCGTGGTCCCACCGGCCCCGGCTGAAGAGTCTGTCCGCAAGCAGGCTGGGAAAGTCGTGCTGTTCAAACTGACTGGCGAGCAAACCTATAGTCCAGAACAAATTGCGAATACGCAGATTCCAGCCACGGGCAAAATTCTGGTGCCGCTCGCTGTCTGGCAGGCCCGCAAGGCAGAGTTGCAAGCGCGCCTGGCGGCTGGCGAGCTCGGCATTGTGCTGGCCACCAACGAAACAGCCGAGACACTGCAAGCCGAATTTGCAGATTTGAATACCTTGCCAATCATTGCGATTTATGTGGAACGCTTTGCCGATGGCCGCATTTTCACCTTGGGCAACTGGCTACGCACGCGTTACGGGTTTAAAAACGAATTGCGCGCGATTGGCGATGTATTGCGTGATCAATTGTTCTTTCACAAGCGCGCAGGCTTCACCAGCTTTTTAATTCGTGCTGACCGCTCGGCCGAAGATGCACTGGCCAGCCTGAATGACTTCAGCCAGCCCTATCAGGGTGCGGTAGGTGATGTGCCAGTGTGGAGAAGGATACAGCGCGCATGAGTTTCGGCGTCAGCATGCTCAAACCGGCAGCCAGCAATCCTGCGACACGCCCTGAGCTGACAGAAGCCCTGGTTGCTTCTGTCCAGGCCAAGCGCGCCCAAGTAGTAGCCCTGCTTCAGTCTGCTGCGGCAGAGTTTGCGGCCATCACTTTTGCCAATAGCTATGGCGCTGAAGACATGGTGTTGACTGACCTGATCGCCAAAGAGGCCCTGCCCATCGAGATTTTTTCACTGGACACAGGTCGACTGCCCGCAGAAACCTACACCCTGATGGGCGAAGTTGAGCACACCTATGCCACCAAACCGGTGGTGTTTTTCCCCAAGCATGAAGCCGTAGAACAGTATGTGCGTACCCAGGGCATCAATGCTTTCTATGACAGCATAGAACTGCGTAAGGCCTGCTGCCATATGCGCAAAGTGGAGCCGCTGCAACGTGCACTGGCTGGCAAACAAGCCTGGATCACCGGCATGCGTGCTGAACAAGCCACCACCCGCAGCAATTTGCCTGTCCGTGAATTTGACGCAGGCAACAAACTGGAAAAATTCAACCCGCTTAGTGACTGGACAGAAAAAGAAGTCTGGGCCTATATCCGGTTGCATGAAGTGCCTTACAACGCCCTGCATGACCAGTTTTACCCCAGCATTGGCTGTGCACCTTGTACGCGTGCCGTCGCCATGGGTGAAGATATCCGTGCCGGTCGCTGGTGGTGGGAAGATCCGACCAGCAAAGAGTGCGGTTTGCACGTAAAGAAATAGTTAACTGCCGGTAAAACGTTAAAGCAGTAATGAGCGTGTATCTACGTTGATCGGCGGTAAAAATTTGATTGGTAATAAATTAAGATGACAACGAAACAACCTTTATCACATCTCGACTGGCTCGAAGCTGAAGCCATTCATATCCTGCGTGAAGTGGCTGGTCAGTGCGCCAACCCTGTGTTGCTGTTCTCCGGCGGCAAGGATTCGTTGTGCATTTTGCGTCTGGCAGAAAAAGCCTTCCGCCCAGGTCGCTTCCCTTTCCCGCTCATGCATATCGACACCGGTCACAACTATCAGGAAGTGGTCAATTTCCGTGACCAGCGCGCTGCCGAGCTAGGCGAGCGCCTGATTGTGCGTTCAGTGGAAGACTCCATGAAGCGTGGCACTGTGGTGCTGAAAACGCCGGATGAGCCACGCAACAAACATCAGTCGGTGACCCTGCTGGAAGCCATTGAGGAGTTCGGTTTTGACTGCTGCATCGGCGGCGCCCGCCGTGATGAAGAAAAAGCGCGCGCCAAGGAACGGATCATGAGTTTCCGTGACGAGTTTGGCCAATGGGATCCGAAAAACCAGCGCCCGGAATTATGGAACCTGTACAACGCCCGTGTGCACAAAGGGGAAAACATCCGCGCCTTCCCGATCTCAAACTGGACAGAAATGGATGTCTGGCAATATATCGAGCGTGAAAAACTGGAGCTGCCTAGCATCTACTTTGCCCACCAGCGCGATGTGGTGATGCGTCATGGTGCGATTTTCCCGGTCAACGTGCCGCTGACTTCTGGCGAATTGATCAACCAGCCCAAGGCCGGTGAAGAAGTCATCAACATGCAGGTACGTTTCCGTACCGTCGGTGACGTCACCTGTACAGCGCCCGTCATTTCTGATGCCGATGATGTGAGCAAAATCGTGGTAGAAACCGCCACCACCACCATTACCGAGCGTGGCGCAACGCGTCTGGACGATCAAACTTCCGAGGCTTCGATGGAGCAGCGTAAGAAAGAAGGTTATTTCTAATATGACAACACAACACAACGACTCTTTGCTGCGCTTCATGACCTGCGGCAGCGTGGATGATGGCAAAAGCACGCTGATTGGCCGCTTGCTGTATGACACTAAAACCATCCTGGCAGATACGCTCAACAACATTGAACGTACTTCGAAAAAACGCGGTATGGAAGCCGTGGATCTCTCCTTGCTGACCGATGGTTTGCAAGCCGAGCGCGAACAAGGCATTACCATTGATGTGGCTTACCGCTATTTCAGCACTGGCACCCGCAAATACATCATCGCCGATGCCCCTGGTCACGAGCAATACACCCGCAACATGGTGACCGCCGCATCAACGGCTAACCTAGCGATTATCCTGATCGATGCCCGTAAAGGCGTACTGACCCAAACCCGCCGCCACAGTTATCTGGCGCATCTGGTCGGCATTCCCCATATTGTCGTGGCAGTGAACAAGATGGATCTGGTCAATTATGACCAAGCCGTCTTTGACAAAATCAAGGCGGATTACACGGCATTCGCCACCGAGATCGGTCTGGCGCAAGCGCGCGACATCAAATTCATTCCCATGTCTGCACTCAATGGTGACATGCTGGTAGACCGTCTGGAGAATCTGAACTGGTACCAGGGCGAAACCTTGCTGGAGCTGCTGGAAGCGGCCCCGGCTTCAAATAGCGAGGCATCAGAAGCTTTCCGCTTCCCGGTGCAGTTTGTCTGCCGCCCACATGATTCAGCCAATCCCGACCTGCATGATTTCCGTGGTTTTATGGGGCGTGTTGAGTCTGGTGAAATCGCCGTCGGTGATGCGGTCACAGTATTGCCGAACGGCTACCAGTCTAAAGTCAAGGCGATTCAACTGGGCGCTGAGCAGCTGCAACGTGCGCAGACAGAGCAAAGCGTGACCCTGCTGCTTGAAGATGAGATTGATACTTCACGCGGCGATATGATCGTGAAAACCAGTCAAGCGCCTGAAGCCGTCAAACACATTGAAGCACATGTCTGCTGGCTGTCAGAAACCCCATTGTCGCCGGCACGGACTTACATAGTGCGTCACACCACACGCGAATCCAAAGCGAAAATCGGCAGCATTCAATACAAGGTGGACGTCAACACGCTGGAGCAACAGGCGACTACTGATCTCAAAATGAATGATATCGCCCGCGTAAGCTTTAAACTGGCGCAACCGCTGATGGTAGACAGCTATGATAAAAACCGTGCCACCGGCGCGTTTATCGTCATTGACGAGAGCACCAACAACACGGTTGGCGCAGGCATGATTGTCTAAACCAGCGCAAGCGGATGTCACACCAAGCCATCCATCGTCAATTTGGCTAAATTGCAATAAAATATCGTTTTGGCCCTAAAAGCCCACAAAGGATTTAAAACATGACTTATGTAGTAACCGAAAATTGTATTCAGTGCAAATATACCGACTGCGTAGATGTGTGCCCGGTAGACTGTTTTGTTGAAGGCCCTAACTTTCTGGCAATCAACCCGGATGAGTGCATTGACTGCACGCTGTGTGTGGCCGAATGCCCGGCAGAAGCCATTTTCTCTGAAGATGATGTGCCAGCCAACCAGCAGCACTTTATCGAACTCAATGCCCGTCTTGCAAAAGTCTGGCCGACCATTACCGCACGCAAAGAACCCTTGCCGAATGCCGATGAAATGAATGGCAAATCCGGCAAGACTGAACTGCTGGTCGAATAAGTTTTTCTGGCCTTGAGGTCACAAAAAAGCCGCTTTTTAAAAAGCGGCTTTTTTATTGCGACTGGCATCCAAGTGCTTAACTGTCCATGGCTATGAGCAGTTTTTTAACTGGTGCATAACTGCGCCTGTGGTCAGGCGTGACGCCATGTAAGGCCAGTCGCTCAAGATGCAACGCGGTGGGATAGCCTTTATGCTGGGCAAAGCCATACTCTGGATATTGCGCGTCTAATTCCAGCAATGAAGCATCTCTAGCCGTCTTGGCCAAAATAGAGGCTGCCGAAATTTCAGCCACTTTGCTATCGCCTTTGACAATGGCCTCACAAGGGATCTGGAATGCAGGTTTACGATTGCCGTCCACCTGGATCAGTGTGGCCTGTATATGAAACTGGTCGCACATGGCCTGGTAAGCACGCTGCATGGCGAGCAGACTGGCCTGCAAGATATTGATCCGATCAATGTCTTGCGCGCTGACGTTGGCAATACCCCAGGCCAAAGCCTGTTCTTTGATGGTGATCGCCAGTGCATCACGCTTGGCTTCAGATAACTTTTTCGAGTCTGCCAGGCCTGCGATAGGTCTGGACGGATCCAGAATGACTGCGGCGGCATACACTGCGCCAGCCAAAGGCCCCCTACCTGCTTCATCAATACCACACAGGATATGCATCGCAGTTAAGCCTGTAGAAATTGTCTAATCACAGCCGCCGCCTTTTGCGCGCTGTTTTGCTTGAGCTGCGCGTGAATATGGCGATACTTTTCTTGTAGCGCACTCAAGCCAACTTTATCAGCCAGCAGATTGTAGAGTGTTTGCGCAATGCGCTCCGGAGTCGCGTCATCCTGCAGCAATTCAGGCACAATAAACTCACCAGCCAGGATGTTAGGCAAGCCAACATAAGGCTGCAGACGCATGCGTTTAAGCAATTGCCAGCTCATATTAGACATCTTGTAGGTAATGACCATCGGCTTCTTGAGCAACGCAGCTTCCAGTGTTGCTGTGCCTGAGGCGACCAGCACCGCATCTGCGGCTGTCATCGCATCATGTGCGTGGCCGAACATGATTTGCAGGTCTATGCTGGTCTCAGGTTTTTGCGTTAATAACTGGTGCCAGGCACTGGTAAAAATATCGCGGGTTTCTCGCGTCACCAATGGCACCAGAAACTGCGCTTGCTGGCCGTTTTCACGCATCAGGCGATCAAATACAATCGCAGTTTCCAGAACAAGTTCTGCATGAAACGTCACCTCTGACTGGCGGCTACCAGGCAGCATCGCAATCACCACTGTGTCTTTTTTGAGTTTGAGTTTCTCGCGGGCTTGCTCAACAGGCGGCTCCATCGGTAGCGCATCCGCCAGAGGATGGCCGATATAGGTGACCGGCACGCCGACCTGCTGGTAAAGCGCAGGTTCAAACGGAAACAAGGCCAGCATATGTGAAACCGCCCGCTTGATTTTGTGAATCCGGTTTTTACGCCACGCCCAGATAGAGGGGCTGACATAATGCACAGTCGCGATGCCTTTGGCTTTGAGCTTACGCTCCAGCCAAAAGTTAAAGTCTGGGGCATCAATACCGATGAATACATCCGGCTTTTCAGTGAGAATCTGCTTGTACAACTGGCGGCGTAACTTGAGCAGGCCCCACAGATGCTTGAGCACTTCAAGATAGCCACGTACCGATAAACGTTCGATCGGAAATAAGGATTTGGCACCCAGGCTCATCATTTTAGGACCCGCAATGCCAAAAATCTCGACGTCAGGTTGCGCTGCTTTCAGCTCCTGAATCAAGTGATAGCCCAGCAAGTCTCCGGAGGCCTCTCCCGCCACCATTGCAATCTTAGCCATAATGTGTGTGAATTAACGGACAATGCCGCGCGTGGTCTGCGCGAGAAAACGGGTCATCAAGCCAATTTCCGGGCAGGATGTTTCCATGTCAGCCAAGGCCGCTTTTGCTTCTTCTAATGACAAGCCTTGACGATAAAGCACTTTATAGGCGCGCTTGATTTGCTGTATGGTCTCAGCACTAAAGCCTCTACGCTTGAGGCCCTCGGCATTAATCCCATGCGGCTGCGCGTCATACCCCGCTGCCGTCACATAGGGCGGAATATCCTTGAACACCACAGACCCAACCGCGGTAATAATATGCTCACCGATCTGGCAATATTGGTGGATTAAGGTAAAGCCGCCAAGAATGGCATGGTCATAAATAGTGACATGCCCTGCCAGCGAGGAGTTATTCGCCATGATGGTATGGTTGCCAACGATGCAATCATGGGCAATATGTACATAAGCCATAATCCAGTTATGACTGCCGATTTTGGTCGTGCCTTTATCCTGAACCGTGCCACGATTAAAGGTACAAAACTCACGGATGACATTGTGATCACCGATTTCAAGCAGCGTAGGCTCATCTTTGAATTTTTTGTCTTGTGGCTTTGCCCCTAGCGATGAGAATTGAAAAATCTCGTTATGCTTACCAATGGTGGTGGGGCCTTCAATCACCACATGTGAGGCGATTTTGGTACCCGCATCAATACGGACACCCGCACCTATGGTGCTATACGCGCCCACTTCGACCGAGCTATCCAGCTCGGCTTTGGGATCAATAATTGCGGTAGGATGAATCAAACTTTGCATGTTTCGCCTGCTACGCCCTCATGAGCGCAGTATCATATCGTTATTTTTCAATGGCTTTCAGGATACACATCATGTTGGCCTCGGCCACCACTTCGTCTCCTACTTTGGCCACGGCGACATATTTCCAGATACCCTTCAGGATACGGTCAATTTTGACATTGAGCACGATCTGATCGCCTGGGGACACCGGCTTTTTAAAGCGCACATTGTCTATGCCAGCAAAATAATATACGGAGTCATTGGTCGGCTTGGTACCCATCGTTTTAAAAGACAGGATGGCTGCCGCCTGCGCCATGGCCTCAACAATCAAGACGCCAGGCATCACAGGGTGGTATGGAAAATGACCTGGAAAATAAGGCTCGTTGACCGAAACGTTTTTGACGGCGGTGATCTCTTTACCCAACTCCATAGACAGTACGCGGTCAACCAGCACAAACGGATAACGGTGCGGTAAATGTTCTAGTATCTCATGAATATCCATGCTATTCATTGGGTTCTCAGCCATAGTCTCTCTCAATCTTTTGAATGTCTCTGTATATTGCTAATTGCTTGCTCAAGCTGCTTGAGCTTGAGCTGATATTGTTCCAGATGCCGGATATTGGCCGCGGTCCGCAACCAGTCTGCATGTTTTTGGAATGGCATGAGCGCCGTATAAGTGCCTGCCTGCTGGATAGAGCGCATAATCATGGAACCAGGCGAGATGGTGACACCATCTGCAATCTGCAGATGGCCCAAAATCATGGCCGCGCCACCGATTTTGCAATGTTCACCGATCACTGCACTTCCTGCGATGCCCACGCAGCCAGCAATCACCGTATGCGCGCCAATGCGGACATTATGGGCGACCTGTATTAAATTGTCCAACTTCACACCGTCTGCAATCACAGTGTCATCCAAAGCGCCGCGATCGACTGTGGTATTTGCACCGATATCCACGTGATTTCCGATCACTACCCGGCCTATCTGCGGTATTTTAACCCATTCGCCCTGCGCTTCTGCGTAACCAAAGCCATCATTTCCAATAATACAGCCAGAAAACAAATGGCAATGGCTGCCAATTTGGCTGCCATGCTTGACCACCACACGCGGTTCCAGCACGGTATGCGCACCAATGCTTACATCGTCTTCGATCACGCAACCGGCACCAATTCTGACCCCTTGGCCCAGAACAACGCGGTCACCAATATAGACCTGCGCCTCAACGGTTAACTCGGACCCATGCTGCACCCCTTGCCCAAGCACGGCGGTTGCATGAATCTGGTTCTGGTAAGTACGCGGCGGATTCAATAGCGCGGACAGCCTTGCGAAGTAGGCATAAGGATTATCCGTCAGAATACACGGCAGAGCCGTTAAATGCTGATGCTCAGGCCGTAAAATGATGGCAGATGCCTGGGTGGCCTGTAAGGATTGCGTGTATTTGGTATCGTTAAAAAAAGCAATGCTGCCTGGCTGCGCCTGCGACAAGGAAGCCATGCGAGACACGGTCAGGGCGCTCGCATGTTGTGACTGCTCGCCTAGCCATAGCTCACCTCCCAGAGACGCAACAATCTCTTGTAATGTATAGTGTTGCGCCATAAAAAAACAACCCTAGAAAACAACTTTAGAAAAATAACTCGGAAACAACATGACTGAGCAGCGGACAACCCAAAGCCAGGCAAAATCTCTATTTTTTACCTAGCAATTTCAGCACTTTATCCGTGATATCAATACGCTTGCTGGCATAAGCAACTCCACTGTAGGCGACTAGATCATAGCCTTCGTTCTCAGCCACAGTCTGCACCGCTTTATTGATACGTTCTTGCAACAAGGCCAGCTCTTCATTTTTGCGCAAATTAATATCTTCACGCAATTCACGCTGCTTGCTCTGAAATTCAAGGCGTGAATTGTTCAATTGACGCTCTTTCAGGCGGCGATCTGACTCAGTCAGGTTTGAACGATCATGATCGAGCTGCGTTTCCAACTCACGAATCTGTTTTTGCAGCTTATCAAGCTCGAGTGAGCGCGGACTAAACTCTTTTTCAAGCTTTTTACCAGTCTCGGCGGTTTGCGGTGCCTCTTGCAGAAGCTTGTCCACCTGTACATACCCGACTTTGTAATAATCGGCGGCTTGTGCATGTGCACAACACAATACAATCGCTAGCACGCTAAACCAGATGCTTCTCATGAGAGTCCTCCTTTCCGCGCCAGCATGATGAATGATTTGACACAGCATGCGTTAGAACTGCTGTCCAAACTGGAATTGCAGCACTTGTGTGTTGTCATAACTTTTACTATTCAAAGGCTTGGCCAGTACCAATTTCAACGGTCCAAATGGCGACACCCAGGTCACGCCTGCACCGGTTGAGAAACGCAAATATTCCGAGTTAATCGGATCATCTTGCCCGTAAACTCCCCCCGCATCCAAGAACACGCTCAGTCGGAACTGACTAGACTGGGTGACAAACGGCACTGGCATAAACAATTCCGCATTGCCTAAAACCTCTTTGGTGCCGCCCAGCGCATACGTTGAACCTGACGTTGGGTTTATACCTCTAGGGCCTAATGAAGAGTTCACAAAACCGCGGACACTGTTTACACCACCCAGATAAAAGTTTTTAAAGAAAGGATAGTTTTTACCACCATAACTGTTCGCATAGCCAACTTGCCCGTTTAGCATGAAGGTAAAGTTATCATTTAACTCTTTATACCAGGCATGCTGGTAAGTGGTTTTGTAATACTGCAGATTGAGCCCCGGCACACTGACCTCGCCAGAGAGTCTTTGTAAAACACCGCGGTGCGGGAAAAGAATGCTGTCTCTGGAGTCAAAGGTCCAGCTGGCATTGGCCACTAAGGAGTTGCTGTCACAGCCACTGGTATTACCGCAGAAGTTAATGTATTGGATCGGACTGCTGCTACTCAAGCTGACATTGGTAAAGTCTAGCGTCAGCCCGGCATTGACAAAGTCCCTTTCTGACAGCGGCATACCAAAGTTAACACCCACGCCATAAGAACGGCTGCTATAGGTACCCACATTTAACAAACTACTATTGGTATTACCAGTGTTGACATCACGCCGGTAAATATCAAAACCACGACTGATCCCGTCTGGGGTGAAGTATGGGTTGGTATAGGATAACGAGTAGGTTTTGTTGTAGTTACTGGTATTGACTACCAACGCGACACGGTTACCGGTGCCGAGGAAGTTCGGCTGGTTGACGTTGAAGCCAAGAATCACACCACTGCTACTGGACAAACCAGCACCAAACTGTACGCTGCCGGTAGCCTTTTCTGCAACCGTCACGTTCATATCGACCTGATCATTGATGCCAGGCACAGAAGGCGTCTCCAGCTCGACCGTATCAAAGAAGTTCAAGCGCTGGATACGCTCTTTTGAACGTTTGATTTTATCGCCTGCATACCAGGCAGACTCCAGTTGACGCATCTCGCGTCTAACCACCGCGTCACGCGTACGGGTATTCCCTTGTACGTTAATCCGTCTGACATATACTTTACGGCCGGGATCAACAAAGAAGGTAAATGCAACAGTATGCTCTTGCTTATTGATCTCGGGCACCGCGTTGACATTAGCAAAGGCATAGCCTTCTTCGCCCAGCTTGTCATTAATGTTTTTGCTGGCGTCGGTGACTTTTTGGCGATTGAATACTTCGCCATCCTGAATATTAATCAGTTTGCGCAGATCGTCTTCTGGCAGCAATGTCTCGCCAGCCAGCTTGGTTTTGCTGATATTGTATTTATCACCCTCGGTGATATTGATGGTGATATACACGTCCCGCTTGTCTGGCGAAATGGAAACTTGCGTGGAATCAATCGCAAACTCCAGATAGCCCTGGTTCATGTAAAACGAACGTAAGGCTTCCAGGTCCGCAGTCAGCTTTTGCTTGGAATACTGGTCATCCTTGTTCCACCAGCTCATCCAGTTTGGAGTCGTCAGTTGAAAGTTTGCACGCAAATCCTGCGTGGTAAACAAATGATTACCCACGATATTGATATCGCGGATTTTGGCTGCAGGGCCTTCGGTAATCTCAAAGCGGATAGCGACGCGGTTACGCTCCAGCGGACTTGCCGTGGCTTTAACCTCTGCGCTGTACTTGCCTTGTGACAGATACTGGCGCTTGATTTCCTGTTCGGCGCGATCTAACTGGGCTTTATCAAAAATCTGCCCTTCGGCAATGCCGATCTGCTTCAGGCCCTCTTTGATTTTGTCCGTTTGAAACGATTTGTTTCCGCTAAAATCAATTTGTGAGATAGAGGGGCGTTCCTGAACGGTGACAACTAGCACATCGCCTTCATTTTCAATACGCACATCCTTGAAAAATCCGGTGGCATAGAGGGATTTAATCGCTTGCGCAGCTTTTTCATCACTCATGACATCGCCCACCTGCATGGGCAGGTAGTTAAATACAGTCCCCGCCTCGGTGCGTTGCAAACCTTCAACGCGGATATCTGAAATGACAAACGGTTCTGTGGCGTAAGCGCTGAAATGCATCACCCCAGCTAACAAACCCAACCACAATTTGGAACTTGATTTTATTCTCATTAACTATGCTTTCAACCAATCAGGTAGCGATTAATGTCGTTAAAAAAAGCAATTAACATTAACGCGCCCAATATACCCAAACCCAGTCGCTGACCAATCGCCAGCACACGTTCAGGTAACGGTTCTCCTCGTATCAACTCCGCCATATGATACAACAAATGACCGCCATCCAATACTGGAATCGGTAGCAGATTCATGACGGCAATACTGATACTGAGCAAAGCAATAAAGCCGATGTAAGGTTTAATGCCCATATCGGCCGACTCACCAGCCGCATCGGCAATACTGACCGGGCCACTGATCGCCTTGAGTGATGCCTGACCCGTGACCATTTTTCCCAGCATTTTGAGGGTGAAGGCAATGGTCTCCTGCATTTTTTCCAATGCACGGCCCGCCGCCTGCATCAGACTAAAGTGCCTGACCACTTGATAAGGCGTCAAATCTACCGCTGCCATATCCACAGCCGCCCCCAGACGGCCAATTTTCTGACCACCTTGCAGGGTCAGTTCTGGCAACAGTTTGACTTCATAGGACCTTTCAGCCCGCTGGTATTCCAGCTTGAGCGCTTGCTCGGGACTTGCACGGACCAGCTTGACGAATTGCTGCCAGTCTGCAATCGGCTTTTGATTCACCTTGAGGATACGATCCCCAGGCTGCAAGCCACTTTTCTCAGCCACCGAGCCAGGCAAGACTTCCCCAATCACTGCTGGCACCGTCGGCATCAATACGGCCAATCCCACTTTCTGCATCACTTCGCCATCTGGCTCGCCCGCTAACTGTTGCAGCGGCAACTGATGCTGATGCAGCTCGCCTTGCGGGGTTTTGGTCACGACACGTAGGCTACGGTGTGCCATCCATTGATCCAGCATTTGCCACTGCACCTCTTGCCAAGTCGCCACCGCTTGACCATCCAGCGATACAATCAGGTCGCCTTGGCGCAGTTTGGCGGCCGCAGCCAATGAGCCAGGCTCGACCGGACCAATCAAGGGTTTCAGGCCAGTCTCACCTTGCGCAATCAATCCCCAATAACACACGAATGCCAGGAGCAGATTGGCCAGCGGGCCGGCAAATACGATCCACATTTTGGCCGCAATGGACTGACGATCAAAAGCCTGTGACCAATCCACATCGGGACGAGAAGGCATTTCAGTCGCTTCACGGCTATCCAGCATTTTGACGTAGCCGCCGAGCGGGATCCAGGAAAGCACCCATTCTGTGGCCTGGGGATGGGCTTGAAACTTGAAAATCGGCCGACCGAAGCCGATGGAAAATTTCAGGACACGCACGCCACAACTGCGGGCGGCCAAATAGTGGCCAAACTCATGGATAGTCACCAGCACGCCTATGGCGACAATAAAAGCCCAGACTGAAGTCATACACTCGCCACCTTGCGCAAGGGGCTGACCGCCTGCGCAGCCAGCGCATGCTCGACAAACTGTCTGGCCTGCTGATCAACCGCCAGCAATTGCTCAATCGAGCTGACTGTTTCGACCGGCAGCGATTGCAAGGTACGTTCTATCAGGCATGGAATATCCAGATAATGGATTTTTTCCTGCAAAAAGGCAGCGACCGCCACTTCGTTGGCGGCATTCAGGATTGCTGGCGCCGTGCCGCCTGCAGCCAAGGCCTCATAAGCCAGACGCAAACAGGGGAAACGTTGCGTATCAGGCGCCTCGAACTCCAGCTTGGCGACGTCAATCAAACTCAAGGGTTTGACGCCAGAGGCAATACGCTCTGGATAGCCCAAGCCATAGGCAATCGGCGTGCGCATGTCTGGATTACCCAGTTGCGCCAGAATGCTGCCATCCACATAAGAGACCATAGAGTGAATCACACTTTGTGGATGCACAACGACTTCTATCTGATCTGGACGCGCATCAAACAACCAGCGCGCCTCGATCACTTCCAGCCCCTTGTTCATCAAGGTGGAGGAGTCTATCGTAATTTTTGCACCCATCACCCAGTTAGGGTGCTTGAGCGCCAAGGCAGGCGTCACTTCCTGCAATTGTGTCTGTGTATACCCGCGGAACGGGCCGCCTGACGCGGTGAGAATAATCTGATTCACACCGACATCTGCCAGCGCTTGATAGCTCTGACGCGGCATGGCCTGAAAGATCGCGTTATGCTCGCTGTCAATCGGCAACAAAGTGGCCTGACCTTGCTTGACAGCATCCATAAACAATTGGCCAGCCATCACCAGGGTTTCTTTATTTGCCAGCAGGATTTTCTTACCCGCACGGGCCGCGGCCAAGGCAGGCAACAATCCGGCAGCCCCAACCACGGCCGCCATCACGATGCTGACGTCTTCATGGGCAGCGACTTCACTCAAACCATCCACGCCAGACAATACCTCCACTGGCAGTTGCTCAGCAGCCAGGCATTGTTTTAGTTGTCGCGCGGCTTCCGCATCCTGCATCACAGCAAATCTTGGCCGGTATTGGGCACACTGTTGCAACATGAGGTCGACCCGACTGTGTGCGGCCAGCGCGAACACGCCATAGCGCTCAGGATGCTGGGCAATCACATCCAGCGTCTGCTGACCGATGGTGCCAGTGCTGCCTAGTATGGTGACGTATTGCAAATCAACCTCTTAAAATGAATGAGCTTGCGCGCAGAAGTGAAACCAGAACAGCAGGCACAGCCCGACCGGCAACGCTGGCACAACGCCATCGACCCGATCCAGCAAGCCGCCATGCCCAGGCAAAAACTGTCCACTATCCTTGAGGTTGGCTCGGCGCTTGAAAAATGACTCAAACAAATCGCCATAAATACCCACCACCGTCACCAGCCACAAGCCTGGAAAAATCCAGCCTGTAGCCACCCAGCCGCTGCCATACAAAATCCCCGCATAGCCTGTGACGGCGATTAACGCCCCAAGCACGCCCTCCCAGGTTTTGCCTGGACTAATCGCTGGCGCCAGTTTGTGACGGCCAAATTGTTTACCCGCAAAATAAGCCGCACTGTCAGCCAGCCAAATGGTGGAAATAATCACCAGCAGCACATAGGGATTCACCGCTTTTGCGACAACCAGCGCCATCCATAACGACAGCATCAGTCCGGCACCCACCCATGCATTCACAAAGGCACTGTTAAAAAAAGTGTTGAAGTACAAGGCCACTGGCACAATCAATAGCCAGAATAGGCTGGCAAGTGCAAATACCTGTAACGATTGATAAAAAAACCAGTGAAAGCCCAGGTTAAGCAGGCCAAACAACAGGACCACGCCCGCCAGACTAGAAATTGCCAGATACACCGTGGTTTGCACACGATTAAACTGCAAAAAGCCAGACCATTCACGCAGGCAGACCAGCGACAATCCCAACATAATCAGGGCCCAAGCCAGCAATGGCAGCAAAAATAAGGCTGGCAAAAACAATCCCAGCAAGACAACCGCGGTCACAATTCTTGTTTTTAGCATATCCTTGCTTTTAGTCTCTCTAGGCGTCGCTACCATCAACCAGTTGCTCACTGGTGCGGCCAAAGCGGCGTTCACGTTGACGGTATGAAGAGAGTGCGACTTCAAAGGCGTCATCATCAAAATCGGGCCACAAGGTGGGCGTAAAATACAATTCAGTGTAAGCCAACTGCCAGAGTAAAAAGTTACTGATACGGGTTTCACCGCCGGTGCGGATAAACAAATCCGGCTCTGGCGCATATGGCATGGAAAGGTAAGGCAGCAGATCACACTCCTCGATCTTCTTGAGATCAGGTTGTGCCTGCATTAACTGGTTCATGGCATTGACCACATCCCAGCGCCCACCGTAATTGACAGCAATCGTCAACACCAGTCCGGTATTGGCAGCCGTTTTCGCTTCGGCCTCGATCATTTTTTCCTGTAATGCCGCGTTAAAGGCACTACGATCACCAATCAGTTTCAGGATCACGTTGGCATCATGCAGTTTCTTGACTTCGCGGTCCAGGGCCTCCAGAAACAGGCTCATCAAAAAAGTCACTTCCTCCTGCGGGCGGCGCCAGTTTTCACTGCTAAACGCAAACAGGGTGAGGTAGTTGATTTGCAGCCGGACACAGGCCTTGACCATGGCGCGCACAGATTCCAGGCCACGTTGATGCCCGGCGACACGTGGCAAAAAACGTTTTTTGGCCCAGCGCCCATTGCCATCCATAATGACGGCGACGTGCTGGGGCACTTCCTGAACAGGCGGGACTTCTTTGGTAGAGCTGGAGAAAAAACCCAAAACAGTTTCCGTTCGCGCAAATGGCTGTTAAACAGCCATCAGGTCCGCTTCTTTTTGTTGCAGAATTTTATCGACTTCCGCCACAGCTTTGTCTGTCATTTTTTGCACTTCATCTTGTGCGCGGCGCTCGTCATCTTCAGAAATGGCTTTGTCTTTAATCAGTTTTTTCAGAGCATCGTTTGCATCACGGCGCACATTACGGATCGCCACTTTGGCGCCCTCACCTTCCTGACGCACAATTTTGGCGAGGTCGCGGCGACGCTCTTCGGTCAACATTGGCATAGGTACGCGAATCAAATCACCATTGGTGGCAGGATTCAGGCCTAAATCACAGTCTCTAATCGCTTTTTCAACTTTGGCAATCATGTTTTTTTCGTAAGGCTGCACATTCAAGGTACGTGCATCACCCAAATTGACATTCGCAACTTGATTGACTGCCACCATAGAGCCGTAATACTCCACCATCACATGATCCAGCAAGCCGGTGTGTGCACGGCCAGTACGGATTTTTGCCAGATCCACTTTCAGGGACTCCAGCGATTTATGCATTTTCTGCTCGGCAGATTTTTTAATGTCTTCAACCATTTGATTCTCCAATCGACGCGCGGGGCTTAAGCCATCACGCGCGTACCTTCATTTTCACCCAGAATGACACGCTTCAACGCGCCTTCTTTAAAGATACTGAACACCGCAATCGGCATTTTCTGATCTCGGCACAGCGTAAATGCAGTTGCATCCATCACTTTGAGGTTTTTATTGATCGCCTCGTCGTAGGTCACCATATCATAACGGGTCGCTGTCGGATCTTTTTTCGGATCTGCCGTGTAAATGCCATCGACCTTGGTCGCCTTCAATACAATTTCGGCATCAATCTCAACGCCGCGCAAAGCAGCTGCCGTGTCCGTGGTAAAAAACGGGTTACCAGTACCCGCGCCAAAAATCACCACCTTACCTTCTTCCAGGTAACGAATGGCTTTACCGCGGATATAAGGCTCAGCGACCGCCTCAATATTCAATGCACTCTGCACACGTGCTGGCAAGCCTGCGTGCTTCATGGCATCCTGCAAGGCCATCGCGTTCATCACCGTGGCTAGCATACCCATGTAATCCGCAGTTGCCCGGTCCATGCCCTCTGCGGCAGGGGCAACACCGCGAAAAATATTGCCACCGCCGATGACTATGCCGACCTGTACGCCCATACTGACGATTTCTTTGACTTGCGCAACAATAGCCGTCACTGTTTCGCGATTAATGCCATATGCGTCATCGCCCATCAGCGCTTCACCTGATAACTTGAGTAATATGCGCTTGAAAACAGGTTGTGCCATAATTATTTTCCCAAACTCAAAAATGTGCCTATTTAATCACAAAAACATCATTTTTTGGATGTTGCAGGCGCAATTAGAAATAAAACTAGTGATTCGCGGTAAAACTACAAGGCTGATCCATAAAAACCAAAATTCAGCCATAAAACAAAATTCAGCCATAAAAAAAGTGGAATCCTAAGATTCCACTTTTTGTGAGACGCTACTAGCCAGTCAATTAGACTTTTGCAGCAGCAGCCACTTCAGCCGCGTAATCGACTACGGCTTTTTCAATGCCTTCACCCACGATGTACATGCTGAAAGAAGCCACGCTTGCCCCTTTGGATTTCAGCAATTGCTCAATGCTCAGCTTGTCATCTTTCACAAAGGCCTGGCTCAGCAAAGTCACTTCTTTCAAGAACTTCTGCACCGTACCTTCTGCAATTTTTTCCAGCATGGCTTCTGGCTTGCCAGCTTCTTTGGCTTTTTCGATAGCCACTCGACGCTCGGCTTCAATCAGCGCAGCATCCACACCACTGGCATCCAGCGATTTTGGTTTGGCTGCAGCAATATGCATTGCAATGTCTTTACCCAGCGCTTCGTCACCACCCACCAGATCAACCAGCACACCAATTTTGCTACCATGCACATAGCTGAACAATTGGCCTTGTGCTTGTGTACGCACAAAACGACGTGGAGTGATGTTTTCGCCAATTTTACCAACCAGTTGCGCACGCACAGACTCCGCTGTTTCGCCACGCAATGGCAATGCACCGACAGCATCAATGTCAGCAGGATTGTTTTCGTTCACAGTTTGCGCCAACTCGCTCACAAACTTGAGGAATTCTTCGTTCTTGGCGCAGAAGTCAGTTTCAGAGTTCACTTCGATCAGTGTACCCAGTTTGCCATCAGCGGTAATGCTGATGCCTACGGTGCCTTCTGCAGCCACACGGCCAGCCGCTTTGCTTGCCTTGTTACCAAAGCGTACACGCAGAATTTCTTCCGCACGGGCCATATCGCCTTCAGCTTCTGTCAAAGCCTTTTTACAGTCCATCATTGGGGCATCGGTGCGCTCACGTAAGTCTTTCACCATGCTTGCGGTAATTTCAGCCATTTATTTGCTCCTTTTATTCAACGACCTGAGCGGTCGCCATCAATATTCTTTTCACTATACAGGGGCTGTGTGACAGCCAGATTGCGCCAGACACCAGCGCATTTACGTGCCCATTCTGTCAGCCTATGCAACAGAAGACACAATAGAAAAAGGGGCGATGCGCCCCTTTTCATGCTACCGGGAATTACTCAGCCACTGCCTCAGCAGGTGCAGCTTCTTCCTGTGCAGCCTTCACGATTTCAGAAATCGCGTTTGCACGACCTTCCAACACGGCATCAGCCATGCCACGTGCGTACAAGCGGATTGCGCGTGAAGAGTCATCGTTACCAGGGATGACATAAGTGATGCCATCTGGTGAGTTATTGGTATCCACGATACCAATCACTGGAATACCCAGTTTACGTGCTTCAGTAATCGCGCCGCTTTCATGACCAACGTCGATCACAAAAATCGCATCTGGCAAGCCACCCATCTCCTTAATACCACCAATGGAACGCTCCAGCTTTTCGATTTCACGCTTGATGCCCAAAGCTTCTTTTTTACCGAACTTGTCGATGCTGCCATCAATCATCATGGCTTCAAAGTCTTGCAAACGCTTGATAGATTGCTTCACGGTTTTGAAGTTGGTCAGCATACCACCCAACCAGCGATGGTTCACGTATGAACAAGCAGCGCGCTGTGCTTCTTCTTTCACGATATCGCGGGCTTGACGCTTGGTGCCCACAAACAGAATACGTCCCTTGTTTGCTGCCAAAGTGCGCACATATTTCTGTGCTTCTTCAAACAGTGGCAGGGTTTTTTCCAGGTTAACAATATGAATTTTGTTACGATCGCCAAAAATGAACTCTGCCATTTTCGGGTTCCAGTAACGAGTTTGGTGACCAAAGTGAACACCAGCCTCCAACATTTGACGCATAGTCACGGACATGATTTTATCTTTCCATTCAAAGGGTTATTCATAAACTTGCAATCAAAAACACCGTATTTAACGGCACCCAATGTGATTGCAAGCAAGTGTTTGACAAAAAGTCAATCCAAAATTATAGCGCTTAATCCGAATACTATCAAGCACTTAAGCATTTTCAGCTAAGCTGGCGTCCCCGTCAGGACTCGAACCTGAAACTAGCCCTTAGGAGGGGCTGGTGATATCCTGTTTCACCACGAGGACAGCGGCGCTATTTTAAACGCTTGTCTGCAAAACGACCACCCTGTCATTCAAAATCGCTGACGCCTCCCTCAGCCAGCTTGCCGAGCCCGATGGCTGTGAGTAACATGCACCTACAAACTTTCTAACTGACAGACAGAGATATGGATACTAACTCTATCAATTGTTGTGCCTCGGCGATACGCGAGGCAATTGTTGCGCATGAAGCGGATATCGAATGCCTGGACCGCGAAATAGGCGATGGCGACCACTACATTAATATGAAGCGTGGCTGTGAAGCGATTGCAGGACTGGCAAATGAACTCAATGGCCTAGACGCACCTGATGCGCTGAATAAAATTGGCATGAAATTACTGAGCACCATAGGCGGGGCATCTGGGCCGTTATTTGCAAGCTTTTTTATGGCCATGGGCAAATCGCTTAAAACCAGTGAAACAATCAGCATCAACCACCTTGCCGCCGCATTTGACGCTGGTGTACAAGCCATTATGCAACGGGGCAAAGCCCAGGCCGGTGAAAAAACCATGCTGGATGTGCTGGTCCCCGTCGCCCAGACCTTTAAACACATGGCAGAACAAGGCCACACCCGCCCGGAAATTGCAGCCGCCCTGAAAAAGACAGCCAGTGAAGGTCTTGAGTCCACGCGTAATATGCTGGCCACCAAAGGTCGCGCGGCTGGATTGGGTGAGCGCGCCATTGGTCATCTCGATGCGGGGGCAAAAAGCTGCCAGGTCATGATTCATGCAGTGTGCGATCTCGTGCTTGCCGGTTAAGGGCATTACAGATCAAGTTTGCCCCACTCACCCCTCTACGCGGCGCACTGGGTATCAGGCTTAGCTTAGCCAGCTGTGCACGGTTTTAATCACGGAGCGAAAAATGAAAAAATTTTTAAATCAGGTTGACCAGATGCTGACTGAAAGTCTGGCTGGCTTTGCCACTGCACATCGCGAGCTGGTGCAAGTGCAATTTGAGCCGACCTTTGTCAGCCGCAAACAAAAAGCACAAAACAAGGTCGTGCTGATTTCCGGTGGCGGTTCAGGCCATGAACCTTTGCATGCGGGCTATGTGGGCAAAGGCATGCTGGATGCCGCCTGTCCAGGCCAGGTATTCACCTCACCTACCCCAGATCAGATGCTGGCGGCAGCCGAAGCGGTGCATGCGGATAAAGGCGTGCTGTTTATCGTGAAAAACTACGCCGGGGATGTCATGAATTTTGAAATGGCGGCTGAAATGCTGCCGTTTGAGCATGCCACGGTGCTGACCTCGGATGACTGTGCCGTCGTCAATAGCACCTATACCTCAGGTCGCCGCGGCGTGGCAGGCACCGTCATTGTCGAAAAATGCGTCGGTAGCCTGGCGGAAAGCGGCGCTGACCTCGCCGCCTGCAAGGCGCTTGGCGATAAAATCAATCTACGCACTTCCAGCATAGGCGTCGCACTGACCAGTTGCACGGTTCCTGCGGCAGGGAGACCCACCTTCGATATCACTGAAGCTGAAATTGAAATGGGGGTAGGCATCCATGGTGAACCAGGTCGCCGCCGTGAAGCCATGCGTGTAGCAGACGCCATCGTCACGGACATAGTCGCCGCGATTGTGCATGATATTGAAGCCAAAAAACTGCCTGGTGCGGGCGATATCCTGCTTTTGGTGAATGGCCTGGGCGCGACACCGCTAATGGAGTTATACCTGATTTATCACGCAGCCGCAGAACAGCTGACAGCCAAAGGTTACCAAGTCACCCGCAGTCTGGTTGGCAACTACACCACCGCCATTGACATGGCAGGCGCCTCGATCACGGTCTGCCTGCTGGATCAGGAAATCCTAAAGCACTGGGACAGCCCAGTGCATACCGCTGGCTTGCGCTGGGGCTGCTAACCCGATTCGCTACCTTAAACGCTGCCCCTAGTCAGTCCGCTCACAGGCAGCAAAGGCAACTGCATTAATTTATTTTAAATCGCCACTTTCTCGCACATTATGATTGCTTCCTGCTTGCGGCAGGTGTATGTTAATCCAAGGGATGCAAATCCACTGTTCATATCAGTGTGGACATACCAATAAACAAAAGCAGTATATTTGAGTGATGATGCATGGCAGCAACAAACCTGTGGCGGACTTCCTGAATTCAGATTCAGTCTCGGCTTCATTTTTCTGCAAATCAGACTGGACCGCCTGATGAAGCGCCTGCTCAACCACAAACAATCGCTGACGCTGGATGTCATGTTGCAAATGGCGATCAGGGTCAGCATCGTGATTGTCGCGGTCAGTGCACTCACTTACTGGCACATCTACAAAACGCTGGTGGCCTCCACCATTGATGGCCTCGAACATTACATCCATGAACGCGGCCAGCGTGAAAGTGCCATTTTCAAGTTGGCCGAGTCCAATCACCAGATTTTCAGGGCCACCTTTCTCTCGCACTGGCAACAAGATTTTTTCTACAATGACCGCTTCTTCTGGCAAGTCTTCCAGCGCATGCCAGACCACACCATACACCTGCAAAAAAAAGCCTACGATGGCTTTTATAATCAATCCGGCCTGATCAGCAAAGACGTCACCGCATATATCGGCGCCAAGGCCCCGATTGCCAATGAGGATTTCAGGAAGAAATTACTGCTGTCGTATGTCATGGTCGATCACTTTGGCACGTCGTGGACCAAGCAGTTTGCCAACCTGTATGTCTCCATGCCAGAAAATGTCAATATTGTGTACTGGCCAGGCATGCGTTGGGCTGACAACGCCAGCAGCAAACTGGATGTTCTCACTGAAGAGTGGGTTTACATCACCACCCGGCAGCGCAACCCTGAGCGCAAGAGTGTCTGGACTGGCCTCTACTTTGACCCGACCGCCAATGAATGGATGGTGTCACTGGAGACCCCTATTGATATCACTGAGACAAACACGCTGAATGTGGGGCATGACATTTTGCTCAATGCCCTGTTTGACCGCGTGTTTAATGACCATCTGTCAGGGACCTACAATTTTATCTTCCGCGAAGATGGGCGCTTGATTGCGCACCCGGCCAAAGAGACAGAAATGAACCGTACACGGGGCATGCTGATGATCCCTGACCTCAAAGACGCGCATTTGAGCCAGCAGTTTCAGGTGCTGACGCAATCCATCAAAAACAGGCAGCAGGCTTATTTTATTGTTGAGGATGATGACGCATTTCTGGCAGCCACACAAATAGAAGGCCCTGGCTGGTGGTTTGTCACGGTCTACCCAAAATCTTTATTGTCTGCACCGTCCATGAGTGCCGCCAGATTTATCCTGATTGTCAGTGTACTGGCATTGGTGATAGAGCTGATCATGCTGTATCTGGTGATGAAGAAAAAAGTCATTCAACCGCTGGAGACGTTTATGGCGGCCTCCAGCGCCATTGAAGCGCAGCAGTATGAAAAAATCACCAACCACACCCTACCCTTGCCCTTTAAGTTGCAAAACGAGATTGGCAAGCTGGCGAGGATGTTCAAAAGCATGTCTGGCAGCTTGCAACAATACCGCAATGAGATGCAACGCCTGAACCATTCGCTGGAAGATCAAGTAAAAATCAGAACCCGGGCGTTGCAGCAGGCAAAAGACAAAGCGGAAAAAGAGGCTACCATAGACAGCCTGACACAAATCCCTAACCGCCACTCTTTTTATAACCGTGCCAAAGCCATACTGCAACAAGCAGACCATACCGGGGCACCACTGTGCTTCCTGATGCTGGATATTGATTTCTTTAAAGTGATCAATGACTCTTACGGCCATCCGCAAGGCGACCAGGTGCTGATTGCTTGTTCACGGACGATTGAAAATGCCATCCGCGACAAGGACTTACTGGGTAGACTGGGCGGTGAGGAGTTTGCCGTGGTCTTACCCGCCACAACAGCCGAAGAAGCGCGCGTGATTGCTGAACGCATCCGTACCTCGATCGCAGAGTTACGCTTTTTTACCCCACAGGGCGGCCATGAATTCAGCACGACGATCAGCATAGGCATTTCGTGCGCGAATGAAACGATTTATGCCTATGAATTGCTTTATAAACATGCCGACCTGGCCCTTTATCAGGCCAAGCAAACCGGACGTAACCGGGTGATTTGCTACAACAGCCAATGGCAACCACCCGTCACAGACGCGCAAGCCTGGAATGCAGGCGAATAACGCGTTTCTCAGTCAGACTTGGCCCAGTAACTGCTGCCCCAGTAACTTCTGCCAAAGTGCCTTGACCAC
The DNA here is from genome assembly GCF_029132825.1 of Methylophilus sp. YYY-1. Lineage (NCBI taxonomy): Bacteria > Pseudomonadati > Pseudomonadota > Betaproteobacteria > Nitrosomonadales > Methylophilaceae > Methylophilus > Methylophilus sp. YYY-1. The sequence continues at coordinate 710,531 of NZ_WOVG01000001.1, forward strand.
GGTTCTCTGCGGCAGTAATTCCGCATCTTCAACAATGGCATCTTGCCCTTGCAACTTGGTGTGATGGATCAGTCTCCGGTATTCACGGTAGGCTGCGGCAACCGCTTCTGCCATGGTTGCAGAGTCAATCAGTCCCAATTCGGCACAGCGCTCCAGCAAGCCGATATTGCCAATATTTTCGGCCAGGCCGGGATGCTTAGCCCCGTGCAATAACACCAGATATTGCACCATAAACTCGACATCAATAATGCCGCCTGGCCCTTGCTTGAGATCAAAGCGGCCAAGCTTGGACTTCTGGGCTTCGCGCATTTTCTCGCGCATGTGCACAATATCTTGCTTGAGCGCAGTTGCATCTCGCGGCTGCACGATGATCTCACGGCGGATCTGTTCAAAGGCCGCGCCGATGTGATCCAAGCCCGCCACAAAACGTGCACGCGTCAGTGCCTGATGCTCCCATACCCAGGCTTTATGATGCTGATACTCCCTGAACGCGGCCACCGTACTGACCAGCAAACCACTATTGCCATCTGGGCGTAACTGCAAGTCGGTCTCATACAGCAAGCCGGCATTGGTCAGCGTGTTAAACCAGGTATTCAGGCGCTGAGCAAAGCGTGCATAGACCTCCGGGGCCTGCTCCGCGTCATCTTCATATAGAAAAATAATATCCAGATCCGAGAGATAGCCTAATTCTTTGCCGCCCAGCTTGCCGTAGCCGATCACGGCGAACTGGGGCGTATCGCGGTGTTTGATCGCCAGGTTTTGCCACACGGTCTGTACACTGACCTGCAAGATCACGTCGGCCAGTGCGCTTAAGTCGTCCGAAATCGCCTCCAGTGACAACGCCGTCATCACGTCCTGTGCCGCAATTTTAAGCACGCTGGCATGCTTGAAATGTCGCATCGCATCCATTTGCGCTTCCACATCGCCGTGCAAGGCTTGCATCTGGCTTAGCAGCTCGGTTTTCAATTGGGCGGCATCCAATCGCTTGAACAAGGTCTGCTTATTGAGCAACTCATCCAGCAAAATGGGGTGGGCAGAGACATACTGTGCAATCCACGGGCTGGCGGCACACAGTTTGACGATCAGCGACAGTGCATCAGGAAACTCTGCCAACAAAGCCAGATAGCTGGCGCGGCGGCAAATACTTTCCAGCAAGTCCAGCGTGCGAATGAGTGCGGTATCCGGCGTGGTGCTCTGTTGCTGTGCGGCTTCCCGCAACAGTAAGGGCATCAGTTGATCCAGTCGGCGACGGCTTTGCTCAGGCAATTGCTGGATGCGTTGGCTCGCCCGCGTCTGCTGCAACAAATGCACGATATCGCTGCCACGCGTATACCCTTGCGCAGCCAGCCATTGCTCACTGTCAGCGGCACTCAGCGTCCCTTGCCAAACAGCCGTTTCCTGTTGTAAATCCTGTTGCTGTTCGTCCTTAAAGGTTTCATCAAAAAAACGTTGTATGCGGTCTCTATGCAGATTGAGTTCGACTATAAAACTGGACCAGTCCGGCTGCTTGAGCATCTGCAGCAAGTAACCACGGTAGGTCTCAGACTCAGGCAAATCCTGGGTTTGCTGATCGTCGATGTACATGAGTCTATGCTCTAGGTTGCGCAGATAGACATAACTTTGCTTGAGGGCAGAGACTTCGTCTGCGGGCAACATGCCGCGCATCGCCAAGCAGTCGAGCACCGCCAGCGTCGGCTTGATTTGCAAATCCGGCACTTGACCACCACGGATCAGCTGGAACAACTGCGCGATAAACTCGACCTCGCGGATGCCGCCCCGCCCCAGCTTGATATTGTCCGAGAGCTTGCGCTGCAGCACATCGCGCTGAATTTGCAGCTTGAGATCGCGCATGGAGGCATAAGCGTTAAAATCCAGATACTTGCGGAACACAAACGGCTTGATCAGCCTGGTCAGTGCAGCTTCTGGCCCATGGATGACCCGGCCCTTAATCCAGGCGTAACGCTCCCACTCACGGCCATAATTCTGGTAGTAATCCTCCAGCGCATCGAGGTTGCAAACCAGCGCGCCTTCCGAGCCAAACGGGCGCAAACGCATATCCACGCGAAAGACAAAGCCTTCCGCCCTGACTTCATCCAGCGCCACAATGACCTTTTTACCCAGCCGCGTAAAAAAGTCCTGGTTACTGATGGACTTTTCTCCATTGGTGTTCCCTTCTTCTTCATAGGCAAAAATCAGGTCTATATCAGAGGAGACATTCAATTCACGCCCGCCTAGCTTGCCCATGCCGACCACGATCAGTTGCTGCGGCGCGCCCTTGGCTGAGCAAGGCTGACCATAGATATCAGCCAGGCGGGCGTGGTAGAAGGTGATAGCCGCAGCAATTGCCGACTCGGCCAGCGCGCTTGTGGTTTCCACCACCTCGGCAAAATCCGCCAGACCATTCAGGTCACGCACGATCAAATGTGCCATCAAGCGCTGCCTGATCAATCGGATTTGTTGCAGAAAAACAGATTCTTCACTATTTTTTTCAATTAAAAACAGATCTTTGACATCTTGAGTCTTATATGTCTTATATAAGTTATCTAACAGATCAGTTACAAAATCTGGATGTTTTGTAACGAATCTGGCAAAAAAGGGGCTACAAGCAGCCGCATGCAGCAAATAGGCGGCCTCTGTAGACGCGACCTGCTTTTCTGTTAGAATTTGGGCAAGCTGTTGCATGGGCTGTGGCTCTAGTAACGGGATGTGTGCTCGGAGAGTTTGTCAATCAGAACCAAAATAATAACACCTGAGGTTCGCTCACACTTTCATTTTTTGACATTGATTTTTGGGGGACGCTATGTCTATCGAATCTGTACTTCATGAACACCGCGTATTCGCGCCGGGCAAAGAGTTTTCAAGCCAGGCCGCGATCGGCAGCATGGAGGAATACCAACGCCTGTGCCAGGAAGTGGCACAGGATTACGAAGGATTCTGGGCCAAACTGGCTCGCGAGCTATTAATCTGGCACAAACCGTTTACCAAGACACTCAATCAGGACCATGCCCCCTTCTACAAATGGTTTGAAGATGGCGAGTTAAATGTGTCCGCCAACTGCCTGGACAAGCACCTGCAAACCATCCCCAACAAAACCGCCATTATTTTTGAGGCGGATAACGGCGATGTGCGCAGTGTGAGCTACAAAGAACTCTACCACCAGGTCTGCCAGTTTGCGAATGGCCTCAAGTCACTCAAGCTGGTCAAGGGTGACCGCGTCATTATCTACCTGCCCATGGGCATTGAAGCCGTGGTCGCCATGCAGGCCTGTGCCCGTCTGGGCATCATTCACTCGGTGGTATTTGGCGGCTTTTCTGCCAAAAGCCTCAATGAGCGGATTATCGATGCTGGCGCGGTGGCGGTGATTACCTCAGACGGCCAATACCGTGGCGGTAAAACGCTGCCGCTCAAACAAGCAGTCGACGAAGGCATTGCCATGGGCGGCTGTGACAGCATCCGCCATATGGTGGTGTTCAAGAAAACCGGCATGGACGTCGCCTGGGATAGTACCTGTGTCTGGTGGCATGACCTGATTGCAGGCCAAGCCGACACCTGTGAGCCGGTGATGGTAGACGCAGAACATCCGTTGTTCCTGCTCTACACCTCAGGTTCGACCGGTAAACCCAAAGGCGTACAACATAGCTCGGCGGGCTATCTGCTGCACGCGATGAACACCATGCGCTGGACCTTTGATATTAAGCCCAACGACATTTACTGGTGTACGGCCGATGTGGGCTGGATCACCGGTCACAGCTATGTCGCTTACGGCCCGCTTGCCATGGGGGCGACCCAGATTGTGTTTGAAGGCATTCCGACCTATCCGAATGCAGGGCGTTTCTGGGAAATGATTCAGCGCCACAAAGTCAGCGTGTTCTACACCGCGCCTACCGCGATCCGCTCCCTGATCAAAGCCGGTGAAACCGACTTTACCACGCACCCCAACCATTTCGATTTAGCCAGCCTGCGTTTGCTGGGCACCGTCGGCGAGCCTATCAACCCCGAAGCCTGGATGTGGTACTACGAACAAGTGGGCGGCAATCGCTGCCCGATTGTCGATACCTTCTGGCAAACCGAAACCGGCGGCCATGTGATAACCCCGCTACCAGGCGCGACTCCCTTGGTGCCAGGTTCCTGCACCCTGCCCTTCCCTGGCATTGATATCGACGTCGTAGATGAAACCGGCAAAGCCATTGCCTGGGGCAATGGCGGTCTACTGGTGATCAAAAAGCCGTGGCCCTCCATGATCCGCACCATTTACAACGATCCCGAGCGTTACAAAGCCAGCTATTTCCCGACCGAACTGGGTGGCAACCTGTACTTGGCTGGGGATGGCGCCGTGCGTGACGCCGACACCGGTAATTTCACCATCATGGGCCGCATTGATGACGTATTGAACGTGTCGGGCCACCGCCTGGGTACCATGGAAATCGAGTCTGCGCTGGTCGCCAACCATTTGGTCGCCGAGTCTGCCGTGGTCGGCAAACCACATCCGATCAAAGGTGAGTCTGTGGTGGCTTACGTCGTACTGAAAGGCAAGCGCCCAGAAGGCGAAGAAGCCAAGAAGATCGTGGCCGAATTGCGTGACTGGGTCGGTAAAGAAATTGGCCCGATTGCCAAGCCGGATGAAATCCGCTTTGGCGACAACCTGCCCAAGACGCGTTCGGGCAAAATCATGCGCCGCTTGTTGCGTAGCCTGGCCAAGGGTGAGGAAATCACTTCTGATATTTCGACCCTGGATAACCCGGCCATCCTCGAACAGTTGAAACAGGCCGTCAATTAACCCTCTGCTGCCGATGGAAGGGTTAATTATTCTGATTATTTTCGCAGCGGTGGCGATCTTCCTCATGCGAAAATAATCCGGCTAAGTGTTTGATTAGCCAACCCAGATTTTATATCTGGGCGGCAGACCTACTTGAATGTCAACTTGCGCAGTTCGCGTCTTTTCTGCTTAATTTTTTTGGCAATAGAATGACTATTGCCAAAAAAATTGCACAAAAACCCATCAAACTGCACGTCGTTGCCTTTTCAAGTCCCAATATAAAATCTGGGTTAAAATAGCACTTTTTTCCAAAGCGCTATTTTTTCATGTCCAGTTTGCAGCAAGAAGTTGAACGCCGCCGTACCTTTGCCATTATTTCGCACCCGGATGCGGGTAAAACCACCCTCACCGAAAAACTGCTGTGGTTTGGTGGCGCGATTCAGGTTGCGGGTGAAGTGCGTGGTCGTAAAGCCGCCCGTCATGCCACCTCGGACTGGATGGAACTGGAAAAACAACGCGGCATTTCCGTTACCTCATCTGTGATGCAGTTTCCCTATCGTGAACATATGGTGAATTTGCTGGATACCCCCGGCCACGATGACTTCTCCGAAGATACTTACCGCACCCTGACCGCCGTGGACTCGGCCGTCATGGTCATTGACTCGGTCAACGGCGTCGAAGCGCAAACCATCAAGCTGCTCAATGTCTGCCGCATGCGCGACACGCCCATCATCACTTTTATCAACAAGCTGGACCGTGAAAGCCGCGCACCGATAGAGTTACTTGATGAAATCGAGACCACCTTGGGGATGGAATGCGCGCCCATGACCTGGCCGATCGGCATGGGCAAGACCTTCCGAGGCGTCTACAGCCTGGTGAATGACAGCATCCTGTTCTTTGATCCCCGTGCTGAAAAAGGGACTTCTGAAACAATTCAAGGCCTGGATAATCCACGTCTGGACGAGCTAATTGGCTACCAAGCGCAAGAATTGCGCGTTGATATTGAGCTGGTCCGCGGTGCTTCCAACGAATTCAACAAAGAGCGCTATCTGAGCGGCAAGCAAACGCCTGTGTTTTTTGGCTCCGCGGTGAACAACTTTGGCGTGCAATCCTTGCTGGATGCAGTAGTAGATTTATCGCCACCGCCACAGGCACGCAACACGGCGACACGCGCAGTCGCCGCCAACGAAGACAAGTTTGCCGGCTTTGTCTTCAAAATTCAGGCCAATATGGATCCCAAACACCGTGACCGCATTGCCTTCTTGCGCGTGTGCTCTGGCCGCTTTGAACGTGGTATGAAAATCAAGCAAGTCGCCACTGGCAAGATGCTCAACGTTAACAACGCCATCACCTTTATGGCGCAAGACCGCACCATCATGGATGAAGCCTATTCTGGTGACATTATTGGTATTCCCAACCACGGCACCATCAAACTTGGCGATACCTTTACCGAAAATGAGGCTCTCAAGTTCATTGGCATTCCGTCATTTGCGCCTGAATTTTTCCGGCGTGCACGGATTAAAAATCCGATGAAAATGAAGCAGTTACAAATCGGCCTCAAACAGTTATCCGAAGAAGGCGCGGCGCAATTATTCCGTCCGCTGCTGTCGAATGACCTGATTTTGGGCGCAGTGGGGATGCTGCAGTTTGACGTGGTAGCACACCGTCTGGAGCATGAATACGGCGTCGATATGGTATTTGAGCCCTATGACTGCTATACCGCGCGCTGGCTCAAAGGCTCGGATGCGGATTTGAAAGCCATTGCAGATAAATATGGCTTTAACGTTGGCCTGGATAGCGCGGATGATTATGTCTACCTGGCACCCAACCGCGTCAACCTGCAAATGGCGCAGGAACGTTACCCGGATATTCAGTTTATGGAAACGCGCGAAATCGCCTAGCGAATCGCTTTATTATTCGTATAGCCTCTTCCATCGCCCCGCCAAGCACCGCTTACGGGGCGTTTCTTTTACTCGTGCGCAGTGTTTAGACGACTTTTGACCCGTTGCTCAAGATCATCCATCAGCGTATAAATCAGCGGTACGACAATCAGGCTTAACAAGGTGGAGGTCACCAGCCCCCCTATCAGCGCATAAGCCATGGGCGTACGGAATCCAGTCCCCGCCCCGGCGCCGATGATCACTGGCAGCATGCCCGCAATCATGGCAATCGTGGTCATGATAATCGGTCGGCTACGCTGCTGGCAGGCGGCAATGATCGCCTCAACTCTGGACAAGCCTGCGGAGCGGCATTCAATGATGGCGTCGACAATAAGGATGCCATTTTTGCCGACGATGCCCATCAACATGAGGATGCCGATCACTGCAGGCAGAGAAAGCGCCTGATGGGTGAGCGCCAGCGCCAATAGCGCGCCACAGATGGATAAGGGCAAGGCCATCATGATGGTAAAGGGCTGCAAGAGCTTTCTGAACAGCAGTACCAACACCATCCATACCAGGAACAAGCCGCTCAGCATGGCCATGCTAAAGGTACTGAACATTTCACTCAGCATTTCGGAATCGCCAGTTTCACTGAGGCTGATGCCCGCAGGCAACTGCTGCAGAGTCGGTAACTGCCGCACCGTCTGCATCGCATCGCCCAAGGAAAGACCATTCAGGTCGGCAGAAATGACGATTTGCGGCATACGGTCATAGCGCGTGATGCTGGCATAGTCATGCATCAATGACAAATTGGCCACAGCATCCAGCGCGACAATCTGCTGGGTATTGGTCGTCACCGGCAGCTGACGCAAGAATGCCAGCGCAGACTGCTCAGGCAATCTCACAGCACAGCGGACCGGGACGGCCTGATTATCCAGCAACACATGTGCCAGTTGCTCTTCACTGCCGCCTTTCAAGGCGATCTGCAGCTCCTCTGCAATCGCACTGGTGGTGACGCCCAGGCGCGCTGCTTCATGCGGCTTGGGCGTCACCACCAGATTGCTTTTCATGGCCGGCACCGTGGACAACACGTTAGAAAACGCCGGCAATTTGCGCATGTCATGTTCCAGCGCCAGCGCAGTACGGTACAAACGTTGCGGGTCATGCCCGGTTAATACCAAACCAAAAGCCTTGCTGCCATTTTCGTTTAAGGCACTCAATCTCACATTGGGTACGCGGCGCAACTCATATAACGCTTGCAGCTTGAACTGATCGACACTGCTGTTGCGCTGTGACCGCGCCACCAGCTTGACTATCAGGGTCGCGCGATTGACTTGTCCTGCAACCATGGTCTCGGCGTCACGTCCACCAATCCAGGAATAGACGCTGCTGACCTCAGGCTTGCTTAGCAAGGCTTCAGTCACCTGCTCAATCGCAGCATCGGTTTGTTTTAACTGTGCTTCCGCAGGCAGCTCCACCTGCAACATGAAAAAGGCTTTATCTTCTTGCGGCATAAAGTCTGCTGGCAAGATCAATAACAGACTGGCCGAAAGCAGCAGCAACAGCCCCACCAGCAACAGGCTGATCCGTCTATGCTTGAGCGACTGTTCCAACCATCCTTGATAAAAGTGATACCAGCGGCCTTGCTGTGCCACTGGCGGAGTCGACTTTAGAAAGTAGGCGGCCATCACCGGTGTGATGAAACGTGCGACCAATAAGGAGAAAAAAGTCGCCGTTGCGACCGTGATGCCAAATTGAATGAAATACTGGCCAACCAGCCCGCCCATAAAACTGACCGGGACAAACACGGCAATAATGGCAAAACTGGTGGCAATCACGGCCAGGCCAATTTCATCCGCCGCGCGCATGGCGGCTGGATAAGGCGCTTGGCCGTTTTCCATATGGCGGATAATGTTTTCAATCTCGACAATCGCATCATCGACCAAGACCCCCGACACCAGTGACAGGGCGAGCATGCTGACCAAGTTCAAGGAAAACCCCAGCCAGTGCATGACAATAAACGTCGGGATCACAGAAAGAGGAATGGCAATAGCGGCAATCAGGGTGGCACGGGTGGAGCGCAAAAATGCGTAGACCACCAAACCGGCCAACAACACGCCTTCCAAAAAGGACATCATGGCAGAAAAGTATGTTTTTTTGGTAAAGTCGATCTGCGTCTGCACCCGCTCGGCCTGGATATGCGGCTGCGTCTGTTGCCAGCGCTGTATGGCCTGCTCAATCGCCTCTGCGACTTTTAATTCATCTGCTTTTGCCGTTCTGTAAATGGCAATGCCAATGGCCGGCTGACGATTAAGCCGCGTTAATTGCTGGGCTGGTTTGAAGGTATCAAGCAGATTGCCGAGGCTGGACAAGGTGACATAGCGATGCTCTCCCACAGCAATTTCCAGATGCGCCAGGGCATCCACAGATTGCGGATCCCCTTGCACGCGTAGCGATGTCTGTTTGCTGCCCAGGCTAAACTGCCCTGCCGGAGCCTGCGCAATATAGGCCTGTATTTGCTTATTCACCGTGGCGGCACTGACACCGAGTGCATATAGCTTCTCCGGTAACAGCTCAATGTGAATTTCACGGTCATAGCCGCCCTGGCGTTCAATTTTCTCCACGCCCTCCACCGCCATTAAAGCGCTGACCAGGCCTTTGTCTACCTGTTGCGTCAGCGAGGGCAGTGAAAGCGTGCCGGATTGAAAGGCATAGGTCATTAATGGCGTATTGTCATCCTCTGACTGCTGGATCAGGGGTTCTCCCACATCGCTGGACCATTGACGGCGTAGGCTGGCAATTTTCTCGCGCACCAGTGACAACACAGTACGGATATTGGTGCCATATCGAAACTCAATCTGCGTGACTGAGACGCCGTTTTCGATATAGGACGTGACATGCTTGATATTCGGGATATTGGCCACGGCATTTTCTACCGGGATGGTCACCTGCCGCTCAATGGTTGAGGAGGAGGCGCCCGGCAATGCAATGGATACCGAGACCACTGGAATTCTGACCGTGGGCATGCCGTTCACCGGCAAACGATGGAAACAATCCGCGCCCCAAACAAGCAGGATGAAGGTCGCCAAGGCAATCAGCAAAGGGTTGGCGATCGCCCAGGAAGAAAGCTTTAATTTCACTTAGTGTACTGCCGCAATGACGTTGACTGGTTCACCTTCGCGGATAAACCCGGCAAATTTATCAATGAGGCGCATGCCAGGGCTGACCCCGGACAGGATCTCCACTTCCCCATCCAAACGCTGCCCGATAGTAACGGCAATGCGCTTGGCATGTCCTTGCTCGACGCTGTAGACATAATACTGGTCGCCTTCTACGGCAATGGCGCTATCTGGCACACGGATGGCATTGCGTTGCGGCAGGGTGACCAGCACGGTGGCGGCTTGTCCTGGGCTCAGCGCCGGGGCTTTGGAAAAAGCAACTTTGAGATGCAACATCTGGTTTTCATCGTGCACCATGATGCCTTTTTTACGGATATGGCCAGCATAGCTTCGTTCTGCATCCTTGATTTTCACCTGCACTGGCATGCCATGCGTTAAGGACGCAGCCACTTCCGCGCTGGTTTCTATATCGACCTCGAGCGTGCCATCTTTGGCCAGTAAAAACTGGGATTGATTGGTTTGACTGAGCAATTGGCCAACGACCGCATTTCTTTGAATCACCAGCCCTGATACCGGGGCGACCAACTCTGCCTGTTTGATTTTGAGATCCGCTTCATCCACCTGCGCATTGGCTGACAACAGATCGGATAAGGCCATCCTTAAACGGTTGCGGGCCGTGTTAAGCTTGCTCTCTGCGGCCTGTTCGGTCTGGATACGTTGCTCCAGTAATTCTTTTGAAATCAGCCCATCCTCTGCGACTTTTTCACCGCGGACGCGTTCAGTCCGCGCCTGGTCCAGGGTTTTCTTGGCATCATCGAGCGCCGCTTCCGCTTCACTAAACGCCACAATCGCCCGCTGCTTGCTGGCAAGCGATTGTACCCGTTGCACTTTGGCCAATTGGGTATCCACCACCGCCAGTTGCTGACCGGTCTTGACGTGATCGCCCTCGTCAACTAACACTTTGGTAATCCGGCCTTGCATCATGTCCGCGTACACCGGCACCTGCTCCTGGGCAACCACTTTACCAAACAACTCCAATGTCGAATTGAGCGGTTTGTTTTCCACGGTGATGACTGTCACCGTCAGTCCTGCATTGCTGGGTCTGGCAGATTCTGAGTGCGTGCTAAAGTGCCAGACCATCAAGATCGAGGTCAGCACCACAATGGCTAAGGCCATGCGTGTGCGCAAAAACAGGGGCAATTGATCGATGAGCCGATTGTTCATTCGTACCTTATTGTGTATTTTCCGTAGCCTGTTGATCAGGATTCAGACTGACAGCCCCGGAGAGCGCTTTATTTGCAAAAGCATACCCCCTCATCCAGGCCTGTTTGGCGTCTATATATTGTAATAAGGTCTGCTGGTTTCGCATATCCTGCTTGAATACATCCATCTTGCTCAGATAGCCGACATCCACCGCACGTTGTAACTTGGCAGATTGTATCTGCCACCGGCTCAAGGCTTGCTCTTCCGCCAGTAGCTGTGCTCGGCTTTCATTAAAATTCACCAGCGCATTTTCAGTTTCTTCAATCGCCAGTAATACAGCCTCCTTGTAAGCCAGCAATGCCTCCCGCAGTTGCGACTCACGCTGATTTACCACTTCCCGTCTTAATCCCCAATCCAGCAGGGGGATATTGATAGAAGGGGCAATATAGGTCAATGATCCAGTGTGCCTCAAGCTTTCACCGGTCACCCGCCCGGCAATCATCAGAGCGCCCTCAATAGATAATTTTGGATACAGGTCAGATTTGGCGATGCCCAACGCCCCGGTTGCTTTCAATACCTGTGACTCTGCCACCTTGATATCTGGACGCTGGCGGATAATTTCTGCAGGGACGCGCATTGGTAACGAGATGGATTGCACATCCTCGGCAAGCTTGCCAGCCGGACGTGACTGTAACTCTGTCAACCAAGCCTCAGTTGGTTCGGCCTGGCCACAGAGCACAGCCAGTCTTTGCAAGGCCATTTCCTGGTTAAGGCGGTTTTGCCTGCGCATGCGCTGGGCACCCTGAACTTCCGTCATAAACGACTCAGCAGTTTCTGGAGAAGTAAACCCACCGCTCACGCCTTTATTCGACAGTGTCCGCAAGTTGGCATATCCCGCTTCGGCAAGTGCCAACTGCTTTTCACGCTGGACAGCTGCATCCAGCTCAGCGTAAACGCGGACCAATTCAGCCGCTAATGACAATTGCCTGCTGGAGACGTCTGCCTCTGCAATTTGTAAATCAGCCTGCGTAATTTGCCGCTGACCGGCGCCCTGGCCAAAGATAGGCAGCTCCCAAATCAGGTCAAAGCCAGCCAGAAATGCCCCGGAAGCGGCATGGCGCGATTGACCGGAGGAGCTATTCCCCACTGCAAGCATACGCGAAAGGCTATTCGGACCGGCATATAAACTGAGCTGCGGTTTTTCGGTCGCCAGCTCATGTGCCTGCAAAGAACGGGCATAGCTGATCCGCTCACTGGCTTGCTGTAGCGTTAGATTTTGCTTGAGGGCGGTTTGCATGAGCTGGTTTAGCAGTGGATCCTTGAATGCAAGCCACCACGCTGTTTCGGCCGCTGACAGTTGCGTGGCCGATGTGGTGTACGCCTGACGCCACTGAGCCGGTGCTGGCGTATCCAGCGCAGGCATCTCGGTATGAAGGCACGCGCTCAAGCTGACTGCCACCAGCACACTCACCGTCGTTGTGCGCATGCCTGAGACTAGCGTTGCGACTCTAGCCGCCCTGGCCATCTGCCAGCGTGCCAGAAGTCGCACCAGTCGATCTGACTGACGGATCAAACGCACGCCGTGCATCAGCGCATCCAGCCCCATTACACAACAACCCTCAAGGATAACCAGATAGAGCCAAGCCGCGTATACCTCACGTGCTTCATCCAATCAATCCGTTTTTTGTGCATAAATAACCAAAGGGATGTTCAAGGATGCTTAAGAACAGGGGCAACCAGCGGGGATAGATTGAAAGCGTGTCCATGCAGAGGATTGCAGCGACATAAACATGGTCGGCGGTTTGCGGGGAGAAAATTAAAAATATGCATAGGACACCTGAGTGGGCGATAGTTTAGAATCTTCTCTCAAACGAGTAAACAGATTTAAACATTTTAAAACAGCATTCAGTGCTGATCACGGCTGAATGTATTTTACTTACCAGGATACCCAAATTTGAAACATGCCTGCCCTTGTTACAGCGGAAATGCTTATGCAGCCTGCTGCCAGCCTTTACACCAAGGCTTACCCGCCCCCGATGCCGAGCGCCTGATGCGCTCTCGCTACAGCGCTTATGCCCTCAGATTGCCTGACTATATTTTACAAACCTGGCACACTGAGACACGGCCGAATAGCCTGACACAAGCAGATTTGCAGGGAATTAAATGGTTAAAACTCGAGGTGCTTGCACATCACCAACAGGATGCCACCCATGCTGAAGTCACTTTTGTGGCGACTTATCAAAGTGGTCAGCAAAAGAAGACGACCATGACTGAACACAGCCGTTTTGAATATCTAGACGGGCGCTGGCTGTATTGCGGCCAAGTAGAGGCTTAAAAACGGCTGCTATGCGCCTGATACAAACAGATTAGTGCGCAGGACCGTAATCACTGACCAATCGGGCAAACAGAGGACTGACCGGTGCCTGCCTGGACTGCAGTTGCGTCTGACTCAACCAGTCGATAATCGCCAGATTGAGTTCATAAGGGGAAATGCGGTCGTCCCCATCCTGGTCCAGCCTGTGGAGCAGACTGCGCACCTCTGCTTGGCTGAGGTCTTTCAACGCGCGCTGCAAGGCACGCTGATCCAAAAAGCCACAGTGTTCCAAATCGATGCGCGAAAAGATGTTTTGTGTGATTTGCGCACTCACAGTACAAAGAATACTCGCCATGTCGCCACCTCCTGCTTGATGTCATCATCACCAGGCGATTGTAAGCGCGGCATAACGGCAACGGTGTATCGTAATGTAGCGGTTTGTATCGAATGGCGATTGTCCGGCCCGGGCATGACCGGACAATCGGAGACTAATGCTCGCGCACCAGCACGCCAACCCGCGGCGCCCAGCCGGCATTCGCCTGCTTCTTGGCGGTGACCAGCGTCAACATCGAAGGGTCATACACATCGACGTTATGGGTCACCGGCGTCGTGAGCAGGTATTGTGCCTTGGTCGCCTGCAGGAACCTGGCCACGCGCTTGATGTTGAAAATATCCAGGTGTGCAAAAGGCTCGTCAATAAAGACAAACCCACCTGGCCGGGTTTCTTCCATCATCAGCGCCACCAGCAAAATCAGTGACTTCATGACCTGCTGGCCGCCAGAAGCATCCCCATCATTCATGCCAGACAAGCCTTTGTCGTCAAAACCAAACCGCACTTCGAGCCCAGCTTGTGACAAGGTCAGATCATCTGCCTCCAGCGCGACCGGCGCACAATCGACGTCGACATCGGCCATTTTGGCCAGCTCTTTAAGGTTTTTGCTGTACTTGCTCACCGAGTAACGCAAGCGGCCAATATAGGCTTCACGGGCATGTTCGGTTTGCGTTTGTGCAGCCCGGTTGTCACGTTCGCGGCTTTCAACATCCTCTTTTTGCGTCAGGTAATCCGCCTGCATTTTGTCGCGCATGGCGATTACATAAGGGTCGGTCTCCCAACTTTGCGTTTCCAGTCGCTTGGCTATCTGTTCAATTTGAATATCCACCAAGCGTGGGCTCTCCCACTTTTCGAGCAGCTGCTTGTTGGCCGCAGTTTCCTGCCAGTCTGCGGGCAATTTCTGCTGGTCGTGACGAATACGCTCCAGCCGACGCTCTTGCTCAGCCCAGCCTTCGCGGTTTTCTTTATCGACAATGTCTTTTTGCAACTGGGCAATCTTGTTGCGTATGCTTTCCTGAGCACGGATAGACTCGCGGATACGTTCCTCCAGCTGTGTATTCAGTTGCGACACTTCATACAACTTCTCGCCGACCGCCTGCCGTTGTGCCTTGACGTCCGCATACTGCCGCTCAACGCTGGCAAACTGCTCGGCACGTGCCGCCAGTTGTGCGGCTGCATCGACCCCGGCCAGCGCATTTTTGAGGGTTTGAATCTGCTGTCGCAACGGATGCAGTTCATCCTGCAAGACATTGATCTCGGTTTCGATCTGTTGCAGGTTCTGGCGCAAACTGTCCAGCCTGGCTTTACCAAACCTGGGTTCATTCGGGGCCGCATGCCGGCCACCACGACGCTCGCGCAAGTATCCCTGACGTGTCACCCAGTCCTCACCGCGTGGCAAGGCAACGCCGGCGGCAGTATCTTCCACCCGTTGCGTACGTTCCAGCATCGTCAGCATCCAGGGCGCCACCGGTTGTTTGAGTTTTATCACTTCCAGCAAAGAGCCTTTGGGTGGCAAACCGGCCAACTGTCTCTCCGGCACAATCAGGTGACGATACTTCAGACTTTCACCCAGGGCAAAGGCCGTCTCGGCCTGTTTTTCACTGTGCAGCATGATGACATGCGCAAACGGTGCCAATACCGCCTCAACGGCTGTTTGCCAACCGGCATCCGTCACTTCCAGAATGTCGGCCAGTGTGTCATGCGCAATATTAGCCTTACTCAGCGCCTGCCTGAACTCCGTCACTTCGTGTGGATCTGCCCGGCGCCCGCTGCTCAGGTTTTCCAGGGTATGTTGCCATTGCTGCTGCTGTTGCTGTTTGGCCCACAACCGGTTTTGCAAGGCACTACGCTGCTGCTCAAGCTGCCCCAGCTCGGTCGTTGCTTGCACCACGTCGGCACTCAATGCCGCTTGTGCTTCAAGCTGCTTCTTCTGCTCGAGGACCGCTTCCAGCTTGCCCTCTTCCTTGTTGAGCTGGTTAACCTGCTGGCTCAAGTCGGCTTCATGCAGACGCGTGGCTTGCTGCTGGCTCTGCAAATGCTCGGCCTGGGTTTTGTGATAGTCCAGTTCACTGGTCTTGGCCGACAGGTCTGCCTGCAGACCTTCACGCTCTTTACGGTTGGCATCCAGACTGCGGGCTGCACGCTCCGCTTCTTCCTGCAACTGGTAAAACTCCAGCCGGGGTCTCACCTCTTCCACCAGCAAGGCCTGCTCCTGGGTCAGCTGCTGCCATTCCAGATAGCGGTTCACACGCTGCTCCTGGGTTTGCAGGCTGTGTTCCAGCGCCTTCAGGTTATTTTGTGTGTATTGCAATTCCTGTTCGGTGGCCCGCTGATGCTGCCTGGCCTCCTGATAGCGGGTCAGAATCTCTTTGTCACCAAACACATCAAACACCAAATCGAGCAACTCGCGTGGCTTGTATTCGCATAACTTGTCGGTCTGGCCTTGCTCGAGTGACAGCACACGGGCAATGGCGGGCGACAATCCGGCCTCATGCAGCAGACGCTGATAATCGCGCACCCCAAATTCCTGGCCCTGTTGCGCCATGTCCTTGAGTGCCACTTCACCATCGGCCACCCAGTAATGCCGTACCCAGTCACCGCCTTTTTTCTCGATATGGCAAGCCAGTGTGATTTTGTCCTGCATGAACGGAATGCCGAATGGGCGCTTGCTGCTCCCGACAGGGCGACTGTTGTCTACCACGCCCAGCAACCAGCAAAAATCTTCGCCGTTGCGACGCACATAGCGCTTGTAATCCCGTTTCCCTGAACCAGAGCCTGAGCATTCCAGCGCAAGCAGGGTACGCATGGCATCCAGCAGCGTGGTTTTGCCCGAGCCATTGGGCCCGACAATGGTAATAATGGAAGCATCCAGCGGCACCACAAAACGTTGCCAGTAATCCCAATGTACGACTTCCAGTCGATTTAGCCTGAACATCTTATTGATCGTCTTTCTGTGTGTTCATTGATTTAAGAAGTTGCCTGACCCGCGCCAGCGCTCTGCGCTTGCTCGCGGATCAGATCACCCAGGGCGCCCTGGATGATGCGCGGGGCCATTTCGGCATAGTCAAACACCAGGTCGAGTAAAGGACCTTCGTAAATAATCTTGTTACGGCGTTCTATGAGTCCCAGGCGCGACAACTGTGGCAAGGCAAAATTACTGATACGGCCTTTGCCACCCAGCAATTTGCCAAAATCCTCAAGCAACACGTTTTCGGGGATGCCGCGTGACAACTCCTCTGACGGCTCGGCTTTAACCAGCGTGCCAAACAACTCGCCTTGTGACTCCAGTGCGGCTTCCCGCCCCAACTGACGTTCGCGCTTGGGCAGGATAATCAAGGCCCACAGCACCACGGTCAAGGCCAATGTATCTTTGGGCAACCCAATATTGTTACTCAGCCATTGCTGACCATCATCCATCACGGCACGCTCTGCGTCCTGGTGCAGCCCCACCGCCACGTGGCTGGCATAAGGGTTGTCCAGCAAGCGCAAACCGCAGGCCTTGAGGTTGTTTTCGAGCGAGACCCGAAAGTCCAGATCGAACAGCACGCGCCTGATGACTTCATCAGAACGCGGTAAATAACGATGAGCAATCAGTCTGGCGGCCAGTTGTTCGCTTGTTTGTTGCATGCGGTTAACCCTCCTTGGCTGGCGTATGTTTAATTAATTGACCGGCGGTCATGGCGGCCACCTCGTTTCGATGTACGGCTTGCAGTGGCGCATCCAGTGCGTGCGTTAGGCGGAACGGTTGTTCTGCCAGCGCATTCAAGTCGGCATCCTCATGTTTTTCACCTAAAAAGGTCAGCAGAGAGTACCGGTAAGACGCCTGGGCAAAGCCACCACCAACGACCACATCTGGCAATGCGCTATCGTCGTCGAGTTGTGCCAGCACACGCGTGAGGTCGGTGAGTTGTGGCGGGTAAGAAAAGGCTTCGGTTTGCGCAGGGGTGACTTCCACATCCGGGGGCATGACAGAGACTTTAGGCACTGCCACTTCACGTTCGAGCACGTCATCGGCAATATCCAGCATCACGTCGGGCAGCACAAACAGCGGTTCTGGTGTCACTGCCATCCGCGCGCCCATTTGCGCCAGCGACTCAACGCTGCGTTGCTGCAACCAGGCGGATAACTCGGTGGAGCTCAGGCCGCCTTGCGACAGCATGACCCGCTGCCTGGCCACTTTGGCCAGTTCACGCTGAAAGACCGAGGCCATATTGAGTAAACGCGACTGCTGGCTGGCAATTTTATGCACAATTTGCCAACCGGCATCATCCATGCCGTTTTCTGAAATGGTATTGATCAGTGCCGTGGCTTTTTCAATCCAGGGTTGCGCCTTGCTCAATCTGGCCTGCGCCGACTTCAGCCTGAACTCGGAACCTGAGGCAATCGCTTCCTGGAAGAAATGTTCGTATTCGGTGAGTTTGGCCAGTACGTGACTCAGATGCTCGGCACTCAGTTCACCGACGGCACTGCCGCCCGCCGCCTGCGACATCAGGTAGCCCAACTCGTCATCAGCTTCGCCAAACCGCAACAAGCCACTGATGGCAGACAACACCATGCGGCCCGCGGCAGAAATCTGGTAAACACGGCGGTCTGCGTCCCATTGCAGCAAGTCGTGGCTGCGCAAGCGGTGCAACACGGTTTCCAGCTTGGTAGCATCAATAAAAGAAAGATGATTTTGCAACTGGGCTGGCGTCCACTCGGGCAACTCTGCCCGCGCTGCAATTTCACGCATCACGGCGAGGCGAATCATCACTTCATCACGGCCGCCGCGGAACAGCCCGATCAGCACATCGATGATGTGTGAGGACTGCAACAGGGGAAACAATGCATCAATATCCTGAACATAGACTCCCGGTTTGAGGAACTCCTCAAACGCGTTTACATCACTGACTTCTGACATCTATTACAGGCCCTGCTTCAAGCTTTCCATGATAAACGGATCGAGATCGCCATCGAGCACGCCTTGCGTATTGCCGATTTCAACATTGGTACGCAAGTCTTTGATCCGGCCTTGATCCAGCACATAGCTACGGATCTGGTGACCCCAACCAATATCGGTTTTGGCATCTTCCAGCGCCTGCTTTTCTTCATTACGCTTGCTGAGTTCCAGGTTATACAAGGCGCCTTTCAGCATATTCATCGCTTCTTCTTTGTTTCTATGCTGTGAACGGTCATTCTGGCATTGCACGACCACCCCCGTTGGCAAGTGGGTAATCCGCACAGCAGAATCGGTTTTGTTAATATGCTGACCACCGGCACCACTGGCGCGGTAAGTATCAATGCGCAAATCTGCAGGATTGATTTCAATTTCAATCGAATCGTCCACTTCCGGAAAGATTTGCACGCTGGCAAAGCTGGTATGACGCTTGGAGTTGGCATCGAAGGGCGACTTACGGACCAGGCGATGCACCCCGCTTTCGGTGCGCAAGGTGCCAAACGCATAATCCCCAGTCACTTTAATCGAGGCGCCTTTAATCCCGGCAATGTCGCCTTCTGATTCCTCAAGCACCTCGACTTTGAAACCTTTGCGTTCTACGTAACGCAAATACATGCGCAGTAACATGCCGGCCCAGTCTTGTGCTTCAGTGCCACCGCTGCCAGACTGAAACTCAATAAAGCAATTGTTGGCGTCCATCGGCTGCGAGAACATGCGCTTGAACTCCATCTCGGCAACGATTTTTTCTATCTTCTGGGCATCAGCCTCCACACTCAGCAATGTGTCGTCATCCCCTTCTTCACGCGCCATGTCAAACAATTCACGGCTATCGGACAATGACTGAGACACATCATCCAGCGTCATGACCACGCTTTCAAGCATGCGTTTTTCCTTGCCCAGATTTTGTGCTTTTTCGGCGTTATCCCAGACTTTAGGATCCTCGAGCAGGCCGTTAACTTCGGCTAAGCGTTGCTGCTTGTTCTCGTAGTCAAAGATACCCCCGAAGCGCTTCGTGGCGTTGGGTCAGGTCGCTCAGTGCATTGGCAATACTATTAAGGTGTTCGGCTTCCATTTTCTGTGCGTATAAAAATGTAAAAACCAGCATTATACCGCAGCAATGTCCTTGGTTCAGGCGTAACTTTCGCTGCTTTGGCTTGACTTAATAGCTGAAAGTTACATTGCAATCGATTCAATTACTTATTAAAAGTCTTGCTGCATAAGCTGCAAGCGTTCAACCTCCTATGCTGCAAGTATCGGACGTGATTAACACGAATACTGCAAGTTATGAAAAGAGAAATAAAAAAAGCCCGGATTAACCGTGCTTTGAATTAAAGAGACTGTTTTAGTTTAGGCTTAGAGTATCTCACCGACTAAATGATTAGCATAAACAAGATGCTTAGTAATACCTCTATCAACACAGCAGCTAAAATGCCTTTGCCTGCTCTGCCTTTAAGTAATTCATAACAACCTAACACAGCAAGTATCAGGCAGGTGCTGACCAAGCCGTAGATCAGAGCTGTGCGGATGGTCGATTGCTCTGCGTGTCTAGCCGCAAAAAACATGATACTTACCCCCGCATAGAGGACAGAAAGACGCCTACCGATCAGTCTGGTCTCAGCATAGTCCTTTATGTTCCATGCCGCCAAAAAATGGTCAGGGGCAAATAGCCAGACTATGGCAATCAATAAGAAAATGCCTGCGGTCACAACCGCTAGGAGATTAAAAGATAAATGCATCATCTCTTGCATTTAACCGGCAATTTTATCAAGCATATCCAAATTCATTTCCTGGCGTATGCCTTTATCCATCATCACAGCTGGCGCAAACTTCCTTAAAAAGTTTAATCGACAAGCGAGTTTCCCGGCTGGATAACGAATTTTAGGATTTTTAGCATTTGCAGCTTTGAGTACCACTTTAGCAACTACCATTGGATCATCCCCGCCTTCGATCGCGGTTTTCATTAACTTAGCCAATGCTTTTCTCGCGACCGCATATTCCTCGATTTTTCTGTCTAACGCTGGTGCATTGGCTTCAAAGTTGGTCTTGGTATAGGCAGGTTCAATAAGAGACACACGTATCCCTCTGGTGCGTAGCTCATGATCTAAAGATTCAGAGTAGCCTTCTATGGCGTGCTTGGTGGCTGAGTAAGTTGCCATAAAGGGTGCGGGTAATAAGCCAAGCATAGAGCTGATGTTAATAATTCGCCCTTGTTTTTGTTTGCGCATGTAGGGCAACACGGCTTGAATGACGCGTACTACACCAAAGAAATTGGTATCAAAGACTTGCTGCATTTGGGCAATCGAGCTTTCTTCTGCACCACCTGCTTCAACACCAAAACCCGCATTATTCACAACAACATCAATACGACCTTCTGCCTCAACCACCTCTTTCACGGCAGACTGTATAGATGCTTCGCTATTGACATCCAGTGCGACCATCTTGTAACTGCGTTGCTCAGATGAGCTGCCTTTCCGACTTGTACCGTATACGATATAGCCTGACCGAGATAACAACTCTGCTATGGCTTGCCCGATCCCTGATGAAGCCCCTGTAACAAGTGCAACTTTATTGTTCATGTGACATTTCCTTTGTAGTAAGTTAAAAAGTGATTTGAGCCTGCTTTTAAATTAAACGAATAACCACTTTACCCTTTGCACGCCCCGCTTCAAGGTAAGCGAGCGCCTCCAATGTTTGGTCAAATGAAAACACTTTATCGATGACTGGTTTGATATGTCCGCTATCGATCAGCTGGGCAATTTCAACAAGCTGCTGGCCATCCGGGTGTACGAACATAAACGCATATTCGATATGCCGCCTTTTGGCGAGTTTGATGATTTTTCTACTGATTATGCCGAAGACCCATTGCATGATAATATTCATGCCTCTTTTGCG
Organism: Methylophilus sp. YYY-1; assembly: GCF_029132825.1. Classification (NCBI taxonomy): domain Bacteria; kingdom Pseudomonadati; phylum Pseudomonadota; class Betaproteobacteria; order Nitrosomonadales; family Methylophilaceae; genus Methylophilus; species Methylophilus sp. YYY-1. Next base: position 731,962 of record NZ_WOVG01000001.1, read on the forward strand.
AGCAAATGCGGCATCAGGAGGTCCGACTAATGAAATCACCTTTGTATTGGGTTTCAGGATTTGAAGCGCTTTTTCAACCCCATCGCCCCTGACTGTCCCCAACACAAAATCATAGTCATTCAACAGGTTTTCAAAAGCCTGGGTTTTGTAATCAATCACCTCATCTGCACCCAGCTGTTTAACCAGCGCGATATTTTGGCTGCTGGTGGTGGTTGCCACTGTCGCGCCCAAGTATTTTGCGAGTTGAATCGCGAATGTGCCTATCCCGCCAGAACCCGCCGGAACAAACACTTTTTGTCCATGCTTGATAGCCGATCCATGATCTTGGAATGCTTGCCAAGCGGTGAGCCCCACCATCGGTATAGAAGCAGCCTCTACAAAATCTAATTTCTGGGGCTTTTGGGCAGCTGCGCTTTCAGGAACGACAGCATATTCAGCAAGAGATCCTTTTCCTGTATCAAAAATACTGGCATAAACTGCGTCACCTGGTTTAAATCTTGTCACCTTATCTCCAACCTCTAGTACAGTGCCGGCGAGGTCGCTTCCCATGATTGCAGGAAGTTCAAACTTCAATATTGGCTTGAATGTTCCTTTGGGGATCATCGTATCAATCGGATTTAGGCCGACTGCATGAACCTTAACAAGTACTTCGTCAGATTTGATTGTGGGACGAGCGACGGCTGCAACTCGCATCTGATTTGACTTGCCATAACGTTCCAGGATGAATGCTTTCATTGGTTGTCCTTAAATAATCGCTAAATGTTAAAATATGATGATCATCATATTTTTTATTAAAAAAATGAAAGTTGCTACTTAAAGACTAATTTTCTTTCGGGGCAAAATGTTTTAAAGCAGCTTGTCTTAAAGCAACAGACAGTTCTTCATCATCTACAGCGCGAGCTAGCATCAGTGTGCCCACCATCGTGGAAACGATAAACATGGCATCTTGGCGCGCATTGGCCGAGCTCTGCGCAGATAACTCCGCTTCAACCAGGCCAATCATTTCTTTGATTTTATGCGTTGACGCGGCTCTGACTTCTGGAGCTTGCCTGTGCATTTCAGAACCAAGTGCTGCAAATGAGCATCCCGTTTCAATGTTCGCCGTATGCTCTTCAGACAAATAAACATTCATGAGCGTCCACAATCGTTGCTCTTTAGGTACATGAGCGAACAGTTGCTCAGTCACTGCTATCGTTTCAGCGCCTGCAAGGCTAGCTGCTTCAGCCAGCATTTCATCTCTAGATGCAAAGTGAGCATAGAATCCGCCGTGAGTAAGCCCCGCCTCCTTCATAATATCCGCGACACCTGTACCACTATAACCACTTCGACGAATAGCCCTTGCAGCAGTCTCTACGATTCGTGCGTGCGTGATTTCTTTTCGATTGGGAGTGCCTTTTGCATCGGGTTTATTTTTCATGACGACCATAATATATGATAGTCATCATATATTCAAGTATGGGCTGATGAATACGCTATTCTGCTCGAAGACCGTCATTATCTTTAGTCCCACATATTCATTTCTAAGTAATTTAGAAAAGGAAATGCAAACTCTAGCTAGACTGCACAAAGAAAATGAGGAATGTCTTTGAATTGAATGTAGCAGCATTACTTGAAGCTATGAGGTGCTAAAAGAATACGTTCATATCCCTCTAAGACTCAATGCAGATTGAAATTACAGAACCCTCTTTGAACCATTCAGGCAGTTTTAAGAATACCTGTAGAAAAACTACAATTTCCGATAATGAGGTATTAAATACATTGCAGAACTTGCAGCTTTTATAGGCAAAACTTGCATTTATTATTAAAGAACTTGCAAACCATGATGTATCCCACAGCTGCCCACACTCAGACGGCCCCATATTTTTGTCACAATTGTTGTCACAAAATAGTAAAATTACTGTCACAAAACTTTTGAACGTATAGGGAGTCCTCAATGGCGAATGCCACTTTCGGCCGCATCATGGCCGCGATCAGCCCCAGAAACGATAACTATTTTGTCCTGTTTAACCGTTTGGCTGATTGTGCAGTCCGTGGCTCCAAAGTCCTTGCGCTGATGGCGGCCGTTGTTGATCAGGCAGGCTTTGAAACGCATTTTGCCGAAATCCGCAAAATCGAATCTGAGGCAGATGAATACACCAAGGAAATTCTGCTTTCACTGCATAAAACCTTTATTACCCCGTTTGACCGCCGCGAAATCCGTGAACTGGCGATGGCGCTGGATGACATCATTGACTTTATGGAAGCGATTCCGCAAAGCGCCGAGATTTATGGTCACAGCAAGTTCACCCCCGAAATGGTCGCCCTGGCACAGATCTTATTAAGGGCAGCAGAAAAGGTAAGGGATGCGGTGCATATGCTGTCAGACATGAAAAATGCCGAACGCATTCTGCGCACCTGTGAAGAGATCAGCCAGATCGAAGGTGAAGCCGATCACATCATGCGCTCAGGCATGCACAGGCTGTTTGCCGAAGACAGTGACGCACGCAGTCTGATCCGCTCACAAAAACTGTACGACCTGTTTGAAGAAGCGGTCGACAGCTGTGAAGACGTCGCTGACGTGATTCACGGTGTCGTGCTAGAACGCATCTAGGACACGACCATGGATCATGTGATTGTGGTCATGGCAGTGCTGGTCATCGTGGCGCTGATCTTTGACTTTATGAACGGTTTTCACGATGCCGCCAATTCGATTGCGCTCATGGTGTCTACCCGTTTACTGACGCCACAGGCGGCCGTGATCTGGGCCGCGTTTTTTAACTTTGTAGCCTTTCTGTTTTTTGGGCTGCATGTGGCCGACACGGTTGGCAAAGGCATCATAGACCCTAACATCGTCAACAATACCGTAGTGTTTGGTGCCTTGTTCGGGGCGATTGCCTGGAATGTCATTACCTGGTGGTTCGGCATCCCCTCCTCGTCCTCCCACGCGTTGATCGGCGGCCTGATTGGCGCAGGCATGGCCCACTCCGGCACCCAAGGCGTCATTTTCGGCAGTAAGCTCATCAGCACCGGCATTGCCATTATCTTGTCGCCGTTATTTGGCATGTTGCTGGCGCTGTTGCTCTCTATCGGCATCATGTGGGCGTTCCAGAAATCCTCGCCCTATAAAATCGAAAGCCGCTTTAACAAGCTGCAATTTATCTCGTCTTCTTTATTCAGCCTTGGCCATGGCGCCAACGATGCGCAAAAAACCATGGGCATCATTACCGTGCTGCTGTTTGCCAATGGCTATCTGCAAGGTGACTTTCATGTGCCCTTCTGGGTGGTGATTGCCTGTCAGCTGGCCATGGGGCTGGGCACGCTGTTTGGTGGCTGGCGCATAGTGCGCACCATGGGCATGGGCATTACCAAAATCCGCCCCACTGGCGGCTTCGCAGCGCAGACCTCCGGCTCGATTGCGCTGTTCCTGGCCACCAGCCTGGGCATCCCGGTGTCGACCACGCACACCATTACCGGCGCCATTGTCGGCGTCGGCCTCTCGCGTCGCATGACCGCGGTGCGCTGGGGCCTGGCGTCACGCATTGTCTGGGCATGGGTGCTGACGATTCCTTGTGCCGCCATCATGGCAGCCATTGCCTACCATATTGGCGAAAGTATGCTGTAAGCCGGACGTAAGCTAAAAAGGACCTGCCCAAGGTCTTTTTTAGCTTTTGTCACATTTCTGTCATATTAAGTTTTTATGATTCCGTCATCACAAACAAACCACACTCAAATACAGGAGTCCCTAGATGAAAACCCGTTTGTTCCGCAATACCATGATGGCCGCACTGGTCGCACAGGCCTTTACCTTCGCGCACACCGCAGCGGCTGCGGACAAAATCATCAAAATTGATGGTTCCAGCACGGTTTACCCAATCACCGAAGCCGTTGCCGAAGAGTTTCAACGCAGCAAAGGCGTGAAGGTCACCGTTGGCGAATCTGGAACTGGTGGCGGCTTCAAAAAATTCTGCCGCGGCGAAACCGATATTTCCGATGCTTCCCGCCCGATCTCACAAAAAGAAATCGACGCCTGTAAAGAAGGTGGCGTTCAATTCATCGAACTGCCTATCGCTTATGATGCACTGACTGTGGTTGTGAACAGCAAAAACGACTGGGTGAAACAAATCACCGTCGCCGAACTGAAAAAAATCTGGGAACCAGGTTCCAAAGTGAAAAACTGGAAAGAAGTGAACGCCACTTACCCGGACAAAGCCATCAACCTGTACGGTCCAGGCACGGCTTCCGGTACGTTTGACTACTTTACCGAAGCCATTAACGGCAAGGCAAAAGCCAGCCGCACAGATTACACACCGTCAGAAGATGACAACGTACTGGTGCAAGGTGTTGCCGGTAACGCGGGTGGCATGGCCTACTTCGGCATGGCCTACTATCAGGAAAACACTGACAAGCTGAAAGCGGTGCCAGTGGTTGCCAAAGAAGGGGCTAAACCAGTGTTGCCCTCTGAAACGACTGTGATGGACGGGACTTACCAGCCATTGTCACGTCCACTGTTCATTTACGTGAACGCGACAGCTGCAGCGTTTAAACCAGAAGTGAAAGCGTTTGTGACTTACTACCTGGAAAATGCGCCACTGCTGGTGAAAGAAGTCAAATACGTGCCACTGCCAAAAGAAGATTACGAAGCAGTGAAAACACACTTCAAAGCCATGAAACCAGGCACAGGGTTTAACGGCACAGCAGAAGTCGGTATCAAAATTACTGATTTGTTGTCCCGAATCAAGTAATGATGACAAAGGGGCTTAAATGCCCCTTTTTTACTGACAAGCCGGCCTGAACAACCGATTATCCGCTAAAATCCACCCCTGACAGATCACACTATGGCGACTCAAGCAATGCAAGTACCTGCGCAACTGACTATCAGCCCACGACTGGCGAAGAATATTCGTCGTAACGTCAAAGAACGTATTATTGAATTCATCCTGATGACCGCCGCGCTGGTCGCAGTGGCAACCACGTTTGCAATTGTGGGGGTTTTGCTGTTTGAATCATTGAGTTTCTTTAAAACAGTGTCTGTCGTCGATTTTTTAACCGATAGCCAATGGACGCCACTGTTTGAAGATGCGCACTACGGCATCATGCCGCTGGTTTCCGGCACTTTGACCACCTCCGCGATTGCGCTGGCCGTGGCTGTGCCAATTGGCACCGTTTCGGCAATTTTCCTGTCTGAATTTGCTTCACATAAAACCCGTGAAACCATCAAGCCGATTCTGGAATTGCTGGTGGGTGTGCCTACCGTTGTCTTTGGTTACTTTGCCTTGTTTTTTGTCACTCCCATGCTGCAAGCCATTTACCCTCAGCTACCCAGCTTTAACATGCTGGGCGCCGGGATTGTCATGGGCGTCATGATTATTCCTTACATTGCTTCCATGTCCGAAGATGCCATGCGCGCCGTGCCCATGAGCATGCGTGAAGGTTCTTATGCCATGGGTGCAACCCGTTTCCAGACCGCGATTAAAGTGGTCACACCCGCCGCAGTCTCAGGCATTGTGGCGGCCTATATTCTGGCGATTTCTCGTGCAGTGGGTGAAACCATGGTGGTTGCCATTGCAGCAGGCCAACAGCCTAACCTGACCTTTAATCCGCTAGACAGCGCTGCCACGATTACCGCCTACATCGTACAGGTGGCCATGGGTGACTTGCCGCATGGCAGCATAGGCTACCAGAGTATTTTTGCCGCCGGCCTGGTACTCATGATCATGACACTGTCTTTCAATATCGTGGGTCACTGGGTACGCAAGAAATACCGCGAGAATTACTAAACAAAGACTCGTAAAGTCTGCCCGTTGTCTTATTACTGAAATATCACCACCATACACTGCCGGTAACCCTTGCTTACCGGCACTTGCGGAAGTTATACCAAATGGAACATAAAGCCTCAGTCCTCGAAAATCTGGCCGAAGTCCGCGCCATGATTAAACGTCATAAGCGTAATGACGCCCTGTTTGCCGCCATCGGCCTGATCTGCCTCATGCTGGGCCTGATTACGCTGATGCTGCTGTTCTGGCAACTGATTGCGGATGGCTATCCAAAATTCAATCTGGACTTTTTGACTGAATTCCCGTCACGCCGTGCGGCCAGAGCCGGCCTGCTGTCTGCCTGGGTAGGTTCTTTGCTAGTGATGTCCGTTACTTTCCTGACCGCAGTCCCTGTCGGGGTTGCTGCTGGCCTTTATCTCGAAGAATATGCGCCGAAAAACTGGTTTACCGACCTGATTGAAATTAATGTGTCCAACCTGGCCGGTGTGCCTTCGATTATCTATGGCCTGCTGGCGCTGGGTCTGTTTGTCTACATGCTGGACTTTGGTCAAAGCATCTTGACCGCAGGCCTTACCCTGGGGTTGCTGATTTTACCGATTGTCATTGTCTCAACCCGAGAAGCGATCCGCTCTATCCCGCTGTCTATCCGTGAGGCGGCCTACGGCGTTGGCGCAACCAAATGGCAAGTCGTCTATGACCACGTATTTAAGTACTCTTATGGCGGCATCCTGACCGGTATTATTATTGGCATGGCACGTGCCCTGGGTGAAACAGCCCCCATCATTACCATTGGTGCGCTGACCTTTATTGCCTTCCTGCCACCCAGCCCAATCACGCTGGAGCCGCCTTTCCTGAATTTCGAATGGTTATCTTCAGGCTTTACTGTGATGCCGATTCAAATGTTTAACTGGTTGTCCCGCCCTGACCATGCGTTCCATGTCAATGCGGCAGCCACCGGGGCGCTGATCATCATCGTCACACTGTTAATGAATGGTACAGCCATCTGGTTGCGCTATAAAATCCGTAAAAATATTAAATGGTAATGCCACACAAGAATTAGGAAACTTCATGGCCACTGTCACTACTGCAATTAAAGCCGAAGCACGCGATTTAAACTTTTTTTATAGCAACGGCGCACGCGCACTCAAAGGCATCTCCATGCCTTTGTACGAGAACAAAATCACCGCGCTGATTGGCCCTTCAGGCTGCGGAAAGTCCACTTTTCTGCGCTGCTTCAACCGTATGCATGATTTGTATCCTGGCAACAAATACCAGGGCCAGATCGTGATGCATCCAGACAACACCAATGTGCTGGATTCAGGCGTAGACCCCATTGAAGTGCGTATGCGCATCAGCATGGTGTTTCAGAAGCCTAACCCCTTCCCAAAATCCATCTATGAAAACGTGGCTTATGGCCTGCGTGTGCGTGGTGAAAACAACAAACGTATTATGGATGACAAGGTTGAAGAAGCATTGAAAGGCGCGGCGTTGTGGAACGAAGTCAAAGACCGCTTGCATGACCTCGCTTTTAACCTGTCTGGTGGTCAGCAACAACGATTATGTATCGCCCGTGCCTTGGCCACTGATCCAGAAATCATGCTGTTTGACGAGCCCACCTCTGCGCTGGACCCGATCGCAACAGCCAACATTGAAGAGCTGATGGTCGAACTGCGCAGCAAACTGACTATTCTGGTGGTGACGCACAACATGCAGCAGGCAGCTCGTGTGTCCGACTACACCGCTTACATGTATCTGGGTGAGTTGATCGAGTACGATGACACTGACAAGATCTTCACCAACCCCAGCCGCAAGGAAACCGAAGACTACATCACCGGCAAGTTTGGTTAATTGCCCGTGCTATAAAAAACGCCGCAGATTGCGGCGTTTTTTATGCGCGTTAATCATGCGCTTTCACAACACGTGATGCCCGCGGTGAGCCATAGCTAATCCAGCATGCTTGGGCTCCAGAACGCTTGTGATACATAAGGTGAGGTCAACAATTGCTGAATCACGGCTTCCAGCTCGGCTTCACGGATGGCACTGGCCAGCAACATGGCCTCAATTTCAACACAATCGTTACCAAATGCATGCATCTGCAAATGCTTGGTCGGATATTTGGCTTGCTCCAGCGTGCTTTCAAGCAAGCTCATCGCCTCTTTCTGGTAACGGCGCGCAGCAATCACATACACCGTCGTTGTCGCCTCCACATGCAAGGTATTGATGGGTTTGCGGTTGATCTGATTGACGACCGGGCGTAACAAGGTATTGGTCGCCAGCACAAACAAGGTGCCCAATAAGGCCTCCAGCAACAGGTCAGCACCGGCACACGCCCCCACGGCCGCAGAACCCCATAGCGTAGCCGCCGTATTCAAGCCTCGCACATTGCCCTCTTCACGCATGATCACGCCCGCGCCCAGAAACCCGATACCGGAGACCACATAGGCTACCACGTGCACCGCACCATCATGCGACATGAGCCGGTTGGCCATATCCACAAAAATGGCGGCGCCAATGGCCACCAGCACATTGGTGCGCAAACCGGCGGTGCGTTGGCGGTATTGCCGCTCAAAGCCGATAATAGCGCCGCAAACAAAAGCCGTCGACAAGCTCAACAATGAGTCGAGCAACGACACCAGATTAATATTTTGCATCGCTTGCAACGTCATGCGACATCCCTTTTCCTAACAACACTCTTGTCAAAACAACGCGCTTGGTCTGCGTGAAGACCGGCCAATAAAAAGCGCCACGAAACTCGTGGCGCTTTGATCAGACGCTCAACCAGGATCAGATGATCGTGATTCAGGCAGTACGGCGTAACCCTGGTTCAAGGACAAAAAAGTCAGGATTCAACGCTGCCAGCGGCTGTTTCAGTTTTTCAATCTCGGCGGCAGGCGCGTGCACTTCGAGACGGATAATTTTGGCCAGTTTCAGTGCCTCGGCTAAGGGGGCGGCCACATTCTCAAGATGTGCGAGCAATGATTCAGCGTCCCGGTAGCCTTCACGGCAATGCGCGATATTACCATTGAACGAAAAAGCATAGTGCAGGCAACCCGGTTCCTGGCGTGTTTTTTCCACGAATGTTGCGCCCAGTGCTTTGAATGCTGCCAGATGTTCGGCTTGTACCTCAAAATAAGGCACCAGCGTACAGCATTGATCGGTTGTAAACATGTTTGATTCTCCTGATGTGTTTTATATTGAGTTTGTTAAACACAAACTTGCACACATCTTGGCTGGGCAATGCCCGAGCGTCAAGCGTCAATCTTCCCGATCGCAGACAAAGGCGCGCGTCCGCGTATTAAGCCGTTGCGGAAGCGGCCAGACTCAAATGCGAGAGCACCAGGCGCTGGTAGCACTCAATCAACTTGGTCGCCTGCGCATCGCTGGACCAGACTTGCTCCACATAGCGCTTGCCTTGTTTACCGATGCGTTCGCGCAACTGACGATCAATGAGCAAGGTTTGGACTTGTTCAGCGAAATGCAGTTCGTCATCTTTGGCAATCAGGGCGCCCTGCTCCTGACGCAGGATAGAAGCCGTGCCCAGCTCGGCAATCGCGACCACGGGCGTGGCCTGCGCCATGGCTTCAAGCAGCACCAGGCCTTGTGTCTCGCTCTTGGAGGCAAACACAAAAATATCTGCCGCCTGATAGGCCGCATTGAGCCCAATGGCACGGTCCAGGTAGCCCAGGAACATGACATGCTGTTGCAAGCCCTTGTCGCGGCTCATTTTCTTCAGCATGGCTTCTGCCGGGCCTTCACCCGTGATCACCAGCAAGACTTCAGGATGATCCTGAATCACCAGAGAAAGCATTTCAAGCAGGAACTGGATATTTTTTTCATGTGCAACGCGGCCAACAAACAGCAACAACGGACGCTGAGCGGGAATGCCATACTTCTCACGGAATGCGGCACCATCACCGGGAATAAAACGTGAGGCATCCAGCCCGGTCGGGATTACGGTAATCGGTGTCGTCACCCCGTATTGTTGCAACACATCACGCATTTGCGCCGAAGGCGATACCACGGTATCCACCTGCTGGCATTGCTTGCGCGAGACCGATTGTGCAATCCGCACCGCCAGACTGCGAGGCACCCAGGGCAAATAGTGGTGCATGTAGTCCTCAAAAAAGGTGTGGTAGGTTTCTACTGCAGGCACCTGCAATTGTTTGGCAATTTTAAGCCCCGCATAATGCGCAATAAACGGCGTATGAATATGGACCAGGTCGTAGTCACCCGCATGCAAATGCCCGGCATAGTCCATCAAGGCGGACCATTTCATCAAATAATCTTCAGGATCAAACACGATTTTGCGGGCATCGATGCGCGTAATCCACTGCTCGTCTTCTGTTTGAGACTGCTCAATCGCCACCGGATATTTGGGCGCAATCAGATGCACCACATGGCCTTGCTGGCGCAAGCTTTGCGCAAATGTGCGGATGCTGGTGGATACGCCATTGACGCGTGGAAAGTAGACATCTGAAATCATTAATATTTTCATGACAAATGCTGTATTGCACAGATTCCATATTAAAAACTTTACAGAGTCTAACAACGCTTCATGATGGTTTTATGACCAAAATCACTTTCATATCAATGTCATACAGACTTCATGCAACTGTCACTTAGCAGGCGCAAAGTGCGCCCATGTTACTGAGAGCCTTACTGATCACCTGTTGCCTGTTATTCGCCCTGCCTGGTGAAGCGCATGCATGGGGATTGTATTCGCATGTGGCTTACACTCACCAGTGGTTACAAAGCCTGCCGCTACAAACACTGCCCTTGCTTCCTTTGTCCTGGCTCAGCGTGATCCAGCGTTACCCTTCGCTGGTGATGGCTGGCGCCTGCCTGCCCGACCTGGCTGTGGTTTCGCGCTCGTTCAACCATAGCCATGGCTGGGGCATCGGCCAACAGCTCCTGCAAAGCAAAAATGAGCGCCAGCGTGCATTGGGCGTGGGCTATAACCTGCATCTGCTCACAGACGTAGTGGCCCACCAGCACTTTGTGCCGACGTTTGAGGCCAAGTGGCAACACCACAGCCTGCTCACGCACGCCGCGGCCGAGTGGGCCATGGATGCCTATTTGCACCAGCCCGAGATTCCGACCCCAGGCAAACTGTTGCGCATACACCGCAATACCATCGTCGACACCCTGAGCCAGGGCCTGCATTGTGATGCCAGCATCGTCCAGCGCGCCGTCAGCCGCCTGGCCAGTGCCGACCAGGCCTTGCGTTTTTCTCGCATCCCGAATTACCTGTTACAACGTTATCGCAGGCTGGATAACGAGTTTGAACACAAACTAGCCTATTACCGCAGCCAGGTCTCGCTCGCCCTGCACGACATGCCGCAGCTGCTCAATGGCCACTTTCCGTCTTTGCATGCCGAACATATTCACCTGAGCATGGAGCAGCTGGATGACTGGCGCCGCAAATGCCTGCAAGATGCCCGTTTAAGGCCTACGAGGGCGATCCAGGCCTTTGAGCAATATCAGCACCAATGGTTTAACCAGCCTGATTGCTGACGCCACGCAATCAGGCCGCTCAAGCGGTCATCCACACCGCATGGCTTGAAACTTAACGTTTAAACGCCATCTAAGCTAAGACCTCCTCATAAAAGATTCCAGCTCAACCATGCCTCCCCTGCGTTTTTTAATCATCACCACAACCCTGGTCGGGTTACTGCATTACTACATTGGCAGCCGCTTGTTGTCTGGCCTGGACTGGCCAAGCACAGTGTTATGGCTGGGATGGCTGGCACTGGCACTCTCCGCCTTGCTACAACCTGTCGCTTTCCTGGCACGGGGCTTACGTAGCGAAGCCCTCCGAGACCGAGTGAGCTGGATCGCCATGACGGTGATGGGGCTATTTTCGTCTTTGCTTGTATTCACTGTGCTGCGGGATGGATTGCTGTTGGCCGTCGCCGGCTTACATGCGACAGGAGTCGTTAAGGTGGACTTTTTATGGCTGGAACGGCAAACCGCGTTCGCTACCTTGCTGATTGCCTGCGTCATCAGCCTGATTGGGTTTTTTCACGCACGTAAACTGGCTCGCGTCATCCATGTCAGCGTGCCGTTACGCAACTTGCCGGCCGCCCTGCATGGCTTCAAGATTGCACAAATCAGTGATATTCATGTCGGCCCGACCATCAAGCAGCCCTATCTGTCACGCATCGTTGAAGCGGTGAATGCGCTGGAAGCGGATTTGATCGCGATTACCGGCGACCTGGTGGATGGGCGTGTGCATGAACTGGCGGAACACACGCGCCCACTGGCGCAGTTATCAGCGCGCCATGGCAGCTTTTTTGTCACCGGCAATCATGAGTACTATTCCGGTGCCTTGGCCTGGATTCATGAACTGGAACGTCTTGGTATACGCGTTTTGCTCAATGAGCATGTACAACTGCTGCACGGAGAAGCCACCTTGGTGGTGGCGGGTGTGACAGACTATACGGCTGGCAGCTTTTACGAGGATCACCACAGCGACCCTCAGGCCGCCATTGCCGGTGCGCCTGCCGCGGCGCCTAAAATCCTGCTCGCGCATCAGCCACGCTCTGCCGAAGCCGCCCAGGCGGCCGGCTTTGATTTGCAGCTATCCGGGCATACACATGGTGGCCAGTTCTGGCCCTGGAAATACTTTGTGCCCTTGCAACAACCCTATGTTGCCGGGCTGCACCGCCTGCAAGACTTATGGATTTATGTCAGTCGCGGCACCGGCTATTGGGGCCCCCCCAACCGCTTTGGTTCCCCTTCTGAAATTACCTGCCTGACCTTGATGCCTGCACAGGATTAACTGCGCGCCCCTGCCGTTCGCCGCATGCGCAAATCGGGCACATAAGTCGCCAGTATCAGCACCAGGGCAGACAGCAAATAAAAGCTGCGTAAAGGGTAATCGGTGACAAAGCTGGCGGTGGCTGGCTTAGCCGCCAATGCCTGGTAAAAAGCTGGCTGGTCTACACCTTTGACATAACTGCCTTTAAACTCGGCCGCCAGTGATTTTAAATAGTCTTCCTCCAGTTGCGACAGCATGCGGTCATACTCGGCGTAAGCCACGGGTGGATCTGGCTCATCCTGGCTGGGGTCGGCATAAGTCACGCCAACAGCCCCCGCGTTATTGTTGTCACTCACCGGCCAGTCCCCGACGCGTTTATTGGCAGAGTTGTAGCGCGGAATCGCCACTTTTTCTGCGCCGCCTACACCGACAAAGGTGAAAAACTCACCAATCTGTACCCCGCTCAAGTCCTGTTTGATCGTCACATTGACGCGCGGCGCTTCATCGCCATCCGTAAAAAACAGCATTTGCGCCGGTTGATTGAGCGCATCATAGACATGGGTCGCCGCATGCACGGCAAAGCTCAGGCGACTGTTGCCTTTCCAGGCCATGCGCCATTCCAGGTGGTCGATGCCGTCGGTAATCACATCCAGGTTTTTGCATACCTCCAGCGGCGTTTGCAGCATGGCGATATTATCCGAGGCAAAAATGCCCAGGCTAAAGTATGTGCCACAAGGTGATCGCTGCACCAACTGCTTCATTAAATGCTGGCTATAGGCCAGGCGACTCACAGTCTGTTCATTCAGCAGCACATCCTCTGCATTCATGCTTTGTGACACATCGGCAATCATCAAATAATGCTGCACCTGCTGCTTGAGCTGAACCTCAGGCTTGAGCAGCGCCAAGCCGAGCAGGCCCAGGGCCAAACCGTAGCAGACCGGCTCATAATGTTTGCTTAACCACGCCCATCCACGCATCAGGGTAATCCTATCGGTAAGTTACTGAGTTCCATATGCGATTGCTCCTTGCTACCGGCTTGCATGCCACGTGCCATGACCGAATGCAGCAGCGACAAGTTGAATTTTGCCGTCTGGTCATCCGGTTGCAAACGCAAGGCCTGCTCATAAGCAATTTTGGCCTGGCTAAACGCATAGCGGGCTTCATCCTGAAACGAGCCATCTTCGTTGACCGTGCGTACGAGGCCGGACAAAAACAGGTTGTTGCCGATATTAAAGTGGATATGCGGCAGTGCATTGGCAGGTGGCGATGCCTCAAGGGCCTGACCATAGGTTTGCACCGCATGTTTATAGTCGCCATGTTGACCCTGGTCATACGCCGCAGTAAATTTCTGCAGATAAGCCTGGCCGCCCGTTTTAATCACCTCGCCAGCGGCGATCTGGGCGTTGAGTACGCGTGTAGCGTGTAATTGCCAGCCAAAATACAGTGTTCCTGCCAGGCCTGCCAGCGTCAGGCCCAGCCAGAGTGTATTGGCATGTTTGCGATAGATGCTCATTCGTATACCTTTATCTGTTTAATCAACAACAGGGCCAGCCCCAGCAATAACGCTACGATGATCAAATCCCTGGCGTAATCATGGCCCGGAATCATGATGTCGTACTGAATCAGGTTCTTTTCCTTGGCGTCAATCTCACGCAAGGCGGACTCGAGTGCGGTGGCGTTATCCGCTTCAAATGCCTTGTATTTGATATTGAGCGACTGAAAAAAACGGTCCAGCGCAATCGCCTCGGGCAGATGGTCATCGTCATAGCTGTTTTGCGTAAAAATGCTGATGTCGTCCGGCTCACGCAACACAATCCAGTACAAATTGAGCTTTTTACCCACCAGCTGTTTGCGGATCTGGTATTTGACGCGCGGGCTTAACTTACCGGCGCCGTCGGACAGCAGCACAATCGCGCGTGAGCCGGTACTGGGAATCTGCTCGAACAGGGTCACGGCATGCGTAATACCCGCCCCGATATTGGTCTGGTTAATGGCTGGCCCCGTCGCTGCCTGGATCGCAGCGTGAATGCCGTCACGGTTGGTGGTGATTTTCATGCCATACAACGCTGAATTGGTAAACCCCACCACCCCCATCATGTCATCAGGCCGTGAGTCAATAAAGGCGGTAATCAGCCGTCTGGCCGCCGCAGACTTGATTTCAGCGGCGCGCCCGCCCACGCTTTGCCCGGCAAATGGATGGTCCATGCTAACGCTGCGGTCAATCACAAACACGCTTTGTGCGCCCTTGCCGATTTTCTTTTCCTGATGGCTATCGCCCTGCAATCCGGCCAGGGCTAGCACCAGACACAATAACATCAGACTCGTTGCGGCCTTAACCAATAGATGAATGCGCTCGGAGAACGGATCGTCCGGCACCATCTCAAGCCACGAGTAAGCTTGCGCATGGCGGCTGGTCAGCAAAAACGGGACGGCAATCACCGGCAACAGGAGTAAAAACCAGGGACTCAGGCTGTGCATCAGACGCCCCGCTCACAACTGCGCAACTGACGTGTCAACATCTTGCATTGCTGCAGATAATCGGCTGCCGCAGGCAGCTGGTTACCATAAAGCAGTGTATTGGATTGCGCATAAAACTGCTGAATCTGGTCGGTATACGCCGCAAATACAGGCTGTTTGGCGACAAACATGGGCACCTGACTGGCCAGCATCTGCTGGCCAAAATGCTGGTTAAAAGCTTGCTGCATCGCCAGTGCCGCCAGGGTTGCGCCCTCATGTGTAGCAGGCAAGCGTTGCAGGCGCCGATACGCCTGAGCGAACGGGCCATTCAGCATGGGCAACCAGGCCCAGCTGGCATTGCGGTATAGCAAAATGAAACTGCCCAGCAAAGCCAGCCCCCCACTGACCAGCAAGCCTAGGCTTAAGGGGTGTGTGTCCAGTAAGGCTGCGCGGTGCTGGCCCAGCAAGGTAGGTTTGGCCGGTTGCATCCGGTCAGGCAGTTGCGCCATCAGCCAAAAGCGCCAGGCGGGTAGCGTCACGCTGGCGCCACTCGTAAACACAATCGGTTCGGGCGGTAAGGCTAATTGCACGGGCTGGCCGCTGCTGGCAAACACCTGATACTCAAACGTCAGCGTATACACCGTTTTGCCCGCTTGTCTGGCATGCGTCTCTTGCACCTGCCTTAACTCGATACCGTTACGCTGCACGCCCTTGATTGGGAGCTTGTCTGGCTGCAGTTGCAGCGACTCAGGGACAGACAGCGTGATGCGCCGTTGCAGGACATCGCCAATCTGAATGCCTGCATAGTGCGCAGGATTTTGCAGATGCAACACCTGGATGGCCTGTGCTGCAGAGGAGGCGACCGCTTGAGGTGGTGCCGCATCCTCTTTGGCCAGGGATTCGGCCTTGACTGGTGCCATCCAGATCAAGCCGGTTAAGCAAACTATCAAAAATGGATTCATCGCCACACGCTATTGAATAAGTTGTTCAAAATAATCGGAAAGCATCGCCGCTTCAAACGCGCCTGTGACATACAACGGGCGAATCTCAAACCTGGCGAATAATTGATCCAGCGCTTGCTTGCGCTGCTCAAACTGCGCCACAAAGCGGGCACGCAAAGCGGGCCGGAAAAAAATGGTTATTTGCTGCCCGGTCTCGGGATCTTGCAAATTGCCAAAGCCCAACCGTGGCAAGCGCTCATATTCCTGCGGATCCCATAACACCAGCGGGATCACCTGATGGTTAGACAGACTGTTCAGACTTTGCTCAATCAGCGACAAGGGCAGGTGAAAATCCGAGATCCAGAACACCAGTCCTTTTTGCTGCCCCAGCCAGGCCGTCGCCTCTACAATCCCTTGTCCATCCTGAGGCCCCGCCTCAACTTCTGTCAGTTGCGCAATGGTGTCAAAGGATTGTTGCGCGTGGTGCCCGGGTGCCAGGCTAAGCTCTGGCAGCACACGATGCTGGTAGCAGACCATGCCGAACAAATCGCTGTTTTCATGGGCAGAGCAAGCAACCGCAGCCGCTATCGCCTGCAAGGTTTCATATTTGCTGACGTGCCCCTTGAACTGCATGGAACTGGACAAATCACACAAGGCATACAGCGGCGTGGAAGCCTCTTGCTTGAAAACCCGGATCTGGATCTGTTCATAAGGGTCACGCAAGGTTTGCCGCAAATCCAGCCGTCTGGCATCTGGATAATCCACCAGCGAGACATGCTTGCTGAACTCATCACCAATGCCGCGCTGAACCCCCTGATGCGCTCCGCTATGCACACTGGCTGAACGCCACGGCACCTGGTAAAAAAAGGACTGTACTTTATCGGGTATCATGGTCTGGCATCATGCGGCTTTGGCCCGTTCCGGGACGCTGACCGTGGCAAGAATCTGCTGGGTCAGCTCACGGGACAGTTGCGTACGGCGGCTCTCGAACATCGGATTCAATACCAGGCGGTGCGCGATGATTTCATGAAAGACGGCATGGATATCCTCTGGATACAAATGCTCGCGCTGCATGAGCCAGGCATGCACACGCGCGGCCTTGAGCAGCATCCCCATGCCGCGCGGGCTGGCGCCGGTATGAATCAGGCGGTTAACATCCACACTCTCCAGACGCACGCCGAACGCTGCCGGGGATTGCGTCGCCTGCCATAAATCCAGCGCATACTCCTGTAACACGTCACTGGCCTGAATATGGCTTTGCAGCACATCTGAAAACGCATTCAGCTGGTCATAGGCCAGCACGCCGGACTGGACTTGCTGCGTGAGGCGCTCTGCATGCTGGAATTTGACATCAAACATCAGTGCCTTGCGCAAATTGCGATCGTCTGGAATATCAATCGGGATTTCCATCATGAACCGGTCGCGCGCAGCGGAAGGAATCTCGAAGGTTTCATTTTTCTCGACCTGGTTACGGTCCGCAAATACCAGCATATGCGGCAAGCGGTATTCTTTTTTGAAGGCGGTGACATGACGCTCGGCCATGACCCGCAACATCAAGGCATGAACTTGCGGGCGGGCACGGTTGATTTCGTTGAAGAAAAAGACCGACAGTTGCTCACCGGCGCGCAGCAATGGCCCCTCTTCGACCTTGGGGCGACCATCTTCACCGAGAAAAGTATGGTAAATGAGGTCATTGGGCATCAGGTCTACCGTGCCCTCAATCCGCTCATAAGCGCCGCCCAGACCGCGCGCAATCGATTGCAGCAAGGTGGTTTTACCCACCCCCACGCCGCCTTCGAGCAAGACATGACCGCGGGCAAAAATGGCAATATTAATGGCGCGGATGGCCTGGTCCTGACCCACCACCACTTTTTTCACTTCATGCTCCAGCGTCAGCGCATGATCGCGCCAGTCCGCCAGTTGGCTTGCTACAGATGCAGATGTCATTGTCTATCCCTTGTTAAGCAATGCAGCCAGGGCTATGATGCCAATCGGGCCGCTGAAAAGATGAATGAACCCCTGCTTGCATTTTAGCCAGTCACACGATAATATGCAGACAGGTCTGTTCACTTTTTTTCCAGTCTACTTCAGCCAACAAAAAAAAAGCAAGCGAATTTTAGGGGTCACCGGGTGAATTTTTTAGCGATTGTGAATCAGACCAGGCAGTCCATGACGCGCAGGGGCATGACCTATGCCAGCCAGGCGCTGTGGCGCTTGGGGCTGCGGCAATGGGCAAAACATGCCCCGTTTTACCAGTTGCGTGATGCACTGATGGATTGGAACCAGCAACGCATTCAACGCAGCGGCAAGGCGGTTGCGTTGAATGCGCAGGATATTGCGGCATTACGGCAATTACTGGAGCAGGCGCAACAGCAATCCAGTGCAGCCCTGCCAGCCGCCCTGCTCGACCAGTGGTTTTTCCTGGCCGTTGGCGCGATACAGGTGCATACACAAACTGGGTCAGCGCGTGCATGGCAATTGTTTGAGCAGTCTGTGCATAGCCAATTGGGCAGCACAACATGGCAGCGCAGCTGGTCATTTGGTGCACTGGTCAGCCTCTGCGTGATCTGGATGAGCTTGAGTACGGCCCCACACAAGCCTGTCACAGAAGAGGCCTCCCCATTAGAGACCGCAGTCAGCCACGCTGGCGGCGGCACGGCAGACCCGGTGACATTGAGTTTACTCAACCTGGCCTACCAGAAAATGCAAAGTGGCAGTTGCCAGTTACCGCAGGCTGCGATGTTACCAGAAGCCCAGCGTCAGGCCTTTTTGATGTTTGTGACTGAAGGCAAGGTGGATGTGGAGCAAGTGGAGCATTTAAGACAAGCCCTGGGCTATGTCAGCTGCTTGTATCCGCAAGAGTTGATGCGTCCGCAAGGACGGGATCGTTTACCAAGAGAATAAAAATACTAGCCCTGAATCGGGAAAAAGGGATATACCAGATGAACATGCGAGATAAAATTCTGAACATTGCAAGCACGCTGTTTGACAGCCGCGGCATCCAGGCTTCTGGCGTGGATACCATTATCCTCGAAGCCGGGGTTGCCAAGGCGACGCTGTACAAACACTTTCCGAGCAAGAATCTGCTGATTACCGCCTATTTGCGTGACAAATCGGACAAATTTTACGCCTGGCTCACCGCTCAACTCACCTCTCGCAAGGCAGAGTCGCTGGAGTTATTGCTATTATTGTGTGAATTGATGGAGCAATGGATCAGCCAGCCCGCGTTTCGCGGCCTGCCCTTTCACATTGCCGCCGTCGAATTTCCTGAGCAAGATCATCCGATCAATCAATACTCAGTGGTGCTATCCAAGGAGTTGCAAGGCTTTTTATGCAAGATTGCCCGCGACGCAGGTGCCAAAGACCCGGAAGCGCTCGGCCAGCAGTTGACCATTCTGTTTGAAGGCGCCGCCCTGGTGGAGCGCCTCACACCCAATACCGGCGCCGCCAACCGTGCCAAACTGGCGGCCATGACCTTGGTGCGTAATGCCATTTAACGAAGCTCAGTCGTTGTTTGGGTCGGCATGAAGTCTTGCGTCAATCACCGGCCCATGGTGCTGGCTATCGACGCAAGCGCCTCCTGACTCGCCATGCACGGCTTTTATGGTCATGCCTTGATGGACAGTCATTACCAGCTTGGCCAGCAAGCCCGCCTCTACACTAGCCGCAATTTCTCCCGCTTGTACCGCAATCGCAAAGCGCTCGCCTAACTTCTGCTCCATGGACATGCGATAGCCATTCAATAAGGTTTTTATGGCTTGGGCTTCGGTGCCACAAGCCAGTGCACCTTGTGTAACCAGACACCCCGCAAGATGGTGGGTTTCAGCCAGCATATTGGCGGCTTGCGTAAGGATGCGCTTCTATCACCTGTCCCGCGGTCGGCTGGATCAGCGCCGCTACCAGAAAGGCGGCAGGCCCCTGCACGTATCGCTCAACGGCCTTCTGGAACAATGCCTCCTTGCTGCCATAGGCCGCATAAATACTTGACTTGTTCATTTGCATCACTTCCATCAGCGTACTCTTACGGCCATATTCATAAACATGTTGGCAGAGATGCCAGCAAGGGGGAGCACTCAGGAGGCCACATTAAAAAAAGCGTCTACTTAGAATATATACATGCCGATACCGAACTGCCCACCTTACCGAAAACCTTGGCTACCGTTATTTTTACAGCCAATGTCATTCGAACTGACACTAGAAAACTGCCAATTCTGTCAGCATTTTGTTGATCACAGCTTGGCTGCAACGCTTAACCCAATGGCTCTTGCCCTCGCCTGAATAAACACACCCGCCCTGCCTTGCAGGGCTTTTTCTTCGCTGCAATCCCTGCTGTATTTTTTCAGCAGACACAGCACTTGATATATTTCCATATTTGTGGAAATATAGAAATATGAATAAAGAACAAGCGCTCACTGCACTGTCTGCCATTGCCCAATCAGCACGACTGGACATTTTTAGATGTCTGGTCCAGGCAGGGCCGGAAGGCTTGGCGGCCGGCGTGCTGTCAGACTCATTACAGATTGCGAACAGCACGCTGTCTTTTCATTTGAAGGCGCTGACCCATGCCAACCTGATTTGCGCACGCCAGGAAAGCCGTTTTATTTATTACACGGCCAACTATGCACAGATGAATGGCTTGCTGGCTTATCTCACCGAAAACTGCTGTGGTGGCGATAGCGCCTGCTGCCCTGAGCTGCAATGTTTACCAACCTCCAAGGAAACCCGATGAAACGTATGCACCTGCATGTACGCGTAACCGATTTGCCACAGAGCATCCGCTTTTATTCAACGCTGTTTGGAATCGGTCCTAGCGTTGAAAAGGCAGACTATGCCAAATGGATGCTTGAAGATCCGCGCGTGAATTTTGCCATCAGTGCCCGCGGCCAGGCACCGGGACTGGATCACGTTGGCATCCAAGTAGAAACCGCCGCAGAACTGGAAGTGATTCAGGCACGATTGCAAGCCGCAGACATGGCGGTGTTATCACAAACCGACACTACTTGTTGTTATGCCAAATCGGATAAACATTGGGTGCAGGACCCCTCTGGCCTGGCCTGGGAAAGCTATTTGACGCTGGAAAGTGCACCTACGTTTAACGATGCAGGGAAAACAACTGCTTCAGCCACCTGCTGCACCCCGATGGCACAGCCAGTCAGTATTCAAATCAAAAAGAAGGATGTTTAAGCCGATGACAAATCAAGCTTCAGGTATTGGAAATTTTGAGCGCCATCTGACCTGGTGGGTACTGGCGTGCATTATCACCGGCATCGCACTGGGCAAACTTGCCCCAGATTTTTTTCAGGCGCTGGGAGCGCTGAAATGGGCAGAGGTGAACTTGCCCGTGGCCGCCCTGATCTGGCTCATGATTATCCCCATGCTGCTCAAGGTGGATTTTGGCGCCATGCGCGAGGTATTGGGCCATGCCAAAGGCATCACGGTCACCCTGGTGATTAACTGGCTGGTGAAGCCGTTTTCCATGGCCTTGCTCGCCTGGCTGTTCATTCGTCACCTGTTTGCCGACTGGTTACCCGCCGAGCAGATTGACAGTTATATTGCCGGGCTGATTTTACTGGCCGCCGCACCCTGTACGGCCATGGTATTTGTCTGGAGCAATTTATGTCAGGGTGAGCCCAAATTCACCTTGTCGCAGGTGGCCATCAATGATGCCATCATGCTGGTCGCGTTTGCCCCCCTGGTCGCACTCCTGCTCGGGCTATCCAGCATTATCATCCCCTGGCAAACCTTGCTGGTATCAGTGAGCCTGTTTATCGTTGTACCACTGATATTGAGTCAACTGCTACGGAATTGGCTGCTGGCAAAAGGGCCTCATCGATTCGCAGCCACCCTGCAAACCATCCAACCCTTTTCCATGGCGGCATTATTGTTGACGCTGGTGTTGCTGTTTGCTTTCCAAGGTGGGCAAATCCTGTCGCAACCTTTGGTGATTGCCTTGCTGGCGGTGCCGATTTTGATCCAGGTCTATTTCAACGCCCTGCTGGCCTACTGGCTGAATAAACAATTCAAGGTCGCCCATTGTGTGGCGGGCCCCTCTGCACTGATTGGGGCATCTAATTTTTTTGAGCTGGCAGTGGCGACAGCGATTGCTTTGTTCGGGTTTCACTCGGGCGCCGCACTTGCAACAGTGGTCGGTGTGTTGATAGAAGTGCCAGTTATGCTGTCTATCGTAGCCATCGTGAACCGTTCCAAACATTGGTATGAAAGTGTGTAATATGCGCATCCTGTTTTTATGTACCGGCAACTCCTGCCGCTCCATCATTGCCGAAGCCACCTTTAATCACCTTGCGCCGGCAGGCATGCGGGCACAAAGTGCCGGCAGCCATCCTACGGGTGAGGTGCATCCTCGCTCAATTGCCCTGCTGCAGGCCAAAGGCATTGCCACAACAGGCTATTTCAGCAAGTCCTGGGATGAGATTGGGGAAACACCTGACATTGTCATCACCGTCTGCAGCAACGCAGCCGGTGAAACCTGCCCTGCCTATCTAGGCAATGTGCTCCGTGCACATTGGGGGGTGGATGATCCAGCCAAGGCGACTGGTACCGAGGCTGAGATTGCGGCCAGCTTTGAGCAAGCCTACCGGATACTGCGCACGCGTATTGAAGCCTTCCTCAAGTTGGAAAGCACAATATATCAGGACAGAGTAGCGCTACAGGCCGTCTTGCAGCAGATAGGTCAATTCAGTTGAGTAGCGCGTATGCTAGGTGGCAGCGCTTAAAAAGGTTTACGCGGCTCAAGGTGGCGGAAAATAATCCGGCCTTTGTCCATGTCATAAGGGGACATTTCAATGGTGATTTTATCGCCAGCCAAAATACGGATTTTGTGTTTGCGCATCTTGCCGCCGGTATAAGCGATCAACTCGTGACCATTATCCAGCTTCACCCGATAACGGGCATCAGGCAAAATTTCCGTCACTGCACCCTGCATTTCGATTAATTCTTCTTTAGCCATCGCTATCCCCCTAAAAAGTAAGTCGTTTCAAAATAAAAAAGCCCGGAAACTCCGGGCTTTTCTCGGAGGCTGCATACACAGCCTTGCCGAAAACCATTGAATTACTCAATGATTTGAATGTTTGCCGCTTGTTTGCCTTTAGGGCCTGTTGCCACTTCAAAGCTCACGCGTTGGTTTTCTTTGAGTGTTTTGAAGCCAGCAGATTGAATTGCAGAGAAGTGCGCGAACAAATCTTCGCCGCCGTTATCCGGAGTAATAAAACCAAAACCTTTAGAGTCGTTAAACCATTTAACAGAACCTGTCACCATAATAAATCCTTGTACAAAAAATAAAAATGCGGGCGGTTGCCCATTAAAACGAGGATCAAGATGGCGAGAAGTAACGATAGAACCAAAAGATAGAACCGGGGAACAACAACACTACTTGAACTTCGTGAGTTGGTACTATGCACGTAATATCAAATATTAGCAACAAGTATTTGACAAATTGAAAGATGCCGCGACAATCTTCGTCAAAAACAGCATATTGCCTTGATCAAGGCTCAGGCTTGGCGTGCCGCATTGGGCCTCATTCCCAAGACTGCGGGATCGCGCTCACCAGATAATCCATAAATGCGCGCACCTTGTTGGTCATGGCGTACTTGTCGCGATAACAGGCATAAAACTCTAAGGGGACGCTCTCGGCTGCCATCGCCTCCGGCTGTTGGGCGGAAGGCTGAAACAGCGGGATCAGCGTTCCCTTTTTAATCGCGTGATTGACGACGAATGCGGCCAGGCGCGCAATTCCAGCCCCCGCCAAAGCAAGTTGAAAAATGGAGTCGATATCATTGCAAACAATGCTGGGGATGATTTCAGGCTCGTATAACATGCCATTGCGGTTAAAACTCCAGTTCAACAAGCGTCCATCCACCGGGATGCGGAACAACAGGCAATAATGTTGCGATAAGTCTTCGGGGGCCTGAGGCAGGCCTTTGCGTTGCAGATAGTCCGGTGCAGCACAAAATAGCACGGGGACGGTCGCGATTTTCCTGGCAATCAGTCCTGGCTCTAGCTGCTGTTTGAAACGGATGCTGATATCGATATCCTCTGCCACATGATCCAGGCTACGATCAGACAGAATCAGCTCCAGAGACACTTGCGGGAAACGACTGCTAAATGCCGGGATCAACGGCATTAAGACATGACGGCCAAAAGCCACCGAGGAACCAATCCGCAAGCGCCCCTGCGGTTGGCCGTGAAACTCAGTAATGGCCGATTGTGCCCTGGCCAGCACGTCTACCAGATGCTGGACCTCTGCATAATAAAGCGCACCACTTTCTGTCAGCGCCAGCTTGCGCGTGGTTCGCATCAACAAGCGCGTCCCCAATGACTTTTCCAGCCGCTGGATATTCTGGCTGGCCGCTGCCGCCGTAATGCCTTGCAACCGCGCACCCGCCGCAATACTGCCGGCCTGTACCGCTTTTACAAAGCTTTCTATGCTTCTTAAGGTATCCATAAACTATCGAATAGCATGATTGATTCGATAGTTTAACTTTATAGTGATTAAATCTTCAAGCCTCTACCCGGCAACTGTGTGAGCTTTTATAGTGTCACCACACATTAGGAGAACCACCATGAATCAAACCAGAACGACTTTCCGCAAGATCCCTAAGCAGTTTACGCCATATGTGTTTGCCTTTTTTATGGCAGGCATCATGGCCTTTTTGATGTCTATGGTCATTGTGGCCGCCAACAGTGGCTTGCAAGCCGGTTATGTGACGCGTGTCATCCACGCTTATACACTCGCGATGCCCGTCGCTTTCTGTTGTGTGCTGATTGTGCGACCAATTGTCATGCATTTGGTGAATCAGTTGGTCGACACCCATTGATGGCGTGAGCTGCCACAAACAAAAACGGATACCAAGGTATCCGTTTTCACGCATACTAAAGCATGTGTATGACGATTAAAACAGCGGTGCGTACAAAGCGACCAGCGTGTACCCAATCAATCCTCCTGCCAAGACATCACTCGGATAATGTAAACCCAGTACCACACGTGAGATGCCAACTAACATGACAAACGGATAAACGACAGGAAACAGTTGCGGGTAATAATGCACGGCCACCATGCCAAACGCCACCGCGTGCAAGGTATGCCCTGAAGGAAAACTGAAGTAATCCAGCGGCGTGCCGCTCAACAAGACATCCTGACGCACCTGAAAGGGTCGTGGACGACTGGTGCGATGTTTCAACCATTTATAGACCAGTGTACCGCTCAGTCCTACGGTCAACATATGCAGGCAGACGTAAAGACCGTGCTGGCCCTGGCTGATGGCAATCACCAGCATGAGCAAATACCAGAACATGCCATCGCCCATACGCGAAATGGCGCGAAACAGGTTGCGTATCAGGCGATATTGTCCGGTATGGCTGACTTTGACACACAGTCGACTATCGACCGACTGCACCCATCCCAGTGTTTGTTGTAGTTTCAGCATCGCAGGTCCTTTCCGGGGCTTCCCCCGACTATGCTTGTTGGGTAAGCCTAGTCTGAACCGGATGCTTTAAATTAGCGTGAAAGATTGATGAATTAAATATGACGGGTGCTTATGCGATGAGCGCATGCCAAGGAGTAGCCCTTGTACATTCACGCAGGCTTTATTTCCAGAGTACCCGATAGACAAAGCCCGGGAATGACAACACCAGAAACAGGCACAGCGTGACACTGTAGAACTCCCAGCCTTGCGGCCAGACTTGTCCCATCACATAACGCTCAACCAGGTAGCCAATCAGCAGCGTGATGAAATAGGCAGGCAACATGGCGGCAAAACGCTGCCATAACTGCTGAATGTTGCCGACCAAACCCAGCCACTTATCCGAAATCCAGGCCAGGTTTGCCAAAAACAACATCAGCAACAAAAAAATGAGTTTGGTAGCCATTTTATTGCAGACTCATCAGCAAGCTATGCCCGCAGACGCCTAATAGAATTTCAGGGAACAAGCCCAAGCCCAGCAACGCCAGGGTATGCACACTGAGGATAAAGCGCATATCCATCGGTGCGGACAGCGGTGTATGGTCTTCCGGTGCATCGAAATACATTTTACGCACAATGTTGAGGTAGTAAAACGCACCAATGGTCGCCATCAGCACGGCAAACACCACCTGCCAGGTGAACCCGGCTTGCCAGGCGGCCTGCAATACGGTGAATTTGGCATAAAAACCAATGGTAGGCGGGATACCGGCCATGCTGAACATAATGATCAACATGAGGAAAGCAAACCATGGATGGCGCTGGTTAAGCCCTTTGAGATCATTGATCTCTTCGGCTTCAAAGCCCTGACGGCTTAATAGCAGAATGATACCGAAGCCGGCAATTGACATCAGGACATAGGCACTGATGTAAAAGAAGCTGGAAGCAAAGCCATTGGCATTGGCACTCATCATGCCGAACAGAATGAACCCAACATGCGAAATGGTGGAATATGCCAACATACGCTTGAGGTTGGTCTGCACAATCGCGCTAAAGTTACCGATGATGATGGACAACACTGCCATTAACATCAGCATATCCTGCCAGTCCATGGCTAGCGGATGCAGACCTTGCACCAACAGACGCACGGTCATCGCATAAGCCGCCAGTTTTGGCACGGAGCCAATTAACAGTGTCATCGGAGTTGGCGACCCCTGATAGACATCGGGCACCCACATCTGGAACGGGACAGCGCCAAACTTGAAGGCAATACCGGCAACCAGAAACACCAGGCCCATGATCAGCACCGGGCTCTTGGGCTGCTGACTAATGCTGTTGGCAATATCACTCACATCCAGGCTGCCAGTCATGCCATACAGCATACTCATGCCATATAGCAGCATCCCTGAAGCGAGTGCACCTAACACAAAGTATTTCATGGCCGACTCGGACGCTCTTGGATTATCGCGATCAAAGGCTACCAGAGAGTAGAGGCACAGTGACAGCAATTCCAGGCCCATATAAATGGTCAGCAGGTTGTGGCCTGACACCATGATCATCATACCGAGCAAGCCGAACAGGACCATGGCATAAAATTCACCACGATAGAGGTTACGGTCTTGCAGGTATTTGCGCGTATATACCAGGATCAACGAGGTACCCAGATACATCATCATTTTGATAACGTCTGACAGCGTATCGTCAATAAACATATGCGAGAAGGCAAAACCCACCGCTGGTGTATGTGTTTTAAAAGTCAGGAAGGCTGCCGCAAGCAAGGTCAGCTGGCTTAAGCCATAAATCATGAAGCGGTTTTGTGGCAGGATGAACAAATCCAGCAACAAAATAAACATGGCCATGCCCAATACAACCATTTCCGGCAACAGGGCGAGCAAGTCAAATTGCATATTATCCATTTTTTAAAATCCTGCTTTTAATAGCCTGTGACGGGCAATTTGGAAATCGCCATATGTTTCAGGAACTCTGTGCTGGTTGCCTGCATCACTTCGGTCAGTGCTTGTGGATAGACGCCGAAACCAATCACCAAGATGGCCAGAATACCCAAGATCAGGAACTCACGTTTGCTGAGGTCGCTCAGTTCGGCCACGTGATGATTCGTCACATTGCCAAAGAACACACGCTTGGTCATCCACAGCGTATAGGCGGCACCAAATATCAAGGTCGTCGCAGCAAAGAAAGCCACCCAGAAATTGAATTTGACTGCGGCCAGAATCACCATAAACTCGCCCACAAAGCCGGAGGTGCCAGGCAAGCCACTGTTGGCCATGGCAAACAACACGGCAAAGGCGGCAAACACAGGCATCTTGTTAACCACGCCACCATACGCGGAAATTTCACGGCTATGTACGCGATCATATAACACACCTACGCTCAGGAACATCGCAGAAGAAATAAAGCCATGTGAAATCATTTGCACCAAGGCCCCCTCAAGCGCCAACTGGCTAAACATGAAGAAGCCCAAAGTGACAAAGCCCATGTGCGAGATCGAAGAATAAGCAATCAGCTTCTTCATGTCTTTTTGCACCAGCGCGACCAGTGCGATGTAGACCACTGCAATCAGCGACAGCGCGACCATGGCTGAAGTGAAGTAATGGGCTGCATCCGGAGCAATCGGCATGGCAAATCGCAGAAAGCTGTAGCCGCCAAGTTTCAGTGCAATGGCCGCCAGCACCACAGAACCACCCGTAGGTGCCTCAACGTGCGCATCCGGCAACCAGGTATGCACTGGCCACATCGGGATTTTCACCGCAAATGCCATGAAGAAGGCGATGAAAATATAGATTTGCGCTTGCAGGCTGAGCGGTAACAAATAGTAATCAGCCAGCTCGAAACTGCCAGTCTGGTGATACAGGTAAATAAAAGCGACCAGCATCAACAAGGAGCCTAGCAAGGTATACAGGAAAAACTTGATGGTAGCGTAGACGCGGTTAGGCCCGCCCCAGATGCCAATCACCAGGAACATCGGAATCAGCATCGCTTCCCAGAAGACGTAATACAGAATCGCATCAAGCGCGGTGAACACACCAATCATGATCCCGCTCATGATCAGGAAGGCCGCCATGTACTGTGCCACATGTTTGGTAATCACTTCCCAACCTGCCAGTACCACAATCACCGTGGTAAAACTGGTTAACAGCACCAACGGCATTGAAAAGCCGTCGACCCCCAGGTGGTAATGCATATTGAAGGCCGGTACCCAGGGCAGCAATTCTTCAAACTGGAAGAAGCCGTCGTGAATATCAAACTGCGTGTACAGCGGCACAGTCACCAGAAAACTGACCAGGCTACCTACCAATGCCAGCCATCGAGTCAATGTGGCCTTTTGGTCACCGCCTAGCAACAACACTAGCACGCCAGACAATACCGGCAGCCAGACGGCCAGACTTAACCAGGAAATACTTGTGAGGTCGGCTTGCATCATTAGTTAATTTTGATAAAGAAAGTCATAAGAAGGAATACGCCAATAATCATGGCAAAGGCGTAGTGATAAATTAAACCGGATTGCAACGTGCGTATTTTGGCAGCAATCTTGCCCATGGTATTGGCGGTGCCGTTGACCATGGCGCCATCAATCAACGTGATGTCACCAAACTTCCACAACAAGCCGCCCAGACAGCGTGAACCTCCGGCAAAAAACTTCTCGTTAAAGCTGTCAAAACCGTATTTGTTTTCAAGGATGTTGTAAATCACGATAAAGCGGGCTTTGATTGCAGCAGGGATATCCGGACGCTTCATATAGAAGAACCATGACAGTGCCACCCCGGAGGCCGCTAGGAAAAATGGCAGACTGGTAAAGCCATGAATCGCCATGCCTGCCGGACTATGCATGAACTCATGGTAGTGATGGGCGAGGTGCTCCATGGCAGGATGTGCTTCAGGATTCACAAAAATCACATTTTTGAAGAAATCACCGTACAGCATCGGTTCCAGTGCAATGTAACCAATCACCAGTGAGGGGATCGCCAGCAACGCCAATGGCAAGGTAACAACCCAGCCTGGCTCATGCGGATCATCGTTTGGTCCCAGGCCATGATGATGTTCTTCGTCGTGTGCATGATCATCATGATGCGCATCGTCATGGTGTGCGTCTGCATGTGCGACATGTGCATGGTCATCATGTTTGGCGTGGCGCCACTTTTCCTCACCGTGGAATACCAGGAAGTACAAACGGAATGAATAGAATGCGGTCACAAACACACCGACAATCACCGCAAAATAGGCAAAACCACTCCCAGGGATATGTGACAACTCAACCGCTTCGATGATGCTGTCTTTGGAATAAAAACCGGCAAAGAACGGCGTGCCAATCAAGGCCAGAGAACCGATCAAAGAGGTGATCCAGGTGACCGGCAGGTATTTCTTGAGGTTACCCATGTTGCGGATATCCTGGTCGTGGTGCATACCCATAATCACAGAACCGGCACCCAGGAATAACAACGCCTTAAAGAATGCATGGGTCATCAGGTGGAAAATGGCCACGGAATAGGCTGATGCACCCAATGCAACAGTCATATACCCGAGTTGCGACAAGGTCGAATAGGCCACCACGCGCTTGATATCGTTCTGGATAATGCCAAGGAAGCCCATGAACAGCGCAGTGATCGCGCCAATCACCATCACGGTCGACAAGGCCGTGGTAGACAATTCATATAAAGGTGACATGCGTGCCACCATAAAGATACCGGCGGTCACCATGGTGGCAGCGTGAATCAGCGCAGAAATTGGCGTTGGACCTTCCATGGAGTCTGGCAGCCAGACATGCAGCGGAACTTGTGCAGATTTACCCATGGCGCCGACAAACAATAACAGGCAAGTGACTGTCATCAGGGACCAGTTGCAACTACCAATCAAATTAACTTGTGTATTGGCAAACTCAGGGGCACGCTGAAACACGGTGGCGTAATCCAGGCTACCAAAGTAATACAGCACCATGCCTATACCCAACAGGAAACCGAAGTCCCCTACCCGGTTAACCAGAAAGGCTTTCAAATTGGCGTAAATGGCGGTGGGACGTGTAAACCAGAAACCAATCAGCAGATATGACACCAGACCGACCGCCTCCCAGCCAAAGAACAACTGCATGAAGTTGTTGCTCATGACCAGCATCAGCATGGAGAAGGTAAACAGCGAAATGTAGCTGAAGAAGCGACTATAGCCTGGGTCTTCTTCCATGTAGCCGATGGTATAAATATGCACCATGAGTGACACAAAAGTCACCACGACCATCATCATGGCACTCAGGTTATCAATCAGGAAGCCCACTTCAAAATGCACGTCACCCGAGTTGAGCCAGGTATACACCGCTTCGTTGAGCGTGAAGCCATTCAGGGTCTGGTTAAAAATGTAGGCAGACAAGGCAAATGCCGCGCCGACGCCAGCGATGGTCAACACGTGTGCGGCCCAGCGTGGTAAGTAATTCCTAAAGAGGCCAACAGCGGCCGCAGCCAGCAAAGGCAACATCGGAATCAAGATCAGGATTTGTTTTATTGTCATCTCGCTTAACCTTTTAATTGATCCAGATCATCGACGTTGATGGTACGCAGGTTGCGGAACAATACGACCAGAATCGCGAGACCAATTGCAGACTCCGCTGCAGCCACCGTCAAGATGAAAAAGACGAATACCTGACCACCAATATCATTGAGGTAATGCGAAAAAGCCACAAAATTCAGGTTAACGGCCAACAGCATCAACTCAATTGCCATGAGCAAAATAATGACGTTTTTGCGGTTGAGGAAAATACCAATCACACTGATGGCAAACATCAGCGCCCCCAAAATCAGGTAGTGAGACAAACCGACCATGATTATTTACTCTCCTCTGCAGACGGTGCCGGTACTTCAACTTCAGCAGGCATAGAGATAATACGCAATCTGTCGTTACGCTTCACTTTGACCTGCTCGGCCGGATTCATGGATTTGTTGTCTTTACGTTCACGCAAGGTCAACACAATGGCGGCAATCATCGCCACCAGCAACACGACCGCCGCTAGTTCAAACGGGAGCAAGTAGTCGGTATACAATACCTTGCCCAACGCAGCCGTATTACTGAAGCCTGCCGGTGCAGACACCGCCTGACTGGGATTGAGGTTTTTGGCGGAAAGCACCATCACCATTTCGGCCATCATGACCACGCCAAAGGTCAACGCCAATGGCAGGTTAGACCAGAAGCCTTCACGCAATTTGTCGATATTGATGTCCAGCATCATCACCACAAACAGGAACAGCACCATCACCGCCCCCACGTACACCAGAATCAGGGCAATGGCGAGAAACTCAGCTTCAAGCAACAACCAGATGCCTGCCGCCGTAAAAAATGCCAGCACCAGAAACAGTGCAGCATGCACGGGGTTACGCGTAGTAATCACGCGGATGCCAGAGAACAGCAGAATCGCTGCCAGCACATAAAAAACAATATCGGTAAATAACATTTAGGATTCCTGTCCGCGCTTATCGATAAGCTTTATCCTGGGCGCGGTCTGCTGCAATTTGCGCCTCGTATTTGTCACCCACTTCGAGCAACATTTTTTTTGTATACAGCAAGTCGCCGCGCTGCTCGCCGTGGTAGTCAAAAATCCGTGTTTCCACGATGCTATCCACTGGGCAGGATTCTTCACAAAAACCGCAAAAAATGCACTTGGTCAGGTCAATGTCATAACGCGTGGTACGGCGGGTGCCATCATCACGCTGCTCGGATTCAATCGTAATCGCCATCGCCGGACAGACGGCCTCACACAGCTTGCAGGCAATGCAGCGCTCTTCACCGTTCGGGTAGCGGCGCAAGGCGTGCAAACCACGAAAACGGTTGGACTGCGGCGTACGTTCTTCCGGGTATTGAATGGTAATTTTCTTGGCGAAGAAATAGCGTCCGGTCAGGGCCATGCCTTTGAGCATCTCCCATAACATCAAACTGCCTAATGTATTTTTAATTGCGTTCAACATGGTAAGGTTTCCAAATACGTTGTCCGTGCGATTGTCCGGTTAGTGGAATAAATAAGCCCACTGGGTTTGCATCATGCCACCGACCACAATAATCCAGACCAGCGTGATGGGAATAAATACTTTCCAACCCAAACGCATGATCTGGTCATAGCGATAACGTGGAAAGGTAGCGCGGAACCACAAGAACAGGAACAACAGGAAAGCGACTTTTGCCAGCAACCATACAATACTGTCAGGCAAGAACGGCACCGGTGATAACCAACCGCCTAAGAACATCAATGCGGCCAGCATGGATACCAGCATCATATTGGCATACTCAGCCAGGAAGAACACCGCAAAGGCCATGCCCGAGTACTCTACATGGAAACCTGCCACGATTTCAGATTCACCTTCGGCGACGTCAAACGGCGCACGGTTGGTTTCAGCCACCGCACTAATAAAATAGACGACGAACAGAGGGAACAACGGCAGGAAATACCAGTGCCAGAAGCCCCCTTCTTGCCCCATCACAATCTTGCCCAAATTCAGTGAGTTGGCACACATCAACACACCGACCAGTGTAAACCCCATGGCAATCTCATACGAGACAATTTGTGCTGCGGAACGCAATGACCCCAGAAACGCATATTTTGAGTTGGACGCCCACCCGGCGATAATCACGCCGTAGACAGCAACTGAGGTCATGGCCAGTATATAGAGTAAGCCTGCATCGACATTGGCCAACACCAGTGTGGCATCAAAAGGCACCACGGCCCAAGCTGCAAACGCCGGAGCAATTGCCAGCACTGGGCCAATAAAAAACAATGCTTTATTAGACGCAGTCGGCAGGATAATTTCTTTAAACAGCAATTTGAGGCCATCTGCCAATGGTTGTAACAAGCCCCAGTAGCCCACACGGTTGGGACCGATACGCACCTGCATGTAACCAATCACTTTACGCTCGGCCAATGTAAGGTAGGCAACGCCTATCATCAATGGCAGCACAATCGCCGCAATTTTAATCAGTGTCCACACGACCAGTTGTACGTCTGTCCAGTAGGAACCAAATAATTCAGCAAAGAAATGCATGTTATGCCATCTCGGTCAGTTGTTTTTCGTAAATTGCCACTTGCTCGGCAGACGCTTTTTCAATGGTGATGTCCCCCATCAAATCGCCCAGACCCGCAGTGAGTGGATGCGCTGCAGCCACACGCACACAGCCTTTGGCAACGTGGTTATCCAGACGCGCTTTAAGCACAGCACTGCCTTTATCCTGACGGGCGACAACGATGTCGCCATCTTGCAAGCCAAGCTCGGCCAATTGGTCAGCATGCATCCGTGCCATCGGACGGATGTTGTATTTGGTTTTTTGCAAGGGCGCAGAACGGCGCACGATGGGGTCAGACTCGTATTGTGGCACTTCACCAATTCGCTGCAGGCCTTGTTTCTTGATATTCACCTGAATTTCTACCAGCTCTTTGAGGTTGTTGTTGAGACTGCGCCAGACCACGGCCGAGGGCTTCTCACCATTAAAGATGGCATTTTTCACTTCGTCGGAACTGTTGTATTCGAAGCCAGGCAAGTCCAGCGTATTTGCCAGCACACGCAGGACTTTCCAGCCTGGGCGCGCTTCGCCGAGAGGACGCGTCACGGCCTGGAAGCTCTGTACACGCCCTTCCATGCTCATAAAGCTGCCTGAGGTCTCGGTGAATGGCGTGATCGGTAGCAGGATATCGGCGTTGTCGAGTGCTGCAGACTTGTAAGCCGTCAAGGCAATCACGCACTCGGCTTTAGCGATGGCATCGGCTGCCAGTGCGGCATGCTGACAATCCAGCTCAGGCTCGATATTGAGCAATAGATACGCTTTGCGTGGGACTTCCAGCATGGCGCGCGCGTGCATGCCAGTGGCTGTAGGCATGACACCCATCAAATGCATGCCGGTGCTGTTTGCCGCTGGCGGTAAAATACCGCCTTTCGCACCGCTGATGCCGCCAATGGCTTCAGCCATACTGTACATCTCGGTAAAACGGGGATCACTCAAGGCCATATTACCTAGAAAAATACCAACCTTGGGTGCAATCAGGATCAAGTCGTCGCTGATACCCGCCAAGCACTCTGCAATTTTTTGCGTATTGGGACGTACCTGGATTTCTTCGAGTAACTTGTTCAGTGTGGGTGGCAAGCATAGCGACAGTTTTTGCAACCCGGACATGGCTTTGAGGATCTGACCCAACACATTCACCATGTCGTTCGGGCGCACAATGACTTTATGTGCAATGTCCATCAATGGATCGTTATCGAGCGGGCTGACAATACATAATTCAGCCCCTCTGGAAACGGCTTTGCGGATACGTTGTGCCAGCAAAGGATGTTCATTGCGGATATTCGAACCAATCAGCAGGATGCGATCCAGCTCTTCGATTTCCTGAATATTGCAGCCCATCCATGGGGTGCCGGTACGTTTGCCATCCAGGCGGAAGTCTGTCTGGCGCAGGCGGTAATCCACGTTGCCACAGCCCAGGCCATCTGCCAGCTGCTTGATCAGGTAGCCTTCTTCCATGGTGCTATTCGGAGAAACCAGCACGCCCAAGGCATCACCGCCATATTGTTTGGTAATGTCTTTGAGCTGTCCCGCTGCAAACTCAATGGCTGTTTTCCAGTCAGTTTCCTGCCATTGCCCGTTGTGCTTGATCATGGGCACCTTGAGGCGGTCCGGACTGTTCAAGCCCTCGTAGGAGAAACGGTCACGGTCAGACAGCCAGCATTCGTTAATCGACTCTTTTTCACGCGGTAACACACGCATGACTTTATGATCTTTGACGTGGACTTCAATGTGCGAACCCAAGCCATCGTGTGGCGCAATCGAAGGTCTGCGCACCAGCTCCCAGCTGCGTGCAGAGTAACGGAAAGGCTTGCTGGTCAGCGCGCCCACCGGGCACAAATCAATAATATTGCCGCTGAGCTCAGAGTTCACAGACTGGTCAACATAAGCGGTAATCTCGGCATGCTCGCCACGATTGACCAAACCTAGCTCCTGCATGCCCCCCACTTCTTTCAGGAAGCGCACACAGCGGGTACATTGAATACAACGGGTCATGTCAGTGCTGACCAGCGGACCAATGTTTTTATTGAAGACCACTCGTTTTTCTTCGGTATAGCGTGAGCCAGACGCGCCATAAGCGACGGCAATATCCTGCAAGTCACATTCACCGCCCTGGTCGCAAATTGGGCAATCCAGCGGGTGGTTAATCAGCAAAAACTCCATCACGCTTTGCTGGGCTTCCACGGCAGACTTACTGCGGGTGTAAATCTTCATGCCGTCCGCCACCGGGGTGGCACAAGCAGGCAGCGGTTTGTTGAATTTTTCTACCTGCACCAGACACATACGACAGTTGGCGGCCACCGACAGCTTTTTGTGGTAACAAAAACGCGGGATGGCGATCCCTGCCGCATCGGCCGCATCAATAATGGTGCTGCCATGTTCGACTTCTAGAGGTTTGCCGTCAATTTCGATGTTTAGCATGTGATTACCGTTAAGCTTAAAACCGTTTATTTACCATCTACCATGGATTTGCCATGCTGGATGTAATACTCAAATTCGGGACGGAAGTGCTTGATGAAACTCAACACAGGCGTTGCTGCAGCATCACCCAAAGCACAGATGGTTCGGCCAGAAATGTTGTTACTTAAATCTGTCAGCAAGTCGAGATCTTCCATCTTGCCTTTACCATCGACAATACGCTCGATAATGCGATACACCCAACCGGTGCCTTCACGGCAAGGCGTGCATTGCCCACAGCTTTCTTCATAAAAGAAATAGCTCAAGCGCTTGAGTGTTTTCACCATGCAGGTGGTTTCGTCCATCACAATCATGGAACCCGCACCCAGGCTGGAGCCGGCTTTGCTCAAGCCATCATAGTCCATGGTGGCATTTTCAATGGCGCTCGCTGGCATGACCGCAGTGGAAGGGCCGCCAGGAATCACCGCTTTTAACTTGCGACCTTTCCAAACACCGCCGGCCATGGCCAGCAGGTCCTTAAAAGGTGTCCCCATTTTAATCTCGTAGTTACCTGGTTTTTCAACATGACCAGACACCGAGAATAACTTACTGCCGCCAGAATTAGGCACGCCTAAATCTGCAAATGCCTGCCCGCCATGCTGCATGATCCAGGGGATGGAGGCATAGCTCTCGGTATTGTTGACGTTGGTCGGCTTGCCAAATACACCATAGCTGGCAGGGAAAGGCGGTTTGAAACGAGGCTGGCCTTTTTTGCCTTCAATCGACTCAATCAGGGCCGTTTCTTCACCGCAGATATAAGCCCCGTAACCATGGACGGCATAGAGATCAAAGCTAAATTCGGTGCCGAACAGATTTTCACCCAGGTAGCCAGCTTCACGCGCCTCAGCTAACGCAGCCTCAAAAATCTCATAATCCTGCCAGATTTCACCGTGGATATAGTTATACCCCACGCGTGCACCCAGCGTGTAAGCGGCAATCGCCATGCCTTCAATTAACTGATGCGGGTTATAACGGATAATGTCACGGTCTTTAAATGTGCCTGGCTCGCCTTCGTCTGTGTTGCAAACCAGATATTTGGTACCGTCGTAATAACGCGGCATAAAGCTCCATTTGAGGCCGGTCGGGAAGCCTGCACCGCCTCGACCACGCAGATTGGATACTTTGACCTGGCTGATGATATCCGGGGCCTTCACTTTTTCGGTCACCAAGCGCTTGAGCTGGGCATAGCCGCCTAATTTCTCATACGTTGCCAGGGCGGCAGGATTGTCTTCGCTAAGTGTGCGCAAAGTTACCAATGTCTGGCCGGCCAAATCAGTTTTGATCACTGGTTTACTATTCAAGGAAGCATTTGAAGTCTTAGCCATATTCCGTATCCTA
Organism: Methylophilus sp. YYY-1; assembly: GCF_029132825.1. Taxonomy (NCBI): domain Bacteria; kingdom Pseudomonadati; phylum Pseudomonadota; class Betaproteobacteria; order Nitrosomonadales; family Methylophilaceae; genus Methylophilus; species Methylophilus sp. YYY-1. The sequence continues at coordinate 769,127 of NZ_WOVG01000001.1, forward strand.
GCCCTTGTTTAGCTCGTTAATGAGGGCATCCACTTTTTCGGTGGTCAGAAATTCATGCATTTCACTGTTATTCACATGTAGTAACGGTGCGCCACCGCAACAGCCCATACACTCGCCTTCTTTCAGGCAGAATTTACCATCCGCTGTAACTTCGTTGAAGCCCACACCCAACTTGTCCTGCAAGTGCTCGACAATCTCATCCGAACCACGCAACATGCAAGAAATATTAGTACAGACCGTAATTTTGTATTTTCCGACTGGCTCGAGATCATACATATTGTAGAAGGTAGCGACTTCTAACGCCGCGATTTCCGGAATGCGCAAGTACTTGGCTACTTCGGAAATACTTTCCTTGGATAACCAGCCACGCTCCATCTGGACGATGCGTAATGCAGACATCACCGCTGCCTGACGCCTGTCAGCTGGATATTTGGACAGTTCGTATTCAATCTTTTCAATCGATTCTGCACTGAGCATGCTTTTACCTTACTATCTTTTCGATCCGCGCTATCACGTTGTTCGGATTATCTGTCGATCTCACCGAACACAATATCTTGTGTCCCAATGATGGCTACCAGGTCGGCAATCATGTGACCTTTGGTCATCTCATCCAATGCAGCCAAATGGGCAAAACCCGGCGCACGGATTTTCAGGCGGTAGGGTTTATTGGCACCATCTGACACCATATAAATCCCGAACTCGCCTTTGGGATGCTCAACCGCGGCATAGGCCTCCCCTGCGGGAACATGGAAACCCTCGGTAAATAACTTGAAGTGGTGGATCAAGTCTTCCATATTGGTTTTCATGCCTTCGCGGTTTGGCGGGGCAATCTTATTGTCATCTGTAATGACTGGCCCTGGGTTTTTGCGCAACCAGTCTATGCATTGTTTGATGATACGGTTGGATTGACGCATTTCTTCCACACGCACCAGATACCGGTCATAACAGTCGCCATTGACGCCAATCGGGATATCAAAGTCCATCTTGTCATAGACTTCATAAGGCTGTTTCTTGCGTAAATCCCAGGCAATGCCAGAACCACGCAACATGGCACCGGTCATGCCCAATGCCAATGCGCGCTCCGGTGTCACCACGCCAATACCCACTGTCCGCTGCTTCCAGATGCGGTTATCAGTCAAGAGTGTTTCATATTCGTCGACATACGTCGGGAAGCGATTGGTAAAGTCTTCAATGAAATCCAGCATGGAACCCTGACGGTTTTCATTGAGCTTGTTAATTTCTTCTGCACTACGGAATTTGGTGGTTTCGTGTTGCGGCATTTTTTCCGGCAGGTCACGATATACGCCACCCGGGCGGTAATATGCCGCATGCATACGGGCGCCAGACACGGCCTCATACACATCAAACAAATCTTCACGCTCGCGGAACGCGTACAGGAAAACCGTCATGGCGCCGACGTCCAGCGCATGTGCGCCCAGCCACAGCAAGTGGTTGAGAATACGGGTAATTTCGTCGAACATGACGCGGATATACTGCGCGCGCACTGGTACCTCAATGCCGAGCATTTTTTCAATCGCCATGACATAGGCGTGCTCATTGGCCATCATGGAGACATAATCTAGCCTGTCCATGTAAGGCACGCTTTGCAAATAAGTACGGTTCTCAGCCAGTTTTTCAGTGGCACGGTGCAGCAGGCCAATGTGTGGATCGGCGCGCTGGATCACTTCACCATCCAGCTCCAGCACCAAACGCAACACACCGTGTGCCGCAGGGTGCTGCGGGCCGAAGTTCATCGTATAGTTCTTAATTTCAGCCATACTAACCATTCCTCAGCTTGCAAGATTCAGCCCAAAACAAGGCGGAATTGCACAGACTGTATGAGTCAATACGGCAGGCAATGACAACGCCGCATTGGATTGAAGCTTGCAAGTGATCAGCCATGGTGAGCACCTTCATCACGAATAATCCTTGGCACATTATTGCGCAACTCTACCGATACTGGCTGATAGATGACGCGCTGCTGTACAGGGTCATAACGCATTTCAACGTTACCAATCATGGGGAAGTCTTTACGGAAAGGATGACCAACAAAACCGTAATCTGTCAGCAAGCGACGCAAATCGGGGTGATTTTCAAACATGATGCCGTAGAGGTCAAAAGCTTCACGCTCAAACCAGTTGGCGACCGGCCAGATATCGACCAAGGTCGGAAAAACAGGAAAGTCATCATCAGCTGCAAACGCACGGATACGCACACGCTGATTCAAACTGACCGAAAGCAAATGCAGCACCACAGCAAAGCGCTGACCTTCCCAGCGGCCATCACCATACTCCAGATAATCCACCCCACACAAGTCAATCAGTTGCTCAAATTTGAGCTCCGCATGGGTTTTCAATTTTTCAGCCACGGCCAGCAGGTGTTTCACATGAACTTCCACCGTGAGTTCACCCAACTGTTGCTCCAGCCTGACCACACCCTCACCCAAGGCCAACTTGAGCTGTGCAGACAAATGTTCGAGTTTTGCAGACATAGTTAATTTCTAGGGCTTAGTATGTTGTCAGAGCGCGTCACCATCAGGTTCTGGCAATCGTATTGGTACGCTTGATTTTCTTTTGCAACTGGATAATGCCGTACAACAAGGCCTCGGCAGTGGGAGGACACCCAGGCACATACACATCCACCGGCACAATCCGGTCACAACCACGCACGACTGCATAAGAATAATGGTAATAGCCACCGCCGTTAGCACAGCTGCCCATGGAAATTACCCAGCGCGGTTCTGCCATCTGGTCATACACCTTGCGCAGCGCAGGGGCCATTTTGTTCACCAGCGTACCTGCCACAATCATCACGTCTGACTGACGAGGGCTGGGCCTGAACACAATCCCGAAACGGTCCAGATCGTAACGCGAAGCGCCGGCATGCATCATTTCAACCGCACAGCAAGCCAGACCGAACGTCATCGGCCACAATGAACCGGTACGGGTGTAATTAATCACCGTATCCAGCGTGGTGGTAACAAAGCCTTTTTCTAATACGCCTTCAATGCTCATTTTGCATCAATCCCATTCAAGGGCGCCCTTCATCCATTCAAAGATGAAGCCGACCACCAATACAAATAAAAACACCATCATTGCCCAGAAGCCAGCAGACCCAATTTCTTGGATCACCACCGCCCATGGAAAAAGAAATGCAATTTCGAGATCAAACAGAATAAACAGAATGGCGACCAGATAGTAGCGCACGTCAAACTTCATGCGCGCATCTTCAAAGGCTTCAAAGCCACATTCGTATGGAGAGTTTTTTTCCGCATCAGGTTTGTGTGGAGAGAGAATTTTACCGGCAAGCAACGGACCAAGACCAACGCCCAGCCCCACCAGGATAAACATCAAAATCGGGAAATAGTTTTCTAACACTGATTTGCCTTCATCGATCATGTTAACAAGTTATTTCAATGCAGCTAGCCGCCCATTAAAACACTCCCAAACCATCTATTCCCTGCCAGAGACAAGTTGCAAGCAACTCTATCTGGTGCCGTCGGCGAGACTCGAACTCGCACGACTTTCGTCACTACCCCCTCAAGATAGCGTGTCTACCAATTTCACCACGACGGCCAATGTTTAGTTAGGAATATCTTTGGGTGTATTTTCAACCGGCTTGGCCACTTCTGCAGCCTCACCTTTGGCCGGAGCCTGTTGGGTCACTGTGGATTTAACCACACTGCCAGAACTTGCTTTATGGCTGGACATAAAGGCCAGCGTCAAGCTAGTTGCAAAAAACACTGAAATAAAAATCGATGTCAGCTTGCTCAGCAAGTTAGAGGACCCAGACACGCCGAACAGACTGCCGGAGGCTCCACTGCCAAAAGCGGCGCCCATATCGGCACCCTTACCATGCTGCAATAAGACCAGGCCAATCACGGCAGCAGCTGCAAGCACATGAATGACGAGAATGACGTTTTCCATATTTCTTTAATCCATTAAGTAATAACGATTTGGCTTTTGGCTCTTTCGCTATCTAGATGACGCTATTTTCAGGGACGGCCTGACATATTTTTATAAATTGCTCTGCATCTAGCGAGCAACGACCGACCAGCGCGCCATCAATTTCCTTCTGATTCAACAATTGTACCGCATTTTGCGGGTTTACGCTGCCCCCGTAGAGGATTTTTAGCGTGTCCGCCGCCGTTTTATCGGAGGCGGCAACCGTCTCTCGAATAAACTGGTGCATGGCGACTGCCTGCTCCGAAGTGGCCGCCAGCCCGGTGCCAATCGCCCAGATCGGCTCATAAGAAACAATGCTGCCAGCAAAGGCCTCTCCGCCAAATAAGCGGATGATGGTTTCCAGCTGCTTGCCAACCACACGTTCCATGACGCCTGCTTCACGCTCCAGCAGCGTTTCACCCACACATAAAATAGGTGTTAAGCCATGCCGTTTGGCCATCATGAATTTTTCAGCGATATTTTCATCGGACTCACAATAAGCCGTGCTGCGCTCCGAGTGGCCAACAATCACATACCTGGCGCCAAAATCGGTCAGCATTTGCGCCCCTACTTCACCGGTGTAGGCACCTTCCTCATATTTCGCAACATTTTGTGCGCCCCAAGCGACAGAAGTTCCCGTCAACAGGGTTTGAATTTGCGCCAGATAGGGATAAGGCACGCAGACCACGACCTCCGTGCGCGCACAAGCGGCCAAGGCTGGCAGGTAGGCCTGAATCAATTGCTGATTACGCATGAGATTGCCATGCATTTTCCAGTTGGCAACCACCATTTTTCTTGAGGCCAGGGATATTGGAGTAGATGAAACAGTGCTGGTGCTAGACATGCAGAATTAAGCTCGCAGAGGCATGATGTGGATGCATATATAACGAGCCAGAGAGGCCCGCAAATATTCGGTTGTGCGGATTTTACGCTCGCGCACCTCGAGCGGCAAGCATTACTGTGGCCAAGTAGAGCGTGTCTACCCCGTCAACACAAGGTAGACACGAGTACGATCAGGCACTTAAGAAAGGATAGTCGGTGTAGCCATGCTCGGTACCACCGTAAAACGTTTTGGAATCAGCCTCATTGAGCGGGGCATTTTTTGCAAACCGCTCAACCAGATCCGGGTTGGCAATAAACGGGACACCATAAGCGACTGCATCTGCATGCCCACTGGCAATCGCCGCATTCCCGCGCGCCTTGTCATAACTCAGGTTTGCGATATAACCGCCCTTAAACAATTTACGCATCGCCGCAAAATCAAATGGCTCAGCTTTGCCACCGCCATGAATGCCCCCTTCCACAACATGCAGATAGGCCAGCTTGAAGCGATTCAGGGCATCCGTGACATGATTGAATGTTTGCTGCGCCTGGCTATCATGCATATCATTAAATGGGTTCACCGGTGACAAGCGCACCCCCACTTTGTCTGCGCCTATTGTATCCACCACCGCCTGCACCACCTCGAGCAGCAATCGCGTACGGTTTTCTACCGGCCCGCCATATTGATCCTGGCGCTGATTGCTACCGTCGCGCAAAAACTGGTCTAGCAGATAACCATTGGCCGCATGAACTTCTACACCATCAAAACCCGCTGCAATGGCACATTTTGTGGCATGAATATAATCCTGCACGATGCCAGCCAATTCGGACACCTCCAGTGCGCGCGGGGTCACGTAATCTTGCAAACCCTGGTAGGTAAATGCCTGGCCGGCAGGCTTAATTGCTGAAGGCGCCACTGGCAATGCCTGATTGGGTAACAGGCTGGGGTGTGAAATACGGCCTACATGCCACAACTGAATGACGATTTTTCCGCCCTTGGCATGCACAGCATCAGTCACTTTTTTCCAACCAGCCACCTGCGCATCAGTATAAATGCCTGGCAAGGCAGGATAGCCATGCGCCATCGGCGAGATCGGGGTCGCTTCGGTAATAATCAGCCCGGCAGTCGCCCGTTGCTCATAATAGGTGACATTCATTGCTTGCGGTACACCGCCCTCACCTGCACGGTTACGTGTCAGTGGGGCCATCGCCATACGGTTTTTGATCTCAATGCTGCCCAGTTTGCCCGGGGAAAATAAATCCAATGCCATACTCGCTCCTCATTCCCTGCATACAATAAACACTGCGCGGACAAAACGTCCGCGCATGGATTTAAAATTATTGTGCTTTCACACCTTCAACCAACAAGGTGATTTCAATGTCGTCACCGACCGGCGCATTGGCGCCCGTCGCCCAGCCAAAACCATAATCAGAAGCTTTGATGGTCAAATGCCCCTCAAAACCTGCGCGCTGGCCACCCCATGGATCGGCGCCATAGCCCAACACTTTCACGGGAATATCCACCAGTTTGGTCACGCCATGCATGGTCAGCTTACCCTGCATCACTGCCTGCGTCTGGTTGCTGGCCGTGATCTTGGTGCTCTCAAACAAAATCTGGGTATATTTGCCCACATCCAGATACTTATCCGCCTTGATATGTTCATCACGTTTGCCAAACCCGGTATTCACACTGCTGACATTGATCGCAGCACGTACGGTCGCCGTATTCAGATTGGTGGGATCCAGGGTAATGACGCCACTGACATCGTTAAAAGTCCCTGAAGTTTTGGAAACAACATGACGGATACTGAAATTGGCAAAACTGTGGGTGCCATCGATATTGTAGGTATCGGTCACCGCCCAGGCCTGAGTAGCCATCATCAAGCCGAGCGTCAAAATTAACTTTTTCACTGAGTTCTCCTTGTTAGATCGTGAAATAGGATAGGTTTTTAATGAGGCCGTGGTTAAGCGGCTTTCGCAAAACGTAACGCAACACTGGCCACACGCTCACCCAGGTGCTCTGCCGTGAGCAAGTCACTCTGAATCGGCGCCAAGTCCGGGCCCTGGTCAGCATTCGCCTGCGCCATCGCACCTAAAAAGCTGCCCAAACGGTTTAAGTCGTTGACCGAACCATTACTGTTATTGTTCCCGGGCAGCAAATCCTGGCCTACCCAAATCATGCCATGCTGTGCGGCAAACACAGCCAACTGGATCAAGGTACTAAGCTTGTCACCACTCTGGCTGGCAGAAGTGGTAAAGCCAGCCGCAATCTTGTCTTTCCAGTCACGGGTATACCAGGCCTTGGAGCTCGCATCCATAAAAGTTTTAAACTGGCCTGAAGCCGAACCCATATAGGTTGGGCTGCCAAAAATAATGGCGTCGCTGGCCTTGAGCAGATCCCACTGCTGCTGCGCCTCATCCACAGTTAACAGATTGACGGTCACACCCGCAACCTTTTGCGCGCCACGGGCCACGGCTTTGGCTTGCTCAGCGGTATGACCATACCCACTGTGATAAACAATTGAAACTTGAGTCATGTCATTGCTCCTTTAAAAAAATGTAAAACGATTATTCGACTATTTCAGGCAGATCAAACCATAATATTTCGCTGTCTTGCGCAGCAAGTATCGAGAGAGAAACCGGGGCATCTACCTTGAGGGCATCCCCTGTCTGCAACTGTTGACCATCGATCACCACCGTGCCGGATGCAATATGGAGGTAAGCACAACGTCCCGCATTGCCCTCAACCGGCAAAGCAGCCTCTGCTGTCAGTACCGTGGCATACAATGACAGATCCTGATGTACTTTTAATGACCCGGCGCGGGCATCAGACGAAGCAATCAAGGCCCAGCGGTTTTGCTTGTCAGCCAGCGGGATGGTTTTATCTTCATACGCCGGGGCCAAGCCTTGCGTATCAGGGGTGATCCAGATTTGTAGCAAATGGGCCGTGGTCTGCGAGGAGGCGTTCATCTCACTATGACGGATACCCGTGCCCGCACTCATGCGCTGCACATCCCCCGCGCGAATCACTGCGCTGTGGCCCATGCTGTCAGTATGGCGCAACTCCCCCGCCAACATGTAGGTAATAATTTCCATGTCCTGGTGGCCATGCATACCAAATCCCGTGTCAGGGGCGATTTTGTCGTCATTGATCACCCGCAACACCGAGTAGCTCATATGCTCAGGGTCGTAATAACTGGCGAAAGAAAAACTGTGAAAGCTTTGTAACCAGCCATGATTAGCATAACCACGGCTATTTGAAGGGCGAACATGCAACATTTATTCACTCCATTTGAAAGTTTAAATGTATGATAAAAAAACACTTAATCTTTAGATAGCAAAACATTTTGCATCACTTGTTCAGATTTTTTGATGAAGCCGTTAGCGCTTAAACTACCATGAACCACCCCGCCCTTTTTCAACCTTATCCCTTCAGCTATGGCCATTAAACTGAGTCTCGAAGCCCTTGAAGTCATTGATGCGATTGACCGCAAAGGCAGTTTTGCCGCAGCGGCAGAGTCGCTATACCGCGTCCCCTCGGCACTCACCTACACCATCCGCAGACTGGAAGAAGATTTGGGGCTGGAGCTTTTTGACCGCAGTGGCCACCGCGCCATGCTGACCGAAGCCGGTGCCGAACTGCTCAAAGAAGGCCGTTATTTGCTCGATGCCGCCCATGCGCTGGAGCGCCGCGTACAACGCGTTGCGACCGGTATTGAAACTGATATTGCCATTGCGATTAGCGATTTATTTGATTTCGGCCCGGTACTCAATCTGCTACAAGCCTTTTACCAGCAAGGCTTTGGCACTCGGGTGAAGCTGGTCCGTGAGGTGTATGGCGGAAGTTGGGATGCATTACAGTCGGGGCGAGCTGATATCTCTATTGGGGCTCCAGGAGACGCGCCGCCTGGCGGCGGCTTCTCTACACATTTGCTCGGACAACTGGAATTTGTGTTTTGTGTGGCCCCGCATCATCCGCTTGCCGCATTACCAGAGCCGCTCAGCGCCAGTGATATTGTGCAGTATCGCGTTGTAGCGGCCGCAGACAGTTCACGCAACCTGCCCCCAAGGACCTCAGGCATCCTTTCTGGACAGGATGTACTCACCGTGCCTGACATGCAGACAAAATTAAAGGCGCAAATGGCAGGAATTGCCATCGGCTATCTACCCAAATTTATGGCACAAGCGGCCGCTGCGCAGGGCAAACTTGTGCTAAAACAGGTATCAGAACCGAAACCGGTGGGACCCACCTTTATTGCCTGGCGCCAACAACGGCCCAGCGAAATGGGCAAAGCCATGCAATGGCTGCTCAAAGCCTGTTGCGAAATTCCACTGGAGCAATTGCTTAGCAAATGATTTATCATCGTTGCTGTCGCATTGATTGGATCCAATATGTCGCAAGAACAACTACCTGAAGAATTTGCACCACTCAACCGCATCGCCATCAAGGCCATGCTTTGGCTCAATGGGTTCGCGCATATTATTATCGGCCTGGCTCTGGCTACCTCTGTGCTGATGTTTACCTGGCTATTTTTCCTCGACGTGAAGGAAGCCGCTTACGCACACAATCTGGTTCATGGCTTTTTGCGCGCCTTGGGCACCTTGATGTTGCTGTGGTCAACCTCTGCCCTCATCTCGGCAGAAATTCGCTACCTCCGCGGCCACAAATTACTGGTAGAAACCTTTGTCGAGGTGGTGCTGGTCATGTTTTTGCGCAAACTGATTGTGCTCCCTGTACAAGATGCCACACCGACTTATGAAGAAATCGCCATCTGGCTGGCCGGCGCATTTGTCATGGGGCTGGTGTACATACTGATCCGCCTCGCCGACAAAAATAGTAGTAGATAAGCATGCAAGACGAAGCATTTATGCGCATTGCCATCGCGCTGGCAAACGAGGCAGCAAGCCTGGGCGAGGTCCCGGTCGGCGCGATTGTCGTCAAAGAGGGGCAGATTATCGGCAAAGGCCGCAACGCCCCCATCAGCCTCAATGACCCCACCGCCCATGCGGAAATCCAGGCCATGCGTGAAGCCGCGCAGCACTTAGGCAACTACAGACTGGTTGACTGCACCTTATACGTCACCCTAGAGCCCTGTGCCATGTGTAGCGGCGCCATACAACATGCCAGAATTGCGCGTCTGGTTTACGGTGCCAGCGACCCCAAAACGGGTTGTTGCGGCAGTGTAGTGAATTTGATGGCGGAGCAGAAACTTAATCATCACTGTGAGGTGAGTCATGGCGTCTTGGCTGATGAGTGTGGCGCGTTATTAAGTGATTTCTTCAGGCAGCGTCGCTTAGCCAAATCAAATGGATAACGACCAGATCACAAGCGCATATCACAGCCATATAAAACAACAAACCCGCCAAAGGCGGGTTTGTTTTACAACGGATACAGCTTAAAATTAAACAGCTTTGCGACGGCGAACGATGCCACCAATCAGACCCAAGCCTGCCATCATCATGGCGAATGTTTCAGCTTCTGGTACAACGGTTGCAGTTGTAGCCAACACATTCAATCGGTAGTTCAAACCATTACCAGAACTGTTAGTGATGCTATTACCCCAGTAGCCACTTGAAGCCATACCACCACCGTTTTGAGCGGTGTTACCACGGATACGAATCCAGAAATATGCATCAGGCGCATTAGTGTCGCCATTATTGCTTACCGCATTTGCCAGAAACTGATCCACTGAGAAACCTGTGTAGCCAGCAACACCACCGTTCAGATAATCAATCGTTGAGAATTGACCATTGGTAAAAGTGCTGGTTGCAAAATTGATTTCTTGTCCCCAAGCAGCATCACCCGTCGCACCACCCCAACCTTTTTGAGGAGTACCACAGTTTGTGCCGTAGCTAACGCAACCATTTTCTTCCCACTCAATATCGTTTGTACCTAAACCAGCCACATTGCGGTAGTTATCATTCCCTAAAGTATCTGTACCTGCAAAGTTCATCTCGTAAGATGAAATCCAAACTGCACCGGTGTTACCAGAAGCAAACTGGCTCAGATTATTCAATCGCACGGTTACGCGAACACCACTGGCACCGTCACCCAAGTTCAAGTCTGCCAAATCAGTCATCGTAACGGACCCTACACTGCTTGAAGTTGTGCCGTAGTTATTTGTAGCAATAAAGTTCAAATCAAAGATTGCAGTTTTAGCAGAGGCTTGAGCTGACAGAGCCAACAATGCAGCCAGTACAGAAGTTTTAATTACATTTTTCATAGAGATTCCCCTCAAGAAATGGGCGGAGTTACCGCCCTTATTTAAAAAATATTTTTCAAGTTTAAAGTGAACTTAGTTTTTATTATTTAGTTTGTTTTTTCTGACGGCGTGCGGCTGCAATAACACCCATGCCCAACATCATCAAAGCATAGTTTTCAGGCTCAGGAATAGGGGCTGCCAAGAAACCACTGATATAGTTACCGACTACAACCTGACCTTCTTCACCCGCCTGATAGAAGCCAATTGCATTATTTCCCAGCGCGTAATTAACTGCATCAGACTTTACAAGATACAATCCAGACCATGGATTGCCTTCAGATACACTAATGTCAGCCTTCTGACGTACAACACCGTTTACATATTGCACAGAAGAGTTATAAGTTGTGTCATTTGTTTGACCTGCCTGATACATACGAAGGTCGAAGTCACTCAAAAATGTCCAAGAAGTAGAAACATTACCACCTGCACCTTGGCGATATAAATAATTAACCTCTTGATCGTTATCAACCAGGTTCATATACCTTGTGCCGAAAACGAGCTTACCGTCAACGCTATCACGATAAACGTAATCAAAAATGGTCGCTTGTGGCACACCTGGCAGCAGAGGAACATTTTGAGTAATTTTATAATCAACCAAAGTTAATGTACCAAAGGTTGAGTTTGCACCAGTAAAAGCTCTGTAGTTCAGCGTCGTAGCGATAGTCCCGTTATCTGAGCCATACTCATACCCTGCCAAATATGTGCTTGTTGATAAGTTCTCAATATAGAATTTATCTGCATTTAAACTATTGGCACCATTAATCAATCCACCGTTAGCTAAAGTCAAGTTTGTACCGTTACCATTGGTCAAGGTAACGAATTGACCAGCATTCGCAGCGTTGACACCAAGTGTCATCAATGTTGCGAGCATTAATGTTTTCAACTTCATCCATATTCTCCTAAATAAAAAAGCATTAATTCTTTCATCACCTGCATTTTCATGGCCGGTGAAACTCGTGTGTCACTGCTCCCGATGGGATAATTTTTATATGCCTCATTTAAGATGGCTTATTACAGTATGCTTACATTTGCAAATGCTGTGCCAGAACACTCTCCCGCCTGCTTTTATTCATGAAAGACTTAGGCTTCGCCACCAGAAAAGAACGTAACCTATTGTTTTAAAATTTAAATTAAAACTTAAAGTGAGCATCACTTTCATATACCTTTAATTTAGTTACCACTCATCATAGGCCTGTCACAGTTCCAACCTGGTTGAAAACAACCATGAATGGCTGCTCATAGCCACCAAGTAAAAAGCCATGATTTTTAATCATGGCTTTTGAATAATTAAGATGACTTATTGCTAATCTTTAAACGTTTTATTCTTCCAATCCCAGTCTAATGAAACACCAATCCAAATTGCTCTAGGTGCTCCAGGACCTATAAAAGTTGTATTGTTCCATTGACTTGTATTTGTTTGAAAGCTTCCAGATGCACTAAATGGGTTACGACCAAGCGCTCCCGCTGTTGAGTATTCTCGATCAAAAATATTATCAAACTTAATATATGCGTTGATACCAGGACGAAATTTATAGTTCGCTCTTAAGTTAAATACTGCATATCCAGACGTAGATCCCTCTCCAATGTAATCGTATAGCTCTCCAGGCAAAGCTGATCTAGGCTGATGTTTATTATTTTCATTTCCACGAACATAAGCTGAGGAGTGCATGACCATAGACAGTGTTGCATCAAATCGCTCACTAAAACGATGATTCCAGCTCGCCTGGATAATATTATTAGGCATTCCGGGAATTTCATCCCCGGAATGAACATCGACAAATGCTTGTGCAGCATTCGCGGAAACAGTCTGGCCGTTGGTACTGTTAGCATCATTGATAATCCGAGCATAGGACTCAAATGTTGCAGCCATCAAGGTATAGTTCAAACTAATCTTGTCACTATCAAAATCACCCTTGATTCCAAACTCCAACCCTTCACGTAACGTTCGTCCAAAGTTGTTAAAGACTCCGCGATTTTTTCGGCCTAGCGGAACAAACAAAATATCGTCGGTGATTTCCGTTCTGAAATATCCAACATTCCAATCCCAACCACCAGTCTCACCTCTTAGACCAGTCTCATATGCAGTAGAACGAATCTGCTTTAGATATGGATCCGAGGATAGGGAAGTTGGAATAGAGCAACCGAACTGGTAGTTTGTACTTCCAGGCGCATTACTTTTGGTAGGATCATTCGCACAGCCAAGTTCAATCACAGTTGGGGTTCTTGCTCCACGACTGACATTGGCATACGTAGAAAGGCTATCCTTAACCTCCCAAGTCACTCCAAGTGAAGGGTTAAAACTTCTGTAATCATAATCACCCTCACTACAAATAAAGCGTCCACGATTAGGGCTAGTGTCTCCTTGAACAAGACACTTTTGTCTGGCTGGACGCAAATCGTTAGTTGTAAAATTGTAAAACTCTTTTCCACTGTCTGAAACAAGGGTATTTTTTACATTTGCCCAATTCATGCGTGCGCCAAGACTGATATGCAAACTTTCGGTGGGTGACCATGTATCAAATGCATAAATACTTTCTGTCTTGCTAGTACCTTTGAGATTGTTACGCTCAATTGTCATGTATGCTGGGAAAAAACCAAAAGTTTCAAAAATTGGATCAGTCACCACAGACACAGAATGGTCTGCATCATTAACCTCCCCCAACTGTTGAGATTGTAAAAAACTTACCTTATTCGTATCTAGTGAGATCCCCGCGACAATTTGATGCTTATCTAAATCAAAAGCAGCCTGCAGATTAAAACCATCACTCCCCTGTTTTAAGTTGGAGTAATTGAACAAGCCATTAATTTTGCCAGCATCAACAATCCCATCACCATCAATATCATCTCCCCAGGCAGACACCAGTCGTGAATACGCATCATAAACATCCGCACCAATCGCACTTTGGCTCATCTTTCTTTTATAAGCCATCGCTGAAAGCGTGAAATTATCATTCACGTACCAACTGCCACTAAAATTGTAATGTTCTAGGGAATTTTGTACTTGATCTGGAGAAGTAAATACCTGTTTGCGATTTTGGTCTGCCATCTCAAATGGCAACATTCCATTTCCGACTAAATTGGTATCTATATTTAATGCGGTCAAATTAAACTCAGCTTTATCAAATCTGAGCGTTGCCTTATTAAATAATTGCCGAACATTACTTGGCGAATTATCTCGCCAACCATCCTCTGCAAAATGATTGTAAGCCGTAAAAAAACCAAACTGACCATTATTCACCCCATTAGATATTTGAAACTGATTTCTCCCCCAAGCCCCTGTTAAATATTGAGTACGCAAATAATTATCCGAGAACCCATCCTTTGTACGGATTGCTAGTGCACCACCAATGGTGTTAAGTCCAAAAAGGGGATTTGATCCAGGAATGAGATTTAAGCTTGATATAGCATTCATCGGTATCAAATCCCAATTCACGACCTCCCCAAAAGCCTCATTTACTCTGACGCCATCTAAGTAAACTGAAATTCCTTGAGGAGTACCAATTTGAGGCGAAGCAGTAAACCCACGGAAATTGAGGTCTTGCTGAAAAGGATTACCGGCATAATCATTTGTGGTTACCGATTGCAAATTATTATTCATGAACTCTGTAACATTTAGCGCTTTAGACTCAGCAATTTCCTTACCAGTAGCACTCTGAATGTTTGTCGTAGCCGTAGCTTTATCAATTGGCACTCCAGGCAAAGGCGTAATAATTCTCCTGCGCTTCGCCTTGACTTCCACCTCATCCAACTCAATAGTGGCCTTAGTATCTGCGGCTTTTGGTTGCTGGCTTACAGATTCATCATTGTTATCCGCAGCGATTGTCAGGCAAGAATAGCCCGCCAGAAATAAGATTGATTTGATTTTATTGTTTAGCACTTCACCCCTCCATCAAGGAGTCTTCAATGCAAAAATCAATCCATGTGAAACGAAACTTTTATTCAAATTAAATCAAACACTTAAATAATAATTAAATCTTAACAACCATATAAATTGGTTGAAATAAACCACGCTGGCTAAAAACAACCAATCACAAACTCTTTTTTCGCATTAACTAAATTGATGCAAATAAAAAACCCGCCAAATTCTTGGCGGGTTTTTTGAGATGGAAAAATTCAGAACTTAGTCGCGGTTGCCTAATACTGCCAACAAGATATTCAACAGGTTCACAAACAGGTTGTAGATATCCAGATACAGATTCAAGGTCGCCATCACATAGTTGGTCTGACCGCCGCGTACGATCTGGTTCACGTCGTACAAAATGTAGCCGGAGAAAATCAGCACTGAGACACCAGAGATTGCCAATGACAAGGCTGGAATTTGGAAGTACATATTAGCCAAGCCAGCGACAATCGCCAGAATCAGACCTATCATCAGGAACTTGCCGATACCGCTGAAGTCACGGGCTGGGGATGAGCCGATACCAGCCAAACTCAGGAAGGTAATCCCAGTTCCCGCAGCTGCCAAGCCGACAATTTCAGCGCCGTTGCGCAGATGCAGGGCAAATTGCAGGATAGGGCCAAGCATCACGCCAAAGACAAACGTCAGCGCCAACAGCAACCACACGCCTACACCACTGTTCTGGTTAACCGCGATCAGTTTGAACATGCCAAACATCACGGCCATAAAACCAATAAAGAACATGAATGGGTGTGCCGCCATCCAGCCAAAATTCATCTGCAGGCCAACATAGGCACCGATCACGGTTGGCACCATGCTCAAACCCAGCAAGGCGTATGTATTGCGCAGTACGCGATTTTGCGTTTCGGATAATTGACCGTCACGACCTAAAACTTGCATATCTGACATAGTGTATTTCCTCTTTTCAATTAAAACTAAAAACAGCTTCTGTAGTTAAGATAATGGCAAACACCTAAAGTTTCAAGGCTTTGCGTGACATTTGTGTGAACAATCGTTCAGTTTACAGCTTCCACAGTCCGTAAATGACTACCGCAATCAGCACGATGCGCGTAATTTGATAAACGGTTTTATTCCACTTTTTAAAACGGCGCCGGTACTGACCGATCACCCAGGCATAATGAAACAGGCGGTTAATGACGCCGGTCTGGTCCCCGGCCTCGTTTGGCGAGCTGGCTGCAGTGACGATGGTATTGGCCAGAAAGCGGTTGACTGCCTGCGCCCAGCGATAGCGCATGGGGCGTTCAATGTCGCAAAACAGAATCACACGCGTTTCATTGGTCTTGTTATAGGCTTCATGGATATAGGTTTCATCAAACATGACGGCCTGCCCATCACGCCAGCTGTAATCCTCACCATCAACGCGGATAAAACACTGATCGTCATTAGGGGTGGCAAGCCCTAGGTGAAAGCGCAAAGAGCCTGCATAGGGGTCACGGTGTGGGCGCAGATGCGCGCCAGGCGGCAGCTCGGCAAACATGGCGGCTTTGACGCTGGGGATGCTTTGCAGCAAGGCGACTGTTTTTGGGCAGTAAATGCTGGCAGAGGGATGATGTGCGTCATACCACTTGAGGTAAAAACGCTTCCAGCCAGTTTTAAAGAATGAGTTAAACCCGGCATCGTTATTGGTTTTGGCCGCAGCAATGCGCTCCTGTTCGCGTACATACAACGCTTCTTCACGGATTTCCTGCCAGCGGTCGGTGATCGCTTTCAGTTCCGGGAAGTCATGCACCGGTAAATACGGCGTGGTCGGCGCTTTGGAGAACAGGTATAAGAATACATTGAATGGCGAAACAATGCCGGAATGGTCAAATATCTGGCGATAAAAGCGGTGCCTGACCTTGCCCCTGAAGTGCACATAACTGACCGAAGCCAAGAAAATGCCAAGAATGATCCATTTCATAATTGATACCGATGTTTACGCCGTGATTAGATTGTCATCAATAATTGTCTAGCTTACCGCAACCTTCCGGCTTCAAGCAAACAAATCCGCCTCTTTTTGACCGACCATGGCCACACGCTTGACCGCTTCTACATAGGCCGCAGACTCACGTAATGCCACCATATCCTGCGGATGATGACCGCCATGCATACGTGCCAGGCGCGCAATACTTTGTGCAGAAATCTTCCACGTTAACTTGCTTAACAATTCATCGGCCAAGTCCGGGCGGTTGCATAACAACACCATATCGCACCCGGCGTTCAAGGCAGCCATGGTTCGTGCAGTGACGTCACCTGCCACGGTGGCGCCCTCCATACTTAAGTCATCACTGAAAATCACACCATTAAAACCCAAGCGCTCACGCAGCACCTTTTGCAGCCAGCGGGACGAGAACCCGGCCGGTCTATCATCGACCTTGGGATAAATCACATGTGCGGGCATCACCGCATGCAAGCCCTCGTCTATCATGCGTACAAAAGGTTGCATGTCGTTTTGTGCAATCTGGTCAAACTCGCGGTCATCCACCGGAATGCTCACATGCGAATCAGCCACCACAAAACCATGCCCGGGGAAATGTTTGCCCACCGCAGCCATGCCAGCCTTTTTAAGGCCTTGCATCAGGCTAAACGCCAACTCATTAATCGCCTGCGGATCACGGTGAAACGCGCGATCCCCAATCACCAGGCTGTCGCCATAGTCCATATCCAACACTGGCGTAAAGCTGAAATCCACGCCATGCGCCCTTAGCTCTGCGCCCAGCACATACCCGGCCTCTACCGCCAGCTCTTTCGCTTTGCGTGGGTTTTTGTCCCAAATATGGCCAAACTCGCGCATGGGCGGGATTTTGGTAAAGCCTTCTCGGAAGCGCTGCACCCGGCCGCCTTCATGATCCACGGCAATCAGCAGCGGCGGCTGACGCACCGCATGTATACTGGCAGTGAGCGCCTTGAGCTGCGCGCAACTCTCAAAGTTACGCGCAAACAGTATCACCCCGCCGACTAGCGGATGTTGCAAGCGGCGGATATCATCGGCGGTGAGTTCCTTGCCGACCACATCCAGCATGACGGGACCTAAAGACATAACAAATTCCTATTATTCAAAATTCAAACGCATTTTAACCGATAAAGACTGGTTACTTCTTTGGCACGGGCAGCATATAACGGATCCGATTGATCGCTGGCCTTGGCATGTGTTGGCGCAATATCCAGCTTGTCGACCACCTGCAACCCTGCTTCATGGATCCATGTATTTAAGGCCTCAGGCTGGCGCAAGCCAATCTGCTCAGCCAAATTAGACATTATCAGCCACCCCTCGCCCTCAGGATTTAAATGCGCTTTCAAGCCACTTAAAAAACCTTTCAGCATCTTGCTTTCGGGGTCATACACGGCATGCTCAATCGGCGCATTCGCTTTGGCAGGTAGCCAGGGAGGATTACAGACAATCAGGTCCGCACTGCCTGCTGGAAACAAATCCGCCTGCACGACTTGAATATGGCTTTGCATATTCAACCGCTGGATGTTTTCGGTGGCACACGCCAATGCACGCGGCTGGTTGTCCGTTGCGACGACTTGCTTGACGCCCCGCGCCACTAAAATGGCAGCAATCACCCCCGTGCCGGTACCAATATCCCAGGCCACCTGCGGACTATTAAGCGGCGCCTGGTCAATGAGGTCGAGATACTCACCACGTACGGGCGAATACACCCCGTAATGCGCATGTATATTGGCATTCAGCGCATGAATCGGCACGCCTTTTTTACGCCACTCATGCGCGCCCACCATGCCTAGCAACTCACGCAATGAGAGCACAAGTCTTGCAGGCACTTTGTCGGTGTTGTCATCCACAATCAAAGCCGCCTGCACAGCCGCTTTGACGTCTGGCGCACGCGGCAAATCGCAGGCACCATACTTAAGCTCGATTAATACTTTATTCGTAATATTGGCACGACCGATCTGGCGCGCGCGATGCTGGTGAAACGCTTCCAGCAGGCTAGCCGCCGGTTTGACTGGTTTTCGGTCTACACGCCGCGTAATCGCTTGCAGCAATTGCTTGGCATTTTGAAAGTCACCGCGATATAGCAAGGCGGTGCCCTCACACGCCAGACGGTAGGCTTCATCCGCTTTGGTGGTGTCGTCTGCAATCACCACGGCTTTGGGTGCAGGGTTACCCGCTTCTGACTGCCAGTCAGCGGCTTGTGTTGTGTTTTTTTCGTACCAGTTAATCAGGGTCAATGGGGTTCCGATAATCAGAAGTTGTCAAAGGTAGCCAGTTTAAAGCTTAAACGGGCTAAAGTCGGTATGGGTATCGTAATAGTCTTCTTTTTCTGCACGTTTGAGAAAGGCGACGATTTTATAGGTGACTGGCGTAAAAGCGACTTCTACCAGCACTTTGGCCGTAAATTGCGCCAGCACAATTTGCGGCATCATGGCATCTGGGAATTCGCCTGAGCCATAAAAGGCCAGCGGAAAAAATAGCATGGTATCAACCGCCTCGCCAAAAATGGTCGAGCCTATGGTGCGGCTCCATAACCAGCGGCCACTGGTCAACACTTTCATTTTGGCCAGTACAAAGGAATTCACAAACTCACCAGCGACAAAAGACACCAGCGAGGCCAGCGCAATGCGGGCAGTCGAGCCAAACACAGATTGATAGGCCGCCTGATCATGCCAATCCGGGGCGGGTGGCAAGGCCACAATCACCCATGCCATCAGGCTGGCAAAAGCCAGGCAGATAAAGCCGGTCCAAATGACGCGACGCGAGGCGGCATAGCCATACACCTCAGTGAGGATATCGCCAAAAATAAAACTGATGGGGAAAAACATGATGCCCGCGCCGAATGTGAGCGCACCCAGCAACGGCGCATGGACTTCGGTGATTTTGCCGGGACCGATCAGGTTGGAACAAACCAGCACAACCGCAAATGCGGCCATAATGAGGTCGTAATAACGGTATTGTTTTTTCATGCTTGCACTCCCTGACGCACATCCAGTTTGTCCCGCAAGACATCCCCCCCCAAGTTAATTGCCAGGATCAGGCTCATCATGCACACGCCTACGGTCAACACATAATGAGGGGCGACCAGCATAAAGCGCACCGCATCACGCAACATGGCACCCCAGGAGGCCTCCGGGGCCTGAATTCCCAGGCCAAGAAAGGACAGCGAAGCTTCGGCAATCATGACACTGGCCATGCTGTAGGCAGCCTCAACCATTAAAATGGACAGCAATAGCGGCAAGATGTGGCGCAACATGATACGCCATGCGCCAGCGCCTAATGACTCGGCCGCCAGCACATGCAGGCGCTGGCGTAGTGCCAGAGCTTGCCCGCGCGATAGTCTGGCGTAGGTCACCCAGCCGGTCAGACACAAGGCCAGTATCAGGTTATTGAGACCCGCACCCAGCACTGCGGCAAACGCAATCGCCAGCAAGATCCCGGGAAACGCCAGAAAAATACTGGTGATTTGCATGAGTGCATCATCCAGCCTGCCGCCATGATACCCGGCCAGCAAGCCTATCGTCAGCCCTATCGCCATGGTCATGGTCGTCACAATCACCGTCACCATGAATGACACTTCCACGCCATGTAACACGCGTGCCAGAATGTCACGGCCCAGATCATCAGTCCCCAGCCAGTGTTGTGCACTTGGCCACTGCAAAATCGCATCCAGATCAATCTGGTTGGGACTCATCTCGACCAGGCGACCAAGCAGTACCGCCAGCAGCCAAAATGCCAGGGTCAGCAGAGAAAAGGTCTTCATGCCTGCCCTCGCGTGCGTGGATCCAGCCAGCGATAGGCCAAATCTGTGCCCTGATTAATCAGTACATAGCTCAAGGCAATCACCAGCACACAGGCTTGCGTCACCGGGTAGTCGCGTTTTTCTATACTATCCACCAGCAGGCGGCCGACGCCATTCCAGCCAAAAATGGTTTCTGTGATCACCGCCCCGGCCAGCAAACTGCCCATTTGCAGACCAACAATGGTCACCAGCGGCAACAAGGCCGCCCTTAGGGCATGTTTAAGGATCACTTGTTGCTCACTTAAGCCTTTGGCGCGCGCCGTGCGGATATAGTCCTCATGCAAGACCTCGAGCAAGCTGGTGCGTGTCATGCGCGTGAGAATGGCACTTAAGCCCAAACCCAGGGTCAGCGCGGGCAACACCACACTTGCCGCGCTTTCCATCCCACTCACGGGCAACCAGCCCAGCCAGACGGCAAACACCAGCATGAGCAAGGGCCCGAGCCAGAATGCCGGCATGGCCGCCACACGGATACTGAATAAGGTGATCATCACGTCTTGCCAATGTCCGGCCTTGAGTGCAGACCAGACGCCCAGCGGAACACCAATACTGATGCCTATGCACAAGGCCGACACCGCCAATAGCATGGTCGCTGGATAGGTTTGCAGCAACAAGGTTGAAATATCGGTATGCGTGTGTATGGAGACACCAAAGTCACCGTGCAAAAGATGGGCGGTATATTGCAAAAACTGCTGCCACAATGGCTGATTCAGGCCGAGTTCTGCTTTGAGCGCCTCGCGGTCGGCCGCACTGGCAGACTCGCCCAGCATGACATCCACCGGATCGCCCGGCACCAGATGTAGTAGCAGGAATGTCAGGCAGAGCACCCCCAGCACCACGGGCAGCAATGTCAATAAACGCTTAATCATCCGCCTCGTGCAGATGGACTGGGGTACCCACAGGCACCAGATCAAATAACTCAATCAGGTCAGTATTGCGCATGCGTACACAGCCGTGCGAACCGGGCTTGCCGAGCTCGGTGCTGTCAGGTGTGCCATGAATGTAAATATACCGCTGCATGGTGTCTACTTCTCCGAGGCGGTTTTTACCTGGCTCGGTGCCACTGAGCCATAAAATGCGGGTTAGAATCCAGTCACGTTCAGGAAAAGCCTGTTTCAAGGCTGGTGTAAAAATCTCTCCCGTAGGCCGGCGGCCAACGAATACGGTGTTTTCCGGCGCACCCTCGCCAATTTTGGCGCGAACAATATGGGTGCCTAGCGGTGTACAACCGCTGTTTTTGACACAGCCTACCCCATTCGCCGCCGTTGACACTGCGTACTGTTTGCGCGGCTGGCCCAGATCATCAAACAAGGTCAGCGTTTGCGCCGGAATTGAAATATCAATATACATAGTTATTATTCTAAGGCATTTAATCGCAATTGCATGGCCGTTGACCGCAGATTTGCAAGTCGAGCGTCTGGGGCAATATAAATTGCATTACAATCGTTGCACCAATGCTTTTAAACTCGGCCCTCTATCGCAACCCCTCAATCCTACAGGTGCGCCATGCAACATCATGAAAAACATTTTTTACAGCGCAGTGGCTGGTTACGTGCAGCCGTATTAGGCGCCAATGATGGCATTATCTCTACCGCCAGTTTGCTGATGGGCGTGGCAGCGGCAGGGACGGCGCAACAGGCATTAATGATGACGGGCATCGCCGGGCTGGTCGCGGGGGCGCTATCCATGGCTGCTGGCGAATATGTCTCGGTGAGCTCGCAAACCGATATTGAACAGGCCGACCTCGCGCGTGAGGCGCAAGAGCTCAAACAAAACCCTGAAAGCGAATTGCGTGAACTCACAGGCATTTATATCCAGCGCGGTTTGTCGCCTGCGCTGGCAAAACAGGTCGCGCAGGAGCTGTCACAACATGATTCTTTAGGGGCACATGCGCGTGACGAATTAGGCTTGCATGACATCAACCAGGCTAAACCACTGCAAGCTGCATTTGCCTCGGCATTAGCCTTTTCTAGCGGCGCGCTATTGCCATTGCTGACCACGCTGATCGCCCCGCATGCACAAGTGCAGTCGTGGCTGATGTTCAGCACCTTGCCATTTTTGGCCTTGCTAGGCATGGTGGCCGCACGTACTGGCGGGGCCAGTGTCTGCAAAAGCGTCATCCGCGTGGTGATCTGGGGCGCGCTGGCGATGGTCGCCACGGCGCTGATTGGCCACTGGTTTGGTGTTCAGGCCCCGGTTTAAGCAAGCTTAATGTGGCGCAGCGTGAAAAGCCACTTTGGTCAACCCATCCCAATTGCCATCCGGCGCCGGGGTATAGCGTTTAATTGATCCTCGATAGGCGGCAAACTGACCTTCATACCAGAGTGGAATCACGGGCAACTGCTGGTGGACACGTTGCGTGACGGCAGGCCAGTCTTCTTTCTCCAGCAAGGCATCCAGTTGGGCATCCTGATACCGCCCTCGGTTAAAGCCTGTGGGCGGAATACTCTTGGAACCAAAGACTTTGCCGTAGATTTCCGGGGTTTTAATGCCCACCCAGGTTAAGCCGTAAAGTTGAAAATTGCCTTTTTGCACATCGGCAAAAAAAGTGCCCCAATCCAGGCTCTTGATTTGCAAGTCTATGCCTGCGGCTTGCATCTGTGCCTGCAAAATCGTCGCCAGCCGCACCCGTTGCGGATCTGTACTGGTTTTATAGATCAGCGTCAATGGCAGCTTGACCCCGGCAGCAGCCAATAACTGTCTGGCGCGAGCGGGATCGTAATGATATGGCTGCAATTGCGCATTGCCCGCATAATGCTCGGGTGGCAGGATGGCACTGGCTTGCCGACTTTGACTGACCATGACTTTATCGATGATGGCCTGTGGATCAATCGCATACGCAATCGCTTGCCGCACGCGCGCATCCTTTAAAAAAGCTGCCTGGGCATTAATGCCCAGATAAGAATAATTGGCACCCACCCCGGTATTCACCGTGATATTCGCTTGTGTTTGCAGATACTTGACCAGCTCAGGCGGCAAATCGCCCTGAATCAAATCGGCCTCACCACGCTTGAGCTTGAGCACGCGCACATTCGGGTCTTTGACTTCTTCAAAGCGCACCTTGAGTCCATCTCCCAATCGCTCCAGCACCAGCGCAGATGACCAGCCATCGAACTTGAACGGCCCACTGCCCACTGGCGCATGGCTAAAGTCATGCGCAGCCGCAATTAATCGTGCGGGGAGGATGCCGACAATCATACGCGCCGCAAAATGGGGATCGGCATGCGCCAACGTAAAGTCTATGGTCTTTGCATCCGGGGTGCTAATGTTGCGAATATGCCTGAATTCGGCAGTATGGGGCGAGTCTTTGAGTGTGAGCAGGCTATCGTAAGTCGCTTTCACATCGGTGGCAGTCAAGGGCTGGCCATCATGAAATACTGGGGCCCGCAGCAAGTGAAAACGGTAATGCAGGGCATCCAGTTGCTGCCAGGAGGCCAACCCGGCGACTTCGTGTGAAGCGGTATCAAACTCGACCAGCCGCTGATAAACCAGACGATTGACCCGCTCTGAAGCCGCATCGGTGGCATAGCGCGGATCCAGATTGAGTGGCGCCTGCGCCACTGCAAACACCAGTGTATTCGGTGCATTGGAGGAATGACAGCCGGCCACCCCTATCCCTAAACAGATCAACGCCAAAAGGTGCGCCAGCTTGAGCCAGCGCAGAGGAACAGCTAGCACATCAATCCTTCTCAAACACAGCAATCGATTCTACGTGCGCCGTATGCGGGAACATATTCATCACCCCAGCCGCCTCTAAGCGGTAACCCTTGACCTGAGTCAGAATGGCAGCGTCGCGTGCCAGCGTGGAAGGGTTACAAGAGACATAAACAATGCGTGAGGGCGCGTGACTGTCATTCGGATCTTCAGCCTCGGGCAATGCCTTGATCAGTTCAATCGCACCATCACGCGGTGGATCAATCAGCCATTTGTCAAACGCGCCCAAGGCCAATAATGACTCAGGCGTCATATCAAACAGATCAGACTCAGCAAACTCGACATTGGTCACGCCATTGAGGCCTGCGTTTTCAATCGCCCGTTTCACCAGCGCCTGTGCACCTTCCACCCCATACACCGTGGCGCCACTGCGCGCAATCGGCAAGGTAAAATTACCGAGCCCACAGAAAAAATCGGCGATACGCTCACCCGCCTGCGGCTGCAACAACTGCATGGCACGACGGATCATGACGCGGTTGATGGCAGGGTTGACCTGCGTAAACTCCGTTGGATTAAAGGGATACTCCAAACCAAACTCAGGCAGGCTGTAGTGCAATTTATCGCCATGATCAAACAAAGGCTTGACCGTGTCGGGACCTTTGGTTTGCGTCCACATTTGCACACCATGCGCCTCTTCAAAGTTTTTCAACAAGGCCACATCGTCCTCGGTCAGCGCTTCCAGAATGCGTAGCACCAGTACCGTAGCATCTTCACCTACCGCCAGTTCAATCTGTGGCAGCGACTGTTTAACTGAGAGCTGTCCAATCAACGCTTTCAACGGCAAGATCAAATCCGACACCGGTTGGGTCAGGACTTCACAGCTGTCCATAAAAGTGACATAGCTGCTGCCCTTTTCATTAAAGCCCACCAGCACCCCACCCTTTTTCTCGACATAGCGCACGCGTAAACGGGCTTTGTGCCGATAGTGCCAAGGCGTGCCCTGAATAGGCGGTAAAATCTTGGCAGGTTTGACACGGCCAATATGCCACAAATCATTTTCCAGCATGCGTTGCTTGGCTGCGACTTGTGCCGAAAACTCCAGATGTTGCATGGCACAGCCACCGCAAATGCCAAAATAAGCACAGCCAGGGGTTACGCGCTGGCTCGAAGCTTTCAGCACCTCAGTCGCGGTCGCAAGCTCATAGGTCGATTTGACATGGTGCGAAACAAACAGGACTTCTTCAAATGGCAGTGCCCCTTCGATAAAAATTACCTTACCATCGACATGGGCAACGCCCCGTCCTTCCTGGTCGAGTGATTCAATGCTGGCATGGCGCGGAGTTTGCGCTGCCTTGGCAGCGGGGGATAAATTGGATGATCGTTGACGGCTATTTCTCATAGCCTGTTATTTTACCTGATTTGGGCATACAATCGTTTCAAGGTCTAATCAAAATGAGGAGGTCACCATGTTAAAAAAATATTGCCTTTCACTCGCCATCTGCCTCTCGCTATTCGCGGCTGGGGTGTGCCATGCCGATGAGATTTCCATCCAGCAGGATGTGCATGGGGTGCAATACGTCACTGGCGGCATAGGCTCAGAAGAAGTAGAGGCCATGGAAGCCTTTAAAAAACAATTCAATTTGTATTTTCTGTTTTCCGAGGGCAAGGCGGGTCGCGTCATTGATGATATCCAGCTGGCCATTCTGGACAGTAAAAATCAGGAAGTATTTACGCTAGACCATGCCGCACCGAGACTGTTGCTCAACTTGCCGAGTGGCAAATACCAGGCGGTTGCCAGTTACCTGGGTAGCGAGCAGCGCTACCGTTTTGTGCACGACGCAAAAAAATCTAAACGCATCATTCTTAATTGGAAAAACAAGATTGATGAGGATACTGTCGAGCCGCTCACTGACGATCAAAGCGCTGAGGAACCCGCACCGACAGCGACGCCTTAAACAGTGGAATCCATTGCGTCCCAGGCAGCCATAAACTGCTGCCAGTGTTCGCCAGGATAGGCTGCCAGCGTATCCCGCACCAGCTGGATTTCTGACTGGTAACAAGCCTCATTCAAATGCCCACGCATTTTTAAAAAGCGCAGGTACACCAAATGCGTATTGGCAACATCCGTTTCGCAATAATCGCGGATCGCCTTGACTTCACCGTTAAGATAGGCCTGCCAGACCTTGCTGCCATCCATGCCAAGCTTGCCTGGAAAGCCACACAGCTGGGCCATGTCATCCAGTGGGGCATTGGCACGTCCGCTATACATGGCCAGTACATCCATTAAATCCAGATGGCGCATGTGATAACGGCTGATATAGTTATTCCATTTAAAATCCTTGTCGTCTTCGCCCAGATCCCAATAGCGTGGCGCAGCAATGCCATGCACCATGGCGCGGTAATGCAGCACCGGCAAATCAAAACCACTCCCATTCCAGCTCACCAGGTTAGGGGTGTATTTTTCAATCCCGTCAAAAAAGCGCTGGATAATTTCAGCTTCACTGGCTTGCTCATCGCCCAGCGTCCAGACGCGAAATTGGTTCCCTTCACGCAAGGCGCAGGAAATCGCACACACGCGCTGCAAATGATGCGGCAGAAACTCCGTGCCATTTTGCTGGCGCCGCTGATGAAAAGCGATATTCGCAACCTCGTCGTCACTCAAACTGGCTGGCAGATCATGTAACTGGCGGATCCCGGCAACATCGGGAATCGTTTCAATATCAAACACCAAACTAAGCATCGGATTTCCTGTTAAAGAGTCGCTTTTAAAATAGCACAGCGCCAGTGCTGACAGCAATCTATGCAGTCAGCTTGTAGAAAAAAGACTGCGTTTGTATCAAAAGATACAATTAGTGCACTTTTGTATCAATTGATACATTTAAATATATGATTTATAAGGGTTTTTTATGTTTTTTTAGTCTATCAAACCAAGAGGTGCCGTATTACTCTGTATCCGTTCAGTCAACAAGAGCATTGCCAGGGAGCAATGCTTGAGCCCTGAACCTTTAAAAACTTACGGAGTACTCATCATGACATCTATCAGTTCAATCGGCAGTAACAACTACATTCAATCGCTTTCGCAAGTGGGGCAGCGTAATGGCATGCAACCGCCGCCTCCGCCGCCAGATGGCGACAAACAAGGTAAGGATGGCGGCGGATTTTTGGGGGCGATAGACGCAGCGCTGAAAAGTGCTGGCATTTCAGGCGGTCTGGAATCTCTCTTCGGCAGTCAGGGGACTAACAGTGCAAGTACCAGCACAGAGAGCACAGATACAAGTAGCACAACAAGCACGAGTACAGATGCCAGTGATGCATTGAGCAGTTTTTTACAAAACCTGATGGGCGCCCTGCAATCACAGGGGACGGCTGGCACCAATACAGAAAGTACGAGTGACAGTACAGACAAGACGAGTATTGATGCCACCACAACAGCAGGCGTACACCGTCATTTCGGCGGCCATGGCAAACAAGATATGGAAGCAAAACTACAAAGCTTGATTAGCGCTTTAAATACAAGTAGTGATTCCAGCAACACAACGGCCAGTAACACGACCACCAGTGGATCAACAAACGAGAACAGTGCGCTGGAGAGCAGTTTTCAGTCACTGGTTAGCGCACTCGGTGGCAGTAGCAGCAACGCCAGCTTGAGTGGCTTTTTGCAGGCCTTATCCTCCAACATGCAAAATCGTGGTCCAGCAGGGAGCGTTGTCAGTACTGAGGCTTAGAGATAACAGCATCTGGCCCCAGATCCACCACAACTACCACTGTGAGCGACTCTGTAATGGTGGTAGTTGTCGCTTGATTCCGATAATTTAGAATCAAGCTTGCTCCCTGATTAAAGCGCGGTCAGGCAAATTCCAGTTGCATAATATCCGTCTCAGAATCTTCCTCCAGCCATTCCGCAGGCGCTTTATGCAATCGGATAGGCGTTTGCATTTCTTCACCGTCAAACGTCAGAATCGCGTAACTGACTTCCTGGGGTGCGGCCATCGGCGTGAATTTACCAAAGCCAAAGTGCGCATTGCGCATGACTTGCCATGCACCAGAGGGTTCAGTGTATTCAGGCCTGGAAAAATAATGTGCAATTTGCTTGTCGGTGGCGGCCTTGAGCGCGCAGTCTTGCTCACGCGACAGCACCGACCAGCGATAATCCAGTCCATCCGCAATCGGTTGCAGCTGCATCAAATACCAGTGCACGTTTTCGCGCGCTAATTGGATCAATGATCGCACCCGACCGGTGTGATGATTCAGAATGTAGTAAATCCCCAGGTCTTGCTGATGAATGCTTTCACCCAGACGGGGTAGAACGAAAAGATTAGTTGGCACAACAAACTCCTTTCATTGGGACACGCACTTTGATTGTATGCAATGAACATGCCTGAAACTGAAATCAATGACTTTTACCTGTTTGTTCTCAATCTAGATGAGAGAAGCAACCGGCCGGAGTTGTTCAATGCGGCACACTTTGGGGGCGCTATTGGCAGTGGTGATTTGCTTTAAGCAATTGATTTGATTGATGACATACCTACGGTTCACCACGAGGCAAGCCAAAAATAAGCATAGTAGTCATTTTGAGCCGGCCTGTGCAGCCACAGCACCACTGTGACCATCTATGGCAGTAGATAAGTTGCCTTTTTAGTCATTTAGCGCGGTTTTATGCACCATCCTGACACTTTACTGCTCGGCGGTCTTAGATGACCGATTTGTGACAGCCCACACCTACAAACATAGTCACACCAAAAGTTACGTAATTTAACCTTTTCTGCTAAAGTAACAAAAAAAACAAATCATTCCTCAATCAGACCGTAAAGGCACTTCTATGAAACTATTGCGTACAACTTCTCTCTTGGGACTATTGCTGATGTCAGCCGCCAGCACTGTGAGTGCCGCTGAGCCAGAAAGCCAGCATGGCTTGCAACAAACACCGTTTTATTTTGGTTTGGATGTCGCTTACCTTCGGCAAAAAAATCAAACACGTGACTTCAAGGAAGCGTGGTTTGATGAGTTTGGCACAACCCCCTCGGTAAAACAGGATAGAAATGCAGGCGCAGGACGGATATTTGCGGGCTACAGCGTCAATGAAAATCTTTCCCTGGAACTTGCGTACTTCAAAACCACTAAAGAAAAAATCGACGCCTCTGATAACATCAGATCAGCGAGCATCAAATACGATGCCAAAGGCGTTGAGTTATCAGGCTTATTCAGCCCTAGCCAATTCCCCAATTTTTTTGTTAAAGCGGGTGCCATTTACTCAGAGTTGGATGCACGTATTAGCGCATCGGCGGGTAACAATGTAGGAAGTAGCTCAGTAAACGATAAAGGCTGGGGCTATGTTGCCGGCTTTGGCTACAAGTATCCGATCAATCAAGTGGTCGATATTAAAGCGACTTATGCCTACTATGGCAGAGTGGCTGGCGACAGTGACTCACACCTGAACCTGTTGTCTCTGGGCTTCCAGTATCACTTTTAAGCTTCTGCTGGCAGGCGGCTAACATCGTCTGCGCAAAACAATCAAGCCGAAATGGAGCTTTCCATTTCGGCTTTTGTATGTTCAGACCGCTTATTTCTTAAGCCACTGTCCATCCTTCTGCACAAACCAGCCCGCTTGCGCTTTATCCATCCAGCGTTGGGCAAAGGTGCGCTGAATCTCGCCTGCCCACTCTGGATGCCCATTGGCGGCAGCAATGCCCTGGTAGAGCTGGGTGCGATCGTTGTTCTCCTGATTGACCAAGCTGGTGACCATGTTACGTTGTGATAATGGCACTCCGCTGGCCTCTTTGATGGCAATATAGCCATCCGCGGTAAAGCCAATTGCGCCTGACTGGTAGTAAGGCAGTAATTGCGGATGGCGCGCTTGCATGCTGGCTTTAACTGCGGCCAGTGCAGGCGTGTTGATATCCAAATCTGCGGCTGCCAGTGCGGCAGTCGGTGCGGCAACCAGCAAAATGGTAGTCAGCACAGAGATTGCAGACTGACGATAGCGGCACAACAGGTTAAACAGTGCATGGATCATGGTTTGATCTCCTGAACAGAGGGGGACACAGGGTCTTGAGTCGTCGCCGGCGGGGTCGGCGCGGTAGAGCTGGCTGGCAGTTGCCAGACCTCATCAATCACCTTGTCAGCCGCTTTTTCAGCGGCAGCGGCGGGAAAGTAAATATTAATGGTGACACATGCACTGAGCAGCATGGCCAGGCTGAGTATCAAACGCTTGAAAACGACGCTGTGCCTTTGAACCGTGTTTTGTTGTTGCCTACCCATCACGCGAATTCCTTTCTTTAAAACTATCGCCATTGAGTGCGCTTATTTGACGATCATTTTGCTATTGCTATCAGTGATCCGCCGCATGCGGGCCAGCATATCTTTCCAGCTGACATATTCGGTATAGCCATTCACGTTGACTGAGGGAATCCCCTCACCTTTGACGATGACGAATCCGCCCGGAATCTGCTCAACACCGCCCATTTTACAAACATCCCCACGCAGCTCGCAGCTTAAACCCATTTTTTCATAGCCAAACTGTTTGAAAAAACGCAAAAACGTCCGTTGCAGGGCTGCCGCCGTGCCCTCACCACCCAATGCAGTGATGTTTTCGACCGCGCGTTGAGACACTTTTTTCTCAAAAGGGCCATCCGCAGTCTGTATCACAGCATTCATAGAGACAGGCTTCCAGTTTTGTAAGCGCAAATGCTGGACATCACCTTCCAGTTTGCCGGTAATCGAACCAAAATTAAACGTCCGCGTGATCTCACCCATATCAATCTCTCGCATGCGCAGATTGGCATGCAGCTTGGGGACAGCCCCCAGCGGATCATCGACTTCCAGATCAGAGAGCGCGACTTGCCCTTTAAACAAGCTCAGCTGCATCTCCCCATCCATGCGCAAGGCATGGTTGGCATAAGTTACGAGTGGAATCTGGCCTTTGATCTCACCTCGCATGACAGGCCAGCCGAGCGCCTGGCTAAAGGTGCGCATGCTGATGGGCTGCATGTCCATCTTCAGGTGCCAGACCATGCTCTGATGTATCCAGGCGGCAGACACGTCTTCAAAGATCAAGGCGCCATCCAGCACAGGCAAGCTCAAAGTTGGACTGGTAATCGAGAACCGATTCACGTTTGCCTGCCATTGCGTTTTTCCGAGCGGAATCTTAAGCACATGGCCAGAGGCATAGCCCATGCTGATCTGCTGCGGCTGATCGTAATCCCAGGGAATATGCGCATTCAGATGGGCAAAGCCAAACTTGCCACGTTGATCTTCAACCGTGGCATCCGCAACATCCAGCTGAAACTTCACCGGCTGCAGGCCTTTGGCCTCAAAAGACCAGTCGGCTTTGCCATTCACCTTGAGCTGTCCGAACACGGAATCAGGCAGCAAAGGCTGGATAAACGACTGGTAAAGGCCGTTAAAATCGACGTCTTTGGCATCCAGCTTTAAAAACTCAAAGCGCTGGCTATCCAGATTAAACCGGCTTTGACTGTGTAACGTGCCTACGCCTTGCAATGACAAGGTCGCTGCTTCAATCTCCAGGATGGGCGATGCATACAGGCCACGGATTTCAAATCGCTTGTTGCCCTCGGCAAAATAAAATGGTTGCCAGAACAACTCGCCTTGTTGCCATTCAAATACGCCTTGCCAGCGCCAGCCATTCGCCACCTCATGCGCAGCAATATGCATCACCCCGGTCAGTCTCTCCGCCGCATGCAAGCCTGCGGCATCACTGAATTTGGCGTCTTTCACCGCCAGTTGCAGCTCAAGCCCTCTGCTGGCCTTGGTGTTCGATGCAGTGTGCCAGGTCGGCATCACCGTCAGATTAAACGGGATATGTGAACGGACATCATGATACAAGCCATCATTACACTGCCAAGTCTCCTGACTGGCTTGTGTCGGCAACTGGCAATACACGTGGAACTTGCCCCAGACCTCATCTTGCATCGCTTTGACTTCAGCATCAACCGTCATCAACGGTTGCCGAGTTTGCAGACGGTAATCCAGATAGATGCGCGGGCGGCGTACCTGGTAATCAGGCATTTTTAACTGCTCGGAGGTAATCAGCAGGCTGGGGCGCGTACTGATCTCCAGTGTCATATCCGGGTGATCAATGCTGGCATTGCCCACCTGCAAGCGCTCGGCATGAATTTGTACATGCTGTTTGCGCTGCAAGTTCACCACCGCATGCGGGTGGTCGAGTTGAAAGAAATCGCCTTGGATGCTTTCGGCACTGAGGCTAAGCTCGGTCATGGCCCAAAGCGGCATAGACCAACAGCACAGCAGCAGTGCCCACAGGCGCATCAATCGGGAAACACACCTGTAGACAAGTAGCGGTCGCCACGATCGCACACAATGGTGACAATCACCGCATTGTTCACTTCTTTGGAGAGTTGCATTGCCGTATACAAGGCACCGCCGCTGGAAATCCCGGCAAAAACGCCTTCTTTGGTTGCCAGTTTGCGCGTGGTCTCTTCCGCATGCTTCTGGCTCACATACCGCAACCCGTCTATGCGTTTGGGGTCATAAATTTTAGGCAGATAGGCTTCTGGCCATTTGCGGATCCCCGGGATTTGCGCCCCCTCCTCCGGCTGCACGCCGATGATCTGAATGGCAGGATTTTGCTCCTTGAGAAAGCGCGAAGTGCCCATAATCGTGCCAGTGGTGCCCATGCTGGATACAAAGTGTGTCACCGCTCCGGCGGTATCACGCCAGATTTCCGGCCCGGTCCCTTCATAATGCGCTTGCGGATTATCCAGATTGCCAAACTGATCCAGCACAATGCCCTCGCCTTCTGCTTGCAACTTCAGTGCCACATCGCGTGCCAACTCCATACTGCCGTCTTTGGGTGTCAAGATCAGTTCAGCGCCATATGCCTTCATGCTTTGACGGCGTTCAACGGACTGGTTTTCCGGCATCACCAACACCATTTTGTAACCGCGCATGGCCGCCACCATGGCCAGTGCAATGCCGGTATTGCCACTGGTCGCTTCAATCAGCGTATCGCCTGGCTTGATTTGCCCGCGTTGCTCTGCCCGCACAATCATGCTGTAGGCAGGCCGGTCTTTAACTGACCCGGCCGGATTATTGCCTTCCAGCTTGAGCAAGATCGTATTGCTCGGATTCGGGTTCATACGCTGCAAAGCCACCAGCGGCGTGTTTCCAACAAAATTGTCCAGGGTCAGGTAAGGTTTCATAGGGACCGATAATCTGTTTTCGGGGATGAAGTAAGAC
The DNA here is from genome assembly GCF_029132825.1 of Methylophilus sp. YYY-1. Lineage (NCBI taxonomy): Bacteria > Pseudomonadati > Pseudomonadota > Betaproteobacteria > Nitrosomonadales > Methylophilaceae > Methylophilus > Methylophilus sp. YYY-1. The sequence goes on from NZ_WOVG01000001.1 coordinate 802,680, forward strand.
CACTCCGAAACATAAAAATTTGTGAATGCGCGCGTACGATGACACGCAGCAGCTTAATATATGTAAAATTCAGCGGTAATGTACAGCTAACGACAAAGTCTCAATTTTACATAATCTGATCGCATCACAAAAACAATTATTCTTTAGGATACCGGATGTTGAAAAAGTGGTTTAGCCAAGCGCTTGTCATGATGTTGCATCCCATCAAGCTTTTTCCAGCGTCCGGCGATGCGGACCACATGCGTTACAAGGTGGTTTTCCTAAACAACGTGTTCACCTTCTTTGGCATCGTGTCTTTTAGCATGGGCATCATCCGTTGGCGCGTGCATCCGCTCATCGGCATCGTGGATATTGTGTTTGGTCTGATTGCGTTTGCCTTGCTATGGGCCTTGCGCCGCAACAAACAGCGCGTCGAGCTGATCTCCGGCATTGCCCTCTGGTTATGCTTTCTCCAGTTTTTGACGGTCTATTTTCTGGCGACTGGCAACAGTACCCGGAGCGGATTATTGCTCCTTATTCTTGCTGGAGCGTTTTACCTCAAAGGCAGGCAGATGGGCTACCAGATGCTGGCGATTTTACTGTTGCTGGTGGTGGGCAATCACTTAACGCATCTCTTCCCCTCAGAATATGGTCATCTGGATATTCTGAGCTTGTGCCTGTACCTGCTTGGACAGTTTTTCATCATCCGCAACTACGAATGCCTGCGTGAAAGCCAGACCAATCATTTAAAAGCCCTGAACACCGATCTCGAAGCATTGGTCAAACAGCGGACCGAACAACTGGCTGCGGCCAATACCGCCCTGCAAGTTGAAAAAGAAAACTTAAAAACGCTGTCCAGCACCGACTTTTTAACTGGTTTGAGCAATCGTCAGCACTTTGAAACAGTGTTTGCTGAGCATACCCACACGGTCGGCAGGAAAATCTCGGATGCGCTGATTCTGATAGATATAGACCGTTTTAAATCCATCAATGACACGCACGGCCATGTCATCGGTGACCAGGTCATTAAAACCGTCGCCGAATGCATCAAGAAAAATACGCGCCTGTCTGACATTGCCGTGCGCTGGGGAGGCGATGAAATGATGATTTATGCGCCCCGCATCACCCTTGCTCAGGCGGCAAAGCTGGCCGAAAAAATCCGGCAGCAGGTACACGCCAGATCTTTGCCCGACATTGGCCAGATCAGCATCAGTTGCGGCGTGGCAATGTTGCGGATGGGGGACAGCTTGACACAATTGCTGCATCGAGCAGACCAGGCACTATATGAGGCCAAGCAGGCCGGACGCAATCAGGTCGCTATCTCCGCCGCAGAATAATCATTACAATGGCGGCCACTTGCCGCTGCTTTCTATTTATGACCATTGATTTTATGCTATTCAAAAACGCACTTCCCGCCTGTCTGACGCTGTTTACAAGCTGCCTGTTTACCAGCCCACCCCTGCATGCCGAACAATGGCATACGGTGCAAGGACGGGAAAAGTTTCTGACGGTGTCGGTTGATTTAGACTCCATGCAAGTCGGCCAGCACGAAGACATTATCCTTTTCAAGCTGCGTACAGACGATCATGACGATACGATTGCCACCAAATTGGTACAAGCCTCCTGCAGTGAGTTTTCGATGGAGGTTGAACGCGAAGTGGTATTTCACAAGTCCGAACTTGCCTCAGAGACGCTGGACTGGAAAAACGATCAGACACTCAAGCAACGGCCAGATTATGCCTCTGCCAGACTGTCGTTCTGGGGGGTGACGCAAGCCTACGGCCAGGCCATTTCGCTGGCATGCCGCATGACGGGCAATCGCGCACCGGAACGCCTGCAAAGCATGCAGCAAGACCAGTGCAGCGTCTCTAACCCGCTGTATAAAGTCGCCTGTGCCAGCCATCCCAATTGGCGGGCCAATTACAAATTGTATCTATCCCGCTCGCACGACGTCATCCATAACTGTGGCATTTCTGACGAACGCATGACCAAGCAGGCGGCCTGGTTATTGAAAAGCGTGATGCGCTGTCAGGATGAACGCTGTGGCAACGAAATTCTGGAATACTGGATTAACCAGCGTGGCCGCGATATTGCCAGTGTGATCCATATGCAAAAGACCTCGGGAAAGGCCTGGACCATCCCCAGCGAACCTGTCCCCTTGTGCCAATCGCTGAATCAGGCGGATCAGGCAATCGCCAGCCTGCAAACCGAAGAGGTGTATGCCAAAGCCAAATATCTGGGTTGCCTCAAGCGCGAGACTGCCAAGCTTAAGGCCGCCAGCGTGCCGGCAGAGAGCATCTCGCAACGAGCCGAGCAGTCATGCGAAGCGCATTTTAAAGCCTGGCATGACGCGATTGAAAAACAAGCGGCCATGCTGGATGAAAGCACCCCCGAAGTTGAGATCGAGACTTTTGCTATCCAGCGCGACGGCTACGAAATAGCCAGGCAGCATACACCGCAAACAGAATAAAACTGATCAGGCCCAATTGGGGCAAGGTTAATCCCAGAAACGTCCAGTCTATGGCGGCACAATCGCCCGTACCACGAAATACCAGGGTAAGTGCTTTTTTCAGCGGGAAGTTTTCAAACATGTAATCAAAGCCGACACCACAATCGGCAAAGATTTCTTCTTTGTGTGCCTGTAGCCACCAGTGGCGTATCGCCACCCCCGCGCCGCCAAGCGCCGTCAACACCTCGATCAGGGCCAATCCGGCATGTAGCCAAGATCTGGGGGAGACAAAGACGTGCAGCAAAAACAACAAGCCCAGGCTCATGAAAATGATGCGTTGCGAGATACACAAGGGGCAGGGTTCAAGCTGGTTTTGTACTTGAATATACAAAGCGAGTGCCACAATGCCAAATCCGGCCAAAAATCCCAATACATAGCCGCCACGCCCTCTAAACCATGCTGCCATTGCCCGCTCCTACCCGATGATCAAATGCAAATTGTAATGGATAACGCAGCTAATAGGCAGCCTGGGTGTGGATGGTTCCCGGTTTTTTAAGTTGGCCTGGCTATCCCGGTCAAACAGCACAAACAGTCAGCAGAAAGATTCAGGAGTTGGCCGCCGGGCTCTGCCCGTCACGCATGGCCTCAGTTTGCCTGATTTCGTGATGTTTTTTCTTGTAGTAACGCGCCACGCGCTTCACATAGTCGCGTGTCTCCGGGTAAGGCGGGATGCCCTGATGTCTGGACACCGCATGTTCCCCGGCATTGTAAGCCGCTACGACGCGCTCGACATCGCCATCAAAGTAATTGATCAACCAGCGCAGGTAGGACAAGCCGCCTTTGATATTTTGCTCAGGATCATAAGCATCCTTGACGTGAAACCTGGCCTGCGTCTCGGGTAGCAATTGCATCAGGCCCTGGGCCTTTTTGCGTGAAGTTGCTTTGGGATTAAAGCCGGACTCCACCGCAATCACGGCCATCGCCAAATCAATGTCTACTCCATAAGCAGGCGCATGTTTTTTGACCAGCGTGTAAATGGGGCCGCGTTTGCGGAACAGCACCTCAGCCGCTGACTGCCCCTGATTTTGCATGCAGGCGGGCAGCTTGGCCACGGAGGCATTACCAGTGCCCTGGTCCAGCCAGATCCGGGCATCGCGATGGCCTTGAATCGCCGCCAGGCTGAAAAAACGCGCGGCAATATCATGATTGACCTCCACGCCTTTGCCCATGCTGTAAAACCAGCCCATGGCAAATTGCGCATCAGGATCACGGGTTTCTGCAGCCAACGCACAGTAATGGGCGTGCGCCTCGGCATAACTGCTGATCCCAAGCGCATTTTTTGTGCCTGTCGCCAGACTCACCTGTAATTTAATGAATTGCTTGTAGGCGTCATTCTGCATCACCGCCTGCTCGCGCTTGTAGCTGGCCATGACAGGATTCGTGGTCTCGACCGCGGCTACTTCCGTCTCGGGCGGCGATTTGTCAGACGTTTCATCCGCCTGCGCCTGCGCAACCAGTCCCAAGCCATGCACAGCACTTGTGTACAGACAACACATAAAAAATGATCGCGCAAAAAATAAATATTTTTTCATTCGCATACAATCCTGAGGGAAATGACCTTGCTTCAAGGTCAGACAGTCATCAACCATTCCCATGCTGCTCATATCAAGACGCCGCTTTTACCCAAAAGTGCCCCTCTATATTGAATCAGTGTTCAGCATCCCCACAGAGCGCCTCTGCTCAGACACCGGCCATTCGATGAAAGACATAGCCAAATCCAGCGGGGCTGAGGGATAATGTGCAGCTATGGCTAGCTTGTTATCGACATCATTCAAACAAATCTTGAGTGTCAGCGACCTCACCCGACTCACCAAAGAGTTGCTGGAAACCAGTTTTCCCCTCTTTTGGATCTCGGGCGAGCTCTCAAACTTCACCCGTGCCGCCAGTGGCCACTGGTATTTTTCGCTCAAGGATGAACGCGCACAAATCCGTTGTGTGATGTTTAAAGGGCGCAATAGCGTATTAGGCATGGTGCCGCGCGAAGGGGACCTGATTGAGGCGCGTGCCACGGTCACGCTGTATGAAGCCAGAGGCGATGTACAACTGACGGTGGAATTTATGCAGCCCGCTGGCCTGGGCAAATTGTATGAAGCTTATGAACAACTCAAGCAGCGCTTACAAAACGAAGGGCTGTTTGCTGCCGAGCGTAAACAAGCCATTCCGGCCAATCCGCAACGCATAGGCGTGGTGACCTCAGCGGATGCCGCCGCCTTGCGCGATGTGTTAACCGCCATCCGCCGCCGTGCGCCGGCCATGTCTGTCATCATCTACCCGACGCCGGTGCAAGGCAAAGGCGCTGCCGAGCTGATTGCGCAAGCCATTCATCTGGCTGATCAGCGGCAAGAGGTTGATACGCTGCTGATTTGCCGCGGTGGTGGCAGCATAGAAGACTTATGGTCATTTAATGAAGAGGTGGTTGCACGCGCAATCGCCGCTTGTCGCCTGCCGACCATTAGCGGGGTGGGCCATGAAACAGATTTCACCATTGCCGATTTTGTCGCTGACTTGCGCGCGGCCACACCGACAGCGGCAGCCGAATTGGCCTGCCCGGATCAGGCGCAGCTTCGCGATCAACTCAGGCAATTACAATTAAGGCTGGGCCGGGCCATGCAATCTTGCTTGCGCCAGCAAAGCCAGACCCTGGACTACTTGTCCAGACGCCTGATCTCCCCCACCCAGCATCTGCAACAACAGCGCCGCGGTCTGCAGCAATGGCAACACAGACTGCAACTGGCCATGCAGCAAGGTTTACAAACGCAACAACGCAAACTGCAATACCTGTCCGCCAGCCTGCAACAACTCAACCCGCATCAGGTGTTGGCCAGGGGCTATGCCATTGTGCAAAAAGCCGATGGCCGCGCAGTGACCGCGGCCAGCGAACTCAGCCTGCAGACGCCCTTGAAACTGACCTTGCATCAAGGTCAGGCAGAGGTGGTGGTGACGCAAATCAGCCCCGACTAGGCGCTCCACTTTTCGTGTAATCGTCCACATGCATTTAGGTCATCAAGATAATTTGCGTCAAAATCTTTGGTGAAGCTCTAAAATTACCCGATAATAATCGTTTGTCTTTAGCTGTTCACACAATGGACCATACAAAAAATCAGCAAACGGCGCTCCATACCATGGCTCTCGCCGCGCTAGGTGTCGTTTTCGGTGACATTGGCACCAGCCCGCTCTACACCATGAAAGAAGTCTTTGCAGTCGGGCACCACCCACTGTTACTGACACAAGCCAATGTCTACGGCATCTTGTCGCTAATCACCTGGGCGCTATTGCTGATTGTGTCGTTCAAATATGTGGCCTTTATCATGCGGGCAGATAACCGTGGTGAAGGCGGCATCATGGCGATGCTGTCTTTGGCTAGCCGCTATGCTGGCGGCGAACCCGACCAGCGTAAACGCATCATGCTGCTAGGTATTATCGGGGCCTGCATGTTTTATGCCGACGGCATGATCACCCCCGCCATTTCCGTGCTCTCAGCGGTTGAGGGCCTCGAGGTGGCAGCACCGCAACTGGATAGCTGGATCGTCCCCATTACTTTGTGCGTCCTGTTTGTATTGTTCTGGGCACAAAGCAAAGGCACCGCTGTCGTCGGTGCTTTTTTTGGTCCTATCATGCTGACCTGGTTCTCGGTATTAGGCATTTTGGGCATCCTCAATATCAGTCATCACCCCGAAATTCTTAAGGCTTTAAGCCCCTTCTACGCTTATCAGTTTTTTGCCACCCAGCCCAAAATTGCGTTTATTGCGCTCGGTGCGGTAGTCCTAGCCGTGACCGGTGCCGAAGCCTTGTATGCTGACATGGGTCACTTTGGCCGTAAACCGATTCGCCTTGCCTGGTTTTTGTTCGTGTTGCCTGCACTGATTTGCAACTACTTTGGGCAAGGCGCACTTATTCTGGCCGAGCCAGAGTCCATTCAAAACCCGTTTTACCACCTGGCCCCAGACTGGGCCTTGTTCCCGCTGATTATCCTGGCAACCCTGGCGACCGTGATTGCCTCCCAGGCCGTGATTACCGGCGCGTTCTCTGTTTCGCGCCAGGCGCTGCAACTTGGCTTTATTCCGCGCATGCATGTCTCGCACACCTCAGAGCAAACAGAGGGCCAGGTCTACATGCCGCGTGTCAACTGGGGCCTAATGGTCGCAGTCATGGGCCTGGTGCTGATTTTTGGCAGTTCTGGTGACCTGGCGGCAGCCTACGGTATTGCCGTGACCGGCGATATGGTCATCACAACCTTGCTGGCGGCCGTGGTGTTCCACCACCTGTGGGGCTGGAGCAAACTCAAAACGGCCTGCCTGATTTCGCTATTTCTTGTCATTGACCTCTCGTTTTTTGCGGCCAACATTCTCAAAATCCCGGATGGTGGCTGGGTGCCTTTATTGATCGGCATCATCATCTTCACGCTGATGCGTACCTGGAAAACCGGGCGCAGACTGCTTTACCAAATTCTCAAGTCCGAATCCATGGAGCTGATCCCGTTTGTGCAAGCGATTGGGGCGCACCCGCCCGCCCGTGTCAATGGTGCAGGCGTGTTTATGACGCCCAACCCGGATGGTGTGCCGCATGCGCTACTGCATAATCTCAAACACAACAAGGTACTGCATGACAAAGTGGTGATCCTGACGGTGCGTTTTGTTGATTACCCCTACACCACGCTGGAAGAGCGCGCCTCGATGGAGGTGCTGCCTTACGGTTTTTACCGCGTGACCTTGCGTTATGGTTATATGGACGAACCAGACTTGCCACGTGACCTGCCATTGACCGAACCATTCGGCCTCACGCTGGACACCATGGATACCTCGTTCTTTATCGGCAAGGAAATCCTGCTGGCCTCAGATAAACCCGGCATGGCGTTCTGGCGTAAAAAAATCTTTATTGGCTTGTTTAGAACGGCAGAGTCGATTACCAACCAGTTCAAATTACCGCCTAACCGGGTGGTAGAGCTAGGCTCGCAAGTCAAAATTTAACCGGAATGACTGATACTTAAGAGTCAAGCATTCAGCGATCAGCAACGACATGCATTCCGCACTGAATGGGTAGACTGATCGCAGCACCTGAATGGAATGATCATAAAAACGAATGGTCACTGCCAATACGTGACCTAGAAACAAGAGGAGAAACACATGCCGACCATTAAAACCCTGGGAATAGCCTGCCTGTGCGCCTTGTTGTCTGCCTGCGCCAGCACCACCAACAATAGCGTCTCGGGCGTACAGCGTAGCCAGCTCTTGCTGTTACCCTCAGCGACCGTGGATAAAATGTCTGCGCAATCGTATACGCAAACCCTGCAAGATGCGCAAAAGAACCATACCCTTAACGCAGATAAGGCCTTGCTGAATCGCGTGACTACCATTTCTCACCGCCTGATCACCCAGGTCGGCGTGTTCCGGCCAGATGCCACCAAATGGAAATGGGAAATCAATGTCGAAAAAAATGACCAGCTCAATGCCTATTGCATGCCTGGCGGCAAGATCATGGTGTTTTCCGGTCTGGCCGAAAAACTCAATGCCACCGATGATGAGCTAGCCGCGGTGATTGGCCACGAAATCTCGCATGCCTTGCGTGAGCATGGCCGTGAGCGTATGTCACAAGCCTATGTTCAGCAGTTCGGTTTACAGGCACTCGCGGCCTACATAGGCGGCACCGCGGGCAATATGGCGGCACAAGGCGCCAGTATGGGCAGCCAGCTGTTCTTCTCCTTGCCCAATGGCCGTGAACAGGAGCGTGAAGCGGATCGCATAGGGCTGGAGCTGGCGGCGCGCGCCGGTTACAACCCGGAAGCCGCAGTCAGCTTATGGAAGAAAATGATGGCGGCCAACAAGGAAGCGCCCCCCGAATTCTTAAGTACGCACCCCTCCAGTGAAAACCGTATTAAAGACCTGCAGGCACTGGTGCCCAAGGTCATGCCGCTCTACTTAGCTGCCAAAGGCAAGTAAGTGCTGGCGTAAAGGCCCGTCTTTCATCGACGGCCCCTGCCCTTTCAAAATTAGGTTAAAATTTCGGGTTTACTGTTTTTCAATCGAACAAGAGAAGATTATGGATCCACGTCAAAGCATTATTGAAGCGGCCTTTGAAGACCGCGCCAACATCAACCCTGCCAATGCTCCGGCAGACGTCAAAGCCACCGTGGCTTCTATTCTGGATGATCTGGATGCGGGCAAACTGCGTGTAGCTACCCGGATTGGCGATAGCCAGCAATGGGAAACGCATCAGTGGATCAAAAAAGCAGTCTTGCTGTCCTTCCGCCTCAAAGACAACTATTTGATGGATGATGGCGTCACCCGCTACTTCGATAAAGTGGATCCAAAATTTGCCAACTACACCGAAGAAGACTTCAAGGCAGGTGGCTTCCGCGTGGTGCCTAACGCCATAGTGCGCAAAGGCTCTTTCATTGCGAAAAATGCTGTCTTGATGCCGTCTTACGTCAACATTGGCGCCTACGTTGGTGAAGGCACCATGGTAGACACCTGGGCAACCGTAGGTTCCTGCGCACAAATCGGTAAAAATGTGCACTTATCCGGCGGTGTTGGCATTGGTGGCGTACTGGAACCTGTACAAGCCGGTCCAACCATCATTGGCGATAACTGCTTCGTCGGCGCGCGCTCAGAAGTGGTTGAAGGCGTGGTGGTTGAAGACAACTGCGTGATTTCCATGGGCGTTTACATCGGCCAATCCACTAAAATCTATGACCGCGAAACCGGCGAAGTGCATTATGGTCGCGTGCCTGCAGGTTCTGTGGTCGTTTCAGGCAACCTGCCTTCCAGCGATGGCAAGTACAGCCTGTATTGCGCCGTCATCGTGAAAAAAGTGGATGCCAAAACCTTGGGTAAGGTTGGCATCAACGAGTTGTTGCGCGGCATTTAATACGCCTGGCGACATAAAATAAAGAGTCACTTCAACCGGCCTGCTCAAGTTATTGCGCGCCGGTTCCGATAAAGGAGTGACTCTCAATACCGTAAAGATGTCCCGCAAGCAAGACAGCGTGAGCATTCTTGAATAGTTGAGTGTTAACCCGTTGGAGAGTCAGTAGTCCGAGCAATCCCAGCAGTAAAGCAATGAGCAATACAGAGCAAGCACAAAGAACAAGTAGTCGTGCCACACATTAAACAATCAAAATAAACGTGCAATTACTTATGATAACAACGCAAATGCTATTGGTCGCACTCTTTACATCCAGCGTCGTTGGATGCTTTTTTGCGTTCAAACTGGTTGATCGTTTGCGTGTTGCCACTCCCAAAGAGCATGACTTCATGCTCAAAAAATATGCCGTCGTCATGGCAGCTGGTATCTTCAGCCTGCATGCTGGCTACCAGTTTCTCGCAGATAATATCCCTAAGGTTAGCCAACATCCTATCGACCTGATTGGCTGCATGCTGTGCAGCTATCTGTTGGCGGCCGCTATCCTCAAAACGGTCCATAAAAAAAGACTGCCCTTACGTGATCTGCTCTCCGCTTCTGCGGCCACCGGCATCAGTGGCTACCTGCTGTCTTATTTTTATCAGATCAGTGCCGGGGCCATCAATATCCGCATAGACACCTGGACCGCCCTGTTTTCCCTGTTCCTGGCCTGCCTGACCGCCGCCCTGGCAATTGTCACCATCCTCTGGCTCAAAGGCTATAGCGGCAAACTCGAAAAACGTTTGAAGTGGATGTTTTCGATAGAAATTGCACTGGGCTTTTTGGCCTCGCACACGGCCATCAACCTCAGTATTGTGCATAACAATATGCTGATTGGGCAGCCCAGCGATCAAGCCGATAATTATTTAATGCTACTGCTGGTTCTGGTCCCGGTCTTTTTATTTATCACCTCGTTTATTCTGGTGATTTTTTATGAGCGCAATATCGATCTAGCGCAAAGCAAACTGACCTTCCGCAATACGCAAACCGTCAATAAAAAATTCCTGGCCTATGATCCGCTCACACACCTGCCCAACCGGGATGCCTTGAACCAGCACCTGATCCTGAGTGCCAAGCGCTGTGACCGTAACGGGGAATCGCTGGCCCTGGCTTATATCGACTTGGATCACTTCAAACCGGTCAATGACCAGTTTGGTCACCATATTGGCGATTTGCTGCTGATTGAAGTCTCCAAGCGTATCAGCAATGCCATCCGCAATTGTGATTATGTGGCACGTGCCGGTGGCGACGAGTTTATTGCCGTATTGAGTGAGATTGAAAATCACCAGAGCGTGGTCACAGTGATTCAGCGTGTGGTGGATGCGTTACGCGAAACGTTTGTGATTGAAGATCACGTGATTGAGATTTCGTGCTCGGTGGGCGTGTCCATGTATCCACAAGACGGCAACCTGCAAAAACTCAAACTGAATGCAGACGCCGCCATGTACAAGGCCAAGGAAAACGGCAAAAACCAGTATCGATTCTTTGATGCCGAGATCGAGCAAGCCTCTGACGAGATGCAACAAACCCGTATTGAACTCAAGCAAGCCATTAGCGAGCAAGAGTTCAGGCTACTGTTTCAGCCCAAAGTGGATGCCATCACGCGCATGGTCCATGGCGCCGAAGCGCTGTTACGCTGGCAGCATCCGGCGCGCGGACTGCTCTCCCCCAACAGTTTTATTGAAGCGGCTGAGCGCTTTGGCATGATTGAAGAAATCAATGCCTGGGTCATCTCCCAGGCCTGCCGCACAATTAGCCAGGCGCGCGATCGCGGCATAGACCTAAGCATTTCAGTCAACATGTCCAACCAGCAGTTCCGCAACAAACAGTTGGGCGCGCTGATTCAATCGATTCTTGAAGCGCATGCCGTAGAATCCCGCAACCTCATTCTGGAAGTGTCTGAAACTAACGCCATTCATCATCAGGGCCAGTTCAAGGACACATTGCGCCAATTTAAACAGCAGGGCCTTAAAATCTCGCTGGATGATTTTGGCTTGCATCCGTTCAGCCTCACACATTTAGAAGACCTGGAAGTCAGCGAAGTCAAACTGGACCGCTCCCTGACCAAAAACGTGGCGGTTTCGCACACCTCGCTCTCGATTGTTGAGGCTATCGTCAAACTGGCGCATGCACTCAATCTGAACGTCGTCGCCGAAGGCGTGGAAGACGAGGAACAGCGCAAAGCGCTGGTCAACATCGGCTGTGACCAAATGCAGGGTTTCCTGTTCTCAAAACCGGTAGAGCAACAATACCTGTTTGATGTATTTAGCAAACTGCAATCGCAGTCAGCAACCCAAAACCTGTTCTGAGGTTATGTGAACACCGCAATAAATGGCGACGCCATCTGCCGTGGCTGGTAAAATAAGTTTTTTAGCTTGATGATCAGCCATGAAACTATACGGCATCCCCAATTGCAATACCGTCAAAAAAGCGCGTGACTGGCTGGACCAACACGCCATTGCATACGAATTTCACGACTTCAAGAAACAGGGCCTGGATAGCGTCACCGGCCAAGCCTGGCTGCAACAATATCCTTGGGAAAAACTGGTGAACCGCAGCGGGATGACCTGGCGCAATTTGGCCGAAGTGGAAAAAAATAGCGTAGTAGATGCTGCCTCTGCACTTGCCCTGATGCAGTCCAAAACCTCGGTGATTAAACGCCCGGTATTGGTCAACGCCGATAAAATCATCGCCCTCGGTTTTAATGAAGCCGATTACCGCCAACTGTTTGCTCAAGAATAACCACTATGTCAAAAACACTGGATCTTGCCATTGATTTGCTTAAACGCCGCTCGCTGACGCCAGAAGATACTGGCTGTCAGGAGGCCATGATTGCCCGCCTGGCGCCACTGGGGTTCAAGATCGAGCGCATGCGTTTTGGCGAGGTCGATAACTTTTATGCCAGACGCGGCACCACCGGTCCACTGATCGTGTTTGCCGGCCATACCGATGTCGTCCCCACTGGCCCGTTGGACCAATGGCATACGCCACCGTTTGAGCCTACGATTAAAGACGGCATGCTGTATGCACGCGGCGCGGCAGACATGAAAACCTCGCTCGCTGCGTTTATCACCAGCATCGAAGAATTTATCGCCGAACATCCTGACCATCCTGGTTCGATTGGCCTGCTGATCACCTCAGATGAAGAAGGTATTGCGATTGAGGGAACCGTCAAAGTGGTGGAGGCGTTGCAAGCCCGCGGCGAAAGCTTTGATTACTGCATTGTGGGTGAGCCCACCAGCAACAAAGTGGTCGGTGACATGATTAAAAATGGCAGACGCGGCTCCCTGTCCGGCAAACTCATCGTCAAAGGCATTCAGGGCCATATTGCCTATCCGCATCTGGTGAAAAACCCGATTCATCTGGCAGCTCCGGCCATTAAAGACATGGTTGAAACCGTATGGGACAACGGCAACGAATATTTTCCGCCGACTTCCTGGCAGATTTCTAACATCAACGGCGGCACCGGCGCGACCAATGTGGTGCCTGGGCATGTTGAGATATTGTTTAACTTCCGCTACTGCCCTGAGGTGGATGGGCAAGGCAGCTCTGAGCAAAGTTTGCGTACGCGCGTCCACGCGATTCTGGACAGCCACGGCTTTGAATACAGCCTGGATTGGGAGCATAACCAGTCCTATATCACGCCACGCGGCAAGCTTGTAGAAGCTATCAGCAACGCGATTGTGCAGAGTTACGGGGTCACTCCCGAGCTTTCTACCACTGGCGGTACCTCCGATGGGCGCTTTATTGCCGATATCTGCAAAGAAGTGATTGAATTCGGGCCGTTGAATGCCACCATCCATAAATTGAACGAATGCGTCGCCGTGGCCGATATTGAGCCACTCAAAGAAACCTATAAGCACACCATGGAATTATTGTTGCTGGGTTGATTTAACCGCCGATAAACGCTAATGAACGCCGATCAAGAAAGACTGGCACTTGACGCACTCACCGGTAGAGTTATCGGTTGTGTATATGCAGTCAGTAACTATCTTGGGTGTGGTTTTTTAGAAAAAGTGTATGAAAATGCTCTGCTATTGGAATTGAGGAGTGCAGGCCTGACTGCAAAAGCTCAATATCCGGTCGCGGTTTATTACAAAAATACTATGGTTGGTGAGTATTTTGTCGACATCTTGGTGAATGAATGCATCATTTTAGAATTGAAAGCATGCAATGCACTCTCACCAGAACACCAGTCACAATGCATGAATTACCTTAAAGCGACCCATTTGAAAGTATGCCTACTTATTAATTTTGGCAGAGCAAAAGTGGATATCAAGAGAATCGTCAATCAGTTCTGAATCGACACCTCTTCGTATCGGCGTTTATCTGCGTTTATCGGCGGTAAATTAAAACCATGACAACTAACCTACACACCATCCGCGACTGGCTGCGCTATGCCGTCAGCCGTTTTGAAAACTCTGACATTTTTTATGGTCATGGCACCGATAACAGCTATGACGAAGCTGTCTGGCTGATCATGAGCGCACTGCATTTGCCGCATGACACCCTGAATAACTTTCTGGATGCGCGTTTAACCACCGAGGAAAGCCAACACCTGGCAACCTTGATCGACAAGCGGGTCTCAGAGCATACACCCACCGCCTATCTGGTAAATGAAGCCTGGCTGCGCGGGTTCAAGTTTTACGTCGATGAACGCGTCATCGTGCCACGCTCATTTATTGCCGAATTGCTTGAAGATGGCTTGCAGCCCTGGGTAGAGTTTCCGGAAATGGTGGAATCCGCGGCGGATGTTTGTACAGGCTCGGGCTGCCTGGGCGTGTTACTGGCCGAGGCCTTCCCTAATGCGCATATTGATGTGGTGGATATCTCCCCGGATGCCATTGAGGTCTGCAATATCAATATCAAACGCTACGGCCTTGAGCATCAGGTACAAGCGGTGCAATCCGATATGTTTACCGCGCTCAAGGGCCGTAAATATGACGTGATTATCAGCAATCCGCCTTATGTGGATGCCCCTAGCATGGCTGAGTTACCAGAAGAATACCGCAAAGAGCCGCAACTGGCTTTGGGCAGCGGCGTTGCCGGGCTGGACCATACCCACGTCCTGCTGACGCAGGCAGCTGAATACTTGAATGATGGCGGCGTGCTAGTGGTAGAAATCGGCCACAACCGTGACGCCTTGCATGAAGCCTATCCAGACTTACCCTTTACTTGGCTGGATACCAGCGGCGGCGACCAGTTTGTGTTTATGCTCACTAAAGAAGACTTGCTGGAAGCCGGGCTGCACACTGAATAACGTGTTATCAGCGCAGGCATCACAGCAATACTGAGGCCTACGCTGCTCTTCTTGGCTTGGTAGCGATTAAACGCTATTCGCCGTAAACCTTCATTGCTTCGGGTGCAAAGCCATGATTGAGTGGTCCGACGCCCTCGCCTGTGCGCACATGCGAGCCCGCATATAAGGCACCGCGCACATAGGTTCTGGCGGCCAACACAGCCTCTGACAGGTTACAGCCCAAGGCAAGATAGGCAGCGATCGCGGATGAAAGCGTACATCCGGTGCCATGCAAGTTATGGGTAGAAATACGCACTGAATGCAAGCGCTGGATTACATTGTCCTGCCCATTGGCATGGGCTTGCACCAGAATATCCAGCACGTCATGGTCAGGCAGATGCCCCCCTTTGAGCAAAATGGCATGTGCGCCTTGTGCAAGTAAGGCTTGCGCGGCCTCGGCAAGTGCATCGCTTTGCGTCAGCGGACGGCCCAGCAACAACGACGCCTCATCCAGATTCGGGGTCACCACCAATGCCCGTGGAAACAACTCGGATACCAGCACGGCAATCGCTTCATCAGAAATCAGTTTGGCACCATTGGCTGCCACCATCACCGGGTCCAGCACCACTTGCTTGAGACCATGGGCATCCAGCGCCTGTGCCACAGCCTCCACCACTTCAGGAGAATGCAGCATACCGATCTTGACGGCATCGACACCGATATCTTCGACCACCGCATCAATCTGGTCACGCAACATGCTGACCGGCACGCTATGAATGGCGCGCACCCCTTGCGTATTTTGCGCCGTCAGCGCGGTAATGGCCGTCATGCCATAGCAACCAAGGGCAGAGAATGTTTTGAGGTCGGCCTGAATCCCGGCACCACCACTACTATCAGAGCCAGCGATAGACAGCACACGCGGATATCGATGCGTGACCAGAGTTTCTTGCATGTGACTGTCAGTCATGCGATCGGCTTTTCCGTCAACACACGACGCGCAGATTAACCACGCCCCCGATTACGGTCAGTGCGTTTTTTAGCACCGCTATTGATACGCGCATTTTGCATGGAGGCCTGCTTCAAATCTGAATCCTGACGAATACGACGGTTGCCAGTTGGCGCGCGTGCAGGACGCTCTTGCTGCGTATCAACGGGATTATTCACAGTATCCAGCAAACTGCGGCGCTGCTTGCGTACTTTAGGCGTAAACACGCGCGTCGCACGGTCACGGTCATGCGGGCTCATTTGCTTGAGCGGCTTGCGCGGCACAGGCAAGCCAGCCCACTCCAGCAAGGCCACCACCTGTTTTTGTTCCAGCTTGAGCATGGTGCCGCGCTTGAGGCGGGGCGGCAACGCAACTGGCCCGAAACGCACACGCATCAGGCGGCTCACCGGCAGGTGAAATGCTTCAAACAGGCGACGGACTTCACGGTTACGACCCTCTTTAATCACCACCTGATACCACTTGTTGGCGCCTTCGCCCCCGTTAGGGAAAATACTTTCAAAGTTGGCCGGGCCGTCTTCGAGCTCAATACCGTGTTTGAGTTGCGCCATCTGCTCTTCAGTCAGTTCCCCCAGAATACGCACCGCATATTCGCGTTCCACCTCATAGCGTGGATGCATAAACCGGTTGGCCAACTCGCCGGAGTTAGTAAACATCAGCAAACCGCTGGTATTCATATCCAGACGCCCCACGGCAATCCACTTGCCCTGTTTGATGCGTGGCAGCTTGTCAAATACCGTGGCACGCCCTTCCGGGTCATCCTGACTCACAATCTCGCCTTCCGGCTTATGATACAGCAACACCTGCGGCAACTCTGCCTCAAACGGCAAATGCAGAATCCGGCTATCCATGCGCACCACATCATGCTCATCAACCACCGCGCCCACCTGCGCCACCTGGCCATTAATGGTAATGCGGCCGGTTTCGATCAAAGCCTCCATGTCGCGACGTGAGCCAAACCCGGCCATCGCCAGCAGTTTATGCAAGCGCTGCCCTTCACGCGGCGGAGGCACCCCTTCTTCGCCGTCCTCTACTGCGGGCGGAGTAACTTTGGGCGCACGTGGCGGACGAATCGGACTTTTGGGAGCTTTAAACGGACGGGCCATACTTCAACCTCTTGAATGAAGGCTCTATTTTAACTGATTTAGGGTAAAGGGCCTAAAGCTGGTTTAACGTTGCAAGAGCCCCTCCCCTGAAATGATACCAGCGGCTTTAGCAAGATAATTAGAGGCTTTACACCATATGCATTTCGCACTTAGTGCGTAAACTAAGACGCAACACGGCTTGTATCGCATTATGCTGAGGACAGACAGTTGGGCAAATGCTTTGGTCATTGAACTGACGTTGAGTAATGATAGATAAAACTTCATTTTACTTCGAGTCCAATGACTGTTGACTAAAGCAAAGTAACATTCAGCGCCCTGCGCCTTGTGCAAGTGTCGCCATACTCAGTACAGGCTACGCTTGCTGGGTTATTGACATGTACAAGCCAGCGTCAAGAATTGGAATCAGCTTATAAAAATATTGTGAAGTTAGCAATTTTCGTCAGGCTTTACTTCATATAAATAAGCATACTCCTGTTCGTGGATAAGGAAAAAACATGAACAAGCAAAAAGAAAAGTTGTACGCTGCACGATTTCAAGAGGTGCTCAATTACATTGAGCATAATCTTGATAAGCCGTTAAATGTGGATCAACTTTGCGCTATTGCTCACTTCTCTAAATTCCATTTCCATCGGCAATTTGACGATTATGTTGGTATTAATGTCGCTCGGTATGTATTACTGCTTCGATTAAAACAAGCTTCGTTTAAGGTCGCTTTTCAAGATTCTGTAACAATTATTGATGTCGCACTGAATGCCGGTTTTGAATCCCCAGAGTCATTTACCCGTGCTTTCAAAAACACATTTGGACAATCCCAATCTGCTTTTAGAAAAAATCCAGATTGGGATAGTTGGCACAAGGTATTTGATTTTCGGTTACCAGAAAGGAATAACAAAGTGAAGGTTGATATTATAAATGTTGAAATGACACGCATTGCAGTCAAAGAACATATTGGCCCTGTAGAAAAGTTAAACAACGCAATGAGTCAATTCATCGAATGGCGCAAAGAAACCGGCTTATCGCCCAAAAACACGAGTAGGACATTCGGTATTGCATACGATAATCCAGACACAACCGAGCCTATACAGTTTCGTTTTGATATTGGAGGAGAAGTGAAAAGTGACATTCCAGAAAACTCCTACGGAATTGTCACCAAAACGATTCCTGGTGGCCGTTGCGCAGTGGTCAGACATTTAGGTTCTCACGCCCGTCTCGGGGAATCAATTTACCCAATATACAGAGATTGGCTGCCCAAGAGTGGTGAAGAGTTACGTGATTTTCCTCTTTACTTTCACTATTTGAATCTACTGCCGGATATTACTGAAGCTGACCTCATCACAGATATTTACCTGCCGTTGAAATAATTAAAGTCAGTCGATTGAGCAGAGTTGATTACTGAAAAATTCGTCATTAGGATTCACTAATCAACTCTATCTCTATTAAATTTCATATTTATTTCTTGGGCGCAAAGAAACTATATATTTCGAAATTGAATTTCACATAAGCTATTGGTTACTTTCACTTCATTGAATCACCAAGTTTCTTCAAACGACTGCATGCACCACTTGCAATTGCACGCTGCGGTGACCGTTGTACTCATTCACTTGTAGCGAGTATGCAAGCGCGACCTGCTCTGGCAACGGTTCAGCATGCTGAAAATAAATCGCATCAAATTGCTGGTTATGTTTTTGCAGGCGCAGTTTTAAGTGCTTTTCGGCCAATAATTTTTGTGACAAGACGTCAAAATGATCATAAAACACCGGTTGTGGAAAACCCTGGCCCCAGACGTGCTGGGTGAGTAATTCTGCCGTTTGCAAAGACATCTCATTTGGCGCAAGGCCGCCATCGGTTTCCAGCATCTCTTGCAAGACCTCTGCGCTGATCAAGCTTTGCACGACCTGCTCAAACGCTTGCTGAAAGCGTGCAAAATCTTCAGCGCGGACACTCAAGCCGGCCGCCATGGCATGGCCGCCAAATTTGACGATGAGATCGGGTTGCTGTTTGGTAACTAAATCGAGCGCATCGCGCAAATGCAAGCCGGCGATAGAGCGGCCTGAGCCTTTAATCAAGCCGTCTCCGGCATCGGCAAAGACAATGACGGGGCGGTGAAAACGCTCTTTGATGCGTGATGCCAGAATACCGATGACCCCCTGATGCCAGTCTGGCTGGAATACGCTAATCGTGTATTGCTCTGGACGAAAGTCCTGATTCAAATCAGCCATGGCGTCGAATTGCATCTCGGCTTCAATCTGCTTGCGCTCGGCATTGAGGCGATGCAACTGCTGCGCATATTGCATGGCTTCTTGCGGCGTCTCGGCCAGCAAACAACGAATACCTATTGTCATATCATCAAGGCGACCAGCAGCATTCAGACGTGGGCCGACATAAAAGCCCAAATCTTGCGCACTCACTTGTTGCGGATCACGCCCGGCGAGCTTAAGAATGGCCTGAATGCCAGGGCAGGCTTGGCCCTGACGGATACGCTTGAGGCCTTGCCTGACCAGAATACGGTTATTGGCATCCAGCCGCACGAGGTCAGCGACGGTGCCCAGCGCGACCAGATCGAGCAAGCGCCCCAAGTGGACTTGGTCTTCAGCCAACTGGCCGCGCTGCTTGAGCTCGGCACGCAAGGCAATCAGCACATAAAACATCACGCCAACACCAGCCAGATGCTTGCTAGGAAAACCGCAGCCACGCTGGTTGGGATTCACGATGCAATCTGCAGCAGGCGTTTGCTCGGCGGGCAAATGATGATCGGTAATCAGAACGCGTAGGCCCAGTGCCTTGGCCGCGGCCACGCCGTCTATACTGGCGATACCGTTATCCACGGTCAGCAGCACCTGCGGCTGCCGCGTGGCTGCCAGTGCGACAATTTCCGGCGTGAGTCCATAGCCATATTCAAACCGGTTAGGCACCAGAAAATCGACCTCGGCGCCCATCATGCGCAAGCCGCGCATGGCGACACTGGTCGCTGTTGCACCATCCGCGTCATAATCGCCGATGATTAAAATGCGCTGTTGTTGCGCAATCGCATCAGCCAATTGCCTTGCCATTTCCGCTGCGCCGGTCAAGGCCTCCGGTTTAAGCAGATGCGGCATGTCTTGCAGGCTCCAGTCAGCACTTGTCACGCCTCTCGCTGCGAGCAATCTCGCCATTAATGGCGGCAAGCCCTGCGCTTGCAAGCCCTCCAGCGCAGCGATGTCATAAGCTCTCTGTTGAATCTTCATGGGTTGAATCCCGCTTGCTCAGTGGCGGAAGATAGCGATTGCTCGAGTTGCTGCAATAGCTTGTTTAACGTGGTGGGCTTGCGCCAGAAATGCCAGCGCGGACGTTTCTGGTAATGAATCTGTACACTACGTTCAGCAAACGGGAGCACGATGTGAAGTGCTTGAAGCGTGCCAGCTTGCAAGGCCTGATTGAGCGCAGGCCAATCCAGCGTTTCAAGTTCATCGGTGATCCACAGCGCCTGTTGCGTACGCGGCATTTGCATCACCTCAGCCAGCGTGGTCGCCTTGCATCTGGGTAATTGCAAGGCACTCAACCCAGCAAAGACCTCGCCTTGCCCGGCAACCAAATCAAACCCATGCTGCCAATCTGGCACAGGGCCCACGCTGGCAAACCAAAGGCTGTTGAGCGCTCCTGGCCAGTCAGCCATGGATGGCTCGGTGGCCAGTTGATGCAGCAGCATTTGCATCTCGTTGGCCCATTGCCGGATCAGGCCGGCATCAGGCCCTTGCGGCTGCCAGTGCATGGCTTGCTGAAACAAACAATCCTGTGGCCAGCGGCACTGCACCTGAACCTGTCGCAAAGGTTGTACCCACCAGTACCGCTGACCTGAATCAATATGCAGCTCAAAATCTGCTGCAAAATGGGCTTGTAGCCGCGTTGTGAGCGCTTGATAAATCGCTGACGACAAGGGCACGACAGACTGCAAACTAAACGTATCACGTCGCATTGCCAAATGGACAGGCAGCAGACAAAAAGCCGGCAGGACAGTCTCCTCCACTCTTGACGACAATACGCGACTGACTGGAGCGTGTGGTGCACGGGAATCAGGCGCGACCAACTGCGCAAATAAGGCATTTAAGGGTGGCTGTGCAACTGTTTGCCAGCTTGCATATTGCAACGACGGGCACTGACTCAAGAGTGATTCAACTTGCGCAACAGGCTGCGCAGCCGCTCCAGACAAGTAATCTGTGATATAAATTTGCTGAATCATGAGAAAACCAATACACTAGAACGAATCGAAAACTTGAATGCTTGCGGATGTCACCGGAACGAGTCAAACCTAGGCTGAACACGCGTGAGTAAGCAATTTTTGCAGTGACAAACATTAAACTTATACACGAAATTGGGGGGGATGTCATGAATCACCGGCGACGGCAGTGCAACCCATTTGTATTTGTGCTGATGTTATTTAGTATTTGACCTGGAATCCATGCAATTCTTCCAAAACCTGAGTATACAGTCCAGACTACTGCTTCTAGTCATCGGCCCCGTCTTCGCGCTTTCCTGCATTTTTCTGTTGTTTGACTTTAAAGAGCAACTGCAACATGAAGAAGAAAAACTCAGTCAGCATGCCTTGACCACTGCAAAATTCTTGTCTGCGGTCATCCATAATCAAGATCAATTACATGGCAAGCCTTATATTGATCGCTTGCTCAAGGCAAGCCAGCTTAACCGCGAGCCCTATCTTTCCCTGATCATTGCAGACGCCAATAAACAACCGATCGCCAATGTAGGTGCAGTCTTCACTATGCAAGAAGGCCTGCTCCAGCAGGACACGATGGTGATGCAGCAAGCCACGCACGACATCACCATGGTGAAAGTGTTTTCCACCACGCCCGCACATCAGCTTTTGGGGTATGTATTTGTATCCGTAGACAAAGCCGCCCTCATCGAAGATCATAGGCAGGCATTTATTAAAAATGTCGGCTATATCACGCTGACCCTGATCTTGTGTTCCATCCTTGTCAGCTGGGTCAGTCGCTCTATCAGTCAGCCAATTCGCGATATGACCGCGGCACTCAAGCGCTTTGTGATCGGAAGCCAGCAGGTCAGCCAGGTTAAAAACACCCTGCCAGAGATCAAATCCCTACAAAGTACAATCAACCAGATCTCGCGTGAGATGCAGCACGTCGAGGCAGACATGCGTCACCGCATTCAAGATGCACAGGCGCAATTGCGTTATCAGGCGCGGCACGACGCCTTAACCGGACTGGTCAATCGACAGGAACTCGAAAGACGGTTGCAGCAAGCCTTGCAAGACGTCAAACAGCATCGTGCCAATCATGTCTTCTGCTACATGGACCTCGACCAGTTCCGCGTCATTAACGACACCTGCGGTCACCTGGCAGGCGACGAAATGCTACGGCAGATCAGCATGATCCTGAGCCAACGCATTCGTGCCGAAGACACCTTTGCCCGCCTGGGTGGCGATGAATTTGGCTTGTTACTGAGTTATTGCCAGGTTGAAAAAGCCATTGAAATTGCTGCACAACTGCGGCAAATGGTCGAGGCCTTTCGTTTCATGCACGAAGGTCGGCTGTTTCAAACAGGCATTAGCATAGGCATCGTTGAAATCACCGCAGACCTCAAGGATGTTGGCCAGATTACGCGCCATGCGGATGCCGCCTGCTACGTTGCCAAAGACAACGGCCGCAACCAGATTCACCTGTTCCACAATGAAGACGACGTGATGCTCAAACGCCATGCGGAAATGGAGTGGGTACTGCGCATCAACGAAGCCATCGAACACAACGAATTTGTATTGTATTGCCAAGGCATTTTTCCGCTACAGCAAAAAGAACTGCCGCCCTTCTATGAAATCCTGATCCGCAAGCGTGACGAAAACGGCGGCATTATCCCGCCTGCCGAGTTTCTGCCATCGGCAGAGCGTTACAATCTCATGACCAAAATTGATCGCTGGGTCATTCAACATGCCTTTATGGCATTACAACCCCTGTTCAAACTGCAATCCAGCATCAAACCGTTTATTGTCAGCATTAACCTCTCGGGCATGTCGCTTGGAGATCCACAGCTACTGCCCTACATCAAAAACTGCTTTGAAACCTACGAGATTTCGCCCGGCCATGTCTGCTTCGAAATTACTGAAACCTCGGCAATTATCAATATCGACAACACGATCAAACTGATCAAAGAACTACAAAAAATGGGCACCCGCTTCATGCTGGATGACTTTGGCAGCGGCATGTCCTCATTCAGCTACCTCAAGCACCTGCCCGTCAACTTCCTAAAAATGGATGGTGCCTATGTCAAAGACATCACCAGCAACAAGGTAGACTTAGCTATGGCCAAAGCCATTCAAAGCGTTGCCCAATCCATGGAAATCAAGACCATTGCAGAATATGTTGAAGACCAAGCCACCTTGGACTGCCTCAAAGAAATGGGCGTCGCCTATGCACAAGGCTTCTACTTAAACCGCCCGATGCCACTCAACGAAGCCCTGGCCCGCCATATTGGGACCATCAGCCAACAACTTCAAGTACCCGTAACCATTACCCCCGATCTCGCAGTTTAATTGCACAACCAAGACTATGTGGACCAGACTTAAAGCCACAATCTTCGCAGCCTCAGAAGTTTGATCTCCTCACATGATCAACCTCGTTGACAGCTTGAAATGACGTAAATCTTCAGTATTAGGTGCTGTACCCTTAAGACTTGAGGCATGCAGAAACAACAAGCCAGGATGAACTGCAAATGATGATTGGGTGCAATCAAAATCACTATTTAAAAAGTACTCCCCCACCAACACTGTCGAATTAAACTTACCCTTGGATTGAACCCAATAAAAAGCCTCAGCTCCGCTTCTGCTCCAAGCTGAGATCCATGCCCTCAGCCACTAGCTTTATGGCTTCTTCACGCTCTTGATTGGCTTGCTGTAGGGAGATATCTGGATAAGTACCTAGGGAAAGCAGCTTTTCTTTTGCTGCAAAGTGATACTAGAGCCGCCACCACTTGCTAATGTTGAGGTAACTCACACTGGGGCCAAGTGTTGTTACCCCGTCACTTACCCCACTTTACTCGTGGATTTCAATGAACTACTTTGGATGGCTGATACGTAAAAATAGCCTTGAAAGGTCGTTTCAAGGCTATTCTTTGGATGGTATTGAACCACCTTGGATATGTGTTTGGTCGGGACGGCGGGATTCGAACTCGCGACCCCTTGCACCCCATGCAAGTGCGCTACCAGGCTGCGCTACGCCCCGAATATTCAAAATCAAACAATAAAACCGTTTGAAAAAGAAGGTGGCATTATAAAGCAAAACCGCATATTCGCTAAGCAGAATATGCGGTTTTTATGGCTACGTTGTGCGCTTATGCGGGCACTTTGAGCAATTGCAGCACTTGTTGAATTTGTTCTCTAAGCGCCGCCACATCAATAGCGGATTGCGATATTTCTTCTGCCATCAAGCCCTGAGATTGTGGACTGCTTGAAACCGCTGATTCGGTGTTGCTGCGCGGTTTATCTGCTTTTTCTTCCACACCATCCAGGCGATTGCGGGCGCCACTGATGGTAAAGCCTTGCTCGTATAGGAGTTCGCGAATTTTACGGATCAGCAGGACTTCGTGATGCTGGTAATAGCGACGATTGCCGCGGCGTTTGACAGGCTTGAGCTGAGTGAACTCTTGTTCCCAGTAACGCAAGACGTGTGGCTTCACCCCGCATAGTTCGCTCACTTCACCAATCGTGAAGTAGCGCTTGGCGGGAATGGGGGGCAACGACACTTTTTGCGTTTCTAGCATAGGGTGTAATCAGATCAGGCTTGTGCTTGTAATGGATGTTCTGCGTAGTGTTCTTCTACGCGTAATTTCAATTTCTGGCTGGCATGAAAGGTCACCACACGGCGTGCAGAAATCGGGATTTCTTCACCGGTTTTTGGGTTACGACCTGGGCGCTCGGATTTGGTACGCAGTTCAAAATTACCGAAACCGGATAGTTTGACGCTGTCCCCTTCTTCTAGCGCATTCCGGACTTCTTCAAAAAACGCTTCGACCATATCCTTGGCTTCGCGCTTGTTCAGCCCGACTTGTTCGAACAACAAATCGGCTAAATCAGCTTTTGTGAGTGTCATTAACGATCCCCTGAACCTTCTTATTATGCGAGATGACGCTTGAGTTGTATCAACTGTTAATCCTTGGAGTAATGCAATGATGATTTAAATGGCATTATCCTGATGAATTACCTAAATGATGTTGTCCCTAAGTGATACTATCTTAGTGATGCAGCAAAATTGGATGACCAATTATTGAGGATTCGCGCCACGATGGTATCGACTTCCTCATCGACCATTGTCTTGCAAGTATCTTGCATAAGTACAAGAAATGCAAGGCTTTTTTTGTTTTCTGGCACCCCTTTGCCTTGATAAACATCAAACAATTTTAGGGTTTGTAATTGCGGAATTTGCTCGGCAATAATGGCATCAATCATGGTTTGTGCTGACACATTTTGATCAACAATCACGGCAAGGTCACGGCGTACAGGTAAGAACTTGCTTACCTCGCTATACGCCGGCACTTGCGTCGCCAGCGCAGCGGCGGCATCAAGCTCAAACAGATAACAGGCGCTGGTCAGGCCATACTGTTGTTGCCATTGCGGATGCAATTTACCCAGCCAGCCTACAGCTTGATCGCCCAGATAAATGCGTGCTGACTGGCCTGGATGTAAGGCGGGATGCTGCTCGACCACAAAACGCACGGTTTGCGCGAACAGCGACTCGACGTGGGCCTTGGCATCATAAAAATCAAAAGCGCGGGCCTCTGCTGCCCATTGCTCTGGCTGGACGCTGCCATAGATCAGGCCAGACAATGTCAATGTTTCGATAAAGCCCTGGTTACCTTGTTCATAGCGCGCACCGAGCTCAAACAGCATGGCACGGGTTTGCTGACGCTTGAGGTTGTAGTCCAGGGCATCGAGCAGACCGCCCCACAAACCGGAGCGCATCACGCTCAGATTGCTGGCAATCGGGTTTTTAAGTGTAATCGGTGCTTCATTCCCGTACAAATCACGCTCCCAGCTTGCATCCACAAAGCTGTAGGTGACGACTTCCTGATAGCCTTGATTAACCATGACATCGCGCAACCAATGCTTGCTGCGCTGCGCTTCTGGCGAGGCCAGCATGCCTTGCGGTGCCACAGGGGTCAGTGCCGGGATATGCTCGTAGCCATGCAAACGGGCAACTTCTTCAATCAGGTCTTCTTCACGCGCGATATCAAATCGGAAGCTAGGCGCATTGACCTGGAACACACCATTGCTTTCGGTATAGCTGAAACCCAATTGTGTGAGCAACTGCCCTACACGCGCCAGGCTGATTTCTATGCCTAACACTGACAGCAGGTAGGCATACCGCAAGCTGACTTGCTTTCGTACCGGCAAGTCGGCAGTCACTGCGGTGACGGCGGCGGCCTGGCCACCACAAATTTCGAGCACCAATGCCGTCGCACGTTCAAGGGCATTCAGTGTGTTACCAAAATCCACGCCGCGCTCAAAACGGTAAGAGGAGTCGGTGCTCAACCCCAAACGACGGGCTTTGCCAGCCATCACATCTGGCGTAAAGAATGCGCTTTCTAAAAAGATCGCTTGCGTAGTATCGCTGACTGCGCTGGGGTTACCCCCCATGATGCCTGCCAACGCCACGGGGCCGTTACTGTCTGCAATGACCAAATCATCACCTTTGAGGGTGACTTCTGTGTCATTAATCAATACCAGTTTTTCACCTGCCTGGGCAAAACGTACCTGAATATCGCCTTGCAGCAGGTTCAGGTCAAAGGCATGCAACGGTTGCCCTTGCTCCAGCAAAATATAATTGGTGATATCCACCAGCGCACTGATGCTACGAATACCACTACGCTCAAGGCGGCGGACCATCCAGTCTGGCGTTTTAGCTTGTGCATTCACGCCTTCGATCACCCGGCCATAATAGGCAAGGCAAGCCGTACTGGCTTGCAGCGTCACGTTTTTGGTCAGGGTCCCTGTCACCGCAGCAGGGGCAACAGCTGGGGCAGTCATTGGCGCGCCGGTCATGGCGACCACATCGCGTGCAATGCCGACAATGCTCAGACAGTCGGCACGGTTAGGCGTGAGCTTTAACGTGTAGGTATGGTCGTTCAAATCCAGATATTCACGAATATCCTGACCAACCGGCGCGTCTGCTGGCAGCTCCAGAATGCCATTGGCTTCTGTAGCAATGCCCAGCTCTTTGGCAGAACACATCATGCCAAAAGACTCAACCCCACGTACTTTGGCTTGCTTGATTTGAATGCCTGGTTGCCCATTGCTTTCTGGCAACTGTGCGCCAACCAGCGCACATGGGGCTTTCAAACCGGCACGCGCATTAGGCGCACCGCAGACAATTTGCAAAGTCTCCTCGCCGACTTTCACCTTGCACACTTGCAGGCGATCAGCGTCTGGATGTTTGGCCGCCTCCAGAATCTCGGCCACAACGACGCGGCTAAAGGCTGGCGCAACAGGCGTGAGCGCTTCAACCTCCAGACCTGCCATCGTCAGCGCATGACCAAGCTGCTCGGTATCCATCGCTGGATTCACCATGGATCGTAACCATTGTTCGGAGAACTGCATATCTGTCTTACCTTGTCTTAATTCTGCTGTTTAAAGTGCGCGGGTGCTGAAATTACTTGATGAACTGCTGCAAAAAACGCAGATCATTATTAAAGAAATGGCGTAAATCATTGACGCCATAACGCAACATGGCCAGGCGCTCGACACCCAAACCAAAAGCAAAACCACGGTATTTGCTGCTATCGATATTGACGTGCTTGAGTACTTCGGGATGCACCATACCGCAACCACCGATTTCCAGCCAACCGCCATTCCAGCTCATGTCCATCTCGGCTGACGGCTCGGTAAACGGAAAGAAAGATGGACGGAAACGGACGGTTAAATCGTCACGCTCAAAGAATTTTTGCAGGAAATCCTGCACAACGCCTTTTAGGTTAGCAAAACTGATCTGCTCATCTACCCACAAGCCTTCCACCTGATGAAACATCGGTGAGTGTGTCGCATCCGAGTCCACGCGATACACACGCCCTGGCGCAATAATTTTTAAAGGCGGCGTATTGTCTTGCATGTAATGGACCTGCACTGGCGAGGTATGTGTGCGCAGCACGTATTCCATGTTATCCCCACCGGTTTCCACATAAAACGTATCGTGCATGGCACGCGCCGGGTGGTTGTCAGGGATATTCAAAGCGGTGAAATTATAAAAATCGGTTTCAATTTCAGGGCCATCGGCCACACTAAAACCGATAGAGTGAAACAGCTCTTCCACACGACGCAAAGTCAGCGTCACAGGATGCAGGCCCCCTTTGGACTGCGCACGCGCAGGCAAAGTCACATCAATGGTTTCGCTCGCCAGCTGCTTGGCCTGGGCTGCGGCCAAAATACTGTCACGGCGGTCATTCAAGGCTTGCTCGACCGCCTGCTTGACCACATTAATCGCTGCCCCGGCTGCAGGACGTTCTTCGGCACTCAACTTGCCCAAGCCCTTCAGTGCATCAGTAATAGCGCCTGACTTGCCCAAAAATTTGGCCTTGGCGTTTTCCAGTGCAGGGATATCATGACAAGCGGCAAAGTCCTGTGCTGCTTCTGCGATTAAGTGATTAAGATCAGCCATCGTCGGTATTCTTTTAGGGTTTAACTAACATTAAAATAAAAAAAGAGGCCGCAGCCTCTTTTTTTGGTAGGTCTGATTAGGCGCTTAAACCTGTTTTAGCCAATTCTACAAACTTGGCAAAAGCAGCTTTATCGAACACGGCCAGATCAGCCAGCACTTTACGGTCAACTTCAACCGCAGCTTTTTTCAAGCCATTCATGAAACGGCTGTAGGTCAAACCAGCTTCACGGGCTGCCGCGTTAATACGGGCAATCCACAATGCGCGGAATTGACGTTTTTTCTGACGACGGTCACGGTATGCATATTGACCGGCTTTCATGACCGCCTGTTTGGCAACACGGTAGACGTTCTTACGACGACCACGGTAACCTTTAGCAGCATTTAATACTTTTTTGTGTTTTGCGCGTGCGATGACACCACGTTTTACTCTAGGCATGTCGGTCTCCTTATTGTGTTGGCATCATTGCGCGAACGCGTTTCACGTCGGTCGCAGAAATAATTGCGGTACCGCGCAGTTTACGTTTTTGCTTGGTTGTTTTCTTGGTCAGGATGTGGCGCAAGTGAGAGTGTGTACGCTTCACTTTGCCGTTACCCAAGAACTTGAAGCGCTTTTTGGCGCTGCTCTTTGTTTTCATCTTTGGCATTTTGGTCTCCTTAGAGGTTGAGTAAAGAGTGAGTAGGCAGCCAATTTAGCCATATCACTCCAAAAAACTTATTCTTCTGCGGACTTGTCCGCTTTTTTCGGTGGCACCTTTTTAGCGGGCGCCAGTACCATCACCATTTGACGGCCTTCCATTTTTGGGTATTGCTCCACCGCTGCATGCT
Source organism: Methylophilus sp. YYY-1 (assembly GCF_029132825.1). Lineage (NCBI taxonomy): Bacteria > Pseudomonadati > Pseudomonadota > Betaproteobacteria > Nitrosomonadales > Methylophilaceae > Methylophilus > Methylophilus sp. YYY-1. Next base: position 831,889 of record NZ_WOVG01000001.1, read on the forward strand.
CAGCAAGATCCGCTTCCAGACGCTTCAACAGCGCCAAACCGAACTCCTGATGCGTAATTTCACGGCCACGGAAGCGCAAAGTAATCTTGGCTTTGTCACCATCGCCCAAAAAGCGAATAATGTTACGCAACTTGATGTTGTAATCGCCATCATCGGTGCCAGGTCTAAATTTGACCTCTTTGATCTGCACCTGTTTTTGTTTGAGTTTTTGCTCGTGTAGACGCTTGCTCTCGGCGTATTTGAATTTGCCATAATCCATCAAACGGCACACGGGCGGTGCAGCATTTGGTGCAATTTCAACAATATCAATATCAGCTTCTTCCGCTTTGGCAAAGGCCTCTTTGAGACTCATAATGCCTAACGGTTCGCCATCTACACCAATCAGACGCACTTGTGGCGCGGTAATATCGCCATTAATGCGTGTATCTTTATCCTGAGCTATAACAATCCCCTAACAATAAACAAAGCCGCACGGCACCTAAAAAATTAGACCCGGTTTTGGATGTCTTGCTGTACACGCGCAACAAACGCATCTACCGACATCGCACCCAGATCTTCACCTTTTCTGGTACGTACGGCCACATGACCATTTTGCATTTCCTTATCGCCAACAACAATCAGATAAGGCAATTTTTGCAAACTATGTTCGCGTATTTTATAGGTAATCTTCTCGTTTCTCAAGTCAAAATCGCATCGAATGCCATTTTTCTTCAATTTTTCAACTACTTGGCGCACGTAATCGGCTTGATTGTCCGAAATATTAAGCACCATGACCTGCACAGGCGACAGCCAGACCGGCATGGCACCCGCAAAGTTTTCGATCAAGATGCCTAAAAAACGCTCCATGGAACCCACAATCGCACGGTGCAGCATGATAGGCCGTTGGCGCGTATTATCTTCAGCCACATACTCGGCGCCCAGGCGCTCTGGCAGGTTTGGGTCGAGCTGGATGGTGCCGCATTGCCACATCCGTCCGAGCGAGTCTTTGAGGGTGAATTCAATTTTCGGGCCGTAAAAAGCGCCTTCGCCCGGCTGATACTCGAACTCAAGGCCATTCGCCTTAATCGCGTTAGCCAAGGCATTTTCTGCCATGTCCCACGCTTCTTCCGTACCCACACGCTTTTCTGGGCGGGTAGACAATTTAACGATCACATCGTCAAACCCAAAGTCTTTATAGACTTCGTACAACATTTTGATAAAGTCCGCCACTTCGGCTTCGACTTGCGATTCCATACAGAAAATATGGGCATCATCTTGGGTGAAGCCACGCACGCGCATCAAGCCATGCAAGGAACCAGACGGCTCGTTGCGGTGGCAAGAACCGAACTCCGCCAGCCGCAACGGTAAATCGCGGTAGCTATGCAAACTGCTGTTGAAAATCTGGATATGACCGGGGCAGTTCATCGGCTTCACGGCATAATCACGGTTTTCCGACTGGGTGACAAACATATTGTCACGGTAGTTTTGCCAGTGGCCGGATTTTTCCCAAAGGGTTTTGTCCAGTACTGTCGGCGTACGCACTTCCTGGTAATCGTACTCCCTGAATTTGGCACGCATGTACTGCTCAACTTCTTGCCAAATCACCCAGCCTCGCGGATGCCAGAACACCATGCCAGGCGCATCCTCCTGCATATGGTAAAAATCGAGCTGTTTGCCGAGCTTGCGGTGGTCGCGCTTCTCAGCCTCTTCCAGCATATGCAGATACGCTTCCAACTCTTCTTTATTGCGCCAGGCAGTGCCATACACACGTTGCAGCATTTCGTTATTGCTGTCACCGCGCCAGTAGGCGCCGGCCAGCTTCATCAATTTAAATGCCTTGAGCTTGCCGGTATTCGGCACGTGCGGGCCACGGCACAAGTCGGTAAACGCGCCTTCTGAATACAGCGAAACATCCTCATTGCTGGGAATGCTGGCAATGATCTCGGCTTTGTAGTGTTCGTTAATGCTTTTGAAGTAAGCCACCGCTTCATCACGCGGCAGCACTTTGCGCTCGACCTTTTCGTCTTTCTTTGCCAATTCAGCCATTTTTTTCTCAATGGCCATCAGGTCATCCGGCGTAAATGGGCGCTTATAGCTAAAGTCGTAATAGAAGCCATTTTCAATGACAGGACCTATCGTCACCTGTGCATCCGGGAACAGCTCTTTTACCGCATAGGCCAACAAGTGTGCGGTTGAGTGGCGGATAATTTCCAGCCCCTCTTCGTTCTTGTCCGTGATAATCGCCAGCTCAACATCTTGCGCAATCTGATGACTGGTATCCACCAGCTTTGCTTCCTGGCCGGGATAAGTCACCTTGCCAGCCAGCGCGGCTTTTGCCAAACCGGTGCCGATATTGGCAGCCACCTCCGCCACCGTTACAGCGTGTTCAAACTGTCTTACAGAACCATCGGGTAATCGAATATTTGGCATGCCAGATCCGTCAAAATTTTAGCGAACAACCTTGAAACAAGGCCTATACAAAGCATTTGATAAAAACAACAAAAGCCGTTAATTATAACGGCTTTTTGAATTTTGGTAGTCGCGAATGGACTCGAACCATCGACCCCCACCATGTCAAGGTGGTGCTCTAACCAGCTGAGCTACGCGACTATTTTAAGATTGATCACATGGACTGCAATCAATAAGGTTGCGCATTCTATCCGAAAGCCAGTCGTTAGGCAATGGGATCACGCTTATAATATTGCCATGCAGATTTTTCAGTTGCCCATGGGCGCACCGATCACCACATTGACTGACACGCTTGTAGAGTCTCTCAGTGAACACCAATATTGCCTGATCGATCAATGCTTGCCGTCCGACACCATCGCCGCATTGCGCACGCTGGCATTGGCGCGCGACCAGCAAGGGCAGATGCATCAGGCGGGTACGAGTAAAGCCGCTATTACCAATCCCAATCTTCGTGCTGACCGCATTGCCTGGCTGGAAGCCGACGACCCCGAACCTGCCTTGCAAGCCTACTTTAGCCTGATGGCTGAGGTGCAACAGATGGCGAATCGTCACCTGATGATGGGACTGGCCACTTACGAAACCCATTTTGCCCTCTACCCTGCCGGTTCCAACGGCTACGCCACGCACATCGACCAGTTCCGCCAACACGCCACCCAAATACCAAGCGGCGTCCGCAGCTTGACCGCAATTATCTATCTCAACGAGGATTGGCCAGAACAAGCAGGGGGTGCCTTGCGCCTGTATCTGGATGAACATCACCAGCCCCCGGAGCAAGATGCCAGACATCTGGATATCTTGCCGCTAGGCGGCCGACTCGTGCTGTTTTTATCCGCCAGATTCTGGCACCAGGTATTGCCCGCCATCCAGCCAAGAGTAAGCGTGACGGGCTGGTTTAAAACACGCTAAATTACTGTGCCGTTTGCACGGGTGTCGTTAAACGGCTAAACAATTCGGCGCCTGCATAGCCATCTTGTGGCAACCCTTTACTCGCTTGATATCGACGGATCGCGGCCTGGGTTTTGGCCCCTGGAAAGCCATCAGGGGCCCCACAATCAAACCCTTGCGCGTTTAATGACTCTTGCAACAGCCACATTTGCTGATAGCTGAGCGCAGGTGGCTCAGGCGGCAGCTGTAAGGTATAACTTTCCTGACGCAACTGCTGGCTGAGCAAACTCACAGACAGCGCATAATTAATGGAACGGTTCCATTGCATGATGACGTCAAAATTGGGGAATACCATATATGCCGGACCATCAAAGCCCTGAGGCAATACAATCGACGCTTTTGGCAACGCCAGCGCGCTGGCTGGAACGCCCGCCACTCCGGCTTTCACCCACTCACTGACAGCTTTGGTCTGTTGCCATTGCGCCTGGCTGTAATCAAAGCCCGCAGGCAAGGCGACCTGAAAGCTCACCGGCTGGCCAGGCTGCCAGCCCGCCTGCGATAAATAATTGGCGGCAGAACTGAAGATATCTGGATAAGAGTCCCAGATATCAATCTTGCCATCCGCGTCTGCATCCACCCCATATTTGAGCAAAGTGGATGGCATAAATTGCATATGCCCGGTCGCGCCCGCCCATGACCCCACCACCGGGCTATCATAGCGTTGATCACGCTCCACCACACGCATCAGGTTCAGCAGTTCTTTTTTAAAGAACGCTGCGCGTCGCCCTTCAAATGACAGGGTCGCCAAGGCAGACGCTAACGGGATATCCCCGGTAAATCCGCCAAAATTGGTTTCCAGCCCCCAGAATGCCACCAGCACCTCCCTGGGCACCTGATACAACTCTTCTACCACATAAAGAACACCGCCATAGTCCTGCATCATGAGTTTGCCCTTGCTCACCACGCGCGGATTAATACGGCGGTTCACATAGGCAGAAAAACTGGTGACGAATTCTGGTTGCTTGCGGTCAAGCTCAATCACCCTTGGCAAATAGACGACGCCCGTTAGCGTCGCGTCAACCGCGGCCGGCGCAATCTGCATCGTTAATGCTTCCTGACGCAATGCCGTTAACCAGGGCTGAAAGCCTTCCGGCGACGCCTCTTGCGACGTACCTGCCTGTGCAGACAGGCCAAGCGCTGTCAGCAGCAAGCCAAGAAACAGTGTGAGAATATTTTTTTTATACATGATTCATTTTAGAGAGTATGGCTGCATAGCCTGCCTGATAATCGGCAAATAAAAACGGGTAACCGGATTGCTGCAAAAACGGGTTGCGAATCCGTTTACCGCGCTGCAAGTCACTGGTCGGGGTCACTGGCCCTGGCCGCTGCAGTTGCTGCGCCAGCCATTGCAACACCTCATGTTGTGGCACTGGCGCACCATCCGTCAGAATAATATGCGCTGGCAAGGGCAGTGCGTGTTCAATTTGGCGGTAAAAATGCAACACCGCACCGGCAACGTCCAACTCATGGATACGGTTGGTCCATTGGATATGTTGTGGCCAGCGCTCAGGGGTTTGCAGCAACTTGAGCAAGTAGAGCCGTTGCGGGCCGTAAATGCCAGACACGCGTAACGCAGTATGCGTGCAAGGCAAATCATCCAGCAATTGCTCGGCGGCCAGGATCGTCTGGCCATTTTCTTCAGCCGGCATGGCAGGCGTATCATCATCAACCCACTGCCCTTGCTGCTCGCCATACACACTGGTACTCGAAATAAAAAACACATGCTTTAACGCGCGCTGATCCACATTGGCCAGCACATGCCGCAAGCCATCGACATAAGTTTGCCGATAGCTCTGCCCTGCCACGGGCGCCAGGCAATACAGCAGGATTTCCGGGGCCTGGTCTGCCAGGGCAGAAAGACCGTTTGCAGAGACGACATCCAGGTAGAGGGCGGCTGCGCCGTCAGGCACAGGCTGCTGAGAGCGCCTGACGATTGTCAATGCATGCCCTTGGGCCAGGGTCGCCTGGGCAATCAGCTTGCCCAATGCACCACAGCCTATCTGCAAAACACGCATCGTGGCCCTTTACAGCGCCAGGCCAGGCAGAGGATGCTTGCGCAAGTAACGCTCGGCCATCAGCATGGCGGACATCGTCTTGCTATCGGTAATTTCACCGTCTTCAATCGCTTGCATAATGCGCTCAAACGGCCAGACCATCACATCCATCGCTTCGTCGATATCTCTGGCATGATCGCCCAGTGAGAGGTCTGTCGCCAGATAAATATGAATCACCTCATTGGAATAGCCGATGCAAGGATGCTGTATCCCCAGCTTGATCCAGTTTTTGGCCGCATAGCCGGTTTCTTCAAGCAACTCACGCTGGCCTGTGGTCAATACCTGCTCACCTGCATCGATCTTGCCAGCGGGTAACTCTATAAACACCTGCTTGAGGGGATAGCGGAATTGGCGCTCCAGTACAACCTCACCGGCATCGGTGAGAGCGACTACGACGACAGCACCAGGGTGCACAACATACTCACGACCGCTGATCACGCCGTTTGGCAAGCGTGCCTCGTCGTAGCGGACAGTGAGCATTTTCCCCTGCGCCATCACCGCACTGGAAACTGTTGTTTCAATTAAATGTGCATCCTCATTGAGTACTGTTGCTTCTGTCATATTTCTCTTTACTGATTAACACTATTTTTATATTCAAGGTTGATTGAATGCTTAACTGTTGAAGGTATTGCACTGATTAAGGTCGCCAGACTGCAAGCCTTGCTTGAACCAATATACCCGCTGTGCAGAACTGCCATGGGTGAAACTATCTGGCACCACATAGCCTTGCGCCTGCTTTTGCAAGGCGTCATCGCCAATAGCCGTTGCCGCCTGCAGCGCTTCTTCCACATCGCCGGCTTCCAGCACATGATACTGTTGATCAGCATAATAGGCCCAGACGCCCGCATAGCAATCCGCCTGTAGCTCTAGTTTGACCGAATAGGCGTTGGATGCGGCCTCAGACCCGGCCTGTTGCCTGGCCTGTTGTACCTTGGCTGAAGTCCCCAGCAGATTTTGCACGTGGTGCCCCACCTCATGCGCAATCACATACGCCTGTGCGAAATCTCCAGGCGCTTTAAAGCGGTCTTGCAACTCCTGATAAAAACTCAAATCAATATAGACTTTTTGGTCTGCCGGGCAATAAAACGGCCCCATGGCCGACTGCCCCTGACCACACGCAGTGCTGGTCATGCCACTAAACAGTTGCAGATTGGGCGCCGTATATTGCCGTCTACTGGCGGAGAACTGTTGCTGCCAGATTTTCTCGGTACTCCACAGCACCTGAGAAACAAACTTCACCTTGGGGTCCTGGCTTTGCTCAGGACGCTGCGGCGACTCGGCCACAGGTTGGGCTTGCTGCGCCAGATTTAACACCAACTGGGGATCGACGCCAAAATACATGGCGACCAGCACCAGTGCAATGGTGCCTATGCCGATACTGCGCCCACCAAAGCCGCCACCGCGGCGGTCTTCAACATGCTGACTTTCTTCCAAATCGTCCAGGCGCACAGAAACCCTCTATCCGTATGAATGAAAAATGTTGCGGGAATGTGATTACTTTAGCATGCAGCACTGATAAAATCACACCATGTTTACTGGGATTATTCAAACCGTCGGCAGGATTGCCGAAGTCGTTCCACATGGCGAAGATTGTGCATTACGCATAGAAGCGCCGTCTTTGGGCATGGAAGATGTGCAGTTGGGAGACAGCATCGCCGTCAACGGTGTCTGCCTCACCGTCACTGACTTTAATTCACGCAGCTTTCAGGTCATGGTATCCAAAGTCACGCTAGAGGTCACCACCGGCCTAAGCCAACCTGGACCTGTCAACCTGGAAAAAGCCATGCGACTGGCTGATCGTCTGGGTGGCCATCTGGTGACCGGGCATGTGGATGGTATAGGCAGCATCACGGCACTGGAGTCCGTCGGCGAATGCTGGCTACTCAAAGTGCGCGCGCCTCATGCCATCAGCAAATACATTGCAAAAAAAGGCTCACTCTGCGTGAATGGCATCAGCCTCACCGTCAATGAGATCCAACAGGATGAGGTCAGTATCAATTTGATCCCGCATACCATGCAGCACACCATGATGCAGCATGCCAAAGCGGGCGACCCGGTGAATCTTGAAATTGACGTGATTGCGCGCTATGTCGAGCGGATGCAAGCTTGGGAGCAGGAATAATGTCGGCGCAAATCAGTCCTATCGAGGCCATTATTGCCGATATCCGTGCTGGCAAAATGGTGATTCTGGTCGATGATGAACACCGTGAAAACGAAGGTGACTTTGTCATCGCCGCGGAATTTGTCACCGCTGAGCATATCAATTTTATGGCCAAATATGGCCGTGGCCTGATCTGCCTGACGTTGACCGAACAGCGTTGTCGTCAATTAAACCTGCCCCCTATGGTGCAAAAAAATGGCACGCGCCTGGGCACCAACTTTACCGTCTCGATTGAGGCTGCTGAGGGCGTCACCACGGGTATTTCGGCCGCAGACCGCGCCACCACCATCCGTGCCGCCATTGCCAAGCAGGCCAATGCAAGCAGCATTGTTAGTCCCGGGCATATTTTCCCGTTATCGGCGATGAATGGCGGTGTACTGGTGCGCGCAGGCCATACCGAGGCAGGCTGCGACCTGGCGCAACTGGCAGGCTGTGAGCCCGCCAGCGTCATCTGCGAAATCCTCAAAGACGATGGCGAGATGGCAAGGTTACCAGACCTGATGCAGGTCGCCGCCGAGCACAATATCAAAATCGGCACCATTGCCGACTTGATCCACTATCGTGCTGCACACGAAAGACTGATAGAACGTAGCGCAGAACGCGAAATAGAAACCGTGTTTGGCACTATGCGACTCATCGCCTATCGCGACCACATTGCCCAGGAAACCCATCTGGTGCTGATCAAGGGCCAGCCTGAGCAAAGTGATGAAGTGCTGGTGCGGGTCCATGAGCCGCTGTCGATGATAGACCTGCTTGATAGCAGCCACCAATCACATAGCTGGAATCTGCTCCAGGCCATGCGTACCATCAGCACGGCCGCGTGCGGCGTCATCGTACTCATCAACCATGATGAAGATGGCCTCGGCCTGACTGACCGTATTTTGCGGGCAGACCAAAAACTGGTCCTCAATCAGGAATTACGTAATTACGGTATCGGCTCACAAATCTTGCTCGATCTTGGCGTGAAAAAAATGCGCCTGATGGCTGCCCCGCGCAAAATGCCGAGCATGGATGGCTTTGGTTTTGAAATTACCGGATATTTGAGCGCTGAGGAAGCGCATGCATGAAACGCAGCCATAAAGCCTATCCCCAATGAGTGAGCAACTGACTTTGAATGACCAGACAAGCCGTCTGGACCTGACCGGCCAAATCCTGATTGCCATGCCAGCCATGCAGGACCCCTACTTCAGCAAAAGCGTGATTCTGATCTGCAATCACGACGAAGATGGCGCCATGGGCATGATCCTCAACCATCCCTTGCAACTGAATGTGGGCGACCTGTTTGAACAGCTGGAGATGGAGTGCCATGTTGCGCAACAACAGGCGCGCCCGGTGCATTTTGGCGGGCCGGTTCAGGTAGAGCGTGGCTTTGTCCTGCATGCGCCAGCCACTGAATTTAATACCACTATGGGCTTGTCCGATAGGCTGGCCATGACCTCATCCAAGGATATCCTCGAAGCCGCCGCCCGTGATGAAGCGCCACAAGACATGTTTATTGCGCTCGGCTACACCGGCTGGGCAGCCGGTCAGCTGGAACAGGAAATCCAGGCCAATGCCTGGCTAACCCTGCCACTGGCAGATCACCACCAGCTGCACAAGTTGATTTTTAAATTACCCAGCGATGACAAGCTGTTCTGGGCCATGCAGCAATTAGGGGTGGACTTTGCCACCTTGTCCGAGGTTGCCGGGCATGCCTGATGCAACCAGGCTTGGCAAACAGCCACTTAACCAAAGCCATTTACCGATCACCCAGCGTCGCTATCCCGATATCACAGGCACCCTGCTGGCATTTGATTTTGGTGAAAAACGCATCGGCGTGGCCGTCGGTGACACCCTGCTCAAACTGGCACATCCACTGCTGACCATAGAGGCTGAAGAAAACGCCGCCAAGTTCGCGCAAATTGAATCCTTGCTAAAAGAATGGCAACCGGCGCTGCTGGTGGTTGGGCTACCCATGTCCCTGGATGGCGAGGCGCATGCCATGACGGCCTTGGCGCAAAAGTTTGCCCAGCGTCTCGAGGGCCGCTTTAACTTGCCGGTGGTGATGGTGGATGAACGCCTGTCTTCAGCGGAGGCCTCACAATCCCTGCGCGAAGCAGGCATCCGTGGCCGCGCGCAAAAGCAGATGCTGGATCAAGTTGCCGCCCAAACTATATTACAATCTTATTTTGATGCTTATCATGCACGTAAGTAGCACTGGATACTCATGACTTTACCTGATCCCGAACAATTACTTGATCATCTGTACGCTCAACTCAAACCGCGTATTCAGGCGGAAACGGCTCTGGTTGGCATTTATACGGGCGGCGTCTGGCTCATGCAAAAACTGTTGCAGCGCTTGCAGGCCGAGCTGGGGCAAGACATTGTGCATGGCAAGCTGGATGCAGCCATGTATCGCGATGATTATGCGCAACGTGGCCTCAAAACCGCTGCGCAGCCCGCGCAAATTCCGTTTGATGTAAACGGCAAGCACATCATCCTGATTGATGACATTTTTTATACCGGCCGCACCACACGTGCCGTCATGAATGAATTATTTGATTACGGCCGTCCGGCTTCGGTGCAATTGGCGGTACTGATTAACCGTGGTGGCGCCCAACTACCGATCCGCCCCGATATGACTGGCGCCGATCTGCCATTGCAGGCCAATCAATCGTTTGAACTGGCGATCAACACTCAGGGCAAACTGCACCTGAGCATTGCCACCTCGGCAGCGAATGGAGTGGATGCCCATGTATAACCCGCAACTCAACGCCCAGGGCCAGCTGCAACACTTGCTAAGCATCGAAGGTCTGCCCAAGCGCATCCTGACCGATATTCTGGACACCGCCGAAAACTTTGTCGGCGTTGCCGAACGCGAAGTGAAAAAAGTGCCGCTGCTGCGTGGCAAAACCGTCTGCAATATCTTTTTTGAAAACAGTACGCGTACGCGTACCACATTTGAGATTGCCGCCAAACGCCTGTCGGCCGATGTGCTCAACCTCAATGTCAGCACCTCTTCACAATCCAAAGGTGAGACCATTCTTGATACGGTGAACAACCTGATTGCCATGCATGCGGATATGTTTGTGGTCCGTCACCAGCAAAGCGGTGCCGCGCATTTCATTGCGCAACACGTGCCGCCACATATCAGCGTGATCAATGCCGGCGATGGCCGCCATGCGCACCCGACCCAAGGCTTGCTGGATGTATTCACTATCCGCAAATACAAGCCAGAGATGCACAACCTGCGCGTGGCGATTGTGGGCGACGTCTTGCATTCGCGCGTGGCCCGCAGTGAAATCCATGCGCTCACCACCCTGGGCGTCCCAGAAATCCGCGTAATCGCACCGCGCACCCTGTTGCCTGCCGATGTGGAAAAGCTTGGCGTGCAAGTGTTCCACAATATGGAACAAGGTCTCAAGGACGTGGACGTCGTCATGATGCTGCGCCTGCAAAACGAACGCATGTCTGGGGCCTTGTTGCCCAGCTCACAGGAGTTCTTCCAGACCTTTGGTTTGACCCCTGAACGCCTGGCACTGGCCAAGCCGGATGCGATTGTCATGCATCCGGGCCCGATGAACCGGGGGGTGGAAATTGATTCGGCAGTGGCGGACGGCAAACAATCCGTGATCCTGCCACAGGTTACGTATGGAATTGCAGTACGCATGGCGGTGATGGCAATTCTTGGAGGAGGCAACGCCGCATGAATATCCTGATTACACAGGGCCGCTTGATGGATGCCAGCCAGCAGCTGGATCAGGTGCAAGATCTTTATATCAGCGCAGGTAAGATTGTTGGCATGGGTGCAGCGCCCCAAGGTTTCCAACCAGACCAGACATTGGATGCCGAAGGCAAATGGGTGTTACCTGGCCTGGTGGATTTGTGTGCGCGCCTGCGGGAACCGGGCAGCGAATACAAAGCAACCTTACTAAGTGAGTTACGCGCCGCCATGGCGGGTGGCGTCACCAGTCTGGCCTGCCCGCCAGATACCGACCCGGTACTGGACGAACCCGGCCTGGTCGAGATGCTCAAGCACAGAGCGAAATCACATGCCCTCGCCCATGTCTATCCAATGGGCGCAGTGACACGGCAGCTTGAAGGCCATTTACTCACAGAAATGTTCGCCCTGACCACTGCCGGTTGTGTGGGCTTTTCACAGGCGGATACAGCGATTGTTGATACCCAGGTCCTGTGGCGGGCATTTGAATATGCCGCAACCTTCGGCTATACACTGTTCATGCGTGCCGAAGATCCGTACCTGGCAAAAAACGGGGTCGCCCATGATGGCGAAGTCGCCTCCAGACTGGGGCTCAAAGGCATCCCGGCGGCGGCAGAAAGCATTGCGCTGCAAACCATGCTGCGGATCGCCCAGGCCACAGGCGCCAAATTGCATATCGCCCGGGTCTCCACGGCTGAATCGGTTGAATTGATCAGGCAAGCCAAACAGACTGGCATGGCAGTGACAGCTGATGTCAGCATCCAGCACCTGCACCTGACGGATATGGATATCGGCTTTTTTGACAGCATGGTACATCTGAAACCGCCTGTACGCACCCAACGCGACCGTGACGCACTACGTGCTGGCTTGCTGGACGGTACGCTAGATGCAATTTGTTCGGATCATACGCCAGTCGATGATGACGCCAAAGCATTACCGTTTGCCGAGTCGCACCCTGGTGCCTCGGCGCTTGAGCTCTTGCTGCCACTGACCTTGAAATGGTCTGCGCAGGCCAAACTGGCCCCCTTGCAAGCCCTGGCCAAAGTCACGCAAATCCCCGCGCGGATTCTGGGTGTTAATGCAGGCACTTTGCAAACGGGTGCCACGGCCGACGTAGTGATTTACGACCCGGAAATGGAATGGCGCGTAGATGGTCGCGCCCTGCTCAGCCAGGGCAAGAATACGCCATTTGTGAATCACAGTCTGACCGGCAAGGTCACTGCAACCATTACGAAGGGCAATCTGGTGTTTCAGCAGGAAACCGTGCGACTGAATAGCCAATCCTTATAGATTGGGAGCAGGATCAGTGCCAAAATGAGGATGAATCTGCCCTAAGTTTTTAGGGCAGATTCTGACTTAATCAATGTTACGAACGAAAGGTTTGGTGTTCTTGTTACTAAGTCGCCTTTCGATTGCGACGTACCATAACACCCATCAAACCTAAACCCATTAGCAATAAAGCAAAACCTTCGGGCTCTGGTACGGGTGTAACACTAAATGTTGAGGTGAGTGTTTGGGTCATGGTGGTGTAGTCATCGACCCCTTTGTATGTGCCATACCCAGTTGCACCCGCAAATAAGCCTGTGCCGCCAGTGATCAGCAAATCGCCTGTATACCAAATTTTGCTAAACGGGGAAGCAATTGCAGGATCAGTATTCACCTCTGTCGCGTAAGGTCCGTTGGATAAAATGGTGCCAAAGATAGTATCACCATTTTTTAAAGTTTCGGTGAATTGACACATTCCCGCACAACTTAAGACACTTGTTGCCACGTTAAACAAAAACTCAGTTGAGGTCGTGAGCAAAGTCGAGAAAAGACTAGCATCCCCACTCACGAGATTAGTAGGCGATAAATTGACCGTGGTTTTGTAAAGAATATTGCTATAGCCCAGACCAGTATCCACTTCTGTGACTGTTTGCGAAAAAAGACCGCTGTAAGTTTACTCAACTTGATAGGTTGCAGCTTGTGCACTCATGACGAATACACTGCATACTGACAAACTAACAATAGCAAGAATTGAACGTATCGTTTTTGTGACTTGCATAAAATTCTCCTCAATTGATAAAAGTGAGGGGATGATGACCATCCCTGAGAAACAAAAATTCAAGCGGCTGTTTTATGGCGACGGCGAATCACAGGACCTAACACCCCCAAACCAGCTAATAGCAACGCCACACTTTCTGGTTCTGGAACTGCGGCTACTGCATAAATAGGGATGGAGAAGTAGCTGGGGCCGCCAACACCACTGATGCTCTCTGTGATTAATGGAAATTGATACTGGTCACTGTAGTAAGCGCCAAACAGAATCATGGCTCCAAAGCTTACTGGTGTTTGATAATCCATACCAAAACCAGTCGCACTTAAATTAACTGTTGAGGGTGTGGTAGATAAAAACTGAGTGCCATTAGAAAACTCGAAAGTTGGACTTGAAAGCGAAAACTCTCCAGAAATACCATCGGGGCCGCCATAATTCTGAACAAGAATATGAATATAGTTCTTCACACCGGATGTCAGGCTAGCAGTGATTGTTTGCAATGGTCCGCCAAAAAAAGTAGTTGATCCAATTAAGCTCCCCTGCACCGTATCATCAGTAGAAATAAAAATGTCGGCATAATCGTCTGCCCCTAATATAAAACTCACTGTTGAGCTTGCTTGCGCGGTCCCTAAACTGAACATCATTGCTGCGGTAAGAAATAGCTTATTCATAAAAACTCCTAAAGATGAAATGAAAAAAGAAATTTAAGTGATCGTTTGCTGCTCATTACTTTTATGCTCGCCAGCATAGTGGATAACTATTGCGGAGAACTCATGTTGAAACTGAAAAAAGTTTCAACCGCAACGGCGACGCACTACGCCAGCCACCACACCTAAACCAAGCAACAGCATCGCCACGCTTTCAGGCTCAGGCACCGCCGCGATTCGTCCGGGGCTCACAGCACACACAAAATTGTAATTAGCTTTTAGAGAACTACCCTGCTCACCATCATCGGCATCTAGTCTCCATGCCATGTCAAAACTAAGTGAATTTGCTTCAGTGTTGGTCCAAAAATTATCTTTGCGAACATTCTCAAATTTTTGGTCTGGGTCGCTAATACCATATCTCCCAAGGGTGCGGTTTCCATCGATATCAAAGGCTCCTTTACTACCCAATTCAGAATAAAATAGCTCTACCAGTTCATCGCCTGCGATAGTGCCATTGGTACTAGTGTTATAGCCCCTAGTTAGTGTCGCTACTGTTGGCAAACGCCACTGACTCGTCCCCGCGTATTTGATGCTATTAAGGTAGTTGATAAAAGCTATTGCACCAAACCAAGTCAATGAGCCATTTCCATTACTTCTAAAATCAGTGCTACTTAAAAAGTAAGTCCCAGATGGATTAAAAGTATTTGGTGTGTGCGTAATGGTTGGACTAGCCGCAATAATGGCATTCACCACCGTATTAAATCCTTGGCTGGCGAACATACTGCCTAACAAGTTTGCATCTTTGGTCCAAGTGACATTACTCACCGAGCTGTAGACGACCTCTTGACCACTGGCGGTATAGTTAGTGAGCGTGGCGTGTGCATGTGTGGCGACCAGAAACATCACGCCCGCAAGTAGCGGTTTGGTTGTTGTAATCAATTGCATGGGTGTACCCTTAGGATAAGAAGCCTGTAAAAGCAGGCGCCAGTGTTTTATATTTTGTTCTTCACAGCGTTGATCACTGGTCACGAGTTATGTGAGCTATGGTAGTGATGGAAATAAAATCGCACACCCCCCAACTGGGGGAGCAACCATTATTTTCATGAAAAGCTTTTGTGCCTAAGGGATGGAGTGAAATTAAAGTGTGTTGAATCAGCGCAAGAATTTAGAAACTACTGTGGTGCTGCGTTTGCTGCACACATCTATCGCAAGCTAATCAACATTCAAATTCTTAGCTGACTTTTGTAGGAAATTGCTCGGTAGATGTAACATGAGTCTAATCAATTCGGACTGCTGGTTAGTTGAAGTTTTTTGGTAAATTATTTGCAATTGTTTTCTTACTGTATCGTGTTTTAAACCAAGTCTTTGTGCAATTTCCTTTTGTGCAAAACCTTCCGCCAGTAATATTGCTATTCGACACTCAGCAGGTGTTAGACCAAATGCCGCGCTTAGAAGAGAGGCATCAACTTTGGGGGCAGATTCGGGGTGATAAAAAAAAATCATTACGAGTGGACGCAACCCATAAGCTCTCATTACTCTTTGTGGTGGCAACATTGTGTAAAAGGCATAAAGTGTCTTATGATCAGTTGAGGATGAAATTTGTAAGGTTTTAAAGTTAGAATTTTCATCAAAACTTGATGTTTTGATGGCGATTTCCATAACTGCACACTCATTCAAATAGATCTGTTGATATTTAGGCGGCATTTGTAAACGACCCTCCTTAATGCTAACTAAGTCAGTGACTTTTAGCATTTGTTTGGCCGATTCATTTGCATGCATTACTTCACCATGGACTGAAGTAAGTATGACAGGTTGTCTTAATTTATTGACTAGCGTGTGTCCGACCAACGCTTGAGTTGAATAAATAAAGTTCTGAATTGAAAGGCGACAAACCCTACACATATGAGGAAGTAGCTTATTTAGGAAATTAAGACACTCTTTGGAAATTGGCCCTTGTATAGGGCTAGTGAAAACCCCAAAGTAGACAACTGCACGCTCATCATCAACAAGCTTACATATGGAAGAATATTTAACATCGGCTGGCGCGAGAAATTCTTGGTAAATAGGATGTTTAGCCATAACCTCCTCACCAACTGTTTCATAATCATGAACCCAGTAACCTGGTAATTTATCAGTCAAATGTTGTAGCCGTAGCTCAACAAATTGATATTTATGCAAATATGCGAACTCGGACTCTACTGACACATTGGCATGTTCACTAAACGATATAGCATGATTACTTTTATCCTGTGCAATCATGTGAATAACCTTTATACCCAGCACTTTGCTCAAGTGAAGTAAAAATGGCTCCCAACCCGTTTCATCCTCGAGGCTTTGGTAAAGAAGCTCAGTCAGTTGATTAATACTTTCGTCAGAAAAATTGACTTGAATGTCATTTGAAGTTCTTACCGATTTCATGAATAACCCACTAAATTAGCTTTTAACTAAAAAAGCTGTCAAATAGAAATTCAGAGCACAAATACTCACATATATTAAATATTTGTATGGAAAATATCCATGCACAAATGGGGGGTATTGAAGCAACAAACGGTCACCAATTAACCAGCCACTTTTAACTGAGAGCAAGTGGTTTTGTGATAGGTTGGGAAGAAATCAGAATTATTTTGTTGAAAAAAATCTGCGGAGAAGGCGCTCATCAATGGTTGCCCCTACTAACGAGCATGTACAGAAAAAAGTATTTGATACCTTACAAAATATCCAGATCAGAAATCTTACTGCGTTCCTGATTTTCCGGGTTGGCAACTTTGCTGTTGAGTTTAAACTTGAGTCGCAAGTCGTTGACAGAGTCGGCATTGCGCAAGGCGTCTTCGTAACTGATCTGGCTGGTTTCAAACAGGTCAAACAAGGCCTGATCAAAGGTCTGCATGCCAAGCTCTCGGGATTTGGCCATGACTTCTTTAATGCCGTGTACATCACCTTTATAAATCAGGTCTGAAATCAGCGGTGAATGCAGCAGGACTTCGACGGCAGCCACCCGGCCCGAGCCATCCACTTTAGGAATCAACCGCTGTGAGGCAATACAGCGCAGGTTGAGCGACAGGTCCATCAGCAATTGCTGCCGGCGCTCTTCGGGAAAAAAGTTGATAATGCGGTCCAGCGCCTGGTTGGTGCTGTTGGCGTGCAAGGTGGCCAGACACAAGTGGCCGGTTTCAGAAAAGGCGATCGCGTAGTCCATGGTTTCACGGTCGCGGATTTCACCGATCATGATCACATCCGGTGCCTGACGTAGCGTGTTCTTGAGGGCGGCGTGCCAGTTGTCCGTATCCACGCCCACTTCACGCTGGGTGACAATACAGTTGCGGTGGCTATGCACAAACTCTACTGGGTCTTCAATGGTGATAATGTGGCCATAGCTGCTCTCATTGCGGTGCCCCAGCATGGCGGCCATTGAGGTCGACTTACCTGATCCCGTGCCGCCAACAAAAATAATCAGGCCGCGCTTTGCCATCACCACATCCTTGAGTACGGGCGGCAAGTTCAAATCATCAAATTTGGGGATATTGGTATTGATCACCCGAATCACCAGACCTACGGCACTGCGCTGCACAAAGGCATTGACGCGGAAACGGCCCACCGATGGCATGCTGATCGCAAAATTGCACTCCATGGTTTCTTTAAACTCTTGCGCTTGCTTGTCATTCATGACAGTACGCGCAATTTCGGCCGTTTGCTGGGTACTCAAACTTTGTGAGGTAATCGGTGTGAGCTTGCCATCAATCTTCATGGCCGGCGGAAAGCCTGCGGTAATAAACAAATCCGAGGCTTTACGCGTGACCATGAGCTTCAACAGGTCATTAATAAATTTCTCGGTTTGCGCGTGATCGGCGCCGGTCTGCATGCTGCTATCCATCTTTAATATTTATCCGATAATGCCATCACGGTTAGCCGCTTTGGTACGCGCCTCATCGGCGCTGATGACGTTGCGTCGCACCAGATCTTGCAGATTCTGGTCCAGCGTTTGCATGCCCACACTTTGGCCCGTCTGAATTGCCGAATACATCTGCGCAATCTTGTTTTCGCGAATCAGGTTACGGATGGCGGGGGTTCCGATCATGATTTCATGGGCAGCCACCCGGCCCTGCTCGTCTTTGGTTTTACACAGGGTTTGCGAGATCACGGCGCGTAAAGACTCTGAGAGCATGGAGCGCACCATTTCCTTTTCTGCCGCCGGGAACACATCGACTACCCGGTCTATGGTCTTGGCCGCAGAGCTGGTATGCAGGGTCCCAAATACCAGGTGACCGGTTTCGGCCGCAGTCAGCGCCAGGCGGATGGTTTCCAGGTCACGCATTTCACCCACCAGAATCACATCCGGGTCTTCACGCAAGGCTGACCGCAGCGCGTTTTCAAACGACATGGTATGCGGCCCGACTTCACGCTGGTTAATCAATGACTTTTTCGAGGTATGCACAAATTCGATCGGGTCTTCCACGGTCAGGATATGCGACATCTGGGATTCATTAATGTAATCAATCATCGCCGCCAGTGTGGTCGATTTACCGGAACCGGTCGGCCCGGTCACCAGCACAATACCACGCGGCGTATCGGCCAGGTCCTTGAACACGCGTGGGGCGTTAAGCTCTTCCAGCGTCAGCACCTTGCTTGGAATGGTACGGAATACCGCACCGGCGCCGCGCTGGTGGTTAAATGCATTGACCCGGAAACGCGCCAGGTCAGGGATCTCGAATGAAAAATCGCATTCCAGTTTTTCTTCATACACTTTGCGCTGGCTGTCATTCATGATGTCGTACAACATGCTATGTACTTCAGCATGATCCATGGCGGGCAAGTTGATTTTACGCACATCGCCATGCACGCGTATCATCGGTGGCAAACCGGCTGACAAATGCAAGTCTGAGGCTTTGTTTTTAACTGAAAACGCCAATAAATCTGAAATATCCACAATCCACTCCAGTGATTATTTATATAATGTTATTTTTTACCGCTACCCGGCACCGTGTTGCTTCCCATGACTGATATCGCTGACAATCTGGCACTCATCCGCCAACAACTGGCCCAGGCACGTGCAAGCTACCAGGCCACACAATCGGTCACTTTATGTGCGGTAAGTAAAGCACAACCTGCCTCGGCTCTCAGGGAGGCCTATCAGGCCGGTCAATCGGTGTTTGGTGAAAACTACCTGCAAGAAGCGCTCGCCAAACAACAGCAACTGCAGGACTGTGCGATAGCATGGCATTTTATTGGCCCGATTCAAAGCAACAAAACACAGCCAATTGCCTGTCATTTCGATTGGGTGCATTCGGTGGACCGCCTTAAAATTGCACAACGCTTGTCTGACGCGCGCCCTGCAGACATGGCGCCTTTGAATATTTGCCTGCAAGTCAATATTAGCCAGGAATCAAGCAAAAGTGGTGCCAGCGCTCAAGAGGTGCTGGATCTGGCTTTAAATATCAGGCAGTTACCGCGCTTGCATTTGCGCGGCCTGATGGCGATTCCGGCCCCAGTGGAAGATTTCGACCAGCAACGTGACCAATTTCGGCAGGTACGGGCCCTGTTTGATCACCTGAATGCGCATGGCTTGCAGCTGGATACCCTCTCCATTGGCATGAGCGGTGACTTTGCCGCAGCCATTGCCGAAGGCGCGACGCTGGTGCGCATCGGCACAGCCATTTTTGGCGCCCGCCCGCGCAAACCCGATAACGACTCAGTTAAAGAAGGAACTTGAATACCATGCAATCACTGTCAGCCACCCGCATCGCCTTTATTGGCGGCGGCAATATGGCACAAGCCCTGATGATAGGCCTGCAACAACGAGGCTTTGCCATGTCACACATTACCGTGATTGACCCAGACACCAGCAAGCATGCTTCGCTACACGCCAAATTAGGCGTGCAAACCAGCGCGGCGCTGTCGGCAGCCTCACTGGCAGCTGAAGTTGTGGTGCTGGCGGTCAAACCACAGCAATTGCAGGCGGTGGCACACTCGCTGGCTCCCTACTTACAATCACAATTGGTGATCTCAGTTGCCGCCGGCATCCGCACTGGCGACTTGTGCCGCTGGTTAGGCGGCTACCAGACGCTGATTCGCACCATGCCCAATACGCCTGCGCAAATTCAGGCGGGCATTACTGGCGCTTATGCCCTGCCAGCCGTCTCAGCGGGCCAGCGTGACGTTGCCGACCAGTTGTTGCAAGCGGCGGGTGAAGTGGTTTGGCTAGAAGCTGAAGACCAGCTGGATGCGGTGACCGCGATTTCAGGCAGTGGTCCGGCTTATGTCTTTTTGATGATAGAAGCACTCACCGCGGCAGGGGTCGCTTTAGGACTGAGCGAAGCCCAGTCACAACAACTCAGCCTGGCCACATTCAAAGGCGCCAGCTTGCTCGCGGCCTCGAGCCCTACCCCAGTGGCGACGCTGCGTGAACAAGTGACCTCCAAGGGCGGCACTACCGAACAAGGCCTGCTCAGTATGCGCGAGCACGATATTCATGGCATGATGCAACATGCCGCGGCACAAGCAGCACGCCGCGCCAAAGAACTCGGCGATCAATTGGGAGCACAATAATGTTGCAAAACATGACAACTTTTTTACTGAATGCAGTATTTGGTATTCTGACTTTTTTACTGGTATTGCGTTTTTTAATGCAGTGGACAAGGACCTCGTTCCAGAATCCGCTGGGGCAAATGGCCATGGCGCTGACTGACTTTATGGTGAAGCCGGCCCGCAAACTGATTCCCCCTGCCCGACAGCTGGATTTATCAACCCTGTTGCTGGCCTGGCTGGTACAAGTAATTCTGTTCGCCTTGCT
Organism: Methylophilus sp. YYY-1; assembly: GCF_029132825.1. Lineage (NCBI taxonomy): Bacteria > Pseudomonadati > Pseudomonadota > Betaproteobacteria > Nitrosomonadales > Methylophilaceae > Methylophilus > Methylophilus sp. YYY-1. The sequence continues at coordinate 852,666 of NZ_WOVG01000001.1, forward strand.
GACCTTGCTTGTAGCCGCCCCAGTGTCCCCGGTGTTTTGGTTCTGGCAGGCCTTTGTCGCCGTCCTGGGGCAAATGCTGGATGTGTTTTTTTACGCCATTTTGCTCATGGCCATTTTAAGCTGGATCAATCCATACAGCCCGATTTATGGCGTGCTGAACCAGTTATCAGCGCCTATCCTCAATCCGTTGCGTAATGTCTTGCCTTCGATTCAGGGATTCGATTTTTCCGCGCTGGTCGCCTTGCTGTTGTTGCAAATGCTCAGCCGTATCGTGCTGCCAGGGTTGGCGGGCGGCATGCTGTAACACGCATACGCAGTGCTGCGCGTCTCGCGGACGGCCTTATCTCTGGCCGTCCTCTCCAGAACAACAATTTTCTAGACCCAAACGATATCAAACTCTTCGCGGCCGTATTGCGTATCCGGGTGCAGCGACACCGGCCGTTTGATAAAGTCTGACAGATTGGCCAGGCTTTGTGACTCTTCATCGCCCAGCATATTGATCACCTCGGGCGAGGCCAGAATCTTGAACTCTTTGGCATTTTTAAACTGCTTGGACTCACGCAATAACTCACGCATGATTTCATAGCAAATGGTCTGGGCGGTCTTGAGCTCACCACGCCCCTGGCAAACCTGACACGATTCACACAGCAAATGCGCCAGGCTCTCGCGCGTCCGTTTGCGCGTGAGCTCCACCAGCCCAAGGGCAGAAAACCCGTTCACATTAATCCGCGCACGGTCCAGCGTCACAGCACTGCGCAACTCTTCCAGCACTGCCGCACGTTGTGCATCCTCATCCATATCAATAAAGTCGATGATAATGATGCCGCCCAGGTTACGCAGGCGTAGCTGACGGGCAATCGCTTGCGCCGCCTCCAGATTGGTTTTGAAAATGGTATCAGACAGGTTTTTACCACTGACAAAACTGCCGGTGTTCACATCCACCGTGGTCAGTGCCTCAGTCTGGTCAAAAATCAGGTAACCGCCTGATTTGAGCTCCACCTTGCGCGCCAACGCCTTTTCGATTTCGTTTTCAATATCGTAAAACTCAAACAGCGAGCGTTCGCCTTTGTAGTGCGTCAGCGGTTTTACCGCATGCGAGACGTAGAGTTCGGCAAACTCTTTTAGCCGCTCAAACATCTCGCGCGAATCGACACGGATGCTTGTGGTTTCGGTACACACCACATCACGCAAAATGCGTCGCGGCAAACTGAGGTCATAAAAAATCAGCGAGCGTTCACCGACATTGGTGCTCTCGGTCTGGATTTTTTGCCACACTTTGCGCAAATACTCGATGTCGGCCAACAATTCCTGATCGGTCGCATTTTCTGACATGGTGCGGATGATATAGCCACCTTCGCGTGCTTCAGGCAACAAGCCGAGCAAACGATTGCGCAAAAACTCGCGTTCTTCTTCGTGATCAATGCGCTGCGATACGCCGATATGTTTCTGGTAAGGCAAATAGACCAAAAAACGGCCGGCAATGCTGATTTCAGTGGTCAGGCGTGCGCCTTTGGTGCCTATCGCCTCTTTAATCACCTGGACGATAATCGACTGGCCTTCATGCAACACTTCCTGAATCGGGCGGTCAGTCTTTACCGCGCCCTCCTCGGTATGACATTCCATGATATCGGCCGCATGCAAAAAGGCCGCACGCGGCAGGCCGATCTCGACAAAGGCAGATTGCATGCCCGGCAACACGCGCACAACAGTACCACGATAAATATTACCGACAATCCCCAGCGAAGAGGCGCGTTCAATGTGCAACTCCTGGACGATGCCCTGCTCCAGAATCGCCACGCGCGTTTCCTGCGGCGTGACGTTAATCAATACTTCCTGTGCCAACGACATAGTGCTTATCCAATCCCGAATCTATTTTTTTGATAGCAGTTTACCATGCGTTCAGCAGCTGCGCCGTTTCATGCAGCGGCAAACCCATCACCCCGCTATAACTGCCCTCAATGCGCGCAATCCAGGCCCCGGCACGGCCCTGAATGCCATACGCCCCGGCCTTGTCCATGGGCTCCCCAGAAGCCACATAGTCTTGTAGCACAGCCAATGGTACAGACATCATATGCACCCGCGTGGTACTCAACAAGCACTGCGCTTTACCCTCGTGCATCACCGCCACCGCCGTGTGCACCTCATGCAAGCTGCCACTTAGCCGCGTCAGCATAGCCAGCGCTTCCGCCGCATGCGCCGGCTTGCCCAATATCTCGTTGCCTAGCGCGACCGTGGTATCTGCCGCTAGAATCGGCAACCCGCGGTGACCATGCTCTGCATGGATCGCTTTTGCCTTGGCTAGCGCCAGGCGCTGCACATACCGGGCAGGATCTTCTCCCGGCCAACACGACTCATCAATATCCGCGGGCATGATGTCGCAGCTTACGCCCAATTGCGCCAGTAACTCGACGCGGCGTGGGCTACGCGAGGCCAAAATAATCTTGCGATTGTTCATCATTCTCTGTCTTTATCAAATGCAAAACATCCAGCGCTGAGCACCAACTTGGGCTGCCAATCATTAAAACGCTATTATGGCTTATTCCAACCCCGGTTTAGCGAGACTTTGCAAGTTTCGCTAGCCCCGGCCGCTTTGTGTACAATACCTTCTCGTTTCACACTTGCAGCCTCGCCATGAATGCCATCGAACAGCTGATACAACGCGCCGACCAACTGATTACAAGACTTGAGCACCTGTTGCCCACCCCACCTGCTGAGCCAGACTGGCAAGCCGTGGCCTGGCGCTGGGTCAAGCACAACGGACAAGGCCAGTTACAGGCCGTCGGGCATCCACACCAGATTCTGCTGGACGATATCCGCTTTATAGACCGGCAAAAAAATGAGGTGGTACGTAATACGCGCCAGTTTTTACAAGGCCTGCCAGCCAACCACGTGTTGCTGACAGGCGCACGCGGCACCGGTAAATCCTCGCTAGTAAAGGCCGTGCTCAACGCTTACGCCAGTGAGGGCTTGCGTCTGATAGAAGTCGAAAAACAAGACCTCACAGACTTGCCACAAATCACTCAATTGATACGCAACCGCCCGGAAAAGTTTATTATTTTTTGTGATGACCTCACCTTTGAAGCCAACGACATCGGCTATAAAGCCCTTAAAGTCATCCTCGATGGGTCGATTGAAAACGCCTCGTCCAACCTGCTGGTCTACGCTACATCTAACCGCAAAAACCTGATGCCGGAATATATGTCTGACAATCAACCGATTGTAGATAACGGTGAAATCCGCCAGAACGACACCATAGACGAAAAAACCTCGCTGGCAGAGCGCTTTGGTTTATGGCTCTCGTTTTACAGTTTTGACCAGGACGAATATCTCAATATTGCCGCCCACTGGCTACACACCTTTGGCATCACAATGGATGAGACAGCCCGTCATGCCGCCCTGCAGTTTTACCATACGCGCGGCGCCCGCAGCGGCCGTGTCGCCTATCAGTTTGCCAAAGACTATGCCGGCCAACTGCAACTGAAATCCTGAGCCATGACAAAACTCGTCCAAGTTGCCGTCGCTATCCTGATCCGCCCCAATGGCGAATACCTGCTCGCCAGCCGTCCCAACGGCAAAGGCTGGGCTGGCTGGTGGGAATTCCCCGGCGGCAAAATCGAATCTGGCGAAACACCAGAAAATGCCTTGATCCGAGAATCGCAAGAGGAACTCGGCATTACGCCCACCCAGATTCAACCCTGGATAAAACGCCGCTACGACTACCCGGCCACGCATGACGCCGAAGCCAAAACCGTGCTGCTGCATTTCTTTTTTGTGCATGCCTGGCAAGGCGAATTACAAGCGCGAGAAGGCCAACAGTTTGCCTGGCAGCACCCACGCATACTCAACGTCAGCCCGGTGCTACCTGCCAATGCACCGATCATGCAAGCCCTCAGCCTGCCGCCTGTGTATGCCATCAGCAATCTCCAGGAAATGGGTGAACACGCATTCTTGCAAGCGTTAAAGCAGCAGCTCGACCATGGCCTGCAATTGCTGCAAATCCGCGAATCGCAGCTTGATGACGCAGCACTCGCCAAATTGAGCGAGGAAGTATTACAGCTATGTGCGCCTTATGACTGCCGCTGCTTACTCAATGGTAGCCCCGAACAAGCATTACAACTCGGCTACCACGGCGTGCATTTAAATAGCCAGCGCCTGATGGCACTCACACAAAAACCGGATAACTTGTTAGTAGGTGCCTCTTGCCATAACCGCGTAGAGTTAGCGCAAGCACAATCATTACAACTACACTTTGCAATGCTCTCGCCTGTGCTACCGACAAAAAGTCACCCTGAAGCAAGTGGACTAGGCTGGGAGCAATTTGGTGAAATGTTAAATGGGCTTGAGATTCCAGTGTATGCACTGGGTGGGATGCATTTTGAACATCTATCACATGCGCAATCCTGTGGTGCGCGTGGCATTGCTATGCAACGTGCGATCTGGTAGCAACAAACTTGGGCGCCATGAGCTGTACCGTATGCCCATACTGGCTAAACAAACATGCCCAGTGATGTGCACCTGTACAGGCTTCCATTCCAATGAGGCAAGGCAGTAAGTTGGCGACAATGGAGAGTAGTTGATCCCTTGGAACGCGTGGCTTAATTAAAACCGCATGACCTTGGTTGTCAACGCCGTGCAAAGCGAATATATTCTGGGCTAAATCAATCTCTAGTGTGACAATATTCATGGACTTCCCCTATCAATGGCGTGATGAAGTGTGGAAACTCAATCATTGCAGTTTTAACTGCTCGCGGCTTCCGCCGCAAACTCGGGACGGGGAAGTCCCTTTCATTCGTTAGGCCCTCTAAAAAGGCATAGTGACAATGGATGAGGTAGAGGTGCTCACTTCAAGCCACGACTTGGATGACTACGACATCCTTTCTACCAACACACTAAGCATTGCCGTTCCATATAAAACTACTGAAAGCCTGAGAAAGCTTCTATGGGCCGTATTTGCTTCACCATTTCTTGCCATTAGTTTTTTTATTGCTAAATATATGCGCAAAAAACTACTATCTTCTGGTGCTTACGTTTTGGGTTTATCTTTATTAACCTCAATAGTAATTGCACCAGTTCCTACTCCAATCATTACTTTTTTCGTTCCTCTTATCTCGCTGCTTTTTAAACCAGTTCCATACAATCAATTCTTTGCTCCAATTTGGCACTTTGCAGCAGTATCATTTACTCTTAGTTGGTTTGTAAGTTTCGTTGTTTTATCACGTTACTTAAAACCGTCTAACCCATCATTCAAGCGGGATTGGCAAAAGCCAGCCCCTTAATTCAAACTAAAAGGGCTTCCCCATTTTAAGTAATAGCTATCTGCAATGTTTTTGTGTGTTTAAGCTTTTCAGTGCATAAGTATCCTTTGCTGTAGCCAGTGTTAAGCGAGAAGGTGAAGGACTGCGGTACTACAACCGGTCATATTGGGCATGATTGGCCCGGACCCTGATGAAAGACGCGCGTCGAGGCCTGATTCGTTAGTCGGGATGATCTTGCTCCCCCTAAAATTAATCAGGTACGCCCGGTGCGGGTCCAACCCGCTGCTTATCAACGCTGGCAGTTCAGCTGTGATGCAAACACTTGCATTCAAAATAAGGATATTGAGGCTTTAAACATATAAAGTGCTACCATCGAACTATCGAATGACCTTGATATGGCTTTTATCAAATGAACACAGAACAACCGAACAATCCATTGCACGGTATCACGCTTGCAGAAGTGGTTGAGCAATTAGTGGCGCATTACGGCTGGGAGGCCCTGGCATCGAGGATCAATATCAATTGCTTTAAAAGTGACCCTTCCATCAAGTCTAGCTTGAAGTTTTTGCGCAGAACGCCTTGGGCACGGGCTGAGGTGGAGGCGTTGTTTTTGCGGACGTTTTCAAACTAAACGATTCTTACACCTGCCCGAGTTGGCAGTTTGTTACTGCCGATTTTCCCATTATAAAAAAGCCAGCAAACGCTGGCTTTTTGCTGGTGATTCTGTCATATCGCAGATAAGTATGTTTAGGGCGCTGCCTTCACGGGCATGGTGACAAACTGATCGGTGATGTTGCCTTGTTTATCTTTAAAGCACAGCCTGAACTTGACCTGCTCACCGGCTTTAAACGGGGTGGGCAATTCAAACAGCATCAAATGCAATCCACCTGGCGCCAGCTTGACGGGCTTGCCCGCAGGGACAGGCAACGCTTCCATACTGCGCATTTTCATGACACCGTTTTGCATGGTCATGCTGTGCATTTCTACGCTCTCTGCACGCTCGGTTTCAATGTAGACCAGAGTGACGTCTTGCGGGCTGGTGAGCGTGAGGTAGGCGGCGCCAACGGATTGGCCGGGATTGGAGGCGCGCACCCAGGCATCGGTGAGTTTGACTTCTGCATGTGCAAAGGCCGTGGAGGCTAACAGGCACAAGCTCGCGAGCAATTTCAGGCAGAGGTGTTTTGTTTGCATACTTAAATCCAGTCTCAAATTATTCTGGCTCGTATAAGTCTGGCGGCGTGCTATCGGGGATGCGAAATTTTTCCGAAGCCCAATCGCCCAGGTCCATCAGTTTGCAGCGTTCGCTACAAAAAGGCCGGAATGGATTTTTAGGGGAATACTCGGTGGTTTCTCCGCAGGCGGGACAGGCCACCTTGCGCGGTTTGACTACTTCTTGCGTCAATTGTGACTGGCTCCGGTAAAGTTGCAGACGATCATCTTGAACGGGATATCCTGTTCACAGCCTTTGGGGCGTTGCACAAAGTCCAGCTTTTGAAAGCGGATGTTGATCGCATATTTGTTGGCACTGACTTCCGGGAAGCATTCTTCATGGTCAATTTCAATGCGCAACAATTGGGCAGGTTTATGTCCGGAAAGCTGTTGCTGATAGGCGCCATGGTGGGCAACCAGGGATAACACCTGGCCACTGCCACGCAACAACTGCATAATCAGGCTGATGGCTTCGTACATCGGCATCAAGCGGGATAACCACTGCGTAAAATCTTGCTTGCGGCGCTCTACACTCAAATAAAGCCAGTGGCGGTATGAGGGCAAGTCAAACTCGCAGACCCCGCCTGGAATACTGGTCCGCTGCTTGACGCTCATGAGCCAGTCATTGTCGCGCAATGTTTGGCCGAGCTTTTGATGATCGGCTCGCAGGGTGGTGGCGCAACGGTCCAGATTGTTTACGGTGCTTTCGAGCGCCTCTTGGTCGATATTGGGATTATGTTGCAGCAGGGAAAGCTGGACTTTATGACGGTCCAGCTCTTGCAGCAAATCTACCTTGAGATCACCACGATCAATGACATCCAACACTTGCAGCATGGAAATCAGCGCCACATGATGACTGACCTCGTGACCAATGGCAATGTGATGCAGCATCTTGTTGAACAGGTCTTCAAGACGAAGATAGGTTCTGATGCGCTCGTTAAATGGAAATTCGTAGCTCGACACGGCAGCCTTTTCTGTCAGCTGATACTTGAAAAGTATGCAATAAAAGTTTGATTATGAAACCCTTTTAACTCAGAGGCAAGTTTTAGAGAAATTTTTGTGAAATTGCAGCACTTTTTGCTGTAAATCGGCGAGTGTCAGCTGGTTTTCAATCACGGTATCCGCGATCGCCAGCCGCGCCTCTCGCGGACTTTGCGACGCCATGATGGCTTGTGCCATTTCGGCAGAGAGCTGACTGCGTTGCATGACCCGCTGCAATTGCGTCTCCTCATCGCAATCGATCACCAGTACATGATCTATCATGGACCAATCCTCGCGGCTCTCGACCAGTAATGGGATCGCCAGAATCACATACGGATGACTGGCATACTGGGCAATTTGCTGTACGGCCTCAGCACGGATCGCCGGGTGCATGATCTGATTCAGTTGTTCGAGGGCTTCTGGGTGCTCAAACACGTGCGCGCGCAGTGTTGCCCGGCTGAGACGTCCATCTGCCTCAAACATGTGGTCGCCAAAAGCCACCCGCACAGCTTGCATGGCCGGACTACCCGGTTCACTCATTGCGTGCGCTATGTGGTCCAGATCCACCACAGGCACGCCTAAGACAGAAAATGCTGCACACGCCTCGCTTTTACCACTGCCGATACCGCCGGTCACAGCCACCACTTTTGCCATGTGCTGCTCCCGTTAAGGCACTAAATAATAAGTGGCCAGAGTTTGCCCATAAAACAGGGCTGCGATGCCGCCCAGGGCTAAAAAAGGACCAAAAGGAATCGCAGTTTGGCGGGTTTTGCCTTTGAGCAGAATCAAGCCGATGCCGATCACACTACCAACCACCGAGCTCAATAAAATGACCGCGGGCAGCAGTTGCCAGCCGAACCAGGCCCCGATCGCCGCCAGCAGCTTGAAATCACCGTACCCCATGCCCTCTTTACCTGTCACGAGCTTAAATAGCCAGTAGACCGCCCATAACACCAGATAACCGGCCATGGCACCGATCACGGCTGACGAGAGGTCGGTAAACCCATCTTTGAGGTTAAGCAACAGCCCCAGCCACAACAGCGGCAAGGTAATGTCATCAGGCAACAGTTGCGTATCAAAATCAATAAAGGTCAATGCAACCAGCGCAAATACAAATGCCAGTGCAAACAAGGTCAAATGGCTATAGCCATATTGCACAGCCACCGCAACCGATAGGCCGCCGGTCAGCAATTCAACCAACGGATAACGCATTGAAATCGGCGCATGACAGGCTTTACAGCGTCCACGTAAGAATAGATAGCTGATCACAGGAATATTCTCGAGTGCCGTAATCTGGTGTCCGCAATGCGGGCAGGTCGAACGCGGCACCACAAGATTGTATTTGGGTTGATCAGGCACCTCTTGCCCCTGTAAATCCAGGCAACTGGCCTGCCATTCACGCTCCATCATTTTGGGCAGACGATGAATCACTACATTGAGAAAGCTGCCAACCAGCAAACCAAAGACCAGACAGGTGGCTTGCAGGGCATGAGGCTGCGTGCGCAGCAGACTTAAAACAGGTTCAAGGATTTCGTGCATGATGCCGATAACAAAGATAAGGTTGCTGCATCATCTCATCGTTGATGCCCATAGGCAAGGCTGACAAAGTGCAAAACTGCTTTAAAAGCGCATTCTTCTAGCTTGAAAACTGTTTGCAAGTCACCATTTATGTGTAAGATGGTCATGACACAGCAACTTTAGTGGTTTGCGTCTGTGTGAAGTGGCATCTGTTATCTATAGAAGGAAGTTGCCTATGTCTGATCAAATCAAATTTACATCGCCAACCGAAGTTGAGTTGAACGAGGTTGAGCATCCTGCCTGGGATGAGCCAGTGATTTGTCGAGTAGAAGTCGATTTACCTGGATGGCTCACCAAACTGACAGGACAATCACACTGGGAAGTCTACAGTGAAGAAGAAGAGGAAAACTGCGTAAGCTTTGCGATGCGCTCTTCGAATCATCATCGTTTGCAAAAAGCGATGGCGTCAGCAGAGAGCGACCTGCAGGCAGAGGTGACCCTGTATCACAACGGCTATGCCGTCGTCGATGTCAATGGAAAATCCTTGTTTGATGGCGCATTGACCCATGCGACCAACGACTGCGCGCGCCTCAGCTACTACCACATGAGTGGCGAGCCTATCGCCCTGAATTAACCCGGTGTTTGGTTCAGCCGGTATCTTTTAGGTGTTGTCGCCTGCCTGCAAGCAGGCGACACCTTAATGTTGCCGGTTGACCGAAAACTGGGCCAAATCCAGCAAAGCCTGTTTGGCGGGCGTCAGTTCAAAAATGGCCAGTGCTTCACAGGCCTGTTCTGCTTCTTTTTGCGCCACGGCGCGTACATAATCAAATGCCTTCACGGCATGCAAAATCTCCAGCACGGCATCTAGCTGGGTGACCTGCCCTTCTAACAAGGCCTGCTTGACCAAGTCCGCTTTCGCGGTTGGCGCTTGCTGGATGGCATACAACATTGGTAAGGTGACTTTTCCCTCGGCCAGGTCATTGCCCAGGGTTTTTCCAATTTTTTCGCTGTCTCCAGTCAAATCCAGCACATCATCTATGAGCTGAAAGGCCGTGCCCAAGTGCATGCCATACTTGGCCAGTCCCTCTTCTTGCGCGACGCTGGCCTGGCACTGCACTGCTCCCAGACGGGTCGCCGCTTCAAACAGCTTGGCAGTTTTAAAGTGGATGACCTGCAAGTAATCCTGCTCGCTAACGCCGATATTGCGCACATTGAGCAGCTGTAGCACTTCGCCTTCGGAAATCACATTGGTGGCATCGGCCAGGATTTCCATCACACGCATGTTTTGCAGCCTGACCATCATCTGAAAGGAACGTGAATACAGAAAATCGCCGACCAGCACACTGGCAGGATTGCCATACACATGATTGGCGGTAGATTTGCCTCGACGCAGTTCGGAGGCATCAACCACATCATCATGCAATAAAGTGGCTGTATGAATAAATTCGACAATGGCTGCCAGAGCATGGTGGTCTGGTGTTACACGCCCGGCCAGATCAGCGGCCATCAACACCAACGTTGGACGCAAGCGTTTGCCACCACTATGAATGATGTATTCCGAAATTTGATTAATCAGCGGAACTTGGGATGACAAAGACTGGCGAATAACGGCATCCACCTGCTGCATATCGCCTGTAATCCGCGCCAAACAAGCCTGAAGAGACACTGAAACACCAATTAAATGAAAAGCTGAAGCATATCATACCGCCATCATCATCGCTATGTTCAGCGCGTATCAGCGATGTATCAACGCACTGATGAGCTTTAAGATATGTAATGTTGAACAGGGATCAATAAAAGAAAAAAGCCTTGCTTCTCGGAAAGAAACAAGGCTTTTATTTTTGGCGCGCCCGGAGCGATTCGAACGCCCGACCCTTTGGTTCGTAGCCAAATACTCTATCCAACTGAGCTACGGGCGCCAAGGTTTGTTGCTTTGCAACAAAAACAGCATTATAACATAAGTTTCAGCTTTGTGGAGGGGTCCAAGCAACGATGACACCCTAATTTACCAAACCCTTGAATCGTTAAACCCAGGTATTTGGCGGTGAGCGAGGGATTCGAACCCTCGATACAGGTTTAAGCCCGTATGCTTCCTTAGCAGGGAAGTGCCTTCGACCACTCGGCCAGCTCACCTTATTAAAACAATGACGCCTTAATAATACCAACACAGCTGATGCTGTTTTCTTTGCAGTATTGCTACTGCATTGAAGGGCGCCATACTACGTGAAAACCCTTCAAAAATCAACGCAAAAAAGAAGAATGTTTTATTTCTTTATTCGTGCGTTTGCGATTATGCGTTTTCCAGGCCAAACGCCTTATGTAACACGCGCACAGCCAGCTCCATATACTTCTCTTCGATCACCACTGCGATCTTGATTTCACTGGTAGAGATCATTTGAATATTGATGCCCTCTTCAGCCAATGTACGGAACATCTGGCTAGCGATACCCACATGCGAACGCATCCCTACACCTACGACAGACACTTTTGCGATCTTATCGTCACCAGTGACTTCACGCGCCTGGATATGACCTTGAACCTTGTCGCGCAGAATTGTCAGCGCTTTGTTCATTTCGTTTTTATGTACGGTAAAGGTAAAATCTGTTGTGCCGTCTGCGCCCACGTTCTGGATAATCATATCCACATCAATGTTGGCATCGGCAACAGGACCAAGAATCTGATAAGCAATCCCTGGCTTATCAGGCACGCCTGCTACGGTAATTTTCGCCTCATCGCGGTTAAAAGCGATGCCGGAGATAATTGGATCTTCCATGTTTTCCTCATTTTCTTCGAATGTAATCAGCGTGCCGTCACCCTCTTCTTCAAAGCTGGAGAGCACACGTAACTTAACCTTGTATTTGCCAGCAAACTCAACCGAGCGGATTTGCAGTACTTTGGAGCCTTGCGAGGCCAGTTCAAGCATTTCTTCAAAGGTGATTTTTTCCAGCCGGCGCGCTTCTGGCACCACACGCGGGTCAGTGGTATACACACCATCCACATCGGTATAAATCTGGCATTCATCAGCCTTGAGTGCTGCAGCCAACGCTACGCCTGTCGTATCAGAGCCGCCACGGCCCAGCGTGGTGATATTTCCATGGGCATCCACGCCCTGGAAACCGGCGACCACGCAGACATAGCCGTCATCAAGGTCTTGTTTCAGGTTGTGCTGGTCAATGTCCAGAATACGCGCTTTGGTAAACGCATCATCCGTGAGAATTTTCACCTGGGTGCCGGTATAGCTTTTGGCCTTGATACCGAGCTCCATCAATGCCAGAGCGGTCATGCCTATGGTGACCTGCTCACCGGTAGACACCATCACATCCAGCTCGCGCGGATCTGGATCCGGCATGATTTCCTTGGCCAGTGAAATCAGGCGATTGGTTTCACCTGACATGGCTGACACCACGACCACCACTTGATGGCCCATGGCCTTGTAACGTGCCACACGACGCGCCACATTGCGGATACGCTCGGGATTGGCGACTGAGGTGCCACCATATTTTTGTACGATTAATGCCATTATTTTGCTCTGTTAATCAATTGAGTTAATTTAGTTTAGCTTCTGCCCAGGCTTTGACACTCGCCAGTGCCTGTGGCAGATTTGCGGGTTCAGTGCCGCCGGCCATGGCCATGTCTGGCTTGCCACCACCCTTACCACCCACCTGGCCTGCAACATGATTCACCAGCTCGCCCGCCTTGACTTTGCCAGTCAAGTCAGCAGTCACGCCTGCAGCCAGACTGACCTTGCCCTCTGCCACGCTCGCCAAAACAATGACGGCAGATTTGAGTTTATCCTTGAGTTTATCCATGGTCTCGCGCAAGGCATTGGCATCTGCACCGTCTAAGGCAGCAGCCAATACTTTAACGCCATTGACTTCCAGGGCTTGCGTCGCCAGATCGTCGCCTTGTGAAGAGGCGAGTTTGGATTTCAAACGCGCCAACTCTTTTTCGAGTGACTTAACGTGATCCATCACTTGCGCAATTTTGGCTGGGACTTCATGTGCAGGGGCTTTGAGCTCACCTGCCACCTGATTAATCAGCGATTGCTGGGATTGCACCAGCTTCAACGCGCCCTCGCCCGTGGTGGCTTCGACACGGCGTACGCCTGCCGCTACGCCACTCTCGGAGGTAATTTTAAACAGTCCAATATCGCCAGTGCGGCTGACATGGGTACCGCCACACAACTCGCGCGAAGATCCGATATCCAGCACGCGTACTTCATCGCCATATTTCTCGCCAAACAGCATCATGGCGCCCGTTTTTTGCGCAGACTCAATATCCATCAAGCGCGCTTGTGTCGCCGCATTGGCTAAAATCTCGGCATTGACCAACGCTTCTACCCTGGCAATCTCAGCATCAGTCATCGGCGCATTATGCACAAAGTCAAAACGGGTTTTTTCCGTATCGACCAGGCTGCCTTTTTGCTGCACATGCTCACCCAGCACTTCACGCAAGGCCTTGTGCATCAGATGCGTTGCCGAGTGATTACGCATGGTACTGGCGCGCGCCTGCAGATTGACTTTAGCCGCCAACGCATCCCCTACAGACAAAGACCCGGTTTTGAGTACGCCATGATGGCCGAACACGGCTGCCTGAATTTTTTGTGTATCCTCTACGGCAAAAATACCGTTGGCAGACTTGAGCTCTCCGCTATCGCCAATCTGGCCACCGGATTCAGCATAGAACGGTGTATGGTCAAGCACAACCACGCCGAGGTCACCTTCATTCAGTGTTTGTACAGCACTGCCATCTTTATATAACGCCAGGACTTTGGCAGCGGTTTCCAGCTCGTCATAACCGTGGAATGTGGTCGCAGCGCCGTCATATTCAAGATTGAGCGCCATTTTGAACTTGCCCGCCGCACGCGCTTGATCTTTTTGGCGCGCCATGGACGCATCAAAGCCAGCGGTATCCACCGTCACGCCACGTTCGCGGCAGATGTCGGCGGTGAGGTCCAGCGGGAAACCAAAGGTATCGTGCAGCTTAAAGGCGAGATCGCCATTGAACACGGCGGGCTTGGTCGCCAGTTCGGCTTCCAGAATCTGCATGCCGTTCTCTATCGTTTCGAAGAAACGGTCTTCCTCCTGCTTGAGCACCTCCGCAACACGCGCCTGGTTGCTGGTCAACTCAGGGTAAGCCTCACCCATTTCAGCCACCAGATCTGGTACCAGCTTATGGAAGAAAGCAGCACGACAATCTAGTTTGTATCCATGACGAATCGCGCGGCGAATAATGCGGCGCAACACATAGCCACGGCCTTCATTGCCTGGGATCACGCCATCGGCGATCAGGAAGCTACAGGCGCGGATATGGTCAGCCAGAACTTTGAGAGAAGGACTGTCCAAGTCAGCGGTGTTGGTTTCGCGCGCTGCGGCTTTGATTAATGCTTGGAACAAATCAATTTCGTAGTTCGCATGCACGCCTTGCAACACGGCAGAAATACGCTCTAAGCCCATGCCGGTATCGACCGATGGCTTAGGCAACGGATGCATCACCCCCGCTTCATCGCGGTTGAACTGCATGAACACGTTATTCCAAATTTCGATAAAGCGGTCACCATCTTCATCCGGGGAGCCTGGCGGCCCGCCAGGAATATGCGCACCGTGGTCATAGAAAATCTCGGTACAGGGGCCACAAGGACCGGTATCGCCCATCATCCAGAAGTTATCTGAGGCATAACGCGCGCCCTTGTTGTCCCCAATACGAACAATCTTGTCAGCAGGGACGCCCACTTCTTTGTTCCAGATATCGTAGGCTTCATCATCCTCAGCATACACGGTGACCATCAAGCGTTCTTTGGGTAAAGCGTAGACTTCAGTCAACAGTTCCCAGGCAAAGGTAATGGCATCGCGCTTGAAGTAATCCCCAAAACTGAAGTTACCCAGCATCTCGAAGAAGGTATGGTGACGCGCGGTATAGCCCACATTCTCAAGATCGTTGTGCTTACCACCGGCGCGTACACATTTTTGTGCGGTCGCCGCACGCGTATAGGCACGCTTGTCAAAGCCGAGGAACACATCTTTAAACTGGTTCATGCCTGCGTTGGTAAACAGCAAGGTGGGGTCACCATGCGGCACCAGTGAACTAGAAGCTACCACTTGGTGGCCTTTTGAAGCAAAGAAATCCAGGAACGCCTGGCGGATTTGTTTGCTGGAAGGTTTTTGCCCGTACTTAACTGTCATCTTCTGCGTGTCTATTCAAAATGTGTTTAATTACATCAAACGTAAAACCCCGACTCTGTAAGAAGCGGGCCTGTTTTGCCCACTCCTCGCGTGTTATCGGGGCCGCTTTAAATTTTTTGCGCCAGACTTCGCTGGCGCGTGCAACTTCATTGTCCTGCAGGCCTGCAACGGCTTCTGCTATCAAGGTATCGTCTACCCCTTTTTCACGTAGCTCGTTGGCGACACGCGCACTGCCAAATTTGGCTTTACGGGCATGGACCAATTGCTCGGTGAATCTGGCGTCACTCAACCAGCCGCGCTGTTTAAAATCATCCAACAAAGCCGGGAGGTCGTCCGCTTCTTCGGCATAGGCCTTTAGCTTTTGCCCCAACTCCGTGTATGAATACTCACGCTTGGCCAAGTATTCTAAAGCGCGTTGGCGTAAGGTTTTTTCCAGATTAGCCATTGAATTTTAGGCCACAGTGCGTACAGCGCTCAAAGAGAAAAACCAAACGTCAAAAGCGCGCCTCACTCAGGCTCGCAAAAACCTTAATCATCCTCGCCGCGCGCTGAAGGCAGAATATCTGCCAGCACTTTGGCATTGGCGCGAATTTTCGCTTCAATTTCCGCTGCGATTTCTGGATGCTCACGCAAGAACTCTTTGGCGTTTTCTTTGCCTTGGCCGATTTTTTCGCCGTTATAGCTAAACCATGCACCGGCTTTTTCCACCATTTTCAGGTTCACGCCCAACTCAATAATCTCACCCAACCGCGAGATGCCTTCGCCATACATAATGTCAAACTCGGCTTGTTTAAATGGTGGCGCGACTTTGTTTTTAATCACTTTGACTTTGGTTTCGGAGCCAATGACTTCGTCACCTTTCTTGATCGCGCCTGTGCGGCGGATATCCAGTCGCACAGAAGCGTAGAATTTAAGCGCGTTACCGCCGGTTGTCGTTTCCGGGTTGCCAAACATGACACCAATTTTCATCCGAATCTGGTTAATGAAGATGACCAGCGTATTGGTACGTTTGATATTGCCGGTGAGTTTACGCAAGGCTTGTGACATCAAGCGCGCCTGCAAGCCCATGTGGCTGTCGCCCATTTCACCTTCAATCTCAGCGCGTGGCGTCAACGCCGCCACCGAGTCGACCACCACAATATCCACTGAGCCGGAACGCACCAGCATATCGGCTATTTCCAAGGCTTGTTCGCCAGTATCGGGTTGCGAAATCAGCAAATCAGGGACATTCACGCCTAATTTAGAGGCGTATTGCGGGTCTAGCGCATGCTCTGCATCAATAAAAGCAGCGGTGCCGCCTAATTTTTGCATTTCGGCAATCACTTGCAGGGTCAAGGTGGTTTTACCGGAAGACTCCGGGCCATAAATCTCCACAATGCGGCCGCGTGGCAATCCGCCTACGCCGAGTGCGATATCCAGACCCAATGAACCGGTGGAAACGACTTGCAGGTCTTCGCCGATATCAGCATCGCCCATGCGCATAATGGAGCCTTTGCCGAACTGCTTTTCAATTTGAGAGAGTGCGGCGGCGAGCGCTTTGCTTTTGTTGTCATCCATGCTGATTACCTTCTTTTAGCGATAAAATGCGTTGCTTGCACAAACGCGATATAATCCAAACAATAACCTCTAATTATTTCATAAATCGACCATCAGTGAAATGGCGTTGCCATGAATAAATGCCCAGCCATTCTGGCCTGAGGCAATTGCGTAGCTGCATGCGTGAATGGTGCTGTCAACCGCGGCCCGGCAACTGCGTTAAATAGATCAGGGAGCATGCATTTGTTTTCCGCTAGAGGAGCATTTATGAAAGTCTTTAAACTGATTCTGACGTTGGCGCTGGCGAGTATCGCGGCAGTCAGCGCGCAAGCACAAGATAACTGGTCGGTGGGCGTGGTGGTAGGCAACCCTTACCCACCCGCTTACTACGCGCCGCCTGCCGTGGTTTATGCACCGCCGCCAGTGGTCATTTACCCACATCCACAAAGCCGTTACTACTATAGCCCCCCTACAGTGACCTATTCCGCACCAGTACCACCACCAGGTCCCGGGTTTATTCAGTTCTCTTATGGCAATGGTGGCTACGGCGGTTACAACTATGGCCCGCGCAACTACTATGGTGGCGGATGGGGACGTGGTCACCACCACCATCATCACCACGACGATTAATTGATCACACTTCTGACGTCACGCTACATAACAGGGCCGTCAATAAATAACCGGCGGCCTGTTCACGTATCTGCTGGCGATCGCCGGTAAAATACTGGGTGTGCACCAGCACATGAGGCGGTCCAGGTTGCCGGGTGGCCCAGGCAAAACATACCATCCCCACCGGCTTGTAAGCAGACCCACCGCCCGGCCCGGCAATGCCAGTCACCGCACCACTGATATTCGCCAAACTGTGTTCTAACGCGCCGACGGCCATGGCCTGTGCCACCGCTTCGCTGACCGCTCCATGTTCGTCTATTAGCACCGCCGGGACGCCCAACATGTCGGTTTTGGCGGCATTGCTGTAGGTAACAAAACCACGGTCAAACCAGGCTGAGCTTCCGGCAACGGCCGTCATCGATTGTGCAATCAGGCCACCAGTACAAGACTCGGCCAGCGCCAATTGCCACCCTCTGGCCTGCAAGGCCTGCCCCAGGCTTGCACTGAGTTCCAGCATGGTGGGCATTACATTATCCCTTGTAACCATTGCAGTACCACTATTGCCATGAACGCGGCCAGCACATCATCCAGCATGACCCCCAGGCCGCCTTTCACGCGCTGATCCACCCAGCTGATCGGAAACGGCTTCCAGATATCAAACAGCCGAAACAGTGCAAATGCAGCCGCTCCCCAGCCTAACCCCGAGGGGACTGTGACCAAAACCGCAGCCATGGCCACAACTTCATCCCAGACAATCGCACCGTGGTCACTGACCCCGAGCGCACGTCCGGTAAACGCGCAGCACCAGACGCCCAGCAAGAAAAGTGCGGCCAAAGCAAGCCATTGCTGGGTTAAAGGTAAATGCATCAACAGCCAGTACAAGGGAAAGCCCAGCAGCGTGCCCACGGTACCAGGTGCTTTGGGTGACAAACCCGTGCCCAGACCCAAACTCAGACAATGCAGCGGGTGTGACCACAGCAGCCGCCAACTCGGTAACGATGACTGACTATGCTTAGCCAAAATGCTGATATCCTTTCTTTGCAATATCCAGAGGCACGTTGCCGTTCAGCACGGTTAAACCGGGGCTGGCAGTGGTTTTACCAATGCGACTCAGCGGCAGATTCAATTGCTGCGACAGGGCCAGCAGCGCCTCCCGGTGCTGGGGAGCGGCAGTAAAACATAATTCATAATCATCCCCGCCTGCCAGCACGGCTTGCTGCAGTGCCTCTTCACCCAATGGCGTTTGCAGTCGTGGCAGCGGCAAAGCGCGCCAATCCATTTCAGCGCCAACCCTGGAGGCCTGCAACATATGGCCCAAATCGGCCAGCAAACCATCCGAAATATCGAGTGCAGCGCTTGCCATGCCACGCAAGGCCAAGCCCAGACGCACTCTTGGCTGCGGATGATGCATGGCAGTGGCGAGCATCACAATATCATCGGCATGCAGAGGCAGATGCCCTAAACGGTGTTGTAGCCATAGTGCCGCCTGCCCTAAACAACCACTGACCCAGATATCCTCGCCTGCCTTAGCACCATTACGTTGCAAGGCCTGGCCACGAGGCACTTCGCCCAGGATATTGATGGCAATATTAAGTGGGCCGCGGGTGGTATCGCCGCCGATCAAAGCAACACCAAAGGCATCCGCACAGGCAAACAGGCCGTCACTGAATTGGCGTAACCACGGATGATCCACCTCGGGCAATGCGATGGACAGCGTGGCCCATTTAGGCTCGGCTCCCATCGCCGCCATATCACTGATATTCACTGCCATCGACTTCCAGCCAATGGCAAAGGGCTGTGCCTCGGCAAAAAAATGTGTGCCTGAAACCGACATATCGGCCGAAACCGCCAATTGATAGCCTGGACGCACGCTAACCAGCGCAGCGTCATCCCCTACCCCCAGATCAACCGCTGCTTGCCTGGTGAAATATTGGGCAATCAGATCAAATTCAGCCACGGCGATGCTGCCACCAGCGCAGACACAAGATGACAACGCCCCATGCCAGCAAGATACCCACGCTATCAGCCAGCCAGTCATAGACGCTGGGCTGACGGGTCACGGTGAGCAGCCCCTGTAGCACCTCCATGAGACCGCCATAAATCAACAAGCCGAGCATCAGCCATTGTTGCCGGGCGGGATAGGCCAATCCTGCCCAAAAAGTGACACCGCCAAACGCGACGATGTGCTGTATCTTGTCCAGATAAGGAAAGCGCTGCTCGGCAGGCGCCATTTCTATCAGCAACAGGTAAGTCAGTAGTGCCAAGCAGGCAATAAAGATGATTTTGGCAATCAGAGAAAAACGCATGGGTATCCTGAATGAAGATGAAGAGATCAAGCCTGGGGCTTGAGCGCCGACTTGGGCCTGAACGCCTGAACCACGCGTGCATCTGTTTCCAGATAAGGCATGGGCGCATCAGGGGTTGCCAGCAAGTCCAGGCAATATGGCACCGCCGCAAAGATGCCCGGCACTACCGTTTTACCTTCGCCATCCTTGAGGCCTTCCAGCGTTTCCTGAATAGACTTTGGCTGCCCGGGCAAATTGATAATCAGGCATTGCTTGCGGATCACCGCCACTTGCCGCGACAAAATCGCCGTAGGCACAAACCTCAGACTGATCTGGCGCATTTGTTCGCCAAAGCCCGGCATCTCACGATCAGCGACCGATAAGGTAGCTTCAGGTGTGACATCGCGCAAGGCCGGACCCGTGCCACCGGTAGTCAAAATCAGGTGGCAGGCCTCTTCATCCACCAATTGCCTGAGCGTCTCGGCAATGGTGGCCTGCTCATCGGCAATCAGCCGGGGGATGACGTGGTAAGGCGAAGTGAGCGCCTGTTGCAACCACGCAGTCAGCGATGGAATGCCCTTATCCTCATAAATGCCCTGTGAAGCGCGATCACTGATGGAAACAAGTCCAACACGCGTGAATTGTTGTTGCATAACGTGGTCTATCAGAAGTTGGTCTGTGTTAATGTACCAATACATCATAACATTACAATGTGACAATCGATCATGGAGAACGAGATGAACCAAGCGCATGCAAGCAGGCATTCCCCCCCCTTAAAACGTCCGCTCATCCTAGGCGGGCTCATGTGGTTGTCCATGTGCTTGGCCCTCGCCTGTATGCTCACGAGTCAACGCGTCTCTGCCGAAGAAAACCCCTACGTCACACATTACCAGGCACAAAACCAGGGGAACCTGCACTCCTTGCAAGCCAATCCTGAGCCGCAGTTGCTCAGTGGCGTGCGCCGGGATGACGACAACATCAGAATGCTCGAAGATGGCTATGACTTGATGGGCTTTAGCAGTTTTGAAGCGGGGGAAGTCCCGCCAGAACTGGCACTAGACCATGGCCGCAGCCTCCAAGCCGATAGCATTCTGGTCTATGTGAAAAAAGCGGGCAACACTTCGCCAGCCTCCAAGATGGAGATGATCAAGGAAGCCGTGAAAAAAGGTCAGTCGCTGACGGAAAAAGACATGGCTGCCAGCCCGGGCAAATATCGTTATTACGCAAGTTTCTGGGCAAAACTGCCGCCTCCTTTACTAGGCATCCATGTGATCAAACTGGTGCAAAAACAATCTGGTGGTGAGAGTGAACGCCTGCCTACCCCCGGCGTGCGCGTGATTGCCGTAATTCATGGCTCGTCTGCCGAAAAAGCAGGCCTGCAACGCGGCGATCAGCTACTCAGCATCAACCAGGAAAAAGTAGAAGATGCAGCCACGCTCTCCACCCTCGTGCGCAAGTACCGCGGCAAAGTGGTTAAGTTAGAGATGGAACGTCAAAGTGAACCCCTCTCGCTAGAGGCCCAGCTCTAAACGTTTGGCGTGTTATCCTTGCCAAATCAAGCATCCAAGAAAGCGTTTTACATGTTTCAACCGATTTTTGACCACCAGGCCGCACGCGAAGCGGCCGGTGATATTGACGATATTCAGTTTATTCGAGCGTTGTTCGACAATATCCGTCCTAAGGACTCTTCGGATATTGAAAGTGCGAGCAATGCCTTGCAGGCCTTGTGCTTCCTGCTGCAACAGCATCCACAGTTTGCCTTGTTATTGCGCAACAGCGTGCTGAGACTGCTCAACGAAAAGAGCGTGATATCGCTGTATTCAGACCACGGCATTCAATCAGACCTCGGCTTTTTTACCGAAATTTATCGTCGGCTTTCGCATAAAATCCTGCCAGACGTACCGGACCCTAAATATCTCAAGGATATCTTTGGCCAGATTTTTCATCAAAACGATGATGCTGACTGGGTCACCGGCATGCCCGACCAGGTCTGGCGAGACTTTATGCAGACATTGGACATCAGCCGAGGCGACTGGCAATTGCAGCAAAACTGCATCCAGGAGCTCAAGGATGCCCTGCAAGTGCTGTCTTTCAGGCTATCGGCGTCTGGCTTGGACCCCGAGCTGATTTTGCAGCATGAAGATCTCGAATCAAACAGCTCGCCCTTTATCACGCAAAATATTGAAATTCAAAAGTTTTTGGCGCTGGGCAGCATCCAGGCTGAAGATGTGCAACATCTCTACAGTGTGCTCAAGCGTTGTGAGCAACTGACCTATGAAATCCGCAAGGCGAATGCCAAAACCGGCACCAGCATCTCGCTGACGGCGCTGATGCAAAGAATTTTGCAACAGATTCAGCGCATGCAACTGGTGGTAGACATTCTGCATGGGCTCATTCTCAAGCATGATGTGAGCCAGGCAATCACCAGCTTGCTGAAACAGCTGGTGGATGCCGAATGCAAGAAAAATAACCTGTCGGATTACTGGCGCCAAAATACGGAATTGCTGGCCTTGCGCGTCACTGAAAATGCCAGCCATACTGGCGAGCATTACATTGCGCAACATCGCGGTGAATATTTCAAGCTCATGGGCTCAGCCATGGGCGCGGGCCTCATCATTGCCTTTATGGCGATGTTTAAAATCATGATTGCCAGCTATCACCTGCCACCGCTGACCGAGGCCATTTTGTTTAGCCTCAATTATGGCCTGGGCTTTGTCATCATTCACCTGTTGCACTTCACGGTGGCCACCAAGCAGCCTGCGATGACCGCTGCAACCATTGCTTCAACCATAGATGACCATGGCCATGACAGTAAAAACATACACAATCTGATCAATATTGTGGCACAAACTACGAGCAGCCAGACGATTGCGATTTTAGGCAACGTGGTGGTGGTGATTCCGGTGGCCATACTGATTGACTGGCTGTTTATGCAAAGCACTGGCCATCACTTTATTGGCAGCGAAAAAGCACATAGCCTGCTGGACAACAATAACCCGCTGATCAGCCTGACCGCTCTCTATGCGGCAGTCGCCGGGGTATGTTTGTTTTTGTCAGGCCTGATTGCCGGCTACCACGACAACCTGGCCGCCTACAACCGGATTCCAGAACGCCTGCAACATTTGGGCTGGTTGCAGTCCTTGCTGGGCAAAGAACGTCTGGGGCGCATTACCGACTATATTCGTCATAACCTGGGCGCACTGGCGGGGAATTTTTACTTTGGTTGCCTGTTGGGATTTGCCTCAGGGCTGGGGGTCATGCTGGGATTGCCGCTCGACATCCGTCACGTGACCTTTGTTGCGGCTTTTGCCGGTTACTCGTTCCCGGCGCTTGATTTTCAGGTCAGCCAATACATTGTGGGCACCACCATTTTGGGCATTGCCCTGGTCGGCACCATCAACCTCATTACCAGTTTCGGCCTGGCAATCTACGTTGCAATGAAGTCACGAAAAGTGCGCTATCGCCACTGGAAGGCTTTTTGGCTGGAATTATTAAGTGCACTGTATCGCCAGCCAGGCAAGTTCTTGTTACCCCCTAAGCAAACCAATACAGATCATTAAACACACGGCGCGCGCCGTGTGTTGGAAGGGGTCAGACGAAGCCCGGAGCCCAGGGCCACACCCGCTCAGTGACTAGTCAGCCGCCAGAGTGGTTTCTTTCTGGATCAAAAAGTGAAAGACACCGCCTTCTTTGTGCACAGACAACAACTTGACCGGGTGATGATTAATCACGTTGCGGATATTCTGTTCGCTGCCAGCAGAGGTCGTTTTCACGGACAACACCTGACCGGGCAACAACTCCTCCAGTTTTTCGATGGTTTTCAGCATGGGCAACGGACTGTCCAGGCCCATCAGGTCGAGTTCGATATCTATTGGTGTGGTGTGCATACTTGTCCCCCTTTTCAAAAGCTGCTTATGTCAGCATGATCAAGCTGTGTTGGCGACCGCCAATCACGTTCAATCTTCATCCAATTCGTCTTCCTCAGTACCCGCTATCGCCTGCAAGTCATCCTCTACCGCCACACCTTCCATCAATTCGCGGATTATTTTAAATAATTCGCGGCTGCTTTTAGGCGGCTTGCCGGCAGCATGCTCCTTATTCGCATTACGGATCAAGGTACGCATTTGCTGCACAGGGGTCTGCGGATATTCAGCAATAAATAATTCGATGGCCTTGCTGTCTTCGAGCAAGCGTGACCGCCACCGTTCCATTTGGTGAAAGCGGGCATTTTCTTCCTGATGCTTGCCTTCCCACTTTTGCAACTGCTCAACAATCGGGGCCAAATCTGTTTCACGCATCAGGCGCCCGATATATTGCATTTGACGACGGATGGCACCATTCGAGGTAATGCGCTTGGCTTCGGCAATCGCATCCATCAGGGATTCTTCCAGCGCCAGTTTTTTCAGTTTATCCTTGGGGAGCGCCACCAGTTGTCGGCCAATGTCCTGCGCGGCATCCGCCTCAGCCTTGAGGCGGGTTTTACTGGGTTGGGAATCATCAAAGGTTTCAGATGTCATGTTAAAAGCAATCTCTGCCAAATCACGGTATGATAACAGCTTTAACCGCCAAGCTAAAAACAAGCAAGCCAGCATGCAAGCAGACCAACTACAACAAATCGCCCAAGACATTATTCGTTTGACACAAACAGCCGGTGCCAGCAGTGCCGAAACCGAAGTCAGTTTTGGCATGGGTCAGAGTGTGTCTGTGCGCCAGGGCGAGACTGAGAATATTGAGTACAACCGCGATAAGGGCTGCTCGGTCACGGTCTATTTTGGTCAGCAAAAAGGCTATGCCAGCACCTCAGACCTGAGTCCGCAAGCCTTGCGTGATACGGTCGAAGCGGCCTGCAATATCGCCAAGTATACGGCGCAGGACCCATTCTGTGGCCTGGCTGACGCTGACTTGATGGCAACCTCGTTTCCTGACCTGTCTCTGCATCATCCCTGGCAAGTCGATGTCGATGCAGCGCTGGCGCTGGCCAAACGTTGCGAAAGCGCGGCACTGGCAGTAGATCACAGAATCAGTAACAGCGAGGGAGCCAGTGTCTATACGCAAAGCGGCGCCTTCGCCTATGCCAACAGTCACGGGTTTATCGGGGGCTATGCCAGTTCACGTCATAGTATCAGTTGCTCGGTGATTGCCGAGGCCGATGGCCTGATGCAACGCGACTACTGGTATAGCAGTGCCCGCGATGCACTAGACCTGGCCAGCCCTGAACAGGTGGGCCAGGTCGCTGGTGAACGCACCGCCAGGCGACTGGGTGCGCGCCCGATCAAAACCGGGCAATACCCGGTACTGTTTGAAGCACCGCTGGCCAGTGGCCTGATTGGTACCCTCATGAGTGCCATTTCTGGTGGCAACTTGTATCGAAAATCCTCTTTCCTGCTTGATAGCCTGGGCCAAACCATCGCCAGCCCGTTGTTACAGATTGAAGATCATCCATTTCTGCTCAAAGGGGCGGCCAGCAGTGCCTTTGATAGCGAAGGTGTCGCTTGCCAAACCAGAACACTGGTCGAGAATGGCGTCCTGCAAGGCTATTTATTGGGCAGCTACTCCGCCCGCAAGCTGGGGCTCAAAACCACAGGCAATGCCGGTGGTGCGCACAATATTCTGGTCCGATCCACTGGTCAGTCCTTTGAACAGCTGCTGCAAACACTGGGCACGGGGCTGCTGGTGACAGAGTTACTGGGGCATGGCCTGAATATGGTGACTGGCGACTACTCACGCGGTGCGTCTGGATATTGGGTTGAGAACGGCGTCATTGTGCACCCGGTCGAAGAAATCACCATCGCCAGCAACATGAAAGACATGCTGAAAAGTATCGTCGCCATTGGTAATGACGTGATTCCCAACAGTTCAAAACTGACGGGTTCTATTTTGATAGAGCGCATGACCGTCGCCTCATCCGAATAAACTTGTTCGCTCATCCCAATTACCATCAGTAAACAAGTTGTCACCAATAAAAAAGGCTTTGCAAATGCAAAGCCTTTTTTATATTTCCAGACAGGATTACTGTGGTGCAGTCTCAGCCGGCAATGCCATCAGCGTCTCATCTATGGCAGCCACGACTTCTGCCGCCTCTTTTTCAACCACAGGCATTTCGTCGCCAGTTTCGCTCGTTTGCTCGAGTAATGGCGGCAAAACCTCTTCAGTTTGCGCAGTCGCCTCAAAGGCTAAGGCATCCACCTCATCCAATGTCGTTGCAGCGATTGATTCTACGGCTTGACTCTCAGACACGGCGACCGCAGCCATATTGCCGGGTTCAGCCTGATCCACAGAGGTCACTGACTGCAGCAATAGGGTTTCGCCATTGTTAGAGGAAGACGCCGCTGGTTTAGCCGGCACATCTTCGTCCGCGGGCTCAAACTCGTCTTGCAGCAATTCCTGAGGCACCAAGCCATCCTGAATCAAGCTGGCACGGCGCTGCAAATAAGCATCACGCATGAAGGCATAAGGATCAATCGACGCATTATCGACGAGATCAGTCGCATCAAGCAATTGTGTACGCTTATCCAGCAACTGCACCGCACGCACCTGATAATAAGTACGAACCTGGCCAATATTGTGCAAATATTGAATCGGGTCAGAAGTCACGGTATCAATCGCCAACCCGCTGGCATCCCGGACCGTACTTGGCCCCAAAATTGGCAGCACCAGATAGGCACCCGACCCCATGCCCCAATAGCCCAGGGTTTGACCAAAATCTTCCTGGTGTTTGGGAATATTGTCCATACTGGCCACATCAATCAAGCCAACCACCCCAAAGGTGGTATTGATCACAAAGCGACCTGCATCACTGAATGCCTGGGCAAACTTCAATTGCAACAGATCATTGACCACCGTGGTCAAGGTGCCCAGGTTACTGAAGAAGTTGCTGATGCCAGTACGTACCGGCGAAGGGGCGATGGCTTTGTAGGCTTTTGCCACCGGCTTCATCGCATAGCGATCCGCAACATCATTAAATTTGTAGATGCCACGGTTGAGGCCTTCAAGCGGATCTTTATTGGTTGTTGCACAGCCAGACACACTTGCCAGTGTTGCAATCAGTACTATCGCTCTTAATTTTTTCATATTCGTCATTATTTCAGAAGCTGTTCAGGCGTATTAAATTTTTTGTATCCCCAACACTGCATGTTTTTTATCTTGCAATAGCATTAATCACCAAGCAATGCTTATTCTTAACGGAATCACTTTTTAAAAACTAAAGCGCGTTTGACAAAGATATCTGAGATACAGCCACCAACTGGCTGTGTTTTGCCTTGATCCAGACTCCGCCCCAATCCCGATTAAAATGTTCTTCATTCTACCTCAAATGTCATTTGGGCTTCACATTATTTTTGTATAGGCGCAACGCCTGTTCCCGCTGTATTGCGTGATCTACAACAGGCCGAGGATAACTCAATGCAACGCCTTGATTAAATAAGCTTTGCTTGTGGTATTTCGCTGCCCATGGCGCATGAATTTGATCATCATTCAGGTGTGCCAATTCTGGCACATATTTGCGGATAAATTTGCCTTGCGGATCAAACTTTTCAGATTGCGACTGTGGATTGAAAATCCTGAAATACGGTTGCGCATCGCAACCGGTAGAGGCCGCCCACTGCCAGCCACCGTTGTTGGCCGCAAAATCAAAATCGATCAGCTTTTGTGCGAAATATTGCTCACCCCATCGCCAGTCGATGAGCAAATCCTTGACCAGAAAACTGGCGACAATCATGCGTAACCGGTTATGCATATAGCCGGTCTGGTTCAACTGCCGCATGGCCGCATCCACAATCGGGAAACCGGTTTGGCCAGCGCACCATGCTTCAAACCAGGGCTGGTGATTGGGGAAAGCCAGCCCCTCATATTCAGCCTTGAAAGCCGCGCCCTGCTGCAAGTCTGGCCGATGATACAAAACCTGGAAATAAAAATCGCGCCAGATGAGCTCATTGAGCCAGATGGCCGCGCCTTCATTGCCGGTCTGCGTCAATTGCCAGGCCGCATGCGCCAATTGGCGGATTGAAATGGTGCCGAAACGCAAATGTACAGACAGGTAAGACACGCCCTTGATGGCAGGAAAATTGCGCGCATCGTGATACTGGCTGATCCGCTGCAGAAAGTCATCAAACAACTGCTGCGCACCAGCCATTCCGGTCGGCAAACGCATGGCTTTCAGATTAGTCTCCTCAAACCCAAGTGATGCCAAAGTGGGCATCGCTTGCGGCGGCAGTAGCGCCAGTTGACCGAGATACTTGTCAGTTGGATACGCTTGCAGATAAAAAGGGCTGAGTTTTGCCAGGTGGGCATTCTTGTAGGGTGTAAAGACGCCATAAGGCTTACCAGCCTGTGTCAGGATCTCGTCTTGTTCAAACAAGACCTGATCTTTAAACAAAAACAGTGACTGACCTAAAGCCGCCAGGGATTGTCTGACGGCCTCATCACGCGCAATCGCGGTGGGCTCATAATCACGATTTGCATAGACGGCAGAGACTTTCAGGCGTGTTGCCAAGGCAGGAATCTCTTCCCTGGCAGCGCCATGCAACACAATCAGATCCGCACCTCTTGCTTGCAGCGCCTGCTTGAGTTCACGTGCGCTTTCCCAGATAAACTCGACCCGGCGGTCGGCTTTATCGGTCAGGGCATCCAGGATTTCAGTATCAAAAACAAATGCGAGATAGACTTGCGCATGTTGTTTGAGTGCGTGGTAGAGGGCAGCATGATCATGGTCGCGCAAATCGCGACGCAGCCAGACCAGGGCATTGGACATTCTTATTCTCGGTGGTAAGGATGATTGCTTAGAACCGTATGCGCACGATAAAGTTGCTCGGTCAGCATCACTCTGACCATGCCATGCGGCATCGTGAGCTTGGATAGGCTGAATAACCATTGCGCCTGACTTTTCAATTGCGGATGCAAGCCGTCAGCACCGCCTATGACCAAAGCCACATCGCGCCCCATTTCCTGCCAGGATTTGAGTTTATCGGCCAGTTGCAAGGTGGTGACAGCCTGCCCACGCTCATCCAGTGCCACCAGATAGTCTTTACCGACCACCTCGAGAATGCGCTTGGCTTCCGCTTCTTGGACCACTTCACTGTTTTTGCCCGAAGCGCGCTTGTCAGGCTTAATTTCAATGATGCGCGTCTCAAGTTCGCGCGGCATGCGCTTAAGGTATTCCGCGCAGGCAGACTCCACCCAGTCGGGCATTTTGTGGCCGACCGAGATGATATTGAGTTTCATGCGGGATAAAAAGAATGACCTTGCGTCAGAATCAGGCGGCCGAGGCGGCGCGGCGAGACTGTGACTCGCTCCACAGCTGCTCGATATTGTAATAGGCTCGTGTAGCAGGCACCATCACATGCACGACAATGTCGCCCAAGTCGACCAGCACCCATTCGCCTTCTTTTTCGCCTTCAATACCACGCGCATCCATGCCTTTTTCTTTAAGCTTTTCGCGCACATTGTCCGCAATGGCTTTGCATTGGCGGGTGGAATTGCCGCTGGCGACGATCATGTAACTGGTCATGGCGGTCATGTCGCGCACGTCCATCACGGTGATATCAAAGGCTTTGATGTCTTCCAGCGCGTCAACAACGGCCAGTTTCATGTCTTCAAGAGACATTAATGAAGTATTTGGTTGCATAGAGGGTTTCAAATTCAGGCAGCTTGCGCTGGAATATGGTTTTTCTGTTGGACGATGCGGTTCTGCGCATCGACATAAACCAGTTGTGGATGGTAATTTGCCAATTCAGCTTCTGTATATTGCGAGTAGCTGGCAATAATAATCAAGTCGTCAGGATCGGCTTTGTGGGCCGCCGCGCCATTGACAGAGATCACGCCGGAATGGCGCTCAGCACGAATCGCATAGGTGGTAAAACGCTCACCATTGTTGATGTTGTAAATCTGGATTTGCTCATACTCATGAATATTGGCCGCTTCCAGCAAGGCCTCATCAATCGCACAGCTGCCTTCATAGTGCAACTCACTATGCGTCACACGTACCCGATGCAGCTTTGATTTCAACATGGTTCTTTGCATTGCGTTCCTTAACTCGAACACCCGCTCGCGCGGAAAAGGACGTAATTATAAAGTTATCAAGGGCTTAGCGCAAAATAAATTTATGGTTAGAAGTGGCGCATTTGGTCTACAGACTCACTTCGCAATTATCAATCAGGCGCGTCCCACCAAGCTTGGCAGCCGCCAGAATCACCCAGGCCTGGTCATTCGCATCGGGCAAGGTCAGGTCTGTTTGCCTGCGAATGTCTACATAATCGACCTGCCAGCCTTGCTGGTTTAACCCAGCCACCGCCTGTTCACACAAGCTTGCATAATCCCGCTGGCCTGCCAGCAACGCCTGCTTGATGCGCTGCAGTTGCTGATAAAGTTGCGCTGCCTGTGTTTTTTCTGTGGCAGAAAGATAGCCATTGCGAGAACTCATGGCCAGGCCAGAAGGCTCGCGCACAGTCTCGCCCGCCACAATCTCGACGTTAAAATTGAGTTGCCGCACCAGCGTGCGGATCACCATCAATTGCTGGTAATCTTTTTTGCCGAACACGGCCACCTGCGGCTGCACCATATTAAACAGCTTGGCGACCACCGTTGCCACGCCGACAAAATGCCCGGGCCGGCTGGCCCCGCATAATTCATTGGCCAGTGCGGGCGGTTGTATCACAACGGCTTGCCGCAAATCCTGCCCATCAAAATCCGGGTACATTTCAGTGACGGTAGGCGCAAATACCACGTCCGCCCCTACCGCTTCCAACTGTTCACAGTCTGCCGCCAAGGTGCGTGGATAGCTACCAAAATCTTCGTTCACCCCAAACTGCAAGGGATTGACAAAGATACTCACCACCACAATCTCCGCGAGCTGCTTGGCCTGCGTCACCAATTGGCAATGTCCTGCATGCAAATTGCCCATCGTCGGGACAAAGCCCACCTTTGATTGCGGATGACGGGCTAAAAAGGCGCGTAACTCGCGCACACTGTGACACACTTGCATCAATCATTCATCCAACAAAAACACAATTCCGGCAATATATCACAGGCCTCTCGCACCAGCGGCCCATCACCTGGCGTTTAACCCAAGCATTGACAAGCACATCCCTCATTGCCTATAGTCGCTTTAGGGCACTTCTATAAATTCAATTTGCGAGCCTGCGTTTCACGCAGGGCCTCTTGAAACCACTAACATCGTCATACGGTGTTGTTTATAAAAAAAATTTCCTGCCCTCGCAACCAGAGACTGCATCTCCTTTTTTAATCGCACCTCGTCTTGCTTTACGACTTGAATTTATAAAAGTGCCCTTTACAATCTTAATCTTTAATAACAATGGTGGGAGAAGTCATGAGCGTCATTTCAGAATTCAAGCAGTTCGCCCTTAAAGGCAATGTCATGGACCTGGCAGTCGGTGTCATTATTGGTGGGGCCTTTGGCAAAATTGTGGCCTCACTGGTAGATGATGTCATCATGCCCGTGGTCGGCAAGATTTTTGGCGGCTTTGATTTTAGCAATTTGTATGTGCCCCTTAACGGCCAATCGGCTGACCTGGCATTGGCAGAAGCCAAAAAACTGGGTGCAGTGCTGGCCTACGGCAACTTTCTGACTATCGTGCTCAACTTTATTATCCTGGCATTTATTATTTTCCAGATGGTGAAATTCATGAACCGCCTGAAAACCGCGGATGAACCGGCCCCTGCCGCACCTGCGCCGACCCCGGAAGATATTGTGCTACTGCGCGAAATCCGTGATAGCCTGAAAAAATAATCAATTAAATCAGGCTTTATCGTGGTTAAAAACATAAAGGGCGCCTGAGCGCCCTTTATGTTTGATACCGCAATAAAGAATTAAATGCCTGCCGGATTGGGATTGGGCACTTCGTAGGTTTGACCACTGCTGGCGTCAGACCCATCATTATTCAAAAACACCACCACGCTGACCTGGTCTTCCACAATATCCAGCTCGGTCGTTGGGTAGTAAGCCCCCTTCGCATCCTTGTTGATGTTGTGATAATGCCAGATAGAGGCAACCACCCGTCCACTGTCCTTGAGTTTCACATCTTCTGCGCGGGCAGGTTCGCCCAGCAATGCAATCAATTCGGCCCGGCTCATCTTGCCGACTTTATCCACAAAGGCCTGCTCGTCTTCTGGAATCGCTCCCGTCGTAGCGGTCCCTGGCGTCGCCCCTGCCCATAATGCACTGCTCACTGATAACAATCCAACTGCCAACACCCCGTGCAACCAAGTTTGTGCTCTCATCATCACTCTCCTTATGTTCAAACACTCAGGCAATCAAAACGATCATTAGGTTCCATCCGCAGCCGCTACGCATAGGGTGGGGCGACGCTGCGACCTAGACCGACTCAATAGGATAGGCTTCTTCTGGCAATAGCTCTACCAATAACACATGTACACGACGGCTGTCAGCATGCACCACGGTCACACTCAGGTTTTGAATGCGGATATGCTCGCCGCGCTTGGGCAAATGACCAAAATGGTTGACTACCAGCCCACCCACGGTTGAAAACTCTTCGTCACTAAAGATGGTGCCAATGGCTTCATTAAACTCAGGGATTTCAGTCAAGGCTTTGACACGGTATTTACCCGGCGCCTGCTGGATAATATTGCCCTCGCCTTCGTCATCATCATATTCGTCTTCAATATCCCCAACAATCTGCTCCAGCACGTCTTCAATGGTCACCATGCCCGCCACACCGCCGTATTCATCCACCACAATGGCAATATGATTGCGATTGCTGCGAAACTCCTTGAGCAATACATTCAGGCGCTTGGATTCGGGGATAAACACGGCCGGACGCAACATGTCGCGCAGTTCAAACGACTCATTTGCATAGTAACGAAGCAGGTCTTTGGCCAGCAGGATGCCGATCACATCATTCTTGTTGTCTTCAATCACGGGGAAGCGGGAGTGTGCCGTTTCAATGACAAACGGCAGGAAACTGTCTGGCGGTTGAGCGATATCAATCACATCCATTTGCGAGCGCGGAATCATGATGTCGCGCACTTGCATTTCACTGACTTGCAAAACACCTTCGATCATGGCCAGTGAATCGCCATCCATCAGGTGGTTTTCATAAGCGCCATGCAGCAATTCAACAAGCTGCTCTCGATCTTCTGGCTCACGCAGCAGAAAATGGCTTAATCGTTCTAAAAGAGAGGGTTTATGAGATAACTTATCCGGCTCCGAAGCCATATTTACTGCTGAAAACAGCATCCTGTATAACGAGATGACTTAAGCATACATGAAAACAGATGACCATGTCACCTTCACCTCACCAGCCCTCTGATTTGGCTCAAGATTTGCCCAGGCAAGCTGCGATCACGCTATAAACATTTAAATTCTGCTAAATTATCGCCTATGCTCAATCGCTTGCGTTCCTATTCTTCTCGTTTTCGCCTGCCTCAGTCGGGCCGACTGGCGCAAATCGCATTATCAGTACCGTTCAGGATCGTCGCCGGACTGGTAGTTTTCTACCTGCTGTTTGCCTGGCTGGCTGTGAACCCGCTGGCCAAATGGCTGTTGCCCTGGGTTGCCGAAACACAGCTGGCCAGCAAAGCTAGCGTCGACAAGGTCACATTTGCCCCCTTCAGCCTGACCACCACCATCGAAAAACTCTCACTCACTGATCAGCAAGGTGCGCCCTTGGCTGCGTTTGACCGACTTGTGGTCGATCTTGACGCCAGCGGGTTGTTTAAATGGGCATGGAAACTCAAGCAGATCCA
Organism: Methylophilus sp. YYY-1; assembly: GCF_029132825.1. Classification (NCBI taxonomy): domain Bacteria; kingdom Pseudomonadati; phylum Pseudomonadota; class Betaproteobacteria; order Nitrosomonadales; family Methylophilaceae; genus Methylophilus; species Methylophilus sp. YYY-1. The sequence continues at coordinate 885,960 of NZ_WOVG01000001.1, forward strand.
GTTGACAGGCCCACATGTGAATGTGATGGTCTCCAAACAAGGTAAACTCAACTGGGCAGACCTGATCGCCAAACTCAATGAAAATCCCTCGCCGCCAGATCAGGACCTGCCCCGAGTCATCATTGAAAAAATCATCCTGAGCCAGGGCAATATTGAATACTTGGATGCACAGCACGACCAGCCTTTGCGCGCCTCCCTCAAGCCGCTGGATTTTGAACTTGAAGGCTTTTCTACCCTGCCCCAAGACCGCGGCGACTACCTGATCGCGGCAAAACTGCCCTATCAGGGCGGCACCGTGAAGTGGAAAGGTAACTTCGGCGTCAATCCCCTCGCATCGCAAGGGCAACTGGCGATTGAGGCGTTACAAATTGCCAAGGTGATGCAGTGGGTCAACACAGCGGCGCTGCCCGTTAAAGTTGAGACCGGGGCTTTTTCTGGTCAGTTGAACTATGCATTTTCCATGCATCAGCAACAACCAAAGCTGCAGCTCAGTGATGTCCAGCTACGCATTGAGGACTTGGGGGCGACAATGGCGCCAGCGGACAAACTTACCTGGGCCTCATTCACGGTTACCACCAAACAGCTGACGCTACTCCCTGCTGCGCAACTCAGCCTGCAGGGTCATGATATCGACATGACCCTGAATCAGCTCAAGCTACAAAAGCCGCAAGCGGCCGTCTCAATGGCCAGCAGCCAGCTGTCACTGCCCAGTCTCAGTTTCACGCTGGATAAACAAGCACAGCTTCAGTTTGAAAATCTGGATGTTCATCTGCAACAGGTGCAGGTGCAACATGGCCAGCAAACCTTGCTCAGCCTGCCCGAACTGGCGCTGGAACACGCCAGTTTCAACCTGGCTGACCGTCGTGCGAAGATCGGGCTCGTCCATCTCAATCAGGGACAATTCTCCGCCACGCAGCTGGCCTCTGGCTTGCTGGATTGGCAACAGAGCTTCGAACCAACCGTCGCAAAAAATACGTCAACCACCCAATCCACAGCCGAGCAAACAGCGCAAACAGCTGAAAGCAAGCCGTTCCATTTGAGCATTGACGAAATAGCTCTCGCGCACTGGCACCTGACCTATACCAACCACCAGTTTGCCAAACCGCTGCTGGCAACGGTAGGCGACATGAATCTGCAATTGGCCCTGGATCATGCTGAAGACCTGACGCTCAGTAACATGCAACTGGATGCCAGCCAACTCGCGCTGCAATCGGATAAACAAATGCTGGCACAACTCGGCAAGCTATCGGTAGGCAAAGTACATCTGGCGCTGGCGCAACAAAAAGCTGAGATCGCGGCGATCCAGTTAAGCGGTCTGAAAACCTCGGTGATTCGCCAGGCCGACCAGCGCTTGAACTGGCAAACCCTGCTCGCAACACCCCCGGCAGAAGCCGCCAAGAATACGGCGACTTCGCCCGCCACGACAACGCAGAAAATTGCATGGACCTATAGTCTCAAACAGCTAGCCTTGCAGCAGGCTGAGGTGCATATTGAGGATCAATCGACCTCAAGCCCCATGATCCTGGATGTGACCGATGGTCAACTCTCGCTGACTGACTTGACCCAGAATCTGACACGCTGGCTTCCGGTCAAGGCTGGCTTCAAGGTCAAACAAGGCGGTCAATGGAATCTGCAAGGCAAGATCGCGGCGGCCCCGTTTAAAGCAGACCTGCAAACACAGCTCAGTCAGTTATCTTTAAAACCCTTTGCGCCCTACCTAGCACAAGTCACCTTACTCAAAATGGAAGATGGCGCAGTCGGTTTAGAAGGCAGGTTACAACAATCCACGCAAGGCACAACCCGCTTTGATGGCGGCTTCACCGTCAACCAGCTCTCGATTGTTGAGGAAGAAAGCCAGCAACCATTCTTGCGCTGGCAAACCTTACAGGCAGACGGTGTATCGCTATCAGTGGCACCGAGCAAATTGCAAATCGACACCTTGAGTGTGAGCCAACCGCAGACCAAGTTTATGATTGCTGCCGATCGCAGCCTGAACGTAAGCAAGCTCATGCGTACTGCGCCCGCTTCTGACCATCCGCCTGCGAGCAATGCAACAACATCAACCAGTACAAGCGCAGCAACCGCGGCGGCAAACGCAAGTAAACAGAGTGATTTTCCGGTCAATATAGACAGTGTGCGAATCAACAATGCCGAACTGGACTTTGCCGACTTGTCATTGCCGCAGCCATTTGGCACGCATATTAACAATCTGGGCGGGGTGATTAACGGCATTTCGAGCAACCCGGCTTCCACAGCCCAGATAGAGATGGATGGCAAGGTGGATGACTATGGCGCTGCCCGCATCCGTGGCAGCTTGCAGCCATTTAACACCGGCGAATTTACCGACCTTAAACTGGCGTTCACCAATCTGGAAATGAACCGGCTAACCCCCTATTCCGGCAAATTTGCCGGGCGCAAGATCACCTCAGGCAAGCTGTCTGTCGATCTCGAATACAAGATCAAGCAGCGCAAGCTGGCCGGAGAAAACAAATTCGTTATTCACAAACTGACCTTGGGCGAGCGCGTAGACAGTAAGGATGCCGCCAACCTGCCCCTGGATCTGGCGATTGCCATTCTTGAAGACAGCAATGGCGTCATTGACCTCGACCTGCCAGTCAGTGGCAGCCTGGATGACCCCAAGTTCAGCATAGGCGGGATTGTCTGGAAAGCCTTTACCAACATTCTGACCAAAATCGTGACAGCGCCATTTAGCGCCTTGGGTAAGCTGTTTGGCAGCAGTGAAAAGCTGGAGGCCATTGTGTTTGATCCCGGTACGGCGGCTTTATCCCCGCCTGAGCAGGAAAAACTGCAAGCAGTGAGCAGCGCACTTAACAAACGCCAGCAATTAAAGCTGGGGGTGGTGCCGGCTTACGATATCGCTGCAGATACACGCGCCCTGCAGGAAAGCAGCCTGCGTAAGCAAGTGGCTGCGGAAATGGGCATCGTCCTGAAGGCAGACCAGACACCGGGACCGATAGACCTCAACAACCCCAAGGTGCAATCTGCGCTCAAGGCCTTGCATGACCGCTTAACCAACAAAGGCCTGCTAAAGCGGCTTGCTTCAAAGCTGGAAAAAACACCGACCGGATTTTACGAACAGGCACAAGAGACCTTGACGACCAGTATCCCGGTTTCAGAAGCGGACTTACAGGCCTTAGCCAAATCAAGGGCAAACGCAATTCAGCAGCAATTGCTGGCCGCGGGCCTGAGCCAGGATCGCATCGCCCTCACGCCGCCAGTGGCCGCAAAAGCAGAGCGCGCTTTGGTACCAACCAAGCTAACGCTGGACGCGATCAAGCATTAATGTGAGCAGTGTCATGACGGCTGAAACGTTGAATTTACTCCCAAAGCGAGTCGATTTGGCTATTGTGCCCTCTGAGTCCAATGTGGCTTAAAAATATAGCCAAGATTAATGATCAATACCTGATTTAACTCAGGCTTGAAAGGCAGAGGCAGCGACTCAAGCCGCAACGAATCAACCAAGTTGGGCTCGCTGTTAGAACACCAACACAGTGAGCAAATGCTGAAAAAAGCGCAGTACCGGCGACAGCACTATCCCCAAAATACCGGTAAACAGGAGTGCAATCAGTATCAGCATGCCGTAACGCTCGAGCTGGGCAAATTTGATGGCCGCGGACATGGGCAATAAGCTCACTGCAATGCGGCCACCGTCCAGCGGTGGCAGTGGAAACAGGTTAAGCACCAGCAACACCAGATTGATCTGTACACCTGCAAGACTCATTTGCGACACATACGCCTGGGCAGCGTCTGGAAATTGTCCCACCCTCGCCAACACCAAACCCCAAAGCAATGCCATGACAAAATTGGAAGCGGGGCCAGCCAGAGCCACCCATAACATATCCTGCTTGGGACGGCGTAACTGGCCAAAATTCACGGGCACCGGTTTTGCCCAGCCAAACAGGATACCGCCAAATATAATGCTGATGGCGGGCAATAAAATGGTGCCGATAGGGTCAATATGTTTGAAGGGATTAAGCGTAATCCTGCCCATGCGCTCGGCGGTCAAGTCGCCAAAATATTTGGCAGCGTACCCATGGGCAGCTTCATGCACGGTAATCGCAAACAGGATAGGCAGTGCGTAGGCAGCAATTTTTTGTACAACGGTCAGTTCTTCCATGCAAATAGCTTTCAGACAACATTAAGGCCAGGGCGCGACACCTGCCCGGACCAGCGACGGCGGATCTTCGGTCAAATCCAGCACCGTGGTGGGCCCCACGTGCACGATATCACTGTCAATCACAGCATCAATCTGGTGTTCCAGCGCTTCCCGAATCTCCCATCCGACCGAGAGGGGCGCCTCGTCACCGGGTAATTGCAAGGTCATGCTCAGCATGGGGCAATCCAGCGCGTCCAGCAAGGTTTGCGTCACAACATGCTTGGGCACGCGCAAACCGATGGTGCTGCGTTTGGGGTGATGCAGGCGGCGCGGCACTTCTCTGCTAGCCTCAAGCAAAAAGGTATAAGCGCCAGGGGTCAAGGCTTTAAGTAGCCGAAACTGGCTATTGTTCACTTTGGCATAGGTGCCAATCTCGGCTAGATCACGGCAGATCAGCGTAAAGGGGTGATCATCATCCACACCACGCAACCGGCGGATGCGTGTTTGCGCGTCCTTGAACTCCATCAGGCACACCAAGGCATAACTGGAGTCAGTCGGACAAGCCAGAATACCGCCCTGCTTCAACAGCTGTACCGCTTGTTGAATCAACCGCGCCTGCGGGTTTTGCGCATGAATAATAAAGTACTGGGCCATAAAGCACTACTGCAGCAGACTGGCCTCGGGCCAATCCTGCCAGAGGGGGACACAATTGGCCGGTAAGGCGGGCAAGCGGCCCATTTCCATGAACGAAAGTCCTGGACCATGATAGTCAGAGCCTTGAGATGCCTTCAAGTCAAAGCGATGGGCCAGTTTTGCGAACTGATCGAACTGCGGCGGCTGATGGCTACCAGTCACGACTTCTATGGCCTGTCCGCCGTAGCCTCTGAACTCGTGCAATAGCAAATGCATATTGACGAAGCCCAGGTCATAACGGCCAGGGTGTGCCAGCACGGCGACACCGCCAGCCTGGCGAATCAAGGTCACTGCTTGTTCCAGACTCATCCACTCATGGTTGACGAACCCTGGCTTGCCTTTGACCATATATTTTTTAAAGACAGACTTGATGTTTTTAGCATGCCCTTGCTTGACAATAAACTGGGCAAAATGACTGCGTGTCATTACACTATTTCCCGCAATCTGCTTCGCACCTTCGTAGGCGCCAGCAATACCAGCCTTGGCCAGGCCTTCGGCCATTTGCCGGGCACGGACATCCCGTGCCGCATGCACCTGCTGAAAGGTGGTGATTAATTGCGGGTCGCTCGCATCAATGCGCAAGCCGACGATATGCAAGGTCCGTTTTTTCCAGGTCACCGAGATTTCGACGCCATTGACTAGGGTAATGCCATGCTGTTCAGCGGCAGTTCGTGCGCGCGCCAGGCCGCCGACTTCGTCATGGTCCGTCAGCGCCAGCACTCGCACACCTTTGCTTGCGGCGTGTGCAACCAACTCCTCAGGCGAGAGCAGGCCATCTGAGAGCGTGGAGTGGCAATGCAAATCTATCGGAACGGACATATTGACTGAGAGAGACTACGCTGTGGTGCGGGGACAGGATTGTCTACATATAAACTTTACTTTATGACAAGAATCATAGCAAAATAGTGCCCTCACAGATAGCAAGAATTCAGTGTACTGAAGCCAAGCATGCAAATCATCACCGATTTACTCCCCGTCATCCTGTTCTTTATCGCTTATAAAAAAGCAGGCATCTTTGCAGCCACCGCGGTCGCCATGATTAGTACGCTCTTGCTGATCGGCGTGATCTGGCTCAAACGCGGCAAAATAGACAAGATGCTGGCCATCAACGGCGCCGTGATTACCGTTCTCGGCGGCATTACCTTGTTGTTACATGACAAAACCTACATCATGTGGAAGCCGACCGCCATCTATTGGATTGGGGCACTGGCCCTGCTTTTCAGTCGCTATGCCTTCAAGCGCAACCTGATTGAGCGCATGCTGGGCAAAATGATGTCGCCGCCTGCTGCCACCTGGGACAAGCTAAACCTCTACTGGATTGCCTTTTTAATCGGCATGGGCATATTGAACCTCTACGTTGCCTTTCACTACAGCGAAGACGACTGGGTCAACTTCAAGCTGTTTGGGGCCACCAGCCTTATGTTTATCTTTATGATCGTGCAGGTCTTTGCGCTAAGAGCGCATTGGGTTGAACAAAATCAGCCGCCCGCCTGACTAAATGTTTAGCCAGACTTTATCGACTGCCGCAGCGAAAGAATGCCACCATGCTTTACATGATTTACGCACAGGACACCCCGAACAGCTTGCCATTGCGGCTGCAACATCGCCCGCCGCATCTGGCCAGATTGCAACAGTTGCAAAACGAGGGCCGCCTGGTTTTAGCAGGCCCGTTGCCAGCCATAGACAGCGTAGACCCTGGTGAAGCGGGCTTTAGTGGTAGCCTGATTGTCGCTGAATTTGACTCATTGCAGGCGGCCACAGACTGGGCCAATGACGATCCGTTTGTTCATGCAGGCGTCTATGGCCAAGTGACCGTCAAACCGTTTAGAAAGACTTTGCCGTGATGCTGCGCGCTGAAATAGAGCAGCGGTTGCAAAGTCTGACACCGGAACACATCGAGATTCAGGATGACAGTGATTTGCATCGCGGACATGCAGGAAATACTGGCGGCGGACACTTTACCATCACGGTAAAAAGCTCGCTATTTTCAGGAAAATCACAGATAATGCGCCATCGCATGGTATATCAATGTTTGCAAGATTTAATGCCTCATCGCATCCACGCGCTCAGTATTACGGCCTTATCGACCGATGAGTCATTTATTTGAAACAATCCTGTTTTTTAATATCGCACCTAATTCAAAACGTTATTTTAAGGATATTGCATGAAATTTTTGAAAGTATTGTTGGCAATTGCTTGCTTAAGCGCAATGCCACATGTGTATGCGGCGGATGCCGACGCGGTAGCCACCGTCAATGGCAAACCGATCAAGAAATCCTGGGTAGAGTTTATCCTCAAGGATGCTGAAGCGCGTACAGGCCAAAAAGCCAACGATGGCATGAAAGCTGCCGTGGTGAACGAACTGGTTGGCTCTGAATTGGCCTATCAGGAAGCGCAAAAAGCCGGTATTGATAAATTGCCTGACTTTGTGGTCAGTGAAGAATTGGCCCGTCGCAAGTTACTGGTGAATGCTTTCCTGGGAGATTTTATCAAGAAAAATCCTGTGACTGATGCCGAGAAAAAAGAAGCTTACGAGCAATACAAAAAAGAACTGGGTGACAAAGAGTACAACGCCCGCCACATCCTGGTGAAAACAGAAGCCGAAGCCAAAGCCATTATTGCTGACCTGAAAAAAGGCACTGACTTTGCCAAAGTGGCCAAGGAAAAATCTTTGGACCCAGGTTCCAAAGACAAAGGGGGCGATCTGGGCTGGTTCTCACCAGCTGGCATGGTCAAGCCTTTTGCCGACGCGCTGGTTTCCCTCAAGAAAGGGGAAACAACGCCTGAGCCAGTGCAGTCGCAGTTTGGCTGGCATGTGATCAAGCTGGTAGACACCCGAGCTCTGCAAGCGCCTGCTTATGATAAAGTTCAGGAAGGTCTTGAGCGCACCATTCAACAACGTAAACTCGAAAAATACATGTTGAGCCTCAAAGACAAAGCCAAAATTGACGTGAGCGGCCTTGAGAAAAAATAAGCCGGATTCGTTCTGAGCCTGCAAAAAGCCAGCTGTTGCTGGCTTTTTTGTTGGCTGTGATGGATGTCGTGATTGAGCGCGCAACTTGAGAAAAGATCGAATGAACAATTTCCTTCATTGTCATTCTAAGCTACAATCAAGAATTATTCTCATTTGAACGCAACCATGCATCTAGACGCACTGAAACCAGGGCAGACTGCCATCGTAGACCGCATTCATGCAGAGCAAGCATTGGCCCAACGCCTGAATGCCCTTGGATTTCGTAGCGGCAAGCGCATAGAGGTGATCAGACAGGCCTCGTTTAATGGGCCGTTACATGTCCGTATCGGCTCCACGGATGTGATCATCCGTCTGCACGATGCCAGTGCCATTCATTTACACCCCGTTGACCTGTTAGACTCCCCTGCCGTATGAAACGTGTCGCCTTACTTGGGATGCCGAATACCGGCAAATCCACCCTGTTTAACCGCCTGAGTGGTGCGTCTGCGCGCGTCGGCAACTGGCCTGGCATCACGGTCGACCTGATGAGCGCCAAGCTGCTGCTGGGGGGACATATTGCCGAGCTGATCGATTTACCCGGCCTGTATGATTTGCACGGCTTTTCTGATGATGAACACGTGGTCAGGCATTTCCTGAGCCATCACCAGATTGACCTGGTGCTGATTATCCTCAACAGTGCGCAAATCGACCGACAGCTTTCACTGGCCTTGCAAATCCGTGCCTTGGGCTTGCCTGCAGTTCTGTTGCTCAATATGGAGGATGAGGCCAAACGGGCTGGCATCACCATCAATACCCAGGCCATGAGCAAGCAGTTAGGCATGCCGGTGCGTACCATTAGCGCCAAGTACGGGCAAGGCTGCCCAGAAGCGCTACAGCTGGCAGCAGAGACCATGCTGCAACACCCTAATCTGACCTCGCCTGACAGTATTGCCCGCAAGCTCGAACTCGAGAATGCCATTGAGCAGGAAATGCACCACATTATCGATCAGAGCGTGCAGTTTCCTATTCAACTGAACCACACACTCACCGACCGTCTCGATAAGGTTCTGCTCCATCCCTGGTTTGGGCTGCCGCTGTTTTTGCTGTCCGTATTTTTGCTGTTCCAGTTTATTTTCAGCGTAGGCGCACCCTTGCAAGAAGGCATGGGCTGGCTGTTTGACACGCTGCGTAGCCAGGCGCTGGAACCAGCTTTGGCCTTCTTGCCGGGCTGGCTCAACGGGCTGTTGCTGGACGGCTTGTATACCGGGTTTAGTACGGTGGCCGCTTTTGTACCCATCATTGTGCTATTTTTCCTGGTCATGAGCATGGTGGAAGACAGCGGCTATCTCTCACGCGCGGCTTTTCTGATGGATACGCTGATGGCCAAAATGGGGCTGGATGGCCGCGGCTTTGTCATGATGCTGATGGGGTTTGGCTGCAATGTGCCCGCACTCATGGGCACTCGCGTCATGCGCAGCCGCCCCATGCGTTTACTGACCATGCTGACGATACCGCTGTCACTGTGCTCAGCCAGACTACAGGTATTTTTATTTATCATCGCCATTCTGTTCCCGCCGTCACAAGCCGCACTGGTCTTGTTTTCGCTGTATCTGGTCAGTTTTGCCACCATTTTTATCACGGCGGTCCTATTCAAACGCAGCTTTCAAAGCCGCGAGCCCTTTGTGCTTGAGCTGCCGCCTTATCGCTTCCCTACCCCGCAACAAATCTGGATGCGTGGCTGGCAAGAGGTGAAACATTTTCTGGCACGTGCCACCAAATTTATTGTGATTGGTGTGGTGCTGGTCTGGCTACTCACGCATTTACCTTTTTCTGCCACGCCAGCCAGCCCTGAAACCTGGGCCGGGAGCATAGGTCGCTTTTTCGCGCCCGTGCTGGACCCCATTGGCATTGACACCCAACTGGCGATTGCCCTGATTTTTGGTTTTGTTGCCAAGGAAATCGTGGTCGGCTCGCTGGCCGTGATTTATGGCCTGCAAGGGGATGCGCTCAGCCAACAAATTGCAAGCAATATCGACTGGGTACAAGGCATGAGCTTTATGCTGTTTACACTGATTTATACGCCCTGCCTGTCGACCATCGCCACACTTAAATCGGAAAGTAAAAGCAGCGGTTTTATGTGGCTGTCTTTGGCGTGGTCCCTGATGCTGGCCTGGCTGGTCAGCTTTGCCTTTTACCAAACGGCTCGTGCACTTGGCTATTGAAATTTCTTGATTTCAAACAGAAACAGGAAAATATAATCTATGTTAAAGTGAATCTTCCACTTAAAAATAAGGAGACTCTACCCATGAACAAGTCTTTAGTGATTGCAGCCGTTGCCGCTTTGTTCAGCCTGTCTGCACAGGCTAACAACCACAGCCATAATGGCCCGATGGAAAAATGCATGAAAGCCGCATTGGCCAAACATCCGGGCAAAGTCGTCTCACTGGAAGCCGAGATTGAAAAAGGCCGTGGTGCCATTTATGAGTTCGACATTGTCGGCACAGATGGCAAAGAATGGGAAGTAGAATGTGAAGCCAAAACTGGCAAGGTATTTGAAGAAGAAGTGGATGTTGATCCTAACAGCGACGAATTCAAATCCAAAGCCAAAGTGACGATGGAACAAGCCAAGAAAACTGCACTGGACAAATATCCAGGTGACGTGGAAAGCATCGAATATGAGCTGGAAAACGGCAATCCTGTCTACGAATTTGATATCAAGCAAGCCAACGGCAAGGAAATCGAAGTCGAAGTCGATGCAGTGACCGGCAAAATTGGTGAAACCGAAGAAGAAGTCTACGAAATCGGCAAAGACTAAATCTTTTGTCGTGCCAGCAGTCAGTCAAACAGCAACCGGATGGTTGCTGTTTTTATTTGGGCAGGCGCTTTGGCGCATTCGATATCAGACGCGCTTTCTGTTAAAATGGCGGTTTGAATTTTCATTGAAAAATCCAACCGCCTCATGTCTAGTCAAGCGCAATTCCTTAGCCTGCGCGGCAGCGCCGCCCTCTCTCAATTCCGTCTCGATAAACTGTATCGCGCCCTCAAAGCCAGCGCACCGAATATCGCCCATATTTACACCGAATTCGTGCACTTTGCCTTTAGCGAGTCCGCCTTGAGCGTGAGCGAGCAAGACACCCTGCGCCAGATTCTGACTTACGGTCCGCACACGGATATCGAGTCCCCGACAGGCGAGTTGCTGCTGGTGATTCCGAGGATAGGCACGATTTCGCCCTGGGCCTCACGCGCGACGGATATTGCACATAACTGTGGCCTGGGTCATCTGCTGCGTCTTGAGCGCGGCATTGCCTATTACGTGACCACTGCGAACGGCCAAGCATTGACCGAAGCTGAGAAGCAAGCCTTGCGCACTGCCATCCAGGACCGCATGACAGAAACGGTGGTCTACCAGCTGGCGGATGCAGAAAAACTCTACCACCATGCCGACCCTAAACCTTTATCCAGTGTGGATATTTTAGCTGGCGGCAAAGCGGCGCTTGAGGCGGCCAACAGCGAGATGGGCTTAGCCCTGTCGCCAGATGAGGTGGACTACCTGCTGGAAAACTACCGCAAAATGGGCCGCAACCCGACCGATGTCGAACTCATGATGTTTGCCCAAGCCAACTCCGAGCATTGTCGCCACAAGATTTTCAATGCCGACTGGGTGATTGATGGCGTACAGCAAGAGCTGTCGCTGTTCAACATGATCCGCAACACGCACAAACTCAATCCTGGCAACACCGTGGTTGCCTACTCTGACAACAGCTCGATTGTAAAAGGCCAGAAAACCAAGCGTTTTTATCCGGCAGCCGATCACAGCTACCAGTTTGTCGAAGACGACATGCATTACCTGATGAAGGTGGAAACGCATAACCACCCCACTGCCATTTCACCCTTTGCCGGGGCTGCGACTGGTGCAGGCGGTGAAATCCGTGATGAAGGCGCGACCGGCATAGGCTCTAAGCCGAAAGCAGGCTTGACCGGTTTCTCGGTCTCTAACCTGAACCTGCCTGACTTTAAACAGCCTTGGGAAACCAATTACGGCAAACCTGGCCGTATCGCCAGCCCGTTGCAAATCATGATAGACGGTCCTTTAGGCGGAGCCGCTTATAACAACGAATTTGGCCGCCCCAATATTGCCGGTTACTTCCGTACCTTTGAACTCGAAACGCCTACTGCCGATGGCAAGCGCGAAATGCGTGGCTATCACAAACCGATCATGCTGGCGGGTGGGGTCGGCAATATCTCTGACAGCCACAGCCATAAAAACAGCATCCCCCCTGGCTCAGCCCTGATTCAGCTGGGCGGCCCGGCCATGTTGATTGGCCTGGGCGGCGGCGCGGCCTCCAGTATGGATACTGGCGCCAACACGGAAAACCTGGACTTTGACTCTGTGCAACGCGGCAACCCGGAGTTGCAACGCCGTGCGCAAGAGGTGATTGATCGTTGCTGGCAAATGGGCGATAACAACCCGATTTTGAGCATACACGACGTGGGTGCCGGTGGTATTTCCAACGCCTTCCCTGAGCTGGTCAATGATGCCAAAGTCGGCGCCGTGTTCCAGTTGCGTGATGTGCATAATGAAGAGCCTGGCATGAGTCCGCGCGAACTGTGGAGCAACGAAGCACAAGAGCGCTATGTACTCGCCGTCACGCAAGACCAGTTGCCCTTATTTGAAGCAATTTGTGAGCGCGAACGTTGTCCGTTTGCCGTCGTCGGCGTCATCACGGAAGAACGTCATCTGACGGTGGAAGACCGTCATTTTGACAACAAGCCGGTGGATATGGATCTGTCTGTTCTGCTGGGCAAACCCCCAAAAATGCTGCGTGATGTCAAATCCGTGAACAAGACGCTGCCAGCGTTTGATACCGGCAACGTGGTATTGCATGATGCCGTATCGCGTGTACTGCGCTTACCGGGTGTGGCAGATAAAACCTTCCTGATTACCATTGGTGACCGTAGCGTGACCGGCCTCATCGCCCGCGATCAAATGGTCGGCCCGTGGCAAGTGCCTGTCAGCAACGTGGCGGTGACCTGTGCCGGGTTTGAAACCAATATCGGCGAAGCATTTGCTATCGGTGAAAAAGCACCGTTGGCGCTGATCGACGCACCGGCTTCCGGCCGCATGGCCATTGGTGAAGCCATCACCAACATTGCCGCCGCCGCAATCAGTGACATTGGCAACCTCAAACTGTCCGCTAACTGGATGGCGCCTGCCGGTCATGCCGGTGAAGATGCTGCGCTATATGCCACCGTGAAAACCGTGGGCATGGAATTATGTCCGGCGCTCGGCATCAGCATCCCGGTCGGCAAAGACTCCATGAGTATGAAAACGGTCTGGCAAGATCAAGGTGAAAACAAAGCGGTCACAGCCCCCATCTCACTGGTAATTTCTGCCTTTGCCAATACGCCAGATGTGCGTAAAACCCTGACGCCGCAACTGCGCACTGATCTCGGCGACAGTCAGCTGATCCTGATCGACCTGGGCAATGGCAAAAACCGCATGGGCGGCTCGGCTTTGGCTCAAGTCTATCAACAGTTAGGCAACAGCGTGCCCGATGTCGACCAACCGGCACAACTGAAAGCATTTTTTGCCGCGATCCAGCAACTGAATCACGAAGGCAAACTACTGGCTTATCATGACCGCTCAGATGGTGGCCTGTTTGTCACACTGGCAGAAATGGCGTTTTCCGGTCATTGTGGCCTCAATCTTGACCTCAGCGCCCTGGCTGGCGACAACATTGCCCTGCTGTTTAACGAAGAATTGGGGGCGGTACTGCAAGTGCGCGCCAGCGATACGGCAACCATCGTCCAGCAATTGCAACAGCAGTTGGGTGACTGTGTGCACGCCATCGGCCACGTCACTGCCGGCCAGGACATTGTCATCGCGCTTAAACAGGCACGCTACCAGGCATCACGCATCGACCTGCACCGCATGTGGTCTGAGACCACTTACCGCATGCAGAGCCTGCGTGATAACCCGGCCTGTGCCCAGCAAGAATATGACCGCATCCTGAATGCCGACGATGCCGGTTTGCATGTGCAGCTGACTTTTGACCTCAATGACAATATTGCGGCACCGTATATCAACACCGGCAAACGCCCCAACATGGCGATTTTGCGTGAGCAAGGTGTCAACGGCCAGACCGAAATGGCAGCCGCGTTCGACCGCGCAGGTTTTAACAGCGTCGATGTGCATATGAGCGACATCATCAGCGGCCGTGTGGCACTCAAGGATTTCGCAGGCTTGGTGGCTTGCGGTGGCTTCTCTTATGGGGACGTACTTGGTGCAGGCGAAGGCTGGGCCAAGTCCATCCTGTTCAACGCGCGTGCACGCGATGAATTTAGCGCCTTCTTTAACCGTGCAGACACCTTTGCATTGGGCGTCTGTAATGGTTGCCAGATGATGAGCAACCTGCACAGCATTATTCCAGGGGCTGCGCACTGGCCGCACTTTGTGCGCAACAAGTCCGAACAGTTTGAAGCACGCGTTGCCCTGGTCGAGATTCTGGCCTCGCCGTCTATCTTCTTTGACGGCATGGCAGGCAGCCGCATGCCGATTGCTGTGGCACATGGCGAAGGGTTTACGGAATTTACTGATGCGGGCGCGGTCACAAGTGTGCTACAACAGCAACTGGCAACCGTGCGTTATGTGGACCATGCTGCGCAAGCGACCGAAGTTTACCCGTTTAACCCGAATGGTTCGCCTCAGGGCTTGACCGGGTTTACTACGCAAGATGGTCGTTTCAGCATCATGATGCCACATCCTGAACGTGTGTTTAGAGCGGTACAGCATTCCTGGCGGCCAGATGGCTGGCAGGAAGATGGTCCCTGGATGCGCATGTTCAGAAACGCACGCAAGTTTGTAGGTTAAGCGGAGTCGACCGGCCCTTACCGGCGACTTCACGAGGCCAAAAAAGTGGTTATTTTTAAAAAATGAAAATCAGGTGTTTGGAGAGATTATGAAATCAATTAAGTTTTTACTGGCCTTGTGTTCACTGTCATTTGCCTTGCAAGCGTTTGCATTGACCGATGATGAATATATGGAGTTTACCGAGGCGCTGACGGGTGGCAATATCAAAGTCGTGAAAAAGTTTGTCGAAGCTGACCCTTCATTGGTTAACCAGAAGTTCTTTGCCTGGGAACCCCTGCAAATGTCCGCATCCAAAGGCAAGCTGGATGTGGTGAAATACCTGGTTTCCAAAGGGGCGGATCTGAACTATGTGCATCCGGCCAGCCGCAATACCGCGTTTCATATGGCCGCATTTATTGGCGATACTGAAACCATGAAATATCTGGCCTCTGCAGGCGCAGATGTAAACAAGAAACTCAAAGGCGATGTTTCGCTGATTCGTTACTTCAGAGAAGAAAATAACCAGAAAATGGTAGATTTACTGACCCAGTTAGGCACCAAAGATGATGGCTGCCAGGAAGAAAAATGCTTCTAATCCTCGAACTGGCGAGGGGGTGTTGATAAAAACGGTCATGAGTTTCATGGCCGTTTTTTTGTTTGCGGGTCAGGTGCCAGTATGGGTGATCGTTGCATCCACTGTGTAACCGCAGTCACTCACATCACCATGCCCATTCAGAATAATGTGAGCTCAAATTCATCATGTGTGACGGGGGTAGCATGAAGTCATTATTCAGCAGTGTGTTTTTCATTTATCTTGCCTGCGCCGGCCTCTGCGCGCATGCGCAAGACCCGCAGGCGATCCGAACGCTGGCAGCATCTTGTGCCGCCTGCCATGGCCCGGCCGGCAACAGCCTGGGCGGCACAGCGACACTGGCTGCGCTCAATCCAACCTATTTTATCCAGCGCATGCAGGGCTTTAAAGACGGCTCGGTCAGCGCGACGGTGATGCACCATCATGCCAAAGGACTCACAACAGAAGAGATTGCGGACTTGGCGGCCTATTTTGCACAACAACCCAGACAGACGCCTCCCGCCTTGCCCAAGCAATCTTTTTTAGGGAGACAGTGATGACCGCCGCATTTGAACAAGCTCCCCTGACGCCCAATGGCCGCAGACAATTTGTGCGTTCCATCGTCTATGGCGGTCTGGCCTTTTATGGTCTGCCTGCGTTTGCACGCGCGAGCAAACCACCGCTTGGTCATGTTGTCGTGGTTGGTGCAGGCTTTGCAGGGCTCACGGCCGCCAAATATTTACGCGACTGGAGCATGGGCAATCTTAAAGTCACTGTGATCGAAACGAATCCACAGTTCATTTCCTGCCCGCAAAGCAATCTGGTCTTGGGCGGCAGCCGCACACTGGACGACTTGAGTTTTAGCTATGCGTTGTCACGCAAACAGCATGGCATCGACTGGGTACAAGACACGGTCACCAGTGTTGATCTGACCAACAAACAAGTACAGCTGACGCGCGGTCATCTGCATTATGACCGCCTGGTTCTGGCCCCCGGCGTTGATTTCAATTACGCAAGCATCACCGGCATGACCACGCCAGTGACCGACATCCCCCATGCCTGGAAAGCCGGCCTACAAACCTTGCAATTACGGCAGCAACTGGAACAGATGCCGGATGGCGGCGTATTTGTGATGTCCATCCCGCCCGGCCCTTATCGCTGCCCGCCCGGCCCCTATGAGCGCGCTTGCCAGGTCGCGCATTACTTCAAGCAGCACAAACCGCGTAGCAAAGTCGTTATTCTGGATGCCAATGCCGATATAGTGTCGAAAAAAGGCTTGTTTTTGCAGAGTTTTCAGGGCGCATACAAAGACCTGATTGAATACCACAACAACAGTACCATTCTGCAGCTGGATCCGGTGAGCAAAACAGTCAAAACTGACTTTGAATCGGTCAAGGCCGATGTCCTGAATGTCATCCCGCCGCAGCTGGCAGGCAAGGTTGCGCAAGTGGCTGGGCTGGTCAATGTGGATCAGCGCTGGTGTGAGGTGGACTTTGTCGCCTATGCCTCTACGCTGCAACCGGACGTGCATATTATCGGTGACAGTATTTCTGCTGGCTTGCCCAAATCCGCCCATATGGCGACCTCACAGGCCAAGGTGTGTGCGGCAGCCATCATTGCCATGCAAAGCGGTCACGTGCCCAATCCACTGCCGGTGTTTGCCAATACCTGCTACAGCTTTGTCGATGACCAGCAGGCCATGCATGTCGCCAATGTTTATCGTTATGATTCTGTTAAGAAAAGCATGGTGTCTGCAGAGGGCGGCGGCGTTTCAGCCAAGGCCAGCGTGCAGGAAGGGGAATATGCCCAGGCCTGGGCGCAGAATATCTGGGCAGATACGCTGACATGATGACTGCCGCGCTCAGTGCTGTCAGAGAACAGCGGTCACTGTTGGCTGGCCTGATGCTGATCAGCCTGGGCATGGCAACCAGTTTGCATACTGCCACCGCGCAACCTCTGGCGACAGACGCCCTGCGCAATCTCAAGGCGCCTGCCGGGCTGCAAATCGAGCGCTTTAGTGATGTGAGCGCCTGGGGCATGCCTCGCATGCTGGCGCTGGATCCGCAAGGTCAGTTACTGGTGAGTCTGGCGGATACTGGCCGTATTCTGAGGCTAGACCAAACGGGCCATGCCGAGGTGGTTGCACAAGGACTCAATGGCCCGCAAGGCCTCACCCTGCTAGGAAAAGACCTGCTGGTTGCGGAGCAAACCAGCGTGGTGAAATTGCCCTGGCAAGACAGCCATTGGGGGCCGCCACAGCCTTTTATCCGCAACTTGCCCAGTGGCGGCCACCCCCTCAAAACCGTCAAGGTATCGCCAGATGGCTATGTCTTTGTCAACGTGGGCTCCAGCTGTAATGTCTGTGTGGAAGACAACCCGCTACGCGCCACATTACTGCGCTTTGCCGCAGATGGCCGACCTGCCGGTGCGCTGGTCACGCTGGGCTGGCATGCCCAAAGCGCGGTCTGGGCGACCGGACTGCGTAACACACAGGGATTCACCTGGCATCCAAAAACAGGTGCGCTGTTTGCCACCAACAATGGTGCCGACAATCGCAGCAGCCAGGCTCATGGCGCCGTTGATGATGACCTGCCACCTGAGCACTTGAACCAGATTGAAGGCGGAAAATCCTATGGCTGGCCCTATTGCTGGGGCGATCCGGCACAACCAGGCAAGCTGTTTGCAGACCCAAATATGCCAGGAGCAGCAGGAACCTGCCAACAATCGCAGGCGCCCGCCCTGCTACTCCCCGCCCACAGCACACCGATAGGCATCACTTTTTTACAGCACAGCCGGCTTCCCGCAGAAATGCGTGAGGATGCCATTGTTGCGCTGCACGGTTCATGGAACCGCAAACAGCCCAGCGGCTACGCCTTGCTGCGTGTACAATTCAGGAACCAACAACCTGTCGCAACCGTCACATTCATTGAGGGTTGGCTGCAAGACAATCAGGCCTGGGGCCGACCGGTAGACGTGATCGTCGGCACGGATGGCTGGCTCTATGTGAGTGATGACCTGACCGGCTGGATTTACCGTATCCGTGAGAAAACGCTGCAATAAAAAATTTATGCCACAGACCCGTTCTGGTCTGGGTGAATTGTTTGAGGAGATTGAAATGAAACGTCTTTTAACGTATTTAAGCGGCGCCCTGTGCCTGGCTTTGACGCCTGTCACCCAGGCCGGTGCCCAGCCTTCATTGGTCATTCAGGTGCCAGAGTCTTTTTACCAGCATCCAGTTCGCTTGTTGAATCCCTATTTAAATTACTGGCATAACCGGGCTGAAATCGCAGAATCCGTTGGCTTGAACACATTCCAGGCACAGCACTACACCACCTCGAGCTGCAAGGCCGAGGCACAGGGCCAGGCCTTGGTTGTCATTGAACCGAATATGTTTTACAACCCGCAAACTGGGGTGTTTTATAGCGAGATTACGGCCAGAGTTTACAACAATGCCGGCGCTGACAGTGCCCTTGGCAAACCGTTGATGACAATCAAGGGCCTAGGCCAATCCCGTGGCTGGCTCACCTACAATGTGGAAAACTTTACCCGACAGTCTTACCAGCAGGCATTTGATCAGGTAATTCAGCAAATTCAGCAAAACCCGCTGTATCAGCAATCCGTGGTGGACGCGCCAATTCAAACCTACCAAGCCTTGTGCAACAGCATTGATACGCTGTCACAACCTAAAGCTTTTTTCTAGGAACCTATCATGCAATTCACCCATGTAACGTCCTCTGTCTGGCTCGGCAGTCTACTGGCGAGTGGTCTCTTGTTGGTCAGCTGCCATGGTCAAGCACATGGCTTGGAGCCGGTTAAAGGTCTGCTGACGCCCGAGTCCGTCGTACAAGCGGCCGATGGCAAAATTTATGTGTCAGAAATCAATGGCTTTGGCCAGGATGGCGACGGGCAAATCCGTGTACTGGACCATGGCCAGTCCTCCGTCCTGGTGCAAGGGCTGGATGACCCCAAAGGCCTGGTGATTATTGCCAATGACTTGTATATTGCGGACAAAACGCGGGTACTGCGCGTCGCGCTCAATCAGCCGGGCGCGGTTGCAGAAGTGTTTTTATCTGCCAACGAGTTCACCAAACCGCCACAATTCCTCAACGATCTGGCGGCAGATGCCAATGGCAATCTGTATATCAGCGATAGCGGCGACATTTTGGGCACAGGAAAAGGTGGTGCCGTTTACAAAGTGACCCCGCAACGCCAGGTAACCCTGCTGCTGGATGGCAAGATCGATGAGCGCATTTTGGCGCCAAATGGTTTGCTGGCCGATGCCAAGGGCGAACACCTGCTTTTGGTCGACTTTACCTCGGGGGTGCTATACAGCTACGACCTGGCAGGCAAATCACTGCAAGAGATGGCACGCGGATTTAGCGGCGGTGATGGCCTGGTCAGGCAGGCCAATGGCACGATTTATGTCAGCGACTGGAAATCCGGCAAGATTTTCAAGGTGGATGCACAACATAAAGTTACCTTGATCAAGCAAGGTTACCAATCTGCAGCCGACATCGCGCTTAGCCAGGATGACCATCATCTGCTAGTGCCAGATATGAAAGCAGGCGAACTGGATATTCTTCCTTTGCGCTAATCAGCAGGGATGCCGGGCCGTGGCCTGGCATTTTTGTGGCTTGCAACAGGCAAAAAAAACCACGCAGAGCGTGGTTAAAGTGAGAGGATACACACGAAACCGCTGATTGCCTAAACGACGCTGCAGGGAATTCAGCGCGCTTAGGCAACTTCACAGTTACTTGGTTTGCGCAGTTTTTTTGTCAATCTCCTTTTGGGAACTGACCGCTGGCTGCGCACCAGCGTGTTTGGCGATTTTCAGATGCCTTTGCATTTCTACCTGGTCATGTGGTGAGGGATTTGTCCCCGCCCACACGGGCATCGAAAGTAAATATCCTGTCATTCCTATGATCAGCAACATGCGTTTTTTCATGATCACTCCTTATCAGGTTCCAACCCTTTGACCCTTAGTGTTTCTTGGTCAGCGTCTTTACTTCTGCGCTGTCAACGATTCACACGATACGCCTCGGGCCTTACAGCTAACTTACGCGCGCCTTGCACCAAGCTTACAACCCGTCAATCCGGCTTGCATTGAGGTAAACTGAGCGTATTCAAACCAGCAGGTGAAAGCGATGCGTCTATTAATAGTGGAAGATGATTTGGTGATTGCAAACGGTCTGGTACGTGCATTGACGCAAGCGGAATATGCCGTTGACCACGTGACAGACGGCAAGCAAGCTCTACGGGCAATTAATGATGATGTATATGATTTGGTGATTCTGGATTTAGGCTTGCCCACCATGGACGGAATGACGATATTGTCGCACCTGCGCCAGCAAGCCAACCCGATTGCCGTCCTCATTTTAACCGCGCGAGAAGATGTGGCGACACGCGTACAAGCGCTCGATATCGGCGCCGATGATTTTCTCACCAAGCCGTTCCACCTTGAAGAACTCGAAGCGCGGGTGCGTGCCCTGATCCGCCGCAGCAAGCTGGGTAATAACCTGCCACTGCAATGCGGCAACTTGAAACTGGATGTCGCCAACAAACTAGCGACCATCAATGACCAACCAGTCACCCTGTCTGCACGCGAACTGCATTTGCTAGAAACGTTGATGATGCGCATGGGTAAAATTATTGCCAAAGAGCAAATCATGGAATCGTTATGCAACTGGGATGAAACACTGGGCGATAATGCCATTGAAGTGTATATCCATCGTCTGCGCAAAAAAATTGAGCCCAGTGGCGCCAATATCCGCACAGTGCGTGGCTTGGGCTATATGCTGGAAGCCGAACAACATGCGCAGTCCTAAAGGGTGAGCAGACCATGATGCCCCCGCTTTCACTCAAAAGCCAGCTACGCTTGTGGCTGTTACTGCCCATGCTGGTTGTGCTGGGCGTTTCTGCCGCCTTGTCTTACTCGCGCGCCCTGCTCTACGCCACACAGGCCTACGACCAGGCCTTGTTGCGGACCGTGCTCGCGCTGGCAGATGAGGTGATTATTGACAGCCACAATCAAGTCAAAATTGAGATCCCCGAGGTCGCCAGCCATTTGCTCAGCTATAACGAAGGCGATCACATTTACATCAAGATCAGCGACCCCAAGGGTAAACTGGTGTTTGGCGAAGCGCATTTACCCTTACCCAAGCAACTGCCTGCGGGCAACCAGCAGGTTTACTATAACAGCCACTACAAGGGCGAAGCGATCCGCGCCGTAACCTTTGGCCTGCCAGAGAGCGAAGCGGCCAATGCGCGCAACATTCTGATCAGCATGGCCGAGACCACGGGCAAACGGGATGCCATGGTGGCCGAAATGGTCGAAGAAATGCTGTTGCCGCAAGTGCTCATGATGTTGTTGGCTGCCATTGTGATTGAGCTGGGCATTTATTTTGCCCTCAAACCCTTGCAAGACCTCAGGGAATCTTTGCACCAACGCTCTTACCGTGACCTGAGCGCGCTTGATACGCAAGCGACGCCAAACGAACTGCAACCCTTGCTGCAAGCGATGAATGCGCTGCTCGCACGGGTCAAGGCAGGCTTGCAACAGCAGCAGCAATTTATTGCCGATGCCTCACACCAGTTGCGCACACCGATTGCCGGACTGCAAACCCAGGCTGAACTCGCCTTGCGCAGCCAACCGCCTGAGGCCATTCAAGAGCCGCTCAATTACATGCTGCGCAGCACCACCCGCTTGTCACACCTTATACAGCGGCTGTTGACCATGGCCAGAACCGATGCTGCTGTTTCGCAACTGCAATTTCAGCCAGTGTCACTCACTAAAATCATTTCAGATGAATGCGCGCGCTGGATTGGGCCAGCCAGCAACAAACAGTTAGAGCTCGATGTCATGATTGAAACCCAGCAGGATCAGGTGCTGGGCGATGCGCTCATGCTCTCTGAACTCTTAAACAACCTGCTGGAAAACGCCATTCAATACACCCCCAAACAAGGTCTGTTGCAGATCCGTTTATTGCAAGCGGGCAAATTTCTGGTGCTGGAAGTGGCAGACAGTGGCATTGGCATTCCTGCCGATCAAACCACCCTGGTTTTTGAGCGTTTTCACCGTCTGGACCCGAATCAGGGCAATGGCTGCGGCCTGGGGCTCGCTATCGTGGCCGAAATTGCCGAACACCATAACGCCAGCATCACAGTCACTCCGGGGCTGGCACATCCTGTCAGTGGTCACATTGGCAGCCAATTCACGGTAAAATTCGAACGCTATGACGAACGACTGCCTGAGAACCCGCGCCCTGCAAACCCTGACTCTAAGGGACCCGCAACAAAAATGTCTTGAGGTCGCTGCCCTGTGGCAAGCCTGCCTCACTGGCGCGCTGAAAATCCGGCCACAGCAGGCATTATCCGCAGACAGCCAGAGTATTCCCGGTCGGCCCGAGCGCCCGGCGCTGGTGCCGCCGGCCAAAGTGCAGCGCCGAGCCATGAACACGGCCGAAGGCCGCGCCGCCTTGATTCATGCATTGGCGCATATCGAATTTAATGCCATCAACCTGGCCCTGGATGCGGTCTGGCGCTTTGCCGACATGCCTGAAGCGTATTATCGCGACTGGCTGCAAGTGGCCAAAGAAGAGGCTTATCATTTTTCGCTACTGCGCCAACATCTGCAGCAGCTGGGCTTTGATTACGGCGACTTTGATGGTCACAACAGCCTGTGGGAGATGGTCGAAAAAACCCAGGCCGATGTCCTGGCCCGCATGGCGCTCGTCCCACGCACCATGGAAGCCCGTGGCCTGGATGCCACCCCACCCCTCAAACAAAAACTGTTACAAGCTGGCGACCAGGCCGCCGCCGCCATCCTCGATATTATCCTGCGCGATGAAATCGGCCATGTCGCGATAGGCAATCGCTGGTTTGGCTATTTGTGTGATCAACGTCGGCTCGACCTGGTGGATACCTTTGAGCAATTACGCCAACAATACCATGCGCCCAAACTGCGCCCACCCTTCAATCTTGCAGCACGCAAGCTTGCCGGCTTCACCGATATTGAGCTCGCCTATTTGAATGGGGATTGCAGTGCGTAGGAATTGTCGTGAGCGGATCAGCACAGCATACATATACATGCTTTGTTGAATTATATGAGCATCAAATATAATGCTTTTCAACTGATCAAGCTGCACCGGTGCGTATTACTATCCCTAAAGTATTAAATTTATTTTTGAGTTTCATCGCATAGCTGGAATGACCGCATCCCATCAGGTAGCAAGAAGCTGGTGACTGCGTACAGGAGAACCCTAAATGCAATGTGGAAAATGCAATCCTCAACACCTGGGGATAGACTTTTCAATGGCGTTTCAACCCATTATTGCCTTCGAGCACAAACAGATTTGGGGATATGAAACATTAGTACGTGGCCTGGAAAACCAGCCCGCGGCGTTTATTCTGGATCAAATTGACGCCTCCAGTATCCATAGCTTTGATCAAACCATCCGCTCAAAAGCCATCAGGCTCGCCAATCAGTTACATTTTGACCAGATTCTGTCCATCAATTTTTTACCAAACGCAGTCTACAACCCTGAAAACTGTATTCAATCCACGCTCGCCGTGTGTGATGAACTCGGTTTTGATAAAAAGCGCATCATGTTTGAGGTGACCGAGGCAGAAAAAATCACCGACCATGCGCATTTAAAAAACATTTTTACCGAATACAAAAAACATCAATTTCTGACCGCGATTGATGATTTTGGCGCGGGTTATTCTGGCCTGAACTTACTGGCTGAATGGCAGCCAGACATTATCAAACTGGACATGAACCTGATCCGCGACATAGACCAGAATAAAACCAAACAACTGATTGTGAAAAGCATCCTGGATGTGTGTCGCGGACTCAATATCGAGGTGATTTCAGAGGGCGTCGAGACCCGCGCTGAACTGACGGTACTGGTCGATTTTGGCATCGACCTGTTTCAAGGCTATTATTTTGCCAAGCCCTTGTTTGAAGGGCTACCAACCGTGGCTGAAGACTGTTTTAGCCTGGCTCGCTCACCTGACCCAAGATAGCTAAAAAATCACTCACTTGCCAGCATGCATCCATCACCGGTCTTTAGTAAACGACCTCAGGCATGCATACTGACAAGATGATGACAGACTCAAACGGGCTGCGTCATTTCAGCAAAATCCAGTGCCTGCCATTGCCCGGCAACATACCGCCAACGTTGCCCCTCCTCTTCACACCACAGGTGTAACCAGCCATGGTTGACCAGGTGGCTAATGACCGCATGCCTGCCGATAATCTGGTCAATCTGTCTGCGGCTTGCCACAATGACCACCGTCAAGCGGAGCGGTTCATGCATCCACTGCTGGCCATCATGCAATGACTGTTTGGAGAGACCGATTCTGAGGTCACCGCCATTGCCCTCAAACACGCCGATGCGGCCACCGACGACGTTGTGTAACAGCTTGTTTCCGCTCCCAAGCTTGACTGGCTCACAGGTCGAGGCATGGTACTGCCAGTTAATCCAGTGCGTCACCAGCATGGGGGCCGTCATCAGTTGCTCCAATAACGCCCCTTCAATATCCGCCGCCGCATCATACTCATGCAAAAATGCCCGCCCGGCCAAATTCAAATGTCTGGTACGCGCCCGGGGAGCCAGAATAAATGCCGCATTGTTGGCCAAGCCCCATTCCGGCCGGGTCTGCGCAGCGTCATTGGCACGCTGGCGAAAAGCTTTGAACAAACGACCGGCATCGATGGCTTTTGTTGACTGCATTGAGGTAGAGGCTAACTGTCCCCGTACAACTTCACCGGCAGCGGTAAACAGTTCAGCCGCTTGCTGCCAGCGAGTGTGCGTTGCGGCTGGCAGCAGATCAAGATCAAAGCCTTGCAACGCTTGTGTGGTAGTGTTGTGCAAGGCGGCAACAAACCAGGTTTCGGCGGGGATCGCCATGCCCATACTTGCCAGCTGCGCCCTCACCTCGACATCATTGAGCACAGCGGCCAAGGCACGCGTGTTTACCTCGCCAGACTGTCCGCAACATGCGCCGCAATCGAGGCTGGAGGCATGTGCATTGTTTTTGCTCTGGCTGGCATGCCCCACCAGTAATACCAGCGGCGCCAATCCGCTGGTCAGGCCTAAACTGTTGAGTACCCGCGCAGCAAGCTCGGCTTTTTCGACCACGCTCACAGCTTGTAACTGAGGCCGGGTCAATGCGCGGTATTTTTTCGGCAAGCCATGTTGATCAAGCGAACTGCGGGCATGCAATTGCGGCTTGATCATGGCTAACAAGGGTTTCAAAAACAGTGGGCCCGCGCTCTCTACCAGCGAAAAGGCCGCTCCAGGATATTTGCTCAGTCGGCTGACCTGGCCAGACAGCATAAAATTGCTGAGCCGCTTTTGGCCGACTTTTAGCTGTAGCGCTTTGCTACCGGCCTGTGCCACTTCGCTTATCGCCTCTGAACCGACAAGGACTTGATCACGGACAGTTAAGCTAGGGGCCAGCAGACCTGGCAACTGTGGACGCTGATAGTCGGAAGCAAAAGGCTGATAGGCAATCGGCAAGCCAAAAAAGCCCGCCGCGCCCAGCGTTTGTATATTGGGTGACAATGATTCTATTGCCCGCCGGATCGGTTCACTGCGCACATCAATACAAAATGCGGCCTGAATCAGTGGCGTGGGTGTCGGTGTTGCAGCCTCCGGCATCTGGCTCAGTTGTTGCGCCAGCTGGCGCTGATAACCGATTTCCAGTGCCAGTTGCCAGACCTCATCCACTTGCAATGCCTGTTCTGCAGCTTGAATCTTTTCAGCCACATGCTGCCATTTTTGCTGGATGACCCTAATGGCGCTGTTGGTTGCATTGAGGCCTTTGCATTGCATTAAAATCACGCCCCATGCCAACCGAATCGCCAGCAAATCACGCAAGCTGTCATCACTCTGGCCTTGTAATCTGGCTTGCCAATCCAGATAAGCACACCAGGATGCCCAGCCATTCACCGTGAGCAATACCGCCTCAAAATAATCGGCCAGCACGGCCTCATCCAGGCCCAGCGCCTCGACCACCCAGCGTTCAGCCTGTTGGCGATTGCGTGGCAAATAATCCAGAAATTGATGGATGTTGGGCAAGCCCATCAACACACCGATGCCATGGTCATGCACGATCATGTCACGCCAGAACTGGTACAAGCCACCTGCACGCTCAGGCTGCCAGTCTGACTGGTCCCGGTCAAAATACGCGGCACAAGTCTGGCTGACCTGATGCGTAATCGCATCGCGCCAGGTCAAGCGCTGAAACCGCTGGGCATCGTCATCGAGCACATCAATCAATAGCGGTAATTGGGTAATGGCAAGCGGCGCCGATAGCTGGGCCACTGCCTCTGCAATAGTGGTCTGCCTGAGCCCGAGTTGTGTTATGGCCTGGGTTAAGTCCTGTGCAGACATGCGTCCTTGCTGCCAGGCATGTAACAGATGACCTCTGGCCGGAAACACTTGCAGATCGCCTAGCACAGCCATGCGTGCCGCTACAGTCCTCACTGGCAAGTGGACTCTTTTCCAATGCGGGTTGACTGCAATCGACTGATCCAGCGGCCAGGTAGGCGCAATACTGTCGCACGCACGCTGGCAGGCCTGGTCTATCACCTGCTCACGGATAGACTGTGTTTGCCCATGGTGACGCCCTGGGAATACTTGGTCTTCAATAAAAAACATCTTTTGGTTCCTTATCCATTCATTTCAGAAGCGCGCCTAGTCATTGGCATGCGTGCTTTTGCCCCAACTAACCGGCCATAAACGCAAGACCCATCGCGTGTAAAACTCATCCAGATAAAACCCGGCATAGACTGAGCGATGCAGCACAGCCAACCGCGCAGGCATCTGCTGGATCATGGTCGTGGCAAGGTACAGCATGAGCATGGCCAGCACACTTATCCATCCGCCCGTAGGGGAAGGCTGATCGTGTATCCCGAGGGGAAGCAGGTGAAATACCACACTAACGGCGGTCAACCCCATGGCAAGCACACTGCCAAATAGCAAGGCTTGCAGTTGCAGGCGCAGAGTCACTGCCTGCCCGACCTGCTGCCACAACACTGGAGCCCAGGCCAGCGCCAGTATCAGGCTCCACCAGGCTGGCCACAGCTGGG
Organism: Methylophilus sp. YYY-1; assembly: GCF_029132825.1. Classification (NCBI taxonomy): domain Bacteria; kingdom Pseudomonadati; phylum Pseudomonadota; class Betaproteobacteria; order Nitrosomonadales; family Methylophilaceae; genus Methylophilus; species Methylophilus sp. YYY-1. The sequence goes on from NZ_WOVG01000001.1 coordinate 913,241, forward strand.
TCCCCGAGACCGCCTGTACCCCGAACACAATCAACATGGTCAACACCGGGGCAAGCAACATGCTCAACTTGGCAAAGGCCGCTTTACCCGCCATCTGCTGCAAGCGTGTGTGTGTGACAATGTCGGCGGCGGACAAAAAGGCATAAGCCTTGTAAATCGAGTGTCCGATCAGGTGCAGCGCCGCAAAGGTGTATAGCCCCAGCGCGCATTCCACTATCATGAAGCCCATTTGTGCCACGGTGGACCATGCCAGCCTGACCTTGATACTGACCCGGGTAAACATGACCAGCGAGGCAAACAGGCATGTCACCAGCCCAACCGCTAACAATACATGTCTGGCCAGTGTTGCCTGTTCGAACAAGGGGGCAAAGCGGATCAAAACATAACCAGACAGGTTCACCACGCCGGCATGTAACAAGGCAGAAACAGGCGTCGGTGCTTCCATCACCTGGATTAACCAGCCATGCACCGGCAGTAATGCCGTTTTTAAAATGACCACCGCCACCAGCAGCATGGCACACCAGCTACTGAGCTGCGACAAGCCATGCATGCTGACATGTGAAAGAAAGACTGAAATCTGTACGCTTCCAGTTTCAACATAGGCGATCATGGCCGTCAGCAGCAACAGACTATCCGCCAACACATCCGCCACGGTCTTTTTGTGCGAAGCCAACAGTGCAAACGGACGGTCTGCATAAAAACACAGCAAGTGCTTTAAACAAACGCCAATGGCTGACCATGCCGCGACAAACAACAACCAGTGATCAGCAATCAGCAGCACATGCACACTGGCAAGGACCAGGCTTAAAGCGGTGACAAAGCTTTTCTGATTGGCCTCACCTTCGAGGTATCTGGCAGAAAAATGTCCGATCACCCACCCCAGCAATTGCACCAAACAAGCCATCAGCGCCTGCAGAGGGGACACAGCAATGCCAAACGCACTGAAAAAATTGCCAGGCAACGACTGGACATGCAGACACACGACTGCGGCGGATATACCCGCCGCCACAAGCGCCACGCTGAGCAGATGCTTAAACAGTTGCCAGCCACGGTCATGTTGCCACGGTAGTACTCCACTCAGCAGCCCAGCCAGCCACATAATGGCTCCGGGTACCAGTGCAAAATAAATGACAACGTCCATTAACACGGCCTTTCATGACCAAAAAATACATTGATAAAACAGAACATAAAACACACTTTAATAGAAGATAAAGATTAACCGGAGGTAGGCCCATCAATCGCTACAGATTGTTGGGTGACCACCTCTTGCACCGACGCGCTTGTCGTCGGCTCACCCTCTATTGGCGCCCAGACTTCAGGCAGTAATTCAATTAGAATTTCGCCCTGGGTAACCACCTCCTCACCATTTATTTCTACGTTCTTGGGATAAACCGTCACTGTTCGACCATCAATTTCAAGCCGCTTCATCATCACCATTTCACCTATCTAACTATATTAAAAAACCAAATAGCGGGTGATGCAGATTTTGACGGATGATTTTAATTAGGTAAAATATATAAATATTAATTTTATGTTCTATTTTATTTATATATGGCGAGACTCAATTATCATCACTTGCAATATTTTTGGCATATCGTGAAAGTGGGTAGCTTGACCAAGGCAGCAGAAAAATTGCATATCTCGCAATCCGCGCTGTCTTCACAGATCAGGCAACTGGAAGAAAGCCTGGACTGCGCATTGTTTTTAAGACAAGGGCGTAAACTGGTGTTGACGGAGTTCGGTAATTTGGCGTTTTCCTATGCAGATTCGATTTTTACCAAAGGAATAGAACTCGAAAACCTGCTGAGAAAAGGTATTGCGTCTGAGAGTCAAACGTTGCGGATTGGTGTGCTCTCTACCATGTCCAGAAACTTCATCGAGAGCTTTGTGGAGCCATTACTGAATCACTCGGAGATCAAACTCGAAATTTCTGCCAGCGGGCAAACCAACTTGCTCAATGCGCTTTCGAATCACCAGATAGACCTGGCGCTCACCAATATCGAGGTGAGAGGCAATACTGACCAGTTATGGGAGTGTATTCTGCTAGATCGGCAACCCATCAGTGTGATCGGCCCGGCAGAGATTGAGATCAAACACGGATTTTCGGCCAAATATGCGGAGTACAACTGGATTTTGCCCAATCAGGACAGCCCGATTCGGGCGGCCTTTGATGGCTTGTGCGCCTTGCATCACCTAGAACCTCACATCGTGGCCGAAGCGAATGACATGGCGATGTTGCGGCTGTTAGCGCGTGACAGCCGGGCACTCACCGTCATGCCGGAGGTGGTGGTTAAAGACGAGTTAAAAAACGGTGTGCTCAAATCCTTCACGCAACTGGAAGGGATTTTTGAGAATTTCTATGCAGTCACGATCAAAAAACATTTCCGCAAGTTTGAAATCAGCCAATTGGTGAATCAGTTTCTAGTCAAAAAAAGAGCGCTCTAGCCCTCTTGAAATTTTTTTGCGCATCCCTATTTTCACGGTATCAGCAACTCTGCTGATACCTTTTCGCCACTGGAGGCATGATTGCCAGTTGCGTCTGCAAACGTCTCCAGTGGTGGTTTTTGTTGAACTTATTCGCTAAGGAGAATTGAACATGAATATTCGTCCCCTGTATGACCGCGTCATAGTCAAGCGAGTCGAACAACAACGTACGACCGCTTCCGGCATTGTGATCCCAGACACGGCTGCAGAAAAACCCGAGCAAGGCGAAGTCATCGCTGTCGGGAGCGGCAAGTCCCTTCAAGATGGCAGCCTGAGAGCCCTGGCAGTGAAGATCGGTGACCATGTCTTATTTGGTAAATATGCCGGACAAACAGTCAAACTCAATGGCGAAGAGGTATTAGTCATGCGCGAAGAAGACATTCTCGGTGTGATTGAACCCGCCTCTGCCGATCTCAAAAAAGTCGCTTAATCACTTCGTTGCTAAGAGAGAAAGGAGAATTGAACCATGGCAGCAAAAGATGTGAAGTTTCATGACCACGCCCGTCAAAAAATTGTAAAAGGCGTGAATATCCTGGCCGATGCGGTCAAGGTCACCCTGGGCCCCAAAGGCCGCAATGTGGTGCTGGAACGCAGTTTTGGCGCCCCGGTGATTACCAAAGATGGTGTTTCGGTCGCCAAAGAAATCGAGTTGCAAGACAAGTTGGAGAATATGGGCGCGCAAATGGTGAAACAAGTCGCGTCTAAAACCGCGGATGTCGCAGGTGACGGTACGACTACCGCCACCGTACTGGCGCAGGCGATAGTGCAAGAAGGCATGAAGTCGGTGGCCTCAGGCATGAACCCGATGGACCTCAAACGCGGCATAGACAAAGCGGTGGCTGCGTTGGTGGATGAGCTCAAAGTGATGTCTAAAGCCATCACCACCAATAGAGAGATTGCCCAGGTAGGCTCTATTTCTGCCAACTCGGATACCGCCATTGGTCAGATCATCGCCGATGCTATGGAAAAAGTTGGCAAGGAGGGCGTGATTACGGTAGAAGAAGGCAAGTCACTGCAAAATGAGTTGGATGTGGTGGAAGGCATGCAATTTGACCGCGGCTACATCAGCCCCTATTTTGTGAACAATCCGGACAAACAGGTGGCGGCGCTGGATGAGCCGATGATTTTGTTGTATGACAAGAAAATCAGCAATATCCGCGACTTGTTGCCGACGCTGGAAAACGTAGCCAAAACCAACAAGCCTTTGCTGATCATTGCCGAGGACGTGGAAGGCGAAGCGCTGGCGACACTGGTCGTCAACAGCATGCGTGGCATCCTCAAAGTAGCTGCCGTCAAAGCGCCAGGCTTTGGTGATCGTCGCAAAGCCATGCTAGAAGACATTGCCATCCTGACCGGGGCCACCGTCGTCTCAGAAGAAACCGGCATGCAACTGGAGAAAGTCAGCATCGAGCATTTGGGCCGTGCAAAACGGGTTGAAATACACAAAGAAAACACCGTGATCATTGATGGCGCTGGCGACCAAGCCAAGATTAAAGCCCGTGTGCAGTCTATTCAAACCCAAATTCAGGAGACCACTTCTGACTACGACAAGGAAAAACTGCAAGAGCGCGTGGCCAAACTGGCCGGTGGTGTCGCCGTGATTAAAATCGGTGCGGCCACCGAGGTCGAAATGAAAGAGAAAAAAGACCGTGTCGATGACGCCCTGCATGCAACCCGCGCTGCGGTGGAAGAAGGCATCGTCCCTGGCGGCGGTGTGGCTTTACTGCGGGCTCGCAGCCGTATCGGTGCCCTCAAGGGGGATAATGATGATCAGGATGCTGGCATCCGCATCGTGTTGCGCGCAATCGAAGAACCCTTGCGCGCGATTGTGAAAAATGCCGGAGAAGAGCCTTCTGTGGTCATCACCAAAGTGCTTGAGGCAACGGGTAACACCGGCTACAACGCCGCGACAGGTGAATATGTGGATATGGTGGAAACCGGTGTGGTCGACCCCACCAAAGTGACTCGCACCGCGCTGCAAAATGCCGCCTCGATTGCCGGGCTGATTTTGACCACCGATGCGACCGTGGCCGAATTGCCCAAAGAGGACAAAAAAACGCCTGCGATGCCTGAGATGGACTACTAAGCGCGATCAGCGTGATGCCATCAACGATAAAAGCCCCGCAAGGGGCTTTTTTTCTAGCTGAGCAAGATCAACTGCACGCCGAAAAGAGCGGCAGGTGGACTCAAGCAGGTCTTCTGGGCGGCAGATGCCTGAACGTAATACGTCCCTTGCCCATGTCGTAAGGCGACATTTCGATGGTGATTTTATCGCCCGCCAAAATACGTATTTTGTGCTTGCGCATTTTGCCGCCGGTGTAGGCAGTCAACTGATGCCCATTGTCCAGCGTCACGCGATAGCGCGCATCCGGCAACACTTCAGTCACTGCGCCCTGCATTTCAATCAATTCTTCTTTAGCCATGCGATTCCTTTTTCAATAATGAAAAAAGCCCGAAACCGGGCTTTTTACTGCGCCACTTAGTCAGGCGTGACTATGCAATCACCTGAATCGCAGAAGCTTGTTTGCCTTTAGGGCCAGTCGTTTCGTTGTATGAAACGCGCTGGTTATCCGCCAGGCTTTTAAAACCTGCTGATTGAATCTCGGAAAAGTGAGCGAACAAATCATCGCCACCCTGATCTGGAGTAATAAAACCAAACCCTTTTGCATCGTTAAACCATTTGACAATACCTGTAGCCATATCTAAATCCTTTGTAAAAAATGAAAGGGAAACCCCTTGGAGGGCGAGGCACAAGTAAGCGGGATTAACGAGAGAACCAGAAGATACCACCAGAGAAAACAACAATGCTTGAACGTCGCGTGCAACCACTATGCGCTTTATGCACCACAATAGCAAATGTTATTTTCAAAAAAACCAAAATAAATCAACTATTTATTATAAGCGCCTATCCCGAAAAGCATTCAATACGCGACAAATCGCATCATCAAAAAACTCAAGGCATCGCCTGTGGACGAGCGCAGGCCTCATTCGGCTAAATAAAAAGCGCCCAAGCCACACTTGAACGCTTTATGTAGGTGGCGATGACTCGAGCGCAGAATTCTGGAATCATGGAGCAACCGTGCAGATGAGTTAGACCGATAGCAAGCTCGCTACGCCATCCAGCCCCACCACATTGAGCGCATACATGGCTTGCTGTTGCACCACTGGTTTGGCGTGATAAGCCACGCCCACCGCGGCAACCGCCATCATTTTGAGGTCGTTGGCACCGTCACCAATCGCAATCGTTTGTGCGGCCGACAGGCCCAACTGATCACGCAGTTTAGTGAGTTCATCGGCTTTGCGCTGGGCATCGACGATCTCACCCAGGACCTGGCCGGTGAGTTTGCCGTCTATGATTTCCAGCGTGTTGGAGACCGCGTAATCCAGCCCCAAGGTCTGTTGGACGTGGTTGGCAAAAAAGGTAAAGCCGCCAGAGACGACCATGGTTTTGATGCCATGTTGCTTGCAGGTATTGATCCAGGCTTGCGCGCCGGGATTAAAACGAAGGCGCTCATCAATCACGCGTTGCAATGCCGTCGCTGGCAAACCTTTGAGCAAGGCCACACGCTTGCGCAAGCTGGCAGAAAAATCCAGCTCGCCACGCATGGCGGCTTCGGTGATCTCGGCGACCTGCGGTTTGAGGTTCATCATGTCGGCAATTTCATCAATGCATTCAATGGAGATCAGGGTGGAGTCCATATCCATGACGCACAAGCCCATGTGTTGCAGCCTATGAGTGTCTTGCACCAGCGTGCAGTCTATCTGCTGACTGGCGCAAAAAGCCTTCACTTCCAGATAATCCGCTTCTGGCACCGGCAAATAGTAGGCATGTTCGCCCACTTGCATAAACTGCGCATGCCCGCCCACCAGGCCATGAAGATGGGAAAGATGAGCCATGGTGATGGCCGGCCCTTGAACCACTAAACGCATGATCACTACCGTCGATTAAAAGACTGGATTATAGCAGTTGCCCGTGCATCGCATTGATAAGCGTGCTTTTTTGGGAGTATTTCTGTTTTTGGATTGCCCCCGGCAATGATATGCTTGGCAAAAATTAAAACTGGTTAAACTCAACACCCTAGGGATTACAATGAAACAAGACGCACAAACGCTGCCATGGCTGAACCTGCCTAACCTGCCCTTACCGCTTAAAGCCCTGTTTATTGGTTATCTGCTCGTGATTGGCGTCGGCCTGTGTATGGCTGGCCTGCAAATAATGCTCACTCACGGCATGGCCGATGGCAAATTCGGCTTGTCCGTGAACGATATTGTTTACAGTTATTACGGTGACCGCAGTGGCACCAAACTGGCGAGCAAACTTAATGGCTCCATGTCTGACAAGGCACCCCTGGAGGTCCGCCAGGACATTATCAAATGGGCGCAACAAGGCGCGCCACAAGACCAGTGGGAATCACACTTCAAGCAGGTGTTTGCGCAGCATTGCGTCATGTGCCACAGCAACATCCCCGGCATCCCCAACTTTAACAACTATGATGAAGTTAAGGCGCGCGCAGAGGTGAATGAGGGCGCAACGATCAGCGGCCTGACGCGGGTGTCGCATATACACCTGTTTGGCATCAGTTTCATTTTCTTTTTTATCGGCCTGATTTTCAGTTTTGCCGTGAATGTGCCCAAACCTGCCAAAATCATTGCCATCGCCTTCCCGTTTGCTTTTCTGATTATGGACGTGATGTCGTGGTGGCTGACCAAGTTGTCACCACACTTTGCCTGGTTGACGATTATCGGTGGCATTGGCTACAGCCTGGCCTCCAGTTACATGTGGGTGATCAGCATGTATCAAATGCTGGTACTGTCCCGCAATGGCAAAGTCTACGGCAATGCCTGGGCGCAGGACTTATAAGCGACGACGCATTCGTTAACGCTATCGCGTTAAATACGTTTAAAAACCGCACAGTTGTGCGGTTTTTTTATTTGCAGTCTAGCCTTGATAGGGTATTTGCGCGAAAATAGATGCTTAACTATCAAAACCTCTGAATTTTCATGAATCTGCACGAATACCAAGCCAAACAACTCCTGCAAAAATATGGTTTGGCCACACCGGCTGGCCTGGTCGTTCAATCCGAAGAAGCCGCTGCGGCAGCCACCAAAGAACTGGGCGGTGAAGCCTGGGTGGTCAAGGCCCAGGTGCATGCCGGCGGTCGCGGCAAAGCGGGTGGCGTCAAAGTGGTTAAATCTGCATTAGAAGCGCAAACCGTGGCAGGTAGCCTGCTTGGCAAGCATTTGGTGACTTACCAGAATGCGCCGGATGGCCAACCCGTGCATCAGGTGCTGGTGGAGCAAACCCTGCCGATTGCACGTGAGCTTTATCTTTCGATGCTGGTAGACCGCACGCTGGAACGCGTGGTCATGGTTGCTTCCAGCGCAGGCGGCATGGATATTGAAGAGATTGCGGCTACCCAGCCAGAAAAAATCCTGCAGGAAGTCTGTGACCCGCTCAATGGCCTGGTGGACTTTCAGGCGCGCAACCTGGCGTTTGGCTTGGGTCTGAGTGGTGACCAGATTGGCGCGTTTACCAAGCTGGCCAAAGGCCTGTACAAATTGTTTAAAGACAATGACTTGTCACTGCTCGAAATTAACCCGCTGATTGTAACCGCTGAAGGAAAACTGGTGGCGCTGGATTGCAAAATGACGGTAGATGACAACGCACTTTACCGTCAAAAACCGTTTGCAGAGATCCGTGACTGGTCACAAGACGATGCCAAAGAAGCGGAGGCCCATCATAGCGGCCTCAATTACATTGCCTTAAATGGCAACATTGGTTGCATGGTGAACGGCGCTGGCCTGGCCATGGCAACCATGGACTTGATCAAGCTGCATGGCGGCATGCCTGCCAACTTTCTGGATGTCGGCGGCGGCGCCACAGCTGAGACCGTGACCAAGGCCTTCAAAATCATCCTGGCTGACGCTAATGTGAAAGCGATTCTGGTCAATATTTTTGGCGGCATCATGCGTTGCGACATCATTGCCACCGGCATTATCACCGCAGTCAGAGAGGTGGGCATGACCATTCCGGTCGTGGTGCGGCTGGAAGGGACCAATGTCGAATTGGGCAAGCAGATGCTGCGTGAGAGTGGCCTGAATATTATTTCTGCAGAAGGGCTGACCGATGCCGCCCAGCAAGCAGTCAACGCAGTGAACAAGGGTGTGTAGTCATGGCGATTTTAGTCAATAAAGATACCAAAGTATTGTGCCAGGGCTTTACCGGCAAACAAGGGACGTTTCATTCCGAACAAGCGCTGGCTTATGGCACCAAAATGGTGGGTGGCGTGACGCCAGGCAAAGGGGGCCAGCGCCATCTGGAGCTACCCGTATTCAATACCATGCGCGAAGCCGTGAAGGAAACCGAGGCCAATGCCAGCGTGATTTACGTGCCGCCGCCTTTTGCCGCTGACTCCATCCTTGAAGCCGCAGACGCAGGCATTGAGCTCATTGTCTGTATCACCGAAGGCATTCCGGCTCTGGACATGCTCAATGTCAAAGCGGCGCTGCGCGCCAATGGCACCAAACTGATCGGCCCAAACTGCCCAGGCGTGATCACGCCGGACGAATGCAAAATCGGCATTATGCCGGGCAGCATCCACAAACGTGGTAAGGTCGGTGTCGTGTCACGTTCTGGCACCCTGACTTACGAGGCTGTCCATCAGACCACGGCCCTGGGCCTGGGCCAGACCACCTGTGTCGGCATTGGTGGCGACCCGATCAAAGGCTTGAACTTTATTGAATGCCTGGAACTCTTTCAGAAAGACGCGGAAACAGAGGCGATCATCATGGTTGGTGAAATCGGTGGCAGTGATGAAGAGGCAGCGGCTGACTACATCAAACACCATGTCACCAAACCGGTCGCTGCTTATATTGCCGGCTTAACCGCCCCTAAAGGCAAACGTATGGGCCATGCCGGGGCAATTATTTCCGGTGGTTCTGGCCGTGCAGAAGACAAGATTGCCGCCCTGGAATCAGCTGGCTGTGTTGTTGCAGCCTCCCCTGCTGGTCTGGGTGAGGCCGTCCTCGCGGCCATTCAACGCGCAAACGCATAAAGGAACTGGCATGTATCGTTGCTTACAGGCTCACCATCGCTGGACAGGCATCATTGTTAGCAGCGTACTGCTGATTGGCCTCACCTGGCCTGGCCTGTCTGCTGAGGCCGCCAGCAAAAAACAGATGGCCGAGGACAGCGCGCCTTTTCGCGATGATGAAGTGTCTTACCTGCTCATTGCCGCCGCCAAAGGCGACCTGGCCACGGTCAAAGCCTTGTTAAAAAGCGGCGCCAACCCGAATGTCACCGATGGCGACAAACTGACGCCCATCATGTATGCCGCCCGTAAAAACCAGGCGGAAGTGATCCGCGAGTTGTTAGCCGGTGGCGCCGACATTAATGCCAAAGATCAGGGTGGCTGGACAGCACTCATGTTTGCGGCCAAGAAAAATAATCTGGATGCCGCCAAAATGCTGATGGAAAAAGGTGCCGATGTTAAAGCCCGTGACCCGGCCGGCTGGAGCGCCCTCGGCCTGGCGGCCACCTCCGGCTACAGCGAACTGGTGGGCCTGATTATCGCGCGTGGTTTTGATGCTAATGTGCGGTCTTCGGATGGGAAAACTGTGCTCATGTATGCGGCCAAAAGTGGTGATGTACCCACCATTACCACGGTATTAACCAAAGGCGCTGACGCCAATCTCAAAGACAAGCTGGGCACCACTGCGCTCATGATTGCCGCCCGAGAGGGCCATGCCGCCGCCGTGACCTATTTGGCAGAACATGGTGCCAAAGTGGATGAGGAAGATGAGCATGGCTGGACAGCACTGACCTGGGCGGTGAAGAAAAATCAGCTTGAAGCAGCCAAAACACTGCTTGAGCATGAAGCAGATGCCAACCAGAAAGACAGCGAAGGCACGCCCTTGCTGCACCTGGCGGTGAGCAACAATGCGCCGGAAATGGCGCGATTGCTGCTTGAACATGAGGCCAATGTCAAAACACGTGATCAATACGGTTTGACCGCTTATGTCTATGCCCTCAAAGGCCAAAACCCGGCCATGGTAGAACTGATCAAGGCTGCGGGTGGCAAGTATTAAGCCCTGCAGCCCATCCTGAATGAAAAGCAGATGAAACTTGCAATTGCTCAAATGAACTGCATGGTCGGTGCCATGCAGCAAAATGCGGAACACATTCTGGCGCAAGCCGAAGAGGCTTATCGAGCGGGTGCACGCCTATTGCTAACGCCGGAACTGGCTTTATGCGGCTACCCTCCAGAAGATTTGCTGTTCAGGCAGGATTTTTATCACGCCAACACGCAGGCACTCAGTTGGCTGGTGCAGCACCTGCCTCACGACATGGCAGTCATTGTTGGACATCCTGATGAAGTGGCAGGCAAACGCTATAACGCGGCTTCGGTGATCCATTCTGGCAGGATACAGGCAACTTACCATAAACATCACTTGCCCAACTACAGCGTTTTTGATGAAGAGCGCTATTTTGAGGCGGGTCAATTGCCCGTGGTGTTTGAATGGCATGGCGTACGCTATGGGGTGCTGATCTGTGCGGATAGCTGGGAGTCAGGCCCGGCCCTGCAGGCCCTGCAAGCTTCGGCACAAGTACTGCTGACGATCAATGCCTCACCTTACCATCTGCACAAACAACAGACACGTTACGAGGTATTGCGCGACCGCATCCGTGAAACCGGGCTACCCATGATCTATACCAACATGGTCGGCGGCCAGGACGAACTGGTGTTTGATGGCGCGTCTTTTAGCATGAACCGGTTGGGAGAACTGGTGCAAGAGCTGCCCATGTTTGAAGCCGGGCTGGCTTACCTGACCATAGACGGCACGACCCCCTTGGCCACCGATATTACGGCGCCGTTGAGCACCGAAGCCGCCGTATATAAAGCGCTGGTACTGGGTCTGCGTGACTATGTCAATAAAAACAAATTCCCCGGCGTGGTGCTGGGCCTGTCCGGTGGCATAGATTCCGCCCTCACACTCGCCATCGCCGTGGATGCGCTGGGTAAAGCGCGCGTCAAAGCGGTGATGATGCCCTCTGAATTTACCGCCGGCATCAGCGTGGCAGATGCCGCTGAAATGGCACAACTGGTTGAGGTTGAGTACAGCGTATTACCCATCAAACCGCTATTTGAAGGATTTTGTGCGACCTTGTCTGAGGAGTTTTCCGGCAAGTCTTTTGATACCACCGAAGAAAACCTGCAGGCCCGCATCCGTGGCATGCTACTGATGGCCATCAGTAACAAGTTTGGCAGCCTGGTGCTTACCACTGGCAACAAATCAGAAACCGCTGTCGGCTACAGCACCTTGTACGGTGATATGGCGGGTGGCTTTGCCTTGATCAAAGATGTACCCAAAACCCTGGTTTACAAGCTGGCAACCTACCGCAATGGCCTGAGCCGGGTGATCCCTGAGCGGATTATCACACGTGCCCCTAGTGCCGAGCTCAGAGAAAACCAGACCGACCAGGACAGCTTACCGCCCTATGAGGTCTTGGATGCCATCATGGAAGCCTACGTCGAAAAAGACCTGAGCATCGCGCGTATCATCGAAATGGGGTATACCGCCAGTGATGTGCAGCGCGTGACCCGCCTGATTGATCGCAATGAATACAAGCGGCGGCAAGCGGCAGTGGGTGTCAGGATTACAGAGCGCGGCTTTGGCAAGGACCGTCGCTACCCGATCACCTGTAACCTGTCATTTTAAGTGCGCGACACGCAAGGCCTTGTGAGGCATGCACAGGACATTTGTATAAAAAGCACTGCTTGCGTAAAATGCCATTGAGAGATTTATCCACGGAGCACATATGAAAAAAGTAGAAGCCGTTATTAAGCCTTTTAAACTGGACGAAGTGCGTGAGGCGTTATCTGCGATTGGCGTCAATGGACTGACAGTCACCGAAGTCAAGGGATTTGGTCGCCAGAAAGGTCACACCGAGTTATATCGTGGCGCAGAATATGTCGTCGACTTTCTGCCAAAAATCAAAATTGAAGTGATTCTAGGCTCAGACATGGTAGACAGTGCGATCGAAGCCATTATCAAGGCCGCCCATACCGGTAAAATCGGTGACGGCAAGATTTTTGTCTCTTCCGTCGAACAAGTGATCCGTATCCGTACTGGTGAAACTGGCGAAGCCGCAATTTAAACTTTTTTCAATGATCCGGTGACTTTTCCCAAGTCACCTTTTCTTGCCTGATGTTGCATGTCTTTCACACTGATTAAAACCATCCTGCTTCTTTGCACGGCCAACTTGTTCATGTTGTTTGCCTGGTATGGACATCTGAAAGACCTGCATCAAAAACCGCTTTGGATCGCCATTCTCATCAGTTGGGGCATCGCCCTGATTGAATATTGTTTTCAGGTACCCGCCAACCGGATTGGCTTTACCCAACTCAACCTGGCGCAACTCAAAATTCTGCAAGAAGTCATCACACTGGTGATATTCGTCCCGTTTGCCGTCATGTACATGCAGCAGCCACTCAAGTGGGATTACCTGTGGGCAGGCTTATGTATGATGGGGGCAGTCTACTTTATATTCCGTACTTGACTCCGTTTTTAAACGCCCGATAGTCCGATGACCCTAACGGGCTATATGCTTGCACGATTGATATTGTCATAATCGCTCCCAGAAATTGTTAATTAATTCATTAGGGGATACGAATATGTTAAAAAATATTTTAGTCGCAGCATCATTGTTAGTGAGCACATCAGCATTTGCAACTGCCACGACAACCAATTTTAGTGGCACTGACTTGTCAGGAAGCAGTCTTGCAAAAACAGCTAAAGTGAATATTTCATACACTGCTGGCAGCTTTGACTTAACAGGCGTTCTGGATCCAGAGTTCCGACTGTTAAATGAAGTCAATTCAGGCCTTTACCAAGGTGTCACCCTGATTAGCGATGCAGATAACACCTTCACATGGGCACCAATTATCACGCCTATCCTGATTGGCTCTGATTTGACAAGATGGACCTTCAGTGTTTCGAACCTGGCTGCAGGCAGCTACACCTTGCAATTTAACCTGATCGGTGGTGGCCGTTACGAAGGTAGCTATACCATCAACCCAATTACTGTCCCTGTTCCAGAGCCAGAAACTTACGGCATGATGTTCGCTGGCTTGGCGATGATGGGTCTGATTGCCTTCCGTCGTCAGAAAAACAGCTAATTTATCAGTTAGCGCAAAATAAAAAGCCTCACTTAAGTGAGGCTTTTTATTTTTAGTCGTTACTAGCAAAAATCTGCCTGACTGCCGCAAGGTCTTCGGGTGTATCCACGCCGCTGGCAGGCGCGTGATCAGTCACGCTAACGGCGATCTGGTAGCCATGATACAGCACGCGCAATTGTTCCAGACTTTCAATGCTTTCCAGCGTGGTGACTGGCAAGCTGGCATATTGCTTTAAAAAGCTGACACGATAAGCATAAATGCCAATGTGGCGATATGCGGTGAGGGGCTGCTGGCGATCTGTCGTGTCCCGTGCAAATGGAATCGGCGCGCGACTAAAGTACAGCGCGCGCTGCTTGGCATTGAATACCACCTTGACCACATTCGGATTTGTGAAGACCGTCTCGTCATGAATGGCATGGCAAGCGGTAGACATCACCGCCTGTTCATCATTGGCCAAGGTTTGGGCCACCTCGTTGATCAGCACCGGATCAATCAAAGGTTCATCGCCCTGCACATTGACGACGATGGTGTCCTCCGGCCATTGCATGGTTTGCACCACTTCAGCAATGCGGTCTGTGCCAGAAACATGATCGGCCCGCGTCATCACTGCAGTGATCTGGTGCTGCGCGACAGCTTGCAGAATTTGCGCATGATCGGTGGCCACGACCACCTGATTGGCCAGGCTTTTGGCTGCCTGCTCAGCCACGCGAACCACCATGGGTTTACCGGCAAGATCAAGCAAGGGTTTGCCTGGCAGCCGGGTACTGGCAAAACGGGCTGGAACAACAACTTTAAACATGGTTATTCAGCGTATTCATGCTCTTCCAGGCGACGCGCTTCGTCTTCGAGCATGACCGGGATGCCATCGCGTACCGGATAAGCCAGGCGGGCCCCTTTGGACACCAGCTCCTGCTTTTGTTTGTCATACACCAGCGGTCCTTTGGTCACCGGACACACCAGAATTTCCAAGAGTTTAGGATTCATGCCTATTTCCTTTGCATTGTTGCAAACGTCTGATGACGTTTTCCGTCAGGGAAGGATGATCACCAAGCGGCGTGATTTGCGCACTGACTGGCAAATACCAGGCGTTGGTTAATCCCAGATGCTGACATTTTACGGCATCTTTTTCTGTCATCAGTATGGTTTTTTGTTTAAAAGGCTGGAAGTCTTCCTTGCGGTAAGCATGGTGGTCGGGGAAGGCGACGGTTTCACAGCTAATACCCAGATTGGAGACGGTATTAAAAAACCGTTGTGGGTGACCGATGCCGGCAATTGCAACCAATGCCCGCTGCTGCAACTCGGCATTCGACAGATGCGTATTCAGGTCTGTGACTGAGGTCCAGCGACCCACTTCCAGGCCAACGACATAATGCGCCACAGGCCAGGGGCCGGCAGGGACCTGACCACTTTCTACGATGATATCCACGGTTTGCAAACGGCGCAATCGCTCACGCAACGGCCCGGCAGGGAGTAAGTGACCATTGCCGATACCGAGTGGCCGCTGTACAACGGCAATTTCGATATCCCGCTGAAGCGCATAATGCTGCAAGCCATCATCACACAGAATCACATTGACTTCAGGATGCGCCTGCAGCAAGGCTAGACCGCCTGCCACACGGTTGGCATCGACCCAGATCGGACAGCCAGTACGCCCGGCAATCAACACCGGCTCATCGCCCAGTGACTGCGGCAAGCTATCAGGCGTCACCTCGCCGGTGTGTTGTCCGCCATAGCCGCGGCTCAAAATCCCGGGACGGTAGCCTGCGGCAAGTAACTGCTGCGCCAGATAAATCACCACCGGCGTTTTACCGACCCCACCTACAGAGAGATTGCCGACTACCACCACCGGCACAGGCAAGGCCTGGCTTCTCAACAACCCCACCTGGTAACACTGGCGCCGCAAGCCAGACAATACCGCAAACAGCATAGACAACGGCAGCAGCAAGGCTTGCGCCCAGCCCATCCCCTGCCACTGTTTTTCAAACCAATGCCGCAACATCAGTCGTCTTGAAACTGCTTGTGATACAACCGGCTGTAATACCCGCTTTGTGCCAGCAGGCTGGTATGCGATCCAGTTTCGATGATTCTGCCCTGATCCATGACCAGAATCCGGTCTGCGTTCTCTACGGTACTCAAGCGGTGCGCAATCACGATCGTCGTGCGGTTTTGCATTAAGCGATCCAGCGCCATCTGTACATGTAGTTCGGACTCACTGTCCAGCGCGGACGTCGCCTCATCCAGCAGTAACACCGGCGCATCTTTTAAAATGGCACGTGCAATCGCCAGGCGCTGGCGCTGCCCGCCGGACAAACGGACACCCCGGTCACCGATTTCGCTTTGCAGGCCTTGCGGCATGTGCTCGATAAACTCCCAGGCATTAGCCGCTTTGGCGGCGGCAATAACCTCTTCCTCAGTCGCCTCGCGCAAGGCACCATAGGCAATATTGTTGTAAATGGTATCGTTAAACAAGACGATATCCTGACTGACCAGTGAAAACTGTTCGCGCAAGTTCTCCAGGCGATACTCGCGGACATCCACGCCATCCAGCAAAATACTGCCTTCTTGCAGCCCATAGAAGCGTGGCAGCAAATTGACCAGTGTGGTTTTGCCACTGCCAGAACGACCAACCAGCGCCACCTTCTCGCCAGCGCGTATCGTGGCGTTAATGTGGTCCAGTGCGTTGTGTTTGGCCTGCGGATAACGCAAGGTCACGTCTTTAAATACCAGATCGCCCTGCGCACGGCCAATCTGATGATGGCCATGATCCTCTTCGGATGCCAAATCCAGCACCTCAAAAATACTCTGTGCCGCAGCCAATCCAACTTGCAAGTCCTCATTGGCCGAAGTGATGTGTTTGATCGGTGCAATCAGCATCATCAATGCGCCGATAAACGCGGCAAACTCGCCTACCGTAAATTGTCCCAGGGCATAATAGACCACCAGCCCTAAAGCCAGCGCCGACAACACCTCAATCACAAAGCTGTTCAGCCCCGAGATACGCGCACTGCGCAATTCGAGCTGGCGGTTTTTACCGACCACATCACCAAAGCGCGTGTTCTCAAAATGTTGCGCGCCAAAAATTTTGACAATACGCTGCGCGGCAATCGCCTCTTCCGCTGTTTTGGTAATCTCGCCAACGGCTTGCTGTACCCGTTTGGCATTTGCGCGCAGCTTGGGCGTAGTCTTGGATAAATACAGCCCCATCAGCGGCGTCACCAGCGCAAATACCAGGGTCAGTTTCCAGTCCAGATACAGCATGTAAGCAATCAGGCCTATCACAGTCAGGATATCCCGTACTACGTTATGGGCCGAACGCGTGACGACAATCGATAGCCGCTCGGCGTCATAGGTCATCTTGGACACCAGCGAGCCATTGGAATGCATGTCAAAAAAACTCACTGGCAACAACATCAGCTTGGCAAACACCTGTTTGCGCATCACTTCGACCACTAGCCTGGTCACAGCGCGCAAGCAGTAAATCGAGAAGAATGAAGCCACGGCACGAACGACCATCAAGCCAACCAGCATCAGCGGCAAAGTAAATGTTTCCTGCTCCGAATGCTGGACAAAGCCTTCATCGGTGACTTTTTTAATCAGGGCCAGAAAAGCGGTGTTACTAAGCGACAACACGGTGGTTGCCACCATGGAGACCAGAAAATAAAACTTGTAACGCCAGGCATATAAAAACAGGCGCTTATATAACAGTTTGGGATTGACGATTTTAGGTAAATCGACTTTTTGTTTGCGGGCCATGCGGGTTCTCTGATTACTTAAAAACAAGCAAGCCCGTCGGTCACAACGGGCTTGCCTGGCACTAAACGGGACAGCTCACAAACAGCCACCACACATTAGTGGCTGTTTACCTGTGTGGCAAAGGTGATATGTGTGTAATTCGCCATCCGGGAGGCTTCCATAATATTCACCACAGACTGGTGCGAGGCCTTGCCATCGGCATTAATGATAATGGTCGGCTCTTTGTCTGCCGGACCGGCCTTGCCTGCTTCGATCAAGGCGGCTGACAAATCAGACACCACGGCACCATTCGCTTCTTTGCCATTCACCAGGCAACGGCCGCTGGCATCGACCTCCACGGTAATAGTCAATGGTTTTTCTTGAGGGGCATTGGCATCCGCGGTCGGCAAGTTAATCTGCAACTCACTGGTACGTGAAAAGGTTGCACTCACGATCAGGAAAATAATAATCACCAGCAACACGTCAATCAACGGAATAAAGTTGATTTCGAGCTCTTCGTCGCGGCTACCACGTTTAAAGTTCATGAGACTGCCTTTTTTTATCCTGTCGCAAAATGCTTATCCGCGGTCACCGTGGATAATTTCTACCAGTTTAACGGCTTGCTGCTCCATATCCACCAGAAAACCGTCCACTTTGCTCTTGAAATAACGATAGGCAATCATCGAAGGCACCGCCACCACAATCCCGGCCGCCGTGTTGTACAAGGCCACCGAAATGCCTCGCGCAAACTGTGCCACATCGTGACCACTGTTCGTGAATGAGCCAAACAGCTCGACCATGCCGATCACCGTCCCCAGCAGCCCCAGCAAAGGCGCTACAGTGGCAATGGTCCCCAATGTGGGCAGGTATTGTTCCAGCTTGTGTGCAACCGCACGGCCGGTTTCTTCAATCGCTTCTTTGGTAACCTCACGTGAGTGCCCCATATTCGCCAACGCACTGGCAAAAACGCGGCCAAGTAAAGAGTGTGCTTCGAGACGGCTTAAGGTTTCACGTGTCACGCCGCCCTGCTTTAACCAGTTTTGCACTTCAGGCAATAACTGGTCCGGGGTGACAACTGAAGCTCTCAAGGCCCAGAATCGCTCGACAATAATGGCAAACGAGATCACAGAAGCGATAACCAGAGGCCAGATTGGCCAACCGGCCGCTAAAATAATTTCCCACACAGTGATGACTCCAATGGTTTTTTTAAACTTCCGCTACTTTAGCGTTAACCTGCCCTAAGGGCAAGTTTTGTGCGGTATCTAAGCGGTTACAAAACCGCTTTTGCGCAATGTGGGCGATCGCAGAGGCAGTCAATCCCAATAATGCGGCTCAACCTGGCGCCAGGTCAAGACCGTTGGGTGATTGCCCTGTGTAAAATCCAGCATCACCGCGCCATGCTGATCTGAGCGATAGCGTTGACTGTCTATCGCTTCGTAGCGTGATAACACCGCCTGCTTGGGGTGGCCGAACCGGTTCAGATAGCCCACCGTGGCAATCGCGATGCTGGGTTTTACCGCCTGGACAAACGCAGGACTGGAGGAGGTTTTGCTGCCATGATGCGGCATGGTCATCACCGTAGAAGCCAGATTTTTCCCAGACTGCTCCAGCAACCGTTGCTCACCGTATTGTTCGATATCACCTGTCAATAACAGACTGCCATGAGCAGAGATCACCTGAATCACACAGCTTTTATCGTTATCTTTAAGGGGAATTTCTGGTTGCGCCAAAGGATAAAGCACTTTGAAACTGACCTGGTCCCATTGCCAATGCTGTCCGGCCTGGCAAGTAAGATGTGGCATGCTTGCCGCCTGCGGAATCGCCTGCAGTTGCTCAAAAAAAGTCGCGTCTGCGCCAAGTGAGCTTAACAAGCGTGTAGCTGGCACGCCAGCCAGCACCGAGGCCATGCCACCGACATGATCATTATCGTCGTGCGAGACCACCGCCAAATCCAGCCGGGACAGGCCCAAGTGGCGCAAATAAGGCAGCACAATCCTTTGACCGGCATCACTGTCTTCATGATAGACCGGCCCGGCATCGTAAAGCATGGCATGGCTAGCCGTTTGCACCAGCACACTCAAGCCCTGGCCGATATCCAGCACAGTGACGCGCATGTCCCCGGGCTTGAGCGCTGACGGGGCAGGCAAACATAAAGGCAACCAGAGTAGCAGCCCAAACCAGCGTAATGGCCAGCCTTTGGGTAACAGCAACACCAGCATGCCCAACATTGCCAGCAGCCAGGCAGAGAGTGATGGTGTAGGCAGATACCAGACTGCCCAGGATAATTGGCTGAACCAATGTAATAGCCAGGCCAGTCCCTGCCACAACTGTGCTGCCAGTATTAACAAGGCATCCACCGGCAACATAGCGCCGGCAATCGCCAGTGGCACCACGCCCAGGCTAACCAGTGGAATCGCCAGAGCATTGGCAAACGGGGACACCAGAGACACCTGGTTAAACAAGAGGATCAGGATAGGCACAAAGGCCAGCGTAATCATGCTCTGTGTATGCACCGCGGCCCGCCAGGCACTCGGTGGACGCAAGCGTCCGCCCATGCCAAAGGCGAGCAAGGCCACTGCGCCAAAAGACAACCAGAAGCCCGGCGCCAGCACCGCCCAGGGATCCAGCACGACCACCACCCAGAGTGCCACACTGAGTATCCAGGAAAAAGGGAATTGGCGGCGCAGACTGAGCATGCCTAGCATGGTCAGCAACATCCATAAGGTACGCTGTGTCGGAATGGAAAATCCGGCCAGGGCGGAATAAACCACCGCCACTAACGCCCCACCCACCCGGGCCGCCAGAGTGGAGGGCACATATAGCGCCCAGCGCGGTTGCTGCCGCCACACCCAGCCCGTCAATAAATAACCAAGGCCAGCCAGCATCGTAATATGCAGGCCAGAAATACTGATTAAATGATTAATCCCGGTATCGACAAACAATTGCCAGTCCGCACGCGAGATCTGGCTATCATCACCGATAACCAAAGCGCGCAGGACGCCACTGGCCGGGCTGGTTCCCAGCACCTGCTGGATTCGCTCACCCACCAGCGCTCGCCATTGCGCAACCATGGCAGCGGGTTGCCAGACCATGGCTTGCAGCTTGCGCATCGGTGCTTTGGAGACTATAGAGCCTGCCGCGCCGACTTGGTTGGCCAGGCACCAGGCAGCATAATCAAAACCATGCGGATTGCGCGTGGCATGGGGACGTTTGAGCTTGACGGTGAATTGCCAGCGCTCTCCTGCTTGTAATAATGGTAAAGCATTGCGCGACGTGGCCGGGGCATGACGATATGACTGCTCGTAGAGATGCAAGCGCAGCCTGGGAGGCAACGGACAATGTGCGTTGAAGGTACGCTCAACGGCAACATCCACATGCTGGCCTCGTGCATCGCGCGCTGGCACGCTCACAATCACAGCTTGAATCTTGAGTGGCTGTTGTTCACACGCCTGAGGCAGCGCCGTTTGCAAGCGCCAGGCAGCGCGCGCCTGCGCCCAGGCAAAGCCGATGGCAGCCACCAGCAAAATACAGCCAAGCCGACGGCAAAAAAGGCGAACCGCTGAGGTTAGCCTGACACCCCCGATATGGCGACTGTTCGCCAGTAGCGCGACCAGTCCCAAGGCTGCTAGCCAGCCCAGCCAAACCGGGAGCGACCATAATTGCGCTTGTTGCTGAAACAGCCAGACACCGAATAATAATCCCAGTGTGGCGCCCGGCAACATGACGGCTACTCGTCAGCCAGTCCTTGCGCGTCTGGCAACAGGGGTTGCAAGCGCCCATCCTGCAAACGATATTGCTGATGCATGCGTGCCGCCAGCGACAGATCATGGGTCACGACCACTAGCGCAGTGCCCTGTTGCACCTGGATCTGCAACAGTAACTCAAACACTTGTTGTGCCGTTTGCCGGTCCAGGTTGCCGGTTGGTTCATCGGCCAATATGCAGCGTGGCTGCGTGACTAATGCACGGGCCAGAGCCGCGCGCTGACGCTCCCCGCCTGACAACTCACCAGGGGTATGTTGCAGACGATGCGCCAGACCGACCTGCGTCAAATAATGTGCAGCCTGTTCCAGCGCCTGCGCCCGTGGCATGCGACGAATCAGTAGCGGCATGGCTACATTTTCCAGCGCACTGAACTCGGGCAGCAAGTGATGAAACTGATAGACAAAGCCCAGATACTGGTTACGCATGGCACTTTTTTCAGCCTCGGAGAGCCTGGTTAACGGCTTGCCCAACCACTGCACCTCGCCATGCGTAGGCGCGTCCAGACCGCCCAGCAAATGCAACAAGGTACTTTTACCACTGCCCGAAGCGCCAACAATCGCCACATGATCACCTGCCGCCAGTTGCAAGTCGACCCCGGTCAGCACCGAGGTATCCAACTCCTCATACCGCTTGGCCAAGCCCTGGCACTGCAATACCCAATTACTCATAACGCAAGGCCTCCGCCGGATTCATACTCGCCGCACGGGCACTGGGATACAAGGTCGCGACCAGACTGAGCAGGATAGACAGGCCCACAATCGCCGACACATCCGACCACATCAGCTTGGAAGGCAAATCACTGATGTAGTAGACGTCTTTGGACAAAAACTGCACATTAAAAGTATGTTCAATCCAGGGCACCACGGTCTCGATATTGAGGGCCAGCAACACGCCCAGCACCGCCCCCGACAAGGTGCCGATAATGCCTATCATCGCGCCTTGCACCACAAACATTTTGCGTATGCTTTGCGGGGTTGCGCCCATGGTGCGCAGGATGGCAATATCCGCACGTTTGTCAGTTACCGCCATCACCAGCGTAGAGACAATATTAAACGCCGCCACCGCTACGATCAGCGCCAAAATAATAAACATCACTCGTTTTTCGAGCTGGATCGCCTTAAAGAAATTGGCATGTTGCTGGGTCCAGTCAGTGACGTAGTAGTTGGGTCCCAGTGCCTGTATCAGCTCGCGGCTGACGCGGTCGGCCATAAACAAGTCATCCAGCTTCAGGCGCAAGCCAGAAACCTGATCGCCCAGCCGGTAGAGCTTGGCCGCATCGTCCAAATGAATCAAGGCCAGGCCCGCATCATACTCATACATGCCAACCTGAAAAATCCCGGCCACAGTAAATTGCTTGATGCGAGGCACCAGTCCCGCCGGAGTCACCTGCCCTTGCGGCGCCATCAACACCACCTTGTCGCCAACACGCACGCCCAGCGCCAGCGCCAGGTCTGCCCCCAATACAATATTGAATTGGCCTGGCTGCAAATCGGTCAGCTTGCCAATTTTCATCTGGGTTGCCAGGTCAGAGACTTTGCCTTCCTGTGAAGGTAACACGCCACGAATCAGCAAGCCCTGCACCGCTTCGTCATGCGTCAACATGCCTTGCGCCATGATGTAAGGCGCCACGCCGGTGATGGGGCTGGCAACCGCCTTGGCCGGAATCTGCTCTATCTGCTGCTGCAAATGCTGCCAGTCCGGCAAACCGGCTTCAAAGCTACGCACTTCAATATGCGAAGCCACGCCTAAAATGCGCTTTCTGAGCTCATCCTGAAAGCCGTTCATGACCGACAACACGACAATCAGTGCCATCACACCGAGGGCAATGCCTATCATGCTGGTGAGGGAGATAAACGAAATAAAGTGATTGTTGCGTTTGGCGCGTGTATAGCGCCAGCCTATCCAAAACTCATAAGGCAGGCGCCGCGCGAGCGCGCTGAAAAAGGTGTCATTCTTCATGGCCGCATCTTAACAGCTTTTAATGGCATCGCGATACCTGCCCACAGTGAAAGCGCAGCTCAACCCTGGCGCGCCTCAATAGCTTGTCAGCCAAATCCGACCCAAAAATGCGGGCATGGCCGACTGAACCGAGGCAAGCTTGCCTTTAAGATGTACTCAGGTCGATGGCATGCACACCGACTGTCACAACGATCTAAATCAAGAATGTAATCATAGGAGACTCGAGATGAACAAAGACATTTTCGAAGGCAACTGGAAGCAGCTTAAAGGCAAAGTCAAAGAACAATGGGGAAAACTGACCAATGATGACTTGGATGTGATCGAAGGCAAACGCGACCAGGTCGCAGGCAAAATCCAGGAACGCTATGGCATCACCAAGGATGAAGCTGAGAAACAGCTCAAAGCCTGGGAAGACAAACACCGCCACTAAGGCCTGTGCCATACCCACTTAGCATGATGCAACGCTTGGCGTTTTAGCATCATTGTCTAAGCAGAGGCGCCCCGCAGGACAAGCTCAGCTTGTCCTGCGTTGTTTCTGCCTATCAGGCCTTAACCTGTATTGCGCAAACTGGTAGCAATGCCATTAATGGTCAGCGGAATGGCCCACTTGAGTTTTTCATCGGTTTCGCCATTGCGGTAACGCTGTATCATTTCTACCTGCAAGTGATTAAGCGGATCCAGATAGGGCAAGCGGTCGCGAATGGATTTGGCGATCACCGGTTGAGTGGCCAGACGTTGCGTGGTACCAAGCAGCAGATTGACCGCGTCGGTGGTCAGCTTGTGTTCATGCGCAATGCGGCTGAAAATTTCTTCGCGCAAGGCCTTATCAGCCAGCAAATGGGCATAATGGCGCGCCACGATCAGGTCTGTTTTCGCAAGCACCATATCGACGTTGTTAATCAGGGTATTAAACAGCGGCCAGTGTGCCTGCATCTCCAGCAACATTTCCAGACGTGCCTGCTTCAAGGCTGGGTCGTGCGCTAAAAACTGGTGAATGGCGCTGCCCAGACCATACCAGCCTGGCAGCAGCAAGCGGCACTGCCCCCATGAGAATCCCCACGGAATCGCCCTTAAATCCTCAATCCGTCGCGTCGATTTGCGCGCGGCGGGCCGGCTACCCAGATTGAGTCCGGCAATTTCCTCAATAGGCGTGGTATTGAAAAAGTAATCGGCAAAGCCCGGGGTTTCATAAACCAGGCTACGGTAGCTGGTCATCGCCGTGGCCGAGAGGGCTTCCATCACGCTTTCAAACGCACGCCGTTTGGCGGGCTCCAGCTGGTCGGCCGGGAACAAGGTGGCATCCAGCGTCGCCGCAATCAGGGTTTCCAGATGCTGGCGGCCGACCACCGGGTCTGCATAACGCGTGGAGATGATTTCGCCCTGTTCGGTCAGGCGAATCTGGCCATCGACGGTGCCGATGGGTTGCGCCATGATGGCCTGATAGGTCGGGCCGCCGCCACGGCCAACCGTGCCGCCACGGCCATGGAACAGGCGCAACTTGACGTTGGCCTGGTTAAACAGTTCCACCAGCGAAATTTCTGCTTTATACAGCTCCCAGTTCGAGGTCAAAAAACCGCCATCCTTGTTGCTATCCGAGTAGCCCAGCATGACTTCCTGCTCATTGCCCTGGAAACGGATCACATGGCGGATGCCGATAAGGCTCAGCCATTTGCCCATGATCATGGGCGCGTCGCGCAAGTCGGCAATGGTTTCAAACAGTGGCACAATATTCAGATCGACCTGGATATTGGCCGAGCCCCACACGCCGCGCAACAAGCCAGCCTCACGTTGCAGCAAGGCCACTTCCAGCAGGTCAGACAAGGTTTCAGTGTGCGAAATAATATACTGGCGTACCGCATGCTCACCAAAGCGCTGGCGCACCTCACGTACGGCTTCCAGCACGCCGATTTCCTTGTGCACCAGCTCGGAATATTGCTGGAAAGGCGAAAACAGCAGGCGCGGTTGCTTCAGTTCTTCGAGCAAAAGGCCGATTTTCTCTTCCTCGTTAAAACTGGCGTAGTCAAAATCGTAGCCCGCCTTATGTAACAGCTCGCTAATCACCGCTTCATGCACGTCAGAGGACTGGCGGATATCCACGGTGGCCAAATGGAACCCAAACGTGACTATGGCTTTAATCAGCTTGCCCAGCCGCGGATAAATCAAGGCTTCACCATGATGACGGCGTAATGAATCGGCAATGGTCTGCAAGGGGTGCAGCAATGCCTCAGGATCTTCGTAAGGCTCGTTGCCGACTTCTTCCGGCAAACTCCAGCTGGCATCGGGTAGCAAATGGCTGGCGGTCACCAGCAAACGGTCATGCACACCATTGAGCGCGAGCCGGTAAGGTTCATCCAGGCGATGCGATGACTGGTCGCGCGAAGCTTTCGCCAAGGCCAACACTGCGTCATCCACACCAACCACGCGCGTGGACACAGCCAGCTCGCGCTTGAGCGCGGCCAGCTCTTGCAGATAGAACTTGAACAAGGTGGTGGCCTGCAGGCGCACACTATCGCGCAAGGTGGTGCCATTCACAAACGGGTTGCCGTCACGGTCGCCACCAATCCAGCTACCCATGCGCAAAATACCTGGCAAGTCCATGCCGGGCAGCCAATCTGCCAGGTCGCGCTCGATATCCTGCAGGATTTCAGGGATCACATGTAAGAAGGTACTTTCGTAATAGGTCAGTGCGTTTTCAATCTCATTGAGCACACTGAGCTTGGAGTAGCGCATCATGCGGGTTTGCCACAAGGCCGACACCGCGCCTTGCAACAATAGCTTGTTGCGCGCCAGTTGGCGCTCAGACACCATGTGCCCACGCTGCCCCAGCAACTCCGCAATCAGCTGCTCAATGTCCAACACACTTTTACGCTGCACCTCGGTCGGATGCGCGGTCAGTACCGGTGAGATCAACGCGTCCTGCAACAGTTGCTGGATTTTTTGCGGCGCGATGCCAGAGGCCTTGATTTGTGCCAGCGTGTGCGACAGCATGCCAGGCGCAGGTGTATTTTGCTGGCAATGGCCGAGTTCCTGTCCGTAAAGATCTTCGGCCAAATTCACCAGATGTTTGAAATAAGCCAGTGCACGTACCACGCGCACCGTATGCTCCAGACTCAGGTCAGCGAGCAACTGCTCAAGATCTAACGAAGCCTGCTGGTCATGATTCTGGTGAAAACGCAATGCGGCTTGCCGGATGGCGGCAATTTTCTGCGCAACAGCTTCGCCCTCCACCTCCAGAATGGCCTGATCAAGTAAATCACCTAACAACTGAATATTGTTGGACAGCCGCATTTCCGCCGTTAGCATGGCGTCGGCTGCAAGTTTTTTTATCATGATGCCTCTCCTCTAGCTTAGGTTATCCCTAGCAACAAGCAGGCCATCTAAAAAAAAGATTTTTTTACTTTAAAATCAGCGTATTGGAAGAAACGAAACTCAAGCGCCATATACGAAGTGACTCCCATGCACTGCCAACAGGCAAACCGGTGCACCGATTTGGGCCTCGAATCACATGGGCAACAGTCGCGTTGAACCCAGACTTTCCATCAGTCTCTGAAACGGCAAGGCCGCACAGTTTGATGGATGTTTTGCGGAAATTTGCACTAGCAAAGACGCTACGACTATGCATCACACTCGGTTTCCTGAGGCATAATAGACAGATGAAATGCATCAATCTCGATCATTGGATGGCACAAATCCTGTCCGTCTGGCAATCGTTGGCCGCGCAGAGCGTTTGGCTGCAGGATGGCTTTTTGCTGCTGATGTGCCTGATCATCGGCTTGCTGCTATTTCTGTTTGGGACCGTGATCGGGCTGTTTACGCAATCACTGTGGGGCATTTTTACGACGGGTCGCCAGGGCAGCGAGGAAGAGCACAAGTAAATAAGCGCTATTCTGGCGTCAGCCAGCGGGCGATCGCGTCGAGCTCTGCCGCACTGTCGCTGTCAAAATCTGCATACTGATGACCGCCGGTTCTGGCATACCAGTACTCGCTATTCCAACGGTCACCTTCTATTTTATGCAATACCGCATGTATCCAGTTGGCAGTGGGATCACTGTACACCTGCGCAATCTGATGTGCGCCATGCCAGTCTCCGGCTTGCGCCAGCCTCACTGCCTGCAATAACAATGTCCGGTTAGACATGCTTGGGGTATTCAATCGTCCCCTTCTGGATGAATTCGATTTTATAGCCATCCGGGTCTTCGATAAAGGCAATGACAATGGTGCCGTGTTTCATCGGCCCCGCCTCGCGCACCACTTTGCCGCCCTTGGCCTTGACCAGCTCACAGGCTTTATAGGCATCGTCCACTTCAATCGCCATATGACCATAGGCGGTGCCCATGTCATAAGTGGTTTTGCCGTAGTTGTAGGTGAGCTCCAGCACGGTGTGGTCGTACTCGTTACCATAGCCGACAAACGCCAGTGTAAACTCGCCGTCAGGATAATCCTGGGTACGGATTAACTTCATGCCCAGTACGCCGGTATAAAAGTCGATGGAACGTTGCATATCGCCCACGCGCAACATGGTATGTAAAATCCGCATTGATGTCTCCTTGATCTCTGATTTTTTTAATCTGTTGTGGACGTAACCGGTCCACTCGGCTTAACCCCGCGTGGCAACAATGCGCTGATATTTCTCCAGCAATTGCTCCTTGGTTTCGCGCCGCTCAGGGTCTAGCGGAATGCAGCTGATCGGGCAGACCTGCTGACATTGCGGTTTATCGTAATGGCCGACGCACTCGGTACACAAGTCGGGGTTGATTTCATAAATTTCTGCGCCTTGCGAGATGGCTTCATTCGGGCACACGGGCTCGCACACATCGCAGTTAATACATTCATCGGTAATAAATAAAGCCATGATTTTCTTTACATCGCTACAGAGGCGCCATCACTCAGGCGATCGCCAGTTTTTGCTTGATTGCCCGTTCGACGCCTGGTGAGACAAACTGGTTCACATCTCCTCCCAGGCGCGCCACTTCACGCACCAGGCTGGAGGAAATAAACATGAACTCTTCCGCCGGGGTCATGAACAGGGTTTCCAGTTTGGGATAGAGCTTGCGGTTCATGCCCGCCAACTGAAACTCATATTCAAAGTCACTGGCCGCACGCAGGCCACGGATCACCATCTGCCCGCCCTGCGCCTGCACAAACTGCATGAGCAAGCCGTCAAAGCCGACCACACGGATGTTATCGCCTGCAAACACCGACTCTGCCAGCGCAACCCGCTCTTGCAGGCTGAACAAGGTTTGTTTGCTGGTGCTGCCAGCCACTGCCACAATCACTTGGTCAAACAGCTTGGCCGCCCTGCGCACAATATCCTCATGCCCCAGGGTGATGGGATCAAAGGTGCCTGGATAGACGGCAATTCTGGTTTTACTCATCGCTTGCTTCCGTAATCATCGTTGTGTCGTTGCTGGCTGCCGCTGACTTGATTGCCTTAATCCGTGCCAGCAGCCGCATCGGCTGACGCGGGTTGCAGCAGGTGAAAATAGACCTGACCCGCTTTGCCCGATTTGACCACCTGCCAGCATGCATCGGATTTTAACGCATATTCGGCCTCAACATATAGCCAGCCTTCAGGCGCCAAATGTCTGGGCAGCACGGGCAACAATTGCGCCAGCCAGTCCTGGCGATACGGCGGGTCACAAAAAATCACGTCAAACGGCTGTTGATTGCTGCCCAGAAAAGTTCTGGCATCCATTTGCTGGATGCAGGCCTGGGTCGCCTCCAGCAAACGCTGGTTCTGGCACAAAGCCGCATAAGGCGCTTTGGCCAATTCGAGCATGGTGACCGCTTTGGCATTGCGAGACAGCGCTTCAAACCCCAGGGCACCGGTCCCCGCAAACAAATCCAGGCAGGTTTTGCCTGTCAAGTCCTGGCCCAGCCAGTTAAAGACGGTTTGCCGCACGCGGTCTGGCGTCGGGCGTAGCCCTTCGGCATCGGGAAACTTGAGTACACGGCTACGCCATTTCCCGGCATTCAATCGTACCTGATTCATGAGCGGTGGTTGATTCGAATAAATAAAGCAGCATTATCCCAGATTTTGCATCCCGACTACCCATGGCCTGCGCTAAACCGAGGGTGCACCCAAGTCATCGTGTTATGATTTCGTTAATTCATCAAGGAATATTGCTATGGAGTTCTTATTTGGCTTTGGTCTGCTGGGCGGCGTGATCGCGCTGGCGCTGTCACTGTTTTGGGTATGGATGCTGATTGATTGCCTGGCCAATCAAAGTGAAGACAAGCTGGTGTGGTTTCTGGTGATTTTCTTTTTAAACCTGCTGGGGGCCTTTTTATACTACTGGCTGGCGAGAAAAAAGCGCATGGCTTAATCTGACCCCGCTCACCGCAACAGACATAAAAGCAAAAGCCGGCAAACTGCCGGCTTTTTGTTATTCCGCACCAACAATCACGGTGGCAAAATGCTCAGGATGGATGCGGCGCTTGAACGCATCATTCACCTGTTGCACAGTGACGGCTGCGACCTTGTCATTAAAACTATCCAGGTAATCCAACGGCAATTTGTAAAAGCCGATCATGTTCAGGTACTCCAGAATCTTGCTATTACTGTCTATACGCATGGGAAAACCACCAATCAGGTTATCCTTGGCCGCAGCCAGCTCCTTTTCTGTCACGCCTTGATCGACAAATTTCTGTACGGTGGCCATCACCAGCTTGAGCGCTTCTTCACTTTGCTCTTTTTTGGTTTGCAGCCCGATCTGGAATGGTCCCAACTGGCTCATGGGCATAAAGTAGCTATACACGCTATACGCCAGACCGCGCTTTTCACGGACTTCCTCGGTCAGACGTGACACAAAACCACCGCCGCCCAAAATATAGTTACCCACATACAGCGCAAAGAAATCCGCATCGCCGCGTTTATTGCCAGGCTGGCCAACCAGGATGTGTGCCTGCATGGCCGGATGCGGCACTTTTTTCAGTTTGGGCGCAGACAACACTGGCACGGCGGGGATATCGGCCACCGCAGGTCCTGCTGGCAGGCCAGCACTCAGACGCTGCGCAATCTGCCGGGCCTGATCCGGGGTCAGATCCCCCATCAGGGCGATCACGGCAGACTTTGCCGTATAGTGGCTTTGATAAAACTGCCGCAACTGGCTCACCGTTAGCGATGGCACCGTACCCACTTCACCGTTTTGATCCAGGCTGTAAGGATGCATGCCGTACACCGCTTGCATAAAGGCTTTTTGCGCAATGCTATCCGGCTCTGTTTCGGCCTCTTGCAACGCGGCCACAATACGGGTTTGCTCACGGCTCACGACGGCTTCAGGAAAATCCGGCTGGTGTAACACCAGCGTAAACGCGTCCAGTGCGGCCTGCTGTTCGCTGGTCAAAGTACGCAACTTGAAGCTGGCGCGGTCTGCATCAAAACTGCCCCCCAACACGGCCCCCACATCGGCAAAGCGGTTAGTCAGCGTTTCCTCTGCCAACCCGCCCGCGGCCATGCCCATCACATGATGGGTTAACGCGGCGGCGCCACTGCTTTCTGGCTGGTCATAAGCGCTGCCTGCACGAAAATTGATGCTGACATCCATCATGGGCAAGGCATGATTTTCAACAAAATAGACTTCGCTGCCCTCCGCGGTGGTCCAGTGCTGAATATTCAGTGCGGCGCACGCCAGGCTGGCATAGCCTTGCAGCAGGCTGATCAACAAGACCGTGTTGAATACCCGGTGTTTAAATAAAGTAACGACTTTCATGAAATTCCCAAATCAAACGTTCGAAGAACGGATTAATGTTGATGCGGCCGACCGGCGGGCTTCTGGTTAGGATCCATCGGTTGTGGGTCCAGGCTGACCAGCGTCATTTGGTCTGCGACCAGATATTTTTTGGCCACGGCCTGCACTTGTTCAGAGGTGACCGCCTGCACACGCGACGCATTGGTTTGCAGCAAAGATAAAGGGTAATGCATGGTTTCCAGCTGGCCGATCTGCATGGCCTGATAAAACATGGAGTCACGTTTGTAGACATCGGCGGCAATGACCGCGGCTTTCACTCGATGCAGCTCAGCCGGCGTGACGCCGTTGTTTTTGACTTCTTCAATTTGTGCCCAGATCGCCTTGATCAGCGCCTCTTGCGAGACGCCTTCACTTGGCGAGGCCGCCACCTCAAATGTCGAGGTTTGACCGCGGTTGGTACTGTCATACCCCGTGTCAATTTCAAGCGCAATCGCCTGCTCACGCACCAGTTTCTGGTTGAGGCGTGACGCATCATTGCCACTCAGAATGCTGGACAACACTTCAAGCGCATAAGGCTCCCAGTCCTGCTCGCTGTAAGCCGCCGCATTTTTGAGCGCGGGCGCGTGAAACCCCATCACAAAAAAGGGCAGCTTGGCTGGCGCCTTCACAATGGCCCGGCGCTCACCAATCTGGGCGGGCTCCACCTGTGGCTTACGCACAGGTAAAGGCTTGGCCGCCAGTTTGCCAAAGTTTTTTTCAGCCAGCGCAAACACCTCCTGCGCCTTGACGTCACCGACCACCACCACTGTGGCATTATTCGGCGCATACCAGGTGCGGTACCACTCACGGGCATCATCAGCAGTCATATTTTCAAGATCATTCATAAAGCCGACCACCGGACGGCCATAAGGATGGGCACGATAGACCGAAGATTCAAATTGTTCGTTGACACGTGATTGCGGCTTGTCTTCAGTACGCCAGCGGCGTTCCTCTTTCACCACCTCAATCTCTTTGGCAAACTCGGCATCGGTAATCTGCAAATGGGCCATGCGGTCTGCTTCCAGCGTAAAGGCCAGCGGCAATCTGGATTTTTCCAGTTGCTGGAAATAACAGGTGTAATCTTTGCTGGTAAAGGCGTTTTCTTTACCGCCCGCAGCCGCAATCTGGCGGGAAAACTGCCCGGCCGGGACTTTTTGTGTACCTTTAAACATCATGTGTTCCAGCACATGGGCAACCCCGGTTTTGCCATTCACTTCATCCAGCGAACCGGCGCGATACCAGACTTGCGAGACAACGACGGGCGCTCGATGGTCTTCCTGCACAATGACTTTGAGTCCGTTTTTAAGGGTTTTCTGCGCAATCTCTGCCTGTGCTTGCGCGGCATGGGCGCTCATCAGCAGGACCAGGCACAGCCCCAATCGTGGCAAGCGCGCAAAAGAATAAGATTTTTTCATATCTGACTTTATGAATGATGAATAGGTTGTTTTTAGCTTGATGTGTATCGCCATGCATGTGACCGACACAGCGCGGACTAAGTTCGGAGGCCTGGCGACTCAAGTGCTCAGCTTGACGTGGCGGGAAACGTCGATTCGGCTTAAAATAGTCATATTACAGAGTTTTAGATTGCCATGTTTAATCCTTTCGCCAAAAAATCCGAACCAGCGACGCCTGCCCAACCTGAACCGACCAGCCTGAGCTGGGCGCAGCGTCTCAAAAACGGGCTGGCCAAAACCCGTCAGCAGCTGGGCGGGCAGTTAAGTGCCTTGTTTGGCGGTGGCAAGATTGATGAAGACATTTACGAAGAACTAGAAACCATCCTGCTAACTTCGGATGTCGGCGTTAGTGCCACCCAGCACCTGCTCGAACAACTGCGCAGCCGTGTCAAAAAGCATGATCTGCAAGACACCATTGCACTGAAACAGGCGTTGAAAGACACGCTGCTTGACCTGCTGACGCCCTTGCAAGTGCCGCTAGAGGTCAAGGATCACCAGCCATTTGTGATGATGATGGTCGGCGTGAATGGCGCTGGCAAAACCACCACTATTGGCAAACTGGCTAAGTATTTGCAGGCCCAGGGCAAAAGCGTGCTGATTGCCGCGGGGGATACGTTTAGGGCCGCTGCCCGTGAACAGTTGCAGGTGTGGGGCGAGCGCAACGATGTGCACGTCATTGCCTCAGAGAGTGGCGACCCGGCAGCAGTGATTTACGATGCGGTGAACTCGGCCATGGCCAGAAAAATCGACGTGGTCATCGCCGATACCGCAGGCCGCTTGCCCACGCAACTGCACCTGATGGATGAGATTAAAAAAGTGCAGCGTGTCATCGACAAAGCCTTGCCCGGTGCGCCACACGAAATTTTGCTGGTGCTGGATGCCAACACCGGCCAAAACGCGGTCAACCAGTTAAAAGCCTTTAACGAGGCGCTTGGTGTCACCGGACTGGCCTTAACCAAGCTGGATGGCACCGCCAAAGGCGGCGTCATTGCCGCGATTGCGCACCTGAGCCAGCAATCGGCAAGTAAGATTCCGGTGCGTTTTATTGGCGTGGGGGAAAGTATTGATGACCTGCGCCCGTTTGACGCCCATGACTTTATTGACGCCTTGATTGATGACTAGCCATGATTGTGTTTAAAAACGTCAGCATGCGCTACCCCAATAGCGCACACCTGTTCCGCCAGGTCAGCTTCAATATAGACAAAGGCGATTTCGTGCTCGTCACCGGCCACTCTGGCGCAGGCAAAAGCACCCTGCTTAAATTGATGGCGGGCATTGAAGCGCCTTCCAGCGGCCAGATTCTGATCAATCAGCAGGATATCGGCAAACTGCATCCGAATGCCGTGCCCTATTTGCGTCGCCGCTTTGGCCTGGTGTTTCAGGACCACAAACTGCTCTACGACCGCAACAGCTTTGACAACGTGGCCTTGCCGCTCAGCATTCAGGGCATCACCGGCGAAGAGGCTGCTCGCCGCGTGCGGGCAGCGCTGGATAAAGTCGGCTTGCTCAATAAAGAAAAAGCCATGCCGATCACCTTGTCCGGCGGCGAGCAACAACGGCTCGCCATTGCGCGCGCTGTGGTCAGCCGCCCCTCGATTGTGATTGCCGATGAACCGACCGGCGGCCTCGATCAGGCGGCCTCGCTTGAAATCATGCAGTTACTCAAAGCCTTTAATGAAGTGGGCGTGACCGTGGTGATTGCCATGCACGATGTCGCCCAAGTCAGCAGCATCGCTTACCGTACACTGCATATCGACCACCAAACCATTAGCACCCTGCCTGCACAGACGGCCATGTTATGAGAACAAGTGCATGAAAAACTGGCTTAACCAACACACGCTGGCCTTAGACCTGGTCTTGCAGCGTTTAAAAAATCACTGGCTCAATACCCTGATTATCTGCATGGTGATTGGCATTACCGTCACCCTGCCCGGCCTGCTATTTGTCGCGCTGGATAACTTGCAGGACATGTCTGGCGCCATCAAGCAGGATGCGCAAATCAGCGTCTTTTTCAAACCGGCGACCTCCAGCAACCTGATTCAACGATTGATCAACGATACACAAGGCCTGCCACAGGTCAAAGAGGTGCGTTATGTCTCCAAAGAAGATGCTATCGAGCAACTGTCCCAGCAGTTTTCGCAAAAAAACTTGCTAGTCGATTTGCCGCAAAACCCGCTGCCAGATGCCGTGTTCATTACCTTGACGGATACACAGCCTGCCACCGTCAAACCGGTACAAACCCTGCTGCAAACCCGGCCAGAAGTCGATGAAATCGTCATTGATAGCGTGTGGATAGAACGCCTGCATTCCATGCTGCAGCTGGGCAAACGCATTGCCATTATTTTTGCCAGTCTGCTCGGCATTGCCATGATTACCGTCATCAGCAACACCGTGCGCATGCAGGTTCTCACGCATGAAGCCGAGATTGAAGTCAGCCGCCTGATCGGCGCCACGCACAGCTTTATCCGGCGCCCGTTTTTGTATATGGGCGGCGCTTATGGTCTGGGCGGAGGCCTGATTGCCGTCGCACTCTTATTTGCCATTGTCTGGAACCTGCGGCAGCCGGTGCAATTGCTGGCTAATAACTATCAAAGCCATTTTCAGTTGGCTTTTCATCTGGTTCATGTGGGTGGGCTGATCTTGCTGTGTACTACTGCAATTGGGTGGATTGCCGCCTTTATTGCGCTGACGCAGAAGAAATAGCACGTTCATTGTGTTGATCACATTACACGCCAACAGGGCCATTTTCTAGAATACTTAAAAACTTCTTTTCTTGGCTCAGAGACCTTTCTGTCGCGATACAAGTTACTCCCGTCCTCGAGTGCTGGCTAGAATCATTCATTTCGCCTTGATGGCGAGTTACTTTCTGGTGCTTGTCCCCCAGAAAGTAACCAAATAGGACGACACCCAGCCATCACGGCCTTCGGCTCCCTTGCGTTGCTCGACAAAATAAGCCGGTCACGAAACTCATCCTAGCAGCTCACACACTACGTGAGCTGCTGCGGGATTCGGACAGTCGCTCCCTCTACTCTTAATTTTGTCTCCGCTACTCAGCGTGATGGGATGGGATTTATCTCGCCAAAGTCACACTGTTGAAGTTTGAACCGTTCAAAAAAATAATTCTTTTATTCAATCCGCCAACAGTGGCAGTCGCATGGTGTTCCGGGGTCCCCATCTGCCGCGCCGAGTAGCGCAGGCAAAATAAGATGAAGCGAGCGGCTGTTCGAATCCCGCGGTGGCCTGCGGTGTGTGCAGGCCGCTAGGATGAGTTTCGCGAGCGCTTATTTTGGTGAGCAACGCAGGAAACAAGCGGAAGCTGGGGTGCACTTTCTTTTGGTTACTTTATCTTTGGGCAAGCAAAGAAAAGTAACTCGCCGAGAGGCGAAAAGGAATGTCACACATATGCATGTCTACTAGCACAATTTGCAATTAGGTCTGATTGCAAGTGTGCAAAGGCATACAGCGCACTACTTTATCCCTACCTGGTGGTAACCAAACGACTTCGCCAATTACTGCGAAACATAATTCGGCCCACTGCCCCCTTCCGGCGGTACCCAATTAATATTCTGCGTTGGGTCTTTAATGTCACAGGTTTTGCAATGGATGCAATTCTGCGCATTAATCTGCAAGGTCTTTTCACCGGCCTGCTCGACAAACTCATACACCCCCGCCGGGCAATAGCGCTGCTCTGGGCCGGCATATTTCGGCAGATTCACACGCACGGCCCTATCTGCCACGCCGAGTTTCAAATGGCACGGTTGCTGGTGATCGTGCGAAATATTGCATAAGCTGACCGAGCTCAGTTTATCAAAGGTCAACACGCCATCCGGTTTGGCATACACAGGCGGACGGCTATTGGCAGCCTCGGCCAAAGTCGCATGGTCTGCGCTGCCATGCTTGAGCGTCCACGGCAAGGTCACGCCCCAACTGGACAGCCACATTTCGGCGCCACCCAATACGGTGCCGCCCCAGGTGCCAAAGCGGGACAAATAAGGCTTGACGTTACGCACCGCAGACAATTCTTGCCAGACCCAGGAGGCGCGCAGTTTTTGCGGATAAGCACTCAACACTTCTGGGCTGCCTTGTGCCATGGCTTCGAACACGGCTTCCGCCGCCAGCATGCCGGACTTCATGGCGTAATGCGTGCCCTTGATTTTAGGCACATTGACCAGGCCTGCACTGCAGCCCAGTAAGGCGCCCCCTGGAAAAGCCATCTCAGGCAATGATTGGATGCCGCCTTCTGAAATGGCACGTGCGCCATAGCTTAAGCGTTTACCGTCTTGCAGCAAGGCTTTGAGCTTGGCATGTGTCTTGTACGTCTGGAAGACATCAAAGGGCGATAAATAGGGGTTACGGTAATCCAGATGCACCACATAGCCCACGGACACCAGGTTTTCGCCATGGTGATAAATAAAGCCACCGCCACCGGTGCTGGCATCCAGTGGCCAGCCCAAGGTATGCTCGATCAGGCCTTTTTGATGCAACTCGGGTTTGACACGCCAAACCTCTTTAAAGCCGATGCCGTATTTGGCAGGGCTGGACGTTGCCCGCAAGCCATAACGGGCTTCAAGCTGCTTGGTCAGTGAGCCACGTGTCCCCTCGGCCACCAGCGTGTATTTGGCGCGGATTTCGATGCCTGGGGTGTAGTTGGCTGTGGGGTTACCTTGCTTATCCAGGCCCATATCGCCGGTAATCACGCCAGTCATGCGGCCTTGATCGTCATAACTGGGGGCTTGTGCAGAGAACCCGGTATAGATTTCTACGCCCAGTGTTTCTGCCTGCGTCGCCAGCCAGCGGCAGACTTCGCCCAGACTGATGATGTAATTGCCATGGTTGCGCATCAAGGGCGGCAGTGACCACTCCGGCATGGCCCAGGCATTTTCTTCACCCAGCACCACAAAGGTATCTTTATCGACGGCGGTATTGAGCGGCGCGCCCAAGGCCTGCCAGTCAGGGAACAACTCCTGCAGGGCTTTCGGGTCCAGCACGGCACCAGAGAAAATATGGCTACCGACTTCGGCGCCTTTTTCCAGGACACACACGCCCAGCTCCTGGCCTTGCGCCTGCGCCAGTTGTTTGAGACGGATGGCTGCGGACAAGCCCGCCGGGCCCGCCCCCACAACCAGCACATCGTACTCCATGACATCTCTTTCCATCTTTGCTCCTTCGTCAGGCAATGGCCGGGATATCGATCAGGTCGCTACGCGTCGCCCCTTGGGTAAACGCCTGGCAGAACGCCAGAAACTGTCGAATGCCACCGGTCTGGTATTTTTGCCTGTGCCATAAAAAATAAAAATTGCGGTGAAATTGCAAGCCGTGGTTCTCAATCGGCACCAGGCTGCCGCGCCTGAATGCATCCTTGAGGGCCAGCCGCGAAATACAGCCAATGCCAAGGCCCGATTCTACCGCGCGCTTGATCGCCTCGGTATGTTCCAGCTCCAGCGTAATATTGAGTTTTGAATAATCCTGTTTAAAGGCGCGGTCAAAGGTCTCGCGCGTGCCTGAGCCCTTCTCGCGCACGATCCAGGGCTGTAGCAGTAAATCCGCTTTGTGGATGGGTTTGCCGCTTTGTGCCCACAATGCCAACGGATGCGTGGGCGCGGCAAAAATGACCAGCTCATCGGCAATCCAGGGCGCCACCGCAATATCGGGATGATTGCACTCGCCTTCTATCATACCCAAATCCAGGGTGTGGTTGGCAATCTGCTCGACGATGGTCCGTGTGTTCTGCACCTGCAACTGGATGTGGCTTTGCGGATACTGCTGCAAGAACTTGGCCACCAGCAAGGTGACCAGATAATTGCCCACGGTCAGCGTCGCGCCAATCTTGAGATGACCGTAGCCCTGCTGCCCCTGCAGCATGCGCTCGATTTCACGCGCGCGGTCCAGCAATTCGACCGCCTTGGGTAACAGCTGCTGGCCCGCTTCATTGATGCGCAAAGACTTGCCGACCCGGTCAAACAACTGGATATCAAACTGTTTTTCCAGCTCGATCAGGGCGGTGCTGGCGGCTGATTGCGACAAGGCCAACTGGTCGCAGGCACGGGAGACGCTGCCAGTGCGGCTAATCGCGACAAAGATTTCCAGTTGCCTGAGGGTGTATTTCATGGAGGGGGCTGCGTGGCCGAGAGTTGCGCCGCGTCAAAATCAATCTACAGAATAGATATATAATATTATAATAATCAATTTAATAAATATTACAAGCTGGCTTAAAATGCCCGGTTACGAGTAAATACCCCCAACAAAGGCAAACGTTTTATGAAAGCATTGATAGCGATCAAACGGGTCGTTGATTATAACATTCAAGTCCGCGTCAAAGCGGACGGTTCGGATGTGGATATCGAGGGCGTCAAAATGGGAGTCAATCCCTTTGATGAAAACGCCATCGAAGAAGCCATCCGCCTCAAAGAAAAAGGCATTGTCACAGAAATCGTCGCCGTCACCATTGGTGCCGCGACGCATCAGGATATCTTGCGCCATGCCCTGGCCATGGGCGTGGACCGTGTGACGCTGGTTGAAACAGCAAACAGCCTGGCCCCGCTGGCCGTCGCCAAGGTGCTCAAAGCCGTGGTCGAGCGTGAACAGCCTGCCTTGATCCTGCTGGGCAAGCAAGCCATTGATGATGATGCCGGCCAGACCGGCCAAATGCTGGCGGCCCTGCTCAACCTGCCACAAGCTACGTATGCCTCGCAGATCACCATTGCCGATCATCAGGCGACCGTGGTGCGCGAGATTGATGGCGGCACGCAAACCTTGTCCGTGAGCCTGCCAGCTGTGATTACTGCTGACCTGCGCCTGAACGAGCCACGCTACGTCAAACTGCCCAACCTCATGATGGCCAGAAAAAAACCCATTGAGACCCTCCCGCTTGATTCGCTCAATCTGTCACTCACCCATAGTGTGCAACAACTGAAGGTCGCCGCCCCACCAGAGCGCCCAGCCGGCGTGATGGTGAAAGACGTGAATGAATTATTGAGCAAACTGCGTACGCACGAGGGACTGCTGCCATGAGAACATTGATTATTGCCGAACACGACGGTCAACATTTAAACGAACAAGTGGCACGCGCCGTGACTGCGGCCCAACACTGGCAGCAACCAGTGGATGTATTGATTGCTGCTGCACAAGCTGACGGCCTGGCAGCACAAGCCGCCGCTTTGCAAGGCGTCAGCACCGTGCTGGTTGCGACCGATGCCGCACTGCAACACCCGACCGCAGAACACCTGGCTGCGCTGGTTGTGCCGTTGGCGGCCAATTACAGCGTGGTGCTGGCTGCGCACAGCGCTTTCAGCAAAAACGTCATGCCACGTATCGCCGCCCTGCTCGATGTCAACATGCTGTCTGACGTGCTCGAGATCGTGAATAGCAACACCTATGTGCGTGGCATTTACGCCGGTAACGTGCTGGCAACGGTACAAAGCAGTGATGCCAAACAAGTACTCACCGTGCGTGGCAGCAAGTTCTCTGCCGCTGCGACTGGCGCCAATGCTGCCATTCAATCGGTGACTGTGCCAGCTGCACCAGAAGGCAGCCGCTGGTTGGCAGAAGCCTTTAACAAATCCGAGCGCCCCCCATTGGCCGCCGCTAAAGTAGTGGTCTCTGGTGGCCGTGCGCTGGGCAGTGCGGATGCATTTAAAGACGTGCTGGCCCCGCTAGCAGATAAACTGCATGCCGCCATTGGTGCCAGCCGTGCCGCGGTCGATTCCGGCTACGCCCCCAACGACCTGCAAGTCGGCCAAACCGGTGTAGTGGTCGCCCCAGAGCTGTACATCGCCGTTGGTATTTCCGGCGCCATCCAGCATGCCTATGGCATGAAAGACAGTAAAGTCGTGGTCGCCATCAATCAGGATCCAGAAGCGCAAATCTTCAAGATTGCCGACTACGGCCTGGTGGCAGATTTGTTTGAAGCCGTGCCGCAATTGACGGCTGCGTTATAATTAAGTGTTTACCAATTAACCTTTTGAATTCAGAAACCTGTTCATCTCATGAGTAAAAAATATTCCACCGAAACGGTGTTGAGCGTGCATCACTGGAATGACACGCTGTTCAGTTTCAAAACCACCCGTGATCCTGGCTTGCGCTTTGAAAACGGCCAGTTTGTGATGATCGGCCTGGAAGTCGATGGCCTGCCATTGACCCGTGCCTACAGTATTGCCAGCCCCAACTACGAAGAGCATCTGGAGTTTTTCAGCATCAAGGTGCCCAATGGCCCGCTGACCTCACGCCTGCAACACCTGAAAGTGGGCGACCCGCTGCTGGTGAGCCGTAAGCCAACCGGCACGCTGATCACCTCAGACCTCAAGCCAGGCAAACACCTGTATTTCTTCTCAACCGGCACGGGTTTAGCGCCGTTCATGAGCCTGATTCAGGACATCGAAGTCTATGACCGCTTTGAAAAAGTCATCCTGATTCACGGCGTACGTTACGTCAATGAACTGGCCTACGAAGACTTCATCACCAAAGAACTGCCGAATAACGAGTTTTTTGGCGAAGAAGTGCGCAATAAACTGATCTACTATCCCACCGTCACACGCGAGCCATTTAAAAACATGGGCCGCCTGACAGACCTGGTGGAAAATGGCAAACTGTTTACCGATATTGGCTTGCCGCCATTGAATCCGGAAACGGACCGCGCCATGATCTGCGGTAGCCCGGCCATGCTGGTCGACACGGCCGCCATGCTGGACAAGCGTGGTTTCAAAGTCTCGCCGCGCATCGGCGAACTGGGTGACTACGTGATTGAAAAAGCCTTTGTTGAAAAATAAGGGTTAAGGCACATTACATGTTCGGCTGTCATGAAAGCACACGCGCATGACAGCCCATGCCACCCTTCAGTTTGAACCTGCAACCCTGGCTGACCTGCCCGCCTTATGCGCGCTGCTCGCGCAACTGTTTGCCCAGGAACACGAATTCTCCCCTGACCACACGGCCCAGCAGCAAGGCTTGAGCCACATTCTGTAACACCCTGACATCGGCCATATTTTAGTAGCACGGCAACAAGGGCAAGTGATTGCGATGGTAAGTCTGCTGTTTACAATTTCGACCGCATTAGGCGGCCGCGTGGCATTGCTTGAAGATATGGTGGTCGATCAGACCTGTCGAGGCTTAGGCATTGGCTCGCAATTGCTGACTTTTGCGATTGCGCACGCGCGCCAGCAGGCGATCCAGCGCTTGACCCTGCTCACCGACCAGGATAATCAGGCTGGCCAGCACCTTTATAGAAAACATGGTTTTCAACCGTCAGGCATGCAAGTCTGGCGACTGATCCTGTAAAGGTTTATGTCGTTAGCGCTTGCGGTCCTGCATGCCCAGCGCCACCATGATCGCCAACACAATCACGGCAGATAGCAGCAGAAAGCCCTGTGCATAGGCCTCGAAAATACCCGGCGGCAGCTGTCCATAAATACGCTCGCGCCACTCCATAAATACCGCCATCATGGCCACCCCCACCACGCCGCCTAACTGGCGTGCATAACTGACCACCACCGAAGACTGGCCCAAATGCTGCGGCTCCATTTCATGCAAGGTCGCCAGGTTTAATGCCGGCAAAATCAGGCCAAGACCGATGCGGCCCACAATGGTCGCCGCAACAATTTCCCAGTAGCGCACCTGATCGGCGGCCACGGCAAATACGATAAAAGATGCGCCGAAAATGACCAGGCCAGCCAGCGTAATGCGCCGTGGAGACAGTTGATCAGCCATCCGGCCAGCGATCGGGATGGTCAACACCAGGGCCATGCCTGAAGGCAACAGCAACACCCCAGCCTCTGTGGCCGAAAAAGCCATGGCATTTTGTAAAAATACCGGGATCAGATAAGTGGAGGCATACAGGCCAAAGCCATAAGCAAAGGCCACCAAGGTGCCGCGGCTAAAGGTGGGCCGCTGGAACAGATGCAATTGTATGATGGCATGCGGTAATTGTCGGGCATGCCGCATATAACAAAGCAGCGACCCTACCGTGAGCAAGGCCTGCCCCCAGGTCCACGGCGCAAACAGCCCACTGTGATGCAAGCTGGAAACAAACTCAATCAAGCCGATGGTCGCCGCCGACAACCAGCCCAGGCCCGCCCAGTCAAACGCATTGACCGGCTGCTGCCTGGGCGCAGGCAACCACCGCCAGGCACACAGCAGGGCGATCAGCGCAAACGGCACGCCAAGCAGAAAAATCGCCTGCCAGCCAAACTGATCCAGCAACCAGCCACTGATGGAGGGCGCGATGGCAGGCGTAAACGCAATGCCGACAATCAGGATCCCCGACGCGCGTCCCTGAATGTCTGGCGGAAACAGACGCATGAGCGCCATCACCCCCAGCGGTTGCAGCACGCCTGCAGCCAGGCCTTGCAGCAGCCTTGCAATCACTACCTGCACAAAGCTGTGCGCATAAAAGCCCGCTACGCTGGCCGCCACCAACAGCCACAGCGTCCACATAAACACGCGCCGCAAGCCAAAGCGCTGCAACCACCAGGCGGCAGGCAACATGCCTATGGTCATCGCCGCCAAAAATGCCGTCATGGCCCACTGCACATGATCCTGCCCCAAATGAAACGTGCGCGTCAACGCTGGCACCGCCACGTTAAAGCTGGACGTACATAACACCCCCGCCATCGTGCCGACGCCAATGATCAATAACACCATCCATTTGTAGCGCTCCCCATACCGCTGGGACAAGACTTCAAAAGAATGTGGCAACAGGCGCAGGGACATGAGGTGGATGGCTTGAGTGGGCTAACAAGAAAGAGGACCTTAGCATGCATTTTTTGCAGTGTCACCCTGTCCGACCCTGCAAAAAAAGCAGAGTTCGCGCACCCTAGCTTACAGCCAGCTTTCAAGCGAGCGAGGACAAAACAGCAACTGTTTGATTTTTATACCTATTCAATCAGCGGCGCAGACTGGCATCGTTTTTGCAAAAATGGGATGACTCAACTGCATTTAATTCAATAATTTACGAGGAGTGATTGTGAAACGCTGGATGATCTATACCTGCCTGGCAATGCTGACCAGTGCTGCTTTTGCCGATGAAATGTTAGACAACGAACTGGCCACGCTGCAGCATGCCTGGGCCAAAGCGACCTATCAAACTAGCAAAGACCAGCAAGAACCCGCCTTCAAAGTCCTGACCGAGCAAGCCCATCAACTCACGACCCAGCATCCTGACGCCAATGAAGCCATGATCTGGGAGGCGATCGTGTTAAGCGGTTACGCGAAGAGCATGGGGCCACTGCATCCGGTGAATGCCTTGAAAGCGGCTGAACAAGCCCGCGACCTGTTGCTGGCCAGCATCAAAACCAACCCGCAAGCGCTGCATGGCTCCGCATATACCACACTGGGCTCACTCTACTTCCGCGTCCCTGGCTGGCCGATTGGCTTTGGCGACAAGAAAAAAGGCCGCGAGTACCTCGAAAAAGCCTTGCAACTGAATCCGACTGGCATAGACAGCAACTATTTCTATGCAGACTTTTTGCGTGCCCAGGGCGACTATAGCCAGGCCGTGACCTACTACCAGAAAGCGCTGCAAGCCCCTGCCCGCCCCGGCCGTGAAGACGCCGATGCTGGCCGCAAGCAGGAGATTGAAGAAGGCCTGCGCCTGGCACAAAGCAAACTGAAATAACCGAATTTGAAATAACGTCACTTGGAGAAGCACTGATGCGTCAATCTGTTTTCAATCTGTTGGTCAGCAGCCTATTGCTGACAGCCCCTCTGCTTGGGCATGCCGAAGGCTTTTATGGCGGCTTTAATGTCGGTGTAGCCAACAACAACCTCAGCACGCCAAATGGCGTGGACAAGGAGAACCAGGCGATTGCTGGCGTCGTCGGCGGCTATAGATTCAACCCCTATTTTGCCGTCGAAGGCCAATATACCGGGATAGGCAAGGTGACGGATAACGTCAGTGGCAGTGCCAAGGCCGATGCCCTCAGCCTAACGGCTGTGGGCAGCATACCCCTCAATGAATCCTTTGATTTTTACGGCAAACTCGGTGTCGCCGCCACCAAAAGCAAAATCTCCTCTGGCTTGAGTGCCTATAACGATGCCACACACACAGGAGCAACTTATGGCTTAGGTGCGGAATATCACTACGACAAAACCTTGTCCATGCGCGTAGGCTGGGATCACTACCGAGCAGAAGTGGATGTCACTGGTGGGGGCAGTAAAGGCTTTGATACCAACGTCGGTACGGTGGGTCTTATCTACAACTTCTGACATTGAGCCGGCATGCGGCTGGCAACGATGACTCGCCTGCCAGCCCGCTAAAACTTGATTTTTGAGGCGACCAGTGAAGCAGCTGCAGTTCTGGTTTCAACCCCCAGCTTCTGAAACACATGCTCAAGATGCTTGTTGATCGTGCGCGGGCTGGTGCCTAAAATTTCGCCCACATCCTTGTTGGTCTTGCCTTTTACCGTCCAGTACAACACCTCGGATTCGCGTTTGGTGAGCTGGAACAACTTGCCCAAGGACTCGATCTGCGCCTCGTCAGAATACTCGCGCAACACCACCACCCATTGCTCTTCGCTGGTATTGGCCACAGTCAGACTCAGGCGGGCGTTGCCCTGATTCACATTCAGCGTCTGCATGGACTGGCCTTCGGATAACTGTTGCACACAGTTTTCCAGCCATTGGTAAATCATGGGCGGCAAGGTTTGCACGGCATGATAAGCTTCTTTGGCGG
Source organism: Methylophilus sp. YYY-1 (assembly GCF_029132825.1). NCBI lineage: Bacteria > Pseudomonadati > Pseudomonadota > Betaproteobacteria > Nitrosomonadales > Methylophilaceae > Methylophilus > Methylophilus sp. YYY-1. The sequence goes on from NZ_WOVG01000001.1 coordinate 958,208, forward strand.
CCCATTCTGCAAAGTATTGCTCCAGGTATTGCTTGGCCAGCGGGGTTTGCCATATCAGGCGCTTGTCGCCGGGCAAGATGGCAATGGTCGCCTGACCAAAGGCATCCAGCGCCGAGGTGGCCTGATGCATTCTGGTGGCATTTTGCACATGCGCCTTGAGACGGGCCAACACTTCTGCCGGCCTGACCGGCTTGGTGACATAATCCACGCCACCGGCATCAAACGCCATGGTCACGTGTTCCACTTCGGTCAAGCCGGTCATAAAGATGACCGGGATATGCTGGGTTTCTGCCGCAGCTTTAATCCGCCTGCAGGTGGCAAAGCCGTCCATCCCGGGCATCATCGCATCCATGAAAATCACTTGCGGCTGCATCAGGTGCGCGATTTGCAAGGCCATCTCGCCAGAGTTGGCCACCAGCACCTGATAACCGGACTCATCCAGCGCGTCGTGCAGATAGGCCAGGTTTTCTGGCACATCATCCACAATTAACACGGTATGGCTGGGACTGGTCATTTGGCATACTCCTCAATCAAGCGCAGCAGTTTAGCAAAATCAAAGCGTTCCATGGCCTGTTGCAGTGCGTAAATAAATGTTTGATGTTGCGGATGCTCGCGGCTCAGTGTGGCCAGCACCTCGCGCACGCCTTTGACATAGCCCATGCGGGCAAACTGCACCAGGTTATCCAGTAATACCTGCGGAATCGCTTCCGCAGGCGTGGCCGCAGCCTCAGCACTCGCTTGCGGCGCCAGCACAGGGGCGGCTAACGCTGGTGCCGGGCCCTGGCTAGCTTCATAGCGCCAGGTCAGGTTTAACTGATGGCCTATCCAGTCCAGCACCTCTTCGAGGTTCACCGGCTTCACAAAAAAGTCGCGCGCCGGAATCTTGGCCTGATTATCCAGGTTACGGTCATAGGCATTGGCAGACACAATTGCAATCGGCAGCTGTGCGTGATGCACCTGGCGGATGATGTAGGCAGCCTCCCAGCCATCCATGACCGGCATCGCCAAGTCCATTAAAATCGCATCCGCCTTAAGCATCTGGTATTGATTGACGCAGGCCTGGCCATTGGCAGCTTCATGCACAATAAAGCCCAGCGGCTGCAAGGTGTTGCGCAACAACTCGCGGTCCACCTCTTCGTTATCCACCACCAGGATGGTTTTCACCGGCCCTTCATAGCCCAGGCGCTGGCGCACCGTTTTCTTGGGGAGATGCGCAGTTTCACGGATCTGCGGCAAGAACAACCGGATTTCAAAGCGCGTGCCGTGGCCAAGCACGCTCTCAAACTGCATTTCGCCGCCCATCAACTGCGTCAACAACTTGCTAATGGTCAGGCCCAGGCCGGTGCCGCCAATGCCAACCACATCGGCCGCGCTACCGCGCTCAAACGGCTCAAAGATTTTTTCCACCTCATTGGGGGCGATACCCGGCCCGGTGTCGGCAATATCAATTTGCGCAATCTCACGCGCATAACTCACCTTGAATGTCACACTGCCCTTGCTGGTAAACTTAACCGCGTTCCCGACAATATTGACCAGAATCTGCATCAGGCGCTTATGGTCTGCCCGCACGTACTCGGGCAGGTTGCCTTGCTTTTCAAAAATAAATGCCAGGCCTTTGTTTTGTGCCTGAATCTCAAACATGCTGACAATCTGGTCGATAAACTCGGGGAAATGCAGTGGTTTGACATCAAAGGTCATTTTGCCGCTTTCAATGCGCGCAATGTCAAGCGTACTTTCGATCAATGACAGCAAATGCTCGCCGCCGCGGCTGATGGTTTTAATCGCCTGCTTGCGGTGCTCGGGGATGCTGGCATCGTTAGTGAGCAACTGTGCATAGCCCAGAATACTGTTGAGCGGCGTGCGCAACTCATGACTGATACCGGTAATGTAGCGGCTCTTGGCCTGGTTGGCTTCTTCCGCCAGTCGGCGCGCCTTTTGTAACTGGGCATCGGTTTTTTTGTGCGACTCGATTTCTTCAAGCAACAAGCCGGTTTGCCGGTTGGACTCTTCCTGTGCCACCCGGCGGCTGGCCGAGGTCAGCACCAGCCACCAGGCGACAATGCCGCCCAAAAACAGCAAGGCGACAAAAATCTTCAAATAGCCCAACCTGAAGTGACGCATCAGCTCGGGATATTCGCGGCCAATGGTCAAGGCATCATGCAGGTAAATCAGGCCTATGGTGGCACCAAACAGCACCACCGCAATCACCATCAACAACAGAAAATGCGCCACGCCGCCATTCAGGTGTGGCCACAAGCGCTGCGGCAAAAAGCGTTTGTTTAACGCCTCCCACTGCGCACTGAGCCGCGCTTGCGGCTTGCACGCGTCATGGCAGCGCGCATCGAGGCAGCAGCATAACGAGCAAATGGCCCCGCCATACGCCGGACAATGCGCCATGTCATTCATTTCATATTCACGCTCGCAAATCACGCAGCGCTGGGTCTTGGTTGGCTGCAAATACTTGGGCCGCGGTCTGGCCAGGTAATACTTGCCCTGGGTCCACCAGGCAATCAGCGGTGACATCACCAGCGCAGTGATCAACGAAATAAACGTAGAGAATGACTGCGCCACCACGCCCATCGCCCCGGTATACGCCGCAATCGACACCGCCGAGGCAATAAACATGGCGCCCACACCCACCGGGTTAATGTCATACAAATAAGCGCGTCTGAACTCGATGCCCTTGGGGCTCAACCCCAGCGGTTTATTGATCACCAGATCCGCCACCACCGCCGCAATCCAGGCAATCGCCACATTGGCATACAGGCCTAAAATCTCTTCCAGCGCCTGGAACACATTGAGCTCCATCAGCACAATGGCAATCATCACGTTAAACGCCACCCAGACAATGCGGCCAGGGTGGCTATGCGTCAGCCGGGCAAAAAAGTTAGACCACGCCAGCGATCCGGCATAGGCATTGGTCATATTCACCTTGAGCTGCGACACACAGACAAATAGCGCAGTCACCGCCAGCGCCACATGGTGGTTGCTAAACACATGCTCAAAGCCTATCCAGTACATATGCGTCGGATTCACCGCCGAACTTAAAGGCATATCGCGGTTAAACACCAGATAAGCCAGCAAGGCCCCCGCCAGCATTTTGAGCATGCCCAGCACCACCCAGCCCGGCCCAGCCATCAGCACGCCCAAATTCCAGCGCCAGTAGTTTTCTTTATTGCGCATCGGCATAAAGCGCAAAAAGTCCACCTGCTCGCCAATCTGCGGGATCAACGCCACGCCCACCGCCGTCGCCGCACCAAACATCACCCAGTTAAAATGCCCGCCCTCAGGCGAGATCCCGGCAAAATGACTGAGCCGGTCAATCACACCCGGATCCATCTTGAAAATCGCAAAAAATGGCAGCAGCATCAGCGCAATCCACAGCGGCTGCGTGATCATCTGAATGCGGCTGATCAGCGTCACCCCATGCGTCACCAACGGAATCACAATCAACGCACTGACCAGATAGCCCAGATAAAGCGGCAAATGAAAATACAATTCGAGCGCATAGCCCATAATCGCCGCTTCCAGCGAAAACAGGATAAAGGTGAACGAGGCATAAATAAACGACGAGATCGTCGAGCCAATATAGCCAAAGCCCGCGCCGCGCGTGAGCAGGTCCATATCCAGACCATACTTGGCGGCGTAATAACTGATCGGCAACCCGGTTAAAAAGATAATCAGCCCCACCGCCATAATCGCCCACAAGGCGTTCTGAAAACCGTAGTTGATGGTAATGGTGCCGCCAATCGCCTCCAGCACCAAAAACGAAATCGCCCCCAGCGCCGTATTAGAGACACGCAGAATAGACCACTTACGAAACGCCCGCGGCGTATAGCGCAAGGCATAATCCTCAATGGTTTCATTCGCGACCCAACTGTTATAGTCGCGACGAATTTTCACGATCCGCTGAATCGGCTCAGCGCGTGTAGCGGTCTCTGGTTCGGTGGTAAATCCGGTCACGGACGGGTTAGACAATCAACAATCCTTAGTATCAATAGCCAAGCGGGGAACAAGGCCAGCTTTCCCCGAGCATATACTAGGAGAGTTCGCTCATGCAATCACTACGTTAATTGACGTAGGAATCAAAATGCAAACCCACAGATGCCTGCGTCACCATCCATTAAAACTGCCCTGTCGCTTTACACTAAGGCATGAAACCCCATGCATTAGCCCTCAATCACCTTTAATTTTGCTAAGATGCAAAAAAAATCAAGCAAGGGGGATAAGGTGAGTCAAAAGCTGTCTGAGCGCGACATTTGTACCAAATTCATCACCCCTGCTATTCAACAAGCCGGCTGGGATATTCAAACCCAAGTCCGCGAAGAAGTCAGTTTTACCAATGGTCGCATCATTGTGCGCGGGAAATTGCACAGCCGAGGTGAGCGCAAGCGTGCGGATTACATCCTCTACTACAAAAGCAATATTCCTATTGCTATCATCGAAGCCAAGGATAACAGCCACACTATAGGCGCTGGCATGCAGCAAGCGCTCAACTATGCCGAGATACTAGACATTCCATTTGCTTTTAGCAGCAATGGCGAAGGTTTTTTGATGCATGATAGAACAGGCCATACTGAAACCATTGAACAATCACTGTCACCAGATAACTTCCCATCCCCGCAGAATCTTTGGCAGCGTTATTGCCAATGGAAAGGTATCGAGAGTGAGCAGGCAAAATCCACCATCGAAATGCCTTACTACGATGATGGAAGTGGTCGCACACCTCGCTACTATCAAGCCAACGCTATTAACAACACCATTGCTGCCGTAGCCAGAGGTCAACAGCGCGTGTTGCTTGTCATGGCAACCGGCACTGGTAAAACTTATACAGCCTTTCAGATCATTTGGCGTTTATGGAAATCCGGTGCAAAGAAACGCATTCTCTTTTTGGCTGATCGCAATATTCTGGTGGATCAAACCAAAAATAATGACTTCAAACCTTTTGGTCCAGCCATGACCAAAATCAGTAAGCGCCAAATTGATAAAGCCTATGAGATTTACCTTTCACTCTATCAAGCGGTTACGGGTAACGAAGAAGACAAAAACATCTACAAGCAATTCAGCCCTGACTTTTTTGATTTAATTGTCGTGGATGAATGCCATCGTGGTAGTGCCGCTGAGGATTCCGCCTGGCGTGAAGTACTCGAGTATTTTGGCAATGCCACCCATGTTGGCCTGACAGCCACCCCTAAAGAAACCAAAGATATTTCCAGCATCACCTATTTTGGCGAGCCCGTTTACAGCTACACACTTAAGCAGGGCATAGAAGATGGTTTTCTGGCGCCTTACAAAGTTGTGCGTATAGACATTGATAAAGATATACAGGGTTGGCGCCCTACAGCAGGGCAGGTAGACAAAAAAGGCCAAGTGATTGAAGACCGCATCTATAATCAGTCAGATATGGACAAAACGCTGGTGCTGGAAAAGCGGACACAACTGGTTGCACAAAAAATCACAGAGTTTCTGCGTGAAACAGACCCTTACGCCAAAACCATCGTATTCTGTGATGACATAGACCATGCCGAACGGATGCGTCAGGCCCTGGTCAATTTAAACCCTGAGCGTATCAAAGAAAACCGTAAATACGTGATGCGCATCACAGGTGACGAAAACGAAGGTAAAGCCGAGCTGGATAACTTTATCAATCCAGAAGAGCGTTACCCCGTCATCGCAACCACCTCCAAACTAATGACCACAGGCGTAGATGCACAAACCTGCAAATTAGTGGTGTTAGACCAGCACATCAAATCCATGACCGAGTTCAAGCAGATTATTGGCCGTGGCACTCGTATTAATGAGGATTACGGTAAATATTGGTTTACCATCATGGACTTTAAAAAAGCCACCGAGCTATTTGCAGATAAAGACTTTGATGGCGAGCCGGTCGTGATATTTGAGCCTGATGGCGGCCAATCACCTGTGCCGCCTGATGACATTGAAGACCCAACATCACCGCCTGGAGAAAAGCCAGACGTGACGATAGACGGTGAGGAAGAAAAAACTGGCAGGGTTAAATACGTGGTGGGCGATGTTGCCGTGCATGTCGTCGCTCAGCGTGTGCAATATTACGGCCCTGAAGGTAAATTAATCACTGAGTCGATACGTGATTACACGCGCAACAAGGTGCAAAAAGATTACCAAAGCTTGGACGACTTTTTAAAAACTTGGACCAGCGCCGAGCGCAAAGCTGCCCTGATACAAGAGTTTGAATCTCACGGTATTTTGCTAGATGCATTGGCTGAAGAAGTCGGCAAAGACTTTGATCCATTTGATCTGGTTTGCCATGTAGCCTTTGACCAACCACCACTCACCCGCAAAGAGCGTGCCGAGCAGGTGAAAAAACGCAATTACTTTGCTAAATATGGCCTGCAAGCCAAGCAAGTACTAGAAGCACTGCTGGATAAATACGCTGATACTGGCGTCGAGAACATTGAGGATATTAAAATCCTCAGCATAGACCCATTTAAAAGCATGGGAAGCGAGCTTGAACTTATCAAAGCTTTTGGTGGCAAACCTGCTTATTTACAAGCAATAAAAGAGTTAGAGCAACAACTGTACGCATAAGAAAAACAAACCATGAGCATTTCCAGCACTATTAAATCCATCCAAGACATTATGCGCAAAGACGTGGGCGTTGATGGCGACGCACAACGTTTAGGCCAGTTAGTATGGCTATTATTCCTCAAGATTTTCGATGACCGCGAACAAGCCTGGGAGTTGTTACAAGACAACTATCAATCACCCTTACCAGAGCCATACCGCTGGCGCAATTGGGCGGCGAATGCCGAAGGCATGACAGGCGATGCGCTTAAATCATTTATTGATAACGACTTATTCCCTGCCTTACAAAACTTGCAAGCCAAAGGCAACGACCAACGCGCCTACGTCATTCGCTCGGTGTTTGAAGACGCCTACAACTACATGAAGTCCGGCCAGTTATTGCGTCAGGTCATTAACAAAATCCAAGAAGGTGTGGACTTTAACAAAGCACAAGAGCGCCATTTATTTGGTGATATGTACGAGCAACTGCTGCGCGATTTACAAGCAGCAGGCAATGCAGGCGAGTTTTATACGCCGCGTGCCGTCACCGAGTTTATGGTGCGCATGGCAAATCCACGCTTGGGTGAAAAAGTAATGGACCCAGCCTGTGGCACTGGTGGCTTTTTAAGCTGCACTATCGAGCATGTCCGCAAGCAAGATGTAAAAACGGTTGAGGACGAAGCCAAGCTGCAAGCCAATATCTACGGCATTGAGAAAAAGCCATTACCTCATATGTTATGCACCACCAACATGATTTTGCATGGCATCGAGGTACCCAGCAATATCCGCCATGACAACACCTTGGCCCGTCCGCTCATCAGCTGGGAGCCGAAAGACCGTGTGGATGTGGTGATTACCAACCCACCGTTTGGCGGCATGGAAGAAGACGGCATCGAAACCAACTTCCCCGCCACGTTTAGAACCCGCGAAACCGCCGACTTGTTTTTAGTGCTGATTATGCAACTGCTCAAAACCGGTGGCCGTGCCGCACTGGTGTTACCCGATGGCTTTTTGTTTGGCGAAGGCATTAAAACCCGCATCAAAGAAAAACTGCTGCAAGACTGCAACCTGCACACTATCGTGCGCCTGCCCAATAGCGTGTTTGCGCCTTACACCAGCATTAAAACCAACCTGCTGTTTTTTACCAAAGGCACCCCCACGCAACAGATCTGGTTTTACGAACAACCATTGCCCGCAGGCGTCAAAGCCTACAACAAAACCAAACCCATGAAGGTAGAAGAGTTTGAAACCCTCTCCAACTGGTGGGGCAATGAGAGTGACGGCTTTAGCACCAGACAAGAAAACGAACAAGCTTGGAAAGTTAGCCTTGCCGAACTTCAAGCGCGCAATTACAACCTCGATTGCAAAAACCCCCATGTGGGCGAGCAAATCACGCACGACCCTGAAGTGCTGTTAGCACAATACCACACCATGCAACAAGAGATTGCTAGTTTACGCAACCAGCTTAAAAGCATCTTAGGCGAAGCCCTAGCCTCAAGCACACAAGGCAACTAAGCATGACCAATATTAAAAATCTGCTCACCGAGCATATGGCTATTTGGACAGCGGCAGACACCGAGAAAAAATCAGGCCGTGGCAGAGCCAGTAGCAATGGTAACAGCGTGTATGGCGTAAAAAAACTGCGAGAGTTGATTTTAGAGTTGGCCGTACGTGGCAAATTGGTATCACAAGACCCGAATGATGAACCAGCGAGCGAACTGCTTAAACGCATCCAAGCTGAAAAAGCCAAATTGATAGCCGAGGGAAAACTCAAAAAAGAAAAACCGCTTGCCCCAATTGGTCAAGATGAAAAACCGTTTGAATTACCACAAAGTTGGGAGTGGGCAAGGTTATCAGACTTAGTAAATATTCTTAATGGAAGAGCTTATAAAAAAGAAGAGTTACTTTCAGAGGGGACTCCTGTACTACGAGTTGGTAATTTATTTACTTCTGAATCTTGGTATTACTCAAATTTAGAATTAGAAGAAAATAAATACTGCAACAGAGGAGACTTACTTTTTGCCTGGTCTGCATCTTTTGGCCCATTTATATGGGAAGGTGAAAAGTCAATTTACCATTACCATATTTGGAAGTTAGATTTTTATGCGGCAGATTTGCTATATAAACGATTTCTATATACTTTCCTTCTAGAGCAAACCCAAAAAATTAAGTCTTCTGGTCATGGTGTGATGATGATACACATGACAAAGGAGGCTATGGAAAGGTTAGTCGTTTATTTACCACCCCTAGCAGAACAACACCGCATCGTCGCCAAAGTCGATGAACTGATGGCGCTGTGCGACCAGTTAGAGCAACAACACAGCAACGCGCAAGAAGCGCATGAAACATTGGTGAGCCAACTACTCGCCACGCTCACCCAAAGCCAAAACGCCGAAGAATTTAACGCCAACTGGCAACGTATCTACGCACATTTTGATGTACTCTTTACCACCGAAGCCAGCATAGACGCCCTCAAACAAACCCTGCTACAACTCGCCGTCATGGGCAAACTCGTCCCGCAAGACCCCAACGACGAACCCGCCAGCGAACTACTCAAACGCATTCAAGCTGAAAAAGTCAAACTGATAGCAGAAGGCAAACTTAAAAAACAAAAACCGCTTACGCCGATTGGTGAGGATGAAAAACCGTTTGAATTGCCGAAGGGGTGGGAGTGGGTAAGGTTAGCATCAACAGGAATTACATCAACTGGTGGTACGCCAAAAACCTCTGACACACACATGTTTGGCGGGAATATACCGTTTATAGGGCCTGGTCAGATTTCACCGGCAGGGGAACTATTAGAGGCAGAAAAGTATTTAACTGAAGATGGAATAGCTCAAAGCACCCTAGCAGAAAGCGGCGATATATTAATGGTTTGTATCGGCGGTTCAATAGGAAAAACACTACTAGTAAATGAGCGACTGACATTCAATCAACAAATCAATTGTGTAAAACCTGTTTTGGTGAATTCAAGCTATCTAAATTGTATGATGAACTCAATCAACTTTCAGCAAGAGTTACTTTTAAATGCAACGGGTTCAGCAACCCCAATTATCAACCGTTCAAAATGGGATGAGTTATTAGTTGCTCTAGCACCACTGGAAGAACAACACCGTATCGTCGCCAAAGTCAATGCTCTCATGGCGCTATGCGACCAACTCAAAACCCGCATTCAACAAGCCAACCAGCAACAACAAGCCATTGCCGATGCTTTGGTGGTGCAGGCGGTGGCTTAGTTTACGGGCAGTTTAATGCTGCGACAGTATCACCCAACAAGCGCCACTGCTTTTTAGTGATGTCGTCTTGCATTTGCATGATGCAACGTAAGGCCTCACAGAATGTGGTTTTTGGTAGGGCTTGCTCTATTAAATGCTTGCGACCCTGTTGATAATGCAATTTGAAATCGTAGGCATCTAAGGTTTTAAGGTTGCTAAAGTCTAGCCATGTTTCTTTAAAAAACTTACCACCTGGTATGCCTAAATAAAAGCCTGACCTTGGGTTGCCAATGTGACATGTAGGTGTTTCGGGTAATCCGTTGGGCTGAGAGGTGAATACTACTGTAATGGCATCTTGTGTATTTGCATCGACTGCTAAGACGAGCAGGTATTTGCGCATGCATTCGCCAGATTGCGGATCGAGGTAGTAGCAGTCATCTTGCCATATTTGGCCTGCCGCTACTGAAATTCCTGACATTAGTAATCTGCTGTGGGTTGTTGAACTGCTTGACGGGCGGCAATTAAGGCCGCTTGGTACATGTGTTGTTGTGCGCCTATTTCTAACAGGGCATCGCGGTTTTTATTGTCGTTTTGGATAGATAGCGCATAAGGGATGTATTGCTGAGCACCGCGACCATTTTGCCAAACTTTATCCCATGCGCCATTTTGCTGATGGGTAACATCTATCAATTTTTCAGACTTAGTTTTTTGATATTTTTCTGCAAGTGCAGACATGATACGCAGTTCACGTGGCGTAAATAACTCGTCGTCAAATGTAATGCCAGTATTCACTTTGACTGCTTGACGGTAATAATCAATTTCTTTTTCAAACTCTATATGCACGGCTTGCGCCATGTCTGGGCTTAAGTCTTCCCATTCTTCCATCAAATCAGTTGGAACTGGCCCAAATTTCCAAGCTTGATATTCAAAACCTGTGACGCTTTTGCCAGTTTGGCTAAAGTGCTCAAAGTCCATGAGATAAAGCAGTTTAAAGAGCTTTATCTTGCCGCAGAATTGAGTATTAGACGCAAAAAACACAATAGCGTTAATCAACTTTTGGCGTGCGTTTGATGAGATTATTTGGGACATATAATGTTCGTTTTATTCTGTTTTCTACCAATCAAACAGTAGTACAACCAGTAACGACAATTGAATGTAAGACTTAACGGACCCTATTACGCTCTTGCCCCTACGCTTATCGCCAGCCGATGGAAGGAAACACCTAAGGCACGTAACAGGAATTACCCGTCAGAACCGAATACTAATGTAGTTTAGTTTGCTAAACAAGTGTTTAGTTCACCGCGGCCACTCACAACCGCTACCAACTCCTCAGCCAACACCGCTAATGCCCTGGCTTCAAGTTTAAGTATTTTTTGCGTAAGTGCCGGGTTATCTACAGGTAAAAAAGAAGCACCGCCCAAATCGCTCAACACGACCTTTTCAGGCCCCCACAAAATATTATGCGCGTATAAATCGCCGTGCATGAGGCCATGGGCATGTAGATGCTCTGCGGCTTGCGTGATGCCTTTTAAAATAAATTCGGCTTGTTGTGCCGTGAGTGTTAAGTCATCCGCGTATACATCGCGCGTGCAGCTTTCATAGCTGGGGGGCTTGGCCAGCACTTTTATATCGGCGTCCAGCAGGGGCATGACCAAGCCATCAACGCCTTGCGGGTGATTGTGTATCACGCCTTTAACGCCGACTAAATTGGGGTGCTCGCCGGCCAGCATATTGGCGTGCATTTCACATCGTGGCAGGCCGTCGCTGGTGAGGCCACTCTTGAAGAGTTTTACTGCCACGGACTCTTGCACGTTTTTATTTTGCATTACCGCCTGGTAAGTGACGCCAGAGGCGCCCTCGCCTAACACCTGTTGCAGCGTGAGGGTTTGCCAGTCGATGTGCGGTATGTGATGTTGGCTGATTAACGCTTGCTCAATGGCATTACAAAAAGGGTTACCAGCATAGGCCAGCCAGGTGAGTTTGGGTAGGTCGAATAAAAATTCGGGCAAGGTCTCAAACTGGTTGGCAGAAATCCGCAATAACTCTAAGGCGTGGCAATTTGCCAGGCTGGCGGGCAAGCTGCTGAGCTGGTTACCTGCCAGCATGAGTTTTTGCAGCTTACTGCACTCGCCCAAGGCATGCGGCACTTTAGTCAGTACATTATCGGTGACGATAAACCAGCGTAAGGTGTGGGTGGGGATAGCGGCTTCCGGGATGTGTTTGATCTGGTTGGCTTTAAAACCAATCATGCTTAGGTTTTCGCATTGGCCCAGCACTTCTGGCAGGTGCGTAAACTGGTTGTTTGAGCAAAACAGAATGCGCAGTTTTTGCAGGCGATTTAAATCAGCAGGCAACTCAGTCAGCGCATTGCCGGACAAATCCAGAATTTCGAGGCTATCGGCTAAGTCAAAAATCTCAGCGGGGAACTGCGTTAACTGCGCACTTAATTTGAGCTGTTTGGCCCCTTGAAGTTTTCCTGCCTTGAGTTGAGCGAGGGTGTCGTCGGGCGCTGGGGTGGGTGTCATCACAATGCATGTATTTTATGGATGCGCTATGTTACTTCAATTACTTTGCAGATTTTCATCTCGGGCAGGAGATTCAGCGGCGACAAAAAACCTAGACTAGTCTCTTACAACCAGAGGTTGCATTATCTCCACCCGCTTTTAAAATACATACAATCTCTTGTACACAGTTAAATTAACGAGGGGAACGTTTATGCAAACCTTAAAAACGCGTGTTTTTAATAATGGGAATAGCCAGGCCGTGCACATTCCACGAGCTTTCCAATTAGATGTTCAACAAGTTGAAATAAGCCGTGCAGACAATGGTGATCTGGTGATACACCCCATCAAACCTAACAGAGGGGATAGGCTGATGGAAGCGCTAAATCAATTTGACGACGACTTTATTCGTGCGCTTGCAGATATTAGCGCGTAATCAACCTGTTTTAAGCCAACATCCACACAGCGCCCAAGCCCAGCATCAAGCCGCCCAGTAATTGCGTGGCTTTTTGCAGTTGCGGATTTGTCTGGCGGCCCAACACCCAGCCCAAACCATGCAGCAGAGCCGTTGCCAGCACCATGCCTGCCAAGCCTGACCATTGGTTGCCGATTTCCATGCCATGCAAATAGCCATGTGCAGCGGCGGCGATGCTGACAACACCAATTTGCACAGCGCGGTTCATTTTTAAATTACTGACCAGTAACAACCCCATGACCACAAGACTGGCCGCCACCAGGGTTTCAGCCAAGGAGACCGGCACCCATGCCATCGCCAGTGAAGCCGACAAGGCCATCACAGTGACAAACAAAACGGGTAATTGCCAGCCCTGTGCGGCTGGACGGCGCGCTGCCCAGATCCCCAGCGCGAACATCACCAGCAGATGATCCCAGCCACTGAATGGATGCATGAAGCCAGCGGCAAAGCCAGACTCCAAGCCATGGCCTGGGTGAGCAACCGCGGTGGTTGAAGCTGCGAGCGCACCTAAAAATAAAAGAATACTTTTTTTCATTGAATCTTCTCCAAACGAATTACATTGCGATGAGTCTGTCTTGCACCCACCATTTTTCACTTCGATTTCAACCCTAAAATTGGCAATGCGCGTTTGTGGCAAGGCGTATCGGCGCAGACAGTACACAGGAGTACGGCAAGCTGATACAACACCGCCACGGACGCGTAGTGCCAATTTTCAAAGCATGAGGCCTTGTTTTTCGATGAACCTGACAATGTCTTCCAACCCCTGCCCCGTCTTCAAATTACTGAAAATAAACGGTTTCTCACCGCGCATTTTTTTGGCGTCACGGTCCATCACTTCGAGCGAGGCACCCACCATAGGCGCCAGGTCTATCTTGTTGATCACGAGCAAATCAGATTTGGTAATACCGGGGCCACCTTTGCGCGGGATTTTCTCCCCGGCGGCGACATCAATCACGTAAATGGTGAGGTCGGACAATTCGGGGCTGAAAGTGGCGGCCAGGTTATCGCCACCGCTTTCGACAAACACAATATCCAGCGTCTGAAAACGTTTGCTCAGTTGCATCACCGCTTCGAGGTTCATGGAGGCGTCTTCGCGGATGGCGGTATGCGGGCAACCGCCGGTTTCGACGCCGATGATGCGCTCTGGCACCAGCGCTTCGTTGCGGGTTAAAAATTCGGCATCTTCTTTGGTGTAAATATCGTTGGTGACCACGGCAATGTTATATACCTCGCGCAAACGCTGGCACAGCGCCAGGGTCAGCGCGGTTTTGCCGGAGCCCACCGGGCCACCAATGCCCACGCGCAGCGGCTCTTTGAACTCGGTGACTTCAGGCATGGGGCTATCAAATTGGGTATGTATTTTCATCATGGGTTAAACGCTCTTTAACAAACAGGTTATGACCTGAACAAACGGCTGTACTGGGTCTCGTGCAAACAGCCCGCGATACTCAGCAATGGATTAAAGTTACTCATCTCTTCATCTGGCAGGGCCATGGCGCTGGCGACCACTTGCGGCAGCTGTTCGCCCAGCGCCAGTAAAATGGTCTGCCCGGCCACTTGGCCCAGTGGCACGGTTTTCATGGCGGCGCTGGCCTGATTTTCACACCAGCCCCAGGCGTAGCCATGCAACATATGCTCTGGCGCAATCTGCCAGTGTTGGGCGATGGCGGCATACATGGTGGGGAATGCCGGGCTCGTCAGGGTGTTGAGTTTTGCCACCAACGCAGGTGGCGTGTCTTTAAGCTCGGACAGCAGGCGACGTAGTGAATAGCCCATTTGCCGGGTTTCAGCATAGCCTTCGGCGGTATCGCGGCCCGCCTGGTAAAAATCATCCCACGCCTGCACTTGCGCCAGGTCATCGGCTTGCCAGGCTTGATACAAGCGGTAGAGCACCGGCAACTCGAAACGTGCCTGATACACCTGCAAGCTATCGCCTATCCAGGCTTGTGCGCTCGGCACATCCTTGACCTGACCGGATTCAATCGCCCACTCCAGCCCTTGCGAGTAACAATAAGCCCCCACAGGCAGCAGCGGGCTGGCCAGCTGCAGCAAGCGACTGAGGGCCAGACTCGCGTTTAACGGGCTGACACTCATTCGCTGCCCTGCCCGCTTTTCACGCGTGGGCGCAACGCTTGCAGACTGTCCTCATCATGCCCATGCCGGTGACCGCCGCCATAAGCACCTGCCTCCGGCTCAAACGGCGCCTGGACTTCACTCACTTGCATGCCTAAGCCAAGCAACATGTCACGTAACACATAATCTTGCTCCAGCCGCAGCCAGCCATCGCCAATTTGCAGTGGCACATGGCGGTTTCCCAGATGATAGGCGGCGCGCATCAAGTCGCGCGGCGTCGGTGCAATGACGTTATACACCGGCTCCTGCGCCGCCACGATCTGCACCACCACACTGCCGTCTTCAGACTGGATCAAATCGCCCCCGCGCAGAATCAGGCCGCGCGATAAAAACAGCGCCGCTTCACGGCCTGAAGCCAGGGTCACGCGCAAACGGCTTTTCTGGCGCTGGTCAAACGGCAGCTCCAGCGTGTCGTCAATATGCCCACTGAGGGCGATGCGTTCGGTTAAATGGATCATGTTTAAATACTTTATCGTTGCCGCAAATCAGCAAAAAAGTCATTCTTGCTTATCCGCCGATGAACGCAGATAAACGCCGATGTTACTTCAAAGCCCGAATGATTTTTAGCTTTTATCGGCGTGCACCTGCGTTCATCGGCGGTTAAAGTGCCTTGTTCTATATTCACCTGAAACTAGAACAGGAAATAGCGTTGTGCCATCGGCAGCACCTCCGCCGGTTCACACACCAGCGGCATCCCGTCCGCTAGCACTTCATAGGTTTCCGGGTCCACGTCTATCTTGGGCATCCAGGTGTTATGCACCATGTCCGCCTTTTTGACGTCGCGCGTGCCTTTGACCGCTACCAATGGCTTTTGCAAACCAAGGGCTTTAATTTCAGGATTTTCGAGCGCGGCTTGCGAGACAAAGGTCAGGGCAGTTTTGAGGCCGCCGCCATAGGCACCAAACATAGGGCGGTAATGCACGGGCTGAGGCGTCGGGATAGAGGCATTCGGATCGCCCATCGCTGCCGCGGCAATCATGCCCCCCTTGATAATGGTAAATGGCTTCACGCCAAAGAAGGCGGGTTTCCACACCACCAGGTCAGCCAGCTTGCCGACCTCGATCGAGCCGACCACATGACTGATACCATGTGTCAGCGCCGGGTTGATGGTGTATTTGGCGATATAGCGTTTGACGCGGAAGTTGTCGTTGCCCGCCGCATCTTCAGCCAATGGCCCGCGCTGGATTTTCATTTTGTGCGCAGTTTGCCAGGTGCGGATAATCACTTCACCGACACGGCCCATGGCTTGCGAGTCGGATGACATCATGGAAAATGCGCCCAGGTCATGAAAAATATCTTCGGCAGCGATGGTCTCACGACGGATACGACTTTCGGCAAAGGCAATATCCTCGGCAATCGCCGGGTCCAGATGGTGACACACCATGAGCATATCCAGATGCTCATCTATAGTGTTGACGGTAAATGGCCGCGTCGGGTTGGTAGAGGATGGCAGCACATTAGGCTGGCTGGCCGCCTTGATAATATCTGGCGCATGGCCACCGCCCGCGCCTTCGGTATGGAAGGTATGGATGGTGCGGCCCTTGAACGCGCCTATGGTGGTCTCGACAAAGCCGGACTCATTCAGGGTATCGGAGTGGATCGCAACCTGGATATCCATTTCATCCGCCACACTCAGGCAGTTATCAATCGCGGCGGGCGTGGTGCCCCAGTCTTCATGTAACTTGAGGCCGATGACCCCGGCGCGCACTTGCTCTCTGAGCGGTTCAGGCAGGCTGGCATTGCCCTTGCCCAAAAAGCCCAGATTCATGGGGAAAGCATCCGCTGACTGCAACATACGGTGAATGTGCCAGGGGCCGGGCGTACAGGTGGTGGCAAAGGTGCCGGTCGCAGGCCCGGTACCGCCGCCTATCATGGTGGTGACGCCAGACATCAGGGCTTCTTCAATCTGTTGCGGGCAAATAAAGTGGATATGGGTATCAATGCCGCCGGCCGTGATGATCATGCCTTCGCCGGCAATGACCTCGGTGCCCGCGCCTATGGCAATGGTCACGCCGGGCTGGATATCCGGGTTACCGGCTTTACCGATGGCAGAAATATAACCGCCTTTGATGCCGATGTCGGCCTTGACGATGCCCCAGTGGTCGATAATCAGCGCGTTGGTGATGACGGTATCTGCCACTTCGGCGGCCAGCCCCTGGCCTTGGCCCATGCCGTCACGGATGACTTTGCCGCCACCAAACTTGACCTCTTCACCATAAATGGTGAAATCCTGTTCGACTTCTACCCACAGCTCGGTGTCGGCCAGCCTGACCTTGTCCCCCACGGTGGGGCCAAACATTTCCGCGTATGCGCGTTTATCCATTTTCACTGTCATTGCTACTCCCTACTTTAAGGCGCCCATTACGCGGCCAGCAAAGCCATACACTTTGCGCGCACCCGCCAGTTTGACCAATTGCACGGTACGGGTCTGCCCCGGCTCAAACCGCACCGCAGTGCCCGCCGCAATATTCAGGCGATAGCCATAGGCCAGCGCACGATCAAACGACAAGGCATCGTTGGTTTCATAAAAATGGTAATGCGATCCGACCTGTATCGGCCGGTCACCGGTATTCGCCACATCCAGCGTGACCGTTTCACGCCCAACATTTAATTCGATGTCGCCTGCTGCGACCTGCATTTCGCCGGGAATCATATGCTTTCCTCGTTTTTAATATGCATTCTTAATACCTTTTTTTACCGCCGATATACGCAGATAAACGCCGATATTTTGTGCATCCGGTTTCGACAGGGTGTTTACACAAACCCACCACTCCAAAACCAGTGCTGGCCAAAGATGATATTGATTTTATCGGCGTGCATCGGCGTTTATCGGCGGTTTAATTTTTTGTATCTATTAGGGAATCGGATGATGCACCGTCACCAGCTTGGTACCGTCTGGGAAGGTGGCTTCGATTTGTATATCCGGGATCATTTCCGGCACGCCTTCCATCACCTCATCGCGGTTCAATAGCGTGGTGCCATAGCTCATCAGCTCGGCCACGGTTTTACCGTCACGCGCACCTTCCATAATGGCGGCGGAAATAAATGCCACCGCCTCAGGATAATTCAGTTTCAAGCCACGCGCCTTGCGCCGTTCAGCCAGCAAGGCCGCGGTAAATATCAATAACTTGTCTTTTTCTCTGGGAGTTAATTCCATAGGATTGTTCTCTGACTATATTTTTATGCACGCAGCTTATGTATTCCAAATCCGCGGTCTGACTGCGTCTTTTTGATAATACCATGGCCGCAGTAACTGCCAGCACTGCTCAAAATACTGCCTGGCCTGCTGTGAGGCCTGGCCAACATAACGGATACATAACACCTCTGGCAAAGCGGTCACGCCAGTGTTGGCATCAGGCAAAGTAATCTCGCGACAAGCTTGCAGCACCTCTGCGGGCACGGCCCCGGCACACACCAGAAAAGTACCGAACACCACCGACCCAGCCAGGCCAACAGGGCTGCTTTTTAAGAAGTCGTTAGCGTGCATGCAGGCGCGTTCATTCCAGATCAAGCGGCCAGCGCGACGGATGCGCTGATTGAGCTGATAGGCGCCGGTCTGCCAGCGTTCCTGCTGCGCCTGACGGCCCAAACAGACGATGTCCCACGCCGCAAGGGTGGCATCGCCCGCCAGATCAATCTCGGCATGAAAACCAACTTCAGCGGCATCAAACAGGATATTTTCTTGCGGCAGCCACTCGAGGCCACTGCCGGACGCCAGCTGAAAATGCAGCGTTTGTGTAGCCATCGTGCCATTGGCCTTATACCACTTGCCAGCGCCGGGGGTGGTCAGCAAGGCGTTTGCGCCCTCCCCCACGTGCACTTGCAAATGCAGCGCATCGCCCCCAGCGACCCCGCCAGGCGGATGCACAATGACTGCATGACAGACAGCTTCGCCTTCAGGATGCAGGCTTTTTTGCACCACCAACGGGCCTTTATATAAGCGGTGTGCCAGGTAAGAACGTGCTTCACGCTTGGCAAAGCCAAGCTCTAATCGAGCTTGCCAGTGTTTTGTTGCGATCGTTTGCGCTAGCGATGGTGGCGTATGCTTTAAATCATCCATAACGGCATCATGCCACAGACAAATCAGGAATATTACTTTTTAATGCTTGCAACAGAGGACACAGCGCACAGAGGAACTGCAAATTCGTTTTGCTCTGTGGACGCCGTGTCCTCTGTGGCTAAAAAAGCACTTATACAGACAAATAACTTTTTACCTTAGCTGCATCCACGTTGTCGCGCGTATCCTCATGGATAAAACGGCCTTTATCAATGACGATAATGCGGTCTGCCACTTCCATGGTGAAGCTCAACACCTGCTCGGAGACGATGATGGTGATTTCACGCATTTTGCGGATTTCGTTGAGGACCTTGGCGATGTCCTTGATGATGGACGGTTGAATCCCTTCGGTCGGCTCATCCAGCAGTAATACTTTTGGATTGGTCACCAGCGCGCGGGCAATCGCCAATTGCTGTTGCTGACCACCAGACAGGTTACCGCCCTTGCGTTTACGCATTTCATGCAACACCGGGAACAGCGCAAAAATATCATCCGGGATCTCGCCTGAAGCTGACTTCTCGAGACCAGTTTCGATGTTTTCCTGCACGGTCATATTAGGAAAAATCCAGCGGCCTTGTGGCACATAGGCCAGACCCTTCATGACGCGTTCATGGGTGGCCGAGCCTTGCAGATCGATCCCATCGACGGTGGCTTTACTGGCTTTGCTTGGCAAAATGCCCATCAGCGATTTGAACAGCGTGGTTTTGCCCATGCCGTTGCGGCCCATGATGGCCAGTGTTTCGTTTTTGTTGGCTTTGAAATTCAGGCCATGAATGACCTGACTTTGGCCATAACTCACCTGCAAATTTTCAATTTCAAACATGCTGTGCTCCTTGAATGGCCTAATCCAATTAATGTCCTAAATACACTTCGATGACTTTTTCGTCTGCCTGGACTTTCTCCATCGGCCCTTCGGCGAGGATTTTGCCCTGATGCAGCACAGTCACCTTGTGCGCAATTTTCTTCACAAACTCCATATCGTGCTCGATCACAATCACCGAGCGGTTCTGGCAGATGCGGTTGAGCAAATCGGCGGTCTGGTCGCGCTCCTTGGCGCTCATGCCTGCCACAGGTTCATCCAGCATCAACAGCTCAGGCTCTTGCATGAGCAACATGCCGATTTCCAGCCATTGTTTCTGTCCGTGACTGAGCAAGGCAGATTCCATCTCAAGAAACTCGGTCAACATGATGTCTGCCGCCACTTTGCGCACGCGGTCTTCCACCTCTTGTGTCCGTTTGAAGGTCAGGCTGCCAAACACGCCGCGGCCTTTGGGGTAAGACACTTCCAGGTTTTGGTAAACCGTCAGGTTTTCATAAATGGATGGGTTCTGAAACTTGCGGCCGACGCCGGAGCGTACAATTTCGTGCTCGGACAGCTTGGTTAACTCAGTGTTTTTAAACTTGATTGAACCGGCTGTGGATTTGGTTTTACCGCAAATCAGGTCGAGCACCGTGGTCTTGCCGGCGCCGTTAGGCCCCACCAGCACACGCAGTTCGTTTTTGTCGATATACATGGTGAGACTATCCACCGCTTTAAAGCCATCGAAGGAGACGGTCAGGTCTTCTACTGCCAAGACGAAGTCGGTATTACTCATGCTTCTGCTCCTCTCATTTTATTGCTTTCGATCGCGGACGGCTGATCAGTGCTGGCCGCCGCTTTCTTACGTGATGTTTTCTTGACGCCCGCTTCGGTAGAGGTTACGGCGCCCGTGGTTGAAGATTCGGTAAGTACTGCTTGTGCTTCTACCTCAGAAGTACTTACCTCAGGCTTTTTTGCGTCAGCCTTGTCTTTGAACCAGCCATATTTGGTCGCCAGGTTGTCCCAGATACCAGCCAGGCCATTCGGGAAGAACATCACCACAGAGATAAACAGGCCACCCATGAGGAACAACCACAACTCTGGATAGGTTTCTGAAAACACGGTTTTACCGTAGTTAACCAGCAAGGTGCCATATACGGCGCCAATCAGCGAGGCACGCCCACCCACGGCACAGAAAATCACCATTTCAATCGAAGGCACAATGCCGACAAAGGACGGTGACATAAAGCCCACTTGCAAGGTAAACATTGCACCACCAACGGCAGACATCATCGCCGCCAGGCAGAAGATAAAGATTTTAAAGTTGGAAACGTCGTAACCAGAGAAACGCACCCGCTCTTCTTTGTCGCGCATGGCTAGCAACAACATACCGAACTTGCTGCTCATGATGTATTTGGACAGGAAGATCGCCCCGAACAGCAACAAACCATTCACGTAGTACAGGATATATTTCGCAGAATCGGTGCGAATATCCCAGCCTAACATGGTACGCAGGTCTGTCATGCCGTTCACACCACCGGTATAGCCTTGCTGACCAACAATCAGAATACTCAGGATCAGCGCAATCGCTTGCGTGATGATGGAGAAATACACCCCACCCACACGACGCTTGAACATGGCATAACCGATGATGTAGGCAAAGATGGCTGGCACGGTGAGTACGGCAATCAGCGTGAAGGGTAGGCTTTTGAACGGCTCCCAGAACCATGGCAAGGCCGTGAGCTGGTTCCAGTCCATAAAGTCAGGAATGCCTGGCGTAGACTGGATTTTAGTGGTTTCTGGATCGGACGCTTCCAGCTTGAGGAACATCGCCATCGCATAGCCCCCCAGACCGAAGAAGATGCCCTGGCCCAGACTCAAAATACCGCCATGCCCCCATAACATCACCAGGCCGACGGCGACAAAGGCGTAGGTCAGGTATTTACCAATCAGGTTGAGGCGGAAAATATCTACCCCCAGTGGCAACACGACGAAGATCAGGGCGGCCAGCGCAGCCAGGCCGATCACGCCTTCCTTACCACCCAGTACAGGACTGGCTTTCATTTTTTCCCATAATGTCATCAAAAATCTCCTCTATTGATGCGTTGATTCTAGTGCGACAGATATAAAGTACTAATACGTCTATTTACTTATGGCAACGCGTGAGAAGCATGCTCACACGTTGCCGTATCTGTTATTTACGCAGTTTGGAGGCAAACAAACCTTCAGGTTTCATCATCAAGATCGTGACGATGGCGAGCAGCGTGGACACTTTGCCCATGGAGCTGGTCATAAAGAACTGCAGGATAGATTGCGCCTGGGCAATGCCGAAGGCTGAGGCAATCGTCCCCACAATGCTGGCTGCACCGCCAAACACCACCACCATAAAGCTGTCTACGATGTAGAGCGTACCCGTGGTTGGGCCGGTAGAAGCAATCGTGGTAAACGCAGCGCCCGCGATCCCGGCAATGCCGCAACCCAAGGCAAAGGTCACACGGTCGACTTTTGCAGTGTTAATGCCCACTGCACCCGCCATGGTACGGTTCTGCACGGTGGCACGCACACGTAGGCCCCAGCGTGATTTATACATAAACATATAGACACCGAGGGTCACCAGCGCAGCCAGGGCCATCACAAAAACACCGTTGATCGGGATATCAATGTCTGGCGTCGGCTTGAAAGAGCCCAACATCCACTCAGGCAACTCGGCACTCACCTCTTTGGCGCCAAAGGTAGAGCGGAAGATCTGCTGCATGACCAGGCTTAGCCCCCAGGTCGCCAGCAAGGTATCCAGTGGCCTCTTGTACAGGTGCCGGATCATGCCGTATTCAACAACATAGCCGACCGCGAATGCCAGCCCGAACGCAATGAGGATGGCAAACAAAAAATAGTAATTGGTGAAGCCGTAAGTGGCAGCCACCTTGGATAGCATGACCGTGGTATAGGCACCGATGGTCATAAACTCACCATGCGCCATGTTAATCACACCCATCTGCCCGAAAATAATCGCGAGACCCAGTGCCATGAGTAGCAACACTGTAAACATGCTCAGGCCGGAAAAGCCTTGCATCACCACAATATTGCCTATATCTGCCATCGAATAACCAAACATATCGGTCTCCTTAAAATGCAACTTCTCAAAATTGCTGACTGCTTGAAATTTTTTACAACTTGAATGCTGTTTGCGCCAAACGGTAGCCGGATTGACCGGCTACCGCTTAAGCATTTACGACAGGACTAGCTTATTGATAGCCTTTTGGAAATGGATCAGGTTTGATGTAATCAGAGGTGTATACCACTTTGGCCTGGCCATCTTTACCCCACTGACCAATACGCAGCTTGGTGGTCAGGTGGTGGTTGGCTTCCACAGTGACAGGGCCTTCTGGTGCATCTTTGAAGGTGTAGCCTGGCAATGCTGCTTGCACTTTGTCTACATCGAAGCTACCTGCACGCTCAACGGCTGCCTTGTACAACCATGGACCCAGGTAAGCAGCTTGTGTCACGTCGCCGATCACAGACTTCTCACCCCAGCGTTTTTTGAATGCTTCTACAAATTTCTTGTTAGCCTCATTGTCTTGAGACTGGAAGTATTTCATCGCAGAGTAGAAACCAGCCAGGTTTTCACCACCGATACCCAACACTTCGTCTTCGGTCACGGAGATGGTCAACATGGTTTGTTTGCTGGAGTTCAAACCGGCAGCGTTCAATTGTTTGAACCATGCCACGTTACTACCGCCCACCACCGCTGCGTAGATCACGTCAGGTTTCTTCAGTTTGATTTTGTTGATCACAGAACCGAACTGGGTGTCACCCAAGGCGATGTATTCTTCACCCACCACAGTGCCATGCAAGTGTTGCTCGATGTGTTTACGGGCAATCTTCATGGAAGTACGTGGCCAGATGTAGTCAGAACCAATCAGGTAGAAAGTCTTGGCTTTTTTCTCTTTAGCGATCCAGTCCAACCCTGCCAGAATTTGTTGTGTCGCTTCTTGACCGGTGTAGAACACGTTTTTGGATTGCTCCAGACCTTCGTAGAAGGTTGGGTAGAACAACAAGCCATTGTCTTTTTCAAACACTGGCAAAGCCGCTTTACGTGAAGCAGACGTCCAGCAGCCCATCACAGCAGCCACTTTGTCTTTTTCCAGCAGTTTCTTCGCTTTTTCTGCGAAAGTTGGCCAGTCAGACGCACCGTCTTCCTGGATAATTTCAATCTTGCGGCCCAGAATACCGCCCATGGCGTTGATCTGTTCGATCGCCAGCTTTTCAGCCTGGATAGAACCGGTTTCACTAATCGCCATCGTGCCGGTGGCAGAGTGCAGAATACCTACTTTTACTGTGGAGTCAGTCACTGCCAAGCCAGTCGTATTCACTTTTGCAGTCGGATAATCCGCTGCAAATGCATGACCGCTGATAAGGCCTGCGGCCATCATGGCACCGACCAATGCGCCCTTCATAAAACCGCGTCTGTTTGAGGTACTCATTACTTCTTCTCCTTTATGGATAAATCAATAAAATCAATAATTAAGGGATTGATGTCGCTGATTAATGCCCGACCATCCACGGCCGTGCCGTTTTCTTGGTCTGCATTTGCAAGCCCGGTTTACCTGTATCCTGGTTGACCGGCGGCTTGGTTTTACACGTGTGTGATCCGGTACAGCCACAGCTGGAACGTCTGGCTGTACGCGGCTCGTTGGCAGATTTCTCGTTACGTTCATGCGCAGACCGTTGCATTTTGTCCATGATGGCCAGTTTGGGCACAGATAAAATCCGTGGACTCTCTGCCCCGCAACAATCGCAGTAGGCAGGCAAACTCGACTCACTCATTTTGCGTAGCGCAGTAAATACGCCACAACTGTCACATTCATATTCGTAAAGAGGCATCTTGGTTTCCTATCAAGTCTGATCAAATAAACTGCACGCGATCAACACTCATTGTTATGTGCAAGTGGACACATCTATGCCTGGCGGCACCATGATCTTCGGTCCATCCGCGTTAGGTCGGATATCAAACTCAAAGATCTCGGTCGGGACCCACAAGGTGGCACAAGCGTTAGGGATATCGACGATGCCACTGATATGCCCCTCTACCGGCGCAGTCCCCAGGATGGATACCGCTTGTTCGCCGCTGTAACCAAATTTTTTCAGGTACTCAATCGCGTTGAGGCAAGCCTGGCGGTAGGCAATATGCACATCCAGGTAATGTTGCTTGCCTGCTTCGTCAACCGAAATGCCTTCAAAAATCATGTAATCACGGTAAGTCGGTGTGATCGGGCTGGGCTGGAACACAGGGTTTTTAATCCCGTATTTCTTCACACCATCCTTGATCAGGCCAACCTTGATATCGAGGTAACCGGCCATTTCAATCGCACCGCAGAAAGTGATTTCACCGTCGCCTTGTGAGAAGTGCAGGTCACCCATGGAGAGACCGCCATCCTTCACATAGACCGGGAAGTACACCCTTGAGCCTTTGGTCAGGTTCTTGATATCGCAGTTACCGCCGTGATCACGTGGTGGCACGGTACGCGCGCCTTCAGCCGCTGCTTTTTTGGCAGCATCACCACTCAAACGGCCCATGACGGCAGATTGTGAAGTCGGAGGGCAAGCCAGTGGCGGGACACGATCCGGATCCGTTGCAATCAGGTCGCCTTCACGCTTGTTCCAGGTTTCGAGCAGTTCTTTGGATGGCAGGCAACCAATCAGACCCGGGTGCATAATGCCGGCATAACGCACCTTAGGCACATGACGGGAAGTGGTATACACGCCGTGGAAATCCCAGATGGTTTTGCTCGCTTCAGGGAAGTGGTCGGTCAGAAAGCCCCCACCATTTTCCTTGGCAAACAAACCGTTAAAGCCCCATTGATATTCATCAAAAGTACCCACATCCAGAATATCCACCACCATCAAGTCACCCGGCTCAGCACCTTCCACGCCAATCGGGCCACTCAGGTAGTGCACCTGTGTCAGATCAACGTCACGCACATCATTGGCGCTATCGTTATTACCGATCTGACCACCGGTCCAGTCCATACACTCAACACGGAACTCATCCCCTGGCTTGACCATGGCAATCATCGGCAGGTCGGGGTGCCAGCGGTTATGAATCTGACCATCCTGCTCCCATGGTTTTTTATCCAAATCCAACTTCACTATTGTTTTCATTACGCTCATCTCCTTTGTGGAAAAGGGTTATAAGGTGTTGATTAGAACTGCATCTGCAGGGCGACTCGGACGAAATCTTTATTAGAAGCCGTCGCGGTATCTTCTTTGCCGTAGGTGGCTGTCAAAGTCGCGTTGTAAGGTGCAATCACGTAATTGGTGCCCACTTCAAAGCGTTTGCTTGCGCCACCGCCGGTGGTATTGGTAAAAGCTGTCGTTGTCGAGTTGTAGCTTGTCACACCATCGGCGTTAAATTTCTGGTAACGAATGATAGGCATGAATTTGCCCCAGCCTACTTGTTCCTGGAACAGGTAGCCTAAGCCAGCGGAGTATGCATGACCTTGCTCACCTTTAAACACACCATCGGTGCCGTAGTAGTAATAAGCAGCTTCAGCAGAAAAGGTACCAGGACCCACATCTTTTTTCTCTAACAGGAAGTCCACGCTGTAAGCTTTGTAATCACCCACCACATTGGTAGGGCTGACAACACCATCTTTTTTGTAACGTCCAGCAACCCCGATGGCAAGAATGTCTTTAGCACCAAAGTAGTTGCCTGTACCGTAGTAGCCTGGTTCTGCATCCCAGAAATCGTATTGCACACGACCGGCATACATCAGGTTATCTTTATGTGTTGAAGATTGTGACTGCGCGCCAACCCCACTAAAACGGAAAATCTGGTTACCTTCAAAGGCACCGAATGAAACATTAAGATGATCCTCAAGAAAGCTGGTAACCATAGCCACACCGTCATCACGACCAATCACACCACCGTTCCAGCCATAACGTGAAGCAATGTTGGCCCAGTAGCCACCACCCATGGAGTAGTAAGGACCTGCCATGTTGGCACGGTCACTCGGAGACAGGAAACGACCTGCCCAGATGGCCACTTCAGGGGTTAACTGAAATTGCACGTTGGCATCAATCACTTCAACATTAGAGCCTGCAGAGCCGCCACCTGATTTTTCAGTGTTCAGCATGCCTTTGATATACTTGTTAAAAGAACCAGAGATATAAATACGAGCACTATCCAGAGCGAAGTCGTTTGAACGATCGCTGCCTTGATTCACAGCGTCCTCTTTTGAGTTATAGCTGCTGATAAAGCCAAACCCAAGGCCAATATATTTATCTTCGCCAAAGTTGATTGTTGCACCCGCATTTGCCAGTTGTGCACCCAGGCCACAAGCCATTGCTACCGCAGTATGCAAGGCACATTTTTTCAAGTTCATCATCTAAGTTCCCTTTCTCGTTAAATTCAAATCACAGTTGATCAAAACTTGCGCTCAGCTTAACGAGAGGGGGTTGTAGGACAAATACGTCAATTTGCGTAGTGGCGAGGGCGTGAAAAGCCCGCTAGACTGCGCATAACAAATCACGAACAGGACTCGCAATGCGTCTTTTAACTTACCTATTAACAACCGCCTTATTGGCAGGGTGTGGCCAGATTTCTTACAAGCAAGGCGGCAACCAGCAGGACATCGAAAGGGCGCATCAAGCCTGCCGTGGCAGCGGCGATCAGCTCTCGGCATGCCTGGCAGAGCATGGTTGGAAAAAACCCAAGCTAGATGCGTTTGACCCTTTATTTGCAACTATAGAGGCTTCGGATAACCGCGGTGGCATGCAAAGCAAGCCCAGTCCTTTTATAGACTTATCCAAAGAGAATGCAGCGAAAGTGCAAGCTGCAGCTGTTGCAAAAAAACCACAAGCAAGCCCGGCAGCAACCAGTGCCGCCTCCGACCCAGCCAGCTCGGCAGCCTTAACGCCAGCGAACGACGCACCTGAATCAGCCCCTGCTGCGCCACACAGCACAGTGAATGACGGTCCTGATGTAGCGTATTCGATCAATTCATGGTGGAAAATGGGGGCTTTCCCTAACCAGCTATCCCGTGACCAAGCCAGCTGCGAGAAAAAGCTGGGAGAAAACTACCTGCCTGATTACAAGACACAGACTTTTAAACGTGCGTTTGTCTCCTGTATGCATGACTTGGGCTGGATGGCCGTACGAAATGTGAAGTAAAAAATTGCTTGCCAGTCGCCGTCCGTCAATCGGATGGTGCCATTGGCAGGCACGCGAGGCTGTCAATGGAGACCACTTTACACTCGCGCCAAGACAGAAGCATCACAAGCCAGAAATTAACAAGCTATTGATTTAACCATCTCATCTGCCCAGGTGCCTTGACCTGAGCCTGTTGATCCGCCCCATGCGATTAGTTCTCTCAAAAATCATTCATCATAAAAACCAGGCAATGACTGTCAGCACCCTCTGACAACGCTATCAGAATAATCAGACTGCTCTGCGGGGCATAGCCTTTCTAAAATCCGCCTATGCAAATCAATCTGCATTTTTCTGAAACAGACAGAAAGAAGGTAACCATGCTCAGAATACTCATGGCAGGTGCATTATGTTGGACAATTGCCCTGGCCACGACCGCAGAAGCCGGTGTCGCGGTCAGCGTGGGACAACCCGGCTTTTACGGCCAGATAGTCCTCGGTGATGCTTATCCAGTGCCGCAAGTGGTCTACCCGCAACCCGTGATTATCCAGCCACCACCGGTGGCCGTGGTGCAGCCCCCCATGTATCTGCATGTACCGCCCGGCCATATGAAGCGCTGGGCACGCTATTGCGGCGGCTATGGCGCTTGTGGTCGTCAGGTCTATTTTGTACAGGATGGCTGGTATCAGAATGTTTATGTGCCACATTACCGGGCACATCCTGGTCCACCTGGGCCTGGTCCCGGTTGGGATCACTGGCATGATGGCCCACCAGGGCCAGGAGGCAGACCTGGCGGCCCGGGACGTGGCCATGGTCACGGCAGGGATTAATCTGAAACCATTCAATACCGTGAGCCTGATGACAGACCGGATACTGTAAGCACAGTGTCAGCCAAACCGATTATGATGCTTTATCCTTTATCAGGCTCAGCACATTGCTGTGCCGCGATGAAGGATAAAGCACGCATGCGTAACAAGCGGCGATGCCCCACCCAACATCACAACGGATTGCAGTGACTGGTTTCAAGCGTTAACTATTAAGGTTTAGCTTCATGCATCCGGTTCTGCGCGTTGTGTTGCATAGGATCCAATAAGTTGCACAACATATTTACCCCACTGCCCCATGCCCTTGCTAACGTCAGTATTGCCTGTCCGCCATATGAATATCCTCCCATTATCCCGATCTCCCTGCCAACGCCTTCCGGCAGTGATTGATCCTCCAAAAATGAGGTTGAATTCCGGGTTTTATTCTGATTTTCGAGCCGGATTTAGTTTATAAAATGCGATAGCCAGTTGGAA
Source organism: Methylophilus sp. YYY-1 (assembly GCF_029132825.1). NCBI lineage: Bacteria > Pseudomonadati > Pseudomonadota > Betaproteobacteria > Nitrosomonadales > Methylophilaceae > Methylophilus > Methylophilus sp. YYY-1. The sequence continues at coordinate 987,375 of NZ_WOVG01000001.1, forward strand.
CTTTGCCAGAGACTAGCACTCTCATACATTGAGTGCTAAAATTGTTTTAAATCTCTTTTGATACCTAAGGAGTTTGTTATCAACGCTTTTACATTACCTGTCGTTGCATCGGCAGACAGCCTGGATAAATACCTGCAGACTATCAAGCAGTTTCCGGTGCTGACCGCTGAAGAAGAATACGGTTATGCGACCCGCCTGAAACAAAGCGGGGACCTTGAGGCTGCGCGTGCGCTGATTGTGTCGCACTTGCGTCTGGTCGCCAGCATTGCTCGTGGTTACAGCGGTTATGGCCTGCCCCAATCAGACCTGATCCAAGAGGGTAATATTGGCTTGATGAAAGCAGTTAAACGCTTTGATCCCGATCGCGGTGTGCGTCTGGTTTCTTTTGCCATGCACTGGATCAAGGCTGAAATTCATGAGTATATTGTGCGGAACTGGCGTTTGGTCAAGACCGCCACCACCAAAGCGCAACGCAAGCTGTTCTTTAACTTGCGGAGCATGAAAAATGGGTTTGAGACCTTAAGCCAGGAAGATGTTCAACGCATTGCGACTGAACTCAATGTGAAACCAGAAGACGTGACCGAGATGGAATACCGCCTCAATGGTCAGGAAATCTCTCTGGATGCGCAAGTGGACGAGGATGGCGAAGAAGTGTACAGCCCAATCGCTTTTCTGGAGGATGAAGGTCCTGAACCTTCTACCTTGCTGGAAAACCTGCAGACTGAGCACATGCAGACAGAAGGCCTGAGCATGGCTTTGCAGCAGCTGGATGAGCGTAGTCGTCGTGTACTGCAAGCCCGCTGGCTGACCGAGGGCAATACGGCAACATTGCATGATCTGGCCGCAGAATTTAGTGTTTCGGCTGAACGTATCCGCCAGATTGAGCAAAAGGCGATGCAAAAGATCAAAACCTATATGCTGGAAAGCAAATAAAAAAACGGGTGCCAGTCACCCGTTTTTTTATGTTCGTGTTTCAGAGGTCTACCCTCTGCCCCCAAAAGTCTTGGCCTCAATCACCGCTTAGGCAGCTTTCACGACAACCTCTTCATGCATCAACGCCGTCATGGCTTTGGCATGCAAATGATCCAGATCTGCCAACTGCTGGCGAATAGAGAGTTCCACCTGCTCCAGGTCCGCAATACGCTCTTCCAGGGTATCGGTGGCCTGATAAATACGTTTGATACTTTCGACCCGGCGCTTGAGTTGCACATGATGCTCACGCATCTGGCTTTCCATAGGCGCCATCACGGCTTTAAGCCAGCTTTCTGTATCGCGGTTAGCGGCTTCATACTCGATAATGACATGGCTGGCCAGGGTCTCAAAGAATTTACTGGTCAGCGTCAGCTTTTCATGCGCAATCATGTTAAAGGTGGTATTGAACTGATCGCGGTAAATCGCTTCGAGTTTATTCAGGGCCTTAAGGTAACGTGAAGTGGAAAATGGGGGGGGCGACTTTTGCAACAGGCCATGTTCTTTGGAGAATTTTTCATACATGGCTTCCATCATTTTCTTGATCTCAAGCACATGCACGTCTGCATCCATCATCCGGCGCTTGAGGTCACTGAAAAAGTCATCCATGGCCTGACGCATGGTTTTGGTAAATGCGGCTTTCATCATGGTCTCACGCGTTTCACGCACCTTGTTCTTGAGTGCTGGCATGCCGAGATGGTGAAATAACTGGTTGGATTGCACGGAAAACACACTACGCAAAGCCTGGTAACGTTGCAAGCCGACTTCAAAATTGACCTTGTCCTGTTTCACCTTGCGCATCATCTGCGCAATCACGTCTTCATTTTTGCCTTGCAAGCAACGCAACTCGTCCGACTGGTCTAGCACACTTTGCAGTCGGGTTTCCAGGGTCACCCGCGTTTGCTGCATCATGTCGTCAATCTCACCCTGCAGGCTCTCGCGCACAATTTCCTGCTTGGCCGGGATCAACTCATCCGAGAGATTTTTCTCCAGCTGCAACAAGCGGCTCTTTTGCAGCAAGGCCACATCACCTTTGACCTTGGCCAGCAAGCCTTTTTGGGCAGAGGTTGGCAAGATCTGGTCGCGAGACAAGCCCAGTAACTCAGCAGTATGTTGCAATTGACGATAAAGCTCAGCCTCGACCTCATCATCTGTCTTGAGCGGATCCCACAAGCCATCAATCTTGTTGAGCACCGCCATGCGGCCTTTTTGCTTCCAGCGTGCGCCACTGATATAACGGCGCCAGACTTCCATCTCGGATTTGGTAACCCCGGTATCCGCGCCGAGAATAAACAGCACGGCATGCGCATTCGGCAGCATGCTCATGGTTAACTCAGGCTCGGCACCGATGGCATTGAGGCCGGGCGTATCAAGGATTACCAAGCCCTGCTTGAGCAAGGGATGCGGGAAATTAATCATGGCATACCGCCAGCATGGAATCTCCATCAGGCCATCTGCGCCGATCAACATGGCATCGTCAGAATTGTCAGGATGATACAAACCTAGCGACTGCGCCTCTTGCACTGTCACGCGACGGGTACGACTGACCTCCTTGAAGGCTTCAACCATGCTGTCGCGCGAATGGGCATCGAACTCCACCACAGACCAGGCTTGCGGCATGCGGCGATATTCAGTAATGGATATCTGGTGGGTATTGGTTTCAATCGGCAGCAGTGACAGGCTAACGGGTTTGCCGGTGTCATAACGCAGTTCGGTGGGACACATGGTGGTACGGCCTGCACCGGATGGCAACAACCGGTGACCATACCCTGAAAAGAAAATGGCATTGATGAGCTCTGACTTGCCGCGTGAGAACTCTGCAACAAAAGCGACATTGAGCTTGTCTTCACGCAAGCGGTTGAGTTGCTGCTGTATGCGCTCATCTAACTGCACATCACTGAGCTGCTTGTCCGCAATCCAGCGTCGATACTCTCCCAGTACATCAGCAATCGATTGACGCCAGCGTGTGTACAAATCAAATTGTTGTGCCAGTCGGTTATTTTCCATAGGACCTGCTGCAATTTTATTAAGGTGACCTACTTGTTGTTATTTTTCTATAATCTAACATGAATTGTTAAAAGATCAAATAAATCATGCAAGTACAGCTATTAATTCACAAATAAAATGAATTATCAACCCTAACATGAAACATTTGCTTGCCATGCGGTAGATGCGTGCATCTGCTATCATGCGCAATATTCAAGTTAACGGCCCCAAACACGGTTTTCTTCAATCATATGAGCGGTCTACATCCTGATTGCCCCATCCCTACCCTGATCCAACTGCATCAGGGCTCGCGCTTGCTGGAAATTCATTTCGATAACCAGACGGAATGCATGCTGTCATGCGAATTTTTACGTGTGTACTCGCCCTCTGCCGAGGTCCGCGGGCATGGCGCAGGCCAGGAAGTGCTGCAACTGGACAAGCAGGATGTGAACATCAGCGCCATTGAACCGGTTGGCCGCTATGCAATCAAACTGATCTTTGATGATGGTCATGATACCGGGCTGTATTCGTGGGATTATCTGTATTATCTGGCACAACATTATGAAAGCCTGTGGCAAGACTACATCGCCAAACTCACCATGGCAGGCCATACGCGCAAGGAACCCAAGCATGCAATCCAACACTGAGCAGCAAAAAACCACCCACTTTGGCTTTGAAACCGTCGATGAACGGGAAAAACAGAAAAAAGTGGGCGAAGTCTTTCATTCGGTGGCGCAAAAATACGACATCATGAATGACGTCATGTCTGCGGGCATGCATCGGCTGTGGAAACGCTTTGCCGTGGATGTCAGCGGCGTTGGGCAGGGTGACAAAGTACTCGATATTGCCGGCGGCAGTGGCGACCTGTCGCGCCTGTTTGCCAAAAAAGTGGCGACCCAGTCTCCCAGCAATCCCGGCACGGTCATTTTGACCGACATTAACGCCTCCATGCTGGGCGTGGGCCGAGACCGTATGATTGATGCCGGCCTGACCATTCCGGCCACGCAGTGTAATGCCGAAGGACTGCCGTTTGCTGATGAAACCTTTGACTGTGTCATTGTGGCGTTTGGCCTGCGCAACATGACACATAAAGACGTTGCGCTCAAAGAAATGCAACGTGTGCTCAAGCGTGGCGGACGCCTGCTGGTGCTTGAGTTTTCCAAGGTTTGGCAACCACTGGAGAAACTTTATGACACCTACTCTTTCAAACTGCTGCCTAAGTTTGGTAAATGGATCGCCAACGATGAGCCCAGCTATCGCTATCTGGCAGAAAGCATCCGCATGCACCCTGACCAGGAAACCTTGAAACAGATGATGCATGCAGCAGGCTTTGAAAAAGTCGATTACTACAACCTGACTGCAGGCGTGGTCGCGCTGCACAAAGGCATCAAACTCTAACCCCATGTTCAAGCCCTTGATTCAATTCGTGCTGCAGCACTTGATGCAGCAAAACCGCTGGACCGCTCCCAGGTTACAGCCGTATGCGCACAGTCATCTTTGTCTAGACTTTAAAGTGGCCCGTGTCATGCTGACAGTGTTAAGCAATGGTGAGCTGGCAGTTGCAGGCGATACCGCCATGGCAGATGCCACCATTCACTTGCCGCCCAGCCTGGCCATGCGGCTACTGAGGCAAGATCCGCAGGCGCATAGCCTGATTAAAATTGATGGCGACAGTGCGCTAGGCATGGAAGTCGGCAAGATTCTGGCGGCCATCCGCTGGGATGTCGAAGAAGACTTGAGTAAAGTGGTCGGCGATGTGGCGGCTTTTGAAGTCGTCCAACTCGGTCAGCAAACCATGCAGCGCTTGCAGGGCCAGGCCAAAAACCTGGGAGAAATGCTGGTGGAATACTGGCAAGAAGAGCAGCCGTTACTGGCAAAAAAAGCCCGCATCACGCAATTTAACCAGGCCGTCGACCAGCTCAGGGAAGACACAGACCGCTTGCAGCAACGCGTAGAAAAACTGTTAGCTGCCAACGCCACCGCAGAAAGTCAGCCCTGATGCACTGGATACGCTTTTTTCACATTATCGGCATGCTGATCTGGTATCGGCTGGATATTTTCTTTGTCCGTGACAATCAACCAGGCCTGGGCTCGCGACTACTCAACGGGTTGTTATTCTGGCGCCATGCGCCGGAGAAACGGGCCGTCCGCTTGCGGCTGGCGCTCGAAAAACTCGGCCCGATTTTTGTCAAGTTTGGCCAGATGCTGTCTACACGCCGCGACTTGCTGCCGCCGGATGTGGCCGATGAACTGACCAAACTGCAGGACCAGGTACCGCCATTTGCCTACGCTGAAGTGGAGCGTATTATTGAGCAGGCCTTTGACGCCCCGCTGACGACGGTCTACGCCGAGTTTAACGCGGTTCCAGTCGCGAGCGCTTCGGTGGCCCAGGTGCACTTTGCCAAACTGCATAGTGGCGAACAGGTAGCTGTTAAAGTGTTGCGTCCCAATATTGCCGCCATTATTCATAGAGACATCGCCTTACTCCGCACGCTGGCCTGGTGGGTCAAAAAACTCTCCCGTGAAGGGCGCCGTCTCAAGCCGGATGAAATGGTGGATGAATTTGCCCGCCACACCGAGCACGAACTGGACCTGACCCTGGAAGCTGCACAGTGCGCACAGCTTGGCCGCAACTTCAGTGACCGTCGCCTGCTGGTGCCTACGGTTTACTGGGACTATTCACGCAAGCAAGTGATGACCATGCAGCGTATGTTTGGCACGCCTGTCCGCGAAACCGCCACGTTGCAGGCCTATGGCATCAACCTGACCCAATTGGCTCACGAAGGCGTAGAGGTATTTTTTACGCAGGTATTCCGTGATGGTTTTTTTCATGCCGACATGCATCCGGGCAATATCCAGGTGGTGACAGAGGGGCCGGATAAAGGCAAATTCATTGCCCTGGATTTTGGCATCATGGGTAGCCTCACGCCTACCGACCAGTATTATCTGGCGCGGAACTTCCTCGCTTTTTTCAACCGTGACTACCGGGATGTGGCAGTGGCGCATATTGAGTCTGGCTGGGTGCCGGCAGATACCAATGTAGAAGCCCTCGAAACAGCCGTGCGCGCCATCTGCGAGCCGATCTTTGAAAAGCCGCTGAAGGAAATTTCATTTGGCCGCACCCTGCTCAGCCTGTTTCAGATGTCACGCCGCTTTGGCGTGAATATTCAGCCGCAACTGATTATGTTGCAAAAAACCCTGCTCAATATTGAAGGCCTGGGCCGTGAACTGGACCCGAATATCGACTTGTGGCAAAGCGCCAAACCATTTCTCAAGCGCTGGATGAGCGAGCAGATCGGCTGGCGCAGCCTGCTTAAATCTGCAAAACGTGAGCTCCCCTATGTACTTGCCCATGCTGCAGAAATGCCGCGCCTGCTGGAGCAATATCTGCGCAATCAAAGCGAGCTGGCCAAACAGCAAACCCATATTGATACCTTGCTAAACAGCCAGCACAAGCAGGCCACCTGGCAAAAATGGGCGACGATGGCCATTCTCGTGCTGGTATTGCTTCAATTTGCCAGCTTGTTTTTACTGTTCACTCACTAAAGGAGTACATGATGGCATCCCCCAAGAAGCTACTTGTTGCAGTATTGATGATGTTACCCATGGCCTTGCAGGCAGCCGACTTGAGCGGTCTATGGCAAACGACGGACGATAAAACCGGCAAACCTCGCTCACTGGTTCGCATTGCCGAATCCGGCGGGGAATACCATGCCGTTGTCGAAAAAGGCTTGCTAGCCACAGACACCGGCGATGCGGTGTGTGACAAATGTACCGACGAGCGTAGAGGGCAAAAAATCATAGGCATGACCATCGCCAAACACCTCAAAGCCGGTAGCAAGCCCCAAGTGTATGAAAATGGCGAGATTCTGGACCCGGAAAACGGCAAAACCTACCAATGTAAAATGACATTGAGCCCTAATGGCAACGAACTGGAGGTGCGTGGCTTTATCGGGATTTCACTGATTGGCCGTTCGCAAACCTGGAAACGGGTGGAGTAGTGGCTATCAAACGTGCAGATTTGTAAAAAAGGCCTGATTTTCGGGCCTTTTTTACTACAGCCAGATTGAGAACCCCTGTGTAGGCCAGGTTTTGTTTTAAAATCGGCGTTTTGCAACTGACTCAAGGGAAACGGACTGTGCTGATCTGGTTTGTGGTGGCGTACTTACTTGTCTCTATCGGGATAGGCCTGTTCGCTGCCAGGAATGTACATAGCACCAAGGATTATGCAGTCGCTGGCCGCCACTTACCCTTGCCGGTGGTGACCGCCACCGTATTTGCCACCTGGTTTGGCGCAGAAGCGGTCTTTGGCGTGTCCGCCACCTTTGTGCGTGAGGGCTTGACCGGGGTGGCCGCAGACCCGTTTGGCTCCAGCATGTGCCTGATTCTGGCCGGGATTTTTTTCTCCAGCCGCCTGTATAAACTCAACATTCTGACCTTGGGCGACTTTTACCGCATGCGCTACAACCGTAGCGTAGAGGTGCTGACCACCCTGGCCATCGTCGTCTCCTACATGGGCTGGGTAGCGGCACAGATCAAAGCCCTGGGCCTGATCTTTAACCTGATCAGTCATGGCGCCATTTCAGAGCAGGCAGGCATGATGCTGGGGACGGCCATTGTCCTCACCTACACCACGCTGGGCGGGATGTTATCTGTGGCTATCCTGGATTTTGTACAGATGATCGTGGTCATTGGCGGCCTGCTGTTTATCGCTTATCTGGTTTCCGGCCAGACCGGCGGCATTGCGCCAGTCATTGCCCATGCGCGTGACGCGGGCAAGCTGCACTTTTTCCCGCAAAGCACAGACTGGAGCGTATGGCTGACCTTTATGGGAGGCTGGCTGACCATGATGCTGGGCTCTATCCCGCAACAAGATGTGTTTCAACGCATCACCTCGGCAAAAACCGGGAAAATCGCCTTGTGGGGCTCGCTACTGGGTGCCAGCATTTACTTCTGTTTCACCTTTGTGCCCATGTTTATTGCCTATGCCGCAACACTCATAGACCCGGCGACTTTTGGCACCTTGGTCGCCACTGACTCGCAACGCGTGCTGCCGACGCTGGTGTTAACGCATACCCCCCTGCTGGCGCAGGCCATCTTCTTTGGGGCAGTGCTGTCTGCCATCATGAGCTGCTCGTCTGCCACCTTGCTCGCCCCCTCAGTCAGCTTTGCCGAAAACGTGGTCAAGGGCTTTATGCCACAGATGAGCGATCATCACTTCTTGCGCGTGATGCGCTTGTGCCTGGTCGGCTTTGCGGCCATGGTGCTGTTTTATGCCCTTAACTCTGAACTGTCTATTTTTGGCATGGTAGAAAGCGCGTACAAGGTGACGCTGGCCGGTGCCTTTGTACCACTGCTGTTTGGTGCGTTTTGGAAGCGTGCCACCAGCCAGGGGGCGCTGGCTGCCATTTTACTGGGCATTACCAGCTGGATCCTGATAGAGGTGATGGTCAAGGACAGCCTGATTCCGGCACAATTGATCGGTCTCATGGTCAGTACCGTCGCCATGGTCATCGGCTCCCTGTTACCACAAAAACTGGGCGGCACGCCTGCCCCTGCCGCTGGCTACTTACATGAACATGCTGCCAGATCCCATCCGCACTAGCCTCGCCATACACCATGGTGAATCATTCATGCCAATTGTATGAATACGGCATTAAAAAGCGGACTATTCAGCCGAACAGTAGAATGGGGATTTTGTGATAATCCACAGTTATCTCAGCCTTTGGCTGTTCAAGCATCTTCAGGTCATTGGTCGTTATGGTCGTAAACAAGCGTTTCTATACCGTTATTCTCAGCGCGATCGTGCTGGCGGGGTTTGTGGCGACCAGCCTGATCGGCTATTTCGTGGCCAAGGACTCGCTGACTGAGCGCTTGGAGCAGGAAATGCTGCCGCTGACCAGCGACAATATCTACTCTGAAATCCAGCGCGACCTGCTGCAACCCTTGCTGATCTCTTCGCTGATGGCGAATGACGTATTTGTGTTTGACTGGGTCAATGATGGTGAGCAGGATGCCAGCAAAATGACCAGTTATCTGGCACAAATCCAGAAAAAATATAACACCATCACGGCATTCTTTGTCTCTGACAGCTCGCTGAACTACTACCACCCCACCGGCGTGATCAAGCGGGTTTCACGAAGTAATCCGGACGACAGCTGGTATTTCACGGCCAAAGATTCACCGCATCCTTATGTCATCAATATTGACCGCGATACCGCTGACCACAAACGCCTCAGCATTTTCGTCAATTACCGTATCGAAGATAAATCCGGCAAATTTATTGGCGTGATCGGTGTCGGCCTGTCGTTGCAGACGGTAGTCGAACTGATAGAAAACTACCAGAAACGCTATGGGCGCGAAATTTATTTCGTCAATCGCCAGGGCGAGGTAATGCTGCAAAGCAGTCATTACCACTCCGAGTTACACTTGCAAAACAAGTCTGGCCTGGACAAAGCGTTTTTGAAAGTGCTGACCTCCCCCAGCGCATCATTCTCATTCAAAGCCAACAATGGCAGCATGCTTTATCTCAATAGCCGTCTGGTGCCGGAGTTTGACTGGTATCTGATTGTGGAGCAAGTGAACGACCCAAGCTCGGAGCGTATTGAAACCGCGTTTATGATTAACCTGGCCGTGGCACTGGTGATTAGTGCCATTGTGTTGTTCCTCGCGCATGTCGCAGTACGCGGTTACCACGACAAACTGGAGACCATGGCCACGCAGGATAAACTGACCGGGGTCACCAGTCGCCAGGTGTTTGAGTTTTACTTCAAGCAGGCCGTGGCCCGCCGCAAGCGCCGCGATGAAGCCTTGTCGCTGGTTCTGATTGATATTGACCTGTTCAAGCAGGTGAATGACACCTATGGCCACGAAGCGGGTGACCGTGTGCTGTCTCGCGTGGCACAACTGATCAAATCGCATGTGCGCGAAGAGGATGTGGTGTGCCGTTGGGGCGGTGAGGAATTTTTACTGTTGCTGTCGGGATGCAATATGCAGCATGCGCGCGACATCACCGAGTTGATCCGTTCCGCGGTAGCCGGATTGCAATTTCACTTTAGCAACCAGGTGGTACATATCACGGTGAGTGCTGGCGTGGCCGAGATGCACAATGATGAAACGCTGGGACAAGTGGTTGAACGGGCTGACCATCATTTGTATGCCGCCAAACGCGCCGGGCGCAACTGCATCCGGCCAGATACGGATGAAGCCTAAGGCTGCTTGATCAAGGCTTTATCAAGCCCAGCTCCGCTGGTCTGGGCTGACAATGCGCACAATAGAACGTTGAACGTTGCCCAAGGCGGATATTCTGAATCGGGCGGGCGCATATACGGCAGGGCTCTCCGGTGCGTCCATAGACCGTATAGGTCTGCTGGAAATAGCCTGGATTGCCGTCTGCGCCAAAAAAATCGCGCAAACTACTGCCCCCCGCCGCGAGTGCCGACTGCAACGTCGCCTTGATTTCTTGTACCAGCAAGGCACACTGCGCCTCGGTCAACGCCTTGGCAGGCGTTTCGGGATGAATCCGGGCTCGGAAGAGTGATTCACTCGCATAAATATTGCCGACCCCCACCACCAGATGTCCATCCATGATAGTGGTCTTGATCGGCGCATTGCGCGTGTGTAATTGCTGGTAGAGATATTGGGCGTTAAATCCAGCCTCAAGCGGCTCCGGTCCGAGACGATTCAGCAGCGCATGTTGCAGTGGATCCTGCCCCAGCCACAACACGGCACCAAATCGGCGCGGATCACGCAAACGGATCACCCGGCCATCGGTAAAACGGATATCAAAGTGATCATGTTTTTCTGCGGGGAAATCGCGCTCAAGCAAGCACAGGCGGCCAGACATGCCCAAGTGTAATAACAACACGCCCGCGGTCGCATCGGTGCCGATCTCGGCCAGAATATATTTTGCCCGGCGCGTCAGCTTGAGCAAGCGCTGCCCTTGCAGGTGCTGCGGCAAGTCGGCAGGAATCGGCCAGCGCAAGCCATGATGCCGTATGGTGACCTGTTCAATCAACGCGCCCTCTACCGGCAACAAGCCGCGGCGCGTGACCTCAACCTCGGGTAATTCAGGCATGCTACTTCTGGAGATTGATGGGCGGGTTCACCATGGTAAAGCCCGTGTCGTTACTAAAGTGATAAATAATGCCTTCATCTGGACGTGCCAGTTGGTACTCCGGCGATTCCTGCAATTTTTCAAAGTGGATTTTCTTGCCATCCCGCAGCAACACCTCAAAAGAAGGATAAGTTTGCTTGCGGTCTGGGGTGTAAAACTCTACCGAGACCGCCTGCGCCTGCACCCAGCTAAAATCCATCCACTCATTCAACTCATTTTGCGTAGGTTTAGCCTTGGGGTCATTCACCGCCCATTTGCCGTCAGTCGCCAACTGCACTTTCAAGGCATTTGCTTCCCACTGCTCCAGATGCGCCAGGTCAAAGCCAGCCAACTGTTTGCGCTCAGCGGGTGCCAAAGGCATTTTATCGACCATCTCAATCGGTTGGGTAGACGCGGCCTCGCTGTACTGGCCAGCCAGCAAATATACCTGTCCGGCATAGCCCACATACTGTTCCTCGGTTACCGGATTATAGGTGCCAAAACTAAAAACTTGGTCGCCTTTGGCGCCGGACAGCGTCAGCTTCAACACGGGCTGATCCAGACCATATTTAGACGCATCCTGTAGTGGCAATCTGGTGGCCGTGGTAGCGGCGATAATCGAAATGATGCGCTGCACCGAGGCCTGGTCGGCACGCGCCGCATAGGGTTTACGCATCATCCAGTAGCCATTCTGCTTTTCAAAGACCGTGGGCGCTTTGGCCGGAAACTCAGCTTTGACGGCATCAAAGTCTGCCATCTTGAGCGTGGAGACTTCAAACTTGGCCGCGGGCGCCTGCGCTTGCGGTTGCAAATGCAAAAACACCGCAATGCCCACTACCACCGCCAGTAACAACAGATTCAATAACCATCTTTTTTTCATGACTGACCTACTCCACCCTCAGCTCACCAGGCATTAAGCCTTGCGGCGTCTCCACCACAAGAACAAACCTGCCACAAACAACCCGACCGGAATGAAATACTGGAAGGCATGAAAGACGCTCCAGGCCACCAGCCGTCCCTGATCAGTGGCGGGAATCGTGACGTTGATATCCTTGAGCGGCATCGGCTGAATGGTGATCAAACGGTCATCGCCTGCCAGCCAGTTGATAATATTGATGCCCAAATCGAGATTGCCGCCGTTGGTGATAAAGGTATTGGCCAGGAAGTTGGCATTGCCTATCACCACGACGCGCTGGCCTTTTTTGCCATATTGGCGCTCTAACGCCACGCCCACATTGATCGGACCGGCTTTATCCTTGCCTTGATCAAAGCGCACCTTGAGGTTCTGTGCTCCGGCAGGAATCTTGTCTGACTCCAGCCAGCCATTCGGTGCCACATCAATCAGGCGCCCGACTTTCCAGCCCAGATCATCCGAGGCCTGGCCATCGACTTCATGCGCTTCCGGGAACACGGTGCGCAGCATAAAGTTGCGGGTGATCGGATGATCGCCATACAGACTGGCAAACGCCATTTTCGGATCGGCACCATACTGCTCGGCAGCGCGGTCAACCACAATACCCGCAGACACTTTGATGCCCAGATAGTCAGCCACTTCTTGCAAGCCATGCAGATTATCGTCATCCAGCAGCCACAACACGTTACCGCCTGCCTCAATATACGCCTTGATTTTTTTGGCCTCTACCGCAGAAATATCCACTTGCGGTGCCGCAATCACCAGCATGGCGCCATTTGCGGGCACGTCCTGGGCAATAGTCAGATCCGGGTTGGCAAACTTGAAGCCCTTGCTTTCCAGTTGCTTGCCAAACTCGCCCAGATCATGATTCTTGACGCCTTGCAACAGGCGCTCACCATGACCATCCAGATACATGACCGGCTGGTTGTTGGTACGCGACAGGCGCACCAGCAAATTGGTCATTTCCTGCTCGGCAAACGGTGGCGTGATATGTTCACTGCGCTTGTTGTATTCGACGATGGTTTCACCGTCAACTTTTACCCCGGCCTCCTGCGCCATCTTGGGCTCTTCAGACGGGTTGATAAACTTGATGAATACATTTTTCTTTTCGCGCTGGTAGCGTGCAACAAAATCCAGCATGCCTTTACGGAAAGTGTCGCCGTTATTGGCGTCATCATTGGTGGCAAACACGGTGATATTGATGTCGCCATCCATCTGCTTGAGCACATTGACACTGCCCTGGGTCAGGATGTTGCGGTTGGCCTGGGTAATATCCTTGGCCCAGCGGTATTGGCTGGACAAGTAGCCCAACATCACCACCAGCGCCAGAAACACCAGCACAAACATCCAGTTTTGCGCCAGCAGCTGCCATCTAAACTTACTGTTAATTTTCATAGTGCTTTCAAACTCGACAACAACGCGGGCTTAGCCGCGCAAACGATCTGCATCCAGACGACGAATCGTCAGGGTAATAAAGGTAAGGATAAACAAGCCAAAATAGGCCAGGTCAGCCGTATCAATCAAGCCACCGGCAAATGACTGAAAGTGACGCATCAACGAAAACTTGAGCATGGTGCTGGTCGGGTCGCCGGCAAAAAAGCGGTCCAGAATCATGAGCACAAACAAGGCAATAAAGCTCAAAATGCCGGCAATGATCGGCTGTGCCGTCAAGCTGGAAAAATACAGACCCAGCGCGGCAAAGCTGGAGACCAGCAGCAACAGGCCCAGCGAGTTGGCAAAAATATAGCCAAAATCAATATCTGACCAGATATTCAAGGTTGTCAGCATCACGCCGATGTAAACCACCAGAATGCTCAGGAAGACCACCAGGCCTAAAAACTTGCCCATCACAATTTCGCTGATGGACAACGGCGCACTGAACAAAAATGGCAGTGTCTGGCTGCGGCGCTCCTCTGAAATCAGGCGCATGGAAAGCAAAGGCACGGCAAATAACATAATGAAGGAGGCCAGGCCATAGACAGTTTGCCCGACAAACTGCGTGACCCCAATCCGCTCGGCCGGTCGGATGGAGCCGGACATGACTTCAAAGTAGTTATTCACGCCATTGAGGTAGTAAGTGCCAAACGAAAACGTCAGCAGGGCCAGAATAATCCACCCCATGGGCGAGGCGAACATACTCTTGAGTTCTTTTCTTGCAATATTCAACATACTTTATGCTCTCTAAATCGACTTAAGCTGCTTTTGCAACGTCTGCCTCGTGATAAGTCAATTGTACAAACACATCCTCAAGGCTGGTTTGATCGGGCGCAATGTGGAACAGGCCCCAGCCTTGCTGCACAGCCGCCTGCACAATCGCTTCGTGCGGCTGGCTGCCTTCATGAAAACGGATACGCCACATGCCCTCGGCAGGCTCAACTTCGGCCACGCCTGCAATTGCAGCCAATTGTGCTACTGGCGGCGGGTTACGCAGGCCAACCAGCAATTTGTTACCAATACGCTGCTGCTTGAGCACATCAATGCCGCCATTAAACACCAGCTTGCCCTTGTCAATAATTTGCACGTGGTCACAGACCATTTCCACTTCGGGCAAAATATGGGTAGAGACGATGACGCTGTGCGCCTGGCCGATTTCCTTGATCAAGGCGCGGATATCACGAATCTGGATCGGATCCAGGCCCACGGTCGGCTCGTCCAGAATCACTACCATAGGGTTATGAATAATGGCCTGGGCAATGCCTACGCGTTGCTGATAGCCGTTGGACAGGTTTTCGATCAAGCGTTTGCTCATGTGGGTCAGGCCACAACGCTCTTTGGCATGTTCCACCGCTTTTTTAATGTGTTTGCTAGAGACGTTGTGCAGTCTGGCTGCAATGGTCAGGTACTCGTCTACCGTAAATTCTTTGTATAAAGGGCGCATTTCCGGCAGGTACCCGATCAAGGCTTTTGCCTCTTTGGGCTGCTCTATCATGTCGATACCGCAGATTTTGACGCTGCCTGCACTCGGCGCGAGGTTGCCCGTCAACATTTTCATCGTGGTGGACTTGCCGGCGCCATTTGGCCCCAAAAAGCCCAGCACCTGGCCTTGCTGCAGGCTGAACGTCACATCACTGACGGCGGCACGTCCGCCATACAAACGGGTCAATTCAATTGCTTCAACTGTCAAATTTGCCATGATTTCTTCACATACCTCGCGACTGGGAAAGATGCTTTCAAGCCTGACTTTACAGCGCCAGACCGCAAATCCCTAGACAAATATTTCACCAAAAAGTTATAGTGCTGTAGACGACGCTTTCACCTGTGTTTAAACGCCGATTACAATTTAGTTACAAATCGCACATTATGGATGAACTTGCAGCAACTGTCACGGACTAAACTAAAATTCCAGACGGATTAAGCGCCCCTTCTGCCCCAGTGACGACATCATTCATGCAACCTCTTTTTAAACAGGAATCCAGTATGCCTCTTACCCGCCGCCTCAACTTGAAAACCCCGTCATTACGCCGTCCGACACTGGCATTATGGCTGGCGTTGATGAGCAGCCCGGCCTGGTCTGCCAGCGGCACCCCCACCATTACCACCCCCACCGCAGAGTTTGTCTACAAATACCTGCTAGGTGAAGTGGCCGCGCAACGTGGCGAATTTGTGTTGGCCGGGCAACTGTTTCTGGATTTGGCCAAACAAACGCGTGACCCTTTGCTCGCCGAGCGCGCCACACAGGCGGCAACCATTGCCCGCACACCACAGTTGGCACTGCCCTCTGCCGAATTATGGTCTGAGCTGGCCCCGGATTCTATCCCGGCAGCCCAAACCGCCAGCCAGTTGCTGATTGCCAATGGCAACCTCGAAAAAGCGATTCCACAGATCCAGAAAGTGCTGGCCAATGAAAACATTCGCGCCAATGCCTTTATGGAACTCAACAGCCTGATGGTACGTATCACCGACAAAACCAGCGTGCTCAAAACCATACAACAGCTTGCCAAGCCTTATCCCAAGCTGGCTGAAGCCCACTTTGCCATTTCGCAAGCCGCTTACTTTGCGCACGACGAGAGCCTCATGAAAGCGGAGCTCAAAGAAGCGTCCAAGCTGCGCCCAGGTTGGGAACCGCCCGCGCAGATTTACGGGCAAATGCTGATGGAAAAAGATGTCCAGAAAGGCATGGCATTTTACCGCGACTTTTTAAAGACCTATCCTGAGTCAGATCAGATCCGCCTATCGTTAGCGCGCGCCTTGCTCTTGCAAAAAAACACCACCGAAGCCAAGGTAGAGTTCACCAAGCTGCTCGAACGCCACCAGAACAATCCTGACATGAACGTGATTGTGGGCCTGCTGGCGCTGGACGCCAAAGAATACACTTTCGCCGATCGCTACCTGGAACACGCGCTCGAAGTCGGCTTCAAGGAGCCGAACAAGGTCTACTTCAACCTGGGCCGCTCAGCCATCGAGCAAAAAGACGATGCACGCGCTTTGCAATGGTTTGACAAAATCACCGATGGCGAACAATACCTGGCCGCACGGATGGCCGCCGCCGGCATTATTGCCCGCCGCGACGGTGTCGATGCTGCGATTACCATGCTGGACAATGTGGATGGCCTGACGCCCGAGCAACAGGCGCTGGTGATTCAAAACCAGGCACTCATGCTGAGCCAGGCCAAACGCGGCGATGAAGCCTACACCCTGCTTGAAAAAGCCGCCAAAACCTTCCCGGAAAGCCCCGAGTTGCAGTACGACTTCGCCCTAAGCGCCGAGCGCAAGGGTAAATATGACATCATGGAAGACACGCTGACCCGGGTCATTAAAATGAAGCCGGACTTTGCCGCTGCCTACAATGCGCTAGGCTATTCCTATGCAGACCGCAATATCAAGCTGATTGAAGCGAAGAGCCTGATTGAAACCGCCACCAAGCTCTCCCCGGAGGATCATTACATCATGGACAGTCTGGGCTGGGTCTATTTCCGTTTGGGCGACTTGTCGCGTGCCACCGAAGAGCTACGCCGCGCCTATGCCATTCAGCAAGATCCTGAAATTGCGGCCCACCTGGCCGAAGTACTTTGGAAACAAGGCCAACGTGAAGAAGCACAACGCATTCTGGATCAGGCCTTGTCGGCCAACCCCGGCAACGAGATTCTGGTCGCAGTCGCGCAAAAACTGAAATCCGCCCTGTAGTGTTTGTATGCCGTCCACACCTGCGCTAGCGAGGCTGGCCCAAGCTTTTGCCATCTGGTTATTACTGAGTCTGCTGGCAGGCTGCGCCAGCCAGGCCATCGCCCCTACTCAAACCAGCGTGCCGCCCGCGGCCCAGCACAGGTTTGCCACACTGCAAGCCGTGCAATCCTTTGACGTGGAGGCGAAGCTGGCCGTGCAATATGCGGGCAAGGGCTACACTGCCAGGCTGGAATGGCAACACAGCCCGGCACTGGATACCCTGCGTATTTTTAGCCCGCTCGGCCAGCAAGTAGCCCTCATCGAGCGCAGTGCGCACAGCGTCACCCTCACCGACCAAAGTGGCAACACGCACCAGGCGGCGGATGTTTCCAGCCTGACAGCGCAGTTGTTAGGCTGGCGCCTGCCTTTGACCGGGTTAAGCCAATGGATTTTGGGAGCTCCGCACATCAATAGCCCGTTCCAGGCCAGCTATCTTGCGCAGGGTGAGCCTGCCCGCCTCATGCAGGACCAATGGCAAATCGATTACGACGATTACCGTGAGGTTCAATTGCAAGGCGTGCAGTCATCCCTACCGCACATCACACGCTTGCAGCAGCAAGATGTCCGGCTAAAGCTGGTCATTCAACACTGGTAAGCTACGCCACGCAGCAATGACGGCGCGGATCCGCGCCGTCATTAACACGCAAAGCATACGGGCCCCTTAACAGCTTTCGCGTTAAAGATTCAGGCCATGCCGTCGATAATGCCAGTATGCGCTGCAATCTGTTTACCTCTCTCTCGTTTCGAATTTGGCTGCTGGCCTGCCTGTGGCTGGGCCTGAGTTTGCCTGGGTACAGCGTGGCCGCACAATGGCTGTCGATCAAAAAAACGGACGATAGCCAACTCATGATAGACAAGCAGTCGCTGCTCGAAGAAAAACCCTATGTCAAAGCCTGGATCAAGGTTGATTACCGCCAACCTCAAAAAAACATAGAGTCTGTAGACCGCGTTTACACCCATGCAAAAGCGCTCTGGTACTTTGATTGCGACAAGCGCAAGGCAGCCACTATTCAAGTGTTCCAGTACGAAGGGGAAGAGCTGGTCTACTCTGCGGGCATTACTGCAAAACAGGCAGATTTTATTGAGCCCCTACCGGATTCCGAGGTAGAGATCA
Organism: Methylophilus sp. YYY-1; assembly: GCF_029132825.1. NCBI lineage: Bacteria > Pseudomonadati > Pseudomonadota > Betaproteobacteria > Nitrosomonadales > Methylophilaceae > Methylophilus > Methylophilus sp. YYY-1. The sequence goes on from NZ_WOVG01000001.1 coordinate 1,005,615, forward strand.
CGCAGCAGTACGTCTGCAAGTGGCAGAACAAAGAGAAGCAACGCGCTGAAGCGGCAGCCAAACGTGCCGCCAACCCGGTCATGCCTGCCGTTGCCAGCAGCAAAGACAAGCCCGCTGCACCAGACAGCGTGGCCGAGCCTGCCCCTGCAGCAGATGCAGCACCTGCCAAACCGGCCGACAAAAAGGCTGACGGCAAGCCGGCTAAAGACGTAACGGCTACAGAAGCCAGTGCGACTAAATCCAAGGAAACCACTGCCAAGTCCAAAGAGGACGCGGCGAAAACGGGCAAGCCTGAAAAAACAGAGGCAGCAGCTGATCATCAGAAACCTAAAGACAAGAACAAAACCGGTGCCGCGGATGACAAATCCTGGGCCTACAGTGGTGAGCACGGTCCAGACAAATGGGGTAGTCTGAATCCTGAATTTGCCGTCTGTAATGCAGGTAGCCAGCAATCGCCTATCCACGTGGATAATACGATCACAGCCGCCCTCAAACCGATCAAGCGACTGCAAAAATTCCCGATCAAGAATATTGCACTCAAGGACCACAGCCTGGTATTGGATGCGGGCAGCGGTAACATGATGGTGCTAGACCAGAAACCGTACCAGCTCAAATATATTAGTGTGCACATGCCTGGCGAACACCAGGTCAAACAGAAGTCCTATGCCGCCGAGATGCAAATGGTGCATGAAGACAAAGCCGGACACCGTGTGATTATTGCCATCATGATAGAAGAAGGGAACGCCCATGCTGGGATAGAGAAGCTGTTAGGCAGCATGCCCAAAGATAAAGAGCAAAGCAAACCGCTGACCATCCGTGTCACGCCGGCCGACCTGATGCCCGTCAAGCCTGCCTACTACCGCTACAGTGGCTCGCTGACAGCCCCGCCCTGTACCGAAGGCGTGCAATGGGTGATCATGAAAGAAGCGCTCAAGGTTTCCAAGTTCCAGTTGGCCAGCCTGCAACAAGCCATCGGTGCGCCCAACCAGCGCCCGCTGCAGGACAGCCAAGGCCGCATGGTCCTTGAATAAGCCTCACAAGCAGGCAGGCATGCTTTACAATAGCGGCCATGCATACCTTGAGCTACCCTGCCCCCTGCAAAATCAACCTGTTTTTGCACATTACTGGTCGCCTCAGCAATGGCTACCATACCCTGCAAAGCCTGTTTTTACTGCTAGACCACGGCGACACCTTGCACATCCGCCCACGTCAGGACGGGCAAATTCTCCACATGAATCCGCTGGATGGCGTCCCGGCCGAACAAGACCTTAGCATCCGTGCTGCCCGCCATTTACAGCAAGTCAGCGGCTGCACTCTGGGCGCCGACATTGGCTGTGATAAACGTACGCCCATGGGCGGTGGATTAGGCGGCGGCAGCTCGGATGCGGCCACCGTCCTCATGGCACTCAACCAGCAATGGCAGTTGGGCTACACCCGGCAGCAGTTGATGCAGATTGGCGTTAGCCTGGGTGCAGATGTGCCCGTCTTTATCTTTGGCCAGCCCGCCTGGGCCGAGGGTATCGGCGAACAATTATCTGCGGTTTCACTGCCACCCCCACTGCTCGATCAATATTACGTGGTACTCACGCCGCAGGTGGCCGTGCCCACCGCACAAATTTTTGCACATCAAGCATTGACAAGAGACTCGAAACCATTGAGAATAGCGGACTTTTCAAACGGCGCTAATTCCAGCGCGTTCTGGCAGCAAGCCAGAAACGATATGGAAGCGGTTGTTTGCATGCTTTATCCTCAAGTTGGCGAAACGCTGGCCTGGTTAAAACAATACGGCGATGCCCGTATGAGTGGTTCCGGCGCTTCAGTGTTTGTGGCCGTGGATAGTGCAGAAAAAGCGGAGCAGTTAATTGCAAATAGACCAGAAAACACTTCTGGTTTTTGGGCAAAAGGGTTAGAATACCATCCGCTTTTTGCTTCGGTCACTGACGGTGACCAAGCCACACAACAAGTGTGTTAAAGACAAGTTTTTTGGGGAGTCGCCAAGCTGGTTAAGGCACCGGATTTTGATTCCGGCATGCGAAGGTTCGAATCCTTCCTCCTCAGCCAAACATAAGCGTGTAGATTTTACGATTTACACGCTTAAATTTTTTATAGCGCCCAGCCAAGCGCATGGGCGCAGGTTTCAAGACATCGTCATCGCAAAAAGGGTACAACGTTGAGTAACGCCAACATGATGGTATTTACCGGCAACGCCAATCCGGTACTGGCACAAGAAGTGGCTCAGCATTTGGGCATTGAATTGGGGCGTGCCGATGTCGGCCGTTTTTCTGACGGTGAAATCATGCTGGAACTGCTGGAAAACGTGCGTGGCCGCGATGTGTTTGTGCTGCAATCCACGAGCTACCCGACCAATGACAGCCTGATGGAAGTCATGGTCATGGTTGATGCACTGCGCCGCTCATCCGCCGGCCGCATTACCGCTGCCATTCCTTATTTGGGTTATTCACGCCAGGACAGACGCCCACGCTCTGCCCGTGTTGCCATTACGGCCAAAGTAGTGGCCAACATGCTGACCAGTGTCGGCGTGAACCGTTTGCTGACGATGGATTTGCACTCCGATCAGATTCAGGGCTTCTTTGATATCCCGGTCGACAATATTTATGCCACGCCGATTTTGCTCGATGACCTGGTCACGCTGAATCACGAAAACCTGGTCGTGGTCTCGCCAGACGTGGGTGGTGTGGTGCGTGCGCGTGCTGCGGCCAAACAACTGAATGCGGATTTGGCAATTATCGACAAACGCCGCCCGAAGGCCAATGTGGCCAAGGTCATGAACATTATCGGCGAGGTTGAAGGCCGCACCTGCGTCATCATGGACGACATGGTGGACACCGCTAACACCTTGTGTGAAGCTGCCGCTGCCTTGAAAGATCGCGGTGCGACCAAGGTGGTGGCTTATGCCACCCACCCGGTCTTGTCCGGGGGCGCGGGTCAGCGCATTTCTGCTTCAGCACTGGATGAGCTGGTCGTTACCAACACCATCGCGCTGAATGCAGAGGCGCAAGCCTGCAGCAAAATCCGCCAACTGAGTGCGGCGCCATTGCTGGCAGAAACCATCAAACGGATTAGCCAGGAAGAATCTGTGTCTTCCCTGTTTATGGATTAACCGTCTATAAACTATTTTTCTTGATACATGAATTAAGTTTTTGTGCTGCAAGCTGGTCGCGGCTTGCAGTTTTTAGTGCAGTACCGCCTTCGGGCGTTTTTAGGAGTCTCATATGAGTATCGAAATTAAAGCCGTCAAACGTGACGTTAAAGGTACGGGTGCGAGCCGCCGCCTGCGTCGCGCTGGCAACGTGCCTGGTGTTGTTTATGGTGGCGATCAAGCTGCTGTGTCTATCGAGTTGGACCACAAAGAATTGTTCATGCAATTCCGTCACGAAGCGTTCCACGCTTCCATCCTGAGCCTGGTGCTGGATGGCAAGGCTGAAAGCGTTTTGTTGCGTGACTACCAACTGCACCCAGTACGCAATACCATTCAGCACATCGATTTCCAGCGCGTATCCGCGACTGAGAAAATCCACGTGAAAGTGCCATTCCACTTTGTGAACGAAGAAGTGGCTCCTGGTGTTAAAACAGGCGGCGGCAGCATTTCACACATCCAGACTGAAGCTGACGTTAGCTGCCTGGCTAAAGATTTGCCAGAGTTTATCGAAGTGGACCTGGGCAACCTGGAAGCGGGTCACGCCATCCACCTGTCAGAAATCAAACTGCCAAAAGGCATCGAGTTTGTACAACTGGCTCACGGTGATGACGCGGCTGTGGTTTCCATTGCCAAACCACGTGGTGGTAGCGACGAAGCAGCAGAAGAAACCCCTGCTGCTTAAGTGGCTCAGGCGGTTATCCGCTACAATGAACGCGCACAGTCATGTGCGCGTTTTTTTTGGTGCGTATCGCACCCTCCTACATTTGCTTAGCGTGTGAATATGAGTGGAATAAAACTGATTGCAGGCCTTGGTAACCCTGGCGATAAATACACCATGACCCGCCACAATGCGGGCTTCTGGTTTGTAGACCTGCTGGCACAACAATCCGGTAGCCGCCTGACGGCCGAGGCCAAACTGTTTGGTATCGCCGGCAAATGGCAACCGCATGGCGACAAATGGTTACTGAAGCCAACCACGTTTATGAACGCCAGCGGCAAAGCGGTCGCCGCCATCGCCCATTACTACAAGATTTCCCCGGCCGAAATTCTGATCGTGCATGACGAACTGGATTTGCCGCCTGGCCAGGCCAAGCTCAAGTTCGGCGGCGGTCATGGCGGTCACAATGGCTTGCGCGATATTCATGCCACACTTGGCACGCCGGATTACTGGCGTTTGCGTATCGGTATCGGCCATCCGGGCAACAAGGCCGAAGTCGTCAATTTTGTATTAAAAGCCGCCGGCAAGGATGAGCAGCAAGCCATCGATGACAGCCTGATTAAAGCCAGTGGCATCAGCGAATTATTGGCGCAAGGCCAGTTTGAAAAAGCCATGCTGCAGTTGCACAGCAAATAACTCTGACGCCAATCTATGGATGGCGTGTAGAAATGACGGTTTGGCGTTGCCAAGACTGATACCAGGCCACAAAATCCTCAGTACGCAATGGCGGTGAGAAATAATAGCCCTGGCCAAAATCACAGCCCATCTCCTGCAAGATGCGTAACTGGCGCAGGTTTTCGATGCCCTCGGCAATCACCTGCATGCCCAGGCTGTGGGCCATGACGATAATGGCCTGGCACAAGGCACCATCTTGACTGGAAACCCCCAATTCACGCACAAAGGAACGGTCAATCTTGACGTAATCAATCGAGAATTTTTTCAGGTAGGACAACGCAGAATAGCCGGTACCAAAATCATCGAGAGCCACTTGCACCCCCGCTTGCCGGTATTGCGCCAACCGCTCACTGACGTGCGTGTTGGCATCCAACAGCAAGCGCTCGGTAATCTCAATCACCACCATGCCATTGAATTCAGGGTGCTGCCCCATCTCTGACAACCAGTCCTCCTGCTTGCGATGATCCGGCGCAAATTGCACAGGCGACTTGTTAATCGCCATCTGAAACTGCGGATGCAAGGACAGTCGCCAGGATTTGCATTGCGCAATGGCGGTTTTAAATACCCACTCCCCAATCGGCGCAATCAGCAGGTTATCTTCGGCAATGCCAATAAACTCCATGGGCGGAATCAGTCCCTTGACCGGATGCTGCCAGCGCAACAACGCCTCCGCCTTGACCACCTGGTTGGTTTGCAAATTCACCACAGGCTGGTACTCAAGAAAAAACTCCTGGTTGGTGATCGCCTGGCGCAAGTCGTGCGACAAGCGCATGCGGTTTTCAGCGTGCTGCTGCATGCGTGGCGTAAAGTAGGTAAAGCAGTTGCCGCCTTTTTGCTTGGAGGCATACATGGCCTGATCCACCCGCTTCATCAGATCCTCTTTATTGCTGGCATCATCCGGAAAAATGGCAATCCCCAGACTGGAAGACACATAAGCCAGCGTATCATCCAGCTGAAACGGTTGCGACAAGGTCTGCAATACACGCTGCGCCAGGGCCTCAACATAGCCCGCAGTAGCATCGCCGAGCATGAGCACAAACTCATCGCCGCCCAGGCGAGCGACCAGATCCTTGTTGCCGACGCAGGCCGACAAGCGTTTACCCGCCTGCATCAGCAAACGGTCGCCCTGATCATGCCCCTGTGTATCATTGACCTCTTTGAACCGGTCCAAATCGAGAAAGATAATGGCCAACTTCTGGCTGCTGCTTTTAATCGTTAACAGCGCCTGCTCCAGGCGCTCGAAAAACATGCGCCGATTAGGCAAGCCAGTCAGCGTATCCACATTGGCAAACTGCCAGACCACCTCTTCTGATTGCTTGATCTTGGAGATATCGGCCAGCGTGCCCAGAATCCGTGTCGGCTTGCCCGCCTCGTCACGCATCAATACCATGCCCCGGTCAAACACCCACTTCCAACTGCCATCCTTGCAGAGCATGCGGTATTCAATCGCATACTGCTCACGTTCGCCATCCAGCACCTGTTGTTGCAGGGCTTGTACTGACTCGATATCTTCCGGATGAATCCGCTGTTGCCAAGTGGCCGGGTTATGCGCCAGTTCATGCGGCGCAAAACCAAACATTCTTTTCCAGTGATCAGAAAACACCACGCGCGAGTCAGTCACATTCCAGTCCCAGACACCATCGCCGGTGCTTTCCATCGCAAACTTCCAGCGCTGCTCACTACTGGTCAAGGCCTGGCTATATTTCTCAACGGTTTCACGTGCACGGCTGCGCACCATGGATAAATAGGCGAGCCCCGCCAGCAACACGCTGGTCAGCACGCCCATCACGGCGACCTGATTGGCCTCGCGCAAATCAGTGACCGCCTCAAAGGCCGGGGTAGACCGCGCGCGCATACTCCACAAATGGCCATGCATATTCATGGTTTGTGCGGCGCTAAAGCGGGCGGCATGCTCATGGGGATGTGCCTCCTCCCCGCTCGGGCTATGGTAAAGCGGTGTCTGCCCCTCTTTGCCATTCAAATCAAACACATCAAAATGCACTTGCCGCAGCTCGACCACCTGCAAGGCCTCCGCCAAAAAGGCATGAACATCAAAGCGCAAAAACACCCAGCCGTTCAACATGCGACGGCGATCCGTCTCAGAAATCTCATCCGGCCGCCCGTGGTACACCGGCGCATGCAAGAAATACGGATGCCCCATCTGCGGACTACCGGTAGACTGGCCCGACATCACGATTTGCTGGGTTTCGCTGGCTTGCAGCAAATCAGCACGCAGCCGCGCATCCAGAAAGGTATTCTTAAGCAAACTTTCCTGATTCTGGTCATTCCGCGGCTCAATATACAGCACCGGCGCCAGCTCATCATCGCCCTGTACAAACTCAAGCCTGGCGAGCAGACTTTTCACTGGCGTTTCCAGGTCTTTAAACGTCTCTGGATAATTGAGGTGGATGTACTTGATAAAGCCTATTGCATTCAAGCTGCCGTACTGGTCACTTTGCGTGTAATCATTGACATACTCGCGGAATTCTTTGGAAGAAACAAACTGCGAAGAAAGATAAAGATGCTCAACCCCGGTCAACACCTCGCGGTAAGCGTCCATACGGTGCTGGACAGCCTCAGTCGCTGACAACACCGCCTGCCGGAACTTGACCGCCTGCAAGGCTTCCGCATGTTCACGAGCATTCATCCACAGCAAAACAGTCAGCTGCAAGCCACAGGCCAAAATCACCAGGGCCAGCCAGCGCGAGGTCAGCAGTTGCTGCCATGATGCAATCCGAATACGAAACATCTATCCTCCTTCGTCAGGAAGTCGCATGACACACACCAGCATCCCCCGGTCATGCGATGAATTTATTTTTGAGTTTAAAAGTTAATCCTGTTCAGGATTTAAGTCAAATCAAGATTGTTTCTAGCTCTATCTTGTGACTAACGGTAAAATATTGGTTTTATTGACTCTTTGCCGCAACTTCACACTGCGGCAATTCTCACGCTAAGGTTCATCCATTATGAAATGCGGTATTGTCGGCCTGCCTAATGTAGGCAAATCCACCCTGTTTAACGCCATCACCAAAGCGGGCATCGCCGCAGAGAACTATCCTTTCTGCACGATTGAGCCGAATGTCGGCATCGTAGAAGTCCCCGACCAGCGCATGCAACCACTGATCGACATCGTCAAACCACAAAAAACACAACCAGCCATCGTCGAGTTTGTGGACATTGCCGGCTTGGTGGCAGGTGCCTCCAAAGGCGAAGGCCTGGGCAACAAGTTTCTTGCCAATATCCGTGAAACCGACGCCATTGCCCACGTGGTGCGTTGCTTTGAAGACGGCAACGTGATTCACGTCGCAGGCAAGGTAGACCCACTCGCCGACATTGAAGTGATCAACACCGAGCTGGCGCTGGCCGACATGGAAACCGTTGAAAAAACCATGCAGCGCGAAGGCAAAAAAGCCAAGAGCGGCGACAAAGACGCCATTGCCCTGATCAAAGTGCTGGATAAAGTGCTGCCCTGCCTCAACGAAGCCAAAGCCGTGCGCACCCTCAATCTGGATGCCGAAGAACTCAACTTGCTCAAGCCGCTGTGCCTGATTACCGTCAAACCCGTGATGTACATCACCAACGTGACCGAAGACGGCTTTGAAAACAACCCGCATTTAGACAAAGTGCTTGCCTTGGCCAAAACCGAAAAAGCCCCCGTCGTCACCATCTGCGCCAAAATTGAAGGCGAAATCGCGGAGCTGGACGATGCCGATAAACTCGAATTTTTACAAGAACTCGGCCAGGAAGAGCCCGGCCTCAACCGCGTCATTCGCGCCGCCTATGACCTGCTGGGCCTGCAAACCTACTTCACCGCCGGCGTACAAGAAGTGCGCGCCTGGACCGTGAAAAAAGGTGCCACTGCACCACAAGCCGCTGGCGTCATCCACACCGATTTTGAGCGTGGCTTTATCCGTGCCGAAGTGATTGCCTACAACGATTACGTGCAATACAAAGGCGAAAAAGGCGCGCAAGAAGCCGGTAAAATGCGCCTCGAAGGCAAAGAGTACATTGTGCAAGACGGCGACGTCATGCACTTCAGATTCAACGTCTAACCACGTATCAAGCTAGAAAATCAAAGGCTGGAGATTTCCAGCCTTTTTTATGCCTCACGACGCCTTGAACTCGGCATAGCGTGGATCATGAATCACCTTAACAAACCGCTGGAACAACTCGGGATCCAGCTTGCTGCCAGACTCACTCTCCATAATGCGCAAAATTTCATCGTGTGGCCGCGCCTCCTGATACACGCGCCGCACCGCCATCGCATCATAGTTATCCACCACCGTCACAATGCGTGACAACAACGGGATCGCTTCGCCAACCAAATGGCCAGGATAGCCACTGCCATCAAACCACTCATGATGATAACGCACGATGTCCGCAATCCGCTGTGCATCCTTATGCTCATACACCTCAATCAAATTCGCCCCCACCGACGGGTGCGTCTGCATGATGGCAAACTCTTCCGCATTCAACTTGCTCGGCTTCATTAATACAGCATCCGGCACCACAATTTTGCCAATGTCATGCAAACAAGCGCCCAACTCCAAGGCATCCAGCTCATGGCGGCTCAAACCAATATCCAGCCCAATCCCATGAGAAAGCGCCATCACACGGTCGCTATGCAAGCGCGTATACGCATCCCGCATCCGCAAAGCATCGGCAAAAACCTTGCCCAAATGCAATACCCCGCTGTGATTGCTGACAGCCTCGCTCATCGCATCCCCGAGTTTTAATTGATTTATACGGTTTAGCATACTCCCAAAATGAATCCCCTGAAAACCCTCTCCACAAAATTCAAGAAAATGCGTAGTAAAAAAGGTCACAAAGGGTTGTTGTCGTGCCCTGATACAACTGCTATAATCGCGGTCTTTCAAATCTGGTGATGTAGCTCAGCTGGTTAGAGCACAGGATTCATAATCCTGGGGTCGAGGGTTCAAGTCCCTCTTTCACCACCAAATACAAAAACGGCTTCCAGCAATGGGAGCCGTTTTTATTTATCGCTACCTTCTGCAAAGCACCTTATTTCAAGCGCATGCAAAGTTAAATGAATTTAAACCTGTGGGCATAGTCACATTGATACCAATCAATTAACCATAAGGAATCACATGCACGTAAGCTTTGAAGTCGCACAAGAAATCATTGAAAAAGCAGTTGAGAAATCCAAACAAATCGGCGTCAAGATGTGTATCGCCGTACTGGACTCTGGTGGCAACCTGAAAAGTTTCACTCGAATGGATGATGCCTGGGTCGGCAGTATTGATATCGCCATCAAAAAAGCAAAAACCGCCTGCTACTTTGCCATGCCCTCAGGCGAAATCGGCAAGCTTTCAGTCCCTGGTTCGCCTTTATACGGCATTGAACACTCCAACGATGGCTTGATTACTTTCCCAGGTGGGTTACCCATTGTGGATGAAGAAGGTATGTTGATCGGTGCAATTGGCGTCAGTGGAGATACGGTTGAGAATGATCACTTAGTTGCGCAAGCTGGTGTAAATGTGGCTGGTGTCTGTGATGTGCCTAAGCATCCTTGGCGGACATAGTTTCGTATATCAATAGAAATTAAATAAAATCTTTGAAATCTAGTCGGATGGTTAAATCACAAGGCATTTAATCCGGAGTCTAGGTTTCAAGCCCCCCTTTCACCACCAATACCTAAAAGGCTTCCAGCGATGGATGCCGATTTCTTTTTGGGCCATGGCCCATTCATAGCTCACATTTAGCCCATCAATAAATATGATTGAATTCTGACTCTTGGAATGTAACTCAAAACTAATCCAGTGGTACACCATAACTCAACAACGTTTCCGGATTTAAATACTTGAACAGCTTTGGTTTAAATGTGTTTGTATAAGTGATTAATTGCAAATCATCCACAATAGTGGCTCATTCCTAATATATGCAAGGTCTAACTAACTTTTGTTCATCGCCTTTAAGTTTCACAATGCTATCGGAGAATGGGTAAGAGATTATAAAGTTCTTTATTTGCCTAAATTGATTCTTGCTTTCACGTCTTTAATATCCAATCCAGGTGGTGTAGGTTTAAAGTCATCAGAATCTTTTTGAAGACCGTAGCCCTTTCTTTGATGATTGCGCAATGATTTAAGATTTAGACTCATAGTCAAAAAAGTAAGATTGTCGCCACCTTTTATTCCAAGTGGATTCATCTTCTCCGAACTGGATGGACTTACCACCCTAGAATCACCATATTGTGATCCATTAACCTGAACAACAAAACAATGCAAGTCTCTAGACACTGACTCTACAATATTAGAAAAGTATGAAACGTCCCTGTTATATTCAGACCCCACAATAAAGTCAACCTTGCCTTTAAATATCGTCCTATCTTCGATACTGGCAAGTTCATAGCAGTTGTAGATTGCAAAGCTAGCACCGCGCCATTGGAACAGATGATATTTATCCTTGGTTGATGGAACTTGTAAACCTTCGTTTTCAAGAACAAAAGTCTCATTAGGCGAGTAAATTCTTTTCGTACGTCTAATGGGTACACATGCCCAATGTTTACTTGTGGTTTTAAATGGCAAGGCGGCTAATATATCGTTGTAGGCAATTCCAGCCACCACATTGTGCTCTAAACCACAAATCACACCAATGTGATGCTTTCTTGCCCATGCAACGATCATACTTTCCCATGCATGAGGAATACTCACCTCTGGAAATATTAATAAATCAATCTTTTCACCGTTTGAACCATGCCACCTTGATACGCTATTCAAAAGCTCCGATATTGGCTTTAGCCTTTCCTTCGTATGATTTGGCTTTTCTAAATAACTAGATTCAATGTTTGATATCCATACTGGAATATTTGCTAAAGCAATTTGAATTTTTTTATGTAAGTCTGGTGACTCAAAACCTACTTTGACTGTATCAAACTTAATCGTCATGACCGGGCCCCTTATTAAATTCAAGTTGCCATTCGATGCCTTCTGGGTCTCTTCTATTTGCTATTTCATATATGTATGATGCCCAACGAAAAGGGGGCATACCCTTCAACTCAACATCTCTACTGCATGCAAGTAGCATGCATTCGTCAAAATTTATATATCTTGGAGACAATTCAAGTTTGCGTTTATCAATATCAACTGGTTTGTCAATTTTCCATGTAGTTATTGGCCCTGAGTAATTTGTATAATTCAGCAGAGGCTTTCTAATAAAATGATGTCGGATGAGATTTGAGTTTCTTAAAACTTCAATTTCATAACCTGGTATTAACTCAACAAAACCCCAATCAGATTCACACAATGCCTGAGACATTGATTTTGCTAGTTCAAGATGAGCTAATAGTCCATCAATTAATAATGTTTTGATTTCAACTCCACTGTTAGTACTTACTTTTTTTATTTCAGATGTTAAATGACTGTCAAAAGCTTTAGCAGCCTTTGGGTCATCCGAAATTGCAAAGAAAGTGAAAACACGCTCCCATAAATCAAAAAACTCAATCGCGTTTTTACCTTTAAAAAATCTTCTTAATCCTAAACTGATTGTGGCATCAGGTCTGTCATCAGTTAGCAAATGCAGTATCGTCTGTCTTGCCAAATGCTTAGCCAACTCATAACGGTTTTCCGCCATCCCCTTGACACTTCTAAACTTATTGACGGAGCCTTCATACATGATTTCATATGCAACATCCTCAATCGAGTTATCTGCTTCATCCACGGGCATTAATAAAAAATCACTACCGTTTTGTTCCAATTTTTTCTGAAACTTCTCTAACCCAGCAATTGAATGATTTCTGTCAAAGTATTGAAGGATGCATTTACCTTGTTGCAAATATAATCCAGGCCGACTTAATAATTGGTAGCGTTGATTGATTGGGTTTGTAAGCAACCCATGCTTTATTAAATGTTCTTCGATAAAAGCAGAAACAGGATTCGTATCCTGTTTCTGTGGATTCTTTGTGGCAGGTAAAACAATTAAAATATCATCAACATAACGCCCATAATAAGCAGGTCGTAACTCTTGAATGATAACGTCATCGAAGCACTTCAAGTACCAGTTAGCTAGAATCACTGAGGGACAAAATCCGATCGGAAGGCCTGTGTCAATATCCTCTATGTCCTTGTGCGAGTTTTGCAAGAATGGCGAGATAATTTGTCGATAAACTAAACAAATTTCTCTAATACAATCAGTTAAAGGCAAGGCTGAGTTAAAACTCGTGTTAACTTCATCTGCCAGTTTAAATTCCAAAATTGATTTTTTTATAGAATCAAAATCAAGTCGGATGCGATAGAAATACTCTTGTATATCAAGTCCAAGTATTGCGACGTTTACTTTATCTTCGGTAAGTAATTGCTTTGCTTTTTTTATGCCATTATCACGCCATCTTGAATATTGCTCATGGTACTTTTGAAACAACCCAAGAGAATCATCATCGTTTTTGAATACCGAAGTGTTTAATCTTGAGCCACAACATTCATTTCCAAGTTGCTTATCAAGTAGCAGGCCTTCTTGCATAATCCATATCACTGCAATTAAATGCAGTTCTATAGGGCCATCGAAGAAATAATTGACCTTCTCAACTTCAATTTTGTCTGTTGAAGTTACATTAGTAATGAATTTACCAGTTGTTAATTCACACTCATTTCCATCCCAATTGATTTTTTTAGGAACAACTCTAAAGGTGATTTTCTGAAGCCAATCCTGAAATTGTGGATGACTTGAGGGGGTTAAACTGTTGACGACGAATAAAACTGCTTGTAATTTTTCATCAAACTCATTAGAACACTCGAACGCTGCAAGCCTTTGTCTAAGCTTAAGGTCTGTTTTATCGTAATAAACATAACTCTTGAGCTTTCGATAAGCTGTATTAAGTTGATCAGCTGTGATTGACATTTAACTCACCTTGGATAAGTAGATTACAACTTAACTCCACTTTCATCATCATTACCCGAAATTCTCTTTATTTAGCGTAAGAATACAGCCAGTTAAGAGGGCAATCAACAGCCTAAAAAGTCCGTGGGAATCGGCTATGCGAATGACTTATTTCTAATTGGAAAATTTATTAGCAAATAGTCCACGCAAACCCTTTTTAGACTGCTCTGATTGCAGGTGAGTCAATATCACAATTACGCATTCACAAACTGCTGCCTCAACCAAATCATCGCTTCATCATCCTGAGACTTCACATGCCACGCCATGCCTAGCTCGAAAGGCGGGATTGCAAATGACAGCTCGATCAAATCCAATGCATCTTGATACTTCTCAAGTAGCTGCTTAGGTAAGGTGGCAACACAATCGCTATTGGTAAGGACCAAAGCAATCTGGTTGTAACTGGGCACAGACGCCACGATGTTCCGGGTTTGTGACTGCTCGGATAACAAGTGATCAATTGAGCTGGATAGGTCACCCTTTGCAGAGACGATCACATGCGAGAGTTGGCAATATTCATTGAGTGTCGGTTTTTTTGTGCCTCTCGCATGCCCTTTTTTCTGCGCCATGATAAAGCTGTCTTTCATTAAATACCTGACTTTGAGGCTGTCTGGCATTTTGTTGATATCGCCAATATAGAGATCAATATGGCCTTTCTCCAGGTCTTCTTTCACATTGACGCCAAACACTGACACGAATGAAATTTGCAGCCCTGGGTTATTAAAGGAAAGTACCTTTTTTAGGACTGGCAGGCCGAGAATCGTGAACACGCTATCGTTAGTTGCAATGGTGAATTTGCGGCGGGAGGTGAGCGGATCAAAACTGGATTTGAAATTGACGGCAAACTTAAGCTCGTTAATGGATGCCCGTAATTTATGCTGAAGGTTTAGAGCCCGCTCAGTCAGCACCATACCGCGCCCTACTTCAGCCGGAACAAGCAATGGATCCTCAAACAGCACCCGCAGCCTGGCTAATTGCGTAGAGAGTGCTGGCTGGCTGATATTCAGTCTCTGCGCCGCCTTGGTGACGTTTTTTTCTTCCAGCAGGATATCCAGCGAAATCAATAAAGGCAGGTCTGCTCTTTTTATATCCATAATATTTATACATCCAATACAAATATTCAATTTTAAATAATCATTAATTATACGTATTCTGATGGCAATTTAAATGAACCGGAGAATATGGATGAGCAATGTGCAAGGCAGAAAAAGAGTGGCATTCAAGAAGACGGTGTTAGCCATTGGCTTGTTGTTACAGTGCCTGGCTTATGCCAACACATCTGTTGCCGGGGCTGAATTGCCCTCGAGTTCAGTGGTTAACTACCAGGCTGAAACTGGTTACTACACTTTCAAATTAGGCACGTATGAAATCACGGTGATTTCAGATGGTACGGTGCCGCAAGACTTACATGTATTGCTAAAAGGCGCATCCCAAAAAACGGTCGATGGTTTGTTGAGCCAGGTGCATTTACATAACCCTGTTGAGGCATCCATCAATGTGTTTTTAATCAACACAGGCAAGAAATTAATCCTGGTGGATACGGGTGCGGGCGATTTTTTTGGCAAGGGTTTTGGTGGCAAGTTTAGTGAGCGTTTAAACAAGCTAGGCGTGAAGCCGGAAGATATTTCAGACATATTGATTACCCATATCCATACCGATCATACAGGCGGCCTGGTGCATGAGGGCAAAGCGGTTTTCCCCAATGCGAATATCTATGTGGGTAAAGCCGATATAGCCTTTTTTCTGGATGCTAAAAATAAAAACGGGGTGAATGGCTATGACAAAGCCTATTTTCAGCAGGCGCAGACTGCGATGCAGCCTTATGTAGCTCTGGACCACGTAAAACCGCTTGGAGGCGAACAAAAGATCCTTGCTGATTTTACTGCTTACCCGACACCCGGCCATACGCCAGGGCATTACTACTACCGGCTGGAAAGCCAGGGCCAGTCCATCACGTTTATTGGCGACTCCGTGCATGTGGAAGCAGTACAGTTCCCTCATCCTGACATCACCATTACTTACGATGTTGACCAAGCCAGTGCCGCAAAACAGCGGCAGGCTCAATTCGCGCAGCTAGCTAAAAGTAGCGCCATGATTGCTGCACCACACTTGCCTTATCCAGGGATTGGCTACATTAATGCTCAAAAGACAGGATTTACATTTATTCGTGCCGAATACCATGATAGACAGGGGCTGTGATTAAACATATTTAGACGGTGAAAGGCCCTCTAAACAGAGGGCCTTTACTTCTGGTCAAACTTAAATCTGCGCCTGGCTACCATCCACAAAGAACTCAATGCCATTAATGAAACTGGCATCTGGTGATAATAAAAATGCCACGGCTTTCGTCACTTCATCTGGGTCACCCACTCGGCCCATATGTACTTGAGCACCTAAATAATCGAGCAGGCCTTGTTTGGGCAGGTCAAATCCTATTTGCCATTCCCTTGTATTTTTTTATCAATCACTTGATGAGTTTCTTCATCTTCTAACCATACTGATGATGCGCCTGCACCCAACTCACCTTTTACAATATATTTTTTACCCTTTTCAGGCGTGAATGTGATTTCTCCCTTCACCTGATACACCTTGCCAAATAGCTCCTGAATGGGTGCACCATATTGTGTTTTTGCCGCCAGAGTTAACTTCACCGGTTTGTTTGCTGGCACTTGTCTGTCAATTAAATATGGGTTGAGGCGAAAGCCTTTTCCGCGATTTAATTCAACAGAACGCTGCAAACTGTTTTTGACATATTTCCCATCGATGCTTTCCACATAAAAAAAGTCAGACTTTTCTGCATCATAGGCTTGATATGAGTCTTTAATCGTGACTTTAGAAAAGTCGGTTTCTAATGGTAGTAACTGACCTGCTGTGATGTGGAGCTTTCCTGCGGGCGCTAATGGCAATACATATTCAGTACCATTCTCAGAGTACACATAGATATTCTCGGAATGTGTTGGTGCCGCGTACACGACCAGATAGGCTGCGTTTGCTTGCAATGGCAGGTCAGCGTAGTAAGTCATGCCCGTAAAGAAATTCGAATCACTTTCAATACGGTAGTTTTCGATCTTCCCTATCTGTTGTTTATCTTTATCCAAAACCAATAAATTTGGTACCAGAATTGAAGCTGACGGCAAATAACTGGCGCTTAGGTAAGTTTTAACTGTGACCAGCCTGGGCTGACCTGTTTCTGTTAATTCAAAAGCAGCATAGTAGCCTTTGCCATGTGGAAACTGGAATGTCGGTGTTTTGTCACCAAACAAAATAGATTGCTCTACACCCGTTTTCAACGGCGTATAGGCCATATCATTAATGCTTGAAGCTTGAGGTGCTTTGGATTGCGATAATTGTTGATGCATTTGATCTACAGATGCACAACTGGTCAGTATAGAGGCTGCCAGTACAACGATAAAATAGTTAAATTGGGAGATGAGGCCAGACATTATTGTTATCCTTATTATTAAATTTGTTATCAAATCACTAAGTGATCTAACGATTTTTATCACCAAAGAATACAACTAGTTTAACGTACAATCAATCGTGCTCTCTCTGTTTGAGGGGCTACTGCTTTGGCTTACCACCTGGTGGTGAACTCTGTTATCGATCTTAAAATCATGATGGAGAACTCTCATGTCTTACAGTAAAACCAATGTGGTCAGCTCTTCTAAATCTACATTTAACCTCCAGAGTTACAGCCTCCTCAAAACAAAAAACCCGACACTTGGTCGGGTTTTTGTCATTTTAGCCTCAGCTAAAATTATTTGTTCATGACGTACATGGTTACTTCAAAGCCAAAACGCATTTCGGTAGCTGCTGGTTTAGTCCACATGGTGTTTCTCCTGAGTTTGTTGGGGGGGGTAATCTGTACAACGTGTGCACAGTATGCGCTGCGTTTTGATGTTTGTTCAGGGCTGTTTTACTTGAACCTGGCTCATGATTTTCACCAGCGCAGGGTAAAATTTCAGGCAGCTAATATTTGAAATTCTGTTGCTTTTACAACAGGTTTTACCTGACGGTTTTCGCGTAACATTTCCACCAGTCCATAACGGGACATGGTTTTTAAAGTGCGCGATAAATTACTTTGTTTTCGGCCCGTAATGATGGCGAGCTCGGTAATGGATGCAGGCTGTGACTCTTGGATGACTCTCAATAATGCACGGTTCTCGTCACTCAATACTTCAGCCAGCGACTTCATGGATGAAAACCAGATTTTGGGTTCATCTGCGGCGGGCTGGTATTCACCACGCGCTATCGCCAGCATGCGCTCACGAAACTGTACTTCAGGCATGATACCAATGGTGATTCGATGATTCATTTCAGTTCCTTTAACAGGCGCTCAACTTCCGCAAAAAAATCAGTGAGCAATTGCCCGGCATCTTTGAATGCATAAGGCACACCTTGATCAGTGGCGTGTCTGTGCTGATGGTCATAAGGCAGGCGTTGCCCCGCATATTTAAATTTTTTGGGCGGTTTGACGGCATGACTATTGTCATAACCCATGAGCCGCTTTCCGTGCTTATCATGCAATGTGAGTGAATAGCGGATGCCGTGGGGAATGGCATCAGATACACGCACTTGCCATACTTCAAACTTGAGCCAGTATCCCCCTTCTAAGACATAGAGGGTGTCATGCATTTCCAGCAATGTATTTAATGTATGATCGTCTTGCATTTATATATCATCAGATGATAAATGTAAAGTTACCCAACTGTCACTCTCTAATGTTTCAGGCAAATCAGCCATACAAAATTAACATAAGTTATCAAATTAGAATACAAAAAAGCCCGACATCAAGTCGGGCTTTTGTCATTTTAGCCTCAGCTAAAATTATTTGTTCATTACGTACATAGTCACTTCAAAGCCAAAACGCATTTCAGTCGCTGCTGGTTTAGTCCACATGGTAGATCTCCTAAAAAGTTAACACTCAAACGTGTGACTAGTATGAGCGCCTGCTTGAAAATTGTTGAGCGCAGTTTTACGCGAATTCGGCTCATGATTTTCACCAGCCTGATGTTAACAGAAGCAAATTCTTTGCTGCATCCTTCAAATTATTAATGAAAATCGTTATCATTAACATTAACAGAAGTTGAGCCTAGACTCAACCGCACGCCTCTCTGCCTAGCAGAGCTTTTTATCCAATGGGAGTTTTCATGTATTACCACTCATCGACGTTACGGCCGATTGCGCTGGCTTTGCTTTTGGCCAGTGCAACCCAGGCGACATACGCGCAAGCAGCCGACGCTGCAAAAAATGATACCGAGTCTGACACTTTGCCAGAGGTCTCGGTCAAGGAAAAGAAAACCAGCCGAACTGACTACCAGCCGCTGGTGAATAGCACGGCAACCAAGATTGCTGCGCCACTGCGGGATATTCCGCAAACGGTGGATGTGGTCCCTGCGCAAATCATTCAGGACCAGGGCGCGCACTCGTTACAGGATGTATTGAAGAACGTGCCTGGCGTCTCGCTGAACCTGGGGGACGGCCAGCGTGATCAGTTTGTGATTCGTGGTTTTGATGCGATGGGTGACATGTATATTGATGGCATGCGTGATGACGCGCTGTATTACCGCGACCTCTCTAACATTGAGCGCGTGGAAGTGCTCAAGGGGCCAGCCGCGGTATTGTATGGACGTGGCTCTTCTGGCGGCTTGATTAACCGTATCACCAAAAAACCTGGCGAGACCATCCGCACCATTAAACTCAACGGCGGCTCTTACAAACAGCGCCGCGGTGAGTTTGATGTCGGTGACAAACTGGGGGATTCAGCGGCCTTCAGGATCAACGGCGCCGTTGAGGATTCTGGCAGTTTTAGAAGCCAGGGCTTTCTGGAACGGCAAAACCTTGCCCCTTCGTTGCACTTGCAACTGGGAGAAGATACCAGCTTGTTGTTGCAGGTAGAAAAACTGCATGACCGCCGAGTGACCGACTTCGGGATCCCGGCTTATCGGGGCAAGCCACTCAACATTGATCCAGACACCTACTATGGCTCACGCAATGCCCGCGATGATGATTACACCGACTCAGATGTGTTGTCTGGCCGCGCGGTGTTGAAACACCAGATTAACGACCAATGGTCCGTGCGCAATATGGTGGGTGCCTATCATTACGAAATGGATCGCAACAACACACTGGTTTCAGGGGTGAATGATAATTTGCGCACAGCGACCCTGACACATAACCAGCTATGGCGCCAGGATGATGGCTGGTTCAACCAGTTTGAAGTACTGCAAAAAGCCGAATGGGCTGGCATGCAGCATCAATTACTCTACGGCCTGGAGGTGGGCGAGCAACGCAAAACCATGAAACGCTGGGCCTGGAGCAATCCGACGGTGACCGTCTCCCTGTTTGATCCGGTATTACCCAGCCTGTCACAGTTTGGCGTGCGCGGCAGCAATCCCAACCTCAGTAACCAGACCATCCTGCAAGTGACTGGCGTCTATGTGCAGGACATGATTACGCTTTCCGAGCATTGGAAAGCCCTGGTCGGCAGCCGCCATGACCGCTTCGCGCAAAAGGTTGAAGACCGCTTGTCTACGGTGAGCCCCGAGCGCACAGATCATACCTGGAGCCCGCGTGCTGGCCTGGTCTACCAACCCACGGATTGGCAGTCTTACTATATTTCATTGAGTCGCTCTTTCCAGCCCTCTGGCGAAACCTTGAGCTTCTCGCAGCAGCAAAGCCAGCTAGCCCCGGAAGAGACAAATAATATTGAAATCGGCAGCAAAACCGATTTTTTCAATGGCAAATTGTCTACCACCGCCGCCCTGTTTCATCTTGAGCGCGAAAACATCAAAGGGACTAATCCAGTCAACAATGCTTTGATAGGCGTGGGGACACAATTAACAGAAGGGCTGGAGTTGACCATGACGGGTGAAATTGCGCCACGCTGGCAAGTGTTTGCTGGCTACGCCTATTTGGATGCGCGCATCACTGACTCAGTAGCGATACAAAACGGTGTGGCCTTGCAAGGCAAACGGGCAGCCCTCACCCCAAAAAACAGCGCCAACTTATGGGTAATGCATCAACTCAATGAAGGCTGGAGTGTGGGCGGTGGCTTGAATTATGTGGGGAATCGATATGCGTCTAATGACAATCTGGTGGCCCTCGGTAGTTATATGACGGCAGATGCAGCAGCCATTTATCATCACCCACGTTACGACCTCGCGTTCAATCTGAAAAACCTGTCCGATAAGCGTTACTATGCTTCTGGCCACGGTACCAACAATAACCTCAATGGTCCTGGCGCGCCGCGCCGCGCAGAAGTCACACTGACCATGCATTTCTAATGCCTGTGCCCCAAACAAAAAGCCCGACAGCGAGTCGGGCTTTTGTCATTTTAGCCTCAGCTAAAATTATTTGTTCATTACGTACATAGTCACTTCAAAGCCAAAACGCATTTCAGTCGCTGCTGGTTTAGTCCACATGGTAGATCTCCTAAAAAGTTAACACTCAAACGTGTGGCTAGTATGAGCGCCTGCTTGAAAATTGTTGAGCGCAGTTTTACCTGAATCAGACTCATGATTTTCACCAGTAGAGACTAAAGCATTATTCCGCCAGAAACGCTTCTACTGTTTGCATAAATAATTGCGGCTGTTCTGCATGCACCCAATGATCGGTGGGCAGGCTGACAAAGCTGGCTTGAGTAAAGTGCTGGCTAATTGTGTGCATGTCTTGCGCATTGACATAATCACTCCGCTCCCCGCGAATAAACAGACTAGGCATCGTCAGGCCAGTGGCCACTGGCGGCAAAAGTGCTGACTGCAGTTGCCCATAATTGGCTTTGAGGGCCGCGAGATTGAGCCGCCACTGCAAGCGACCATCCACCTTATGCAGATTGGTGAGCAAGAACTGGCGCACCATCAGGTTGGGGATAGCAGGAGCGAGCGCTTTATCCACGTCACCGCGGGACGCACACTGGTGCAAGTCTACCGCCAGCATGGGGTCTATGAGCGGCGTGTGCACATCGGCATAAGCGCGCATGGCCATATCCACCACCATCAGCTTGCTCACGCGTTGCGGCCATTGCATGGCAAACTGCATGGCCACCTTGCCGCCCAGCGAATGGCCTAATACATGCACTTGCGTCAGCTTCAAATGCTCACACACGGCCAGCACATCCGCCGCCATTTCGGAATAGGTTTGCGACTCATGGTGCGGTGAGCGGCCATGGTTACGCAAATCGACACTGATCACCGAGCGCTTCTGGGCGAAATACCTGGCAATACTGCCCCAATTGTCGGCGGAGCCAAACAGACCATGGAGCAATAACAAAGGCGTGCCACTGGGTTCAGTGGACGCGTTCAAGACTTGATGATGTAGCAACGGAAAAGTGGTAGTCATGGTAAAAAAGATTTCAACGGTGAGTGAAGCGCTAAAGCGCTATCTTATCGTACTTACAAACTTCGTCAGTCAACTCCTACGGCAGGATCAGAATCCGGTGTATGGCTGGCCCTGCGCATTTTTTGAATAATGAGAGCTCGATGATTTTGAAAGGACTGCACATGAAAACGACATTGAAATCCATTTTGCTGGTAAGTGCTTTATTGTTGCCGATGGCAAGTTTTGCCGCGGATGGCGACTCCATTGGTACCAAGGTAGAAGACACCGTGATCACGGCCAAAGTAAAGGCGGCCTTGGCCAAGGACAAAGCCGTGAGTGCCACCGATATCAAAGTTGAAACCGACAGCAATGGCCTGGTGCAATTATCTGGCGTGGCTAAAACTAAGGCCGAAGCAGATAAAGCAGTGCAATTGGCTAAAAATGTCAAAGGTGTGACTGCTGTGAAAGACGATATTGTGGTCGCACAGTAAGTCCCCACGCTACGATCTTCTCTCCGTTGCCCCTGTGCCAGCCATGGCCAGGGGCATTTTTTTATGCCGCGTAACCCATGGATGAAGATAGGTTCGGGGCCGCACGGGTCTGTTGCTACCGCCACTCAGTATGCAGCAAGGGGCTTAAGCTCGTGATCGTTACTTGACGTCGGTGCCACCCTGTTTCGGATCCTGCTGAAAGCGTTTGCTTTTTTCCATATTGCCAGGCTTGGAAGACTGGGCATTTTGCGGCTGGCTGGCGGTGTCTTTGGTGTTGGGCGGCAGATTATTATTATCTTGCTGCGGCTCCAGATAGTGACCGTTTTTGGTGGTATCCGGCACCTGGTTTTTTTGTTTTTGCGCCGGAGGCGTGGCATCGGGAGAGACATGATCCGCAGCCAGGCTGGGCACACTGCTAGCCACCAACAGGGCTGCGATCAAAAAAGAAAGGGGATTGTTCATAGGGGCATCCTTATCAAATAAGAAGAAAACCTGTCTGGTCAGACAGGCATGCTTCTATGCTAAGGATGCAAGGGCAGGCTGTATGTCAGCCTAGCGACCTCAAATTTGTAGGATTATCACGAAGCGGCGTCTTCATTGCCGGTCAGTTGGCCGTGGCTACGGATCCAGGCAATGACTTTGAGTAACTCATCCGGGGTGATGCCGTTATTCGGGTCTGAAGGGTCCATCAAGCCTTTGCCTTTGGCCCCCATGCCGCCATTGGTGCCATGCCACACGGTTTCAAACATGCCTTTATTGGTGGCGTCTTTGGCATAGTTATAGTTGGGGCCGGTGAGCGCAGGGCCCACTTGCCCACCCGCTTCCGGGCCATGGCATTGGGTGCAAGAATACAGCTGGAAGATTTTTTTACCTGCTGCAATCGCATCTTCTTTACCGACATAAGGGTTCTTACCTGTCGCTAAAAATTCTTTGGCGGCTGGCGTATCAAACAATTCAGGCTTGATTTCCAATGGCGAGCCATCCTGGGTGGTGACAAACTTGATCGTTTCAGTGCTTGCAGCCGCCTCGGTTTTAGCAGAGGGATCGCCGGAAGCCGTGGTTTGCTTGTCGCAGGCAGCCAGGCCGGTGACTAACACCAGCAAGGCCAGACTTGTTTTAGCACGCAATGTTGCATTCGGGCTTGCTTGAGGCAAGGTAGCCATTAGACGATTTTCCAGGCCAGTTTTTAATCTCATGATGGTCTCCTCAATGGTAAGGGTGATTGGAAAAATGAATGTGTAAACGATTATGGAGAAAAGCGAAACCAGTGCCCATGTCACAACGGCGCAATTTATTGTAGGAGTTGTCGGACAGGGAAACGGGCAACATTCATGGGTGTCACGGTCTTGAGACAAGCATGACGGGACGAGGCATTCCGCCCGCAAAAGACACCCCGCCTACACTGTCAGACAGGTCTGACATGACAATCAGTCATCTGCCTATATTGGCTTCTTGGGCGCTTTTCTTACACTTCAGGCCTGAAGACACATTCAAACCACCTGCTTTTTTTACTGCGCCGGCGACGCGAAAGTTCATCGACATCTTCATTTGACGCAACGCAGCAGTCAAAGCGGGGCTTTATTTTTTTGACGGAAACACGGACAACTGTGAGGAGTCACCCATGTACAACCGCCCTATTAATGTGCTGCCTCTGGAGGCACGCCCACTGGATGCCCTGACGCTGGAGCAGTTTTGGCATTGGCATCAGACCAAGCAACAAGAACAACAACAGGCCTTGACCCAGGCCCAATTACTGCTGAATCAGCTATTTGAAGACTATACAGATGCGTTTGCCCTGCGTTTATGGAATGACCAGTTGATTTATGTGGGCGAGCAATCACCGGCATTTACGCTGTCACTGTCTGCAGAACTGGTACGTGATCCTCACTTGTTGACCACACCCGTCCCCTGGATGACTGCGTATATAGACGGTCACATCCAGGTCGTGGGCGACTTTCACGCTGCGCTGCAATGCCTGGAATACTTCCAGTCTCTGCCTATCCCCTTGGCCACCACACTTGCGCGTGCATTACGTGCGCTGGCACCATTACCACCTAGCCACGACGCCGCACCAAAGTCTGGTCTGTTGCCACTCAACTACGATGTGCCGGCTGAGTTTTATCGCCATTGGCTGGATGAACGTATGCTGCATTCCTGCGCCTATTTTTGTGGCCAAACGCGTGAGCTCGGGCAGGCGCAACAAAACCAGCTGGAACTGATTTGCCTGAAGCTGCGTTTGCAACACGGTGACCATTTGCTCGACCTTAGTGGCGGCTGGGGTGGACTGGCCTGCTGGGCCGCCAAGCATTACGGGGTCTTTGTGCATGCTTATATCCAGAACCCTGCCCAATATGCCTATGCCAGCCAGCTGATCCAAAGCGAACAACTCACCCATCTGGTGACACTGATCCCTGGCGACTATCGCGCTGTGGCGGCACAAGGCCAGTACGACAAAGCCGTGTGTATCGGGGTCGCCGAACACGTAGGTGAACCGCATTTGCCGGCGTTCTTGAATAAAGTCCATGCCGCGCTGACACCGGGCGGCTTGTTTTTGAGCCATGGCATGACCAACGAGCGCGCAGCCTGGCAGCCTGAGGACCCAGCCCATACGCTGGTAAATCAGCAGTTGTTCCCGCAAGGCGGGCTGGCCACCTTTCCACAGCTGCTGCAGTGTATGGATGCCGCCCAGTTTGAGGTGTTTAACATTGAGGGGCTGCGCCAGCATTTTGTTCAGACCCTGCGCCACTGGCTGAGTGGACTGGCGTCGCAACACCAGGACATCACCCGCACCCTGGGCGAACGCAGTTACCGTGCCTGGCGACTGTATCTGACCGCCAGCCTGATCCAGTTTGAACAGGGACTCACCGGCATTCACCAGATTGTGGCGACCCGGCGCTAGCTGCCATCTGGCAGACCATGCCATGAAAACCAGTCTGGCAAAGACCAGACACAGATGATAGAGAGGAGTACACGATGCATACCGCCACAGACCGTCCGCCCCGTTTTCAACTGTCCCTGATCAGCGGTTGCCTGCTGGGACTGAGTGCCTGTTCGCCACCGGCCCAACTGCCTGAGTCGGCCAGCTATGGGCCAGCACCAGACCTGTCCTCCTATCATGCCAGCTGGCTTCCCACCGTCCATGTGGCAAAAGCGGTTGGCTGGCCGCAAGGTGAAAAACCAGCCTCTGCGCCAGGCACCCATGTAGTCGCGTTTGCCAGCGACCTGCATCACCCGCGCTGGCTGTATGAGTTGCCTAATGGCGATATTCTGGTGGCAGAAACCAATCACCCGCCTAACAATGAAGGGTTCAGTCTCAAAAGCTGGATTGCCAGCCTGTTTATGAAAGACGGCGGCGCAGGGGCTGAGAGCATGAACCGCATCATGCTGCTGCGCGACAATGACAGCGATGGCGTCGCAGAAGAACGACATGTCTTTATCAAAGACCTGCATTCGCCGTTTGGCATGGCCCTGATCGGGGACACCTTTTATGTGGCCAACGCTGATGCCTTGATCAAATTCCCTTACCAGCCAGGCCAGACTGAAATCACCGCCGCCCCTACCAAAGTCACCGACCTGCCCGCAGAACGCAATCATCATTGGACCAAGAATATTTTGCCCGCGCCAGATGGCAGCAAACTCTATGTTAGCGTCGGCTCCAACAGCAATGTCGGTGAAAACGGCATGGATGAAGAAAAAGAGCGGGCGGCTATTTGGGAGGTCGATGCAGTCTCTGGCCAGCATCACATCTATGCTTCCGGCTTGCGCAATCCGAATGGCATGGTCTGGGAACCGCATACAGGCGACTTGTGGGTCGTGGTCAATGAGCGAGACGAACTCGGCAGTGACCTGGTGCCGGATTACATGACCTCGGTCAAACAGAATGGCTTTTATGGCTGGCCCTACAGCTACTACGGCCAACATGTAGATGAGCGGGTACAACCGCCCCGCCCTGAGCTGGTTGCCACAGCGATCCCTCCTGATTATGCACTGGGCACACACACGGCTTCACTGGGCCTATTCCCGGCCAAAGGCAATCAGCTGCCCGAGCAATTTCAAAACGGCATGTTTGTCGGCCAGCACGGCTCCTGGAACCGTCAGCCTTACAACGGCTATAAAGTCATTTTTGTGCCGTTTGAAGCGGGCAAGCCCGCCGGGCAACCCATTGACGTACTGACCGAGTTTTTGAATGCAGACGGGCAGGCACGGGGGCGTCCCGTCGGTGTGATTGTTGATAAAAAAGGGCAGTTGCTGGTGGCAGATGATGTCGGCAATGTGATCTGGAATGTCAAAGGCAGCCACAAAACTGCCCGACATACCGACTCGAACGCCTCTGAGAATAGGGAAGCAACCAGCGGTGTGCATGCGACCGTAGCCGCACACGATTAAAAATTAAAAACATTAAAAAATAACTAGAAGGCGTTTTAAGCCCCGGTATTCGCGTGCCGGTTTTTGATCACACATAAACGAGACGAGACCGCCATGAAAAAATTATTACTGGTTTATGGTCATGCCCTGAGCCATCACGCATTACACACCCTGTTACAAAATGATCTGCGCCTGCAGCTGCTTTACGAAGTGCCCACGGTGCGCGAAGCGATTCGCCTGATCCATCAGCAACCGCTGGATGCGATTATTCTGGACATTTCGGCCCCCAACCAAAATGGTCTTGAAGTTTTGTGCGATCTCAAACATGCTGCACCGGGGCTGCCGATTCTGGTGATCAATGGCAGTGAGCGGCCTGACCGCATGATTCATTTCATCCGTCTGGGCTGTCAGGGCTATCTGCCTTACACCACGCAAAGTTCGCAGGTGATACCAGCCATCCGCAGCATTGCGCGCGGAAAATCCTGCCTGATGCCGCGCCACCACCAACTGTTGACGGAGTCACAACCCATGCGGCATGAGCAGTTATCGTTGCGGGAGTTACAGGTCTTGTTCAAACTGATCAAAGGCCAACCGGTTAATGCCGTGGCAGATGAGCTTGACATCGCCCCGGGCTCTGTCAGTGTCTTCCGCGCCAAAATCTTGCGCAAAATGGGGGTGACCAATAATGCGGCGTTGATCCGCTATGCCCTGACACATGGCCTGATCCCAGCCCCAACCACATTGAGCCGTCAGACCCGGCAGAACCCTGACCAGACGGATTCAAATAACACCGGCAGCCTGGCTAAGGTTTTTTGACGGCAAATTGGAGTTGTTCAATGGTTTCCCACGAAATCAACGAGCCGATCAGAATCACGCCAAAGCCCAGCCCGGCGGTGCAGATAATGGCCAGGGTGAGTGAGAACAGTGCCCCGCGCTCACGGATACCAAACACATAGCGCACACCGCGGTAGACCAGCGCAACGGCAATCAGCGCCGCCACCCCATGCACCAGCACATTAACGCTCAGGCTGGGGACCAGGTAAAACAGCGAAGTCAGCCACAGCGGGGTTGTCGCCAGCGTGATTAACAACAGCGCATCCCGGAAGCCAGGCTTCACACCCACCATCTGCGCCAGATGCTGTGTAATCCATGCCATCACCAGCACCAGCAGCAATTGCAGAAACAACAACTCGACGCTCACCATCAGCAAGCGGTTACCTGGTAATTGGTCAAAAAACAATTTGGGCACCTGATGATCCAGCCGCAAGTACATCGTGATACAAGGGATCAAGGACAGTGGCAATATATAAAATATCAGCAACTGCGTGACACCGGGTTTGGGCATCGCGAGCACCTTGGGCTGCTCACTACGCGGTGTCACATAGTCGAATAAACGGATGGGATTCATCATCATCTCCTGTAAAGAACGATGCGCCATTATGCAAGCAGGACAGCCGCATCCATACCCGCAACAGGCTGATCTGACTGTCAGAATTTACGTTGGCCGACGGAAACATAAGCAGCCCCTTGGCGTGGCCAGGTGGGAGAAAGGGGCCTATCTGCCCAGATAAGCGGGCCTATAGATAGCCATTCTTACACCAGCTTGCGCATTCATCCGATGGGGGACCAGGCTGTGCTATCGCATACTCAGATCTTCTCACCATCAACAACCGCTTTTGGAGACTGAGACATGACAGACAGAGACGATTTCATTGCTACCCTGAACGATTTGATTGAGGTATCCCGCGATGGCGAAGAAGGGTTTCGCGCATCGGCTGAGAATGTAGATCATCCCCAACTCAAGGCTTTTTTCATGCGGCGCTCGCAAGAGGTGGCGGCCAGCGTACAAGAGTTGCAAGGGCTGGTGCGCTCGCAAGGGGGCGAACCCGCCGCCTCAACCAGCTTGGGCGGCGCGCTGCACAGACACTGGATAGATCTTAAAACAGCCCTCACCAGCAACAATACGCTGTCGGTGCTTAATGAAACCGAACGCGGCGAGGATGTGGCGCTGAAGGCTTACCAAGAAGCCGCTGAAATGGATTTGCCAACCCATATCCGTACTGTGGTTGTTCGTCAGCTCGAAGGCGCAAAACGCAATCATGACGAGGTGAAGAAATTGCGGGATGCCGCGCAGGCAGAGGCCGATGCGCATTCTTAAACCAGGCCAGAAAGTCACACCCTGCACTGGCGCACCCTGATAGCGAAGACCTGCTTACCGCAGGTCTTTGTTTTGGCTGTGCGCGCGGCTTAGAAGCGGATGTTTAGCGATGTTTCACGTCCAACACATTGAGCTCACGGGCAAATCCAGGCAAGCGCCGTCCACGTGTGCACATCGCCTAAGCCTTGATGCAGGGCAAACTCAGGATGATGCCTCGGTGGCCCAGTCTGTGGTCATTTGCGCCAGCGTCCGGTTAATTTTCACGATACCGCCCTCAGTCGAAATCACCCAGCTCACCGGGATAAAGTGATGCACGCCAGACGTGTCTTGTTTAAGTTTGATCAGGTCGTCGCTAACCATATGATCAACCACAGCGACATGCTCGGACTGGGCGGTGGTGACGGGCATATCGGGTTTAATGTCGCGGGCATCTATCATGTCTGCCTCCTCTCAACGGTGATGGTTCATGCAGTGACCTTAAGCGGAGAGTGTGGCGGGCGAGGGTTCGCCTCACTATCGCGGCAAGACTGAGTTTGCTGTAAGAATTGTGAGCCCCGATAACGATGGTCAGCAGGCATGGGCCAGGGGACATCACAGCGAAAGTCACAGGTTAAATCGCACGAGCGTCTCGCCGGGCAGCGCGATACTTTGCTGATATTCGTACTGACACGTTCTATGTGTCTCAACCGCATGCAGACAGCCTGTTGTCTGTGGCATGTTAATCAAGGAGTGAGTATGGCCATTTTTTATATCAGCGCCTGGCAAGGCGCACCCGATGCCAGTGAGCGCGTATGGGAAACCAATGTATTGGCGCTGAGCGTAGAAGAGGCCTACCGTCTTGGCCGTAGACGCCTGGCAGCAGAACAGCCTGACTGGGACTTGACGAAACTGACCCTTCTGGCTGAAGGCGATAGCGTCACAAAATCCATAGAGATTTAAGTGCCGCGATAGCGGTTGTATTGCGCGTTGCTTTTTAGCCTGACCACAACAAAACGTCGGCCCAAAACAAAACACCCGGTTAACACCGGGTATTTTGCAATAAAACCTTGGTCAGAATTATTTGTTCATGACATACATGGTGACTTCAAAGCCAAAACGCATTTCAGTCGCTGCTGGTTTAGTCCACATAATAAATCTCCTTGAGTGATTAAGAGAGGCAATGGGCATCTCGTTAAGGATCACTATACGCTGCAGGGCAAGAAAGCACTTGCGTAGCTGGCTTAAAAACAGCTCATGATTTTACTGAGAACCACCTGCTGCCAAAAATCAGCGCGGGCTGCGACCCAGCGTCCACTTCAGCCATCCCCAGCCAAGGAGTCCAGACAGCAGCGAACCGGTCAAAATCGCCATTTTTGAAAGATTGATTGCCTCGTCCATGCCAGCAAAAGCCAGGTTGGTAATAAAAATGGACATGGTAAAACCGATACCACCCAACATGCCAGCGCCCAGAATGTGCGCCCAGCGCAAAGGCGGATGTAACTTGCACAGCCCGAAAACCACTGAAAGCCACACTGCCAGCATAATGCCCACCGGCTTGCCCACAATCAACCCAGCCATAATGCCCAGGCTGTTGCTATGCGTAAACACCGATTGCACACTGTCCGCTGCCAAATGAACACCGGTATTGGCAAAGGCAAAAACCGGCAGAATGAAGAACGCAACGGGCAAGTGCAAGGCATGCTCCAGCCGTTGCGAAAGCGAATCCTCGTCTTCGGCCAGCTGCTGAAAGGGAATGGCAAACGCCAGCGCGATCCCCGCCAGCGTCGCATGCACGCCTGACTTCAGGGTCAGCCACCACATAAAGGCCCCGCCGAGCAGGTATGGCAGCATAGACAGCACGCGCAAGCGATTGAGCGCAAACAGCAAGGCAAGCACAGTGAGCGCGGCCAGCAAGTGCGGCAGCGAGATTGAGGCGGTGTAAAACACGGCGATCATGATGGCTGCGCCAAGATCGTCAATGACGGCAAAAGCCACTAAAAAGACTTTCAAAGGTGCCGGCACACGGTTGCCTAAAATGGAGAGCACGCCCAGGGCAAATGCAATATCGGTGGCCATCGGGATACCAACGCCGGACTGGTAAGCCGTGCCATGATTCATCTGCCAAAAGATCAAGGCAGGGGCAATCATACCGCCCAGGGCGGCAATCGTCGGTAACAGCGCGTTGTTGACGCTGGAAAGTTCGCCTACGTATAACTCGCGCTTGAGCTCCAAGCCAATTAGCAAGAAGAACACGGCCATCAAACCATCATTCACCCACTCTTCCAGGCTGAGCCCCAAGCCGTGCAGATGCCAGAACGCATGATAGTGGCTGGCAAACACACTATTGGCGATCAGCAGTGCCAGTATGGTAGCCAGCATCAGCAAAACACTGCTGGCCTGCTCCGAATCTAAAAAGCGCTGAAAGGTTTTGGTGATCAATAACATTATTCAATAACCCTGCTTGCAATCTGCCCTCAGCTACTGGCTATTCGCCAATAGCAAAGCCGATGCCAAACATGTTTTGTGCCTGGTTGTAGTCCAGGAGCGAGACGCCATAGCCACTGGCCAGCATGGCATAAAACTTCACGCTCTCGTTTTTAAACGGCTTGTATTGCACATCGGTGCGTATATAGCCCTTGTTGTCACTGCGCATGTTATTACGCAAGGTCACGCTGGCGGCCAGGGTGTGGGGTTCATTGTCCCAGTGCAAGGTCACATCGCCATAGCCCATATACTTGCTGATATCCGGGTTGTCATCGTCTGACTTGTTCTCGGGGATGCGCCACCATGGCCTGACCAGCAGGCTATATTGTTCATTCAATTGCCAACCCCCTTGCAGGTAGAAGCGGTTCCAGCTGCGCGATAACGGTTGTGAGCGGCCATTCGACTCATGCATCAGGCCCAGATTGAGCATATTAGGCATGGCGGTCCACAGCCCTCCCTCTGCCGGCTTGTTGAGCCCCAGCGACAAAATCAGCTCAGGCGAATAGTTATGATCGCGCATAGGCCGAGACTGTGCTTCGTTATAGACCTGCCAGAACGATTGCTGGGTATAAGCGCCCCATAAGCGCGCGCTTTGCACCCACTGATTTTTGGGCAGCCAGTCTGACATATTCATCAGCTGGGTTTTCAGGCTGATCTGAAAATGCAGGTCGTTGTGTCCGAGGTCACGGTTTTGCGTGTTGGGGCGTGACGGCGAAACCGGGACCTCGTTAGGGTTGCTCGAATAGCTGGTGACAATGTAATTGAGCTGGTGCGTTTCAAGGTCGGTAAAATGCAACTCATCCTGGCTATTCAAATGCCACTTGCGTGACAGGTAGCCGGTGTCAGCACTCACGCTTTTGACCAGTGCTTCCTGGCTGGGCGCCAAGATAGGTGCCACCACATGGCTGGGCGCGAATTGCTCGGCCACTTTATCAAAGCACACCAGTCGCCGGCCAGCATCGTCTGCAAACTCGGTTTGGCAAGTACGCAAGGCGGATTGCATGTCGTTCACCAGGGCTGCCTGTGCTTGACCTGCCAGCAGCAGGCCACTCACCAGTAGCGCATTCAACAGCCGCTCATGTCGCCACTGGCTGCGCAGTCTGCGAAAAAATAGCATATGGATTCCCTCTATTGCGCCCAACTTAAGGGGCTGGATTCATCATGACGAGATGTTGTTGCTCGATGGCCGCCAGCACCTCTTCGCTCAGGTGGACCTGATAAGCCGCCACATTTTCTTGTAACTGTGCCAGGCTGGTCGCGCCGATAATGGTGGTGCCAACAAACCAGCGGTGATAGACAAAACTCAAGGCCAGCTGTACCGGCGTCAGGCCATGGCTACGGGCCAACTCGGCATAGGCTTTGGCCGCCGCCGGCACCGCGGGCTTTTTATAGCGCTTGGCATAGCCCTCAAACAAAGTCACGCGGCCGGGCGTGGCCGGATCATCGACATACTTGGCCGTGAGGTGCCCAAAGGCCAAGGGCGAGTAGGCCGCCAGCGCGACCCCTTCCCGGTAAAGCACTTCGGTCATGCCAAACTCCATACCGCGGTTCATGAGGTTATAGCAATTTTGCAGCACGGCAATGCGCGGCAAGCCCTGCTCGCGCGCAATACGCAAAAACTCCATCAACCCCCAGGGTTGCTCGTTACTGAGGCCGATTGCACGGATTTTGCCTTCCGTCACCAACTCATCCAGCACTTCAAGCTGGGTCTGGATAGGTACCCAGTTGATCGCCTGGCCTTCTGCATCCAGTTCCGCATGCGGGTCAAATTGATATTGGCCAAACATGGGCACATTGCGCTCGGGCCAGTGCAGATAGAGGACATCCAGGTAATCGGTTTGCAATCGCTGCAAACTGTCATGCACCGCCTGGCGGATATTGGCACGGTCCATGCCGCTCGGGCCACCGCGGATCCAGTGCATGCCGCGGCGGGGTCCGGCCACCTTGCTGGCCAGCACAAACCGGTCGCGCGGCTGTTTTTTGATCCAGTGCCCCAGCATGGTTTCGGTACGCGTCACCGTTTCTGCACGGGGCGGCACCGGGTACATTTCTGCCGTATCAATAAAATTAATGCCATTTGCCAGCGCATAATCCAGCTGGTGTTCTGCATCCTGTTGGGTGTTCTGGTCACCATAAGTCATGGTGCCCAAGGTGATTCTGGAGACGCGAATACCGCTGTCTCCCAGCGTGATTTGATCCATTAATGTAATACCTGTTTTTCTACCGGGATGTCCATTACGATACTCGAAACGGGCTGAGGTTCCTTGGCTGGCGCGGATGGCAGTGTCCAGCCTGCCTCTTTGCTGGCCAACAGCAACATGCGGCTGATCGCCAGCACCAGCTCATGGTTCACATTGATATTCACGTTGATGCCATTGGCGCACACCAGTTGCACATGATTGAGTTGATCGTTGACCGAGACAAAACGCGTTTCCACC
Source organism: Methylophilus sp. YYY-1 (assembly GCF_029132825.1). Taxonomy (NCBI): domain Bacteria; kingdom Pseudomonadati; phylum Pseudomonadota; class Betaproteobacteria; order Nitrosomonadales; family Methylophilaceae; genus Methylophilus; species Methylophilus sp. YYY-1. The sequence continues at coordinate 1,039,291 of NZ_WOVG01000001.1, forward strand.
GCCAGCAGGGTTTGCTCGGTGACCACACTTTTTGGCGCCTGATAGGCCGTCTCAAAGTCCAGATCATCCAGGGCCTCTACGGCTTCCGCCTCTTGTACAAACTGCTGGGTGGCTTCCGGCAGGCTTTGCTCAGACAAGGGCAACGGACCAGACACCGGCAAATGCGCCTCCTGATTAAATACCTTGAAAATCTGCCTTGCCACGCGGTAGGTAATCCAGACCTGGATTTCCTGTTCGTCACTCACCGCCGCACGCATGAGCAGGCGGTCTTGATGCTGGTCATAAGAAAGATTGATTTGCTGTATGGATTGCGGTTGCATGCGGATTTAACCTATCACGGGACAGGTATTAGCATACCGTGTTGACCCGCAACTGCCTACCTCTAAGCATGCAGAGTTTACCCTAGCGGCATTTAATGACATGAATCTGACAGCTTGTCATCACAAACAAGCCTCTACAACAACGATAAATTATCGAGATAACATTTACCAAACAAAATAAAAAAGGTTAAGCTTATCAGCAAATCTATTAAGATTAATTAGCGTATGATTGCTTTAAGAACCAACTTACCAAGTGTGTGACCAACTTAATGTCTGCTTTGATGGAGTACCGTTCACTTGTTAAACCATAATAAAGAGCTAGAACGTCTGGCGGCGGTTGAAAGCTATCATATTCTTGACACTCCGCCCGAAGCTGACTTTGATCAGTTAGTCGCCCTGGCCTCGACCTTCTTCTCAACACCAATTGCAAGCGTGACAGTGATGGCAGAGGACCGCTTATGGTTTAAATCTGCCAAAGGACTAGATCTCTGCGAAGCCCCGCGTGAGGATGTCTTTTGCCAACTGACGGTGGAACAAAAAACACGGCTGGTGATTGAAGACACACTGCAGGATGCATTGTTCAAGAATAATCCGCTTGTCATTCAGGCGCCGTATATTCGTGCCTATGCCGGAATACCGCTGATTAATGATCAAGGCTATGCCATCGGCACTTTTTGCGTGATGGACCATGTACCTCGCCACTTTAGCGAGGCCGAACTTACTTTGTTGACCATCCTGGCGAACCAGGCCATGAAGCTGATGGAGTTGCGCAGAGAGATCGTTCAGCGTACGGAACTGAGCAAGCAGTTACAAGTATTTTATGAACAGCAAGCCAAAAGTCAGGAGCTGTGGAAACAAGCCATGGATGCCGTCGGCGATGGGGTTTGGGATTATGACCTCATCACTGGGCATTACTTTTTTGGCCCCAACTGGCGCAAAATGCTGGGCTACCAAAGTGAGCCGCTGCTCCCGCAACTAGAGACACTACGTGCGTTGATTCACGAAGAAGATCAGGAACGCTTCACAAACTCTCTCAATGCCTACCTCTATGACCAACAGCCGGAGTACAAAATCGAATATCGGATTCGCTGCAAAAATGGCGATTACAAATGGGTACTCTCTCGCGGCATGGTGGTGGAACGCACCGCCGAAGACACCCCCAAGCGCATGATAGGCACGCATACCGATATCTCGCAATCTAAACTGCTTGAACAATCCATCTGGCAGCAGGCACACACCGATAACCTCACCGGTCTGCCCAACCGCCGATTGTTTCTGGATCGCTTACAACAGGCCATTTACAGCAGTCAGCGTGAACAGAAAAAATTTGCGCTGTTTTTTATGGATCTGGATGGCTTCAAAGCAGTGAATGACCTCCATGGCCACCTTGCAGGCGACCAGCTACTGATTGAGATTGCCAGTCGCATCCAGAAAATGTCGCGACAAGCGGACACCTTCGCCCGTTTCGCCGGGGATGAGTTCGCCATTCTAGCGATCAACATCAGCAATAGCGAAGACATGCTGTTGCACGCCCACAAAATCCTGCAAGTGGTGAAAGAACCCATCCCGCTCAATGGCTATGCTGCGTCTGTCTCCATCAGTATCGGTATTGCCATCTTCCCCGACCATGGTTGCACAGTCGATACGTTGATTCGTCACGCAGATCAGGCCATGTACGAAGCCAAGGAGTCCGGCAAAAATACCTGCGTTGTTTACCATCCGCACCGTCAATAGCCCCGCTCAGCTGTTTTAAAGATACACTCCGTTACAAAACCAAGCCCGCTCATCGGGAGGGTTTTGCAAGCCCTTCTGTCAGAATTGTTATCTACATAACGTTTTCTGGAGGGCTTATGCAACCGCTAACATCCACACTCAAAAAGATGATTTACCTTAGCCTGGGCGTCTTCTGCGCCCTCGCTAGCCAACTTGCATACGCACATCCGCCTGGCCGCGGCTGGCATGGCGGCGTTGGTCTGTATTTTGGCGCCCCTTACCCGTTTTTTCCTTATGCCTACGCACCCTACGCCTACCCTTACCCGTATGTGTACAGTCCACCGCCCGTGGTGATTACCCAGCCGCAGTCACAGGTGTATATCGAGCAGGACAGTAACAATGCCACAAATGCAGCCCCAGGCAACAGCACAGCGCCAGCCACCAGCGCCAGCAACAATAATGCCTACTGGTATTACTGCGAGGCTGCTAACGGCTATTACCCCTATGTTAAAGAGTGTCCCGCCGGCTGGAAACAAGTCACACCGACGCCGCCAACAAACACACCAGCCAAATAGGAGACTGTCATGCATCTCAATAGGCACATGACCTTGCTACTTATGCTGAGCCTGACTGCCTGCGCGACTAACCCCACAGGCCCCAGCAGCATGGCCCTACCAGGCACCGGCAAAGACTTCAACGCCTTCAGGGCAGATGACCTGTCTTGCCGGGATTTTGCGCTGACGCAAATTGGCGGCAAGACCGTTAACCAGCAATATAACGCCAGTCTCGCTACCACGACCGCTGTAGGTACTGCCATAGGGGCAGCCATTGGCGCTGCAACTGGTGGCGGCGAAGGCGCAGCGATTGGTGCTGGCATGGGTGCGCTGTCTGGTGGAGCCATCGGCGCCAATACAGCGACCGTCAGTGGCATGAACGCCCAAGACAAATACGATAATGCCTACTATCAATGCATGTATGCAGCTGGACATAAAATCCCGGTGCCTGCCAGCATGGCAAGGACCTATTCACAAGGCAGCCAGCGCGCCTCATCAGCAAGTGTTCCAACCTATTATCCACCGCCCCCACCTCCTCCTCCGGGTTATCAACGTTAGTCCAGCCATCAGGCAGTGGCGTGCTGCCTGACACGCCTCATTCCCTTGCCAGATCGAACCCGAGGAGGCAGGCCGAAAGCGCCTTTGTATTAGCACTGAAAACAGTGCTAATACAAGTAGCCAGTATCGCAAACTTAGTCCGGCAATCCTGGTCGTAGAAACATGCGAATCATCAAAAAAATTTTAATCCTCGCCCTCGCTTTTTCACTCATGAGTTGTAGCCTGGTCAAGACCGCCTACAACAACGCACCTGCACTCATCGCATGGCGGCTGGATGATTATTTTGATTTTAGTGCAGCGCAAAAAGCCAAACTCAAACCCGCCCTGCGGGACTTGCATGCCTGGCATCGTAAAAATGAGTTACCGCGGTATGTGTCATTACTGGATGAAATACATAATGACCTCAGCCATGATGTGAGCGCACAAACGGCCTGCCAGCGCATTGAATCCATCAAATCAAATGTGCAGATGCTTCAAACAAAAATCATCCCTATCATCGTCGAAGTCGCCGACACGCTGAGTGAAAAACAACTACAGCATTTCGAGAAAAAGCTGGAAAAACGCAACCAGGAATGGAAAGAGGAATGGTGGCAGGAAACGTTAGAAGAACAGCGAGAAGTGAGGTTAGAGAAATCCACGGATTTTGCTGAAAAAGTGTATGGCGATTTAAACGAAAAACAAATAACCCTTTTAAAACAGGCCATTGCCAAGAGTGACATTGATCCCGCCATCATCTACGCCGAGATTTTGCGGCGCGACGAAGATACGCTCTCTATCCTCAAGGCATTACGCAATCCAGCCTCGTCAAACGAAGAGAAATCGCAACTGGTCCGCGCAGGGTTTGAACGTATGCAAAACAGCCCGAATTCGGCTTACCAAACTCATATTGATAAAGTCACGCAGCAAACCTGTGAAACCATCGCGAGCCTACATGCCAGTACAACCGCCAAACAACGCCATCATGCGCAGCAATGGGTGGAGGATTACAAGATGCAATTTACCCAGTTGCAGAGCAAATGATATTGTGTATGCTTCTCCCAAAGCTTATGTTTATTACATTTAACGGTCACCAGCTTTACCACGATTGATCACCACTGACGCCGCTCAATGTTCACTTAAAAAAAGACCCTGTACCCACCGGAGGAAAGTGGCAGGTACAGGGGTTGGAGAGCAGACATACCTGTTAGCGAAAGTGAGGGATAAACTTTCTGAGCATGCCTGACTTCATGAAACCGCGCGTTATTCCAGCTTGAAAGAGACCGGTATTGTTATTTTGAAGCTCTTCTTTTTCAGGCTGTCTTTGACACCGAGTTGCGCAATGGCCTTTTTCACCATGCGCATGGCTTCTTCATCGAGGGGGACATGTTTACTGCTATCTGCGACCGTCACATTGACCAACTCACCGCGCACAAACTGCGCGACCACCGTGGCCTCGCCTTCGAGGTGACGGCGGATGGCAATGGCCGGATATTGTTTGCTTTTATTCACCAGTGAGCGCAGTTGTTCGCCATAATCCCCCCAGGCATCGCTATCACTTGCACTGAGTTCATCAGACTCGGTTGATGCAGCAGCGGTGGTGACAGCGGCAGCGCTGGGCTTGGCATCTTTGGCGGTGTTTTCAGCGCTTGAGCTTGTCGCATGCGGCGCACTCTCGGCCGTATTGGTGGGCGCAGGCGGCGCCGGGCTTGGCTCAACCTTGGCGGGCGGCTGTACAGGCTGCTCCTGCACGCGGTAATCTGCGTCATGGCTATTAGGCGCTGCCAATACTGGCTTGGGTGTCTCTACAGGCGTCACAGGCTTTACCATCGGCTTAGGTTCAGCCTTGGGTGGCTCAGCAGGCTTGGGCGTCTCCACGGGTGGTGACACCTGTTGCACGGCTGGGGCTGGCGCTTTGGTCGAAAAAAACTCAATTTCCATGCGCTCGGGGATGGCAGGCAACTGAATCTGGCTTAATGTTGGATACAGCAACACCACGACCAGATGCAACCCCAGCGACAGCACAACGGCCCGCCAAAGCAGTGAGTCATGCTGAGCTTGAGGATAAATCAGGGTGGTCATGGCGTGTTACTTTCGTGACTCAGGCGACATCACAAAACTGAACTTGCTGATGCCCGCGCGCTGAATCGCGGCCAGCACTTTGGCCACCACGCCATACTGCGCATGCTCATCGGCATAAATCTCCACCGCCGGGTCATGCTTCTGCTTGAGTACGCCCAGCTCTTTGGTCAAGGTGTCTAGCGGCATGTTTTGCTGGTCCAGAAACACCTCCCCGGCATCGGTCACGCTAATGTGGGCGGTTTTAGGCACAGTCACCGCCACCTCGGCACTGGCCTGCGGCAATTTGACCTTCACCGCGTTCATCAGCAATGGCGCCGTCACAATAAACACCGTCAGCAACACCAGCATCACATCGACCAGCGGCGTCACATTGATTTCGCTGACCAAATCTTCGCTCTCACCATCACTAAACATCGCCATGGCATTAACCCTCTACGCCAGATTGTGTCAGCAAGGACTGAAAACGGCTCGCCACTTGCTCCATATCGGCCCTGTGCACTTTTTGCTTGCGCATAAAATAGTTGTAGGCCAACACCGCAGGCACCGCAGTGGCAATGCCAATCGCCGTCGCAATCAGCGCCTCACCAATCGGCCCGGCAACCACATCCAACCCGGCAGAGCCCGTCGCTGTGATCGTCTTGAGCGCATTCATAATGCCCCACACCGTGCCAAACAAGCCGATAAACGGGGCGGTAGAACCAATGCTAGCCAACACCGCCACGCCGCCATCCATGCGCTTTTGCTCCAGATAAGCCTGCTGCTTGAGCGAGAGCAAAATCAGCTCCTGGCGCTCGTTGCGGCGCAACACCGAATTCGCCATCACCTCATTCATCGCCCGCATCCCCGCATCACACAAACGCGCAAAGCTGCTGTTACTGTGCGAAATAATGCGCGGCAACTCATAAATGGTTTTCACCTGCTGCCACTCAGACAAAAAACTGTTGGACTCACTGCGCAACTTGAACCACACCCAGCTTTTGACGATGATGATGGACCACACCAGCACCGAGAGCGCACCCAGCAAATACAACACGAGATCAACAATATCAGGCACCAAATCCACAGCTCGCTCCAAAAATAGACTTATCAATAAAAACTGCTCAAATGCAAATTACCGGATCAAGGCCAAGCGCAACCCAAAATTACTATCGCAAAAACCAATCGGGAAAATTCCATACACACAACGGGAATTTTTCACATTTACACCCTCTTACTTGTTTAATCGCTGGCGACGCAAAAAGCCTGACGTCGTTAACATAACTTTACTCACAGGGCGTCAAATTGAATTATTTGAGGGCTTAATCAGGCGAGAAATGCCAATTCAAACTAAACCAGATACCTCGCGGCGCACTCGGTGAGATAAAGTTTGTACTGCGCCAATCATTAGAGTTATGGTTGTAGCCATCAGGCCCAATATTGCCCAATACGCTGGGTGAAAAAGGGTTTCTACCTAACCGACCAGCCGTGAAATACTCTTTGTCAAATAAGTTGGTGACCAGTAAGGTTGCTGTCCACTCTTTATTAAAACGATAGCTACTTTGCAGGTTAAAGGTTGCATAGCCAGGCACCTTTCCTGGGTTAGTTGTCGGTGCTAATACTCGGGTATAAACTTCAGGTATAGTTGTTCCATTACCGGTGCCATCATCGACTTGTCGAATCGCGGTGAAGGTTCGTGATATGCCAACTTTATGTTCGTTGTTTTCATTCCCGCGCAGAAAGCTTTCAGAATGTGCGACCATGGTCAGCCCAACATTCCAATTGTCGGTGAGGTCGTAACCCAAGGTCGCATTTAGGCTGTGTAATGAAACACCTGGCATACGATCACCTGGCTTCACATTAATCACTCCCTCACCTAGCGGATTCAAAGTTCTTGCGCTGCTGTTATCAACGCTATACATCAGAAAATCATCTTGAAACGTGGCATCGGTGAGGCCGTAGTTCAAGCCGAAATGCAAACGATCCACATTTCCTTTAACGCCAGCTTCAATGCCACGGCGACGTGTTTTTCCTACAGTGTCAAAAAATCCGCGACCATTGCCAATAGCCACAAAATAGATATCATCCTTAAGGTCAGTTTGATAGGCATTGATATTCCATTGTGTATTCTCACCCCATACGCCTCTCATCCCTAACTCATAACTAGTTGCTTTAATTTGCGGCAGATAAGGGTCGCCAGAAAGGGTAGTTGGAAGAGTACATTGACGGTTCTCTGCAATACTTTTTGGCACTTCATAAGTACCACCATTGCCATCGTTTAAAAATACGCCAGAAGGCCCGTGATCCAGCGCGCAGCCAAGCTCAATCACACTAGGTACGCGTGTGCCCTGTGCCACGTTTGCATAAACATTTAAATCAGGCCTGGCTTGCCAACTGGCACCCAATTGCGGGTTGAAAGAGTTGAATGTAAACTTTTCTGTCTCAGCACTATCCAGTGCATTCACAATTCGTGGAGTGGTGTACTGCGTGGAAACGCCTGTACAAGCAGAGTCAGTACAAATATTGTAAAAATCAGGGTACCCAATCACATCGCCGATTTCATAGGCTCCAATGCCACGACGTGCAGCAATCTTGTTTTTTGTTTGCGTATTGTTATAACGTCCAGATATGCTGAAATGCCAGCTATCAACTGGAGTCCAAGTTTCACTAAAATAAAGACTTTTGGTTGTTTGTGTCCCAGAAAAGTCATTATTGCTAATCCATTCATCTGCACCGGTATACATGGGATGGATATCATCTGGTGCAAGATACGCATTACGGCTTGCATCCAATAGGCCCAACCGTTGTTTGTTAGCATAGGTAGCATCTGCAGCATCGATAGATGCACCTACCATCAGTTTATGATGATCTAGGTGCCAGTTTAATTGTACTGATGCGCCATTGGTGATCTGGTCAATATTGTTATCAGTAAATATCGCTGTAGGTGTGTAGTATTTTTTTCCGGTGTCAGGATCAACTTCATAGACGACACCACCAGTACCGCTACCTGCACCATCAACAGTGGCAAGAGTTGAGGAGTTAGGCGCGAAATAGGAAAACGCGCCATCTTTCGCAGATTTGTCTAGACCTTGTGTGGCTGCACAGTTATCTGCATTTCTAGGTGCAGTAAGCACCACCCAATTTTTGTAATTTACACCATTAACGGTAGAGTAATAATAATTGTCCAAATTAAAATAAACCGTTGCTCCTGGTGTAGCTACGGGAAAAGTCTGTGCCCGGAAATCCCCTACTTTATAGGCATCCTCACCGCCATCTGTTGCTCCGTTAAATTCCGGCGAGTTACCACTATAGCGATAAGCTTCTACAGCTCGATTATAAACAAGGGTCTCCCAAGAGTTTCTATAATATGTATATTGATCCTTAAAAACATTCGCATAATATTCAGGCATCTCAGCATTAAATAAAGCCCCTGTATAGTTAGCTAAGTTGCGTCCGGTCGGATCATTGGCAGCAATAGTTAAATCCGCAAGCCCCCCCAATGCGTCCAATATGAAAGTGTTACTAAACGAGTCATAAAATCCAGGTTGCGTACTGTCCTCTGCGATTGAAACAACGATGTAATCCGGCACGCCGTACTGGTTATTTGCGCTACTTGTAAACAAACAAGTATATTGCTCTGTAGACGAAGGAATGCGGCGCGCGAGGGCTCCATCATCAATCCCCATAAATACATCAGCACCAACCTGATGACGGCGGCTATTCCTGCGATAAGCTTGGCCAGTTACACTAAAAGTATCGGTGACCTGAAATGCACCAGAAAGCTGGAACTGCGCAAGGTTGTTCGTGGTTTGATCTGGACCAGTAAAGATACTAGTAGGATCTTGAGCCCACATTTCACTCGGCAGCAAGCCATTCCCGGTGAGTTTATTTTGTACCAGCAAAGTGCTCAGACTTAAATCCAGTTTGTCGCCTCTATAGCTGGCTTTACCAAACGCCTGGTTGACTCTGCTGGGAGAGTTTTGACGCCAGCCATCTTCGAGAAAGAAGTTGCCGGCACCAAATAAGCCTATTGTGCCGTTATTCCAGCCACCTTCTACCTGAAGCTGTTTACGGCCAAACGAGCCAGTCAAAATATCAACGTCAGCTCCCTTATTATTAAAGCCGTCTTTAGTTTTGAGGGAGAAGGCGCCACCCAGGGTGTTTAAACCAAAAATCGGATTGGAACCAGGGAATACATCCACGCTTGCCAAGGCATTCATAGGTAACATGTCCCAGTTCACCACATCACCAAACGGTTCATTGACACGGATGCCATCAATAAACACACTCAGGCCTTGCGGCGTGCCAATTTGCGGTCCTGCCGTAAAACCACGATATTGCACATCCATCTGGAACGGGTTACCTTGGTAGTCATTTACCGTCACTGACTGAAGCTTGCGGTTCATGAGGTCGGTGATACTTAGAGAATGCGCCTCTTTAATTTCCTTGGCAGAAATACTTTGTACGTTGCCGGGAATTTCCTCTTTCGTCAGACCAAGCCCAGGCAATGGCCCAACTTCGTAAAAGCGTTTAGCCCGAACCTCAATGCCTTCCAGCTTGAGTGCTTTATCTTCTTTTTCTGGTGCGCCGGGGATCGGTTTGGCTTTTGGTGCAGCGCGGCGGAGTTGGTAGCGGCCGGATTTGTCTTGCACGACTTCTAGGCCACTGTCTTTGAGCAATGCCTCAAAGCCTTCTTGCACGCCGTATTTGCCTTTGAGCGCGGGGCTGCGTTTGCCTTGGGTGAGGATGGGGTCAAAGCCGAGCAGGATGCCGGATTCAGCGGCGTAGTCGGGCAAGGTGTCGCTTAAGTCCCCGGCCGGGATTTGATAGCTCTTTTTAGGCAGGCTGACATTGAGTGTTTCGGCCTGTGTCTGCCAGGCAGAGAGCGCCAGGCTCAAGCCTAGCGCGAGCCAATGGGGTGTTGTGTATCCTGATGCGGTTTTATTTTTCATGTGGGTAAGCACTTTCTGCATACGCATAATCTGTGTGATTACTGCTATGCCGAACGAGAAATAAAAACCGGAAGATAAAATTGCGTTTTTTTAAAAAAACCTGCAAAGATCGCTTCAGAAAACACGTTGTGAAGCGGTCCTCCACGACGGCATTGCGGGCTAGGCAGGACTGAGGGTGGTCCAGAAGCGTGTGAAACGCTCGACTTTGACGGGCAGGGTTTGCTCCAGGGTTTGCAAAATGGCGGGGATATCGTTGAGCGGGAACGAGCCGGAGATTTGCAAATCGGCCACGGCCGGGTCGCAGCGCAACACGCCGGACTGGTAGCGTGAAAGTTCTGCGGCAAAGTCTTGCAGGCGCATGGCGTAGACGACGATGAGGCCGTTGACCCAAGCCATTTCGGTGGCTTTGAGTTTGGTTTTGGCATAGACCTGATTGGCGGAGAAGACCACAGACTCACGGGCGTTGACGCGCACCGGGGATTGTTTGCGGCCAAGCGCACGCACATCGACCATGCCGTCAAAGACACTCACTTTGGTGTAGTCGCGTTGCTGCTGTTGCCACTCGCGCACGCTAAAGCGTGTGCCCAGCGCAGTAGCCATGCCTTGCTTGGTCACCACGCTGAATGGGCGGTAAATGCGCAGGTTTTCGTGGGCGGTTTCAACCAGAATTTCGCCACGCACCAGCTCAACAATCCGGTCAGTATTGCTGTAGACCACGTTAATGGCAGAGTGGGTGTTGAGGTGCACCAGCGTGCCATCTTCGAGCGTTAACTGGCGGCGTTCGCCGACCTCGGTGCTGATGTCGGCCAGCATGCCGCGCCAGGGTTGTTCGCGGTAGGCATAATAGCCACTGCCGCTGACCATGAGCAGCAGAATCAGTTGCTTGAGCAGGCGTCTGCGCTCAGCCGAAGGCGGAGCCTGCAGCGTGACGAGTGCCAGCGCACCGGGCACTTTGCCAAAATAAAGCTGTACGCGCTCAATTTGTTGCCAGGCACGGCTGTGTTCTTCATCGGCTTCCAGCCAGGTTTGCCAGGCACGTTTGGCTTTTTCATCCATCTCGCCTGAGAGCCAACGCGCATACCAGTCGCTGGCTTGCTGCATAGCCGGGGTGACTTGTTGTGCGAGTTCAGGCCGCATGCGGAGGCTCTTGCAACAGCGTCATGCATTGCAGCATGGCGGTAGAAACATAGCTGCCTACGGTGCGCACGGAGACGCCCAGACGCTCGGAAATTTGCGGATAGCTGGCACCTTCGAGCTGGGCCAGCAAAAACGCGGTGCGGGTTTTGTGCGGCAAGCCATCGAGCATGATATCGAGTCGCACCAGCAGCTCGAGCATGATGGCGCGTGTTTCTGGCGAGCCGACTTCAGCCGGGGCCATGTAGGCCAGTGCTTCGAGGTAGGCACGCTCAAGATCCCGGCGGCGCACATGGTCTACCATCAGGCCATGCGCAACCCGGCTCAGGTAGGCACGTGGCTCGTTTAATACCGGCAGCTCGTGTTTGAGTAAGAGATTGACAAAGGTGTCTTGCGTGAGGTCTGCCGCCCAGTTGGGGCAACCCAGACGCTTTTGTATCCAGGCGCGCAACCAGGCATGGTGCTCAAGGTAGAGCCCTCGAATCAAGCCTTGCGGGTTGGATAACTGACTGGACATGGCAACTCTCTTATCGGTGTTTAGGTCTATGAGTGGCAATATTAATGCCAGCCAGCTAACAAATTGAATTGATTGGTTTTTTCAATAATTCCCGGTTGTAAAACTGGCTGCATGCAACCAACTAAAATCGTTTACAACCACCAGTTAAATCAACTTCAGTGCTAAAAGCTTAAAGCGCATTACGGCCACTGATGGGTTGTGGTACATACACAAAATACCATTCGCCATAAGTACGTTTGTCATTGAGATACTGTAACGTACCGCGATAACCCTTGGTTTTAAAGGCTTCTTTATAGGAAAGGCTATAGACCCCCATAATGCCGCCACTAGGAGCTGTTAGCACACCCCACCCTTCTGCTTGGGTGATTGGGTCTAAGTAGAGTTTGCGCAAATGCCGGCGTGGCGTTGGAAAACGCTCATCGTTATACAACGCCTCAAGTGTAGGAGGAAAGGTTTTAACTACACCCGGCGTCTGGTTGTAATAACGGCCGATGGCATCGCGGTAGGCCAGGCCGACTTTGATCAACTCCTGCTCACGCTCGCGCAACACTTGCGTCTGCCAGCGCGTGGCAGCCTCCGACAAGATCAGGCCGCTCAGCATGATCAGCATAAACATGCCGATCAGGATAAAGCCCTGCGCTCGCCTACCACAAGGCATACGGGGTCCCATCCTCTGCCAGCAGTGCCGAGCCGCTATGCACATCAAACACACTGCCCTGCTCGTCGATATTGGGCGGCAAGGTGATGACCCAAGTATCGGCACGCTCGGTGATCGGGTCGGGTGGCACAGACTTGAGGTATTGGCGCTCGACCAACTCGTCCAGCGTTTCCGGGTAACGGTTTTTGTCGTTATAAAACTTGTCGATGGCGTCACGCATGGTGACCAGGTCATGACGCAAAGTGGTCTCTTTGGCGCGCTGCAACATGTGCATAAAGCGTGGCGACACGATGGTCAGCAACATGGCCAGAATCGCCAACACCACCAACATCTCGATCAAGGTAAATCCACGTTTCATTGTCTACCACTCGCTGTAAGGTTGCTGGTTGATGCCAATGGCTGTTGAGCGCGACGAAACGTCGTAGACATCCTTGGCCATCTCGTCGATGGCACCATCATAGGCACGGATACGCCAGGTATCGGCATTGCTGAGCTGTTGGTCAGTGGCAAACGGGTCGCGCGGGATGCGGCGTAAAAAAAACATTTTCTTTTTTTTTGCATCTTTGGCATTTTCAACCCCGGCCACCAAAATCGTCAGGTTGGGGGGATATCCACTCTCTTCTGCCGTTTTTTTGATCAGTCCTTGATCCACAGCATCTTTATAGGCATCTAACGCATCACGGATTTGCCATAAAGCGCGTTTAAGCTCACGCTCTTTTTCACGCTTGCCGTTGAGTTGTAATACCGGACTGGCAGAGGTGGCCAACAATGCGAGTAACACCAGCGCCACCATCATCTCAATCAATGTAAAGCCAGCGAATGCTTTTGTAGATACCCTCACAATTACTGCCCTTGAATAATCATCGTATTCGTATTGGCTGATGGGTTTGGTGGGGCAGAATTAATTAATTGATCCGCAAAATTTGCATCGACTTTGGAGCGGTCATTTTGTATGGATGTTGGGGCGGCACTAGGCGACGGCGCTCCCACATCGGCAGATTGCACCGTACGTGCGCCGCCTGCCCCTACCGGATTCGCCATTGCCGCCACCCCCGATGGAATCAGGCTGTACACCGCATTGGCCGGGCTCAGGTTATGCATGATGCGCGGCGTGATGAGCAGCACAATTTCGTTTTTACGCTTGTCCTGATTGTTGTTGCTGAACAGCCTGCCGATCAAGGGCAAATTGGCCAGACCAGGCACTTTACGCTGGGTGCGCTGCTCGTCATCGCGGAACAGGCCCGCCAGGATTTGGGTTTCGTTATTGCGCAATTGCAGGGTGGTATTGGCGTTGCGGCTACCGATGGTGTAAGCCAGCACACCGGAGCTGGTGGTGACCTGGTCAGTAATATTGCTGACCTCCATGCCGACCTTGATGCTGACCTGGTCCTGCATCTGGATCACGGGCTCCACATCGAGCTTGATGCCGACCTCGATATAATTCACGTTCTGGCTGACAAAGCCTTGCGCACTGGCGACACTGGTCAGCACCGGAATCTTGTCACCGACATGAATCTTGGCACGGTCACGGTTCTTGACACGGATTTTCGGGCTGGCCAACAAATTGGTGTCAGTATCCTGATGCAACAAGTTCAGCACCACGGCCGGATCGTTGATGGAAAATACGCCCAGCTTGCCGTTAAAGTTGCGCAGCTCGGTCAGCGTTAATTTGCCCGCCTGTGGCTGCGTGCCACTCGTGCTGCCTGCAGCATTGCCCTGCACACCCACCCCAATCTGGCTGGGATACTGGATGCCCAGGTTTTCCAGGTTACGGCGGTTGATCTCCATCACTTCCACCTCCAGCATGACTTCCGGCTCATTGAGGTCTTGCGAGGCAATCAGTTTTTCGGCCACCTTGATGCGGTCCAGGGTGTCACGGATCACCAGCGTATTGAGCTTTTCATCCATATACACATCGCTGGCGCGCAGCACGGTTTTCATCATATTGAGCGCGCGCTTGGCATCCATATGCGTCAGGTAAAAACTGCGCACAAACAGCTCTTCATATTGCGCCGCACGCGATTGCGGGTAAATCAGCAAGGTATTGCTGTTGAGGATTTTTTTGCCTAGCTGGTGGCTGGTCAGGATCACCTCCAGCGCCTGTTCAATCGGTGTATCCCGCAGCAGCACATTGACGCGGATGCCATCACTGAGCTCCTGGTCAAACGAGAAATTCAAATCACCGGCCTTGCCCAGATATTCAAACGCCTGCTTGATCGGGGCGTTTTTAAGCTCCAGTGTCACCTTCTTTTTGAGCGATGACTGCAACGGCCGCACCACACTGCTACGCTCGTTTTTCTTTTGTTCCAGCTGTTCAAATAACTGACGCGCTTCCGGCTGCGCAGGTTGCTCGGCCAATACGGTGCGCAAGCCAAACTCGGCACCGGCCCAATCTTCGGCCGCAATCGCGCTTTTAACCTGCATTAATTGCTGGTCGTGCTGGCGGGCTTGCGTGACTTTTTGCAAGCCGTCACTGGCCGCGCGATTATTCGGTGCTGCTTGCAACACCTGTTCATAGCCCGTCATGGCGGCATCGTATTGTTTGGCCTGCAACAAGCTATCGGCTTCCTGCAATTGCTTTTGCAGTTTTTTCTCCTGCAGCAAACTGAGCCAGTTTTTGTATTGCGGCTGGCGTGGGTTTGCCTCTACCAGTGGCTGCAACAGCCGGATCGCTTCGTCATCCTGGCCGCGCGCTGCGTAGAGCCGCGCTTGCTCCAAGGCCGCATCGCCATTTTTTTCAACCGCTTGCCAGTGACTGCAACTGAGCAATAATAGCGGGCTGCCGAGTAGCCACATCCAACGCCAGCCTGTTTGTTTCATCTGTTTGCTCAAAGCATTCCCCCATTTTCCAGCATCATTTCAAAGCGCTCTCCGGCATGTTGCAGCACCAGCCTGTGCTGATCCAGCCGCGTGACCCGCCACCCCTCGGCAAACCGGTCACCTTCACGCACCACATATTGTTGTTGTCCATCACTTAAAAACACCTGCCAGCGGCCTTCTTGCAGCAAGCGGCCGGCATAGGTATACGGGTTGACCGGACCAGCTTCGACCAAGGCCTCTGCAGGCACTGCTGGCGGCGGGAGTGCCGCAAACAGGTTGACTACCGGTTCATCCATTTTTGCTTCATCGCTAGTCGGCGTATCCATCTTTGCCTTATCTCGCCCCGGGATGTCTGCATTCAACGCAGGCGGCGTAGCCGTGGCGGGTTGCGCGTCGGTCAACGCGGCATGTAATGCAGGCAGCGCCTGCGACAAAGGTTTGCGCTGCTTGGCCGCCCCGGCAGGCATGACAGTCGCAGCAGCCGGCGTGGACGCGGTCTCGTTGTCAGACTGGCTCACCCACCAGCAGGCAACCAAGGTCATGGCAAGCGCAGCCAATAAGCCGATTTGCCGGTTCATGCTGGCCTCCGTTTGCGCGTATACAGATTGAATTCAATATAGGCCTCCAGCCCGGCTTGCTGCACATCGGTGCGTTGCAGTTTGCATTGTGCCAGCGCCAGGCTGGGGTAGCGTTGCAAGACCAGCGTCAGAAAATGCCGCAGTTGCACATAATCGCCACTCAACGGCAGCTTGATGCGCTGTACATATAAATCACTTTGCGCAGTCGCGCCGGATTGAAACTCTGCGCGCTCAAACACCATGCCCATGGCATCGGCCAGGGCCAGAATCTCGGCACTGACGCGGTCGGCGTCTTCTTCACTCGGCCATTGCGCCAACACTGGTCTAGGCTGCGGTAAGGCCTGATTCGCTGAGGACGTGGACGACCTGGCCGTTTGTGTCTGGCGGCTATGTCCAGCCGCTGGTGCACGCAATCGCTGTTGCCAGTCTTGCTGCAGCCACCAGGCTTGCGCCAGCATGATCACCACTGCCAGCGTCAATACCAGCAGGCCTAGTAACCAGGGTTGACGCCAGGAGCTGTGCTGCCAGGCAAACTGCAGGCGTGCCCACACGCGGCTCAAAACCTCGCTACCATTACGCCCTGAATTTAAAACTGCCATGCGGCCTCCAGTTGCAAGCTGGTCATGCGCTCGCCATTGACCTCGGTGCTTTCACTGCTATTGAGTTTGACGGCCGCCAGCGAGGCTTGCTGACGCAAACGCTCAACCAGGGCCCAGCCCTGCTGGCGCTTGTGTGCGAGCACCGTCATCCTGACCAGTTTGCGCTTGGCATCGGGCACCAGCTGCATCCAGTAAAGTTCAGCCTGTTGCGCGCGTTCTAGGTCATGCAGCAATGGCAGCCACGGCGTGGCAATCTGCGCCTGCGCCTGCGTCAACTCGGCCTGCAAGGCCGGGCTGATAGGCGCAAGCTGCACCACCGGGGCTGGGCGGCTGGCAGACTGCCTGGCCAGCCACTGCTGCTGCAAGGCCTGATTTTGCTGGTTAAGGTGCTGATAAAGCGGTACCAGCACCAGCAATAGCAACAGCAAGATCAGGCCGAGCGCGCAAGCGACCGGGCCAGGCAGCCGACCGGCGGCATGATTAAAGTCCAAAATTGGCATGGCGGCACGCATCAGGCCAGACTCCACATCGGTTGACCCGCTGGCTCAGTCGTGGGTAAAACAATGACGTTAAACGGCGAGAAATCTTCTGGGCGCAGACCTGCGAGTGCGGTCTGGGCCAGATAAACCGGCAACTGCGTCCGCTCAGGATGCAGGGCCTGCTCACGCAACAACACCTGGCGCAAGGTATGCCGCCAATCGCTGTCAGGGGAATGGCGGTCTACCGGCAACGTGCGGATCTGCTGCCAGGCACCGTGTTGCAGGCAAGCCACTGTCAGGCTGGTTGACTCACGGCAGACGATCCAGCCAGCCGCTTCACTGCCCTGCTTTCGCATCGACGCCAGACTTTGGTTAGCCGAGAGTTGCCAGGCTGGCAGCAGTTGGCCGATAGGCAATCCTGCCGCATCAAAGTCGCGATGTAACTGTGTCAGCAAGTCCTCGGCAATCGCATTGATCAGGAACGGCTTGCCATAGCCCGGGCACTGGCTGCGTAGCTGCGATGGCTGCGTCTGAGACCCAAACGCCTGCTGCAAACCATGGGCAAAATAGGCTTGCTGATCCGCACGGCTACGGATCTGATCTTGCCAGGGCAAGGCCAGCCAGCGCACAAATTGATTAGAGAGCACGACCACCACATGCCAGCGTTGCCCGGCATAGGTTGATAACACCAGGCGCAAGGTCTCCCACAATGGCGCAGACGGGGATGCTGCATGGGCATCACTGTGATCATCCACCGCATGCACTGTGTGTTGCAGGCATTGTGCAGCGCCACCCAATCGCCCGCGCCGAGAGCACTCAAAGGCGACAATGCGGTCATGCGTGATCACAATGCGCAATTCTGGCGCAGTGTAGGCTTGCCACCAGCGGCGGCTGGCGGCGGCATGGCAATCGACGCCGGGCTCAGGCCAATGATGTAACACGGTTAATCTCCTGCAAGGTGGTTTCGCCCGCGGCCACCAGGGCCAGCCCGGATTCACGCATGGAACGGGTGCCGGTGGTGGCTGCCAGTGCCTTGATCTGGCTGATGGGGGCTTTGGATACGATGAGCTCGCGCATGCGGTCATCAAACAACAATAATTCAGCAATGCCCTTGCGGCCCTTGTAACCACTGCCATGACACTGGCCACAGCCCTGGCCTTTTTTAAACTGGTAATGGCTGGCGGTGGCCGGGGTAAGCCCGGATTTAGTCAGCAAGGCCGCATCGGGCTGGTCGTCCACCTTGCAATACGGGCAAATCACACGAATCAGGCGCTGCGCCAGAATCACATTGACCGCCGAGACAAAGCTGTAGGCATCGACCCCCATATTGGTAAAGCGGCCAATGACATCAAACACATTATTGGCATGCACCGTGGTCAGCACCAAATGTCCGGTCAGCGCCGATTGCACGGCAATTTGGGCGGTTTCGCCATCACGGATTTCGCCCACCATGATTTTGTCCGGGTCATGCCGCAAAATCGAGCGCAAGCCACGGGCAAAGGTCAGGCCTTTTTTCTCATTGACCGGAATTTGCAAGACACCGGGCAGCTGGTATTCCACCGGATCTTCAATGGTGATGATCTTGTCCTGGCCCTGATTGATCTCGGAGATCATGCCATACAGCGTGGTGGTTTTACCGCTACCGGTGGGGCCGGTTACCAGTAACATGCCATACGGCGCCTCGGCCTGGGCGCGGATTTGCGCAAGCAAGGCCGGGGCAAATCCAAGGACTTCCAGGCTGATGCCCTGCGCCTCGCTGAGGGCTTTGCGGTCGAGCACGCGCAACACCGCATCCTCGCCCAGCACACTGGGCATGATGGACACGCGCAGGTCGATGTCGCGGCCCAGCGCATGCACCTTGCAGCGTCCATCTTGCGGAATACGGCGCTCGGCAATATCGAGCTCGGACATGACCTTGATGCGCGAAATGGCCTGCTCGGCCTGCATCACGCCATTCAAGCCACCAACTTCGGTGAGCACGCCGTCAATGCGGTATTTGACGCGCAAGCCTTGCAGCGTTGATTCGAGATGGATATCACTGGCCCCGGCCTTGAGCGCGTCGTACAAGGTAGAGCGGACAAAACGCACCACCGGGCTACTGTCTTCGCTGATGGATTTGAGCGAGAGCTCTTCCACCGGCGCCTCTTCTTCATGGCTGGTAGCATCACCCGCATGCACCTGATCCATCGCCCGCATTTGCGCCTCGTGAAACTGCAAACAGGCCGCAATATCATTGCGATGCGCCAGTGACCACTGCACCGGTTGCCGCACCAGATGCTGCAAGCGTACCTGCAAGGCCTCATCAAACGGGTCGGCCATCAGCATGTGCAAAGACTGATCCTCCGCTTGCATCAGGATCACGTGCCAGGCATTGGCGTCATTGAGGCCCAAGGTGTCAAACATGGGCTGCATGGCATGCATGGCCAGCGCCGTCTTGACCGGATAGTGCAGCCAGCGTCCTAAGGCCTCGACAAAGGCATCGGCGGCCAAGCCACTCAGTGATTCCAGCACCTCGACCAGCGGCCGGCCGCTTTGCGCGGCCAATAGTCGCGCCTGCTGCAGCAAGTCGCCGGACAACACGGGGGCCTCGCCCAGGGGCTGCTCCAACATGGATAAATCCTGCATATTCATTTTAAGCTTGCATCCCGTCTACAACCTCTATCCTCTGACACGCCTACTAAACCGCACCTCTTTTTTGGGGGCTCATTATTCAATCGAAATTTTTCATTTATGGTGCTGATTATTCAATCGCGCCGGCCAACTCAAAAATCGGCATATACATCAACACCACCACCAGCCCGACAATGAGGCCGATGATGACCATCAGTGCCGGTTCCAGCAGCTTGCTTAACCACTCGACCCGGCGCGCGGTATCCTCGTCGTAAAACACCCCAATCCGCCCCAGCATCTCGTCCAGCTGGCCGCTGCGCTCACCCACGCGCAACATGCGGTTGGCGATGGAAGTGGTCAAACCATGCACCTCCATGGCACCAGACAGCGGCTTGCCTTCACGCACGTCAGCGATCACCTGCTGCAAGGCGCGTTGCATCTCTAGCGGTAACAGAGACTGCACCATGCCCAGGGCCGTCAACAAGGGAATTCCTCCCTGTAACAACATCCCCAGCGTGCGGTAAAAGCGGGCCAGTTGATAAATGCGCAAGGCCTCGCCCAAACTCGGGATCTGCCAGATTTTTTTCATGATCCAGGCCTGGCAAGCCGGACGCGAAAACACTAACCACAGCATCGCGATACCACTGATAGTGCTCAATAACACCAGCTCGCCATGCCCTTGCAGCAACTGCCCCCAGCGCAGCAGCATCTGGCTGGCCCAGGGCAGCTTGTCGCCACCACTTTCATAAATCGTGCTAAAGCGCGGCACCACATAGCCCAGCAGAAACAGCACCACCAGCCCACCGACCACGATGAGCAATACCGGATAAATCGACGCTGAAATGATTTTTTTGCGGATGGCATCGACCTGGGCCTGATAAGCAACATGGCGTTTGAGCGCCTGCGCCATATCGCCGGTGCGCTCGCTGGCACGGATCAAGGCGACATACAAAGGGCTGAAGACCGCGGGTTGCAAAGCCAGCGCCTGCGACAACGGCAAACCCTCATACAAGGCTGTCCGTAAAGCGGTCAGCACGGCTCTTGAGGTCTCTTGCTGCTCTTTCTCGGCCAGTCCCTCAATCGCCTCTATCAAACTCAGGCCAGACTCCAGCAGCGCCAGCAACTCCTGGCTAAACAAGCTGAGCTGAAAGCTGCTCTTTTTGATCGGCCATTGCGGAAGCGCCCATGCCCGACGCGGCTGGCGCACCTGCAAGACGCCATAGCCACGCGCCTGCGCCTGCTGACGTGCCGCCTGCGGGTCGGCCGCCTCCAGCGACATCCAGCTGACCTCGCTGCCCTGCAATACCTTGAGCTCAAACTTCATGACGATATGCCTGCTCTACAGGATGGCTGCTTTACCAGTTACCCACATCGCTATCGGCGTCCTGGCCACCCGCCGCGCCATCGCTGCCCAAGGTCCAGACATCGTAATCGCCATGCTCGCCGGGCGCGCGGTATAGGTAAGGCCGCCCCCAAGGATCAGCGGGTACGCCTTTGGCCAGATAAGGCCCCTGCCACTTGGTCTCGCCACTCGGTGCCTGATTCAATGCCGCCAGCCCTTGCTCAGTCGATGGGTAATGCCCGGTATCCAGCCGGTAGGTGTCCAAGGCACGTGACAAGGCCTCAATCTGCGCTTTGGCGGTTTTGGTTTCAGACTTGCCGATCTGCGCAAAGTACTTGGGGCCGACATAGCCAGCCAGCAGACCGATAATCACCATCACCACCAGCAGTTCCAGCAAGGTAAAGCCAGCCGATTTTTCTTGTTTAGTTAACATGTTTCCCTCCAACCAAATGGCTAATCACTCTTTTTATTTTTAGGGTTAGCACCACCCAATTAATCCAACGTTGCACCCGCAGGCACTAATCCCGGCAAAACAACTTCAAGCTTTTTTTGCCCATTCTGACCAGTGGTGCGAAACCGGATCGCGCCCTCTTTTTCTTCTGGTTCTTTTTGATCACACTTACTTTTGATATAAAACATCGCCGTCATTTTGCGCGTTGTGCCATCGGGATCATCAAAATTCACGTCCGTGGTAAAGTCCACCCAACCCTCGTGATAAGGGGCGGCTTTTAGATCAGGCAATCCAGGCTGGCTCACCGAGGTAAAGGTGCGGCCCGCACGATACAGCGCCTCCGGCATGCCATAACTTGCATTCGGTTTGGGATTCATAAAATAGGCCACCGATACCGGTCTACCAGAAAAGCCGCCACGCACAATGTCATTCACCTCCCATTGTTCGCCATGACTGAGCTTTGCTTCCTTCATGAGCACATGCGTCCCAAAAATGCACTCTTTTGTGTCTTTATTCCACCAAATGGTGTCGGTCAAAGTGGCAAACTCTTCATTATCATTGCCCTCAGGAGCCGGTGGCGCCACACCGCGCGAAATCATCCCGACCATATTGAACCCCTCTAAAGGCGCATTCATCGGGCTGGTCAGCAACAACTCATTGCTCACAGCACATGCATCATTTTGTTTTTGAGCAATCTCTGGAACAGTGCTCTCTTGCAGGCCAAATAAGCCTGTGGTGTTACAAGCGACATAAGATGAGGTTTTGTTTGGCAACAACTCAACAAACCCTGCTTGACAGGCTATTGAGATAAAGAAGCCCAATAATGACATTAATTTAAAATGCTTTATTTTTAACACGTTACGCTCCCAAAGCTGGGTAACTGCCAGCGGCAAAATGCACCGCCGACAGTTGTTACACGATTAACAAACTAATTAAAAATTAGAAGTTTGCATTTGCACCACTACGTGTCACACCATTGGTGACCACAGTGACCCATGGTTGAGACTCTTGGCCAGTCTGGCGAATACGTACAGTGTTATTAGTGGTTGGGAATGCTGTTGCTTCAGTACCTGAACCGCAACCAGCACGTACATATAAGAATGGGCTATCTTTAGCAGTCGTACCATCTTCATCCACGCCGCCGGTAACATCTACAGTAAAGTCCACCCAGTTGGTACGAATCTCAGCAGTTTGTTGAGCTGCTGTTGGTGTGCCTGGACTAACCAATGTTTGACCAACACCATTAATTTCTGTGCCAGATGCAGGCGCAGGACTATTCACTGGACGGCGAACATAACCCGTGTTCAACGCAGTCGCAGCGTCAAAGTCATTGCCTTGAATTTGCACTGAAGTGAATGAACGCCCCATTCTAAATACTGGGGAGTCAGTATTGGCTGAATGGTAGTAGCCAGCACTCACATCAGTTGTGCCACTAAAACCACCCAAGACAAAGTCGTTCACTTCTAAGCGCTGGCTGCCTGTTAAATCCGGGTTGTAGTCAAATGATCCTGTAGTGGCCATGACAAAACGCTTTTCAAATACGCACTCTGTCGCCGCAGAGTTTCTATAAACACGTTGACGCATAGTTGCAAGCGTTTCGCCGTTGGCTGTAATAGTGACACTTCGCTTAGCTGTAGACAGCGTAACATTGGTAAACCCTGATACTGGAGTACCTGGATCGTTGCCTCCAGATGGAAACACCGCGCAAGTATTATCAGTCGTTGCTGTCGGTGCGTCGTAATCTAAGCTCCCATACAAACCAGTCGTATTGCACTCACGCCAACCGGTTGTGCCTGCTGCCTGGTTAGTTCCCGCAGTTACCGTAAAACCTGCTGCTGGCAGGCTCTCCAAGCCTGTAGCAAAAGCTGTGGTTGATAAACTGAATACGCTAATAACAGCTAACTTCAGTAAGTGATTTCTCATTACATGCTCCTAGTAATTAAGGT
The DNA here is from genome assembly GCF_029132825.1 of Methylophilus sp. YYY-1. NCBI lineage: Bacteria > Pseudomonadati > Pseudomonadota > Betaproteobacteria > Nitrosomonadales > Methylophilaceae > Methylophilus > Methylophilus sp. YYY-1. Next base: position 1,062,556 of record NZ_WOVG01000001.1, read on the forward strand.
TAAAATGAGCAGGCATTTGTGGCTGCCTGCATACTGCTTCACCAATTCATCACACTCTGTTAGCGCCTTGTGAGTTCTAATCTGAATGCGGTTGAATACTGATGACATTAGGCATTGCAGTTCACAAATGCCCATTCCATAAAAATCATTAGCCAAACTTATGAACATCTCTACTTGCCTACATCAAAGTCATAAGTGAGTGTGATGAAAGCAGATCTCGGTGCCCCAGGCGCAAGGAAGGTTGTTGCTAACCAGTCATTGCTGTTGTAATTGAATCCACCAGGGCCGATTGCACCGTTGATAGAAGGTGAAAACGGATTGACACCTAAACGACCAGCGCTGTAATACTCTCGGTCAAACAGGTTGTTAATCATCAAGCCTGCCGTCCAGTTCTTGTTTAATTTATAGGCAGTTTTGAAGTTAAACACTGCATAGCCTGGTACTTTGCCTGGATAGCGAAAGTTAGGACTTTCGATTTGCGTTGCACAGCTATCGTTACCATACTGAATCCCATCAATCACCGTCGGATCAGTACAGCTCAAATAACGTATGTTCGGCGTATTAGGTCGGTGTTTATTGTTCTCGTTACCACGCACAAAACTTTCTGAATGCAGTATCCCGGTCAGGCTCACAGTCCAATCGGGTGTGATGTCATAACTCACAGTGGCATTCAGGTTATGTAGAGGCACACCTGGAATACGATTGCCGGGGGAGACAGTAATCTGCTCGTAGCCATTGCCACGCCCAGACACATTGCCTGCACTGCTGTTATTAGGGCTTGCGACTGTAAAGCGGTCTTGAAAGGTCGCATCAGTCAGTGAGTAGTTGACTCTAAAGCCTAGCTTATCGACCTTGCCTTGCAACCCAAGCTCAATCCCACGGCGGCGAGTGTCCCCTATGTTTTGGAAGAAACTACGGTCAGCAGTAAAAGAAACGAAGTAAATATCATCTGTCAGTTCAGTTTGATAGGCAGTGGCATTCCACTGTATGGTTGGAGTCAGATAGCCGCGTCCACCAAACTCAATCGTCTCAGAACGTACTTGTTTTAAGTATGGGTCACCAGATAAGGTGCTTGGTAAGCTACAAAAACGTCTTTCAGCCAGAGAACGAGGTCCGACGTAGACGAGTTCGCCTGTATTAGGATTTGTGTTGTAGACTGGTGTATCGTCAAACGCACAGCCAAGCTCAATCACACTGGGAGTACGAGCACCCTTATTCCAGTTGCCATAAAGGTTAAGTGTCTCCGTAGGCTGCCAGGTGGCCCCTAAACTTGGATTAAACGAGCGATAAGTAAACTTCTCTGTTTCTGGTTGGCCAAGATAGCCTAGCCCGCCTGCAAGCTCCGGACTAAACGGCAGCACACTCACCGCAGGACACTCCTCCAGCTCTAAGGTACCGTTTCCATTGCTATCAGGGCAGAGTACCGTATCTTGATAGAAGTTTTTAAATGCAGTGGGCCCTGACAAACCCAAGATGTTATTAATTGCCAGTTGATTCTTGATCTTTGTATGGTTGAATCTACCGGCGGCGGTAAACGCCAACTCTTTGGTCGGCGTCCAGGTTTCGCTGAAGTAAATACTCTTGGTGGTACTGTTGCCTGCAAAGTTATTCAGGTCTATGCGATGATCAGCCGCATAAAACTCGTAGCCAAGCTGGCTTGGGTCTAAGTAAGACCGGCGGTTTGCATCAAACAAACCCAAGTATTGACCACTCTGGTAGGTGGCATCTGCGGCGTCGATCGAAGTCCCTAACATGAATTTATGCTTATCAAAATTCCAGTTGAGCTGCATCGATGCACCATCGGTTGTCTGATCAATCTCGGTTTGGGTAATCAGTGCGGTCGGCGTGCCTTCGACATAACCAGAGCATTTGCCTTGCCCGATCTGCCCGGAATTACAATTAGCGCCATTGCGATCAATTGGTGTCCCATTCGAATCAGTCACAATCAACCCCAGCGGCTTGTTGATCCCGGGATTACTCCCTGAAAATACCCGAATTAGATTTGCACCTGTAACGGGGTCTACTGCTGGCACAGAGTAAGAATCACCCCCAACAATAAAACCATTAACATCCTTATATACATAAGTTAAATCTTGAGGATCAAAGCGCTGCCCATCGGTTCTTGGATCTGGCACCGAAATTTGGCGCAGCTTCCAGGCATTCAAAGCATATTGATAAAATTCAGGAGTAAATGCTGGTGCAGTAGTAGGATTCTGCGGATTAAGCGTCCAGATTGGATTCCCGCTTGCATCTACAGATTGCCCTGTCACAGCAGTCGAATTTGCATTACTACCTATGGCTAATCGACTTAAATCATATCCGGAGGGGGACGATGAATCGTATGCAGAGAATGCGGAATTTAATAAAACATTTCCACTGGAATCAATGCCAAAATACTCTGGTTCGCCATTAATATCCAACATTGCCAGAATAGTGCCACCATTTCCATCCGGCACAGTCTGTGCAGCCACATTCTCAATCGATAAACTACTAGATTCAATATCTGGCAACCCATCCCCATCAAAGTCAGGCACTCCATTCGCAAGTTGTTCACCTGGGTTAGGTCGCCTAGTCGCACTACCACCAAAGTTTTGGTTTACATCGCCGTTACTGGCATTTCTGCGGCTCTTACGTTTGTAAACTTGTCCGGTGATGTTGAAGGTGTCACTGACATCCCAGATGCCGTTGAGCTGAAATTGCAGCAGGCGGTTTTTGGTTTCGTCCGGGCTGGTGAAAATTTGACTGCCATCTTGTTTAGCCATTTCAGTGGGGAGCAAACCGTTACCGATGAGTTTGTTGCCTGCATACAGCATGCTTAAGCCCAGTTGCACACTGTCATTCCGCCATTCGCCTTTAGCAAATATCTGGTTGACCTCACTGGGGGAGTTGACCCGCCAACCGTCTTCTCTAAAGATGTTGGCCGCGGCAAAACCCGCCACCACGCCGTTGTTGCCACTCACAGAGCCTTGAAACTGGTTACGCTTGAAAGAGCCACCGAGGTATTCCACGGTGCCTTCGTTGCTGTCGAAGCCGCTTTTGGTTTTCATGCTGATGGCGCCACCTAACGTACCTAAGCCAAACAGCGGGTTAGAGCCTGGGAAGACGTCCAGGCTGTTGAGCGCGTTCATGGGGATCATGTCCCAGTTCACCACATCCCCAAACGGTTCGTTAACACGGATGCCATCCAGAAACACGCTCAAGCCTTGTGAGGTACCTAATTGCGGGCTGGCGGTAAAGCCACGGTAGGTGACGTCCATCTGGAACGGATTACTTTGGTAGTCGTTAACGTTCACCGACTGCAACTTGCTGTTCATGAGGTCAGTCAGGCTGACTGCTTTGGATTCTTTGATCTCTTTGGCGCTAATGCTTTGTACGTTGCCGGGGATTTCTTCTTTGGTCACCGCAAGACCACGTAAAGGCCCCACATCGTAACGACGCTTGGCGATGGTCTCGATTTTTTCGAGTTGAATGTCTTGCGGCTTGGCCTCTTTAGGCGCTTTTTGAATAAAGACATTATTGCCCTCAACCTTAGGCATTAACCCGCTACCACTCAACAGCTGCCGCAAGGCTTCTGAGCTGGTCATACGACCCCGCACCTCTGGGGCCGTTTTACCCGAGACCAGATCGTTAGGGAATGAAATATTCATACCAGTGGCTTTGCCTAGGTCATGCAAAGAGTTCGCCAAAGGCTGTTTTGGTATATCCACATTCACTGGCACGCTAAAAATCTCCTCTTGCTGCTTTGGCAATTGGGTATTCAGTGCTTCCGCCCATAGGGGCTGTGATGCCATCACGCTCAATGCAGTGAGGGCGGTTTGTATTCCTCTTCTAGGATTTTTTGTATTTTTGTTCACAGATTCTTCTCCTGTCCTATTGACTCATCTGTGAGCGCGGCAAAACCCTGACGTTGTTAACCTAACTTTACATAAAGGGTTTGATTATGTTTTTTTGAGGGCTAGTAAATCGCTTTACTAAAAGCCGATGAGAAGAAAAATATGGCGCGATTGGGGATCAGGAATTGGCGAGAAGGCTCAATCTTTTGCTTATTTGCAAAGACTCATTTACTGCGAGAAAAGGCTGAAGTAACGTGATTGATTACACCCTTACTCAGCATCCCGCATCAAGTGATTAGTGCGTGCTATTGAGCAAAGTATATTGCGGCGTTTCTTGCAGTTTGACCGGGGCAATATTGGGCAGGCCGCGCAGGAAATGGTCGATATCCTGGATATTGATATCCGCAGAAATATTGCGCACCTGCTTGCCTTGTGCTTGCACGGGTTTAACGCGGTAGCGCGAAACGGTGTAGGCGATTTCGTCGATATCGGCGCGGTCAAATACCAGGCGGCCTTTCATGAAGGCAAAGGCGTCCGAGGCGGGGCGATTGACCAGTGCCATGGCGTGATTGGGGTAGACCTCGAGCACCTGGCCGTTGGTGATCTCCCTGGCGATGGCGGGCTGGCCTTCAGCGGTTGAGGTGGCCAGTTCAGCTTTAGAGTCGAGATTTGGTTCGACCTTGACCCGGCCATGATCCACGCTGATACGAACCAGTTGTTGCAGCCGGTTAACTGCAAAGCGTGTGCCTAACACAGTGACTTTGGCGGTATCGGTTTCAACAATAAAGGGGCGCTCTGGGTCTTTGGTCACTTCAAAAATGGCTTCACCTTCTTTGAGCAGCACATGACGCTCGTGGCGATAGTAAGTGACTTGCATGTCACTCTTGGCACTGAGAGTGACTTTACTGCCATCATCCAGCGTTTTGGTGACGATTTGACCTACCGGGTTTTGCGCGGCCATTTGCATGACGGGCTGGGCCTGCCAAACCTGGTATTGCTGATGTGAGAAATAACCCATGATACTGATCATGCCTATCATGAGCAGTTGGCCGAGCCGGCGCTGCCGGGTTTTGCGTTTGGCCTCGTTGGCTAAAAACATTCGCTGCTCGGCGGCATCGGCCAAGCTAGAGAGGCTCTCGGCTGAATCCAGTTGCCGCATGGCACGGGCAATGCTGTCGTATTCAGCTGCATGGCGCGGATCATCGGCCAGCCACGCCTCAAACGCTTGCTGCTCGCTACCACGTGCATTTTTCTCCTGCTCACGCAACCGTAAATACCAGCGCGCCGCCATCTCGCTCAAGGTGAGCGATTTGGCATTGAGTGGCTTGGACTGGGCGGGTTTTGACATGGCAGCAGTTGAGGTCAATACGCCTTTAATGGTTCAGGCTTTGCTGAAATGCACGGATGTCCAGCATGGCACGAATCAGGTGTTTTTCTACCATGCTGGTACTGATATCCAGATGCAAGGCGATTTCGCGTTGCTTCATTTCATCGACGTGATAGAGCCAGAATACCTGGCGGCACTTTTCTGGCAATAAATCCACAATACGTTGCAAGTGATGCAGTTTTTGCCGAGTTTCATACAGCTGCTCTGGCGTGCAGTCGAGGATCAGGGCGGTTTCGTCCATCTGCTCCTCATCGACAAAACGGGTTCGGTATCTGAACTCATCGACCAGCAGATGATTCACGATGCCGTTTAAATAGGCCTGTGGCGACTCTTCACGTGCCGGATGGCTGGAGACGGCAAAAAACACCAGCGCATCATGCAAAATATCTTTGGCCCGCTGTACACAAGCTGTTCGCCGACCAATGCGACGCAACACATCCGTGTAAGCCCATTTTAAATCGATCCCGCACCATGCCAGTGTCTCGCTCATATCCTGCCACCCTACTTTTAGATTTATATTCATAGAGTGCAAAACGCATGCCACATGACACAACCACGTATAAGAGACTGATTCTCAATTATAAAAAAAATGAATAGGGAAAATTTCCCGACATAAAACAGGTTTAAAACAACCATATTCGATCAAAATTGGCTGATAAAAACCAATTTGGTTATGAAACATCCAGCGACCGCTCCGCTGGATCGTGAGGGCTGCAACGCTAACACTTGTTTATCCGTCATGAATAGGCATCGAATCATGCTGGCATCACAGCGGGAAGCGCCAAACAGCCAAAATATTGGCGGCACGGCCATACCCCAAGCTCACAATAAATTGCAAAAATTAGCGATAAATTGAATCTATGCTCTCCCCCTAGAAGCTCAAAGTTTTCGATAATAGCGCCAACTAACTGGCATCCATCGCCTGAACAATGGATGCGGGTTCGGACATGGCTGCTTTCATCTGAAGTAAAACGCTTAATAAAGAATAAAACAAAGCGATATTTTGATGATCAAGCCGGTTGCCTCTTGCATAAGATAAGCTATTCCTGAAACCTGTACCGATTTTAATGTCACTGCTCCAGAAACCTGATGCTAACTTATTGCGCGCCCGCTACCACAGCCTGGTAAACGACGTGCCCGTGGTCATTTTTACCGCGATTAGCGCATTGACGATCCAAATGGTGGCGTTGCAGGGTGAGATTGATTGGAAATTTGCCATTTTGCCACCCATGTTGCGCTTGGTGATAGGGGTGGTCTTGCTGTGGTTCTGGTACAAGCACAGGCATGACCAGCCGCCGATCGAGAATATCCGCAAACGCCTGGATACCGCCTCTACCTTGCTGATACTGGCAGGCCTGTTTACCTTCTGGCGCAGTTTGTACCTGTTTCCAATCACGGGCAGTTTTTCGCATTATTTCTTAATCGTGCACAACACGCTGTATGGCTTGTGCTTTGCCTTTATCCTGAGCAAATTGGGGGCGGCGGCTTATGCCTACAATGTGTTGCTGATTGGAGCGGCGGTGACCTGCGTGTTTCGCGGCGACATTGAACATCCCTATTTGGTCGCCATGCTGATTCTGGTGTTTGAAGTGGGCATGCTGTTAACCATGCGCGCCAGCAACAAGACCTTTGACCAATGGGTGAATGCAACCTTTGAAACGCAAAGCCTGCTTAAGGAAAATCAGCGGCTGGCACAACAGGATGTGTTAACCGCGCTGCCTAACCGGCGTCAGTTCTTTCTGCAAGCGGCACAACAGCAAGCCGAATCCAGCCTGGGTGAGCATTGTTTTGTTGTTGGCATTCTGGATCTTGACCACTTCAAACCGATCAACGATCAATACGGTCACCATATTGGCGACCTGGTGTTAAGCGAGGTGGGCAAGCGGCTGGCTGCGATTCACACAGCTGACGTGCAGTTTTACCGACTGGGTGGCGATGAGTTTGCATTTCATTTATTGTCTGATTGCGAGCATCTGCGCCTCAAGCAAGTGTGTGCAGAAATCAGCCATGCACTGTCTCAAACCATGCATATCGACGAACGGGTACTGACGGTGAGCGCATCTATCGGCGCCTGCTCCACCTGCGACGCCAAACTCTCTGCGCAAACCATGTATGAACACGCAGACCAGGCGCTGTATCAGGTCAAGCGTGCCGGCCGCGGTCACTTGCAGATTTACAGCGAGCCCCTGGACCTTAAAAAAATGGCATAACTTATACTAGCCCTACCCTTTTGTCTCAATGCACTTTCTAATCTTGCTAATGCATCATTATTGACCGATCATCGCCGCATGCGGTGGCGTTACTAACACTTTTCCCGCCTCAAAATTTGGCTATTTATAACCAAACCAGCACATTTCCGTTTGTTTTCAGCCAAAACCATGTTCAGTTTTTAAGCAAATTACATTACCATAAAACTTTACTCAGTCTAAACAGCCCAATGTGTTGAGGTTTATTCTCAGCGAACCCATTTAGTTTCACCCCTGCAACACAGCAACAACAAGAACGGCAATGAATGCCGATAAAAGGAGGTGGTGCAATGAGTACAAATACGCTATTGATTCTGGATGATGATGTCACGCTGACGACCCTGATGACTGCCGTCGCAAAAGATCTGGAATTTGAGGTCAAACACTGTGAAGATGGCAGGCAATTTATCGATGCCATCCTCGCCTGGAAGCCATCGCACTTGGCCATCGATTTGGTCATGCCGAGTATTGATGGCATTGAGATTCTGAAAACGCTGGCGCGTATGGACTGCCAAAGCAGCATTATCCTGACCAGCGGCATCGGTTCAGCGCTACTGCCACTGGCGCAACTGACCGCCTTGGAACATCAATTGAATATCCGCGGCATTTTGCATCACCCGGTCTTACCGCATCTGCTGCAAAAATTGCTGGCGGACCATCCTTCCGTCGATTTGCATGCCACGGATCATACAGAAGTCATCAAACCACTCAGCATAGACCACGAGAGCATAAACGAGGCGATCCGCCAGCAGCAATTCGTCGTCTATTATCAACCACAAATCGAGTTATTTACCGGCGAGGTGATAGGCTTTGAGGCCTTGCTACGCTGGCAACACCCACAGCAGGGCATCCAGTTACCCGAATTATTTATTCATGTAGCAGAAGACACTGGGCAAATAGAAGCCCTGACTGAATACGTGGTTGTGACAGGCATCCAGTTTATCCAATCCATCAGTTCAACCCTATGCTTGTCGGTCAACATTTCAGCCAAAAGCCTGCACAATGACCATTTGATCCAGATGCTGGAACAAGTCTGCCAACGGTTTGCCTTCGATCCCGCGCGCATGATTCTGGAATTGACCGAAACCGCCACCATGCTGGATACGCAACAGGCGGAAAGAATCCTGACTCACTTACGTGAACAAGGCTTTAAGCTCAGTATTGATGATTTTGGCACGGGCTATTCTTCGATGTCACAATTAGCGGCGCTGCCATTTACCGAGCTCAAAATTGACAAGTCATTTGTCACAACCATGGAGGCCTCTTCCAAATCACGCAAGGTGATTGCCTCAACGCTCAAACTGGCAGAAAGCCTGGGGCTGGAGACGATTGCCGAAGGCATAGAAAACAGTATGGCCGCCATCGGTTTACGGGAGCTGGGCTGTCGCTTCGGGCAAGGCTATTTTTTTGCAAGACCCATGGATGCGGCCGCCAGCAAAGTCTGGCTCAGCCACTGGAACGGACAACGCTGACCACAGCAGCTGGCCCCGGCATATGGCCAAGGCAGCGCCTGACCCGATGCCGGTCAGGTACGCAGGTAACTGACGATCTCGGGTTCAACCATCGGGCTGGCATAGTAAAAGCCCTGGATAATCTTGCAGCCCATGGAGGATAGCAAGTCGACTTGCTGCTGTGTCTCGGCGCCTTCCACCACGCAATCAACGCCAATGCCATGAGACAGGGCCAGAATGGAACGCACGATCATTTTGCTCTTCGGATTGGTTTCCATATCATGCACAAAGCTGCGGTCCACCTTGATTTTGTTAAGCGGCAAACCTTGCACGTGACTCAGGCTGGAATAACCGGTCCCAAAATCATCCAGCGCCAGGGAAACGCCTGTCTGCCGTAACAACTCGATATTGTTTCTGCTGACAATAAAATCCTGGAGCAGCGCAGTTTCAGTCAACTCAAAGGTAATCCGTGCAGGATCGACACCACTGGCGGCGAGCATCGCCACCAGATCTTGCACCACCTTATCACTGATAATATCAAACGCCGACAGATTAAAAGACAAGCCAATCTGGGCAGGCCAGGCCTGCACGGCCTGCAAGGCCTGAGAAAACAAAGTCAGCGTGAGGCTGGAGATCATGCCTATACTTTCAGCCACCGGGATAAATACGCACGGGCTGACCATCCCCAGTGCCGGACTGTTCCAGCGCGCCAGACATTCAAAGGCGATGGTGCGGCCAGAGGGGATATCCACCATCGGTTGAAAGACCAGAAAAAATTCCTGCACCAGATCCGCAGAACGTAACGCCCGCTCAATTTGCAGGCGGCTTTGCAACCGTTCAAGATGACGGGCCGAAAACAGCTCGGTATGGCTGCGCCCCGTGTTCTTTGCATGGTAGAGCGCATAATCCGCATACTCATAGAGTTTCTCAGACGTATCATCCACCTCAGGAAACACCGCAATACCGATAGAGGCGCTCAAATTGAATAACATCCCCTCTACGGCTACCGGCTCTTCAATCAGCGCAATCAAAGACTGACCAAGCTGCTTGAGCGCCGCTTCATCGCCAGCAAAATGCTTGTGAAAGGCAAATTCGTCGCCGCCCAAGCGGTAGAAGTGAATAGGATGCTGACATCGCGGGTAATGCTTGAGACGCCGACCGACTTCCACCAGCACAAGGTCACCAATGCGGTGCCCATGTGCATCATTCACCTGCTTGAACTTGTCGAGATCAATGATGCCAATCGCAAATTTTTTGCCTTCTGTTTTCAGATGCTCCAGCGATTGCGCTTTAATCGTGGCAAAAAACTGGCGGCGGTTTGGCAGTTCAGTCAGCATGTCCACATTGGCCAGGCGCGCATTTTCGGCGGCCAGATTTTGAGCGTGTAACGAACTGTAGACCAGGGAATCAAAGCTCTTGTTGCGGCGGTACATGGCAATCAACATGCCAATCTCAAAAATCAGGATCATGAATGCAAATGAATGGCTATATTCAATGTCGGCATACAGCACATAAGCAAGCGTGGTGACGATCAGCATCAGATTGTAAAGGTAGGCCGGCCGGCCAAGGCTGACCAGCAGAAACGGAAAACAGATGCCATATAGCGTCATCTGCACGACCAAAAAGTAGCGGCTGTAGCCAGATGAGTCTTGCAGCAGATGCAGGTCGCAAATCACAGTGGTGATGCCCGCCACAAGCAGCAAACTGGCGAAAAACTGCAAGCGTTTGCGAACCACATCGGTGTGCGGTTTTTCCTTGCGGTGAATAAACCAGTAGACAAACACTGCGGCCGAAACCAGCGTGAGCATGGCAGGCACGACAAAAGACCAGACAAAGGGCTCATTACGGTGAAACACCGAGATTTGTGTCAGCATCGCCACCACTGCAGCCACAATCACTACAGGCACATAAGGCAGCAACGAAAAGTATCTGGCGTAAAGGATGTTTTCGTCAAAATGACGGTAATATCGTAGGTCAATCATGGGTAACACATCAAAATCTCAAAATTCGGCCCTGCCGGAACAGCCGCAAACACGCCCTATTTGCAGCAGGTGAGTATATTGGCAAATAGGCCGGGGGTTTTGTTAAATAATGCAAAAATAGAGAGGATCAACCGCGGTTGATCTGGATGCATCCTGCGCGGCAACTGCTTTTGCCATGCTGGACACGACTTGCTATGTTTATTTACCGAAGATTTCGTATCACGAATGTCCGGTTTTTTTGAGAATCAGGCAACAAGCGATGCAACCCTGGCCATCGAAGCCGTTGCAATCAGCCCTGTTCCCTTGATGAATGACCAAACCCGAATTAACGCCTGTCATTATAAAAGCGATGCCCGCAATTACTCATAGCCCAATCGGACTATTCAAGCCAGGTGCACGTAAAATGCAGGCGTAGTGACCACGCATACGTAGTGTAACGGTTGCCGAAAGGCCATTATCCAAGTATCTTTAATCGCATCCCCAGTCAGATTCAAGGTCATGATCAAAAAAGAAAAACCTGCAAAAAGCTCTACTGTCGACGCTTTGTATAGCCAGCTCAAGCAAAAAATTATTTCTTTTGAGCTCTATCCGGGCACGCGCATTACCGAACTGGCGCTGGCAGAGATGTTTGGTGTCAGCCGCACGCCGATCCGGCAGGCGTTGCAACGGCTGGAAATAGAGGGTTTTTTGAGCATACGTCCCAAGCAGGGTTGCTTTATCCGTGAGCTGGATGTGAACGAACTGATGGAGTATTACGAGGCACGCATCGCTCTGGAGTTGCTCATCGTCGAATCTGCGGTCAACGCCATGAGTGACAAGCAAGTGGAGCAGATGATGGCACTGTGGCAGCCGGAGAAGCATGATGCGGAATTACAGATGGGTATAGACCTTGGTGAAAAAGATGAGTCTTTTCATGTCGGGCTGGCGCTAGCCAGTGACAAACCGGTGCTGGCCTCGATTTTAAAAAACATTAACCACCGCATCCGCGTCATTCGTCGCCTGGACCTAAACGCTGACAATCGCAGCCAGCGCACCTATAAAGAGCATTATGAGATACTGCAGCTCATTAAAGAGCGCGACACGACCAAGGCCAAACAAGCCATGAAGCGACATATCCAGCGCAGTCGAGAATTCGCCAAAACCCTGACGCTGACTGCCTTGGCGCGGCAAAAGTTCTTATCCCCCCCCTCTGCCTGACCGCCTGAAAGCCACCCAGTACGCGGCACTGGTACGGCACTTGCTTGGGTTTTGTTGTATACAATATTGCATATCAAAAAAAACCTCACCAAGGAGTTTGCTTTGTCACACGCCATGCTACAAGACACCGAAATCACACCGGCATTTGTTGCCAGCCAATTGCAATTACAGGGTATCACGCTTGACGAACAGGACCTGCTGCAAACCACGCAACATTACCGCCTGCTATTCAGCCATGCCGAACGCGTCATGAGTTGGCCGCTGGACGAGCACATTGAGCCCGCCCCAGAGTTTCGCCCACAGGCAGAGAGCTAAGCGCCATGGATGGAAGTCAGAATGCAATCGACATTGCCAACGCAATCCGTCTGGGAACAGTCTCTGCCCTGAGCGTGACCGAGGCGGCGCTGGCCGACATTGCGCGCCATGATGGCCGCTATAACAGCTTTACCACCGTAACTGCGGGGCGTGCGTTGCAAGAGGCCGCAGCCGTGGATGCGGCACGTGCCCGTGGCGAGCGCTTGCCACCGTTGGCGGGTGTGCCGTATGCGGTGAAAAACCTGTTTGATATTGCCGGGTTGCCTACCCTGGCCGGTGCCAAAATCAACCAAAGTCATGCCCCCGCCAGCACCGATGCGCCTCTGGTGCAGGCCATGCAACGAGCGGGGGCCATCTTGCTCGGCGCGCTCAATATGGATGAGTATGCCTATGGCTTCACCACAGAAAACCACCATTTTGGCCCCACCCGCAATCCGCATGATCCGACGCGTAGCGCTGGTGGCTCGTCCGGCGGCTCAGCCGCCGCCGTCGCAGCTGGTCTGGTGCCACTCACGCTAGGCTCAGACACCAATGGCTCCGTACGGGTGCCCTCGTCCATGTGCGGCCTGTTTGGCCTCAAACCGACGTATGGCGCCCTCTCCTTACAAGGCATGTTTCCGTTTGTGCACAGTTTTGATCATGCCGGAATTTTTGCGCGCTCCGCGCAAGACTTGTCGCTTTGCTTTGACGTGCTGCAATGCAACACCAGCGCGGACTCAACGCCACGATTAGTCTCAGACACGCCACGCCTCGCCCGCCTGGGCGGCTATTTTGAGCAAGGCGATGCGCAAGCACAGGCCGCCGTCGCCACCGTGTGCAAGGCCTTGCAGGTGACGCAAGTGGTCGAACTGCCCGAAGTGGCGCGCGCCCGCTCAGCCGCCTATCTGATTACCGCCAGCGAGGGCGGCAACCGCCACCTGACCCGCTTGCGCATGCAGGCCGCTGACTTTGACCCGCTGACCCGCCCCAGGCTGGCGGCAGGCACCACGCTACCAGCCGCCTGGTATCTGCAGGCACAACGTTTACGCCGCTGGTTTTTTGAGCAGGCCATGCAAGTGTTTGCGAGCACGGATGTGCTGATTGCACCGGCCACCCCTTGCTGCGCGCAACCGCTGGGGCAAGAAGACATGGTGATCAACGGCAACCGTATGCCGTTGCGACCCAACATGGGCATGTTTACCCAGCCGATTTCGTTTATTGGCTTGCCTGTCGTCGCGGTGCCTGTGCATTTGCCCGGCCAGCTGCCGATTGCGGTACAACTGATAGGTGCGCCCGGCAAGGAGGCGCAGCTGCTGCAACTGGCACACCATTTACAGTCTTTGTCGGTCTGCCAGTCTCCCGTGGTTAGAAACTGATACAGAGGTGACCCATGCTGATTAATCATCCCCCTGTCCTCGCCGAAGTCACAGCGGTATTTGCTGACTACGAACGTGCCCTGGTCAACAATGACGTACAAGCCCTGATCCATTTCTTTTGGCAAAGCCCCCTCGCCGTGCGCTATGGCGCTGCCGAAAACCTGTATGGCTGGGAGCAGATTGTCGCCTTCAGAAAACAACGCACGCCCCCGCCGCCACGCACCCTGTTTAATACGGTCATCACCACTTATGGCCTTGACTATGCCAACACCAGCACCGAGTTCAGGCGCGACAATGGCACAGGCCGGCAAAGCCAGAGTTGGATACGCACTGAACAAGGCTGGAAAATCGCAGCGGCGCATGTGTCCCTGATGCCAGACTAATGCGCTCGCTTGGTGCGAGCCGCACTCTTTTGGCGAGCGCTGGCCGATTTTCCGCAGCCAGACCAAGCAGATTAAAAAAGAATTCCCTTGTTTTAAAAGCCTTTTTTTCAACCAGGCATAGACGCAACTCAGGCATGTGATTTGCTTTGTTGTATACATTGATGCATTTTATAAAGTCATTCCAGATGATCTCCACCCTGCAAACAGTCACCGTCGCAGCCACGCCCGAAGCTTTTGTCTTTGATCCCGCACGCACTGCACTCATGCTCATCGATATGCAACGCGACTTCATTGAAGAAGGGGGCTTTGGGCAAAGTCTGGGCAATGATGTGCGTTTGCTCAAAGCGGCAATTGCCCCCTGCCAGGCCGTGTTGGCGGCGGCTAGGGCGCAGGGCATGCTGGTAATCCATACCCGTGAAGGCCACCGACCAGACATGTCAGACGCCTTTCCAGCCAAAGTGGACCGGGGCGCGCCAAAACTGCGCATCGGCGATCAGGGACCCATGGGGCGCATCCTGATCCGTGGTGAACCGGGGCACGAGATTATCCCGGCGCTGTCACCCATCGCTGGCGAACCCATTATCGACAAGCCAGGCAAAGGCGCCTTTTATGCCACCGACCTCGAACTGCTATTACGCAAGCGCAACATTGAAGCGCTGATTGTCTGTGGCGTGACGACCGAAGTCTGCGTGCATACCACGGTGCGCGAAGCCAATGACCGCGGTTTCCGTTGCCTGATTCCTGGCGATTGTTGCGCCTCATACCACCCCGAATTTCACGCAGTCAGCCTGCGCATGTTTGCCGCCCAAGGCGCGATTTTTGGCTGGGTCACCGATAGCCAGCCACTGGTACACGCATTGCAAAAATAATCAGGCATCCCGCCATTTGAGGAGAATCCCCATCATGAAAACCGCTTCAGGCATCAAACTCTGGTCACCGGGCGACTGGAACGCGCTCTTTGGTTTTGGCACCAATATTCTGGTCAATCTGCTGGTGCTCACCGGCCTGCTCAGGTTTGTGCTCAAAATGCCAGACGAGATGGTGTTCGGCCGCATCTTGCCGGCCACCGGGCTCATGCTGTTTCTGAGCACCATGTATTACGCCTGGCTCGCCTATCAACTCGCCAGGCAGACCGGTCGCAATGATGTGTGTGCGCTGCCGTCTGGCGTCAGCGTACCGCACATGTTTGTGGTGGTGTTTGTGATCATGTTGCCCATCTCGCTGGCCAGTGGCGACCCGGTCAAAGGCTGGGAGGCCGGACTGGCCTGGGTGTTTATCCAGAGCTTTGTGCTGATGCTGGGCGGCTTTATTGCGCCGGTGATCCGCAAAATCACCCCACGTGCCGCCTTATTGGGCACGCTGGCAGGCGTCTCCGTCGCGTTTATCAGTTTGCGCCCGGCGCTGGAGATGTTCATGACGCCCATGGTAGGCGTGGTCTGCTTCGCCATTATTCTGACCAGCTGGTTTGGCGGCGTGCGCTATTTCAAAGGCATCCCGGCCGGGCTGGTGGCGATTGCCGCCGGGACGCTCATCGCCTGGGGTTCTCACCTGTTCGGGCTCGATTATGCCCACATGAGCCTGAATCACGTCAGCGCCGCCCTTGCCAACTTTGGCTTTTCCATCCCGCTACCCGCCATCAACCATGTGTTTTCCGGCTTTGAATTTTTAGGTGTGATTCTGGTGACCGCCATCCCGTTTGGCATTTATGACCTGGTTGAGGCAATGGACAATGTTGAGAGCGCAGCGGCAGGGGGCGACAGCTTTCCGACAACTAGGGTGTTGACGGCCGACGGCGTGATCAGCCTGATTGGCTGCCTGATGGGCAACCCATTTATCAATGCGGTCTACATCGGCCATCCCGGCTGGAAGGCCATGGGCGGCCGCATCGGCTACTCAGCGGCGACCGGCATCATCGTTTTGCTGCTTTCCTGGCTGGGCATCATCGCCCTCATGGCCTCCTTGATTCCGGTGGTCGCCATTTCGCCTATCTTGCTCTATATCGGCATGCTGATTGGCGCACAAGCATTTCAAGAAACGCCCAAGAGCCACGCGCCTGCCATTATCCTGGCCTTTTTGCCACATGTCGCGGCCTGGGGGAAATTGCAAATTGACAACGTCCTCGCCGTCGCTGGCACCAATGCCGCCACCTTGGGGCTGGATAAACTCGGCCAGGTGGGCGTGCTCTACCATGGGCTGGAGGTGCTGGGTGGTGGCGCCATTTTAGGCGGATTGATGCTGGGTGCGATTGCCGCCCTGGTCATAGACCGCAAACTGGCAAAAGCCGCTGGCTTTGCACTGGCAGCGGCGCTGTTTACTTTTTTCGGCCTCATGCATGGCGAGGCGATCGGCATTGGCCAATCGTTGCCGATTGCCGCCAGTTACCTGGTGGTGGCGATCATGCTGTGGCTAAGCAGTAAATATGCGCGTATTGAGGCCTTGCCCACCGGCCTCAGCAGCCAGCACTAACCCCGTGCCAGCCACCCTGACCAACACCGGAGCCATGCCCCACATGAATTTGAACATTTCGCATCTGAGCGCCGCTTATCGCGCTGGCAGCCTGAAACCCAGCCAGCTGGTCCGGCAGCTGGCAGAAAAAATCCATGCCGAGGATACGCACCATGTCTGGATTGACCGGGTCAGCCTGGAAGAGATGCTGATCTACGCCTGCCAACTGGAGGCGATGGACCCGACCAGCCTGCCTTTGTACGGCATCCCGTTTGCCATCAAAGATAATATCGACCTGGCCGGATATCCGACCACGGCCGCTTGCCCGGACTTTGCCTACACGGCCGACCAACATGCCACGGTGGTCAAAAAACTAATTGCCGCGGGGGCGATCCCGGTCGGTAAAACCAACCTCGATCAATTTGCCACCGGCCTGGTCGGCGTACGCTCGCCGTATGGCGCCTGCAAAAACAGCATTGATCCTGACTACATTTCCGGCGGCTCCAGTTCGGGTTCTGCCGTGGCAGTTGCGCTGGGCATGGCCAGTTTTAGTCTGGGCACAGACACGGCAGGTTCTGGACGGATCCCGGCCGCGTTTAACAATCTGGTTGGCATCAAACCGACCTGCGGCCTGCTTAGCACGCATGGGGTGGTGCCGGCCTGCCGCTCACTCGATTGCGTCTCTATTTTTGCCGGTACCGTCGAAGAGGCACACGCCGTGTTGCAAGTCGCGCAAGGAGAAGACCAAGAGGATGCCTATTCACGGCGGGCACCCGCGCAAGCAGTGCATTCTTTTCCACCCCGCTTTCGCTTTGGCGTGCCCCGGACTGAGCAACTGAATTTTTTTGGCAACCCCGAGACGCCCGCGTTATTTGCCCACGCCGTACAAGCACTGACCGCGATAGGCGGGCAAGCCGTCGAAATAGATTTTTCGGTGTTTCTCAACACGGCGCGCTTGCTTTATGAGGGCGCCATCGTCGCCGAGCGCTATGCCGCCATCCGGCCCTTTATTGAATCACACGCAGAGGCCATGCACCCGGTGACGCGTAGCATCATTCAGGGGGCCAGCAAATTCAGTGCAGCAGACGCCTATGCCACGCTATACCAGCTCAAAGCCAACCAGGCGCAGGCCCAGCAATGCTGGGATGAGGTTGACCTGCTGGTCACGCCGACGGCAGGCACGATTTACACCATACAAGAAGTGGAACAGGACCCGATCCAGACCAATAGCAACCTGGGCTATTACACCAACTTTATGAACCTGCTGGATTTGTCTGCCATTGCCCTTCCGGCCGGATTCCAGCACAACGGCCTGCCGTTTGGCATTACGCTCTGCGCCCCGGCTTTTCATGACCTTGCGCTGCTTGAACTGGCGCAACGGCTAGGCCGCTAACCGCGCTAAAAAATACAAGGAAACCCGCATGTCCATGATAGAAGTTGCCGTCTGCGGCGCGCATATGCAAGGCCTGCCACTCAACCCGCAACTGCTGGCATTGCAAGCCATTTTTGTGCGCGCCACCCATACCTCGGCCGACTACAAACTCTACCACCTGGCCGGCTTTCACCCACCGCGCCCCGGCCTGATCAGAGTCAATACAGGCGGCAGCGCAATCGCCCTGGAGGTTTGGCAGCTGCCGCTGGAGAACTACGGCAAACTGGTTGCCAGCGTCCCGGCCCCGCTCGGCTTTGGCACCCTTACGCTGCAAGATGGCCAACAAGTGGCTGGCTTTTTGTGTGAAGCCTACGCCAGCGCAACCGCAACGGATATCTCGGGCTTTGGCGGCTGGCGGGCTTATCTGCATGCACAAAGCCAGGGGCAGCAATAAATAGCGCCCGCCTCCAGGCCGCATGAAAAACCAATTCATTTTTCATCTGGTCGTAACGGCGAATCAGTGCAGATCAAGCCATTGATTTAACCGGGAGATTGGCACACTCAATGTTCTTTTGCCATTGACTGATGGCATTCGTCGGGCGCTGCTCGAGCAGTCCGTGCCTGTGGCTCTATCCAGGTAATGTGCGCGCCGCTGGTGTGCGCAATCTGATCCAGTTGCGCGATCTCGTGTGCGGAGCGTTGCCGGCGGTTAAGCTTGAAGCCCAATCCGGCCTTCAAGATGCGGATTAACTGTGTGGTGGGCTGATGATCAAAGCGCATGGCATGGGCCTTTCATAAGCGCGTGCATGAACATAAGCAGTATCCGTCGTATCGCCAGTTGGCCGCATACGGAGACACCAGCGTCAGCAATCCCGCCTAAGCGGGATTGTTGCGGTCAGCATTGCATAAATGCCTGACTCATTTTTCATGGCAATTGCAGGCAGACTGTGTTTTCTGCTGGGCCGAGTTGCAGGCTTCCATCGCTTTTTTTGCACTTTCTTTGGCTTCTGAAACATTATTTTTATGATAGCTCTCTGATGCATTCAGATGATGTTTGGCGGCCGCTTCATGATCAGTCGCTGCTTGTTGATGTAATCCACTGGCTTGATTGGAAATTGACATGGCGTAAATCCTTTATGTGGTCGATCTGTGTCTGGCCGTTGGAAATTCAACAACCAGTCTTTGCAGTCTACCGGGCACGCAAGGGGCTGTTTGTTCGCTAGCCAACACGGTCTGGCTTATTCAGTCGTGACCCCGTCAAAGGGCAGCTTCGAGACATCTGCATACACGCGCAGATGACAGACGGTGCCCTCTTGATGACTGGGTGGCGAGTAGAGGCTGTGTAGTTTCAAGTCCAGTTTGCACGTATTGATCAGGTGATGATGGCCCCCGGCTGGCACCATCATCGCGTATCCTTGTTCAACTGCTGTGGTAACGCAATTGATGATGTGTCCCACCCCTTTTTCCACGCGTAAAAACTGGTCTTGCATCTATCCTTCAAAGCCGGTTTCCTCGCCCGGTTTGAGTGAGTCCAGAAGCAACTGGCCATACTGTCCTGTGGATACCACCCGCCTGAAGTCTGTATTCATTAAAGTGACTTAATAAAAATTCTGGATATATCCATGCATCACGATTTCCTAAGCGCGGCGTTATGCCACAGAGGGTGAGCAAGAGCTCGCCGAACTGGCCCACTTCAGGAGGCAGATCACGAACAGGTGGCCTTTACCAGTTGAAAGACCAGGTCATGCGGTTCAATGGTGTTTGATCTCCTGTACCGACTGGGCAAACGCATTGATTTGCTGATTGGCCTCTTGCTTGTTGATGCCGTAAATTTGCTGCAGCTTCTCCAGGAGAATCTCCCGCTTGCCCGCAATGTCATAAATATTGTCCTGGGTCAGGCGCCCCCATTTGTCGAGAATCACCGTTTCCAGCGCCTTCCAGTCCGCTTGTATCTCGCTCCATTCCATACTCGCTCTAGACTTTATCCAGCATGAATAGGCGATACACCTCGATTTGAGACTTCAGAATGGGGCGCTGAGCGATGGAGCTCGCAATAAACAAGGTTGACATACTGCGCGAGGAGATAATGCCTTTGTAGTCATCAACCACCATTCACAAAACACTCAAGGCGCGCTCGATGCACGCACTTAAGCTAGGCATGTGTTATTCAATATACTGATTTTTGTCGGCACTTTGGCAGACGCTATTACGCCATTCTTTTGACAAGTGGCGCCGATTGCCAGGATAGTGATCTTCAAGGCCACTGATCTCCACAATACGATCCACCAGAAAGATTCTAAATGCCTGATGTAACTCACACCACGCGGCAATGGACCAACGCGAATCGACGAACCCTAAAATAAGCGGCCAGATCACATACGCCAAAGTGTCACCCGTTTTGTTGATATAAGCCACTTTGAGTTTTTTTTGCTCGCGCATGGCATAACGCACTACGCCTGAATCAAAATCTACGACAAATGGTCTTTCGCCGACATAAAGCATGTCATCCTCCATGAATAGTTTCATGTCCGCAGGAATGACTGCTCCAATCTTTGCCAGTGCATTTTGAGCCCCAAGCGCGAGCGCTTGATCTGTTTGTTGACTCACCCATTGCGCACCTGCGACCAAAGCTTGCAATTCGTCTTCATTGAATGTCATCGGCGGCAGCAAAAATCCAGGCTTTAACATGTACCCTACGCCTGCTGCGCCATCAATTTTGGCACCCATGGCCTGCAACGTTGCAATATCACGGCGAATTGTTCGCAACGAGACATTGGTTTCTTGCGCCAGCATTGCGCCGGAAACACTCCCGCGATGTCGACGCAACACTTGCATCAGTTCGTTGAGGCGATGGCTACGAGACATTGTTACTCCATGGCGATAACACCTTTGCCCCCTATTTTGAGTCCACCCTCAATTTCACTCATCAGATTTACACCATCGATGAGCGATACGATTCTGCCAATCGGTAATTGGAGCTTTCCGAGTTCCGCCGCTTTTGCGACCTTGCCCAAAGTATACTCGCTCGGACTGCCTATCAGCACCTGATAGTTTTTCGAGAAAATCGCCCGCAGGAATTTCATTGGTTTCGGGTCAAGGTCAAGAAATACACCATTTTTCTTGAGCAGCTTCATCCCTGTGCTTGCGGAAATGGTTGTTGAGGTATCGTAGACAATATCGAACTTTTGCGTCAGGGCATGCAAATCCACTTTTCGATAGTCGTACACATGGGCTAATCCCATTTTTTGCATTTTTTCCATGTCTTCACGGCGGCAGCTGCCAGAGACGATGGCCCCCAGCATCTGCGCGATCTGAATCGTTGCTATCCCAACAGCCCCGGCACAACCGTTCACAAATACATGTTGACCAGCCCTCAGGCGGGATTTCTCCACTAACCCTCTCCAAGCCATAATGCCAGGCGTCGCCAAACAGGCTGCATCCTCAAACGAGACTGTATCCGGTTTGTGTGTCACAAAGGACTCATTGGTGACTAGCATCTCGCCGAACGCGCCGGCCTGTTTCAGTCGTGCCATGCCAAACACATGGTCGCCTGGAGCAAAGCGTGTCACCCCTCTACCAGTTGAAATCACCGTCCCCGAGAAGTCCAAACCCATTGCCCGAGGGAAGGTGTTTCCGGTCAGGATTTTCATCGTGCCATTGCGTAACTTCCAGTCGATGGGGTTGATTGCAGCATATTTCACCTTCACAAGTAGCTGGCCCTTGCCGGGAGCTTCCACTTCAAACTCCTCCAGGCGCATCATACTTGCCCCGCCATATTGATGGTACTGAATGCGCTTCATGCGGACACGCTTTGTTTCTGGATAGTTATACACTTGTTCATATTCATTTCGATGGAGTATTGAAATGCTTACTATAAACAGTGCACATGCCAGATTTTGTCACCATCTTCATCCAGACACATCCAACGTTCTGTCGTTAGTTATTCGAGTCAAGATTCAGCAGCTTTTTTGAAATTAACTTGAGAGATAACTCAGGGATTGGTATTCGCAGCGTAACTGCCCCAGCCAGAATGACACAGGGGTCTGATTTTGCACGAAATCAATACATGCGTGAGATGAGAACCCCTCAATGAAAAAAGGGTTACGATCCTCGCAACCCTTTTTTAGGCCAACATGCGTGTGACTGACGAAGTCAAACGCATGTGCATGATCGTTGAGCATCTACACTGTTTGTGTCGTCTGCAATTTAACTCAAAACTTAACATCAATATAAATCAAAGACTTAGAAAAAGTCTTGTAAAGCCCTAATTCAAGCCATATGCAACTTAAGTTGAAAGTTAGCAGAGTGCATCCCGTTTTTATTAATGCATTGGAGTAGGTCATCTATTAGTGACCAGAATGGTTAGTTGGCTTTCTTACATTAACCTCTGCTTCACTTTCAAAATGAGAATTCTGACGCTGGATCTTAGTTGTATCCACCTCGATTGCATGTGCAACCGAGCCACTTGGGTGCTTGTAGTCGCCAGGATTTTGATAATCATTCTTCGCAAGCCCCTCCCGGACCTTGACAGTGGTAAACATGCCGCCCATTTCCAATGAGCCGTATTGTCCATTACCCATCATCATGGGCAATGTGTTTTTCGGCAAGGGCATCTCCATCATTTCGTTCATTTCAGACATCCCCGTCTCCCCCATAGGCATGTAATCGGGCACGAGATTGGTGATTTTCTTCATGAGGTCACTTTGCTTGACGCCTATCATGGTTGGAAAGTCGTGGCCCATGGCATTCATGGTGTGATGACTCTTATGACAATGGAATGCCCAATCACCAGGCTCATTAGCCACAAATTCAATTGCACGCATTTGACCAACGGCTATGTCGGTAGTCACTTCCGGCCAGCGTGCCGTTTTTGGCACCCAACCGCCGTCGGTACCGGTGACTTCAAACTCGTGACCATGCAGATGGATAGGGTGATTGGTCATGGTGAGATTGCCGACGCGGATGCGCACGCGGTCATCTTTACGCACGACAATCGGGTCTATGCCTGGGAACGCCCGGCTGTTCCAGGTCCATAAGTTGAAATCGAGCATAGTATTTACCTTGGGCGTAAAACTGCCCGGCTCAATGTCGTAGGCATTTAGCAAAAACACAAAATCACGGTCCACCGGCATGAATTTTGGGTTCTTGGGGTGCGTGATCCAGCTGCCCATCATGCCCATAGCCATTTGCAACATTTCGTCCGCGTGGGGATGATACATAAAAGTGCCCGGCCGCTTGGCCTGAAATTCATATACAAAGGTTTTACCGGGCTCAATCGCAGGTTGAGTGAGACCACTCACCCCATCCATGCCATTAGGCAAACGCTGGCCATGCCAATGCACACTGGTTTTTTCAGGCAGGCGATTGGTCACAAAAATACGCACGCGATCTCCCTCAACCACCTCAATTGTCGGCCCAGGACTTTGCCCGTTGTAGCCCCAAAGATTTGCTTTCATGCCTGGCGCAATTTCTCTCACCACAGGTTCTGCAACAAGGTGAAACTCCTTGACACCATTGTTCATCTTCCAAGGAAGGCTCCAGCCATTCAAAGTAACTACCGGTTGATACGGGCGCCCTGTACCAGGATAAAGCGGCTCTTGTGTGTTTACCACCTCAGAGGTGATGATTTCCGGAATAGCAGCTAATGCAACCTTGCTAACAGCACTAACGGCAACGCCAGCCATGCCTAAACCAGCATATTTAAAAAAGTTTCTTCTATCCATTGTTGTCATCTTATTGACCTTCCATCAAACGAGGACTGGCGACTAAAGTAGCTTGCAATTCTGCATCAGCTAACCAAAAGTCGCGTAATGATTCGATATAGCCTTTTACGCTTTGTACTTGCGCTCTGGCATCGCCAAATAATTCAAATGGGCTTGTGAGCATGCCGTTATAGCGCAGTTGATCCTCGTACAATATGCGTTTGCGTAATGGCACAATCTCATCGCGAATGTGACGAGTGACATCATGTTTGGTGCGATAGGTGTTATACCGTTCTCGTATCTCAGATTGCGCATTGGTCACCAACTGAGCAGTTTCCTGTACCGACTGCATGTAAATTGACTCCGCCCGTGGCACCTTGGCCTGGCCCCAGTCAAACAACGGTATCTCGAAAGCGATATCGATACCTTTCTTATAAGGCTCACTTCTTCTGCCCTCCAATACTCGTGCCGGGCCTAACTCAATCACATTGATGAATCGTGTGGTTTTGGTGAGTCCTAGCTGCTTAGCCAAAGCATCCATTTCAGAGCGCTTAACCAGCAGGTCCAATCGTTGTTCATAGGCATTTTGTTCAAAGGCCTGTAACGCTGAAAGAGACTTAGGCAGATCAGGTAACCGAGGTTGGATTGTGAGTTGTGACGCTTTCACACC
Source organism: Methylophilus sp. YYY-1 (assembly GCF_029132825.1). Lineage (NCBI taxonomy): Bacteria > Pseudomonadati > Pseudomonadota > Betaproteobacteria > Nitrosomonadales > Methylophilaceae > Methylophilus > Methylophilus sp. YYY-1. Next base: position 1,086,894 of record NZ_WOVG01000001.1, read on the forward strand.
TAATTGCCTGGCCAAAGCCTCATATGCCCTAACTTCAGCATTCTTTGCATTAGCATATTCAAGTGCGGCATCGGCATAGAAGCTTTGCTCACGTGACTGCTCCAAGCGATTCCAGTTGCCGGTTTCATGCAGTCGTTTAGCCAACTCAGCACTGGCTTCTGCAGACTCTTTCACTTGTGCGCTATATCTAGCCAATTCCGTAGCGGCAACCGCATTAAAATAAGCGGTACGTGTCTGATAGGCGAGTTTTAGGACCTCAATGGCGGTAGATGCTTGTGTCTGGGCAAAACGTCTTTTTTCAACTTCTACCGCTTTAGGCATGGTGATCAATGAGAAGACGTTGAACGTGAATGCCTGCTCGATCTTATACTCACCACCATCACGCGCATAAAGCATAGAGAAACGTGGATTAGGCAATCGGCCTGCCTGTACAAGATCAGCTTCTGAGATGCCCAGCTCGTAGAATGAAGCTTGTAGGCCTTTATTGTTATAAAGCGCCACCTGTACTGCGCCCTCTACATCCAAGGGTTGTGCAAGTAATGCCTGAGTCTTGTCCTGCAGGGACTTTGTAGACGCTTCTGTCTTAGCCCATTCATACGCTTGCTTCAGGTGGGGTTGAGTTTGTTTTTGTACCTCATTCATGCCGCCATCTTTGGAGAAGGACGCGCACCCACCTAATAACAGGCTTACAGCAACAAGAATGGCGCTGCGTGCTCTGAGATTTCCAATATTAGTGCTCATGTGAATCTCCTCCAGAGGATGCATGTTGATGATCTGAATGACTGTCCTGAGCCGGTATTGCTGATTCACTTGCTTCACCATGGTGGTGTCCCGCATGATGATGGCCACCAGATGCAGGCAAAGATAGAACACCAATGCCATGGCGATAGACCACTTCGCCACCCAGCCATGCCGTTATCGCGACAGCCATGGATAGTCCTGCCAGGCAAACTAATACTGGCATTGACATCGGGCTGTCCTGACGGGATTTCGACGAATTCCAGATTGCAACGAGCACTAATCCAACAGCAGTAGGGATTGCCCAGGCTCGATGCAACAACATGGCAGCATGGCCGGCATCATCGTGATTCATGGTTGAGTTGAATGCCAGCCAACCAAAACCAACAGCAGTCACAGCACTCACAGCAGCTAGTATCAATACGTAATATCCTGTGGCGGCCAATGAAGTGGATGATGCAGATTGGCGGCGCAACCGAGCAGCTAGGCCTAAAATAAATGCCACCATCGTCAACGCAATTGGAAAATGTACGACTGCCGGATGCAAATTTGGAATAATTTGGAAACCGGTGTGTTCTGAGGGCATTTCTGATTTAAGGGCTTCTGAAGCCTCATGGATATGGCTTGAGTGATCATCTTCCGCAAGCACACCCTCCGAATTTCCATGCTCATGGGTTATGGATACAGCCTTTTCACCTTCACTTCCTGCATGGTTCATCATTCCATGGTCGTGAGTGTGTGCCGACATTTCAGATGAAGATGATTTGTGATCCATGCTTGCCATGCTGTGGCCCATGTCCTCAGCCTGATTATTCATGTCATGCATTTTGCTATGGTCCATCACCGGCATGCTGTTATGGTCCATGCCTTTCATATTGCCCTGATCCATGGGTGGCATCTGAGACTTTGAGTCATGTAAAGCATGCTTATCGCCATGAGACATACGATGTCCCATCGCTTCATGATGCATTGGTTGATCCGAGGAGTGCTGCATCCCCGGCATTTGATGGCCTTGGTCTGCAATCGAAGAATCTAGCGATTTCCAATCTGTTTGATGGTCATTATTTGTCGGCTTGTAATCATCAAAGGTGGACTGGTATGGCGCAGAGCTTTCTTCCGCAAATGATGCACCAATACCCAATCCTAATGTCATCGCAATAAAGAATAAGTATTGATAGAAAGAGGCAAGCCTGACGCTCTCTAGGGTAGTAAATTTCATATAAACCTCTCATTTAGAATTCCCAATATCCATTGGAAATACATTCTTTCGCCTGCCGCGAGCATGCAAAAGCATAAATGTGCTAGCCAAAGACCTGATAGGACTTTAGCCAATGTACTAAATGAGGGTAAAGCGCGGAGGTCGCTCAGGACCGGTGGATATATGACTCGTGAAATCTGGGACGATAAAACCGATTGCCGTACCTGCAACGATCAAATGATGCTTGAGATAATCACTCGAAGCCGCAAAGGCGAAGCCTGAGCAACAGACTGAACATTTGGAACAATGGTTACAAGCGTGTTTAGTATCATCTGGATGTTTGTGAGCATGACTATCTGCAGCCCCCTCGTGGTGTTCATGGCTATGCCCACTGACACTTTCATGGATGTGCTGGCTTTGTGGCTTCTCACAATTGACCATGCTGACCGCTGCAAATCCCTGCACCGGTAGAATGATTGCAATGAGCCAAATAGTGAAAATCTTAATTAGCTTTCTCACGATGAGCTTATGATAACCCTAAATTAAAAATGATTCAGTGACATACTTAAATTTCTTGTGACGGAAATACCCTATGGGTGGATTTCTTGATTTAGCGCAAGTTGCTCCAGGATCGGACATTCTGGGCGATCATCTCCATGGCAACAATGAACAAGCTTTTCTAGCTCCGACTTAATCGACACCAGGCTTTGAATCTTTTGGTTTAAGGCTTCAACATGGGCGTTTGCCAATTCTTTCACTTTACTACTTGGCCGAAGCGGATCTTGCCATAGGCTTAATAATTCCTCAATTTGCTTGATAGAAAAACCTAAATCACGGGAGTGTCTAATAAAGCTTAGCGTATGGATATCTTTTTCAGAATATTGACGATATCCAGAAAAGGTTCTTGATGCCGCAGGCAACAAGCCAACACTTTCGTAATGCCGGATCATTTTGGTCGATATGCCAGACGCCCTGGCAGCTTGCCCGATGTTAAATAGACTCATTGCTTATGTCCAAATAATAGGTAAAAAAGCCTGCTGATCTAGCTCAGCAGGCAGAGTGAATTATTCACTCGCAGGTGAAAAACCTGCATTTATCAAAGCGGAAACGATCTCGTCTCTTGCAACCATGGTTTCAACATTGACTGTTCTGGTTGGAGGGTCGGCTGCAATGCTTGCTGCCGGATCAACGGCTTTAATGGCACTTGTGACACCTCTTGCACATCCACCACAAGTCATATTCTCAATATGAAATTTCATCATCCACTCCTTCGGCAATGATTGGTCGTCATCATTAGAATAAAGCTTCCAATAATGGCAAGGTAAAGCGATTTAAGTCAATGTGTTGACGATTCGATCATGGGCGGAATGAATGTACGTAAGCGCAAGGCATTCCCTAAAACAAATATACTGGACAAGGCCATCGCACCCGCTGCAAAGATGGGTGAAAGCAACAGTCCCCATACAGGGTAAAGTGCGCCAGCAGCAACCGGAATCAAGGCGGTGTTGTAGGCAAATGCCCAAAACAGGTTTTGATGAATATTGCCTATCGTTGCTTTGGATAGGGCAATCGCATTCGGCACCCCTAGCAAATTACCAGACATCAGAACGACATCTCCAGACTCTATGGCTACATCCGTACCTGTGCCGATTGCCAAGCCGACATCCGCCTCTGCCAGTGCCGGCGCATCATTAATACCGTCTCCGACAAATGCAACCTGCCCATACGTCGCTTTTAAACGCCGGATGGCTGCTACTTTACCTTCTGGCATCACCTCGGCAATCACTATATCAATCCCAAGCTGCTGGGCGATTGCGTGTGCGGTTTTGGCATTATCACCAGTAATCATCGCCACTTTGAGGCCAAGCTGGTGAAGCGCTGCAACCGCGCCCGGTGTCGAAGTTTTAATGGGGTCAGCAACGGCAATAATACCCGCCAGCTGGCCATCAATCGCGGCATATAATGGAGACTTCGCTTCTTTGCCCAATCGTTCTGCTGCCTCCGCAAAAATACTGACATCAAGCCCCAGCTGACGCATAAACCGATCGGCCCCGACTTCGACGAGTGAACCCGCAACCTTGGCTCTCACACCCATGCCGGTCACCGCTTCAAATTCAATTAAATCCGGTAGTGACTGGCCATCCTCAGTCGCAGCAGTGACAATTGCCCGCGCTATCGGGTGTTCGGATTTAGACTCCACGGCACCTATTTTTGCTAGTAACTGGTTACGGTCCAATGTTTCCGCAATTTCCAAATCGGTCAGAACGGGGCGCCCTTCCGTAAGTGTGCCCGTTTTATCCAAGGCAACGACTTTGACATCTTTAAGCAATTGCAGCGCTTCGCCTTTTCTGAACAAAATACCTAGCTCAGCCCCGCGCCCAGTGCCAACCAAAATAGAAGTGGGTGTCGCCAATCCCATGGCACATGGGCATGCAATGATCAACACTGCGACTGCGTTCACCAGTGCAAAAGTCAATGCAGGTGTAGGACCAAAAATGATCCAGGAAATAAAGGTGAGTAATGCTACACTCATGACAGCAGGCACAAACCACATCGTCACTTGATCAACCACGGCCTGTATCGGTAGCTTGGAACCTTGGGCTTGCTCAACCAAGCGTATAATTTGTGCCAACATGGTTTGACTACCTACCGCTGTAGCACGCACCGTGAAGACACCCTTTTGATTAATGGTACCGCCGACTACAGCACTACCCAAAACCTTTTCCACAGGAATGGGTTCACCCGTAATCATGGATTCATCAACGAAACTGTTACCATTGGTGATTTCACCATCTACAGGCACTCTCTCGCCGGGTCGCACTTCGAGTTCATCATTGAGAAGGACTTCATTGATAGGGATGTCTAACAAACGCCCCTCTCTCATGACATGGGCCTCTTTAACCTGCATTTTTGCGAGGCGTTTGATCGCTTCAGAGGTACGTCCTTTGGCGCGTTCTTCTAAAAACCGACCTAATAGGATCAATACGACGATAACTGCAGCCGCCTCGAAGTACACGTTGACCGCTCCCTTGGGCAGTAGCCCTGCAGCAAAGGTCGCTACCACTGAGTACGCGAACGCAGCAGCTGTGCCCACGGCGACGAGTGAGTTCATATCAGGGGTTAACCTGAGGAGCGCCGGAATTCCCTTTTGGTAAAACCGTCTTGCTGGAAAAACCAATACTATCGTTGTTAGTGCAAATTGGATGTACCAGCTATTTTGCATCCCTATAGTATTCATGATTAATTCATGAACAGCGGTTATCAGGTGCGCCCCCATCTCCATCAAAAAAACCGGTAACGTCAATCCTGAAGCGAGAATGAGGTCATCTCTCAACTCAAGAAGTTTTACCTCTTTCTGATTGGAGGCAGCCTCTTGCAACTGAGTGACAGAATTGATGGCTTTTGCTTCGTAACCAATACGCACAATAGCGGAAATCAGATCGGCCTTCTCGACATAGCCATAAACGGTTGCCCTTTCTGTGGCCAAATTGACTGATGCCTCAGCAACACCAGGTACAGATTTCAATGCTTTTTCAACTCGACCAACACATGAGGCGCACGTCATGCCTATTACATTTAGTTCTATTTTTGATGTTGGGACTTCATACCAAATCTTACGAATTGCTTGAATCAAAGCTGAAAGATCAGTGTCTGCTGATGTTTTAATGTTTGCACGCTCAGTAACAAGGTTAACTGACGCACTTTTTACACCTGGCACTTTGTTTAACGCTGCTTCAACACGGCGGACACAGCTAGCACATGTCATGCCTTGGACAGGAAGGGAGATATCTTGGATAGCATCACTTAACTGTTTTTCAGACATACTTAATGGCCTCGGAAACTGCTTGGTTAAATGTTCATCCAGTCTAAAGCTTTCCATGATGGAAAGGTCAACCGCATTTCAATAAACAAACATTAAGAAAATGTATTACCAGAACCGAAAGTAGCTTAAGGATTGTGGTGTCGGGCTTAACGTGAAAAATACTTTTACATGGTTTAATTAATTTGCCTCCAAGTATTGGGATATGGTCTTTTTTAAATCCTCTGGATTATCCACGCTGAGGAAATGCCCAGAACCCGTGATAGTCTCAAGCTTTGCGTTTGGTACTTTCTTCCAAGTCAAATATCTTTCGGCTTGTCTTGACCAGTCATTTTCTCCGTATATCAGCATTACAGGGCTTTTGATCTTATGATATTGATCAGTGGCCTGCGCCCAACTGCGCCAGTTTTTTAATATGTTCCTGCCAAGAAAACTGTAGCCCGGCCGATGTCCTGTTTTATCAAACATTGTCATTAACCAGGTTGGGATTTTTTTGATTTTTGTGACGCCGCCATTCATCACCAGGCTCAAGAAAAATGGATTCTCAAGTGCAGCAAAAATCGCCCCATTGATGGGAATTGAGTAATTCCACATCATAAAGTTGGCAATAACGTTGCCACGCCGGATGCCATCTGCGTAACGGGTTTCATAATCGTATGTATTGACCGCAATCACCTGCTTAATCTTATCTGGGATTTGTGCAGCGACCGTGAGAGACAATGTCGCGCCAATAGACTCACCAATTAAGGTGAGATTGGTCAAATTCAGCTGATCAATTAAATCAAGCACAGAGGCTCTCAAATAGGGCTCGTCGTAGTTGATTTTCTTATTGATGGACGATTGACCGTGACCAGGTAAATCAATGGCATAGACGGTAAATTTGCTCGCATAAAATGGAATCATCTCGCTAAACAACTCAATTTGCGTTCTGATCGTATGCATTAAAAGCAGCGGTTCTCCACTCCCTGTTTTAATGACTCGAACCGTTTCCCCGTCTTTAAGCGTGACAAAAAATTCCTCTCCGTTAAATTTAAGATCTGTTGGTGCATCACGCATTTCATTCTCCCTTATCAAATTAATTAGTACTTATCATTGCGAATGAAGTGATATTTAAGTGATCACCCCACAGGTTTGATCCATCATGCTCAACCGTTAAAACGTTTAAAAATGACAGATGCATTAACCCCGCCAAACCCAAACCCATTCGAAAGGGCATATTCAAGATGTCGATGAATGGGAGCTTGTTTCGTAATCGCCAGCCCAGTTGCCCGCGCATCTGGCGTGTACAAATTGATCGTGGGTGGGCAACACTGCGCCTCAATTGCTTTAATGGTAAAAATGGCTTCTAGACCGCCCGCTGCGCCCAGCAAATGTCCAGTGGAAGACTTTGTGGCACTGATCACAGGTTGGGAATGGCGCTGACCAAACACAGTTCTGATGGCTGCCAGTTCACTTGCATCTCCCATGGGAGTAGACGTGGCATGCGCATTGATATGGTCAACGGCCTCGGGAGATATGTGTGCTTGATTAAGGGCAATCATCATGGCCCTGGCAGCACCGGAACCCTCCTCGGGGCTGGAGGTGATATGGTAGGCGTCAGAAGTGGTTCCATATCCCACTAATTCAGCAAGCGGTTTTGCACCTCTCGCCATGGCGTGTTCATAGGACTCAATCACCAAAATACCAGCCCCCTCTGCCATCACAAACCCATCACGATGCGTGTCAAACGGTCTTGAGGCTAACTCAGGGCTTGCAGCGTATCTTGTACTCAGTGCTTTTGCGGCTGCAAACCCGCCGAGGCTGACTTTATCAATACAAGCTTCTGTCCCCCCACAGATTGCGATATCGGCTTCATTGGCATGAATCATCCTGGCCGCATCGCCAATCGCTTGTACGCCTGCTGCACAGGCGGTAACCGGAGCACCGAGTGGTCCTTGGAATTGGTGTTTAAGTGCTATCTGCGCAGCCGCCAAATTGACCAAAAATGATGGAATCGTAAATGGCGAGAGCTTACCCACACCCACTGCTTCGCCTGTGCGGACTGCATGTGCAATGGCTGGGAAACCACCCACCCCTGAAGCGACAATCGTGGCAGTGCGTTGTTTTTGAATCTCAGTCATCGGTAGCCACTGGGCTTGCTGAATGGCCTCGTTAGCGGCAATCAGAGCAAATTGAATAAATCTGTCAGAGCGTCTTAACTCCTTTGCATCGAGATATTCAGACAAATTGAGCCCCATGCTCGGATCAAGCTCTGATGGTTTAACCCAACCGGCGATGTTGACTGGACTGCCTTCTGCCAACGCATCAGGGAGCATAGAGATTCCAGACTTTCCCTCCAACAAATGTTTCCATGCCAAGTCAACGCCTGTTCCAAGCGGACTGACTGCGCCCATCCCAGTAATCACAATACGTTTCATCATAAATTTCCCTGAAGGCCTATTGAGTTAAATTGGCAAGTTGTTTTGGGTGGGTATTGATCGGGATACATAACATGGCCGTAATGAGCGCCAATGCAATATGTATGCTGTACGTTGGGATAAAGTCACCCGGCTTGAGCAGTGCTTTACCAAGGAATAACACGGTGATGGACACACCTATCACCGTGCCAATTTGGCGGGCAGCGTGATTGATGGCAGAACCAACGGCATAGTCTTTTTGTGGCAAACCAAACATGGCGGCAGCGGATAAAGAGGGCATGACCAAGCCGACAGAGATGCCGCTTAATAGTAAACCCGGTAGCCATGTAGCCAGATAATTAGGGGTGGTATCGGGGACCATTAAAAACCACAGCCCACTGAGGGCGTAGGTCATGGTGCCTGTGATAAGCAAAGGACGATGTCCTACTTTGGAGGCTATTTTCCCTGCAACCAATGCGGTAGGCACAACCATCAGTGGCCCTGGCATGACAGACGCACCGGCTAAGGACTGGCTTAAATGCCATATATTCTTCATCCAAAAAAAGAATGAAAAAAACATGATGGAAAACGCAATCCCGAAAGTGATGGCTGCCAGGTTTGCAAATAAAAAGGTTTTGTTTTTAAACAGGCTGAGGTCAAACAATGGTTCTGAGTAAAACTTCGCCCATGGAATATAACTTGCCAGCAACACCAAACCTAACATCAGAATGGCTGTTAACTCATAGGGATTCCAACTAGGCGACTTCATCTCAACAATCGCAAACGCAATTGCTCCGACACCGACGACCAACTGCAACATGCCGACAAGATCAAGCCGCATATGCGCTCTTGGCTGAACCGACTCATGCAATACAGCTAAGCTTTGCCATATGCAGAATAATCCAATCGGGATGTTGATAAAAAACGCCCACTGCCAGCCACCTACATCAATAATCCAGGAACCAATCCCCGGACCTAATGCCGCGGCCAAAGCACCAACAGCGCCCCAAGCGCCCATGATGACTGACCGCCTCTCGCGAGGAAACGCCTCCAATACCAGCGCCAATGCAGAGGGGGTCAGCAGACAAGCGCCGATAGATTGAAAAACTCTGGCGACAATAAGCCATGAGACGCTTGGGGCGGCACCGCATGCAAATGAGGCGCTGATAAATAACAAGGTGCCTAGTGTGAATATTTTTTTACGCCCAAATTTATCTGCAATACCACCCGCCGGGATCAGCATGGCAGCATAGACAATAGAGTAGCCGCTCATCGCCCAGGATAGATCAGCGGCAGTAGAGTCCGGAAAGCTACTGAGAATATTATTGAACCCAGCATACAGAATCGTCGTATCCAGGGAGGACATAAAAATCGCAATACTGGCGATTGCGAATACCCGCCAAGCTGCCGGGATTGCTTTATTTGCTGACACTAACTGCTGTATGTTTGAGTTCATGACATTCTCTGATTTGACTTAGGCGTATTAGGAAACTGGCCACACCGCCTAGACTCGTTGCGGCCAGTGTTCTCTTAGTGACTCAGAAAGAACTCAGCTGTGTTTACAAACGAATCATGGTACTGAAAAATAGAACCGTGATTGGAGTCTGGATATAACAGCAATTGCGCATTTTTAAGCTGCTTATATAAGGTAATCGAACCCTCGGTTGGTAACATGGTGTCATTGCTACCCGTCACCACCAAAACCGGTTGTTGAATGGCTTTTAACGTTTTGAATTCAGGATCAGGTGTGCTCGTCCATACAATTAAGGCCTTGCCATGTGCATCTGCAATCTCCTTGCCACTTTCAGGGTCACGCCCTTCTTTTCTGGCATACACGCGAGACAAAAATGCAGCGGCGGCTTGCTTCCCTGCATCACTTTGTGAGAAGAACAGATAGTCGCGTGGATCTGGTGCATTGGCTCTGGAAAAAGCCTCACCCAACACTTTCATCAGATGATTGCCACCGCCTTGATGGGTAGTCCCGGCGAGAATCACTTTTCGAACCAGCTCTGGATGTTGCGCAGCAAGTTCTTGAGCAACAAACCCACCCATCGAAAACCCCAACACATCCACTTGCTTATAGCCCAGAGCTTGAATAAACGCATAAGCATCTGTGGTCATTTGTGCGATGTTGTCGGCAACCACTCCATTCGTAGCACCAACACCTCTGTTATTGAATACAACCACTGGACGATGCTTGGCCAAGGCATTCACTACCGCTGGATCCCAAGCATCCATATTGCCAGTGAAGTGCTGAAGGAACACTAATGGAGTACCTGATTGAGGGCCTAAAGTGCGGTAAGAGAATTTAATGCCATTGGCCTCTACAAATTTTGTGGCCGCTGTCTCCAGTTTATCCGCAGCCAAGGCCGTGCCTGACTCTATGATGGATAAGGTAGTGGCGATAAGTAACAATGATTTTAAAATTTTATTCACGAATATCTCCTGTTCAGTCAAATAGATGTTTAGCCCGCGGTGATTAGCTCAGGTAACGATTCGCTGGTTTAGCTAATGACAAATGCGGCCCCAATGCTTTTCTTGCCGCTTCAAATGCTTGCCAATCCTCAATATTTGGCAAAGAGGGAATAGTGATCACCTCGCCCAAATCAAATCCTCTTAGCGCGGCATCCACCAGATCATCAGTTTTCATCACCATTTCAGGCGGCAAGTGACTTGCTGGCATATTCACTTTGTCCAGGAACGGCGTATCGGTCGCGCCAGGCAATACCACCTGAATGCGCACCCCTTTGTCACCAAGTTCATGCTGCATGGATTGGCTAAACATCACCACATAAGACTTAGTTGCGTTGTAAACGCCATTGAACATTTCAGGAATATAGGCAAGCACTGAGGCAACATTGATGATGGCACCTTTGCCTTCAGCAAAAAATCGTTTGGCAGCTGCGCCGGAGAGTCGTGTGAGCGCGGTGATGTTCAATTGAATCATGGTCTCCATCGCATCCATATCAGACTCAACCAACGTCGTAGACGCACCACCACCTGCGTTATTCACCAGCAGGGTAATACTGCTATCTTCCCGTAAGCGTGTTTCGACTTTTAATAAATCAGCCTTGAGGGTCAGGTCGGCCGGCATGATTTCTACCTGACTTCCAGATGTGCTCTTAATACCATCTGCTACTTTTTGCAGCTTTGCTTGATCACGTGCCACCAAAATCAAGTCATAACCTCGCTTTGCTAGTCGGTCTGCATACACAGCCCCAATCCCAGTTGATGCACCTGTGATCAATGCTGTCCCAAGTTTATTCACTGCATTCATTTTTCTACCTCTTTACGGTTTAACAGTTACGTATATATATAAAATACCAATCGGTACATAAATACTATGCAACAAAATTTGCTCTGTCAACATTTTTTTGTAACAATTGGTATAAATTACTTAAGTGAAGAAAATTGAGATGACTGAAGAGTTAAAAAAGACACGAGGTCGCCCCAAAATGTTTGATAACGAGGTGATCCTGGACAAGGCTTTGAAAGTGTTTTGGGAAAGGGGCTATGAAGGCGCCTCAATGGCCGAGTTAACCTCCACGCTTGGTGTGAATAAGCCAAGTTTGTATGCTGCGTTTGGCAATAAGGAAGAATTGTTTAGGCAAGCACTTTCTAAGTATGTCTCCGGTCCAGCTTCATTTGTGAGGATGGTGATGAAAGAGCCAACAGCTCGCAAAGTCGCAGAAAAGTTTTTATTAAGTAGCGCAGAGTTTCTAACTAGTGAAGCACATCCCAAGGGATGCATGATCGTGCAAGGCGCCCTTTCATGCGGTGAAGGCGCACAGATCATCAAAGAACAGCTTATTCAGTATAGAAAACATTATGAGGGCTTGTTGACTGAGCGATTTGAGTTGGCACAACTGGAAGGTGATTTATCGCCTGACGTAAATGCCGTTGATTTATCTAAATATTTAGCTACTCTACATCAAGGGATGTCAGTGCAAGCGGTCAATGGCGCCACTCAAGAAGAACTCAAAAGGATGGTTAATGTAGCGATGTTGAATTGGCCGAGCAAATAAGGGGTATCTATCACTGTGGCAGGCGAAAAGCACAGCCCAATCTTATAAGGGCTTTCATCGGTCATTGCTTTAGAACACTTAGTTGATTGTTCAGATTTGATACTTACCACAACATAAGTTGAAAGTTTGATCGTTTAGACTACAATCGGTAAAACGCTAGTGCTCTGTCTCTACATTAATAATCTAATAAGGAGACGCATGAACAACAAAACCAAGAAGGAGCAAAGGATTCCAGCCATGTATATCGAATATTCAATTCATAATATAGAGACCCATGTGACTCTATAATTACTATTAGAACTCGGAATCTTGTTATGTGCAATTTCATAAAAAAATTGTCGGGAGCAAATGTATTCCCAACACTCTGTTATCTATTAGCAGCGTACTTTTTGTACGCTTTTTGTATGTTCGTTGGAGTGCCTCCTAGCAAACCTCTTGATAGTTCGAGCGGAAGTTACTTGGCACTTGCACTATTTCTATTTATGCTCCCCGAAGCCAAAAAGCTGAAATTCGGGCAGCTATTTGAGTACGAGGCTCGGGTCAAAGAAATCAAAGAAGAAGTAAAACAGTTCAAAGATGAAACCCGCTCCACGCTCGCTGCATACACAAGCCTTGTCTCCGCTATTAGCAATACTGTCAGCCAAACCATCAATGTCAATCTTCCAAGCCGCAGTGAGACAACTCAGGCGAAGGAGGACCTCGACACAACTTTAAAAACAAAAACAGGCAAGTCGGAGATTGAGGAACAAATCGAACAATTTCTAGCCTCTGAAGGAAACGATCTCAATTACGCACTTGCTAAGCTCCGTATGCAACTTGAGAAAGAGCTACGCCGTATCCTAGACAAGGAGCCCTCTGCCCCCCTCACGCCAGAGCGAAACACCAAGTTTCTTTCGACGCGTTCATTGTTCCTTCAGTTTGTTGGGCAATTTCCCAACTATCAAGGAATCGAGGGTTCCTTTGATTACGTGCTCAAAATTTGCAATGCAGCAATACATGGCCAATACATCCCCGAAGGCTACGCCCATGAGGCACTATCTATGGGGTTCCGAATGCTAGCAGAGCTCAAGAGCATCAATGAAACCTAGTTCTAACCCATCATTCAAGCGTGACGCCTAACGGCGCCCCTTAATTCAAACGTTAATCTAAATCTCAAATTTAGAAAAAAGTGCCGTTTATTGAATCCTGTAGGTTAAGAAGTTCGTTAACTATCTGATTTTATTGAAATGACACTCTCTTCTTGAATTGCAAAAATCTCAAGTTGAATTACAAACGACAAAAACCCATAAAATTTTTATGTATTAGCCCTTGAAATCAAAAAATCCCGCCCCAAATTAGCAATCAAGGTGCGCGAGTGCTAAAATGCGTACCGCTTTGATTGTTTTAGTTTTAACGTTATCCCTATAACACTTTAGGAAAACTCCAAGGAGAATCTCATGAACATTCGTCCGTTGCACGACCGTGTAATTGTTAAACGCGCTGCTGAAGAGCGCACTACTGCTTCTGGCATTGTGATCCCTGACAGTGCAACAGAGAAACCAGACCAAGGTGTGGTTCAGGCAGTTGGCAATGGCAAAAAAGATGACAACGGCAAGGCTATCGCTTTGGACGTGAAAGTCGGCGACAAAGTATTGTTCGGCAAATACTCCGGCCAAACAGTGAAAGTCAACGGCGAAGAGCTGTTGGTGATGCGCGAAGAAGACATTATGGCGATTGTTGAGTAATCACTCGCAACTCAATCCCACACATTTGTAATTTAGGAGAATTTAAATGGCAGCTAAAGACGTAAGATTTGGTGATGACGTTCGCCAAAAAATGGTAAATGGCGTTAACGTATTGGCTAACGCTGTTCGTGTAACTTTGGGCCCTAAAGGCCGTAACGTGGTATTGGAGCGTTCTTTTGGCGCGCCAACCATCACTAAAGATGGTGTGTCTGTGGCTAAAGAAATCGAACTGAAAGACAAGTTCGAAAACATGGGCGCACAGATGGTGAAAGAAGTTGCTTCTAAAACCAATGATATCGCTGGTGACGGCACAACGACTGCGACTGTATTGGCACAAGCCATCATCCGCGAAGGCATGAAATCTGTCGCTGCCGGCATGAATCCAATGGACCTGAAGCGCGGTATCGACAAAGCAGTTGAAGCTGCTGTAGCTGACCTGAAAGCACAATCCAAACCCTGTACTACCAGCAAAGAAATCGCCCAAGTTGGCGCGATCTCTGCTAACTCTGACGCCTCTGTTGGCCAGATCATTGCGGATGCAATGGACAAAGTGGGTAAAGAAGGCGTGATCACTGTTGAAGACGGTTCAGGCCTGAGCAACGAGCTGGATGTGGTTGAAGGTATGCAGTTTGACCGTGGTTACCTGTCTCCATACTTCATCAACAACCCAGAGCGACAAATCGCGTTGCTGGACAACCCATTCGTGTTGTTGCACGACAAAAAAATCTCCAACATCCGTGACTTGCTGCCAACCTTGGAACAAGTGGCAAAAGCTGGCCGTCCATTGCTGATCATCGCTGAAGATGTTGATGGCGAAGCGCTGGCAACCCTGGTAGTGAACAACATCCGCGGTATCCTGAAAACGACTGCAGTTAAAGCCCCAGGCTTTGGTGACCGTCGTAAAGCCATGTTGGAAGACATCGCGATTCTGACTGGCGGTACTGTGATCTCTGAAGAAGTGGGCCTGAAACTGGAAGCCGTACAACTGCACGATCTGGGTCAAGCCAAGCGTATCGAAGTGGGCAAAGAAAACACCATCATCATTGACGGTGCTGGCAACGAAGAAGCGATCAAGGCCCGTATCACTCAAATCAAAACACAAATCGAAGAAGCTTCTAGCGACTACGACCGTGAAAAACTGCAAGAGCGCGTGGCCAAACTGGCTGGCGGTGTTGCCGTGATCAAGGTTGGCGCGACGACTGAAATCGAAATGAAAGAGAAAAAAGCCCGCGTGGAAGATGCATTGCACGCGACACGTGCTGCGGTTGAAGAAGGTATTGTGGCTGGCGGTGGCGTGGCATTGATTCGTGCCCGCGAAGCGATTGCCAAAGTGAAAGGTGACAACCTGGATCAAGAAGCAGGCATCAAGATCGTTCTGCGTGCGGTTGAAGAGCCACTGCGCCAGATCACACAGAACGCTGGCGTTGAACCATCAGTCGTGGTGAACAACGTGGCTGCCGGTAAAGGCAACTACGGTTACAACGCAGCCAACGAAACCTATGGCGACATGGTTGAGATGGGCGTACTGGATCCAACTAAAGTGACCCGCTCTGCCTTGCAACACGCGGCTTCTGTGGCTGGCCTGATGCTGACCACTGACTGCATGGTTGCTGAACTGCCTAAAGAAGATGCACCAGCAATGGGTGGTGATATGGGCGGTATGGGTGGCATGGGCGGTATGATGTAGCCTTTGCTTGGATGACATCATTGCCGACCATACAAAACAGTGGCGCGACATGATGTCATTTCAATCTTCCCTGCATCGGTGATGCGTCGTTAGTTTTGACATTTAGTCCTTGCCGTACTTCATGTACTGTCTGCGTCGTAAATGTTTCAACGCCTAGCCTCACCTTGGCATTGAAGTTGAAATGCCCTAACAAGCATTCACACAAACAAAACCCGCTTCTGCGGGTTTTGTTTTATCTGTCATTCTCCGCCATAATGGCGAATGGCGCGGCGCACATGCGCGGCATACTCATCTCACGAAAGAATTCATATGACTACTCTAAACACCCTCACTCAACGCCTGAGCTATATCGTCGGCGAAAATATGGCTCACCAATTGCAAAATGACGGCCTGGAGCTGGATGCTGCGGCCGTGGCGCTGGCAGTGAGCGATGTGATGGCCGGCAATGCTTCACGCATGACCGACGACGAAAAACGCAGCACAGTGGAACAAGTGCAACAAGAGAGCCAGGCCAGACAGATGGCTGCCCACGCGAAAAACAAGGCGGCGGGCGAAGCCTATCTGGCAGACAATGCGAAAAAAGAAGGCGTAACCACGACAGCGAGTGGCTTGCAGTATAAACAACTGGTCGCAGGCAATGGCGCGAAGCCTACCACCAGCGACCGTGTCAAAGTCCACTACCACGGCACACTGACCGACGGCACGGTGTTTGATAGCTCTTATCAACGCGGCGAACCGATTGTGTTTCCAGTGACTGGCGTGATTGCAGGCTGGGTAGAAGGCTTGCAGTTGATGAACGTAGGTAGCAAGTTTGAGCTGACAATTCCATCGCACCTGGCGTATGGCGCAAACGGCAGCGGCCCTGTGATTGGCCCGGATGCGACGCTGGTGTTTCAGGTTGAGTTGTTAGCTATCGAATAAGCCGGTCCTAGTAGTACAAATTCAAGGCAATACAGATTCAGGGCATCCCTCGGGTGCCCTTTTTCATGGGGCCGCCGATTCCCGGCTTGCCTCCCTGCCTGCGCTATTGTTAGACTTTGTGAATCTTTCACATTGTCGAGCGCCACAGATGCAAGATCCTCAATTAAACTTAACCGGTGAAATCGTGACTGTGCGCCCTGAACACAGCATAGATACCATTCAGCACCTGCCCAATTATGTGGGCATCTCTCAAATGACGGCGGGGGCCAGGGGCATTTCGATGAATATCGTGGTGATCCCGCCAGCGGCCAAAGCGCAACCGCATTACCATCAAGGCTTTGAAACAGCGATTTACCTGCTGAAGGGTGAAGTGCAAACGTTTTATGGTGAAAATTTGAGCAAGTCCTGTATCAATCAAGCGGGCGACTTTATTTTCATCCCGGCAGGGGTGCCGCATCAGCCAGTCAATTTGAGCCCTGATACCGAAGCGATTGCGCTCGTGGCACGTAACGATGCCAATGAGCAGGAAAGTGTGCGGGTCTATGCGGCTCAGGCCACTGTGCTTGGCTGATCAAGCCGCTGGCAAAAAACCTAGACGGACTCTTGTCGCTGACCGCGACCCAACAAGGCGCTGACGGCTGCTTGCGCCGTTTTCTGGTTGGTGAGTAGTTGATTGACTTCAAAAGTGATGGGCATTTCGACGTCTATGGTTTCGGCACGACGCATGACTTCACGCGCAGTGTTGACGCCTTCTGCCACGTGGCCCAATCCCGCCAGAATGCTCTCTAATGATTTGCCAGAAGCCAGTTGCAAACCGACTTCACGGTTACGCGAATATTGGCCGGTACAGGTCAGAATCAAGTCGCCTGCCCCCGCCAAGCCCATAAAGGTCTCGGCCTTGGCACCCAGCGCCATGCCAAAGCGGGTGATTTCGGCTAAGCCCCGCGTGATCATGGCAGCGCGCGCATTGTTACCAAAGCCCATGCCGTCAGAGATACCGGCGGCAATCGCCATCACGTTTTTAACCGCCCCACCCACCGAAGCGCCGACCACGTCGACGCTATCGTAGACGCGCAAGCAGCCGCCATGAATCAGCTGTGCCGATTGCTGCGCCAGCTCGCGGTGATTGGCGGCGAGTGTAATTGCCGTTGGCAGGCCTCGCACCAGTTCGGCGGCAAAGCTGGGACCGCTTAACACGCCCCACGGATACTCTGCGCCCAACTCCTCTTGCGCCACTTCAAAAGGCAGCTTTGCCGTTTGCGGCTCCAGGCCTTTGTTGGCCCAGATCAAGGGCTGTTGTATGCCCAGACTTTTGAGTTGCTGCAAAATCGGCCGGAAACCCGCCGTAGGCACCACGGATAAAATCAAATCGGCGCCATCAATCGCTGCAGCCAGATCATCCTCTACCGAGAGTTTTTCAGGGAAAGCAAAGTCGCCCAGATACAGCGGATTGGCACGCGCCTTGCGCATGCCAGAAACGTGCCCGCTATTACGCGCCCACAACACCACCTCGTGTTGCAAGGCAATATGCATGGCAAGTGCAGTACCCCAGGCACCTGCACCAAGAACGGCAACTTTACTCATTTGGATGGATCCTGATCAGTCACCGCGTGCTGTCTGCGGTGACTGACAAAGTGAGACGAAATTAGTTAGGGGCGCCAGCCGCTTGCGCAGCTTGTTGCTGCTGTTGCAGATACAAGGCTTCGAAGTTGATCGGGTTCAACAACACGGGCATGAAGCCAGCGCGGGTAACCATATCGGAGATAGCTTCGCGTGCATAAGGGAACAAGATGTTAGGGCAAGCCACCGCCAGGATAGGCTCCATGTTTTCTTGTGGCACGTTGCGGATGGCAAAAATACCGGATTGGTTCACTTCTACCAGGAATGCGGTTTTATCTTCGATTTTCGCGGTCACAGTCACTTTGATGGAGACGTTGAAAATACCGTCTTCCACCTGTTGTGCCGTATTACCCAGTTCTACATTGATCTGTGGCGTCGTACGCTCGGTGAAAATCGCTGGTGCATTAGGCACTTCGATAGAAGCATCATGCACATACAATTTTTCGATGCTAAAAATCGGTGCTGCGTTTTGGTCCGCTTGGTTTTGTGGTTCCTGAGCCATGAATTGTCCTTAAAATTATCAATACACAAAGGCGCTATTCTAACCGGACATCCCTGGCCTGACTATGGGTTTTTTATGACAGCGGACAGGTCACTTCAAGCGGCCAGCAACGGGTCCAGACCGCCCTGCACATCCAGGGCATGCAAGTCATCAAAGCCGCCAACATGGTGCTCGCCAATAAAAATCTGTGGCACCGTACGGCGGCCGGTTTTTTCCATCATTTCGGCCCGTAACTCTGGCTGCAAATCGACACGAATTTTTTCAATTTCGGTCACGCCCTTGTTTTTCAATAACCGTTCGGCATTGATGCAATAAGGGCAGACTGCCGAGGTATACATCACTACTTTTGCCATCATGATTCCTTTCAAGTGGATGACTTGGTGGCTGGCATCTTGGCCTCCACCCAGGCGGCCATGCCACCTTTGAGCACATTCAACGTGGTAAAGCCCTGTGCCTTGAGCAATTTGGCGGCGGCGTTGGCGCGGCTGCCGCGCTGGCAAACCAGCAACACCGGCTTTTCCTTGAATTTTTGAATTTCATTTATGCGGTCAGCCAGTTGCGCAAGCGGAATATGGCGCGCACCCTGCAAATGCCCCAGGGCAAATTCGTCCGCCTCGCGCACATCCAGTACCAAGGCAGATTTTCTATTCATCAGCATCACGGCTTCAGTGACTGAGAGCACAGTTGCCCCCGCCGCAGAACGGCTCAGCATGGGCAGGATCAGCGCTAGGCCAGAGCCGACCGCCAGTCCGATTAACAACACATTATGTTTTAAAAATTCCACAGCGTTACTCACTTTGTTGGGTTATGACGACCGGTGTGCGGTCTTCAGGAGACTGGCCGCTTGGGTAGGCGTGACCAGCGGTTGCGATTATAATAGACGAATTCATCAATCCGACATTTCGTCACCACTTTTAAAGATTGTTAGCCATGTCTATCAAACCTGTCATATTGCTGATCCTCGATGGTTTTGGCCACAGCGAGACCCGCGAACACAATGCTGTTTTACAGGCAAACACGCCCAACCTCGACCGGCTCAAAGCCACTTACCCCCACAGCCTGATCAACGCCTCCGAACACTATGTCGGCCTGCCAGACGGCCAAATGGGCAATTCTGAAGTGGGTCACCTGAATATTGGGGCGGGACGCATTGTCTTTCAAGACTTTGAGCGTATTAATAACAGCATCAGCAGTGGTGAGTTTTTCAAGTTACCCGCCCTGGTCAATGCCATGCAGGCCCTCAAAGCCAGTGACAAAGCGCTGCATATCCTGGGCCTGCTGTCTGATGGCGGCGTGCATAGCTACCAGCCGCATATTCACGCCCTGCTCGAAATGGCCAAGCAACAGGGCCTGAGCAAGGTGTATGTCCATGCCTTTCTGGATGGCCGGGATACCCCGCCCAAAAGCGCGCAGCCTTACCTGCAAGCGCTCGAAGACCATCTCCAGCAGCTGGGCGTTGGCAGGGTGGCCTCTGTGGGCGGCCGCTTTTATGGCATGGACCGCGACAAGCGCTGGGAGCGGGTCGCGGTGGCTTATGAGTTGCTGGTCAATGGTACAGCCGAATATGTGGCGGCAGACAGCCTGACGGCCTTGCAGCAAGCGTATGCCCGCGATGAAAGCGACGAGTTTGTGAAGTGCACGGCAATTCGCGCGGCTGACGAAGCCCCCGTGCGTATGGAAGACGGTGACTGCCTGGTGTTCATGAACTTCAGGAGTGACCGCGCCCGCCAACTGACCGATGCCCTGCTCAACCAGCAGTTTGCAGGCTTTGAGCGCAGCCGGGTGCCACGCTTTAGCCACTATTTCACGCTGACCCAGTACGACAAAAACCAGACGCTGGCAGAACCGATTTTCGCGCCCTACACCGTGCCCAATACCTTTGGCGAATACGTCTCCAAACTCGGGCTCAAGCAATTGCGCATTGCCGAAACCGAAAAGTATCCGCACGTGACGTTCTTCTTCAACGGCGGTGAAGAAACCGTTTTTGCTGGTGAAGACCGCATTCTGGTGCCTTCACCCAAAGTTGCGACCTATGACTTGCAACCAGAAATGAGTGCGCCAGAAGTCACCGACAAACTGGTCGCCGCCATTGAATCACAGCAATATCAGGCCGTGATCTGCAACTATGCCAATGGCGATATGGTGGGCCATACCGGCAACTTGCAAGCGGCCATTAAAGCGGTAGAAACGCTGGACACCTGTGTCGGCCGGATTGTGGCGGCTGCCCAAAAAACCGGCGCTGAAGTGATTATTACCGCCGACCATGGCAATGCCGAGAGCATGTTTGACCACACCAGTGCGCAGGCACACACCCAGCACACCACCAATCTGGTGCCCTTTATTTACGTTGGGCGCCAGGCGGTGATTCGTAGCGGCGGCGCACTGTCAGACATTGCACCGACCTTGTTATCGCTGATGGGGGTCGCACAACCTGCAGAAATGACCGGCCAGTCGCTGATCCAATTGAATGCAGCGGCCTGAGTGGCCGCTCAGGTGCATGACTCCGATCATCGTTAAGCAGCTGGCAAAGCCAGCGATCAAGTGTTTTAGCCTGTTGGCAGGCCTCTGGCTCTGTGGCGCCGTGAGCCTGCCAGCGCAGGCCGCGCCTGCGGACAAAACAGAAACAACCAAAGGCGATCTCGAACAGGTCAAAGAGAAAATCCAGCAACTGGCCAATGCGCTCAAAGCTTCGCGCGTGGCCAAACAGGATGCACATGAAGCGCTCAAGGCTTCGGAAACGGCCATCAGCGCATCCCGCAAAAAATTGCGCGAGATTCAGGATGCGCAGCTGGAAAACCGCAGCAAATTACAAGACTTGCAAAAACAACTCAATGGCCTGCAACGTCAGGTCAACCAGCAAAAACAATCGCTCAACGAGCAGCTAAACCAGCAATACCGGCATGGCAACCATAGCCCGCTGCAAATGCTGTTGCAACAACAGGACCCCAACAACACGGCACGCAATCTTAAATACCTGGGCTATCTCACGGCGGCGCACCAGCAGCAGATTCAGTCGCTGCAAACCAACCAGGAAGCCATAGACCGCGTCCGCACGCAAACCACCGAACAATTGCACGAAACCGAACGTCTGGCCAGCCAATACAGCGACACCACGCAAAAACTCGAAAACGAAAAATCACTACGTAGCGAGGCGTTAAAAGAGCTGTCCAAACAGATCGAAACGCAAGAACAGCAGATGGTCCGGCTGAAAAAAGACGAAGAAGCGCTGTCACAGTTGTTCCAGCGCTTGCTGGCCGAGGCCAAGAAACGTGAGCAGGAAGCGCTGGCGAAAGCCAAGCGCGAGAAAGAAGCGGCGGCTAAAAAAGCCGCTGAACTGGCGGCGCGTAAAAAGAAATCCGGCGGCCGCACGTTTGAGCATACGCCGCAAGCAACAGTCGATGACTCAGGCAGCGACACGCAAAGCAGCACCGTGATTGCCAAAAACGAAACGCTACCTGAATACAATGCCAACAAGGAAAACTTTGCCCAGTTACGGGGACGCTTGCGCCTGCCGGTGCGCGGCGATGTGATCAACCGTTTTGGCACGGCCCGGGCAGAGACCGGGGTAAGCTGGAAAGGCATCTTCATCCGCGCCAGGGAGGGCAGCGAGGTGAAATCGGTCGCGGGCGGGCAAGTGGTGTTTGCCGACTGGATGCGTGGCTTTGGCAACCTGATTGTGATTGACCACGGCAACGGCTACATGAGCCTGTACGGTAACAACGAGGCCTTGTACAAATCGTCAGGGCAAAGTGTTAAAGCGGGCGATACGATTGCCGCGGTGGGCAATAGCGGTGGCAATGCTGAAAATGGGGTTTATTACGAACTGCGCCGCAACAGTGTGCCGTTTGATCCGCTGCAATGGAGTAGTGTGCGTTAGGCGTTGGCCCGCCTTGCGCACCCCGGTGTCCTGGTCGGCGCGCGGTCCTAGTACCGTTCTTCTGTTGAAGAATCCACGGCCTCGCGCACATGCTGCCTGGCTTCCAGATACAACTTGTCCAGCTCAGCTTGCGACATGGTAAGCGTGGTGTTAGAGACCTGCATGAGTTGCACGGGGCGTGTGCCCCCCGCTGCTGGCATGGCATCCGCTGGCGGCACCAGATCATTGGACGACACATCACTGGGTGGCAGGGGAAGCGCTGTAGACACTTGACTGGGCGCATCTTCGCTACAAGCCACCACCAAGAAACTACAGGTCAGAGATAAAAACAGTTCAGAATAACGCACGGCAATACGACACTTCTATCAAATACTCAAAAATCTTATTCACCCATCACATGCATGAGGACGCGTCTGCGGGCAGGCAGGTGCCGATGCTCAAACAAAAAAATGCCCTGCCACTGGCCCAGGGCAACCCTGCCTTGTAGCACAGGAATCGACAAGCTGGTTTGTGTCAGCGCGGTACGCACATGTGCAGGCATGTCATCCGGGCCCTCCACGGTATGAATGAACAGGTCATCGCCATCCGGTACCAGCCGGTTAAAAAAGGCTTCCAGGTCCACCAGCACATCGCGGTCATAATTTTCATTGATCAGCAGGCTGGCTGAAGTGTGCTGGATATACAGCGTCAACAAGCCGGACTGAATGCCGGATTGCTGCACCCATTGCAATACCTGCGGCGTGATGTCATACAAACGCCGCCCTTGTGCATTAATAGAGAGGGTTTCGTGCTGTTGTCGCATCCATCAATCTATCCGTAAATCAGCGTCAGTTTACCAGTAACGCCAGCCGCCGCCCCAATAGGGCCGGGCTCCCCAAGGGCCACCATAAAAACCGGGGCCGCCGTAAAAACCTGGCCCGTAAAACCAGGGATCCATGCTGCGCAACCGGGCATAATCCCGTTCACGCTTTAACTTGGCTTCTGCCTCAGCGCGCGCTTTTTCACGCTTGTTAATCTCATCGGCGATGGCGTTTTGCTGCGCCAGCGCATTCGCCTGCTGCATATAATCAAGCACGCCTTTGGAAATACCTTTTTGATGCCATGACAACACCTCTGAAGGGGTCAATGCATAACGCGATTGCGACTGCTTGATTGCATCAATAATCTCGGCATCCGTCTTGCCCTGCTTGCTCATGGTCACAATCTCATCCAAACTCAACGTCGACTGCGGCGGTGGCACCAGAGCAGCGAGTTGCTCGGGAGAAATACGGTCAATCTGCACCGGTTGCGGTGGTTGTGTCGCGCATCCGCTCATCAAACCGAGCAAAAAAATGATCAAGGATAAACGCCAAGCTTGTGAGTCTCGCATAGTTGCTCCATTTTACACCCGCACAATAAAAAAGGGTCATACGAATATGACCCTTTGCTTGCATCACAGGTTCAGCCTGCATGCAGATGACGACGCTGCGCCCAAGATGAGTGCGCTGACAGTCAGGCTTTGCGGAACTGCATTTTCCCGCCCTGAAAATCCACCTGTATCGTGTCTTTGGCCGCAAACTGCCCAGCCAGGATTTCACGTGCCAGCGGATTCTCTATTTCACTTTGAATGGCGCGTTTGAGCGGGCGTGCACCATAGACGGGGTCAAAGCCCGCATTGGCAATTTCGGCCAGCGCCGCATCGGTGACGTCGAGTTGCATCTCCATGGCCGCCAGCCGTTTGGCCAGCAATTGCAACTGGATATTGGCAATCGACTTCACATGCGCTTCACCCAGTGAATGGAACACGACCACCTCATCAATGCGGTTGATGAACTCTGGCCTGAAGTGCGTTTTCACCTCACCCATGACCGCCAGTTTAACCACCTGGTAATCCTGGTCACTCATGCTCTGGATCATCTGGCTACCGAGGTTAGAGGTCATGATAATGACGGTATTCTTAAAGTCTACCGTCCGCCCCTGGCCATCGGTCAGGCGACCATCGTCCAGCACTTGCAGCAACACGTTAAACACATCTGGATGCGCTTTTTCCACCTCGTCCAGTAATACGACTGAATAAGGCTTGCGGCGCACGGCTTCGGTCAGCGTGCCGCCTTCTTCATAGCCAACATAGCCGGGTGGCGCACCAATTAAACGCGAGACCGAGTGTTTTTCCATAAACTCACTCATATCGATGCGCACCAGATGGTCTTCACTATCGAACAGGAAGTTGGCCAGCGCCTTGCACAACTCGGTTTTACCCACGCCAGTCGGCCCCAGGAACAAAAAGCTGCCATACGGACGGTTAGGGTCACTCAAGCCACTGCGTGAACGGCGGATCGCATCCGAGACCAGCCGGACCGCTTCGTCCTGGCCCACCACCCGCGCATGCAGGCTGTTTTCCATATTGAGCAGTTTTTCGCGCTCGCCGGTCATCATTTTACTGACCGGGATGCCGGTAGCCCGGCTGACCACTTCAGCAATTTCATCGGCACCGACTTCGGTACGCAACATTTTATGTTTGACCGTGCCACTCGCTTCAGCGCTTGACGCGTGCTTCAACTGGGCTTCGAGTTGCGGCAATTTGCCATACTGCAACTCTGAGACTTTTTGCCAGTCGCCTTTGCGTTTGGCAGCTTCCATCTCCAGTTTAATTTTTTCAATCGCCTCTTTCACGCCTGCCGAGCCTTGTACGGCAGCCTTCTCCGCTTTCCAGATTTCCTCGAGGTCGGCATACTCTTTTTCAAGCTTGCTGATTTCTTCTTCAATCAGGCCAAAGCGTTTCTGGCTGGCTTCATCTTTCTCGCGGCGCACGGCTTCACGCTCAATCTTAAGCTGAATCAGTCGGCGATCCAGCTTATCCATCACTTCCGGCTTGGAGTCGATCTCCATCTTGATACGCGAAGCCGCCTCGTCGATCAGGTCGATGGCCTTATCCGGCAAAAAACGGTCCGTAATATAACGGTTAGACAGTTCTGCCGCCGCGACAATGGCCGGGTCGGTAATTTCCACACCATGGTGTAATTCGTACTTTTCCTGCAAACCGCGCAAGATGGCAATGGTCGCCTCGACGCTAGGTTCGTCCACCAGCACCTTCTGGAAGCGACGCTCTAACGCCGCATCTTTTTCGATGTATTTACGGTACTCATCCAGCGTGGTCGCGCCCACGCAATGCAGCTCACCCCGGGCCAATGCAGGCTTGAGCATATTGCCGGCATCCATCGCGCCTTCAGATTTACCGGCACCGACCATGGTATGAATCTCGTCAATAAAGACGATGGTCTGGCCTTCGTCTTGCGCCAGCTCCTTGAGCACCGCTTTCAAACGTTCTTCAAATTCGCCGCGGTATTTGGCCCCGGCCAACAGGGCGGCCATGTCCAGGCTCAATACTTTTTTGTTTTTAAGCGAATCAGGCACTTCGCCATTGACAATACGCTGCGCCAGTCCTTCTACAATCGCGGTTTTACCCACGCCGGGCTCACCGATCAATACCGGATTATTTTTGGTGCGGCGCTGCAAGACCTGAATGGCGCGCCGAATCTCGTCATCGCGGCCAATCACCGGATCCAGCTTGCCAGCACGGGCGCGCTCGGTCAGGTCCAGCGTGTATTTTTTCAACGCTTCACGCTGACCTTCGGCTTCCTGGCTGTTGACGGAATCATTGCCGCGCACGGCTTTAATCGCCTGTTCAAGTGCGGTTTTACTCAAGCCATGTTGCTTGAGCAGCTGCCCGGTGGGGCCTTTATCTTCGGCCAGCGCCAGCAAGAACATTTCGCTGGCAATATAGGTGTCGCCGCTCTTTTGCGCGAGCTTGTCGGTGACATTGAGCAGATTATTGAGGTCGCGCGACACGCTGACATCGCCGCTGTTTTCGCTGACTTTGGGCAGGTTATCTATGGCTTGTTGCAACCCGGTTTTAAGTGCACTGACTTGCGCACCTGCGCGTGACAACAGCGCCGCTACCCCACTGTCGTCCTGATTCAGCATGGCCAGCAACAAGTGAGGCGCTTCTATGGTGGGATGATCCGCCCCGACGGCCATGCTCTGCGCATCGGCCAGGGCCTGTTGAAATTTAGTCGTGAGTTTATCAAAACGCATGGCAAACCCTTTCTTGATTAAAGTATCGCCGCACGCTTGCGGCTGGATACCCATATAATGCGGCGGGTTTTTGCGTTTTCAATAGCGCCAGATCAAATGACAGCGTTTTTGAGCTGGCTATTTTGCGAATGGCAGGACTTTCAAGCCTTGATCACTGGTATTCACGGCCAGCGACACCTGGCCTTGTAAATTGAGCCATTGCGGGTAATCCAACTTCGTCGTGCTATGCAGCATGACACTGGGCGCGCCCCAGGTACGGCCACCATCCACAGAGACCATGGCCACGATATCAAAACCGCTGCTATCCCGCTCTTGCCAGGCCAGCCAGACTTTATCGGCCACGCTCAACAAGGCCGGGTGGCTGGCATTGCGTTTGAGGTCACCAATCCGTTTCGGCGGTGAGCTCACCCAGGCCTGGCCATCCATGCGCGCCAGCCGCAAGCCAGGCTTGTCCCCTGCCCCATCAAAATAGGCCAGGTGATAGCCAAAGCCTTCACCAACCGCAATCGCAGCACCATGATGCGGACAACCATCCAGTTTCCAGTGACCATAACTGGCACGCACCAGCACCGGTTTGCCGGTGCCACCAATTTCGGCCATGGCGTGGTCGCGCTCACTGCCCTCAAAAACATGCCGCCACAAGACTGCCACCGTGCCATCCGGCTTGCTAGTCATGGCAATCCGGCAACACTCGCAGCTGCTATCCGCCAATTTTTGTTCCGGGGCAAAACTTTTGCCATGATCGCTTGAAACCGCGTAGTAAATGGCAGCACCATCATAAGGTTTGCCCGCAGCCTTGGCGGCCAGCAAATCGCGTTTATCTACCCAGGCCACGGTGATGGTGCCATTGGCGGCCACATGCAAACTGTCAAAACGGTGGGTGATTTCATCGCGGTGCTGGTGCACGATATAAGGGGCCTCAAAGCTTTTGCCGCCATCGGTAGAGCGTGCAAACCAGATATAGCCGGCATAAGGCTTTTTCAGCGATTCGGTCCAGGTGACATACAGATGGCCATTGGGGCCAACCGCAATCTTGGGCCTGGCTTCGCCATCGGCGGCCACTTTCATCGGCAACGAATTGACCACGGTTTCCCGACCAAGGGGTTTGCCCGTGGCATCCAGCAAAGACACCCAGACCTGACCCTGCCTGGCCTGAGCCAGCCAGATGCGGCCGGCACCCTCGGGCGTGACACTGACGGCCAGGGCGTTGGGCGCCTGCTCGGCATGGCCCTCATGACCTTCGTGCGCTTGCGCACAATCCACCCAGCTTGTCATCAGGACAAACAGCCCTAAAACCACGCTTAACCCATGCCTGAGCAGATTGATTTTATGTATAAAATTGACGTTCATTAACACAAGTGAAACTCGCTAAAGTTTAGCGCCAACTGCGCCGTTAACCCACTTAATCGTCCCAGATAGACGCCTGGAATCAAGCAGACTGAATTATGTTACCCACCGTTTTTGATCATCATAGCACAGCATGGTTGCAGCCATTTGCCGTCACCATGCCCGATATGGCTATGCTGGCCATCAATCGCCGTGCAGTGAGCCTGGCGGCAAACGAACAGGCATTGTCTCTGCTCGCCCCCGTGGGTGAGGAATTACCCAAAGAGACACGTCAGGTGCTCATCGAAGCCATGCGCGAAGGCAAAACCGAGCTAAACATCACGCTTACTCTCAAAGGCCTCAAGCGCGATTTCAAATGCAGACTATTCTATCCGCAACACACCCGTCGCGCCGTGGGCCTCATGCTGGAGGAAGAAGAAAAGACCTTGACCGACCAGTTGCTGCATATGCAATCCATCGTGCATTCACTGATCGAAATGAGCCCTGACCTGATTTGCATCAAGGATAGCGACAACCGCTGGATGATGGCCAACGAGCAAATGCTCAACACCTTCCAGATCAACCATTTTGACTTTGAGTTTTTGAATAACCGTCAAATTGCGCAGACCTTGCATCCGGTATTCCGCAACAGTTTTGAACATCACGAAAAATCAGACCAACAAGTCTGGCAAACGCGCCAGCCCTACCACAATGAAGAGTTGGTGCATTTGCCACAAGGCGGTCATAAAACGCTAGAGGTGCATAAAGTCGCCTACTACGACCGCGAAGACCTTCCAAGCCACCTGATCACGGTCGCCCGCGATGTGAGCGAGCAAAAGTTCATTCAAACCCAACTCAACAACCGCAGTGCCGTGCTTGATACCCTGATCTCATGCGACTGGATGCTGCACTCGACTGAACGCTGGCAAACGGTGGCAGAAAACGTACTGCAACAATGCTGCCTGTCCTTCAGATTCAGTCGCGCCACCCTGCTGCAGCATGAGAATATCCATACGCGCAACAAGACAGAAATGCGCTCCAAGGCCCTGTTTCATTGGGCCATGAACGGCTTTCATGCCACCTATGAGCACTGGGAAAAAGTGTCTTTCCTCACGCCAGAACTACAACGCTGGCATGCCCTGCTGGCGCAGGGCCAGCCTGTCATGTGTGATGCCCTGAGCCTGCCAGAGGCCGAGCGCGCCCTGCTCAAGTCGCACGACACGGTCAACCTGGTCATTGTGCCGCTGATGCTGGACGATGACTGGTGGGGCTCCATGGTCATTGAACGCTGTTTTGATGCAGAGCCGACCAGTTCACAAGAACTGGGCTCACTGATGGCTATCGGCCGCACCTTGAGCGTGGCCATCAACCGCGAACAAACCGGCAAACATCTCAAGCTGGCAAAAATCGCCTTTGACAGTACCACCGAAGGCATCATGATTGTGAACCCGGCCGGGGAGCTGGTGGGGATCAACCAGGGTTACACCTTGATTACCGGCTATGCAGAAGAAGAGGTGCTGGGCAGCAAACCGCAAATCTTCAAACAGCGTCCGCGCGGCTTGTTTGGTGCGCTCAAACGTCATGGCAAATGGTCTGGCGAAATTGAGAATGTCCGCAAAAACGGTGAGAGCTACACCGAGTGGATGACCATCACGGCGGTGCGTAACCACGCCAATGCCATCACCAACTATGTGGGCGTGTTTGCGGATATTTCGGAAATGAAACGTTCGCAACGCCAGTTGAACTCTCTGGTTAATCACGATCCGCTGACCGGCCTGCCTAACCGCCGTCTGATTAATCACCTGTTCGCGCATGCGATTCAGCGCTCCGGCCGCAATGAGCAGCAAGCGGCCATTCTGTTTATCGACCTCGACCGCTTTAAAAATATCAACGACAGCCTGGGGCATTATGCAGGCGACCAGTTATTGTTGAGCGTAACCGAACGTCTGCGTCAGGCCGTCCGTGAGTCTGACATCGTTGGCCGCCTTGGTGGTGACGAATTCATCATCATGCTGGAAAACCTGCGCAGCAAGGCCGATGCGTCACAAAAAGCGCATGATATTCTGGAAGCCCTGCGTGTTGAATTCAATATTGATCACCACCAGATTTTTGTCAGTGGCAGCATTGGTATCTCGATGTACCCGCAGGATGGGCAGGATGTCGAGAGCCTGATCAAAGCCGCCGACCTCGCCATGTATCAGGTCAAAAACAACGGTAAAAACCATGTCGCGTTTTACGACGCTGCACTGAGCCGCGACGCCGTTGAGCACTTCCAGCTGGAAACCGAGTTGCGGCAGGCGCTCAATAAAAACCAGCTGAATATGTTCTATCAGGCCCAGATTGACCTCAAGACAGGCATGATTATTGGCGCGGAAGCGCTCATCCGCTGGATGCATCCGACTCAGGGCATTATCTCGCCCGCCAAATTCATCCCGCTGGCAGAAGAAACCGGCCTGATTCTGAGCATAGGGGAATGGGCCCTCGCTCAGTCGGTCCGGCAAGCGCATGCCTGGCATCAACAGCATCCGGAATTCAAGAAAATTGCGATTAATGTCTCTGCTGTGCAGATCATGAAAAGCAAGTTTGCCGACACGGTCTACGGCATCCTGATGGAAAGCGAATGTGACCCATCCATCATTGAGCTTGAAATCACCGAAAGCACCTTGATGCAGCATACGCAACATGTGGTCGACACCTTCAATCAACTCAAGCTGTTGGGAATCAGCATTGCGATTGATGATTTTGGCACCGGCTACTCTTCACTCTCACACTTGAAACGGTTGCCGCTGGACCAGATCAAGATAGACCGCAGCTTTGTCAAAGACCTGCCAAATGACAAGGACGATGCTGCGATTACCAGTGCGATTTACGCCATGGCGACCCAGCTGGGATTTACCGTGGTGGCTGAGGGCGTAGAGACAGAAGAGCAGGAAAAATTTTTACAGCGACTGGGGTGCCAGACAGCCCAAGGCTATCTGTACGCCTACCCGGTCAATGCGGACGATTTTGTAAAACTGTTAACATTAAACAATCAAAGAAAAATAAAACGCCATGCATAATCAAGCCTCCGACACTTATTACATTAGCCCAGACCAACTGCAAGTGGGGTTATATATCCACCTTGATCTCGGTTGGATGGATCATCCATTCTCGGTCAGCAACTTCAAGATCACTGAAGATGCGCAAATTGACACGATCAAATCGCTGGGGCTCAAGCAGCTACGCTATGACCCGCGACGAAGCACCAGTCACCCGCTGAAAAAAAATGCCAATGTCGTGGAGTTTCTGGTGAAAAAAGCGTTGTTCCCAGAGCCGGAACCCGCCAAGGAAACCACGCCGCTCAATGCTGCACAGCAGAAACGACAGGTGCTCAAGCAAGTCATCAACGAGAGTGAGCAAAAGTTTATGCGCACCAGTGCCGAGGTCAAAAACATTCAGAAGCTCTCAACCGAGCATCCTGACCAGGCTTATGGACTGGCTCAGACCCTGGTACAAGACCTGGTCAGCAGCACACTGACTGAAGGTGATATTGCGATCCACGCCATGAGCGGACACCGTGTCGGCGATCAGCATTACCAGCATGAGCTGAATACCCTGGTGGCCAGCCTGATCCTGGCCAAGAACCTGAATATCAGCGATGAGGATGCGGTGATACTGGGCATGGCGGCCATTTTGCATGATATTGGCAAGCGGCAGATTAGTGACAAAATCCTGTTGAAAAAGGACCCCCTTAACCTGCGCGAAGTCGGGATTTATCAAACCCACGTCGCCTTAGGCCTGAATATGCTCAAAGAGGTCGCCGTACCCAAAAAAATCATGACACTGATTGCCCAGCATCATGAATTTGCGGATGGCAGCGGTTACCCGCAAGGCCTGCGTGCAGAACAGATTGACCCGTTGGCGCATATCCTGATCATCGCCAATGTGTATGACAACCTATGCAACCCTTCTAACCCGGCCTTGGCAAAAACGCCCTACGAAGCGCTCAGCATGATGTTTGCGCAGCAACGTCACCAGTTTGACCAGACCATTTTGCGCCGCTTTATCAAATGCCTGGGCATTTATCCGCCAGGCAGTGTGGTGCGCCTTTCAGATCAGCAACTGGCAACGGTGATCTCCACCAACCCGCAGCAACCCTTAAGGCCTTTCGTGCAGATACTCAACGATGATCCTGAGGAAGAAGGTGAAACTTTTGACCTCAGGGAAGCGCTGGACATCAACATCATCCAGTGTCTGAAACCAGAGCAGCTGCCCGATATCCTGCAAAAACGCATGCGGCTCAAACAGCGCACCAGCTACTTTCTGGATAAAGTTTACGCGACCGTTTGACCCGGTTGAAAGGTGACCCGCGGTAAAGATGGCGCGGGTCAATAATCAAACTTGACTTGTACATACCCTGTGCGTTGCGGGTAGGGGTGGCGGACATAGGCCTGATCGTTGTTCAGGTTATCGATCCCCACACTGGCGGTCCAGCGCTTGCTCATGTGATAATTGGCCTTCACATCCACGAAAAAGAACTTGCTCGCAGCGATGTAGGTGTCATCATTGACATCGCTGTTATCCAGCAGGTTATATTGGCGGCCGCTATACCGGGCACTCACACTGTAGGTGATCTGACTGCCCTGATGATAGGTCGTCACCAGCTTGAACATTTCGCGTGGAATCCGCGGGGCCTTGTTGCCCTCAATACTACGGTCCACCCGGTTACGGAGTATTTCTGCATCGGTAAACGTGGCACTGCCCAAAATATCCAGGCCATGAATCCATACATCCTGCCATTCTGTGGACAACTCTATCCCCCGGGTCCTGACGTGGTCCAGATTCTGGATAAAGGAACAGCCACCCGCCCCGGCTGTACACACCCCTGTGCCATAGGGAATCGCGCGGCCATTGGCAATGGTCTGTGAGATCAATGCATCATATTTTTCTTCGTTAAACACGCTGGCGCGAATCAGGCCGCTAGCAAACCGCCTTTCAGCAGTGATTTCAGCTGATAGCACCTCCTCCGGTTTGAGATTCGGGTTGTTCTGGACAATCTGGCTGCTCTGCGTAACCTGTTGATAGAGCTCACTCACCGTCGGAAAACGGAATGCCTGTCCAAATGAAGCACGGAATCCCCATTCTGGCATGGGTTCAAAACTCAATGAAACCTTGGGCGAAAACCGGTTAGCCTCTGCCGTCGCATAATTGGCCGTAGACAACACGCCGCCAGTCACGGCCTGGTTACGGCCATCCATAGCCTGCCAGCGCTCTGCACGTCCTCCTAACGTGAGCGACCATTGCGGGTGCAATTGCCATTTATCCTGAATAAACAATGCTTGCGTACGCGTGCTGCCACGTGAGCTGCTATTCAAGTTGCCTTTGTTTCCCACTTGCCAGTCTGCCGTATCAAAGGTGGTGCTGCCAAGATCGTACTCATCAATATGGTAGCCCACATCCACAACATGCCGCCCCCAGCCAGCCTCTGCCGGCCTGAAGGTTGCACGCGCATCAAAGGTGGTCCAGCCCGTGCCTGACATGTCTGTCACGCGCCCGGCACGATTGATGTAGGGATTCCCCGCAGCAAGTGTCGTTGTCGAGGTAGCAATATTTGACTGGCTATTTTTGTCCTGCTGGTAGTCATAGTCTGAAAAAGTCAGTTGCCAGTCAAAAAAGCCTTTGCTGTCCGACTTGAGGTCTATGGCCTGCATGACATGCGTCGCGTCGGCTTTTGACGGATTAAATCCGCTCAAATCATAGCGCAGGCCATTGAGCTGTACGCGGTTGTTATACACCGTGTTTCCATTAGCGTCCTTGAGATACGACGCCACATCCGTATGACTGTTCAAATGCCATAACCCCAAGGTATAGGTGGCTTTCACGGTATCCGTTACATCGTATGCGGCCTTGAACCGCAGATTCGTTTGCTCCGGCCGCTCCATGCTCACTGCCCCAAACACATTACGCGGCAAATTTCTATCGTTCTTGTCGACAGAGGCACCGGTAACGGCGACCCCGCCCGCTGTGCGGCTCCCAGCACTCAAATCACGGACGACAAAATCCATGGGCTGGCCTTCATTATTCAGATAATCAGCGCTGAGCAGCAGGCTCAGGTCATTCCATTTATCACCAAGCGAAGCAGAAAGGTGCTGGCCTTCAAGATTGAGTTTTGAATGGTATAAATCAAAATTCTGGCGGAAATACTGCACATTGGTATGCGCCTCCAGCTTGGTCGGCATCCTAGTTTTTACGCTGACCACACCGCCAAACGAGTTACCGGCGAACATGGCAGAAAAAGGTCCGTACATCATGCTAATCTGCTCAATCTCATCCGGACTAATCATGCCCCAGCGTGGCGGGAAGGCAAACGAGTTTCCCAGCAAATTGGAGAGTAATACGCCATCTGCGTACAGCATGGTTTGCGCACTTGAAAGTGTCCCCACGGTCCGCCCGGCAATAATGCCGTTTCTATCGCCAATATAGCGCTCCCGGATTTGCAAACTGGGCAAAAACTTCATCGCCTGCGCGGCCGTGGTGGCATTCACACTCTCCTGAATCTGTTTTTTGTTAAAGCTTTCTACGGTGGCCGGATAATCGACAATCCGGCTATCCACCGTACCCGATACCTCGACATCATCCAGCTCTACCTGATTATGATCGGCATACACTGGCATGGATGCCAACCCCAACACCAGGCTGGCACCCCAGTAAAGGCTGCCTGGTAAACGAAACGGCTTCATGACTTCTTCCCTGAGCATTTAAGTAGATGGTTAATAAAATAGATTAAAAGCCACATTGACCGACCGCCCCATGCCGGGCACATTCATCCCGTAATAGGCTGCACCCCCCGTCGTCATGGAGTTACCTTCTGCCACATATGCCCCGCCCAGGGGCAATAAATAAAATTTGTTGAACAAGTTTTCGACAGAAAAATCGAGGCGGGCATGCTGCCACTCATAGCTGCTGCGCAAATGAAAAATCGTGTAACCCGGCGTATTTACTTCGTTTCGCACCTCTGAAACACGCACTTTTTCTGCCACACTTTGCAGCTCAAGACGGTTGGTCCACTTGCCCAATTGATGCTGAAAGCCAGCTTTTAGATTGAGTGGCATCATGTGATAAAGATGTCCGCCAGTGGTTTGATTATTCCCGCGTACGTAGCTAATTACCCCTGTGGCTGAAAAGTTGCCTACACTTGCCAATCGCCCAAACTGATAGCTGCCGGACAAATCCGCCCCATATAGCAGCGCATCCACATTCTCATACTGCAACAAGACGTAGCAATTCGTGGTCGTGACGTTAGTACCATTACAGCCACTTCCTGCAGAGGTATTTCGTTGCAGGCGCCTTGCATCAATATAATTGTCAACATAAGTGGCATATGCCGTCGTTTTCACCGCCCATTTTTCATGGTTGGCATCATGCCAATCCGCGACCACACTCATGGTATAGGCGACCTCAGGCTTTAGGTCTGGATTACCCACATAACCATTGCCATCACCAACAAAGTTATTCATCAAGGCGGCCATGCTATTGGTAGACCATGCGAAGCGTTCGTATAAATTGGGGGAGCGATTTTTGCGGGCGAATCCGATCTCATAAGCCTGATTGGCGTCAGCACGATATTTCACTAGCGCGGTAAAATCATACTGCTGAGTCTGGGTGTTACGATCGCCACGATTCAGTTTGGCAGCATCCACACTATAGGTAGTGTTGTAGCCTTGAACAGGGTCAACAGATGAACGGACACTGTCTGTACGCAGGCCTAATAATGTCATCCATTCTGCATCCCATACAGACTCCCACTCGCCATAAACACCCAGACGGTCTCTTTTACCATTCCGTATGTTCTGAAACGTGTTTGGCCCCATATTAAAACCATCAATAGGTGTCCACCAATCGTCGAGACGATAGTTTTGGAAATCCATCCCAAGGCGCAGCGTGTCACGCGCATTAAGTAGCAAAGTGGTTTTGATGCTGCCGCCATCAGTGCTTGCGTCGCTCAGCATAGGCATATACATACCAAATGCCCGGCTGCGCAACATATCCATGGCGTGTCGGGTGTCTTGATGAAAATAGCGAACCTCCAGTTCACCCCAATCGTATGCTCCCAGATAATGCATGTTGACGGTTTTATTTACGTTTGCAGGCTTGTGCGTTAACAGGCTGGAACCATTATTCGGATCAAACTCGCTGGAGACCATGTCCATACGCTGATTGGGAAACCCCTCCCAATCTAGGCTTTGCTCACCCCACTTCAATTCAAACAGGTGATTGTCATCCACGTTCCACGCCAACCCCAACTCCTGATTACGCGATCGGCGGAAAGCAGAGCTGGCCACCTCTTTTTCGCCAACCCGATCTTCAGTCGGAGTCGTTTGCAGAATTGGTTTTTTGAAATTGCCTGCTGCCTGATAATTATTAGCATCGGCATAAGTCTCTGTATATGCCAGGCTAAACTGACGGGTTGCTGCACCCAAAGCCACATTGGCTCCTCTGGCCGCCCCATTGCTCCGGTAAAACGTCCCCAACTGCCCAAAGCTGACATAGACCTGATCGTCATTGGCAAAGCGCGGACGCGCTGAATCCACTTGTATGGTGCTGCCGATACTATCGCCGCCCACGCTAACTGGGGCAACGCCCGCATAGACCTGAATGCTGCGCACTTGCGCCGGATTGATAAATGACAACGCCGGGTTCATATGATTTGGGCAAGCACTCATCAAATCCATGCCATCCACTTGCGTACGGTTACGGTCATCTGCAAACCCATGAATGGTCGGCAGACTTGAAATGCCGCCAGCACTAAAGCTACTGACACCAGGGATATCTTCGAGCAACTTAGCGGTATCTGTCGTGTTAACCCCCTTTTGCCGAATGGCTTTCAAAGGGATGACCTCCCCTTTAAAACGGCTTTCCTGGTCAACTTGCACGGGAGGCAATTGCAAGCTTTTCTCGCTTTCCTCAGCATTAGGGCCAGCGTAACCAAGCATGGGCGAGACGAGCAACGCCATCAACAATCTCAATAATTTCATGATTTTTTCAGTCAAAGATGGCAAATGCGCATGCATTTGCCATCTTTCTCCGCTCTTCCTAGTTATGCTTGCTCACGGCGGCGGCGCGCTATCATGCCGGTCATGACCAGGCCTAAACTCAACAGCGTATAGGTGCTTGCCTCAGGAACAGGCACAGCCACCATGCTGATCACCTGACTAACGGGATACCCACTCATGGTTCCCACCGAGCCATACCCAGCCGCGGAGGTCCCTGTCATACAAACGGCGCCCATCATGCCGCCAGGCGCACAGTCGGCATAAGCAAGTTTGTTAATTTGAGTCTGTGTCAACGCAGTCAATGGATTATCAGGGACAAAAATCAAGGCGTAAGCGTTACCAGGATTATTTGCCGGACGCGGATAGCCGTAATAAACACCGCCGATATCCACACCCGCCTGAGGGCTCCAGCCATCCCCGCCAGCCAGGGTTGAGAAGGTACTCGTGTTGCTGTTTTTAAAGGTGGCAGCAAATGTGCCGCCTAAAGCAGCGTCATACCAAGAAACCAACTGGTAATTCAGGTTTAACCAAGTCATATTGGAAGCATCTGTACCAGTCATAGACTCACTCAGCTTACCCGCCAGGCCGGTAATTACTTTTGTTGCTGAGTCATAACTAAATGACCCTTCAAAAATAGAGTTTTTTGGCTGGGTGTCTGGCTCAAACCAGGTGGTGGTCACGTTGTAAGTAGATACCGCAGCAAATGCTGGGCTGGTTACCAAGGTCATGGCAGCGATTGCCAATGTTTTTTTCAATACGTTCATTATCTTCTCCTATCATGTTGGTGAGGGCGTTAAGCACACTCTCCAACGATTCATGTCATGGGGTTATTTGCTACGACGGCGCACCTGCCAGCCGACCAAGGCCAGACCTGTCAGCAACAGGGCCATGTTTTCCGGCTCTGGGACTGCGCTGACGTTCAGTGAGGCGGTGTAGCCAAAACTAGTCGCCAGCTGGTTTGCGGCGTTGTTACCGCCAATCATGATGGTGTAATCCCCTGCCCCCAGCAGAAACTTGCCGGTGACCACATCGGTCGCTGTGGTCGCAGAGCCCTTGTAGATAAAGCTGCTCAGTTCGCTGTCGATGCCAATCGCATCGCCGTCACCGCCCATTTTCCAGTTGCCCAATGCATTCCAGCTGCCATCGGTGTCGGTATACGACTTGTTGGAGCCCAGGTTGGCTTGCGCCCAGCTGTAGCGCCAGACGATAGAAGCGTTGGCACTATCGTAATCGGCACTGGTTTGCGTGCCTGGAAAAACGCCACCGGTTCTGACTGCCGCCAGTCCACCGTAAATAGAGAAAGCAGGTAACAGATCGGCAGAGGTTGCATCGACGCTGAAATCCACCCAGGCATTGTTTTGCAGGGTGAAGCGGAAAGCGCGGCCGATATGGCTATCGCCCAGATTGCCGTCAGCGGCGCCGGCCCAGCCATAGTTGGTATTGACCGTGGTGGTAATGCTATTGCTGGCATTCACCAGGCCAGAGAATGTGCCAAAGTCACGCCCGGTATAACTTAAATGCGCCCAGGCAGGTTGAGTGAGTCCCAGCAAGGCCAGGGCCAAGAAGGTTTTTTTCATAGACTTTTCCTCAGAAATATTTTTTGTAAACGGCATGCCCCCTACTGGTCAGCTACCAGCAGGGTGAGCATCACACATCAGGCGGCGAAGACTTGCCTGGCATCCCGATCGGGTTGCCAGCGGATAAGCGCGCTGATGTCACAAGCGAAATAAGAGCAAAGTTTGCCCAGATGCTCGGTGCATGCGTTGTAAGAAGGATTTTTGACCATGCGATGCAAGGTCATGCGGCTGATGCCGGTAGACTCAGCGATTTCTTTGAGGGTGATGTGGCGTTTCCACTCCACCTGTTTGGCAAATATCATTGCCTGAAGGTTGATGACGATCATGTCATGACTCCATATGTGCCTGCATCACAGGCATACCCATAAACCGTCTACACAACAGACGGCACTAGATTGAGTAAGGTGGAGTCAGTGGGGGTGCGCGCGTGGGGTGCGCGGTGGAGTAAACACTTGCGACAACCGGGGCCTGATAGCTGCTTAAAGCAATCTCGGCCTGGGCTTGTTGAAACAGAATGTAAGCCGGATTGGGCTGGGGCAATACCACATCATCCATCGCCATATGGCAGAACGGACAATGATTGAGATGATGCCCCAGTGAAACCGGTTTTTGTGAAGGCTGATAGTCAATCAGGGTAGCGCGCAATTTTCCTTGCGTGGTGATCACCTGAATGACCAGTTTACTGCCCTGCGAGGAACACACCTCCTGAATAAAGCTTTTGCCTGCTTGCATGGGAAACGCGAGGCTCAACGTCGGCACGAGCGCAGCCAGCATGATTGCCATCAAGGCCATGCGTGCCATCCAACGTTGAAATTTGCGCGTCACCATGCCGCCATTTTAACGGCAATCCTTTAAAATAAACAATAGCCTCTTCATTGACACAGGACAAACCATGGCCACCCCCAGCCTGCTGGCACTATTAGATGACATTACCACCATGCTGGATGACGTTTCCGTCATGAGCCAGCTCGCGGCCAAAAAAACAGCGGGGGTACTGGGCGATGACCTGGCACTCAATGCCCAGCAAGTCACAGGGATTGCCGCCAAGAGAGAGCTGCCAGTGGTGTGGGCGGTGGCGCGAGGATCGCTGCTGAACAAACTGATTCTGGTGCCTGCAGCGCTGTTGATCAGTGCGTTTTTACCTTGGCTGATCACCCCCTTGCTGATGCTGGGAGGGGCCTTTCTGTGCTTTGAAGGCTTTGAGAAAGTCTGGCACAAACTGCGCCATGACAAGCACTCGGACACCAGTGAACAAGCGATCCACGCCGCCATGCAGCAACCTGAGACAGACCTGGTCGCCCTGGAGCAGGAAAAAATCAAAGGCGCTGTACGGACGGACTTCATTCTGTCCGCCGAAATTATTGTGATTGCCCTGGGCGTTGTCGCCGATGCAGCTATCACGCAGCGTATTCTGGTGCTCTCCCTCATTGCCGTCGTCATGACACTGGGGGTGTATGGCCTGGTCGCTTTGATCGTCAAAATGGATGATATCGGCTTATGGCTGATGCAACGAAGCGGTTATCATCTTCTGGCCACTGCCGCACGCAAAACAGGTTGGGGCATGGTGCAAACGGTCCCCTACCTGATGCGCT
Source organism: Methylophilus sp. YYY-1 (assembly GCF_029132825.1). Taxonomy (NCBI): domain Bacteria; kingdom Pseudomonadati; phylum Pseudomonadota; class Betaproteobacteria; order Nitrosomonadales; family Methylophilaceae; genus Methylophilus; species Methylophilus sp. YYY-1. The sequence goes on from NZ_WOVG01000001.1 coordinate 1,127,003, forward strand.
TGCTCAGCATCGTCGGCACCGCGGCCATGTTTCTGGTCGGCGGCGGCATTCTCGCCCATGGCACCCCCCCCTTGCATGCGCTGATTGAGCAATCTCCACAGTGGACGCTGTTGTGGAACGCCTTGATCGGCATATTGGCGGGCGCTATCTGCTTCGTCTTAATCCATATCGCGATGATATTTAGAAAGAAACACTAGTTTTTTTCTAAGCCCTTGTTAGAATTACCTAAAAAGGGGGCTTCATGATACTTTCGCGCAAAGTAATAGTGGTTGCTTTATCGGTTTCCGTTGCTTGCTTGCTCGGTTCTTTGCAAGCAACACCCGCTCAAATGTTATGGCTGGATAATGTGCACTGGTTTGTCACCAATGCGGCCTGCCTGATTCTGGCGCTACTGGGTTATTACCGCAGCCATCTCTCACACCGCCCCTGTAAACGCTGGTTTGTGTTTGGTACCTTGGCCTATTTTACCGGCGGCGTGCTCTGGATATTTGAAGTCCTCACCAAACAAACCAATTTCCCCGCCCAGTCCGATATTTTTTACCCCCTCATGGGCGTATGCCTCATCATCGGCTTTATCACCGCCTTACGCAGCCAGCTTTCTGCGGCCAAAACCTGGGCATTCTCGATTGACACCATTTCATTCAGCATTGCTGTTCTCAGCTACATCCTAATTTTATATTTGCCACAATCGTCCGAAGTCAGCCCACTACAGCTGGCCGTGCTCAGTGCCTACCCTGCCAGTTTACTCAGTGCTGCGCTGGTTTCCCTGCTATTGATCCCATACCTGCGACCGGCATGGATGATGCCCTGGCTTATGCTCAGCGCGGGGTTGACCTTGCTGGGCGCATGCTGGATGCAATGGAACCTGAACTCACTCAACCACGTGCCTCAAACTAGCCTCTGGACCAATTACGGTTTTTCAGCGGCAGACCTGTTGATCGGCAGCGGGCTGTATGGCTGGCAAGTCCGCATTGCCAAGCGCGTGTCTTATCACAGGCAATGCAGACGCGTTCGCGGCTTGATTCCAGCCATTACCTTTATTTTTAGCATGTGTACACTGGCGCTCATCTGGTGGCAAAGCGGCCCGCACCCCTATGCCTATTACATTGCCATCGGCTCAGTCATGATGATCCTGGTGTTCTCGGCCCTGCGGCAAAGTATCTTGCTGCGTGAGAGTGAAAAACTGCTACTCGCCGAAAACCTGCTGGCCGAAAAAGAACGCCAGTTCCAGCAGTTGTCGCGCAACGACCCGCTCACGCGGCTTCCCAACCGGCTGGCCATACACACCCTGCTAGAACACGCCATCATCACGGCAGCCGATGCCAGCGACACCGTCGCCCTGCTTATGATTGATTTAAAGCACTTTCAAAGCATTAACGACAGCTTCGGCCACCATACCGGCGACTTGTATTTACTGGAGATCGCACAGCGCCTGCAATATATCACGCACGAATCTGGCGAGTTAGGCCGTGTGCATGGCGACAAATTTGCCTTGATTACCTCGCGGAAAACCGATGCCGAACTGGTTCATCTGGCAAACAATTTATGCAGAATTGTGCATAAGCCCGTGCTGATTGAAGGACATGAATTGATTCTGGATGCTTATATCGGCATCAGCCTGTTTCCGCGTGATGCAGAAGATGCAGAGCAGCTGGCACGCAATGCCAACACCGCACTTGCGCATGCCAAGCACGGCACCCAACATCCGTATTTATTCTATTGCAAAGAACATACCCGACTGGCCCAAAACCGCTTCAAGCTCGACGTGCAACTGCGCAAAGCCATCAAAAAACAAGAATTCTTTTTGCAGTTTCAACCGATTTTCAGCCTGGGCAAACAACAACCGGTCATCTGCAATATTGAGGCGCTCATCCGCTGGAAAACCAATAAGGGAGAGGTGGTCTCCCCGGCTGAATTTATCCCCTACGCCGAACAGTCTGGCCTGATTTTACCCATGGGCGAATGGATTATTGCAGAAGCATTCAAGCATTGGGCCAAGCTGGTTAAAGACAGTGGTCATGAGGTGGGCCTTTCAATTAACATCTCCCCGCGGCAATTCCGTGACCATAGCTTGCCACTCCGCATTGCCGGGCAACTACAACGCTATCACCTGCCGGCCCGCTTGCTGACCCTGGAAATCACCGAAAGTGCCGTCTTTGAACATGAAGAACAGGCGCTGGAAACCTTAAAACAATTCAAGGCTATTGGCGTGCGCCTGTCGCTCGATGATTTTGGTGTAGGCAACTCATCGCTGTTTAAACTCAAACACCTGCCCCTGGATGAACTCAAAATTGACCGTGCCTTTATGATTGATGTGCCGGAAAGCAGCGCCGACAGCGAAATTGTCAGCACCATTATCAAAACAGCCGGCATTCTGGGCTTGTCCGTTGTGGTAGAAGGCATTGAAACCGAAGCGCAGCTTGAGTTTCTACGCAAGATCGGTTGCGATTGCATACAGGGCTTTCTGCTGGGCCGCCCAATGGATATCCAAGGCATTCCGCCCCTGTTAGTCGCGGCCAAGACACAAACGCTGAGCGCTTAATCTTTGACGCTGTCAGCCTAAGGCTTAAAACTGCAGTTTGAGCTGTATAGTCACGGCATCACCTTCCCGCACACTCGCCTGCTTGCGAATTTCTGCCTTTAAAAACAAGACATAGCGCTTGTGATCAAATGCCGGAAAAATCGAGGTTTGCCACGTCAAGGCTGGGGCTGGAATAGATGGGGCGCGGCTGGAAGTGATACTCGCAGTGACCTTGACCGCCCCCCAGCCGCGGCGTTTGGTTTGATGGTATTGGCTAAGGGTATGAATTTCGTCAGAGATGTCTTGCGGCAAGCTGACGTAATGCCAGGTGCTTTTGCTGCCTTGCCAAAGCCTGATCACATCGCTAAACGTATACTCTAACCCATCCATCGCTGTCTCACTCATCGCAAGTCACCAGAACGCGCGTTCACCTGACTGCAGAACGCGGTTTCAGGAGGCCGTGGGTTGTTTAAAACTATCCAGCATCAACATGCCCACACCGACGCAAATGGCACTGTCTGCCACATTAAACGCAGGCCAGGCCCATTGCTGATAATAAAACAGCAAAAAGTCCACCACATAGCCGAGCGTGAGGCGATCATAGAGATTGCCCAAGGCGCCGCCCAACACCAGCGCCAGCCCCAAACAGAATAACTTTTTCTGCGGATGTTTGACCAGCAAATACACCATCACGGCAGAAGCCAGCGTCGAGACCGCCGTAAAAAAGCCATGCTGCCAGCCACCGGCATTGGCCAAAAAGCTAAAGGCTGCGCCGGTGTTGTGGTAACGCACCAGATCAAAAAAACCGGTGACGGGCAAATGCTCGCCATAGACAAACATGCGCTGAATCAGATGCTTGGTGTAGAGATCAAGCGCGATGACAATGGCGCTTAACACCAGCCATGGCAGAGCCGAGCGAACATTAGGCATAGTTGCGCACTTCACCTTTGCCAAACAGGTTGCTTACACAACGACCGCACAGGGTCGGGTGTGCGAGATCAATGCCGACATCCGCACGGTAATGCCAGCAGCGGTCGCACTTCTGGTGTGCGCTCGGCTTTACCAGGATTTTCTGCGCTGACGCATCGGCCACTTTATAGGTGGTCGCACTGGAGGTGATCATGACAAAGCGCAAGTCATCCTGCAGGCTGCTCAGGGCTTCAAATGCCTCGCTGGCAACATGAAACTCGAGCTCGGCTTGCAATGAAGAACCCACCTTGCCTTCGCCACGCAACACTTCAATCTCCTTGGCAGCTTGTGCACGCAAGGCAATAACAGTTTGCCAGTGCTGTAATTGCGTGTCACTCAAGCCATGGGCTGGCAATGCATACCAGTCTTCTTCAAATACGGTTGCCACAGCATCCAGCCCTAAGGTCTGCCAAATTTCATCAGCAGTAAAGCTCAAGATTGGCGCCATCAAGCGCATCATGGCATGCGTGATGTGATGCAGGGCGCTCTGAGCCGCACGTCGCGCATGCGAGGTTTCACCGCTGGTGTACAAACGGTCTTTGAGGATATCGAGGTAGAAACCGCCCAAGTCTTCAGAACAGAAACTCACAAATTTCTGTACGGCCAGATGGAATTCGTATTTGTCGTAATCGGCCAGAATACCCGTTTGCAATTGATGGGTCAGATGCAGCGCGTAACGGTCAATTTCCAGCCACTGATCAACCGGCAACAAGTCTTTGCTGGCATCAAAGTCAGCCAGATTGGATAGCAAAAAGCGCAAGGTATTGCGGATACGGCGATAGCCATCGGCCACACGCTTGAGGATCTCGTCACTGATGGTCAGCTCACCTGAGTAGTCGGTTGAGGCCACCCACAAGCGCAAAATATCGGCACCATAGGTGTCCATGACCTTTTGCGGCGCCACCACGTTACCTTTGGACTTACTCATTTTGTGACCAGCGCCATCCACCACAAAACCATGCGTGAGCAGAGCCTTGTAAGGCGCGTTGCCGTCAATGGCGCAACCTGTCAGCAAGCTGGACTGAAACCAGCCGCGGTGCTGGTCTGAACCTTCCAGGTACAAGTCAGCCACTGGCTGGTGTTCAGCCTCACGCTGGTTAGCTGCCGCAGATAGGCTAGCATGATGCGCTGAACGCACCACCGCGTAATGTGTCGCCCCAGAGTCAAACCACACGTCCAGCGTATCCGTGACTTTTTTGTATTGCTCGGCATTTTCAGGCGCATGCTGCGCAAGGAAAGCGGCACCATCCAGGCTGAACCAGGCCTCGATGCCCTGCTGCTCCACCTGTTTGCACACGGTTTCCAGCAACTGCATGGTCTGTGGATGTGGCTCACCGGTTTCTTTATGCACAAAGAACGGCATAGGCACGCCCCAGTTACGCTGGCGAGACACACACCAGTCTGGGCGGTTTTTTATCATCGCCTCCAGGCGTGCACGGCCCCAGCTCGGGAAGAATTGGGTCGCGTCTACCGCTGTGTTGGCATGCTCACGCAAAGCTTTGCCATCTTTGCCTACCGAATTCATACCGATAAACCACTGGTGCGTCGCCAGTTGCATGAGCGGCGTTTTATGACGCCAGCAATGTGGGAAGCTGTGGTTCAAACGGGCAGAGGCAAACAGCACGCCGTTTTCCTGCAATTTCGCCAGAATAACTTTATTCGCATCTTGGCGGCTTAATCCACGGATATCGGCCAGCTCAACCAGTTCACTGCTAAAAAATTTGCCATCGCCACCAATCAATACAAGTGGTTTCTCGTTAGGGAAGTTGGCACGCATAACCAGCCAGTCATCGTTACCGTGCGCAGCGGCCGTATGCACTAGACCTGTACCTGCATCAGTCGTCACGTGGTCACCATAGATAACTGGTACTTCACGATTATCAAAAGGGTGTTTTAACGTTAATTGATTGTAGCCATGCACCCCCCTGTACTCTGGATCAGGAGGTAGACCACATAAAACTCTACCGAGAGTTTTTCCAATAACGCTTGCATCAGAAACCTCATATCGTGAAAGAGTCTTTTCGAGTAATTCAGATGCAATAATTAGGTTTCCTTTAGAGGATTTTACCAATGAATATTCAAGATTTGCATTAACACTAACCGCTTGGTTAGCAGGTAAAGTCCATGGTGTCGTTGTCCAAATCACTGCATAAACATCACCTTCAACTTTGTCCAAGCCAAAGGCCTTCGCTAAAGCGGCGTTATCCACAACCTTGAAGCCCACATCAATCGCAGGCGAATTGACATCCTCGTACTCCACCTCAGCTTCAGCCAAGGCAGAACCGCAGTCCACACACCAGTGGACGGGCTTGGAACCCTGGTACAAATAGCCATTCTGGTAGATTTCGCCCAAGGCACGCATGATATCGGCCTCGGTATTAAACGCCATGGTCAGATATGGGTGATCCCAATCGCCCAGCACCCCCAGGCGAATAAAGTCTTTTTTCTGTTTCTCGACCTGCTCGGCGGCATAGGCGCGGCACAGCTCGCGGAACTTGGCCGGGTCTATATTTTTGCCATGGTTTTTCTCGACCACCAACTCAATGGGTAGGCCGTGGCAATCCCAGCCTGGCACATAAGGCGCGTCAAAACCACTCATGGTTTTGGCCTTGATGATGATGTCCTTGAGGATTTTATTGACGGCGTGACCAATGTGAATATCGCCGTTGGCATAGGGCGGGCCGTCATGCAGGATGAACGCTGGCGCACCTTTGCGCTTGGCGCGGATACGCTCGTAGACCTTACGCTCTTGCCAGCTTTTTAACCAGGCGGGTTCGCGCTTGGACAAATCGCCACGCATGGGAAAGCTGGTTTCAGGTAAATTCAGTTTATATTTTGAATCTTTGCTTTGGTCGGTCATTTAAAAATCCATGAGTTAACCGCCGATCAACGCAGATGCACGCCGATAAAACCCTCTATCAAAATATAGAAGGCTATCGGCGTTTATCCGCGTTCATCGGCGGTAAAATATTGCTTTGCCTGCAAGGCATCCAGCGCAATCTGCGCTTTTAACGCATCTAGTCCGGCAAACTTTTGCTCGTCGCGCAGTTTGTGAAAAAACTGCACCTGCACATGTTGATCGTAAAGATCACCATTAAAATCAAACACATGCACTTCGAGTTTAAGCTTGGGGATGCCTTCCAGCGTCGGGCGATTGCCCAAATTGGCAACAGCCGGTAAATTGTTCAATTTTACCGCATAAACCCCTGTCAGTGCAGGCCGTTCGTGGCGCATATGGACATTGGCAGTGGGGAACCCCAGTTGCCGCCCCAGCTTGGCGCCATGGACGACCTTGCCACTGATGCTGTAAGGCCGTCCCAGCAAGGCCTGCGCTTTGAGCAACTCGCCAGCCGCCAGCGCATCGCGCACCAAGGTGCTCGACACACGCTCACCTTGCAGCTGCACTTCTGGTAAGGGAATCACATTAAACCCGTGCTCAATCAGGGTTTGCACACTGCCCGCCCGCCTGGACCCAAAACAGAAGTCCTCGCCCACCATCACCACATTGGCGTTGAGTTGCTCGCGCAGCACTTGCATAAAAGCGGTTGGGCTCTGCCCGGCAAACGCCTGGTTAAAGCGCTGCACATAGACATGCTGCACACCACACTCGGCAAAATACTCCAGCTTTTCGCGCATGGAGGCCAAACGCGCGGGGGCATTTTGTGGTGTAAAAAATTCACGTGGATGCGGCTCAAAGGTCATGACCGCTGGCGTTATCTTGTAGGTTTGCGTGTAGGCAATCAGCTGCCTCAGCAAGGCCTGATGCCCTAAATGCATGCCATCAAAATTACCGATGGCAATCGCCTGCGGCGTTTGAGCCGCTGGAAAATGACGAAATATTTGCATTATTTGGCCACCCGCTTCATAAAATGTTGAGGCCTAAAGCCTAGCAAACCTAAGGCTGAAAAATAAACCGCCATACCCAAAACTACCACACCTGCCAGATGCAGCATGCGCGTCAAGGCAGGCATGGCTAACCAATCCCCCACCCAACGATCTGCGGCGTGCAATGCCAAGGCCATCAGGGTGACCGCAACGAGCAGCTTAAACAGAAAGCGGCCCCACCCTGGCTGCGGCTCGAACGCACCACTTTTTTGCAACATAACCCACAGCATGGTCGCATTCAGGCAAGCGCCCAAGCCCACAGCCAGCGCCAGCCCGGCATGCTGCAATGAGGTAAACAGCAAAAAGCCCACATTGAGAATTTGGGTCATCACCAAGGTAAAAACCGCAATTTTGACTGGCGTTTTGACATTTTGGCGTGCATAAAAGCCAGGGGCCAGTACCTTGACCATAATCAGGCCCAGCAGGCTTAGGCTATACGCAATCAGGGCGCGCTCGGTTTGCGCCACATCGACCGGTGTGAATTTGCCGTAATAAAATAGACTCGCCACCAATGGTTTGGACAGCACGGCCATCGCCACAGCCGCCGGAATGGCCAGCATAAAGGTGAGGCGCAGGCCCCAGTCCAGCAATTGCGAAAACTCGGCGCCGGATTTATCTACATGCGCCTTGGATAAGCTGGGCAACAAAATCGTGCCCAATGCCACGCCCAGCACCCCGGTCGGGAACTCCATGAGACGGTCAGCGTAATACAGCCAGGACACACTGCCTGTGGGCATGAATGAGGCAAAAATGTTATTCAACACAATCGAAATTTGCGCGACAGAAACGCCAAAAATCGCGGGCCCCATGAGCTTGAGGATGCGGCGTACGCCTTCATCTTGCAAATTCAGTTCGTAGCGCGGCAACATGCCTATCTGTTGCAGGTAAGGCAGTTGATACAGCAACTGAATAATCCCGCCGACAAACACGGCCCAAGCCAGTACATACACCGAGTTGTGAAAATGCGGGGCAATAAAAATCGCAGCGGTGATAAAACTCAAATTGAGCCAGACCGGCGTAAATGCGGGCACCTGAAACTTGCTGAAGGCATTCAACACGCCCCCCGCCATCGAAACCAGCGAGATAAACAGGATATAAGGAAAGGTAATGCGCAACAGCTCCGTGGTGAGTGCGAATTTGGCCGGGTCGCTCACAAACCCAGGCGAGGTCAGCCGCACGATCAGCGGTGCTGCCAGCATGCCCACAATGGTGATCCCGACCAGAAACAGGCCCAGCAAACTGGCAACATGATTGATCAAGGCCCGGGTCGCTTCTGGCGTGCGTTGCTTGCGATATTCGGAAAGGATAGGCACGAAGGCCTGACTAAACGCACCTTCGCCCGAGATCCGGCGTAATAGATTAGGAATCTTGAAAGCGACAAAAAAAGCATCGGTGGCCATCCCCGCGCCAAAAATACGGGCAATCAAGGTGTCACGCACAAATCCCAGCAGGCGCGAAATAAAGGTCATGCCACCCACGGTGGCCAATGCTTTGAGCAAATTCATAAATGGTGGAAAATACAGGCCCTGGTTTATTTTTTTGACCGTGAGCCGCTCCCAACGAACGGCTGACTGATTAAAAATTTGGCCGATTTTACCATGCAGGCATCCGCAGTCGAGGAAAATGCGTTTTTATCTTGCAAAAACAAAGCGAAAACAGTATGATGCACGGTTTCGTATCACACCCCTTTTGAAAGTTACAGGATAAAACGAATATGGCAAATACCGCACAAGCTCGCAAACGCGCGCGCCAATCCGTCAAAGTTAACGCGCACAACGCTGCGTTACGTTCAACTTTGCGTACTGCGATCAAAAAAGTAATCAAAGCGATTCAATCTGGTGACAAAGCTGCTGCTGTGGCTTCTTACCAAGAAAATGTCAGCGTGATCGACCGTATCGCTGACAAAAAAATCATTCACAAAAACAAAGCTGCTCGTCACAAGAGCCGTTTGACTGCAGCAATCAAAGCATTGTCCGGTGACGCACCTGCAACTTTGGTTTCTGTGAAAAAAGCAGCAGCCCCTAAAGCCGAAGCTGCACCAGCTAAAAAAGCTGCCAAGCCTCGCGCGAAAAAAGCCGCTGAATAATTTCAGTAGGGGTGCATACTAGAAAAGCCGGACTGATGTCCGGCTTTTTTATTGCCTTGATCTATTGATTACGATGATCTAGCGCATTATCCAAACCGCTGTTGCTGTTATGATCACAGCTAAAAATGCAATCTTTGCTCAGGAGAGCCCTTTGAGTTTTATTGACAAAAACTTGCTTGAGAATGAAGTGGTGATTTACCGCGCGCAGATGCACTGGATTATTTTCCTGAATACCTTCATCTACTTATTGTTGAGCGTGTTGGCGTGCGCATTTAATCTGCGCTTGGCACAATCCAACCAGCTATTATGGGCGATCAGCCTGCTCGGCTTGTTGCTGGCCCTGATCAGTGGCATCAGCAGCTATATCCGCTACAAGACCTCTGAATTTGCCATTACCAACAAACGCGTGCTGATCAAGATTGGCTTTATCAGACGCCACTCGCTGGAAGTATTGCTCCATAAGGTGGAAGGCATAGGCGTCAATCAAAGCATCCTCGGCAGAGTGTTAGGCTTTGGGACGATTACCGTCACAGGCACAGGCGGCACCAAAGAAACGTTTGACCAAATTGCTGCACCGCTTGAATTTAGAAAACAGGTGCAGGCAAACCTTTCGTAGCCTGCCTGCTTCAGAGCGAAAAAAAGCCCGGATAACCGGGCTTTTTGGTGGCATTGGCAAACACTTATTCACCAATATGTAACTCGCTACGCGCCACTTTAGCGGCATTCAGCACGGCCTGCGCATCATCGCCAATCACCGTGAAATGTCCCATTTTGCGGCCTTTGCGCGGCTCATGCTTGCCATACAAATGCATTTTGAGGTTGCCGTGGGCAAAGGCTTTATCCCAAGCTGGCTCTACCTGTTTACCACTGTACAGCCAGCTATCGCCCAGGATATTCACCATGACCGCATCGCTATGCAAGCGCGGACTGCCCAAGGCTTGGCCGGTGATCACGCGCACTTGCTGTTCAAACTGATTGGTGACACAGGCATCAAGGGTGTAATGACCAGAATTGTGAGGGCGTGGCGCAATCTCATTCACCAGCAACTGGTTGCCGACCACAAAGAACTCCACCCCCAGCACGCCGACATAGTTGAGTTTGGTCGCCAGTTTTTTGGCCAGCTCTTGCGCATTGGCTTTGATCACTTCAGAACAGCGCGCCGGGGCGATACTCACATCAAGAATACCATTCAAATGGCTGTTTTCTGCCGTGGGGAAAGCTGCAATGTGGCCGTGCGCATCGCGCGCCAGCACAACAGACACTTCCAGGTCCAAAGGCAGCATTTTCTCCAGCACGCAGACTTCTTGCTTAAAGCCCTGAAAGGCAGCGACCGCTTGCTCACGGTTGGCAACACGCGCCTGACCTTTGCCATCGTAACCGAAGCGCGCCACTTTGAGCACGGCAGGATACATCTCGCCATCCGCAGGCAAGTCGCTCTCCGCCATCACCGGCACAAACGGACCCACCGGCAAGCCAGCTTCTTTAAAGAAGGTTTTTTCTTTCACACGATGCTGGGCAATCGCCACAGCATCCGCGCTCGGATGCACGACGGTAGACTTAGCCAAGGTAGCCAGCGTCTCGGCCGGCACATTTTCAAATTCGGTAGAGATGGCCTGGCAGGTTTCCGCCATGGTTTTCAGCGCGGCCGCATTGTCATAGGCTGCACATAAATGCACATCGGCAATCATGCCTGCCGGACTGTTCTGGTCCGGGTCCAGCACAGTGACTTTATAGCCCATCTCGTGCGCTGCGATCACAAAAAAGCGACCCAGCTGGCCGCCGCCTAACATGCCCAACATGGCAGGAGGTTGAATCACGGATGATGTCATGGTTTTTCGCTCAACTCCATTGCATGCACTTTTTCAGCTTGTTTTTTGCGGAAGGTAGTTAATTTTTCTGCTAACGCCGGATCTTGATTGGCCAGCATCGCCACCGCAAACAAACCGGCATTGGCCGCACCGGCATCGCCAATGGCAAATGTCGCTACCGGGATGCCCTTGGGCATTTGCACGATGGACAACAGGGAGTCTTGCCCTTGCAGATGCTTGGAAGGTACAGGCACACCCAACACTGGCAAGGTGGTTTTTGCTGCAACCATGCCAGGCAAATGTGCGGCGCCCCCCGCCCCGGCAATAATCACCTGAAAGCCATTGCCTGCGGCAGACTCGGCAAACTTGAACATCAGGTCTGGCGTACGATGGGCAGAGACCACACGCGCTTCATAAGCGACACCAAAGTCTGCCAGCATTTGTGCGGCATTTTTCATCACCGGCCAGTCACTGTCCGACCCCATAATAATGGCTACCAAAGGTTTACTCATCCCGTTACCTTTTAATCAATGTGTTCATTTGTCATGCGTAGCTGGCTTCTGCAGCCAGCTACGTTTGCTTATAACAACACCAGATTGTCCCGGTGTATCAATTCTTTTTCTTCCACATACCCCAGCACGCTTTCTATTTCACTACTGGGCTTACGTTTAATCCGTCGTACTTCATTGGCATTGTAATTGACAATGCCGCGTGCCCATTCCTTACCCGCAGCATCGACGCAAGCCACCACATCGCCGCGCTCAAATTGGCCCAGCACATCCACCACGCCAATCGGCAGCAAGCTTTTACCCTCTTTGGTCAGGACATTCACCGCGCCGTCATCCAGCACCAATTTACCACCCACGCGCAGATGATCCGCCAGCCATTGCTTTTTAGCCAGCGTTTTCATTCTCACGGCTTGCAGGTGCGTCCCAATCGCCTCGCCCTGACTCAAGCGTACCAGCACTTCCGGCTCGCGCCCTGAAGCAATCACGGTATGTGCGCCACTATTGGCGGCACGCTTGGCGGCCAATATCTTGGTTAACATGCCGCCAGTACCCACTGAGCTGCCTGCGCCGCCTGCCATGCTTTCGAGCGCAGGATTGCCTGCGGTTTCAAAATTGATAAACACGGCATTCGGGTCTTTACGCGGATCGGCGGAATACAGGCCTTTTTGATCAGTCAGGATGATCAGCGCATCTGCTTCAATCAGATTCGCCACCAGCGCACCCAGGGTGTCGTTATCGCCGAAACGGATTTCTTCGGTCACCACCGTATCGTTTTCATTGATAATCGGGATGACATTGAGGTCTAGCAGTGTGCGCAAGGTGGAGCGCGCATTGAGGTAGCGCTTGCGGTCGGCCAGATCTTCGTGGGTGAGCAGCAATTGCGCCGTGTGCAACCCGTGTTGCGCAAAGCATTGTTCATACATCTGCACTAGGCCCATTTGACCAACGGCCGCAGCGGCCTGCAGCTCATTAACCTCTACCGGGCGTTTTTTCCAGCCCAGTCGCTGCATACCTTCGGCAACCGCACCACTGGAGACCAGCACAACTTGTTTGCCCTGCTTGACCAAGGCACTGATTTGCTGTGCCCAAGCGGCAATCGCCGTCTTATCCAGGCCCTGACCATTGTTAGTCACCAGGCTGGAACCCACCTTGACGATCAGGGTTTTACTGTCTTGTATGAGTGAAACGCTCATAAAACTTATTCTGTGATCGGTTGGACGGGAGTCTCTTCAAGATCACGTTGCGCACGCGTCTGGTCTATATGATCCATGATGGCATAGGTCAAGGCCTGACAACCAACACCGCTAATGGCGGAGATAGGGAATACCGGTCCATCCCAGCCATAGGCTTTAATAAAGTCAGCCACTTTTTGCGCACTGTCTTCCAGCATATCAATCTTATTCAACACCAGCCAGCGGGGTTTGTCGTAAAGTTCTTGATCGTATTTTTTCAACTCGTTGACGATGGCCTTGGCTTCTTGCACCGGATCGACGCTCTCATCAAACGGCGCAATATCGACCAGATGCAACAGCAAGGAGGTGCGTTGCAAATGACGCAGGAACTGATGTCCCAGTCCTGCCCCCTCCGCCGCGCCCTCAATCAGGCCAGGCACATCGGCAATCACAAAGCTGCGATTGCTATCGACCCGCACCACGCCGAGGTTAGGGTGCAATGTGGTAAAAGGATAATCGGCGACCTTGGGCTTGGCGGCAGACACCGAGCGAATAAACGTCGACTTACCGGCATTAGGCATCCCCAGCAAGCCCACATCGGCCAATACTTTCAGCTCGAAATATAACTCAAAAGCTTCACCAGGCTCACCCTTGGTGCATTGACGTGGAGAACGGTTGGTACTGGTTTTAAAATGGATATTCCCCAGACCGCCATTGCCGCCTTTGGCAATCAGCACTTTCTGGCCATCAGTATTCAAGTCCACCATCATCTGGCCGGTCGCCTTATCGCTGATGGTCGTACCGACAGGCACACGCAGTATCATGTCGTCGCCCCCCTTGCCATAGCAATCGGAACCGCTGCCGTTTTCGCCACGCTCGGCCTTGAAGGTCCGCGTATAACGGTAATCGACCAGGGTATTGATATTGCGGTCTGCAATGACAAAGATGGAACCACCACGGCCACCGTCACCGCCATTCGGACCGCCCATAGGCTCGTATTTCTCACGGCGGAACGTGGCAACACCGTTGCCGCCGTCACCGGCGTAGACTTTGATGGTCGCTTCGTCAATAAACTTCATGATTCAATTTGCCTTTAAGCGCATTACTGCGTAACTCGGTGCTCAAAACCTGTGTGTATTGCAAGCTTGGGCCTACCGTGCGCCTTGCACTGCATCTTAAAATTTCTCACTGCGCGCGGACAATCCAGCGCACAACCATACAAGGCTACAATCTGATAACTATAAAGTAAAAAGCCCCGTCAAGCGACAGGGCTTTTTTCATAAAAGTGCGATTAGACCGCTTCGATGCTCACGGTATGACGCTTCAACGCGCCTTTTACAGCAAATTTTACTTTGCCTTCTACCAGTGCATACAGGGTGTGGTCTTTGCCCATGCCAACGTTTTCACCAGCGTGCATTTTAGTCCCGCGCTGACGCACGATGATGCTACCAGCGTTGACAACTGTTTCACCGAAGGCTTTAACGCCCAGGCGTTTGGCTTGTGAGTCGCGACCGTTACGTGAACTACCGCCTGCTTTTTTGTGTGCCATGTTTGATTCCTTATTCTAGCAATCTGCTCTACTCAAGCAGAACGTGCTTATTTTGCTGAAATAGTGTCGATTTGAATTTCTGTGTAGCTCTGACGATGACCTTGCGTCTTGCGGTAGTGCTTACGACGACGCATTTTGAAGATCATCACTTTGTCACCACGGCCATGTGAAACCACTGTGGCATTCACTTTTGCACCAGCTACCAACGGTGCACCAATCGTAGTTGTCTCGCCGTCTGCAATCAACAACACTTTGTCGATCACTACTGTGGAGCCAACGTCGCCAGTCAATTTCTCAACTTTTACTTTGTCACCAGCGGCTACTTTGTACTGTTTGCCACCTGTTTTAATCACTGCGTACATAATAATGCCTTAAACATCGCCTTTTAAAGAACCCGCAATTATACGCAATTTATTCGGGAATGCAAATATATTTATGCATCATTTCAATCGCGTGCAGGAACGGTGGATGGTAGCCAGCGCTGGCACCAAAGGGGGCTAGTTTACCCTAGATCGCCAGGGACGAATACTGCCACGTGTGTAATAGCGGTAGACTGCAAACACGCACATGAGCAACTCCTCTTCCAGCACGGGATTTATCTGCTTGTCCATTTGCATGTCCGCCACCCGATACACCGGTTGTATTTCCAGATTATTCAGCGAGCTCAAAGGCTGAAATCGCACATTGAGCAGAACCCGGCTGTGTTGCATTAATTGCACGGTAAACATATCTTGCACGGCAAGCTGTAACGACTGACCATCTCTCAATGTGACGCCGTACAGCTTTTTGTTGTGCTGAGTCATTTGCTCAACCCCCGTATTAATTTTCCCTGTGTCAGTCATTCGTCCTGCCGCCTGCTGAAAAGGCCAAGCTTAACGCCTACGCTGGTTGCATCACAGAGGCAGTTTGCTTTAAATTGACCATATCAGATAACCTCCCTGTCAGGACCATGGCTTGAAAAAATACGAAATGATTGCCGAAGAGATCGCCAGTGCGATTCAGCAAGGCTTGCTCAAGCGGGGAGACAAACTGCCTTCTATCCGGCACATCCAGGCCAGCAAACAGGTGAATGCTTCGACCGTGTTTCAGGCATATTATCTGCTGGAGGCCCGCGGCCTGATTGTGACGCGCCCGCGCTCTGGTTACTATGTGGCGGGACCGTTACGCAGCGAGCGCCTGCTGCCACAAGCAGCTCACAATGCCAGCCACCCGACCAAACTGCAAGTCAGTGACCTGGTGTTCACGTTGCTGGAGCGTATCAAAGACCCGCAACAAATCCCGTTTGGCTCGGCGTTCCCCAGCCCGTCCCTGTTCCCGCTCGCCAGACTGGCCGATCATATGGCCAGCACAGTGCGCCGCATGCAGCCACAACTGACCGTCAGTGATATCGGCCAAGGCGATGTCGAGCTGCGGCGGCAGATTGCATTACGCTACCAACTGGACGGCAAACCGACGGATCCGCATGAGATCGTGGTGACCAATGGCGCCATGGAAGCACTGAACTTATGCCTGGCCGCGGTCACGCAACCGGGCGATAGCGTGATCATCGAATCGCCCAGTTTTTATGCCGCGTTGCAAGCCATCGAGCGCATGGGGCTGAAAGCCATCGAAGTGCCTAGTGACCCTGAGCTGGGCATAGACCTGGTGGCACTTGAGCAAGCAATCCTTCAGCATCACCCCAAAGCGTGCTGGCTCATGACCAATTTTCAGAACCCGACCGGCAGCCTGATGCCGGAGCCGAAAAAACAGGCGCTGGTGGCCCTGATTACCCGTCACCGGTTACCGCTGATTGAGGATGACGTCTACCGCGAATTGTATTTTGGCAAACAGCGGCCTTTACCGGCCAAGACTTGGGACAACGACGGCTGGGTCATGCATTGCAGTTCATTTTCAAAATCGCTCGCGCCCGGATACCGCGTCGGCTGGGTTTCCGCCGGGCGCTTCAGCGAAACCATCACGCGCCTTAAACTCTCCACGACCCTGGCGACCTCGATTCCGGCACAGCTGGCCCTGGCCAGCTATCTGGCGAAAGGCGGTTACGACAAACACTTGCGCCAACTGCGTCACCAGCTTATGTTGCAACAACTGCAGTTCACCCAAGCCATTCATCAATCCTTTCCTGCTGAGGTGCGCTACACCCTGCCGCAAGGCGGCTATTTCTTATGGCTGCAACTGCCCGGCCATCAGGATAGCCTCGGGTTGTTTCAGCAAGCCATCCAGCATAATATCAGCCTCGCCCCTGGACACTTGTTTTCCTCGCAACAGCAATATGCCGGATATGTGCGTCTGAACTATGGCCACCCGCTCAATGCAGAGCACAGGCAGGCGATAGAGACTCTGGGGCAGTGGATGCAATAGCCAACGAACAACCCAGCCAATCTGATATGGTTTTTTATTTAAAAACTGAATCTGTTTTAAATTAATCCCGCCCTCTACACTACACACGTCTTCATCAAGATAGAGTGCCTGTATGACCGCTTCCCGTAGCAAACCCGTGATCCCGATTGTGGCTGCCCCTGCCAGCGAACAAACGATTTCGCTGTATCAGAAAACCAGCAAAGTCTACCCGCGCAGTGTCAGCGGCTATTTTAAAAACTGGCGCTGGTTCATGATCTGGGCCACACAACTGGTGTTTTACGGTTTGCCCTGGCTGCAATATGGCGGTCGCCAGGCGTTCTTGCTCGATATTGATACGCATCGCTTTTATCTGTTTGGCCTGGTGATCTTTCCACAGGACCTGTTTTATCTGGCCATGCTACTGATCATTTGTGCGGTCGGATTATTTTTGTTTACAGCGGTGGCAGGCCGGCTCTGGTGTGGCTTTTCTTGCCCGCAGTCGGTGTATACCGAAATTTTCTTATGGATGGAACGCCGCATAGAAGGCGACCGCCTGGCCAGGCAAAAGCTGGATGCCCAACCCTGGGGGCTACGCAAAACTGGCCTCAAATTAAGTAAACACTCGGTCTGGCTCGGCTTTTCACTCATCACCGGCTTGAGTTTTGTCGGTTACTTTACGCCCATCCGCGAGCTTGTCACTGACCTCACGCAATGGCAGTTGGGTGGCTGGTCCTGCTTCTGGCTTGGCTTTTACAGCCTGGCGACCTATGGCAACGCAGGCTTCTTGCGCGAACAGGTATGCAAACATATGTGCCCCTATGCGCGCTTTCAGAGTGCGATGTTTGATAACCACACCCTGATCGTCGCCTATGACAGTGCGCGTGGCGAACCGCGCGGTCACCGCGCCAAGAGTCAGGACTACCAGTCACAGGGACTGGGCGCTTGCATCGATTGCAGTATCTGCGTACAGGTGTGCCCGGTAGGCATTGATATCCGCAATGGACTGCAGTATGAATGCATCAGTTGCGGCTTGTGTATTGATGCCTGCAATGACGTGATGGACAAAATGCACTATCCGCGTGACCTGATTCGTTTTTCTGCGGCCGGCGCCACAGACCAGCACGCGCTCAGTTCCCATTTATTGCGTCCGCGCGTACTGATTTACAGCAGTTTATTTGTGTTGATGATCGCCTGGCTGGGATACGGCTTGCTACACAAACCGGATTTCAAGGTCGATATCATGCGCGACCGCAACATCCTATACCGAGAAACCAACCAGGGCATCGAAAACGCTTACCAGCTGCACCTGACCAATGCCACCGAGCACCGCGAAAGCTATCAATTACGTGCAATTGGTCTGGATGGCTTGCAGATCGAAAGTGAGCAAACACTGACTGCGCAACCGACGGAGGAAGTCCTGGTGCCGATGAGCCTGCTGGCCCCTGCCGGCAACCAACGTGGCAGCCAGCGCATCCAGATAGAAGTGACTGCCTTATCCAGCGGCGAAAAAGTCAGCACGGAAAGCACCTTCTACCAGCCCTGACCGGACAGCGCCCCTTGCCCGCGTACCATGGCTGACCTACCCTCCTTTAGTCAGCCAAATCGAGTACGCGGGTCTTTTTATGCGCCAGCATTTTCAGTAGCAGTTTGTAACTATCCAGATCAAACTTGAGCGCTGTGGTTTGCGCACGCAAGGCATTTAAACTTTCATCGTCTTCTGCCACGCCCAGATAGACCCAGTGCTCAAACACATGAATCTGACGCAGACCATGCTCCAGGTCATATTCCTCAATGCCAATCTTGCCACGATAGGGCCAGACTTTCAGCTTGTGTGCCATGAGCGCCTGTTGTACGCGCAGAGCATGCATTTCTGGCGATTCCTGACCACAACATACGCCTTTGCAGCGCCTGAGCTGAAAGGCAAAACAAGGCCCGCTGCGGCCGGGTTCCAGCCCCAGGGCCTTGACACATAAATGACTGAGTTCAGCAATCTTGCGCAAGGTTTCCACAGCCTGGCGCTTGCTTCTAAAGGTGCCAAACAACTGGGACATCTGGCTAGGATCAATCTCATCCTCATGCACCAGCCTGACTAAAGGTTGCGCGGCCGGATCAATCTGCCAGCTGCATAAAGAGCGTTCGCGGCGAAGCTGACGGTTATAAATGGGCTGTCGCTCCTTGACCAGCCGCGACTCCAGCAACAAGGCACTGAACTCACCGGCGGTCGCGATCCATTCAAAACGCTTCATCTCCTGCGTCATGCGCATCTCCTTGGTGGAGGCATGATCGCTGCTAAAATGCGACAGCACGCGTGCGCGCAGATTGACACTTTTACCGATATACAGGGGCAAGTCATTCTCGCCATAAAACAGGTAGACACCCGGCGCCTCAGGCAACTCGCCGACCAGGCTGGCATCGATATGCGGTGGCAGGGTTGGGGCTGACATGAGTTTAAGCGCGGCAGCTTTCACAGCGTCTTCGCCAAGCTCTCGACGCGCATCGTTGAGCATGAACAGTATCGCCTCCACATCGCCCATGGCGCGGTGTCTGGCCAGGCCAGTGATCTGGTGGCGTGCCACAATCGCATCTATGCCATGACTATAATGTTGCGGATAAAGCAATCGTGACAGCTTGACCGTACACAATACTTTTTGCCGCAAGGTGATGCCTATGCGCTTGAATTCGGTCTTTAAGAACCCATGATCAAAGCGTACATTGTGTGCCGCCAACACCGTGCCCTCGAGAAAAGCAAGCAAGGTGTCTGCAACCTCGGCAAACGTTGGCGCCTCGGCCACCATGCCGTCATTGATGCCTGTCAGCGATTGAATAAACGGCGGGATAGGCTGTTGCGGGTTGATCAGTGTTTGCCAACGTGCCGTTTCAACGCCGTGGTCAAAGCGCACCAGCGCAATTTCGGTAATCCGGTCTTTGAGTGGTGTGGCCCCGGTGGTTTCGAGGTCAAGAAAGGTGACAGAGGGCAACATCAGGCAGACAAACGATCACAAATGCAACATAAGAAATTTCATGGCCTTTATTTTAGCCCAGAAAGAGTGTTTCAGAGGGTTTCAATTGAGGCGCATTGCAAGGCTGCTGTAAGCTCACTACGATAAGATTTAACGATTATTATGTAACATTAGTTACATACTCCTAGACGACAACTATGGACACCCTCGATAAATGGTGCTGTAATTGTCTTTATACATATTAATGACAATATAATTTTAACTATGCCAAATTTATACTTAGAAAATCAATTATGTTTTTCGTTGTATTCCGCTACTCATGCCTTATTGCGGTCTTATAAGCCTGACCTTGATAAGTTAAATCTGACTTATCCGCAATATCTGGTTCTGGTCGCCTTGTGGCAATACAAACAGCTCTCGATTAAAGAAATTGCAGAGAAGCTATTACTGGAGCCTGCCACGATTACGCCTGTGGTCAAACGACTGGAAGTCAAAAAACTGACCAAGCGTACCCGCCAGAAAGATGATGAGCGCGTAGTGATTGTCAGCCTGACTGAAGAAGGTCAAGCCTTGCGTAGCAAACTGTCAACCGTGCAAAAGCGCGTGGCCTGCGATACCGGCCTGTCTAATGATGACTTTGATGGGCTCAACAAAACATTGAGCAATTTGACTAAAAACGTTTCTGCCAAAATCCCTGGCTAAGCACACACGGGACTCTCGCCCAAACAAAAAAGCTGTGATGACATTCATCACAGCTTTTTTATTGCCGCCAGGGATAGCCGCCTAGTCAGGCATATTGAGCTGGCGCATAAAGGCGCGAAATGATCCTTGAGACGCTTGTAACGCCTGTAGTTTACTGAGTGACTCAGAGAGCGCATCATTCATCACCGCCAGCGCGTCTTCATCAAGCCGCAAACTCATGGCACCTATTTCCAGTTCAATCGTACGGTGGGTTTCACAATAGTGCACGCGAAACCCGCTTTGGCCGGACAATAATATTCTTTTACACATCATGTTTTCTTTCTACCATTCGTCGATCAGAATTCATCCAGCAGCACCAAAAGCGCGCGCTTAGCTGGTCGCCAGTGCCGGGCTGGCCTGCTCATGTTCATTAACCAGCAGGGTCCAGTGCACGCACATGCGGCGCGACACGTGACATATCAGGTCGGAATCCGCGTATTCTGGCGCAGCCAATGTTTCAGCCAGCCGCAACGCCTGTTTGGCCAGGTCATAGGTGGGTTTTTTGATATATAACGTCGCCACATACAGCAGCGAGGCCATCACAGACTCGGCATCGGGCAAGCTGGGGTCATACCGCATGGCAGGCATAGTCATGGTTTGCATGGTGTGTTCTCCTCTCTAAACCGTCATCGCAATCTCGGTCTGCATCACAATCCGTGCCGCCGCCTTGCGCAACATTTCATTAATCACAATAAAGCTGTCTGCTTCAAACTTGAGCGTGGTCCCGCCCACTTCGAGCTCCACCATGTCTGATGACTGGTGATAAAGTACTTTGCATGCGGTGTTGCCGGCCAGCATGGTTTTACCCACAACAGTTTGACGTTTCATCACAAGCCTCCTTTAGCTGGTTGAGATTAAATGATAATGATTATCATTTATAAAGTCAACAAAAATGACAGCAGGCGTGATAACGTTGGTAAATAAGGGCCAGAGATCGTGCGATTAGTGACGGTGCGGATAGGCCAGCAAGAATGCGGTGGCATCCTCGACTTGCATGGGTTTGCTTAACAGGTAGCCTTGCATTTCATCACAGCCTTGTGCCTGCAAAAAGGCTTGTTGTTCAGGCGTTTCCACCCCTTCGGCAATGGTTTTCAGGCCCAAGCTGCGCGCCAGTTGAATGATGGCAATGACAATGGCCTTGTCTTCATCATCGGTGGTGAGGTCGCGCACAAAAGACTGATCGACCTTGAGCTTGTAGACCTTGAATTTTTTGAGATAGCTTAAAGACGAATAGCCGGTCCCGAAGTCGTCAATCGACAGCCGTACGCCTAACCCGTTGAGCGCATCCATCATGGTCACCGCCCCCATGGGGTTCTCGAGGGCTACGCCTTCTGTCAGCTCAAGCTCCAGACAATCTGGTGCCACGTCATAGCGCTCAAGCGTGCTTTTCACCAGCGCAGGTAATTTGGGATCACGGAACTGAATACTGGAGAGATTGACCGAGACCGTCATCTTGTGTAACCCCAGCTGCTGCCAACGCTGAATTTGCTGCGTCGCCTGTTCCAGTACCCAGCTACCAATGGCAATAATCAGCCCGTTAGACTCCGCCAGTGGAATAAACTCTGCAGGTGAGATAAAGCCCAACTGTGGATGCTGCCAGCGCAACAACGCCTCGACGCCAACCAACTGACCATTCTCCAGTGCAATTTGTGGCTGGTAATACACTGCCAATTGCCCCAGGGCAATGGCGTGACGCAGGCCATTCACCAATTGCAAATTGCGCGCCGTTTGCAATTGCATATGATTACTAAAGAAGCGAAAACTGTTACGACTCTCCTGCTTGGCGCGATACATGGCGACATCGGCATTGCGTTGCAGGCTTTCCATATCCAGCCCGTCATCAGGATAAATCGCCACGCCTATTGAGGCCGTGATCGTTAACTCATACTGGTCAATAATCACAGGCAACTCAACCACCTTGAGCAGGCGCTCGACCATGTCTTTGGCCATCGCCTGATCAGCCTCAGTCAGCAGAAAGACAAATTCGTCACCGCCAAGGCGGCAAATCGTATCTTGCGGGCGCACCATGGCCTGAAAGCGCTTGGTCAGTGCCACCAGCAGATTATCGCCGTAGCGATGGCCCAGACTATCATTCACGTCCTTAAAGTGGTCTAGGTCGAGAAACATCAACGCAAACTGCCCATCCTGATCCCAGGCTTTTTCGATTTCAGCCATCACGCGCTCGGTGAGCAGGTTGCGATTCGGCAGCCCGGTCAAGGCGTCATAATTAGCCAGAAATCGAATGCGCTCCTCAGCCTGTTTTCGCGTGGTAATGTCGCGGATAAACGCGCTGTAATAATGATCGTCGTCGCGCTCGATTTCAACAATCGTCAGCTCGATCGGAAACTCCTGACCATCGCGCCGGATCGCCGTGATCTCAATCAACTTGCCCAGTAGTGTAGATTGGCCGGTTTGCTGCAAACGCAGCATGCCCTGATGATGCGCCTCCCTGTAAGCGGAAGGGACAATGACCTCGCCCAGATCGCGTCCCATGACATCAGCCCGCGCATAGCCAAACAGTTGGCTGGCCGCCCGATTCCACTCTACAATCCGCCCGGCCTGATCAATATTCACAATCGCATCCAGCGCGTTTTCAAGCACAAGCTGCGCGCGCTGCTCACTGATCTGCAAATCCCGCCTAAAAGCCGTGCGCTGCGCCTCTACCGCAAAGCGGTCCAGCGCAAAATCAATATTGGCCGCCATGTCCTTGAGCAAATGCTGGATATTTTCATGAAACGCCTGCGGCTGCTGGGCATACAATGCCAGGCAACCTATCACCCGGCCTTCTGTATGCAACGGTAAAAAAGCGGCTGAATGCCAATTGAACTCCTTGGCTTTGTCATGCCAGGGCGCGGTGACCGGATGCGTTTGGAAATGCTGTACCCAGTAAGGATGGTCTGACACAATCGCCAACCCACAAGGTCCTCTGCCACTGACCTGTGAAGGATCTGCTGTAATGGTCAGCTGATCAAGATACTCAAGCCCTGAACCATAAGCGCTCGCCACCCGAACCTGCTTGGTATCATGATCCAGCTCACCGACCCAGACCAGATTCGCGTGGCCCAGATGTACAATAATGCGACAAACTTGGTCGAACAGCGCCTGTTGATTCTGGCTTTGAATAATTAACTGATTACACTGGCTTAAAGCCATGTAGAGCTGATTCAGCTGCCTATGCTGCGCGCTGGCTTCAGCCTGCTGTGCCTCCACACGTCGCTTGAAGAGCACTTGCTGGCGCCAGGCCAACCAGCCGCCCACACTCCACACCACCAGGCCGATCACCAGAAGCAAACTGACAGAACCCGCCTCGGCAGAAAAATCATCGCCCGTCGCCAAATATAGGCAACACAATAGAACACACAAGCCTATCAGCCATATCATTCTGATAAGCGCGCCCTGCCCTGCGAATATGTTTTTTTGTGCAGTCATGGATGTCCAGCCTAACCTCCCGCACATTAATTTAAGGGAAGTGATTAAAATCAATTCGCCAATTACATAGATAAACATCCGACAAATTGACTGATACGGATAAATCAGTGATACAGACCGGCCGGTCATCAACAAGACCAGAAAGCTTAAGACAGGGGTATGGCGCAAAATACAAACATCACCAGACCAACAACCGCCCAGCAACGATGCTAATACAAGCGTTTAAAAATAACCAGCCCATCCCCTGCATGCAAAATATGTCACCTCTAGACCTCAAGCGCGGGAATCATCCCCAAACCGCATTAAACCAGATATATTTATAATCATAAAAACAACTCGGGGGCACAAAATGGACTTTAAGGTATTCTCGGCATTCTATTTGGTACCACTCATTATCTCCGCCATCGGCTCGCTGATTGAATTCAGAAACTGCGAATTCAACACTCCCAGGCACGCCCTGGGCAAAGCCTTCTTCCTCACCTTCAGGAGCATGGTGCCCGTCCTCAACATCTTCTCCGCCATCCTCTACTTGATGACCTGCGGCGCCTACACCTGGAAAAAGTGCACCCTTAGCAAAAAGCAGTAAGCCAAAAAACAAAAAGACCCAAGGCACACACCCTGGGTCTTTGCATCTCTCGTGGCGACCATCTGCCCACACGCTTATCTGGACATCACTGACTGAATCAAGTGTTTATTTTCTGACGGCACATCCAGAAACTCCAAATTGGTCCTGAATCCCCGCATCCCGCACAAGGATGAAAAGACCACCCGGCAGTTAAATCTGTATTTGCGCAAGCCAGATTCAGCCGCCACCGGAATCTCAACATCACACACCTGCCCGGGCTTGTAATACTTATCCGCAAACAGACTCATGCCGCTCATGGAAATATCGTGGGTAACTGCAGTATAAGCGCGTCCAGTACTATCAATTAACTGAGACTTTTTGCGCCACAAACGACGGTTTACGTCAGATGAATTGTTGTACAAACTACTGATAGACATGATGCGAAAAACGTCAAAAACATTTACTTAATTGACCAATATTTTATTAAGGATTTTTGCTCTGAACAAGAGGGTTTTATTTAAAGAAAAAACTTTAAATAGGCAGGATTTAGCATAAAACACAAAATGCTAGACATCATCTAAAAAATCAGAGTGTTTTTTTACTCTGACCCCATTAGCATGGGTAAATAAGCTATTATTTTATTTTCTATAATCCTTAAGAAAATATATATGAAATCAATTGTTATCTTGCTAATCATTTTATTTTTTAGTTTTGAATCTAATGCTCAATCGGTAACAGCTTATAACAATTTTTTTGAACAGCCTCAGAACAGTACACAAAACACAGGTTTTGGACACTCTTATGGATTACAAGTAACTGATTCAATCATTGGTGTTTCATTCATTCCTACGATTAGTGGAGAGGTATCCAACATTTGGGTAGGCGTAGGAACTAGTTTACAAAATCCTGGAACAGATATATTCAATTTGTACATTGCGACTTCTGGCTCTTTTCAGGAACCAGACACAGTAATTGGAGAAGTCGAGGTTCAAGGTGAACTATCCAAAAGGACCAGTATTGTAGAACTTTCAGCAGAGTCCGGTATTTTTCTTAACAAGGGCACTTCATATTGGTTATTGATATCTCCTGGACAAGGCACTTCAGAGGTAGGTTTTTTAGGCGGTGCAACTACAACATCATTGGCATATTTATACCCAGATAGCCCCTCAGGTTGGTTTGTTGGTAACTCAATGGGTAGTGCAGCCTTCAGAATTGATGTAAATGTTGCAGAGGTATCACCTGTGCCAGAACCAGAAAATTATGCCTTGTTAATGTTGGGAATTGGATTTGCTGCATTAACCATTCATCGAAGAAAGTGAATTGGGCTTAATTTAATACAAAGGTCGGGAAACCGGCCTTTATTATTTTAAGCAACTCCCATCCAAAATAATATTGGTTCTTCGTGAGTAACTACCCATCAAACTAAGATAGGTTTTGAGGCCTCTGACCAAGGAAGGGTGAGTTTCGGGCAAAGCTGACTGATCAGCTAGCTAGAAACCCTGAAATGCCGAAAAACTTGAATTCTGAAAATCAACTACGTTTTTTGAAATTAGCGAAATGCTGAAAAACTGAAATCTGAATCACCGTTAGGCATTGAGAAAAGGAAAACGGCTCACATTTCTGCAAGCCGTCTTTGATTTATTTGATGGGTGTGCGGGGATCGAACCCACGGCAAACGAATTACGTGTTTAGCTTCTTCCGCAATCGAACTAAACCAATTAAACCTAAGCCAGCTAGCAACATTCCATTGTTTACAGGCTCAGGAACCATACTCAACATAAAAATTCTTTTTTCTCCATTGTAGAATCCTTCCCCCACTATTTGGCCAGAGTTATTAACTGCGATTGCCGAGCTTAGATACCAATTTGAGCCTGGTGAAACTAATGTATTGATATCTTTTAAAACGCCGTTTTCCCATAAGACTGCAGCAGTGTCATTTGAATTCTGGTCGAGATAACTACTACCAACAACTAATCCATGATTATTAATATCAAGTGCTTTACTGCCTGCATTGGCAAGGCTGCCTAAATCAACCGTTTGACCATTACTCCAAAGAGTCGCGTTGGCAAGGTAATCATGCAAACTATATTGAGAATATCCAACGATATCACCTAAATCGTTAATGCTATTTGCATAGCTATAACGTCCACCAAGCGTTCCTAAATCAATCATTTCGCCATCTCGCCAGAGTGTTGCGTGAGATGCATTTCCTCCATCATATTTAAATGAGTGACCAACGACCCAATCTTGATTATTAATTGAAGCAGACTGTGACGTATCACTATATAAGGAACCAAGAATATTTAACTGATTATTTTTCCAGACCGCTGCCGTTTGCTTACCGGAAATATCCACTGAACCAGCAACACTTCCTTGATCATTAATTGCAACCCCAGTTGCAAAAGGCTCATTCAAAATTGTGATGGTATTAGTTGTACTTGAAGCCCAAACTGTCGGTACAAGGTAAAACCCTTGCCTGTCATACGTTACGGCTACTTGGTTTGATGAGTTTATACCACCCGCATAAGTGGAACCATCCATACCCGAAAGCGTTGTAATACCTTTCGAATCAACAACTGTTGCTATTCGAAAAAAAGAATTGCCTTGTGAAACAACAGCCGTACCCGATATCACACCGTTGTCATTGATATCACTCACTAAGAAATCAACGTTATGTGAGGGGGTGGGTTATTTGGTATACGGGATTAAACGGGAAAATTTGGGCCAAAGTGGGATGGAATAAGGCTTACAGCGATATTTCATCAAAATAGAATTTGGCGCAAAAATTATCAGGAATTGAGCAAAACAGATAAATTTTGCACTTTTATTGGTACAAAACCGTTAAATTTCAAACCAACCAAACTTTAACGGGATTACTCGGCCTATCACGCGGAAATGTGAGGCTTCATCAGCTGAGTATATTTCGGGCGGGAACCCTTCCTTTTCATTATCGCTTTTGACGATAATTGAGCCATCCAAATTTAGCTTGATGCGCTTAAACCTTAGATTCTCCCCTTGTTGGATGCAATAGATCGCATCATCAATAAAGCTGCTGCAGGCAGTGTCTACCATTACCTGGTCACCATGAGATAGTGTTGGCTTCATGCTGTCGCCGTGGACAGTGATTAATTTGACGTGTTTATGGTCCAGGCCAATGTAGCGGCGCCAATCAGCCGCATTCACTTTAAGCTGCAATATTAATTGATCTGTAGGGGTTAACTGGCCATGTCCAGCTGCAGCGCGCACCTCAACGTAGTTATCAATATACAAATCAACAGGCATTTGCTTTGCAACAGGCTTTGGAGGCTCGTTAGCTGGATCTCTTAGCCTATATTCGGCCTTATTTTCGATGTTAGAAGAATCGTCTTGAGGCGATAGCCACCAATCTGCAGGCATACCCGTGGCTTGAATAAGCATATTTAAGCTGTTCTTGCCTGGCGTCCTATCGTTCTTTATCCACTCATGCACGGTTTGCTTAGCCAAGCCATGCCTTTCAGCCCATTTTTGGACTGTCTCTTCACCAATCAATTCAAGCAATTTTCGTGAAATACCCACGTCCGAGTTCCTTTCGTAAAGTCGGACGTTTAACTCGGACGTTTTTTTTGCGTCCAAGTTAAACAATAACGCATATAAATCAATACGTTACGAATCCTGTAATAAAAACATCAAAAAACTTAACTCGGACGTATTGACAGCCGAGTTTTGACGCGTTAAAGTTCGGACATGTCAAAAACGAATGTGATATTAAACATGCCAAAAAAACCAGCCTCATCAGACTGGCATCCTGCCGATGTGATCGCCGCATTTAAAAAACGTGGCACATCCATTACGCGTGTGGCGCGTGAGCTTGGTATGTGCGACTCATATCTGAGACAGGCATTAGTCAGGCCATACCCAAAAGCCGAGCGCGTACTTGCAGAGCAGCTGGGCGTGACTCCGCAAAGCATTTGGCCTAGCCGCTATCACGCCAATGGCACGCCAAAAAGCGGACGTGGCGAGCGCGGAATTGGCCGCCACCATAGCTATTACGCAAAAAAGAATGATACAGGCGTTACAAACAAAAGCAATGTAAAAGGGTTAACGGGGGTTAAACAAGCCGCATGAAAAAACTCGACTTAAAGACTGGCGATTTATTTGAGGTACCGCAAGCAGTGGCACCGATAGCTGGTGTTTTAGCTTGCCGTGCGCAGATTGCTAATGTGATGAGCGATGCCCTTAAAGGGTGTGATCGTTATCAAGTAGCCATGCAAATGAGCAAGCTACTCGGGCGTGATATCAGCAAGCATATGCTGGATGCCTACACAGCCGAGAGTCGTGAAGAGCATATGCCGCCGATTGATACAGCGATTGCTTTTGATA
This sequence comes from Methylophilus sp. YYY-1, assembly GCF_029132825.1. Classification (NCBI taxonomy): domain Bacteria; kingdom Pseudomonadati; phylum Pseudomonadota; class Betaproteobacteria; order Nitrosomonadales; family Methylophilaceae; genus Methylophilus; species Methylophilus sp. YYY-1. Next base: position 1,155,893 of record NZ_WOVG01000001.1, read on the forward strand.
TGGCGACCGAAGGCATGAACATATTGAATTTTTATGCGCAGATATTGGGCGCACGTCTGGTTGTTGGCCGTGAGAATCTTAACTGGCAGCTGGGCAAGCTTGAGCACATGCGCGAAGAGTTGGCTAAGCAGATCAAGCAGGTCAGACAAGCATTGGGTGAACAGTCATGAACTTAAAAGACTGGTACACAGCACTTGAGATTGCAGAAATGAAGCTACCAGACTTGCCAACATCTGACCGGCGTATGCGTGAAAAAGCCGAGCGTGAAAACTGGCCAGCCCGCAAGCGCAGTGGCCGTGGTGGTGGCTTTGAATACCAGCCACCCAAAGCAGTCATGAAGCTGATCAGCGACAAAGTACTTGGTGCAGTTGTCGCAGGCACAATAAAACCAGCCACCACGGCTGTGGCCAGCACTTTAAACCAGATGCCATCAGTGCGCGAGGCAAGATATACGTCGACCGGCGCCGTAGTGATCGCTGGCCTCAACCGTAAAGCCAGAAATGACGCTGACCTGACAACCAAAGAGCGTGAGCGCCGTGATGCCAGCATCGTGTTATGCAAAGCCATAGATGCAGGCATTGTGAGCAGCCAAAAAAGCGCACGTAAGGTGATCATGGCCTTGGCCGAGGGCATTTTTAGGGGAGAGGCGCCGCAAGAGATTGTTGATGCCGCCAATATTACCTACACCAAACCGCGTGCCGGTGGCCAAACTTATGATGCGCTGGTTTCACGGCTTCAAAAGATGTATACGGCCTACGATAAAGGCCGCTTGCAGGGCGATGTGAGCATGTATCTGGTACCTGGCCAGCGTCAGGAAGAGCAGTACCCGCCTTACCTGATCAAAGCCTTTTTAATCCACTTCTGCCACCCAAACCGCCCGCCTGTGATGACTGCATGGCGTAACAGCGCGGCATGGTTTGAGGCAAACGGTCTAGAGCAGCCAGCAGTCGACACCTTTTACCGCATTGAAAAACGGCTCCCTGTCACCGTGAAATATCGTGGCCGTGTCACCGGCAGCGAATGGCGCAGCCTGCTGCCATACGTGGCCCGTGATGTGAGCATGTTTAAAGCCAACGATATCTGGGTTGGCGATGGTCACTCATTCAAGGCCAAGGTACAACACCCGATACATGGTCGGCCATTCGTGCCAGAAATCACCGTGATACGTGACTGGGTCAGCCGCAAGATCGTTGGATGGTCTGTCGACATGGCTGAAAGCTGCATCGCTGTGAGTGCAGCGCTACGCGATGCCATGCTACGGACCTCGGCACGGCCATTGGTTTACTACTCAGACAACGGGTCTGGACAGACTGCCAAGCAGCTGGATCACCCTGTACATGGTGTGCTGGCCCGCATGGGTATCGCTCATGAAACTGGTATCCCTGGCAACCCGCAGGGACGCGGCATTATTGAGCGGCTATGGAGCGATACATTTATTGCTCTGGCACGTGAATACCCCACATTCCAGGGCAGATCAGGCGATGAAAACACCATTAATCGCATGCTTAAAGACCTCAACAAAAAAGAGCCCAAGACCATGCTGCCGCGCTGGGATGATTTTCTGGCAAATGTGGCCAGAGTGGTTGAGGAATATAACAGCCGCGATCACAGCGTGATCGGCATGACCCCCAATCAGGCGTACAGCGAAAAAATAGACCCTGACAGCATTGATGTCGGCGTGACCCCACAAGAATTAGCCAGCCTATGGATGCCGCAAGTAGAGCGCGTCCCACAGCGAGGCCTGATCGAACTATTCAAAAACGAATATGCCATGCCGGATCTGGTGAACTTGCTGGCCGAGGGTGAGCGCGTGGTTGTCCGCTTCGATATCCACCGTCCTGAAAAAGTCATGGTGTTCCGCCTGGATGGCCGCTATCTCGGTGAGGCGGTTTGGGATGGCCATAAACGTGCCGCCTTCCCTATCAGCTTCATGGATACCAAGCGCGAAGAGCGCGTAGAACGGAAGATCGTTTCCCTGCAACGCAAAGCAGCAGATGCCAGAGGTGAGTTGGGCAACACGGTCGACAGCGAAGCAACAGAAGTATTCGTTATCCCACCACAGGTCAAGCCTGAGCCACTGGAAGTACTGCAGATTAAGCCTAAAGCGAAAGAGGCTGAAATGTCCTACCTGGACGTGCAACGCATGATTTACCAGCAGGGAAACAACGACGACACAGATGAGGTGGCCGCAGGTTAGCTACCAACTAACCAACGGCCTTTTTGTAGCACTAGAGCAAAACTAGTAAGGAGAGTGTAGCAATGCGAAAACAATATGTCCAGACAAGCAACTGGTTCACCTTTCAGGCGGCAGTTCAAGCAGTAGAAAACTCAGGATCCGACGAAGCCAGAATCATGCTGTTAACCAGTGAGCCTGGTTGCGGAAAGACTGCTGCCGTTGACCGCTTTGGCAGCGAGGTAAATGCCATTTACTTGCAAGGCATGCCCAGCATGACCGTGACATTTACCAGCGACTATCTGGCAGATCGGCTTGGTGTAAAAGAGACGCGGAACTACCAAAAGTTTAACGCTATTTTAAAACGCCTGGCAGATACCAACACGCCAATCATACTTGATGAAGCGCAGCACGCCGCAGAGGGTAAAGCCAAGTCTCTGGAGTATCTGCGCCGCGTGAGTGAACAGGCTGGTGTCATGCTCATCCTTGTATGTCATACCCGTGAAAAAAACCTTTTCACCGAAAGCAAAATGGCACACATCAACACGCGCATCACCGCCAAGCCTGAGTTTCAACCTGCTGACATTAAAGACTGCAAATTGTATATGCAGGCCTTGTGCGAGGTCGGCTTTGATGAAGATGTGGTCAAGCGTGTGCTGGAGCAATCGCGTGGCAGGTACCGCATCATCAACAACGCCATTAAGACACTTGAAGGCCTAGCCAGAGTAAAGGAAACCGAGATTGTCACCGGTGACATGGTTGGCAAATTGCGCCTGTGCGAAGACGTTGGAAAGGCGCTGTAATCATGAAACGTCAGATCACAGCAGATCAATTTAACGCTCAGGTACCAGTGGGTACCCGTGTCAAATTCCACCCGATTATTGGTCGACCAGACTACATCTATACCACCACCAGATCCGAAGCATGGGATATGTGCGGGGCCGTCATTGTAAAGGTTGAGGGCCGTGCCGGTGGCGTGGATGTTGAGGCAATCGAAATGATTGAGGAGCAGGCCTGATGCTTGAAAACCGCAAACGTGCAATTGAAACCAGCCCACGCCGCCGCATGAACTCTGGTGGTCTGCGTGCCAAGGCATGGTGGGTCATGCGCAACCGTAAAAGCGCCACGCTTGAGAGCCTGCTTAATACCCTGGCTGACGGGAGTCAGAAAGATGCAGAGAGCAACCTGCGCAAGTACTTAAACGCGCTGGCCCGGGCTGGCATTTTAAAAGTTGAGACCCGCCGCCAGCCAGGCAAGGCACTGACCAGCAATGGGCATCACCGTTATAGCCTGGTTATTGATTGCGGAGTTTCTGCGCCAGTTTGGCGCAAGAGCCTTAATCAGGTTTATTGCCCTGACACTGCCAAGGTTTATGAAATTGAACAAGCTACAGGACCTATGAAGGCGGTATCACCGAAAGGCGGTACCCAATGAGTGAGATGAAGACTATATCTCTGCAAGAGTTCAGAGACACTTTAAAAATTCAGGGTGTTAAACCAGTGGACTATGCCTTTGTTTGTCCTCGTTGTAGAACGGTTCAATCCGCACAGGACTTGATCAAAGCAGGTGCTGGTGAAAATTTTGAGCAGGTTGAAAAGTACCTAGGTTTCTCTTGTTTTGGTCGCTTCACGAATGCGGGAGCACCAACAAAAGGACAAAAGGGACCATGCAATTGGACATTAGGTGGATTGTTTCAAATCCACAATCTTGAAATTGTCGATGAGGATGGAAAGCATCATCCAATATTTGAACCCGCCTCGCCTGAGTTAGCTCAACAGCACGCATTAAAACATGCTAGTGAGATTCGTCATGAGTGAGGTCTTTGCCTGGGCCAAGCAGTTTGCCACAGAAAACAGCGTGCAAGCACTGGCTGACCTTACCGCGGGCAAATACAACCGCAGCACGATGAGCCTGTATCTCAATGGCAAATACCCTGCAGGTGTTGAAAAGATCGAGGCGGTGTTGCGCCCGCTGATGACTCGCCGTGCCTGCCCATTTTTAAACAAACAGATCACTGCAGATGACTGCAAAAGCCGCCAGAGCCGCCCAATGCCGCACGCACGTAAGGGCGCCATGTTTCAGCATTACCAGGCTTGCCAGAACTGCGCACATAAGGAGAGCTGAAATGCAACAAGTTGAAATGCACAGGTTTGATGTATCAGTCACAGCGGTAACCACAGGCATGCCATCACGCACGTGCCGCATGGAGGTTATAGCACCCAATTGGGCAGATGCAGCGACTGCCAGCATGAAGCGGGTTGGTCCTGCTGAGCGCATTTGCGTGATCGTCAGTACACAAAAAGCAAAAAAGGAGCGTGCAGCATGAGCCGTCTACAAGCAATTGTTGTTGGTGCCCTGGTTGTGGTTGGAATTTCTGCGCTGCAAGGTTTTCTGCAGGAGCAAGAAGATCGGCTGATCAAAGCCAGCCTGAGCGAAAACATTGCAGCAGCGATCATGCAGTGCTTGCCGGAAGAGGTGGACGAAGTATGCACCATTAAGTTGGTGCAGGATGGTGTACAGCTCAAGTTTGTTACCGAGCGTCACACCCAAAAACATTATGGCCAGCCGGTTAAGCAGCCAAACCTTAAATTTGTGGTGGCACTGGGAGATCAAAAATGATTGATCAAATCGACAACATCCTGTTCTACCTGCGCAACTCAGACAGTAAAAAGCCAATGAAGGCCGAAACCTTGGCCGCTAAGCTTGAGCTATCGATGGAGCGCTTTGAAGAGATCATGAACGTGATCTGCAATATCGTGCCAGCGCCGGTGAATCGTGCTTACAGAGAGGTAACCGAAAATATTCAGAAAAAAATACCCGCCTTTAAAGGATATGTTTACTGGCCAACCGGCGTGATAGACAAAGCACATTGGAAAGACTTTAAGCCCGCATCAGCAAAGCCTGCTGCGCAGCCTATCCGTACTGAAAAAAGTATTCCAAAAGTATCAACTGATACTTATGAGACCCCTGTTTTTGGTCAGCCGACGATATCTGATGCGCCTGCAGCCCCTGATTATTCAGATAAGCCTAAGGCCTATCAGATCCTCAAATACATAGAGGCTAATCCAGGTACAACTAGCAAACCTATTGAAAATCTCCTCCGTTTAACATCAGCCATCAAGCCCTACATTAAGGGATATTTGGATCGTGAAGAGGTTATTGATGCAAACAGCGAAAACGGTCGAATCTACCGAGTAACTAAGCCGGTTGATGAGTTTTATCGCCATTGCAAAGTTGCTGAAAATAAACAACCAGGAGCCAAAGATGCAGCCACCCCGATTCCGCAACAGCCGCAGGAAACCACAGCCACGGATACGGTGGATGCGCAAGGACATGAAGTTGAATCGTCAGGATTTGCAGCTGATCAGGCGTCGCAAACCTTTACGGATAGTCGTGAAAATGAAATCCATCAAACTCAAGTGGAGCATGATCATCCCGTTGTAGATGAACCGGCACGCTACCGCTTTGCATACACCAACGATGGTTGCTTGATGCTAATGACCTTTGGTCAGTTGCCTATTGAGCTAAACCGTCACGAAACACAATTACTGATCTCATTCCTGGACGATCAGTTAACGCTGATGAGGGTTGTATGAAACTCGTCTGCCCAGTCTGCCAAGCTGAATTCTCGCTAGAAGCCGCGTTGAATGACCGAGCGGCACGTGACGCGATCGTGCTGGCTTTTCGCATGACCGAGATCGGTGACGTGCTGATCAGCTACGTGCAGCTTTTTAAGCCAGCCAAACGCGCCTTGAGCCTGAGCAAGCTGGAAAAAATGCTGACTGAACTGGTGCCGATTGTCACCGCTGGCAAAGTCAGCGTCCAGGGCACTGAGTATCCGGCACCGCAAGCGTATTTCAGGCAAGCAATGGAAACCATGCTGGCCTCGCGTGAAAGTCTCATCTTGCCGCTCAGCAACCACCGCTATCTGTTCAAGATCATCGCTGGATATACACAAAAAGCCAGCGGCCAAGCAGAACGGGCCAACGAACAAGGGCGCAAATATGGCGAATACCACACCGCAGACAAGCCTGCCGCTCGAAATATTGTGGTGGCACCTGCACCCGGAAAAGTTAAAGCAGAAATGCCAGCCAGAGTGCGTGAAAACCTCAAGCGCTTTGCACAAAACGCACAGCACTACATCGACAAAAAAGGAGCTGAAGATGGCGAATAAAACCAAGCATGACCTGCTCGCCGTGATGGTCAATCACTGCGGTAAGGATAAGGCAATCTCATCCCGGGAGCTGGCTTTTAAGGTAGACGTCACCGAGCGTAAGGTGCGTCAGCTAGTCACTCAATGCCGCCAAGATGGTACCGCCATCTGCGGCCACCCGACAACCGGTTACTTCATCGCCAGCACACAGCAAGAGCTGGAAGAAACACTCGACTTTTTACGCCATCGTGCCCTGACCAGCCTCAAGCTGGCCAGCACGCTGGGCAACATACCGCTGGGCGATCTTATCGGCCAGTTACACATCAACGCATAAGGATCATTTTATGAGCAACCAAAAACAATTAATCGAAAGCGCCGCCAAAGACTACTCCAAAGAGCGCAGCGTGTTGGCCGAGCTGGTGACCACGCTTGATAACGAGATATTGAGGCTTCAGCGTAAAGCCATCCCTGCTATCAAAAAAGCAGTCAGCTCTACGAAAGACGCCGAGGCCAAGCTTGAGGCGCTATTAGTGAATAACGCGAATCTCTTTAAAAAACCGCGCACATGGACTATTCACGGCATCAAGTTTGGCTTTGCCAAGCAAAAGGGAAAGATCGTGGTTTCAGATGAAGAAAACACAATCACCTTGATCCGCAAGCACCTGGCTTCAAAAGCTGATGTCCTCATTGTTAAACATGAGACCGTAAGTAAAGAAGCCCTGGCCAATATCACGGTTGAGGAATTGAAAAAAATCGGCTGCAAAGTAGTCGCCGATACCGATGCTGTGACTATCAAAGCAACCGACAGCAACGTCGACAAGCTGGTCACCGCGCTGCTCAAAAATGATGAGCCAGATCAGGAGGTCGCTTGATATGCATACCATAACACTCACATTTGCATGGTGGTGGATTCCTACTGCGATCACAGTAATTGGTATGGGTTGGGCGCTGTGGATTATCGCTAGGGCAGATGCAGGCATTAATGGTTTTTTTAGTTTATTCGCGCTAATTCCAGCTCTCTTCTTCAGCCTGCTTGCCTGGTTAATCGCGGCGATTTTTAAATAAGGAGATTTGTAATGCAACAAACACCAGAATTTAAAAACGGCCTGACAGCAGGCATTGTCCTGGCCGTGGCACAAATGATCCGTGATGGCTTTACCGCCACCGCAAGAAACATCATTGACGCAGCAGCTATCAAGCCAGAAGAGGACTTGAGCTTTTGCAGTGACTATGACCTCGAGGCGCTGCGCGATGAATGGCCAGAGTTTGCAGATGTATATGGCTACGACTATGAACCTGAGGAGGCCGAGATTCCTGAGTCTCTTTGGGTGAGAAACGATGATCAAACTATCGATTGCACTTTGCTGATCTCTGATCACCATTTTAATGGTCCGGTGACAAGGGAGCGTGTAGCTAAATGGTCCGATGCGGAATGCAAGGCCGTTGAAGAGTACTGCATTGCTGTGCATATCAATGCCAGCGATAACGATGATTATCCAGTGCCGCCAAAACCCGCAGTATTGGAGGCAGCATGAAAGCAAATCCATACGGTACTTGGACAGAGCAAAAGCTTCACAAAGCTGGATTTTTAACAGCCTCTGAGCGTAGGCAAAAAGGCATTAATGACACATGCGGCAGCTGCGCAAGCCTCGATAAAAAACACGGGGCCCATTGTAAAACGCATGACTTTAAAACCCGGACAGGTGCTGTCTGTAATGAATTTAAAGAGCGTACAGCGGAGGATATCTGATGTCAGCACTAGACAACATTCCCTGCGCGCATACGCCCCTGCATCAACGCGCTGCGGCCATCCTCGCCGCGCACGGCGACATGCTGCAAGACCAGCGCCGATCCGATGACCTGGTGTTTTTAAACATGCTGGTACGTCGACACATGGTATTTGGCACGCCGCGTTACGAAGCACGCCTCGACGAGATCCAGGCTGAGTATCCGATCAGCAATATCGCGATCGCACAAGCGGACACCGATGTGGCTGCAGTTGTGAAATCAAACCGAACTTAGGAGAAATCGATGTTTATCGTAAAGCTCAAAAAACTGTTTTCAAAAAGTAAAGATAAGCAGGCCCCTATGAAAAAAACACTGCCGCCACCTGTGCCGCTCTCTAGCAAACAAGTTGCAGATTTAGCAAGCCGCGCCTGCGCTCCGGCTCAGACAAGTAAAGCCAGCTCTGAAGACTTTGGTACCAGTATGGCGGTCGGCATGATCACAAATAACGCCATGATTGGTGGCATGGTTGGAGGTAGCTTTGCAGGCGGCTTAATGGGCGACCTGGCAAGGGATGGTGCACTCGGCGAGGCGCAGACAAGCTCAAATGATTGCACCAGCAGCTCAAGCTCATATGACACTTATTCATCCAGTTCTGATTTTTGATTTAAACCCTCAATTCAGGCCGTTAACCAGCGGCCTGATGTGGATAGTTTAACGGGGATTGGAATGCAAAAAAAAGACTACGTGATTCTGGTTTATAACCCGTTTGGCAAGACATGGTTTTGTGAGCCAAGCGATGAGGATGATGCATCGGACTTAATAACGACTACCGATGCAGTTATGGCAGCTCGATATGATGACTTTAACAAGGCCAGATGGAGACTTAGAACCTTAGTAAGGCTACATCCTAAGCAAAGTTTCAAACTTGATGTGATTGATAGACAACCATGACTAAAAAAGAAGCGATCGACAAAATCAAAAAATGCCTGGCTTTGGCCAAGTCGGCCAACGAGCATGAAGCTGCTGCAGCTTTACGCCAGGCGCAGGCCTTGATGGAGAAATTCAATATTGAGGATGATGACGTTCTAGCATCCGAGGTCAGTGAGTTTTCTGCACGGTCAGCAAACCAAAAGCCTTCGAACTGGGAGGCCTGGTTATCCCAGGTGGTTGCTGAGTCATGTGGCTGCAAGCTGGTGTTTCGCAACTTCTTGAGTGCCGAGTATGTGTTTATCGGCTGCGGCATCTCAGCTGAGATCGCCACGTATGCCTTTCAGGTGTTGCACCGCCAGTGCAAAAAATCACGTGCGGAGTACATCCAAAACAAGCTCAAGCGCTGTAACCCGTACACTAAAACAAAGCGGGCAGATGTCTACTGTAGGGGCTGGGTACGCGCTGTGTCTGAAAAGATCACTGCACTGGTTTTGAATGACCAGCAAACAGCGGCCATCACTGCTTACATGAGTATGCGGTACCCAAAACTTAATGAGACCAAGCCGCGCGATCGGAACGACTCATCGCGCATGAGTAACCGTGCTTTTGATGATTTTGCAGCTGGCGCCGCCCAAGGTGCAAAAGCTGAGTTAAACCGTGGTGTAGCTGGCCAGGAAACACTGGCATTGGAGTGATATGGCTAAACCAAAACCACACCGCAACAACCAGATCGCGCAGATACACATCGCTCGTGCCCAGCTGGGCCTGGACGAAGAGACCTACCGCAGCATTATCCGCATGATGAGCAATGGCCGCACCGATAGCAGCGCCCAGCTTGACTATGCCGAGCGCAACAAGCTGCTGGAGCACTTTAAAGCCCGTGGCTGGAAAAACACCAAAATGGCCACGCCTTCAGCAGCTAAAAAAACCAACCAGCCGCTGATCACGAAAGTGGGCGCGCTGCTGGCCGATATGAAGCTGCCTTGGAGCTATGCCGATGGCATTGCCAAGCGCATGTATAACCGCGATCGCCTGCAGTGGTGCGAGGCCGAGGAGCTGCGTGGCGTGATTGCTGCGCTGGTTAAACGTCAGGAGCAGGCATGATTGTGATTGAAGTTGTCGAGGCGATGGCGTTTTTCGGGTTTGGTTACCTGGTAGGGTCACTGTTAAACCGTAAGCCGCCTGTCATTAAGCAGGTGATTGATTCAAAGTTTTTGGATGATTTGGTTGATGAACTAGACATTCATGCAGTCACAGAACATGTTGATCGATGCGGCATGGTGCTGATGCCTAAAGGATTTGAGGATATTAGACGTGGAAAATCAAAACGTTTACCCTGATCTGCCAGAGTCCCTGCAGCAGATGATTGATGCCATAGGCGAAAACGCCACGCTGGCATTGGTTGAGGCTTTCCCGGGCACGACACAGCGCTTGCCTGCCTTGAGCAACGTCAGCACGCATCACTTTGTGCCGGTGATCGGCGAGGTGCTGTTGATGGGCATGGTAAAAGCCCTTGGTGGATCCCGTGACCTGTACATCCCGCGCTGTCTGGATGGCATGCGCAAGAAGCGTGACCAGGCAATTGTGCGCGAATACCTGGCTGGGGCTAAGGTAAATGAGCTGGCTTTGAATTATCATTTATCAGACCGTCAGATCTGGCGCATTCTGAAGGAAACAAACATGCTGGATGAACGTCAGCAGGCGCTTTTTTAAGGGGATTGGTATGGCAAGAGTACAAAGCTCATTTTGTGACGATTTAATGCACCAAGAGTGCGGTGGTGGTTTGCCACAAGGTAAGCATTTTGGTGTGGTGACTACTGATGGCCGCTATTTTGCGATCCTGCTGGAAGATGGTATGCCTGTTGATAGGGTTGCGCATGCATTGATCGATATGGGCCAGGGCATGCTTTTACCGGCAGAAGTGAAAAAATAGACTGAGCATACTTTTAAGGAGGGCTTATGATTTATGCAGTTTTAGGGGTGAGTGCTTTTGTTGGTGGCTGGTTAGGCTGGGCAATAGGATGCAAGAAAAGAAATCTTTCGAATACGGTTGCGCATGGAGGGGGATTTATTGTTGCATGCCTGATGACGGCTATAGTGTTGAATCTAATTGCTGCTCCCTCTAAGGATGTAGTCGCAGAAACAGAAAAGACAGAGACATTTATTACTCCTCAAAACCTGAAGGAAGTCTCAGTAGATGTGATTTATGGCTGGCAAGATACCTTCATGAAAGAAGGCAAAGACAGCGCTTTTAATGAAGTGGTCAAATTGCAAAAGGTACTGCGTAGCTGGCCAGAATCACAACAGACTTTTGAAGAGCCTTGTTTTATGCAGCTGAAGAATGAAACAGCGCGTATTCTGAATATGATTGATGGGTTATCACCAAGAGGCAGCCCTGAGAACGCTGATTACAGATTAGAGTGCAGGAAGTCAATTAATTACGTTTATGATGCCAAGAGGGTGTCAAACGTCTGGCAGAATCTGTAATTCTTGAGCATTGTTGACCAATAATCATATTGGCAGTAGGCTGTAAAAAGGGGTCGCATTCGCGGCCCTTTGTTTTACCTGAAGCGTGTCAGTGTCGAGTAATCTCCCCTCAGCCTCTAACATGGAGGCATGAAAAAACCCTCCATTAAAGCCCCTCGCATGACCGATTGGTTACTGGTAACCCTGGTGTTGCTAGTGATCATTTATCGGGTTGCCCCTGAACAATTGCCGGTGTCGCTCTATAAGCTATCGCTAGTCACAATGGCTGGCTGTGTGGGTTATTGGATAGACCGCAGCGCTTTCCCTTATGCGCGGCCAGATGCGTTTATGTGCAAGCCGTTTAGTGTTGGCGGGCCATATGTGCCTGATAAGGCAGTTGATCCATCACAGCAGCTTGTATTTGCTGCCTCTATGTTGCGCCGGGCGATCATTATAGCTGCTGCCATGCTGGCAGCCAGCTTGGGGGCTTAGCATGAGTAAGCCTGATTCATTTTACTGGTATCTCCTCAATCATGCAGGCACAAATTTCCTTTGTAAATTCATGGTTTTCTACATGGTAGCCATTTTGGTTGGCGTGTTGCTCGCCTTTAGCCCTAATGTCCAGGCCGCTGGATTTTTGCCGTCAAACGCCATCAAATATCGTAGAGAGTTAACGCGCCTGGCGCATGCTGAGTGGGGCTTAAATGCCCCTATCCCTGTTTTTGCCGCGCAAATTCATCAAGAGTCAACCTGGAACCCTGCAGCCGTCTCCGCTGTGGGTGCTCAAGGCATGGCCCAGTTCATGCCGGATACCGCTAAATGGTTGTGTGAATCTAGCGGCACCGCCGCTAGTCAATGCCTCCCTCAAAACCCTGTCTGGTCCATGCGGGCGCTGATGCAATACGACAAGTGGTTGTATGCGCGGGTGTGGGGCTTGAATGACTACGACCGGATGTGGGCAACACTCAGAGCCTATAACGGCGGCTTAGGCTGGTGGCAACGCGAGGCTTTAATGGCGCCAGCAAAGCGCATGGCCACGCGTGAAGAGATCGATTCCTTCTGCGGCAAAAACCGGCGCCACGTCATGCACTGTAAAGAAAACCTCGCTTACCCGCACCGCATCATGAACATTTATCAGCCTCGCTATAGCGGCTGGGGCCGCATCATCATCCAAGGGGGTCAAGCGTGAATATCACTTCGCTCGATGAGTTAACCACCAAGCCATTGATCCCTACCTGGTTGATTGGGATTTTCTTTTGCATTGGCGTTTGCCTGGTTGTTGGTTTGTTGTATGCCTATGGGCAGCAGCAGTTTCATCGTGGTGAGGTGGCATGTGCATTGCCATACCTAAAGCGTGCCAATACCGATCTGGCCGAGGCGAATGACTTCATTATCAAATTGCAGAAAGAAGCACGCGATGCCGAGCTGGCGCATGTGGCCAGGCTGGCTGAAATGGACAAAACCTACCAGGAGAAAAAGTCAAATGAAAAAGCTAAGACTGACGCTGTTATTGCTAAGTTGCGCAGTGGCATTGTCAAGCTGCAGTACCGCACCCCAGCTGCCAGCAGCCAGCAAGCCAGTGCAGATTCAACCAGCGCGGCTGGCCCCGGCCCCGGCAGCAGTGATGGTGCCGAGACAAGCGAACTTCCGCCAACGCTTGCTGGAGATCTTTACGATCTCGCAGCCAGAGCCGACGAAATCACCGAGCAGCTCACCGCCTGCCAGCAAGTGATTGTTGAAGACAGGCGCGTGTGCGGCTTGGACTCGCCTACAGAGTAGACGCATGTCACGGCAGTTTGATTTTGCCTCAGATATGGAGGCCAGGGAGCGCGACAGCGTAGTTGCAGCCAAGCGCGAAGAGATAGCGTACATAACACAACCCGCATATTCACATTGTGAAGACTGCGGGGAAGAGATCGCCAAAGAGCGGCAGAAAATCAAGGGTGTAACCCGTTGCATTATTTGCCAGGGAATTAAAGAGAGTAAGGATATGCGAGGGTTGCGTTGATGGACATGGAAGCAGTCAAATTTGGGTTCCAAGTGTTGCAGTTCTTGGTGACTGGCGCCATAGGAGTTTACGTGTATATGTCCAAAAAGGACATCGTTACAAATGAACGGATTGGCAAATTGGAAAATGACATCGATCAGAAGATTGACCAGCACGGCGAAAGAATAGCGCGCTTGGAAGCCAAGGCTGAAAAGGCTCCAACCCATGAGGATATTGGCAAGGTCTACGACAAGATCAACCAGGTATCGGATTGCGTAAGCCGCCTCGAAGGGGAGTTTGCTGGCGCGACCAGGACGTTGCAATTGATACATGAAACATTGATGGAGCGCAAATGAGTTACCAGGACAAATTAAGAGAAGCGTGGCGGCTGCAAATGCTCAAGCTGCTTAACAGCCTGCCCAGCTACAAAGCCGGGCAGTATTTTCTTTATCAGTGCATGACTACTGGCGAGATCCCGCCACCTAGTGCAGACCAGGTCGAGACTGAAATGCACTGGTTAAGTGACCAGGGCTATGTTGAGCTCACAGCCGTTGGCCAAATGCAAGAAGCTAAGATTACGCAGCGCGGTATCGATATTGCAGAGGGCCGTTCTATTGTGCCAGGTGTCGCCCGGGTGAGACCTTGATATGGCAGGTAAATCATCCATCAAGCAGTTGGATCCTCGCATTAAATCGGCAGTGGATGAGGCTATCCGCGAGGGCCGTGCCACCATTGACGATATCGTTAAGCTGATCACAGACCTAGGCGGGGAGGCTTCGCGCAGTTCGGTTGGCCGCTACAAGCAAAAGGCCGAAGAGCAGATGCAAAAATACCGTGAGGCGCAAGAGGTGGCCAAGGTATGGGTGGGCAAGCTGCAGCAGGATCCTGAAGGTGACATTGGTCGGCTTCTTGCAGAAATGTTGCGCACCGTAGCTTTTCAGACCATTGGCGACATGGAGGCAGGCAGCAGCATGGATGTCATGCTGTTGGCCAAAGCGTTAAAAGACTTGGCAGGCGCCGATAAGTTAACTGCAGAGCGTATCCTCAAGGTGCGTGAAGAAGCCACCCGGGAGGCCGCTGAAAAAGTCACGGCAATTGCAAAAACCAAAGGCCTTACTAAAGATACCGTTGAGGCGCTGCGTGCCGAAATCTTGGGGGTAAGCCGTTGAGCATCATTGCTGACCAGGTTGCCGCAATCTATGCAGAGCAGGATGATCTGCCGCATGCTTTGCTGGGTTATCAGCAAGAGTGGATCGCGGACCAGTCGCCTTTCAAGATCATGGAGAAAGCGCGACGGACCGGTATCACTTGGGCCGAGGCTGCTGATGACGTATTGATCGCTGCCTCCGAAAAATCAGCCGGTGGCCAGAATGTGTACTACATCGGCACCGACCAAGAGATGACCGAGGAGTATATCCAGGCGTGCGCCATGTGGGCCAAGGTATTTAACCGCGCTGCCGGTGAAGTTGAGGAAGGCTTGTGGGAAGAGGATGAAGACGACAAGCATATCCGCACGTTTTCAATTCGCTTCCCTGAGTCTGGGTTCAAGATCATCGCACTTGCATCGCGCCCACGCAAGCTGCGTGGCCGTCAGGGAGTGCTGGTTGGCGATGAGGCAGCATTCCAGGATGACTTGGGCGAGCTAGTCAAGGCCGCGATGGCTTTCTTGATCTGGGGCGGTAAAGTTCGCTTGATCTCAACGCATGACGGCGAAGACAACCAGTTTAATGAGCTGATCAATGAGGTCCGCGCGGGTAAACGTAAAGGCACTGTGCACCGCGTTACCTTCCAGCAGGCCGTTGAAGATGGCCTGTATAAGCGCGTATGTATGCGCAAGGGCATTCCTTGGGTGGAAGAGGAGCAGATCAAGTGGGTCAATGATGTGTATGACTTTTACGGCGCAGATGCGGATGAGGAGCTGGATGTTATCCCGGCCTCCGGATCTGGCGTGTTCTTGCCGACTTCACTGATTCAATCACGCATGTCTGACAGTACGCCACTGGTGCGTGGCCATTGGGATAATGCGTTTGCCATGCTGCCAGAACACCGGCGCAGGCAAGAAATTGAAGAGTGGTGCAAAGACAACCTTCTGCCACATCTGATGCGCCTGGATAAATCCCGCCCGCATGTGTTTGGCCTGGACTTTGGCCGTAAGCGTGACCTGACAGTGATGCCAGTGCTGGCAGAAGCCAAGAACCTGCGCACACCAGTCGTGATATGGATTGAGCTATCAAACTGCCCCTACAAGGCGCAAGAGTACATTTTGGAGTATGTGGCCAAGCGCCTGCCGCGTTTCCGCAAGGCGGCGATGGATGCCACAGGCAATGGTTTGGCACTGGCCGAGTTTGCCCAGCAGAAGTTTGGCCAACTGCGCATTGAGGCAATTCACTTATCAGACAGCTTTTACGTTGAGCATATGCCGCACTTTCAGGCAGCGTTCCAGGACGGCTTGATGACCGACATCCCCCGGGATGATGAAATCCGAGACGATTTGAAAGCAATCAAGAAAATCAAAGGCGTGCCCAAGGTCCCTGCCAGTGAACGCAAGCAACGTGGCGGGGACAAGAAACAACAGCGCCACGGCGACGGTGCCATTGCGCTCTTCTTGGCTGACTATGCGATGAAGCAAGAAGGCTTCTCCCCAAGCGATTTGCGCAGCGCTGGACGCCGAGAGTCTATCAACAGCTTAAACGGGTTTATGTGATGAACTGGTTAAAAAGCATATTTATTATGACCTTGTCATCACCATTTGTATTCGCTGGTTATTTGTTTCAGGCGGCCAGAAGTGGTTTTAAGGCTGGTATTTATTGGCGCAAGCTACATGAAGATTGGTTTACAGATAATTGAGGTAAATTATGGCCGATGAAAACATTACCAAGCCAGAAAAAAACGAGATAGCCACCACGCAGGATGGCCGTGATATCACCCGGGGCTTTATTGATAACCTGCCATTGTTGGCACCGCAAGATAAGCTGCTGCAGCTCAAGGGTGCCGGTGATTTGCGCATTTACCAGGAAGTACTGCGCGACGATAAGGTAAAAACCTGCCTGGCGCAGCGCTTTAGCGCAGTGACTAGCCGTGGCTGGAATGTGAAACCCGGGGGCAATAAACTGGTAGATAAAAAGGCCGCTGAGTTTTTAACCGAGCAGCTCAATAACCTGCAGTTTGACGATATCACCGAGAAAATGCTTTATGGCGTGTATTACGGCTATGCGGTCGCTGAAGCGATTTGGGCCGAAGATAGTAGCCGCATTATTCCCCAGGCTATCAAAGTGCGCGACCGTCGCCGGTTTGGCTTTGCCCCGGATATGAGCCTGCGCCTGAAGACCATGCAAAAGCCTATGGGCGAGATCTTGCCCGAGCGTAAGTTCTGGTATTTTTCGTGCGGAGCTGATCACCACGATGAGCCATATGGCCTTGGCCTGGCACATTGGCTTTACTGGCCGGTGTTTTTCAAGCGTAGCGGCATCAAGTTCTGGCTGAAGTTTCTGGATAAGTTTGGTACGCCAACGGCACATGGGACTTACCCGCAAGGGACAGAGGAAGCAGAGCAGGACAAGCTGCTCAACGCGCTGAGAGATATCCAGAACGATAGCGCGGTGATCACCCCTGAAGGCATGATTATCAATCTGCTTGAAGCCACGCGCAGTGGCGCAGCCGATTATGCCAGCATGGTCCGTGTGATGGATGATGCCATTGCCCAGGTGATCCTCGGCCAAACAGCCAGTACCCAGGGCACGCCCGGGCGGCTCGGTAACGACCAGCTGCAGAGTGATGTGCGCCTGGATATCGTCAAGGCCGATGCCGATGTGATCTGCATGAGTTTCAACGCTGGACCAGCTCGCTGGCTTACCGACTGGAATTTTGCGGGGGCAGCTTACCCGACTGTATGGCGTGAGGTAGAAGAGCCGGAGGATCTCGATAAGCGTGCCGATCGGGATACCAAGATTAAACAGCTTGGCTTTAAACCGACGCTTAAATATATCCAGGAGAAGTATGACGGTGAATGGCAGGAATCGGCAGCGAATGACTCAACTACTCCCCCGGGCCCAGACAATAATCAGCAGGTGTCATTTGCTGAAGGCAATGAGGATCCGATCACGCTTGCGCAATCTGCACGTGAAGATCAATTGTCTGCAGAGGCTGCGCCCGCTTTTGACAAAATATTAAAACAGGTGCAACACCTGGTTGAGAATGCCGATAGCCTTGAGCAGTTACGTGATGACTTAATTGCTGAATTTGCGCAGTTGGATAGCGATAAGCTCACCAATGTGATGACAATTGCATTCTCTGCTGCAGAGCTTGCTGGTATGTCGGATGTGAGTGATGGCAATTAATGCTGTTTTAAAGAAGCCATTCAAAGAGCAAGCTGACTTTTTTAGCCAGAAAATCAACCTGCCAAGTGAGCGGTATGATGATATCAAGCTCGCTGCGCATGACCGCGCCTTTATTGTAGCCGGTGCCATGAAAGCTGATCTGGTGGCCGACTTGCGCAATAGCGTGAATCAGGCCATCGCTGAAGGTAAGAGCATTCAGTGGTTCAGGCAAAACTTTGATGCCGTTGTTGCAAAAAATGGCTGGACCGGTTGGACGGGCGAAGGCTCACAGAAAGGCCGTGACTGGCGCACTCGCATCATTTACCAAACCAACATGAGCACCAGCTACGCCGCTGGCCGTTGGACGCAGCTCAATGATCCTGATCTGCTAAAGGTACGCCCATACTGGCGCTATGTGCATGCGGATGGGGTACGTCACCCACGGCCCATGCATTTAAGCTGGAATGGCATTACCTTGCCGCATACCGATGTTTTCTGGAAAACACACTTTTGCCCAAATGGGTATTTATGCCATTGCCGCATTACTGCTGCCAGCGCTGCTGACTATAAAGCTGCGCAAGGCGATGGCAAAGGCCAACGCCCGGACAATTGGAATCAGATAGACCCTAAAACCGGCGCGCCGATTGGTATTGATAAGGGTTTTGATTATGCCCCGGGTGCAAATGTCAACAAACCAATGCAGTCGTTTGTTGATAGCAAACTGATCAAGCTCGATGCCCCGATTGGCGCTGCTATGTGGAAAGAGCTTGCTCCGGTAATTGCCAAAGAGCGGCAGGAAATGTGGTGGCAAAAGCTTGATGCACTTGACACAGCTAAACGCCCATCTGGTAGCTATACCGTGTTGGCCGCGATGGCGCCAGACACGCTCACCTGGTTAGCCAAGAATCAAAAGGCCATGCCGGTAAGTGCTGAAATTGCCGTGCCTGATTACCTTCCGTTTGGCGCTAAACAGGCTAGACACCTGGCAGCCGGCAATGCGTTAACTTTGGATGAATGGCGTAATGTGCCTGCGTTATTAAACGCACCAGGCGCGATTTATTACGATACCAGAAATGACACACTGATTTTTGTGGCTGAAGAAAAAGGGCCGGCCAAAATAGCTATTGAGTTTGATCCTCAGAAATCTAAAAAAACAGGCTTAAACCTGATACTGACTGCCTTTAGAGTAGACGACTACAGTATTGCTGGTGAGGTGAAAAGCGGAAACTGGCAGATTGTTGAGGTCTCCGGTCGCAGGTAGGAATCGAACCTACTTAAGTGATCGCAAAGCGGGAGCCACCCTGTTACCAATCGAGCACTGCCACCGAAGTGGTTTTATTATCGGCCTTTTATGCAAAAAATCAAGCGAGACACTCAATGATAGAACTCACCTGGCAGAACAGAGCTGTACTGGCTGCCCTTGGCCGCCTGGCTGAAGGCGCGGCAAATCCACGGCCTGCATTCTTGGCCATTGGGGAAGACTGGGTTGAATCAACCAAGCGCCGCTTTGATACCGGTACCGCGCCTGATGGCTCTCAGTGGGCCCCAAATAAACCCACGACACTTGCACGTAAAAAAGGCAATCAGCCGCTTGTTGCTGGTGGCACGCTCAGAGATCAAATCGCTTATGAAGCAGATGCAGAAGGCGTGACGATTTTCTCAACTAAAGAATATTCTGCTACCCAGCAGCTGGGTGCCGAAAAAGGATCATTCGGGCGGACGAAGCGCAACTCTCCCATCCCGTGGGGAGATATTCCAGCCCGGCCATATATTGGGATCTCCCCTGACGATGAGTTGATGATAGAAGGTAACGTCAGTGATTATTTAAACAGCCTGATTTAAGCACGTTTTTTTACAAGTAATTTTTAAGCGATTAAACGCGTTTTCTCAGTTTCAGGCTATATCGGTATTAAAAAATTCCGTTCTCAATTTTTAACGGGGGGTTAACGCTATTTTTGCCCCATGCGCGTGCATAGTTTTGACCGCAATTTTGTCCCGTGGTAAATTGTTTGCAGTTTCACCCCTCCCGCAATGACCTGACACGCGTCAGTATCGAGTAATGTTTCCCCTGCCTCTAACATGGAGGCATGACTAATCCAGCCCCAATCGAATTCTTCAAACCCGGCAAGCATGTCGACACCAGCGGCAAGGTTGTGCACGTCACTGCCGATCATTTGCGTGCAACGGCTGCTGCCTACAAACCAGAGCTGCATGATGCTCCTCTCGTTGTCGGTCATCCAAAAATGGACGATCCCGCATATGGCTGGGTTAAGGCCGTGCAGTTCAACGAGCAAACGCAACGCTTGGAGGCGATCCCGCACCAGGTAGATGCCGACTTTGCTGAGATCGTCAACGATGGCAAATACAAGAAAGTCTCTGGCAGCTTTTACCTGCCAGACTCCCCGGGCAATCCTGTGCCTGGTGTTTACTACCCAAAACACATCGGCTTCCTCGGAGCTACTCCGCCTGCAGTCAAGGGCTTAAAGTCTGCCAGCTTTAAATCTGCCAATTTTGCTGAAGAAGCAGAAGGCGTGGTCGAGTTTGCCGACTGGGATCAGATGACCATTGCCGGTTTATTACGCTCCCTGCGTGACTGGATCATCAGCAAGGACGGCATTGAAACTGCGGACACTGTTTTGCCTGCGTACCAGATTGAAAGCCTGCAGATCAATGCAGCGCAAGACAATGACGACGCTGATGATGGCGCAGTCCCTACCACCTCTTTTTCTGAAACCAGTAATCCTGGAGAACCTATGACACCTCAAGAACAAGCCCAAATGGATGCGCTTAAAACGCAAGTGCAGACCTTAACTACACAAAACCAGACCTTGACCACCCAAGTGGCCAGCTTTGCCGAGGCGCAAAAACAAACCTTGCACCTTGGCCATGTCAGCTTCGCTGAAGGCTTGATTAAGGCAGGCAAGCTGCTGCCAGCGGATAAAGACGCCACTGTGGTCATGCTCGATAAGCTGGCTGGCGATGAATCTACCGTTGAGTTTGGTGAGGGTGACGGTAAGCAATCGCAGACCCCGCTGGCCATTTACAAGGCGCAGCTGGAAAAAGCGCCGGTGCTGGTCAATTTTGGCGAGCATGCAGGTGCTGATGGTGATGCCGGTGATGGCACCGTATCTTTTGCTGCCCCACAAGGCATGGCTGTATCTAATGATAAGTTGGAACTGCATGCTAAAGCTACAAAGTATGCACAGGAGCACAATATCGATTTTATCGACGCTGTAAAAAAGGTTTCTGCCTGATTCATCCACCACTCACTTATTAATTAAACCAGGAGTAAATCGTGAGACAAGAAATCCCTCTTTTAAAGTTATCAATCGTCGCCACGGCGGCGCTGACGGCAAACCGTTTTGTATCTACAGCAGGCGGTGTGCCAGCTGCCGGTGCTAATGCTTATGGTGTAGCTGACTCGGATGCTGCCATCGGCGCCCGTGTAGCGGTTAAAACGCATGGCACATCAATGGTAGAAGCTGGAGCTGCTATTTCAGCTGGGGCGCTAGTTGAGACTGATAACCTCGGGCGCGCCGTCACCAAAAACACTGGCGTAAGTTTGGCGCGGCTCGCCCCTGGTGAGGTGGCGACAGTAGCAGGCCAGATCGTTGAGGTCATCCTGTTCCCTAACTAAACGCCGCTGGTTTTTTGTACTAATTTTGATTTTTCCTTAAAGGAGTTGTGAGATGAATGAAGTTTTGATTTTGGGTTTGTTGTTTTTACCTGCGTTGTTGTTATTTGCGTTGCCTTCGATGCGTAACCATCTTGGTTTGTATTTTGAAAACCAAATGTATAAATCTGGCGCTTTGATGTACGTGATGACGCCAGGCCAAGCGCGTGTGATTGATCCTATCCTGAGTACTGCTGCGCAAGGGTATAAAAATGCTGATTATGTTGGCCAGTATCTGTTCCCTACTGTTCCGGTAGATCAGCGCGGCGGCAAAATCATTACGTTCGGCAAAGAAGACTTCATGCTCTACAACACTGGCCGTGCGCCAGGTGGGGCTACCAAACGCGTTAACTATGGCTACCAAGGTGCACCTTATGCGCTAGAGCAACACTCTTTGGAAGGCCAAGTGCCATTTGAGCTGATGCAAGATGCAAACCAAGTGCCTGGTATCGATACGGGCAAGATGGCAGTGAACAAAACGCAAAATATCATTGCTTTGCGCCTGGAAAAAGCCCAGGCGGACCTGGCTACCAACCCGGCAAACTATGCAGCATCTAACAAGCGCGTGCTTTCTGGTACCGACATGTTTGATAACGCATCATCCAAGCCTGCGTCAATTGTTTCTGATGCCATTGAGACCGTGCGTAGCAAGGTTGGTAAGCGTGCAAATACGGTTGTGATTGGCGCTGCAGTATTTGCTGATCTGAAAAACCATCCTGAAGTGATTGACCGTATCAAATACACAGGCCGTGATGTCGTGACAGCAGAATTGCTGGCGGCTTTGTGGGATGTGAAGCGGGTATATGTTGGTGATGCAGTTTGGGCTGATGATCAAGGCACTTTTAATGATGTATGGGGCAAGTCTGTTGTAGTTGCTTATACCGAAATTGGTCAGCTGCAAGATCAAGGCCTGCCAAGCTATGGTTATACATACCAACTGCGCAATTTCCCAATTGTTGAAGAGCCCTACGTAGACCGTAATGCCAAGTCTTGGATTTACCCAGTGACCGATGAAGTGCAACCAGTCATTGCTGGTGCATTGAGCGGCTTCCTTATGACTAATGTGGTGGGATAAGTCAGGGTATTTATTAAAGCCCTCTGGATCCAGAGGGCTTGTGTAAATTCCATGAAAGGAAGCGACATGCAAACTAAGACTTATCAGTGTTTGGAGCCTATCCGCCACAACGGTAAAGATTATATGCCTCCAGGCACGATTGATTTGACTGATGAAGAGGCCAACCTGTTGGTTGATTGTGATGCTGTGGTTGAGATTGAGGGTGATGCAGAAAGTGATCCTCCAGCTGGCACTCCAAGTGGCGAAAGCACTGCAGCTGCCGATGCTTTAGCCGAACAAGCTGACAAAGAGACCAACCATGACCCACTGAATAATAAGGATGGTGGTGATGCCACTCTGGCAGCGCAGACAAACGCTGCTGCCAGCACGAATATTGAAGAGGCCAATGGGCCAGCCGCAGCAGAGGGTAATGCCTCTGCAACGCCAGAAGCTCCGGAGGCATCAGCCCCCGGAGCCGAAGGCAACCTTATACCTGCCAGTGCCGATGCCGTTCAGGATCCTGCCGATCCTGCCCCAGCGGTAGATTCTACCGCTGGGGGTGATGGCCAAACTATTCTTGACGCTGCCACTACGACTCTTGACGGGTCGGCCACCGGGGTGGTTGCCGCCCTGGTGGTAGCCGAGGCGCTAGAACAAGTTGCACCAGTTCAAGCCGATCAGGCTCCGGCCGATCCAGCTCAAGCAGATCAGGCTAGCTCTGAAGCACCCAAGAAAACACGCAAAGCGAAAGCTGCTGATTAATGAGTTATGCCACCCAGCAAGATATGGTGTCCCGCTTCGGTAATCGCGAGATGGTTGCGCTTACCGACAGGGACAACACTGGAGTGATTGATGCCAGCGTTTTGTCAGGTGGCCTGACGGCTGCTGATAACGAGATCAATGTTTATCTGGCTGGCCGCTATGATTTGCCCCTGGCCAGCACGCCAACCATTGTGCGGGACTTTGCCTGCGACATTGCCAGGTATCGTCTGTGCAGTAGTGAGGTCACTGAGACTAAAGAAATCCGCGATAGATATAAAGATGCAGTGGCTTTTTTTACCAAGGTGTCCCGGGGTGAGATCAGCCTCGGGCTTAACGCATTACAGCAACCGATTGTTGCGACTGCTGGTGGCGTTAAATCGATCAGCTCGCCCGGAGTTTTTACGGATGAAGCACTGGATGGTTATTGATGACTGACATTATCAGCCAGGTCGAGACCGCCATTATTACGGAGATTAAAGCAGCGGCTGGCATGGCATACCTTAAAACGGTTGATAGCTATGGCGGCCAGTTTGACGAAGATCTGGGCGAAGTCATACGCAGCTATCCAGCAGTCTGGGTGAGCTATGCCGGTGGGGCAAAGCCCAAGCCACTGGGTTCGGAAAAGTATTTAGTGCCAGCGACCTTTGTGACATTTGTCGCGGCGCGCAATTTGCGTAATGAGCAATCCACCAGGCATGGCTCTCCTGGTGAAGTGGGTACATATCAGCTTTTATCTGATGTGCGCACTTTGCTGATGCGGCAGGACTTTGGTTTGGCCATTGAGCACTTAAAGCCGGGCGCTGTACGCACTTTATATAACACACGCATCCGTAATGCGGGGCTCTCTGTTTTTAGTCTGGAATGGTCGACTGCATTTGTAGAAAAAGTGCCAAGCAAAGATGAGGTTGATTTGCTGAAGATTGGTTTGAATTACACCCTAAAACCGGGCGACGATATTCCAGACGCGTCCGATCTACTCACTTTAAGTTAGGAGTCATCATGTTTGTAGTTGCAGCCCCGGGTATCAAAGTGCCCAAAGAGGATAAACCTCATGACTATATTGAGCAGGAGGCCGTCGAGGTGTCAGATGACTCTGCGTACTACCTGCGCCGAATTAGTGATGGTGATTTGATTATCACCGAGCAGAAAACTGAAACCAAAAAAGCAAAAGGAGCTGAATAATGGCCAGCCCAAATATCTCTTTTGATAGCATCTCATCCAGCATTCGCAAGCCTGGTAAGTATTTTGAGTTTAATACCAAGCTGGCAGTGCGTACGCTGCCAGGTAACTTGCAAAAAACTTTGATTTTAGGTCAACGTTTAGCCAGTGGCAGCATTGCTGCAGGCGCAATTGTTGATGTGTTTTCGAGTGCGGATGCTGCGACCTACTTTGGCCGCGGCTCGATTGCGCATTTGATGGTGTTGGCCGCATTGCAGGCAAACCCTTACTTATCGCTTCAGGTAGTTGCATTAGATGATGCGGCTGGCTCTGTTGCCGCGACAAAAACGATTCCCTTTGTTGGCCCAGCATCGTCTACAGGGATCGCGCAACTGAATGTCGGTGATCAAAGCGTAGTGATTGCGATTAGTTCGGGTGACACTGCTAATAATATTGCCAGTGCACTGCAAGCACAAATTGCCAAGCAGCCAGATTTGCCCTACACGGCGACTGTGTCCACTAACACGGTAACGCTTACAGCAAAAAACAAAGGCACGCTTGGGAACCAGATCCCTGTCTCCCTCAGCATTACCGCATCTGGTGTCACTGCATCTGTTACAGCAGGCACACCCGGTGCAACGGATCCGACAATTACGACTGCGTTGGCAGCTGTGTTTAGTGCTGGCCATAACATTATTATTTCGGCCTGGAATGATGCCACCAATCTCACTGCGCTGCGTACTCACCTGGATAATGTGAGTGGCCCGCTTGAGCAACGCGGCGCTGTGGGTGTATTTGCGCACGTCGGTACGCTGGCAGCATCAACCACGCTGGCCAGCAGCGTTAACTCAGGTCGTATCACAGGTTTCTTGTTACCAACGGCTTACGACAACGTATTTGAAGTGGCTGCCGCCTATGGCGCTGTGATTGCCAGTGAAGAGGATCCGGCGCGGCCGCTCAACACTTTGCCGCTGACCGGTATTTTACCCAACCCGCTTGCAAACCGATTGATGCGTACTGAACAGGAGAATGCGCTCAATAACGGCATCACGCCAAGCGAAGTTGGCCCGGGCGATAAAGTACAAATTGTGCGTGCAGTCACCACTTATACACTGGATCCACAGGGGATCCCAGATATCAGCCTGCTTGATTTGACCACGATCCGTACGCTGGACTATGTGCGTAAAGCCGTGCGTGAGCGTATCAGCTTGCGTTTTCCACGTGAAAAACTGTCAGAACGTACTCAAGATAAAGCACGATCTGAGATCCTGGACGTGCTGTACAAGCTCGAGGAGCTGGAGATCGTCGAAAACGTGGATGCGAATAAAGCTGGCGTGATCGTTGAACGTGATTCGCAGGATCCTAACAGACTGAATGCGCGGATCCCGGCCGATGTGGTAAATGGATTGCATATCTTTGCTGGCCGCATTGATCTGCTGTTGTAACTAAAGGAGAACAATATGGCATTGCAAGAATATTTGGGCGCAATCGTGATGGAGGTCGACGGCCAAGAAGTCGAGATCGAGAGCGTGGATGTGACCGAAAAGACTGGCCGCAAGCTGGTCAAGACCATGAACAAAACCGGGCGTGCCAAGGGTTTTGCTAAAGGTATCGCTGAGTATGACCTGAAAGTCACGGCAGTGATCCCGTTAACTGGTGATCTCGACTGGGCGGCGATTGAAGGGGCTAAAATTACCATCTATCCGTTGTCGGCAGGTGGTAAACGCGAAAGCTACCTGGATTGTTTTACACTTGAGGTGGGTAAAAAATACACTGTCGACGGTGAAGCAAAGCAGGACCTTTCGATGGCTGCGTTGCGTAAGGTGAACGAATGATTACGATCAAAGACATTTTACCTGTTGGGGTTGAGCACAATGGCAAGGTGCACCGCGATTTTGAGTTGCGCCCTGCCAAGCTGCTGGACAATATTGAGGCGATTGAGGAGCTGGGTGACCAAGCCGCCAGTGCCTTGCGTCTGGGAACCGCTATTCTTGCGCGCCAGATTGTTTCTATTGGCGATATCCCGCGTGAATTGATTACAACTGACTTTGTGTATCAGCTGCTCGATGTCGATTATGATGCCCTCGAAAAAGCTCGGGAAAGCTTGCAAAAAAAGTTGATACCGCCGAAAGCGCCCTCAAAAAAACCAGAGTAGCGATTCTGGCTTTGCGCAAGCATGGATTTACAGCTGAGGAAGTTGTAAACATGACTGGCCCAGAGCTGGATTCGTATCTTGAAATCCTGATCGGTAAACAGTCAGCCTCACAGGGTGAGTCAAATACACGGCGGTTTGTGAATAAACGCCGTATCAACAAAAAGGGTTAACGATGTCCGCGAATAGCAATTTGGGCGTTACGCTGGCCCTGCGACTGCTAGATAAACTTTCACAACCGCTTAACCGTGCCTTGAGCATGGCTAAGCGGGATATGGATGCAGTCGAGAAAAGTGGCAATGCACTTAGCCGTTTATCAATGTCTACTCTGGTTGGTGGCATCAACCAGGTTACCCGCGCAGCTGCTGCTGCAGAGCGTGGTTTAAAGGCCGTTCAAACAGCAGGCCGGGTAGCTGCCGGCATTAGCGCCGGGGTATATGTTGCCTCGAGGCCTATAGAGCGGACAATGAGTTACGATCTGCGTTTGGCCAATATGTCCAACACGGCATTTTCGTCACTGGATAAAACTGGTCGTCAAGCAGGCATGCGACAACTTAATCAGGCGATTATCAAGGCCGTACGTGCGGGTGGTGGTGATCGTGACCAGGCTGCAGAGACACTTGATACCCTGATTGCCTCTGGCGCATTTAGTCCGCAGTCTGCAATGAAGATTCTTCCTCAGCTGCAGAAAGCAGCGACAGCTGCAAATACCAATCCTACTGATTTAGCCAATATCGGTATCCGTGGCATGCAAACCTTTGGTATCAAACCAGATCAGATGGGCGATGTGATTGATATGGCTATCATGGCAGGTCAGCTAGGTGGCTTTGAGCTCAAGGATATGGCCAAGTGGCTACCGCAGCAAATGGCTGCGGCAAAACTCAGTGGCATGACTGGTATGGGCGGAATGCAAAAGCTATTGGCCTATAATCAGGCAGCTGTGATTACCGCTGGTACCAAAGATGAAGCCGGTAACAACCTGGTGAACCTACTTGCTAAAATCAACAGCCAAGATACAGCTAAAGATGCGCAAAAACTGGGGATTAATTTGCCTGGTACCTTGGCTGCAGCGCAAGCTAAGGGCATGAATTCACTTGATGCTTTTGTCGGAATTGTTGACAGCATTACCAAGCGTGACAGTAAGTTTCAGGCATTAAAAAAACAGGCAGCCGCATCTAAAGGCGATACGCAGCAGCAAGCATTTGCTGCACAAGCGGATATCCTTGAGGGTTCAGCGATTGGTAAGATCGTGCAAGATCGTCAAGCCTTAATGGCGCTTGTCGGCATCATGAACAATCGTGAATACCTAAAAAATATTGAGGACAATATTGATCCTAGCACAGGTAAATCAAAAGGGTCTGCAGCCAGAAACTTTGATTTAATCTCAAGCACGCCATCCTATCAAACCGCCAGATTGGCCAATGAAAAAGCATTTGCTGAACAAGATGGATTTGGCGGGATATCTAAGGTCATTGGCGATGTATCATCCAAGCTGGCAGACTATGCACAGCATTACCCTGGCTTAACTGCAGCGATTACAGTTGCTGCTACTGCGCTCACTGCTTTAGCAGCAAGCGCCGGTGCAGCTGGTTTGGCGGGCATGCTCACTGGCAAGGGTGCCGGTGTGGTTGCCGGTGCCGCAGGTGCTGCTACTGGTATGCGTGTGACCGCTGCGCTTGCTGGCGGCATGCCATTAGGGCAATTTTTGGCCGCAGGCGGTGCAGGTGGCGCAGCATTGGCCGGTGGTGGCCTATTGGCTGCAGGGGCTGCTGGTTATGGGGTGGGCTCGCTACTTAATAAGGGCATTGGCTGGAGTATAGGCAAAATGACCGACGGAAACGCCAATTCACTTGGTAGCCTGATTTATCAATTAACGCACAAAGAGCAAGCCCCTATTAAAGTTACGGTCGACGTTAAAAACGGCAACATCGTGGCCGCAGTTAACCAGGAAAACTCCCGTTCTGCCCGACGCTATTAGAACTGACATGTGTCAGTATCGAGCACGGTTACGCGCGCGTGTAACCTCTCGCTATGGCTTGGGAAAATCTTCTTGATGCATCCTTTCGTGGGGTGCAATTTAATTGCGTCTCTACCGATGATGAGGCTGATCGTGCGCTTGCCGAGCATGCTTATCCATATGTGGATGGTGCAGATAATGATGATCTTGGAGAAAATGCCCGAATCATTTCTGTTGAGGCTGTCTTCTGGGGGGATAATTATGCTCGAGATTTAGACCTTTTTATGAAGGCTTTCCGGCAGCAAGGTGCCGGAGAGCTGATTCATCCTGTATTCGGCTCAATTAAAAACGCTCAGCCAGCTGGCTATAAAATCCATCATGAAGCTGATGATGCCGATTTTGCAAAAGTAAGCTTGCGTTTTAAAGAGTCGACGCCATCCCCTGACTTTTTCAGTATGCAGTTGCCTGGCCAAAAAGCCAGTGCAATATCAAGCTCAATACAAACTGTGCGTGACCGCGCCGCAGATGTGCTGGCCGCTGAAGTCTCAAAAATTAGCGGTGTTAACAATGTAACTCGGTTGGATCAATTACGCGGCTCGATGTTGAGTGTGTTGACTCAGTTGCGGCAGCAGGCCAGCCAGGTGATTTTGAGTGGGCTCGATACCGTGAATTATCCACGGGCATGGGCTTCTGACGTTTCTTCGCTTATCTCTGGCATCGTAGATCTACGTGTGTTTGATGTGAATACACTCTTTGGTGACTGGCGCTATTTGCAAGACCGGTTCAGCACCGCAATTTTACTGCCTGCGCAGTCTGGTCAACCTGTTAGTGATAGCCAATTAATCAATAATCATATTGCGCTTGAACAGGCGCTGGGCATGGCAGATACCACTCAGATTATTCTGGCATCCGAGGTTCAATCACCGACGTTAACCTCTACACAAGTAGAGTCAATTACCAATGCGCCACGAGCTGCTATTCAGGATGTAATCACTTCCTATCGCGATCAGTATCCAATTGAAACCTCACGCCCTGTTGTTGAGGCTTTAAAACAAACCGCATATAACCTGCAGGTGACTGCCCAGTCCGTGATAGAGGCAAAACCGCCGCTTGTTACCCGTCAGGTTGAAGCACCAGGTAATCTAAGGTTGCTCGCCCATAAATGGTATGGCGACCATAACCGCGCCGCAGAGTTATTGCGCCTGAACGGCCAGCTACGCCAGCCTAACTTTATCAGCACTGGAGACCAGCTTAATGCCTACTCTAGATAAAGTGACTGTATTGATCGGTAACCGGGCGCACCAGATCTGGGAGAGTTACGACATTCAGTCGGATCTGATGACGCCTGCTGATGCGTGGCATGTTAGCTTGGGATTAAAAACCGGCCAATTGCCGGATTTTGTTGAGCCCTGGTCGCCAGTTGAAATAAAAATTGGCAATGACACCGTGATGATTGGCCGCGTTGACGAGCTTGCTGATGCTGTGACCAAGTCAGAGCGTACGCTTTCGATGTCTGGCCGTGATGGCGCGGCGGTGTTGGTAGATTGTGCGGCGCCAATTTGGGTGGCCCGTTTGGCCTCGCTAGAAGAAATTGTAGCTAAGGTCGTGCGGCCATTGGGCATTCATAAGGTTGTGATTGATGCAGAAGCAACCTCCCGCCGTGAAAAAATCAATGTCGAGCCTGGCGATAGAGCTTGGGATACTTTAAGGAATGCAGCTGAAGCTAACGGATTATGGCCGTGGTTTACACCGGATGGCACATTGGTGATCGGCGGCCCAGATTACTCAGCCCCAACAGTGGCGACGCTGGTGATGAACCGTGATGGCAAGGGAAATAACGTAGAGGAGCTTGAGCGTAAACGCAGCGCATCTAACCGGTATTCTGAGGTCACTGTCCTTGGCCAGACGCATGGTACTGAAACTGAAGAGGGCAAAAATGCACTTAAAGCTACAGCTCAAGATTCAGGCGTGAGTTGGTATCGGCCGCAAGTGGTGGTCGACCATGAGTCAGATAGCGCTGCCATCTGCCGTGATCGCGCCCGTAAATTGCTGGCGGATAGCAGGCTTTCATCCTTTGAACTTGTGGCCAAGGTAAAAGGCCACCGCATAAAAGAAGGCGGCGCTTTGTGGACGCCCGGTCAGCGTGTACATGTTGTCTCAGAGCCGCATGGTATCGACGGGGTATTTTTCCTTATGTCTCGACGCTTTACAGGCAGCCGTCAAGATGGCCAGCGTACAGAGCTAATGCTTAAAGAAGATGGAATCTGGGCGCTTGATGCGCATCCGCATAAGCGCAAACACCGTCGCGGCAAAAATGATTCGCCCGGGGAGATCCTCGATGTGGGCTGATGTGGATAAACGGATAAAGCGGGCGCTTGGCAGTATGCGTCTGGCATTTAGAGGGCGCTTAATGCGCGTGAATACATCCCCAAGCGTCGCCCTGGTTCAGGGGGAAGGCCTCAAGCTTGAAAAGCTGCAGGATAACGAGTTGTTTCAGGATTACGGCTTTACCTCTAATCCCCCCCCAGGGACTGAAGGCATTGTGTTGCCGATTGGCGGCAAAACGGTACACGGCATTGTGATTGCAACCGAGCATGGAAGTTATCGCTTAACTGGTTTAAAAAGCGGTGAGGTGGCTCTATATACCATGTTTGGTGACAGTATCGTATTGCGCCAAAACCATGAGATAGAAATTGTAGCTGCCAGTGAATTAAAAATCACTTGCCCACTTGTGACTATCAGTGGAGATCTTAAAGTTAAAGGCGACATTATTGATAAGTACGATACTCAAAATGAAACTGTTGCCAGTATGCGAGATATATATAACTCGCATACGCATAACGATCCTCAAGGCGGATCAGTAAGTACTCCTAATGGATTAATGTAATGGATGCCTGGATTAATCCAATTACCCGCGACTACCAGTTAACAGCTGGTGTTGTCACGCGGGATCCTGCAGAGGGTCTAGCCAATGCGGTATATCTGCGCCTGATGACGCCATTGGGTAGCTATTGGGATGACCCAACCATTGGCAGCCTGCTGCATACGCTTGAGCGCGAAAAAGATGTTAAGCGGGTAAGCGTGTTAGCTAAGCAATATTGCGAGCAAGCGCTGCAGCCGATTATTGATGATGGCCGTGTAACCGGTATTGCTGTCTCTACCGAGCAGCCGCATAACGGTTGGTTAAATTTACTGATAGAAGTCACTGCGGCAAGCGGTCGCCAGCTGACCTTTAAACACCCTGTGAAGGTTTACTGATATGCCATTTAATACCCCTGACTATCAGGCCATTAGAGACGGTATCCTACGCGACATCATCAACCAGGTCCCCACTGCGTCAGTCGGAAAAGATTCTGATTTTGCTGTGCGAGCTAATGCTAATGGTGCGGCCATTGAGGGGTTATACCAGCACCAGCAATGGATCATGCGGCAGATATTTCCTGATACCGCCGATTCAGATTATCTGGAAAAGCACGCCGGAATGCGCAAACTCACGCGTAAAGTGGCCACGTTTTCTACTGGCACTATCACTTTTAATGGCACGCCAGGTAGCACAATTCCGGCGGCCACCGAGGCTAAAGATGTCAATGGGACTGCATTTGTCACAACCGCATCCGGTACGCTGGATGGCGCTGGCAATGCAACAATCGCTGCACAGGCATCGATTGCCGGCACAGCAGGAAATCTTGCAGCTTCTACTCCGTTAACCCTTACCGCAGCACCAGGTGGTGTGTCGTCGAGTGCGCTGATTGCAACAATGGCAAATGGTACTAATGCGGAGTCTGACGCCTCGTTGTTATCTCGACTGTTATTTGTACTGCGTAACCCGCCTTGCGGTGGTGCGTCGCATGATTATTATACCTGGGCGATGGATGTCCCTGGTGTCACGGCTGCCTATGTTTATTCAAACCGGCGTGGCATTGGAACTGTGGATGTCATTATTTTGACTGATACGGGGATTCCTGGTGCGCCATTGATTGCAGCTGTTCAAGTATCTGTTGATAAGGCTCGTCCAGTATGGGCAGAGGATGGATTTTTGGCATTAGCGCCAACAGCTGTCACCGTCAATATTGCAGGTAATTTAACGATTGCTGCTGGCTATGATGCAGCAACGGTAAAAACTGCGATTAATAAGGCGTTATCCGCTTATTTTTCAACACTCAAACCAGGTGATAAGGTTTATTTAAATCGCATTCGCGCAATCGTCTCTAGCACACCTGGCGTTATCGATTTTAATTTAACGACACCGACTGACAATGTCACTACGCTTGTTGATGCTACGCATAGCGAAATTGGTGTATTGGGGACCGTGGCCTGGTCATGATGCACGCTGAACTGTTGAAGCTGCTACTGCCGCCAGTCTCTTATGACAGCACGGGCGCTTTGCTTGACGCTGAGCTTATTGCTGAAGGTAATGCATTAGATCTTGCAGAGTCGAGTGCCGACCAGATCCTGATAGAGGCAGATCCGCGCACAACTACTGTTATGTTTTCGGACTGGGAACGTGTGTACGGCCTGCCAGAAATCTGTGTCACTAATTCCGGCATTGTGCAATCCAGTCAAGAGCGTCGTGCCGCGCTGGTGGCTAAAGTCATTATGCAAGGTGGCCAGCATGAGCAGTTTTATATCGACCTGGCCGCGTCACTCGGTTACACCATCACTATCACCAAGTGGGCGCCGCAAAATACAGAGCACGACACCGAACATGCCGTGACTGATGAGAAATACCGCTTTATCTGGCAGGTTAATTCTGCCCTCAATACCATTCGCGAGCTCACCACTGAAGATGATACAGAAATGGCCACTGAGGTTTGGGGTAACACTCTGCTGGAGTGCACCATGAATCGATTTAAGCCCGGGCATACCTACATTATTTTTGCTTACACATAGGAGAGCAAACATGCAAAGAGTTAAACGTAGCACCGCAGTACCGGTGATGCCAGCGCCACCTAGTGGTGGCACGCCTGGTTATTTTGCTAAACCGGATCCTGCAGGCGGCGTACCAGCCACTGTGCCTGGTTATGAGTGGTACAACGGTTTTCAAGAGGAGCAGTGCAATATCGTTGAGGCTGCAGGTTTTGCTCTTGATGAAAATGATCATAAACAATCATTAAAATCGATTGTTAATAGATTGATATCAGGTAAAGCGCTACCAACTGAGAACATTGGTCCAATTTGGCATGACGATTACAACAGCATTATGACTTGGCAGGTTTTTAATGCGAATGGTGCAGATTTCACAGGTTATGCCTCTGTATTGATTGGTTCAATGCTTTTAGATACACAAGCAACACCTCGCCCTGGATATTTTAAAACTGGTACCGCAAATCTTAGTCGTTCCACTTATGCTGCAGTAAGAGCATGGGGAAAACATAATGGATTATTTGTTTCTGACAGTCTTTGGGTAGCCGGGAATATCGTATTTTGTGATAACTCTGATGGGTTAACATTTAAGGCATATGACTTGCGGGGGGAGTTTCTTAGACTATGGGATGATAGTAGAGGTATAGATCCTGGCCGAGCTTTCGGCTCTAGGCAAGCAGCTTCATTAATTGCAACGGCCATTGGTCCTGACGCACTGCATAACCTGGTTGTTGAAGGAGCAACAATTAATAATGCGACGGTTGCAGAGTTCAATGCAGCAATGGGTACTGATAGTGTTAATGATGCTGACTATGCATCAAGTTTAAAAGGTTTGTCTGTCGTAAGTTCTACTGGATCTTATCCAGGTAACTCTTCATCTATCACGCCATCGGCAAATTTAGCCAGGCCACTGAACAACAATACTGCAACAACAGTTGGTGCGTCGCGGCCTAGAAGCACTGCCGTTGCTGGCATGGTTAAATTTTAGGAATCATCATGGATACAAAAATTGTTTACAACTACTCTCCTGAAGCGCCACATGTCTACACAGGTCCGCAACAATGTTATAAAACATCACTAGATCAGGATACATGGCATTGGACAGGCCTTGCGCTAGAGAATGAACCGCCAGCAACTGCAGCAAATCAAATTGCAGCAGCCAACGCTGATTTTACCGACTGGGTAGTGATTGCCGATTTTGTTGGTTTTAAATACTGGCTTGCGGATGGTTCAGAGCATGTCATTCATGATTATGGTTTCAGTCCACCAGCAGATGCCTTGAGCGAAAAGCCAGTCACATCTCCAACTCAAGAGCAGTTGATCACTCAATTCACAGCTGATATTCAAGATCGCTTGAATAGCTTTGCCCGTACACGCAATTATGACAATTGTCTTAGTTGTTGTACCTATGCTGGATCTGTAGTCGAAAAGTTTGCAACTGAGGCTGCATATATGATTTCTCGTCGTGATGCGCATTGGCAACTTGCATATGAGATTTTGGCTGATGTGAATGCAGGTTCAAGACCTATTCCAAGCAAGGAAGATTTATTTAATGAGCTTGGGCCATTGGAGTGGCCAAATTAAAAGAAACAGGGCGAGAGCGTTAACTATAGCGAGTAGTTAACACCCCCGTCTCACCGTAATGTAGCTACGGATCAACCGAGGCCCTGCCACCCACGTGGGCGGGTCGATTATAAGGGCGACCGTATGCGTAGCACAAAGGAAAAAGCCACAGAGTTTAGATGTGGCAGTTGTAACCGTAAGTTGGCTGAAGGCTTGGCCATTAAGTTAAGTATCAAGTGTCCGCGTTGCGGACTCATTAATAGTTTTGAGCGTCATGAACGCCTGGATGATAGGAGTCATGATGCACGATCGATCTTTAACAAAACGGAAATCGCCCCTGGCATGGGTCGGGGGCAAGAGTAAACTCACCGGCACCATCATTCCACTGATACCGGCGCACAAGTGCTATGTAGAGGTGTTTGCTGGTGCCGCGTGGGTGCTTTTTAGAAAAGAACAAAGCAAGGTGGAAGTGATCAACGATATTAACGGTGATCTGATTACCTTGTATCGAGTATTACAGAATCACCTGGAAGAGTTTGTGAAGTACTTCAAATGGTCCCTGATCAGCCGCGATGAATTTGAACGCCAGCTGCAGGTAGCGCCACACACGCTCACCGATATTCAACGTTCGGTCAGATTCTACTACCTGGTACGTACATCATTTGGCGCTAAGGCTGTAAATCAGTCCTTTGGGGTTGCCAACAGCACTCCGCCAAGGCTTAACTTTAATCGTATTGCAGAGGACCTCACAGAGGCGCATTTGCGGTTAAGCCGAGTCACCATTGAAAACCTGAATTATGCTGAGCTGATTACCAGGTATGATGGCGAGCACGTGTTCTTTTATGTGGATCCGCCTTATTGGGATTGCGAGAGTGATTATGGCAAGGGCTTGTTCGATAAGACCGACTTCATTACACTACGTGACAAGCTGGCCAGCGCTAAGGGTAACTGGATGGTCAGCATCAACAACGTGCCTCAGATTCGCGAGCTGTTCGCAGACTTTCATATCCGTGAAGTCAAAACGTCTTACAGTATCGGCAATGCCGCTAATAAACCAGTTACTGAGTTGCTGATATCTAACTATTAAAAAATAGCCGGTAATGTTTGGTAAGTTTTGAGCTTACCAAACAATTAACTTTACTTTGCGTAGAGTGTCATCATCGGCATAAAAGTTACTAGTGGACGCTCCATGTTTTTATGGGTTCTTTCAAGAAGATTTGTACCTAAATTTTCATCAAATGTAGCCATGAGTTCAAATGTTATTTGTCTGACTGTGGCATATGCAATATTTGGCATTGCAGATTCTAATGGAGCATCGTTTGTTGATCCGAACATGTCTAAGTTATCGTGATATAGTTGATCAAATTTTACTTCTATTTCAGGATCAAGATGGTTGCCACCTTCTTTATTAGCAAGTGCTAGAACAATATCTTTTCTGGAAAATGTATTCCCATTTGAGACCTCAATAAATTTATCTTCCCACCATTCTGAATAACTCCTTACTGGTACCACACAATTATATTTTGGATCAGCTGGAGGGAATCTGTTTTTTACAAGAGGTGCTACAAATTTATACTCGTTATTCATAAATCCAGGAATAACCAATCCAGTATCAATTGGATGAAAGTTATATTTGAAACCTGGTGTAGCATTTTGATTTAAAGTTTGAATGAGTATATTTTTTCTTATGCCTGAATCTACATAATTTAATGACCTCAGCTTGTTCATCTGATTCAAAATTGAGTTACTTTTATTTGTTTGATGTAGCAAAGTCCTAAGTGTTGAACTTAAACGGATAGCCTCATTTTCCATACCTGCATCAAACGCTCTACATGATCTATATAAATAGTCGCAATTATGATTAAAGCTGTTTAAAATTTCTTGTTGAGTTCTTGGTCTTGTTCCAGCCATTTTTTACCTTTCACGAAAATAAATTTCCCCTTCTGACACATGTCAGAACCACAATTCTAATTGAATGATTACACCTAAACTATCTATATTGGATAGATATTGGAACAATCATGGCTTTAAAATTTGAGATCATCGGAAACAGTCTTGTAGTTACAGAAACAGCAGATGGCACGGTGAAATTGGAACGTCCGGCATCGGATGTGTTTGGGGTTTGTGAATTAAATCAATTCAAGATTTTTACAAGAACTCAGCGCAATGACATTTTGTTATCAGCTGATTATTCATCTCTGGTTGACTCAACTGGCGCAGCTTTAACAAAGTCAACATTGACCACTTTTTTCAGAAACAAACTGGGTTTTAATAAGGCTGGCTCGTCAGCCTTAACAACGATTCAAGGCACTTTTGATGTTGGCCAAACTTTAACTGCAGTTGTTGCTGATGGGGTTATTGCGACAGGATTTCAATGGTATCGAGATAACGCTGCAATAGCTGGCGCAACCAAAAGTACTTACCTTTTGCAGGACATTGATCAAGGAAAAGTGATAAGGGTAACTCTTACAGGGCTGGTTGTTTCATCAACCAATACTGATGCTACCCCAGCTTTAACGTCAGCGCGTCCAACTGCTATGCAAGCATCGCCGCTGGGCTCTGCTAACGGTGGCAAACGTAGCCTTTCTACGGCACATAATTCTAGTCAAATGGCTATGGCTGCGGCAGACACAACTGACTCAGTTGTCGAGTTTTCTAACGTATCTTTTTTTGACACTGCAACTACAGCAGAGTATGTATCACCAGATACGTTAGAGGTAAGAGGCTACGTTTTTACGCCAGGGGGAGCATATGGCGCCGATACCTGGTCACCTCGCACTTTTACTGGCCCTTTGGCGGTCGGCGCAACCGGTGCAAACATGTCTGCCCCCGCAACTGAGTCTGCCCTTTATTTGATTAAGTTTTCTAGCGGCGAATTGCGCTGGGCGACGTTAACCTTCAATAGTGCTGCAATTACGTGGCGAAAAGGTCTTAAACAAGCTGCTACCGAAAACTATGGCTTTAAAGCCCCTAACTCAAACTATTGGGATAGAACTCAGATTACAGAAAACGGTAATCCAGTCATCGTTTTGCCTGGCGGCGTCAAAACCTATAAACGTCTTGTGGTGCCAGGCGCTAAGCAGAAAAAAGGTATTCCAGCGTATGTTAACTGGTACGTGAATAAGCAAGGTGGCGGCACATTTATGCTTCCCGCACAGCAGCTTCCAAATGGTGAAGATGAATTATTTAATGGATTGCAGGAAGCTCTTTATGACAATGCAACTGATTACAGCAATCAGTATTTTGGTAAAGACCCTTGGCGAACAGGCACATACGGCACAGGTTCATTTAGAGGCATTCTGTCTGGTTTGAACCCTACTAACATGAGTTATCGTCCTGTCACGGTTTGGGGTGACTCGCTTATTTCTTTCCTGACATCTTATATGCAGGTTTGGCTGCATAAATGGGGTGTGCCAAACAAGATTATATCTAAAGCTGGTCAAGCGCCTGGTGACTTTGCAACCCAAAGTGTCATCCGCAAGCAAATGGTTGATAAAGGGGTGTTGATTATTCAACTTGGCATTAACGGACCGGACGTAAATGCAGTAAAAGCGCTGATTGCTTTGGGTAGAAGTCTTGGATTTACTTACATCATCTACATCCTGCCAAGTAATAAAACCTCATCTTCAAATGGCTATATTGATGAAGATGGGCAAACTCAGGACTTAGTAACAGGCCCATTCAATACAGCAATGAGAGCTTTGGAGGGGCAGCCTGATGGTCCAGATAGGATCTGGGATGGCAATGCCGCTGTTGCTGGTACTGATCCGACTAAACTTAAAGCAAATGCTAGTACTGATGGTACGCACTACACGACTCTAGGTCGTGATCTTCAGGTTAGTTATTTTGATGCTCAGAACTACATCGCAGACTTGGCGCTTCCAGCGTAGTTATTATTAAGATTCTTTATAATGCATTGGTTTCTGTATAGGGCAATTTAACTGCCAATTAAGGCCGTTAAATTTTTCCAAATAAAGTGCAAATTTACGCCAAATTTCGCGCGGCCTTACAGTTATGTAGTAGTGGATTATTTATAAGTCCCAAATCTTTGATGCTGTAATTACCTGCACTCACCGATGAACTGACTACTGCAAATGCTACAAAGATAGAAAAATTTTTAACTTGGTCAAGCACATTTCTTCCTTATTACTTCTTATTGAACTTTAGAATTTATTTGAAATAATGAAATATCAAAGTGAAAAGATTGTGAAACCAGCCTAGAAAACAAAAAAGACCCAAGGCGTTAACCTTGAGCCTCTCTAGAAATGGTGGCGCTTCTGTGAGTCGAACACAGCATCAACGGATTATGAGTCCGGCGCTCTCATTAAATATTTCGGTATGCTGAAAAGAAAAACGGCTCACATTTCTGCGAGCCGTCTTTTATATTTTGGTAGGGTGTGCGGGGATCGAACCCACGACAAACGGATTAAAAGTCCGCTGCTCTACCAGCTGAGCTAACACCCCATCTGTTTCTTGTCTGCCGCTTTGTTTTGCGTCAAATTTGAAAGAACGCGATTATGGAGGATGAATTAAATTTGGTCAATGCTGTTTTGGCTTTTTTTGTATAAAAAGTTTATTTTTTTATTCATCCCGATTTTTTGCTTTACATTCCGGGGAATTTTCCGCCCATCATGCCGCCCATGCCCCGCATCAGCTTGGCCATGCCACCTTTGCTGAACATCTTCATCATCTTTTGCGTTTCTTCAAATTGATTGAGTAGGCGATTGACGTCTTGCACTTGCACACCGCTCCCGGCGGCGATCCGTTTTTTGCGTGTGGCTTTAATCAGCTCGGGTTTGCGGCGCTCTTCTGCCGTCATGCTATTAATGATGCCTTCGATGCGGCGCATGGATTTATCCACGTCGTCGGTGTTGATCTTTTGCGCCATGCCGGAAATCTGGCTGGGCATTTTGTCCATGAGTGACGCCATGCCGCCCATTTTGCGCATTTGCAGCATTTGCGCTTTAAAGTCTTCGAGGTCAAACTTGGCGCCAGACTTGATTTTGTCGGCGACTTTTTGCGCCTCGGCCATGTCGACCTTTTTATGCGCTTCTTCAATCAGGCTTAAGACATCGCCCATGCCCAAGATACGGCCCGCCATGCGGTCTGGGTGGAATGGCTCAAGGCCATCCACTTTTTCGCTGACACCGATGAACTTAATCGGCTTACCGGTGACATGGCGCACAGAGAGGGCGGCACCGCCACGTGCATCGCCGTCCAGCTTGGTGACGATGACGCCTGTCAATGGCAGAGTTTCGCCAAACGCTTTGGCGGTGTTGACGGCATCCTGGCCTTGCATGGCGTCGACTACAAACAAGGTCTCAGTGGGCTTGAGGTAGGCATGCAGGTCCTTGATTTCAGCCATCATGGCTTCATCAATGGCTAAACGACCGGCCGTATCAAAAATCACCACATCGTAGTAATTCTTTTTGGCTTGATCCATGACCTGCGCAGCAATGTCCAGCGGCTTTTGCTGTGGGTTGGAATCAAAGCAGTCGATCTCGAGCTGTTTGGCCAGCGTTTGCAGCTGGGTAATCGCCGCAGGGCGGTAAACGTCGGCACTGGCCAGCAGGACTTTTTTCTTTTGCTCTTTGAGCAGCTTGGCCAACTTGCCTGAGGTGGTGGTTTTACCTGCCCCCTGCAAACCTGCCATCAAAATCACCACAGGCGGCACAGCGGCCAGGTTAAGGCCGACGTTGGCTTTACCCATGAGCTCGGTGAGTTCATCATTCACCACCTCAATCACGGCCTGGCCGGGGGTGAGGCTTTGCAATACGTCGCGGCCATTAGCACGCTCTTTCACGCGCGCAATAAAGTCTTTGACTACCGGCAGGGCCACGTCGGCCTCCAGCAGGGCCATGCGGACTTCGCGCATGGCATCGGCAATATTATCTTCAGTCAAACGGGCTTGGCCGCGCAGGTTTTTAATCACGCCCTGCAAACGGCCGGTCAGGTTTTCCAGCATGGAAGGCCTTTCTTTCATCATTCATGAAATTTGTATAAAGTGATTTTACATCATGGTGGGGCAACCCTTGCAATAAAGCGCATGCATCCGGCGTTTGCGCGGCAGTAACCCTAGGCGAATGCAATGAGTTTTGCCATAATGCCAAGCATGACTCAACACCTGCTACCTTACCTGATTGTCGCGTTTGTCTATATGGCGGTGGCGCTCGATTACTGGCGCATTGCCAAACAGGGCAAACCGGTCGATGAAAATGCTTTTCCGTTTCAACTGCACGGCGCGATGGTGGCGCTGGGGCTGGTCATGCATGGCGGCCTGCTCTATCGGGATATGTTTGCTATCGGCTCAGTCAATTTGGGGGTGTATTACGCGCTTTCGGCGATTTTATGGCTGACGGTGTTGATTTACTGGGTGGCCGATTTAAAACATTCATTACACAGCTTGCAGGCCTTCGTCTTGCCGCCTGCCGCGCTTTGCATGCTGATGCCAGGCTTTGCGGTGACAGACTATTATGTGGATACCCACGGCTTCACCCTGTTTAACCTGCATATCCTGATCGCCATACTGGCTTACAGCCTGTTTACCTTTGCGGCGCTGCATGCGTGTCTGATGCGCATGGCCGAGCGCGCCTTGCACCAAAAAAACAGCTGGCTGGCGCTGCAAGGCTTTCCACCGTTACTGGTGCTGGATGCGCTGCTGTTTAAAGTGTTGCACGTGGGCTTTGTCTTGCTGACGATTACCTTGATCAGCGGCATGTTGTTCAGCGAAGAAATTTTTGGCAAACCCTTGCAGTTCAACCACAAAACCGTGTTTTCGATTGCCTCATGGATGATCTACGCCTGGCTGCTGTTCGGGCGCTTTAAATATGGCTGGCGGGGCAAAGTCGCCACCCGCTGGACGCTGGTGGGCTTTGTCTTGCTGCTGCTGGCGTATATAGGCAGCCGTTTTGTGTTACACGTGGTGCTGGGGCGCTAACTATTAAGCGCCTGCCAGCATATACGGCTCTTTTTAGTTTCGCAGACTGATGATAGGCCAGCCTTGGCCTTGCGCGTAGGCGGTAAGCGTAGGGTCTGCATCCACCGCCACCGGATTGGTCACCAGCTTCATGAGTGGCAAATCGTTGTGTGAGTCACTGTAAAAATAACTTTTCTCAAAATCGGCCAAGCGCTGACCACGTGCAGCCAGCCACTCGTTCAGACGCGTCACCTTGCCTTGCTGAAAGCTGGGCGTGCCACTGACGCCACCGGTATATTGCCCATCCACCATTTCAGGATCGGTGCCGATCAAATACTCAATGCCGTAAGCGGTGGCAATCGGCTTGGTGACAAAACTGTTAGTCGCGGTAATGATCATGCACACATCGCCATTGGCTTTGTGCTGGTTGACCAGGTCTTGTGCTTTTTGCGTCATCATCGGGCGGATAACGTTGGTCATATATTTTTTATGCAGCTCATCCAGAAACGCTTTGGGATGTTGCGACAAAGGCTGCAACTGGAACTTGAGAAAAGCATAAATATCCAGACAGCCGTTTTTA
This sequence comes from Methylophilus sp. YYY-1, assembly GCF_029132825.1. Lineage (NCBI taxonomy): Bacteria > Pseudomonadati > Pseudomonadota > Betaproteobacteria > Nitrosomonadales > Methylophilaceae > Methylophilus > Methylophilus sp. YYY-1. The sequence goes on from NZ_WOVG01000001.1 coordinate 1,198,324, forward strand.
TAGTCTTCGTAAAACTGCTCGTTGCGCGCCTTGTGCTGCGCGCCATCCAGCAGGCCTTCACTAATCAAAAACACGCTCCAGTTATAGTCGCTATCCCCTGCCAGCAGGGTGTTGTCCAAGTCAAATAAGGCCAGGTTTTGTTTCATCACGCTTCATTTCTTTAATCAACATTAAACAATCTGTTCATCGGGCACGGCTTCTTTGGTTGCCGTCAGCACTAAAAAGACGCCGACCAGAATCACGGCCAGCGAAATATATTCCATGAGGTATATCTGTTCGTCGGCAAACCAGACGCCGACGACAAAGGCGACCACCGGATTGACAAAGGTGTTGCTACTGGCGACCAGGGGACGCACATGATGCAATAACCAATGGTAGGCAGAAAAAGCAATGATAGACCCAGGCACGATCATAAAGCCTAGCGCCACCCATGCCCGGGGCGACACCTGCGCAGGCATATGCTCGCCAAAGGCGATACTGAATAAAAACGCAATGATCCCGCCACACAACATCTGGCTAGCGGCACCCATGAGCCCGGAAGGCATAGACAAATGTTTGCCCCAGACCGATCCCAATGACCAGCATGCGGCTGCAAACATCAGCAAGCAGGCACTGACCCAGTCGCCTTGCAGGCTACCACGGGTATTCAGCAATAAAATACCTACCAGGCCAATCGCAATGCCCAACCATTCGCGGCGGCTGATTTTGTGCCCCCACAGGCTGGAGAAAATCGCCATCCAGATGGGCGCAGTCGCAATCGCCAGCGCTGCCACGCTGGAGGACACATGCAGTTGCACATGTGACACCGTCCCATTGCCCAGCACGGGCAACAGCAGGCCAACCAAGGCCGCTCCACGCCACTGCAAGCGTGTCGGCGGCGCATGCCCGAGCAAGCGCAAACTGACATATAACAGGCTACCGGCTATGGTAAAACGCAGCCCCACCATCACAAAGGGCGGAAAGCTCTCAATCGCATACTTAATCGCGAGGTAAGTTGAGCCCCAGATAAAGTAGGTACAAGCCAGCGCAATGGTCACCAACAACCAATGATTTGTTTGCGTCATTGCGGCTTGCCTTTCCAGGGTGTCATGGTTGAAAAAAGAAAACGCTTGTTACCCGCAGGCAACAAGCGTTGGTTCAGAGCCTGCTTACACTTGCGGGTTCAATTTTTCTGCTTTTGCATACAGCTTGTTGAGGCCATTCAGATAAGCTTTAGCGGAGGCGACGACAATATCGGTATCGGCGCCCTGACCGTTCACGATGCGCCCACCCTTAGATAAACGCACGGTCACCTCCCCTTGCGCATCGGTACCACTGGTGATGTTGTTGACCGAATACAGCAGCAACTCGGAATCACTTTGCACCACGTTTTCAATCGCCTTGAAGGTCGCATCGACCGGACCACCGCCATTGGCTTCGGTACGCTGCTCGCTACCATCCACACTCAGGGTCAAAATCGCGTGCGGGATCTCGCCGGTTTGCGAGGCCACTTGCAAGTAGCTCAGCTTGAACATTTCACGACTTTCCTGAACCACTTCATCACTGACCAATGCATGCAAATCCTCGTCAAAGATTTCCGATTTTTTGTCAGCCAGCTCTTTAAAGCGCGCAAACGCCGCATTGAGCGCGTCTTCACTTTCGAGCTCAATGCCCAACTCTTTCAACCGGGTTCTAAACGCATTACGGCCAGACAGTTTGCCCAGCGTCAATTTATTTGCACCCCAGCCCACGTCTTCGGCGCGCATAATTTCATAGGTCTCTCGATGCTTGAGCACGCCATCCTGATGGATGCCAGACTCATGCGCAAACGCGTTGGCACCGACAATGGCTTTATTCGGCTGCACAGGATAGCCGGTGATGGTAGACACCAACTTGGAAGACGGCACGATTTGCGTGGTATCAATGCGCGTGTGCAGATTGAAGATATCGCTACGGGTTTTAATTGCCATGACGACTTCTTCTAGGCTGGCATTCCCGGCGCGTTCGCCCAGGCCGTTGATTGTGCACTCGACCTGACGTGCACCATTCATGACCGCTGACAGCGAGTTGGCGACCGCCATGCCGAGGTCGTTATGGCAATGGGTAGACCAGACCACTTTGTCCGCGCCCTTGACGCGCTGGATCAAGGTGGCAAAGCGCTCGCCCCACACCGCCGGCAGGCTGTAACCCACCGTATCCGGGACGTTAATGGTTTTGGCGCCTGCTTCAATCACGGCCTCAAACACGCGCACCAGAAAATCAATCTCTGAGCGTACCGCATCTTCCGCAGAAAACTCGACATCCTCAGTATACTCACGCGCCCATTTGACTGCTTGCACAGCACGCTCAACCACCTGGTCTTCCGTCATGCGCAGCTTGTTTTCCATATGGATTTTGCTGGTGGCAATAAAGGTATGGATACGGCCACGGACGGCATGCTTGATCGCCTCGCCGGCACGGCGCACATCGTTTTCACTGGCTCGTGCCAAGGAGCAAACGGTAGAGGTTTTAATCACCTTGGCGATCTCGGAAATCGCGTCAAAATCACCGGGGCTGGCGGCAGCAAACCCGGCTTCAATCACATCCACGCCCAATTTCTCCAACTGGCGGGCAATGCGGATTTTTTCTTCTTTAGTCATCGCCGCGCCGGGGCTTTGTTCTCCGTCACGCAACGTGGTATCAAAAATAATAATTTGTTCCATGAATATTCCTAATCTGACAGCAGGATTTTACCCGCTTGTCCTTTAAATGACTATAACCGCGCCCACACCGCAGGCGTCAAATAAAAAACGCGCTTACCCAAGCGCGTTTTAGAGAAGACTCTGCACTAGGCAGTATTTTTGGATTGCAGCCGCTCGCGTGCCCACATGTAATAGCCAGACAAGGCATACACGAACACCACGCTAAACAACACTTCTGGCGGGCTGTATGAAATCAGCACAAAGGCCATCACCACCGCCAGAATGGCTACGAACGGCACCGAATGTCTGAGGTTGATATCCTTGCCGCTGTAGAACTTGAGGTCAGAGACCATAGAGCCTGCGGCAAAAATAGTGATAAACCAGGCAATCCATTTCACCTGCAAGGCGCCAAAGAAAATCTCGCGGCCATCGATATTGTATTCATAAGACACCCAGACAAAGCCGGCAATCAAGGCTGCTGCGGCCGGACTTGGCAAGCCCTGAAAGTAGCGCTTGTCCTGAAAGGGATCATCCAGCTTGGTATTGAACCGGGCCAGGCGCAAGGCGGCACAGGCGGCATAAATAAACGCTGCAATCCAGCCCAGCTTGTTCATGGGCTGCAAGGCCCACACATACATGATGAGCGCCGGGGCGACCCCAAACGACACCATGTCCGCCAGGCTGTCATATTCAGCGCCAAACGCACTTTGGGTATTGGTCATGCGTGCCACACGGCCATCCAGGCCATCCATCACCATGGCAATAAAAATCGCAATCGCTGACTGCTCAAAGTGCTGGTTCATCGCCTGCACGATCGCGTAAAAACCGCCAAATAGCGAAGCTGAGGTAAACAGGTTGGGTAGCAGGTAAATCCCGCGCTGCCGCAGGGTGGTGTGTTGTTCGCGTCTAGACTGGCGGTTTTGTGATTCAACCATAAGGAACTTTTCAGAATTGCAGAATACCTGCATTGTTGCGGGCAATCACAAAAAATGCAAGCGTGCCCCCAGCATGCAAGCGGGTTTTCTCCGCAAGAAGCAAGTATCCCGGCTGTGCTAAAATAGCGCTTTATTTAAGCCAGTTATCGCGCGTTCATGCAGTTTTCCTTACACAATACCGACGGCCTAGCTCGCCGCGGCACCGTCAGCCTGCCCCATGGTGAAGTCCAAACCCCGGCCTTTATGCCTGTGGGCACGTATGGCACGGTCAAAGCCATGTCTCCACAGGAGCTCGATGAGATTCAAGCCCACATTGTGCTCGGCAATACCTTTCATTTGTGGTTGCGGCCAGGACTGGAAGTGATTGCAGCACATGATGGCCTGCATAAATTCATGGGCTGGGATAAGGCCATTCTGACCGACTCAGGCGGTTTTCAGGTATGGAGCCTGGGTGACTTGCGCAAAATTACCGAAGAAGGTGTCAAGTTTCAGTCCCCCATCAACGGCGACCGCTGCTTTCTGACACCTGAAGAGTCCATGCGCATCCAGCGTGTACTCAACAGTGACATCGTCATGATTTTTGACGAGTGCACACCCTACCCGGCCAGCCATGATCAGGCGCGCAAGTCGATGGAACTCAGCCTGCGCTGGGCACAACGCAGTCGCGATGCATTTAATGTCTATCAGACACACACCATCGCGCATACCTTGACCCTGCAGGGTGGCCAGGAACAGGTTGCACAACTGCGTACCGAGCATCTGCCCACCAACGGCAATGCACTTTTCGGCATCATTCAGGGTGGCATGCATGAAGACCTGCGCGATATCTCACGCCAGGGCCTGGAAGCCATTGGCTTCGATGGCTATGCCATTGGCGGCCTCTCGGTCGGCGAACCCAAAGAAGACATGTTACGCATCCTGGCACATACTGCGCCACAAATGCCTAAAGACAAACCTCGCTACCTGATGGGCGTCGGCACCCCTGAAGACCTGGTGGATGCCGTCAGCTATGGCATTGATATGTTTGACTGTGTGATGCCCACCCGTAACGCCCGTAATGGCTGGCTGTTCACGCAATACGGCGATGTGAAGATCAAGAACGCTAGTTACAAAACGGATACACGCCCACTGGATGATGAGTGTGAGTGCTATACCTGTCAGCACTTTAGCCGTGCCTATTTGCATCATCTGCACCGCATCGGCGAGATTCTTGGCGCACGTTTGAACACCATCCATAACCTGCATTATTACCAGGTGTTGATGCAAGGCATGCGGGCGGCGATCGAAGAAAACCGCTTTAAGGCGTTTAAGGCCGAATTTGCCCGGAAACGGACAGAGAAGCGTTAAGAACAGCTCCATGCTTGTAGAGGTGAATGAAACACTTAAGCATAAGCTGAATCGATGATCGATTTATTTCGCCTTTAGGCGACCGTTCTTTCTTATGCTTGTCCATCAGAAAGAAAGCAAAGAACACGACACCCTAGCTTCCGCTTATCCCCTCCGTTGCTCGCCAAAAAAAGCGGTCACGAAACTCGACCTGGCAGCTCACAAAATGCGTGAGCCGCTGCGGGACTCGAACAGTCGCTCCCTTTACTAACGCTCATGCTTCAATCATAACCAAGCTAATATTACCCTCGTCTAGATTCCGGCCACTGCCAGAACGACAACGCTCATAAAACGCATTTCAGCAAATAACGCCCTTTCATCCTCGAATCACACCCCGCCATTTATTCTTCTCTTGCCTGTGCTAGAATCGCGAGTTACTTATTAGATTCATTCAGGAACAAGTATTATGTTTATCAGCAATGCCTATGCCGCTGGCGCGCCAGCCACCGACTTTATGAGCTTTTTGCCTATGGTGGTCATTTTTGTGTTGTTTTATTTCATGCTGATCCGCCCACAAGTCAAGCAGGCCAAGCAGCATAAATCCATGCTCGAAACACTGAAGGCAGGCGATGAAGTGGCGACCAACGGCGGGATTGTCGGCAAAGTGACTAAAGTCAGTGAAAATTTTGTCAGCATCGAAATCGCGGCCAATACCGTGGTGCATGTACAGAAACACACTGTGCAGACCTTGCTGCCTGCTGGCACTTTAAAATCGATTTAACTGTTATCCATTTAGTGCAAGCGCAAAGCGCTTGCCTTTCATTCTGAACAAGAGTTTGTTATGAACCGTTATCCGTTATGGAAATTCGTGCTGATTGGCACCGTGATTGTGATTGGGCTGCTGTACACGATCCCCAACTTTTTTGGGGAGTCGCCTGCGGTACAAATCAGTCCGGCCAAAACTTCGCTCAAGCTGGATGAGGGCTTGCTGCGCAAAGTGGAGGATACGCTCAAGCTCGCGGATATTCCGTTTGATGGCGTGTTTATGGATGCGAGCGGCGTGAAGGTACGTTTTGCCAATACCGATACGCAACTGCTGGCAAAAGACAAATTGGTCGCCAACCTGGGTAAAGACTATACCGTCGCGCTCAATCTGGTGCCACAAACACCAAACTGGCTGCAAAGCATAGGCGCCAAGCCGATGTATCTGGGTCTGGACTTGCGTGGCGGCGTGCACTTTCTGCTGCAAGTAGACATGAAAGCCGCGCTGGATAAAGCCGCAGAAAGCACCATGGGCGATTTCCGCATGGCCTTGCGTAAAGAGAAAGTCAATTATTTCGGCATTGAGCGCCAGGGCCAAGTGGTGGTGGTGAAATTTGAATCCGAAGCAGAAGCCACCAAGGCTCGCAACCTGCTGGCCAAGGACTATTCTGACCTGACTTATAAAATTACGGGCAGCGACAAGGACTTCAACCTGACAGCCAGCATGAGCGTGATGGCGCAAAAACGCATTCAGGAATTCGCCCTCAAGCAAAACCTGCAAACGCTGCACAACCGGATTAACGAGCTGGGCGTCGCTGAGCCTATCGTGCAACAGCAAGGCATGGACCGCATTGTGGTGCAATTGCCTGGTGTGCAAGATACCGCCAAGGCGAAGGAAATCCTGGGCCGGACCGCGACCCTGGAAATCCGCATGGTAGACGAAGAGAAGTCTGACATGGCGACCTTGCAAAAAGCGCAAAGCGGACAGGTGCCGTTTGGCGATGAGATGTTCACTGACCGTGAAGGTCGCCCCGTACTGGTGAAAAAGAATGTGGTGCTGACCGGTGACCGGATTACCGATGCAGGGCCTGGTGTGAATGGCCAAAATGGCGCTTCAGTCGTGAATGTCACGCTGGATGGCCGTGGTGCCGGAATCTTTAAAAATGTCACCCGCGAAAACGTTGGCAAACGCATGGCGATTTTGCTGATTGAAAAAGGTAGCACCGAAGTGATTACAGCGCCGGTGATCAATGAAGAAATTGGCGGTGGCCGCGTACAGATTTCAGGCATGGCCAACGCGCAGGAAGCCACAGACATTTCATTGCTGTTACGTGCCGGGGCATTGGCCGCACCGATGGAAATCATTGAAGAGCGTACTGTGGGCCCAAGCATGGGTGAAGAAAACATCAAACGTGGTGTGCACTCTACACTGTGGGGCTTTGCCGCGATTGCGGTCATGATGATTGTGTACTACATGGTGTTTGGGGGCGTCTCGGTCATGGCTTTGGGTGTGAATCTGCTATTGCTGGTTGCCATCCTATCCATGTTGCAAGCCACACTTACTCTGCCAGGTTTGGCCGCGATTGCACTGGCCCTGGGAATGGCAATTGACGCCAACGTACTGATCAACGAGCGTATCCGTGAAGAGTTGCGTAACGGCAATACGCCGCAAGCCAGTATCCATGCTGGTTACGATCGCGCGTTTGATACGATTCTGGACTCCAACGTGACGACCTTGATTGCAGGTCTGGCACTGTTCATGTTCGGGACCGGCCCGATCAAAGGCTTTGCTGTGGTTCACGTGCTGGGCATTATGACCTCTATGTTTAGTGCCGTGCTGGTTTCTCGTGCACTGGTGAATCTCTTGTATGGCTATCGCCGCAAGATTGAGCACCTGCGGATCGGCTAATCCGTGACCTGCCACGACTAGAAACGCATTTAAGAGAACACATTATGGAATTATTCAGAATTAAAAAAGACATCCCGTTCATGAGTTACGGGCGTCTGACCACTTCAATCTCGCTGATCACGTTTGTGCTGGCAATTTTCTTCCTGTTTCACCGCGGCCTCAATTATGGGGTGGACTTTACCGGCGGGACCGTGATGGAAGTACATTACCCGGCCGCTGCCAATATCGAGCAAATTCGTCAGGTCATAGATGCGGTTGGCTTGAAAGATGTCACGGTGCAGAACTTTGGTTCTAGCCAGGATGTGCTGATCCGCCTGCCCGTTAAAAAAGAATTATCGATTGCCCAGCTCTCTGAAAAAATCTCGACCGCCCTGAAAGGCGCGGATGCTGGTGCTGAAATCCGTCGTGTGGAGTCTGTCGGCTCGCAAGTGGGTGAAGAGTTGTATGAAAATGGGGCGCTGGCCTTGCTGCTGGTCTGCGCAGGCATCATGGGTTACCTGGCCTTGCGTTTTGAATGGCGTTTTGCGGTAGCTGCCATCATCGCCAACATGCACGACGTGATTATTATCTTGGGCTTCTTTGCGTTCTTCCAGTGGGAATTCAACCTGACGGTGCTCGCCGCGATTCTTGCCGTGCTGGGTTATTCGGTGAACGAATCTGTGGTGGTCTTTGACCGTGTGCGTGAAAACTTCAAGAAAATGCGTAAAGCCAGCGCAGTGCAAGTGATTGATAATGCGATTACGCGCACCATGTCACGCACCATTATCACCCACATCATGACGCAAACCATGGTCTGTTCCATGCTGTTTTTTGGTGGCGAAACCTTGCACAACTTCTCCCTGGCCTTGACCATCGGCATTCTGTTCGGCATTTACTCATCCGTATTGGTTGCCTGCCCGATTGCCATGTGGCTGGGCGTCAACCGTGCCAACCTGATTGGTGACAGCGAGAAAAAACCCAAAGAAGACGAAACTGCCCTCGCCCCTTAAGCCGCGACCTAGTCCCGGTTTCCCTTGATTTTTAGCCACTGGTGAGTACACTAGTGGCTTCTTGTTTTTATCGTCGCCCCCTTGGACAATATCCCCTTAAGCTGGCAGATTTGCCTGCTACTGCTGTTGCTGGCTTTTACGGCCTTTTTCTCTATTGCCGAAACCAGTTTAATGTCGCTGAACCGTTACCGCATGCGACATCTGGCCAAAGAAGGTCACCGCGGGGCTAAACTGGCAAGCCGCTTGATTGCGCAAACCGACAAAACTCTGGGTGCCATCCTGCTGGGTAACACGTTTTGCATTGTGGGCTCCTCGACACTGGAAGTGATTATTTCCGAGCGCCTGTTTGGTGAGGGCGACTATGTGTTGATGTTTGGCTCGCTGGCCATCACTTTTGCCATTCTGGTGTTCAGTGAGATTTCGCCAAAAGTGATTGCCGCTGCCCATGCCGAAAAACTGGGCTTTGCCAGCAGTTACCTGCTCTACCCGCTATTATGGTTATTCACGCCCGTGGTCTGGTTTGTCAATCTGTTTGTCAAAGCCTTCCTTAAAATACTCAGAGTGCGCGTTAACTTTGACGAGCAGGCCCAAGCAGTGACGTCTGAAGAGCTGCGCAGCATTGTCAGCGATGCCGGGCAATATATCCCGTCACAAAGCCGGACCATTTTGCTCAACTTGCTTGATCTGGAAGACATTATTGTCGACGATGCAATGACGGCGCACACCATGGTGGAATTCATCGACCTCGATGATCCGATTGAGCAAATCATGGAACAACTGGTGCGTAGCCACCACTCGCGGCTGCCAGTACGCCAGGGCGATCATGAAGACATTGTTGGCATTTTACATGTGCGCAAAGTACTGCCGCTCCTGCGCGACTTCCATATCGGCCAGGCGCCCACCAAAGCGTTGCTGCAGGCAGCGATGAGTCTGCCCTACTACATCCCTTCTGGCACGCCGCTGTATACCCAATTACAGCAGTTCCAGAAGCACCATGAACGCATTGCGCTGGTGGTAGATGAATATGGCGAATTCAAAGGCCTGCTGACACTGGAGGACATTCTGGAAGAAGTGGTCGGTGAGTTCACCACTCAAACGCCAGAACATGAACGCCAGTTTCATCAACATGAAGATGGCAGCTGGCTGGTGGATGGCAGCAGTCTGTTGCGCGATCTCAACCGCAAATTGAAACTCTCGTTGCCTACCGATGGTCCACGTACATTGAATGGACTGATTCTGGAGCACTTTGAGGATATTCCCGAGCAGAATACCAGCTTCAAGATCGGTGATCACCGGCTCGAAATCCTGGAAGCGCAGGACCGTATCGTCAAGCGCGTCAAAATTTATCTTTAAAACACGGCTAACTTCCGTATCCAGCACTTGAATTTTTTAATACAAGGCGCAAAATAAGTCCTAAGACAGGTATACGAAACTATGGCAAGACCCAAGCGTGATAGTGATTTGGCGGTAGCCCCTCAAGTTGCCAAACCCAAACCTCCCGAACTGTTCAAGGTGTTGTTACTCAATGATGACTACACCCCAATGGAGTTTGTGGTGGCAGTGATTGAGCGTTTTTTTAGCAAGACCCGCGAACAAGCGACGCAAATCATGCTCAAAGTACATACCGAGGGGGTCGGCGTATGCGGTGTATACCCACAAGACATAGCCGAAACCAAAATGCACCAGGTGCTGGAGTCGGCCAGAGAAGCGCAGCATCCCTTGCAATGCGTCATTGAAGCGGCGTAACACAGGGTTGAGGCCGGGAATAGGCATCGCAAGAATATCGGGCAAATACGCTGACATTCTTGCGCTTCAAAGCATCAGCAGCAGTGGTAGCATGTGAATACATGGTTTCATTCAGTTTGACTCATTTAAACTTGAGCAAATAGTACGATTGGGGCATTGAATTTTTTTGAAAAAAGCACGATAACAAGAAAACAAATCGTTTTTGCCAGTTAGCGAAGGGTTGCTGTTGTGAATCCGGCGTTTTTTGTAGTGTAGTGTATTAAGGAAAGTCATCATGATTGCTCAAGAACTTGAAGTTAGCCTGCACATGGCTTTTATGGACGCCAGACAAAAGCGTCACGAATTGATTACGGTTGAGCATCTGTTATTGGCTATGTTAGATAACCCGACAGCCGCTGAAGTCCTGCGTGCCTGCGGTGCCAAATTTGATACCCTGCGTAGCGAACTCAGCCAATATATTGAAGAACACACGCCGACAGTGGCTGGCAGCGATGAGGTTGACACGCAGCCGACCCTGGGCTTTCAACGCGTCATCCAGCGCGCCATGCTGCATGTGCAGTCCTCCGGCAAAAAAGAAGTGACGGGGGCCAATGTCCTGGTCGCAATCTATGGCGAAAAAGATTCGCATGCCGTGTTCTTCCTGCATCAGCAAGGCGTGACTCGCTTGGATGTGGTCAACTTCATTTCACATGGCGTGGCCAAAATCCAGGAAAACGAGCAAAAATCCAGCAGCAGCGAACAGGAAACTGAAGGTGAAAGTGTCAGCACCGGCGCACTCGAAAACTTCACCCTGAACCTCAATGCGCAAGTTGTTGCGGGCAAAATTGACCCGCTGATTGGGCGTGGCCTGGAACTTGAGCGCGTGATCCAGACACTGTGCCGTCGCCGCAAAAACAACCCGCTGCTGGTGGGTGAGGCAGGCGTAGGTAAAACTGCGATTGCAGAAGGCCTGGCTTCACGCATCGTCAACAAAGAAATTCCAGAAGTGCTGGAAAATGCCACCGTGTATTCGCTCGACATGGGCGCGTTGTTGGCAGGCACCAAATACCGTGGTGATTTCGAGCAACGCTTGAAAGCCGTCATGAAACAATTGTCCGAGAAACCGGATGCGATTTTGTTTATTGATGAAATCCACACGCTGATTGGCGCCGGCTCTGCCAGTGGTGGCACGCTGGATGCCAGCAACCTGCTCAAGCCAGCGCTCTCCAACGGTTCACTCAAGTGCATAGGTGCGACCACTTATCAGGAATACCGTGGCATCTTCGAGAAAGACCACGCCTTGTCTCGTCGCTTCCAGAAAATCGACGTGCAAGAGCCTAGCGTGGCTGAGACCATTGAAATTCTCAAAGGCCTTAAGACCCGCTTTGAAGAGCATCACAGCGTAAAATATAGTGCCAGCGCCCTGACTGTGGCCGCTGAATTGTCTGCCAAATATATCAATGACCGTCATTTGCCAGACAAGGCGATTGACGTGATTGACGAAGCAGGAGCAGCCCAGCGCATTCTGCCCAAGAGCAAGCAGAAAAAAATTATTGGTAATAAAGAGATTGAAGAGATTATTGCCAAGATTGCGCGCATTCCGCCCAAAAATATTTCCAGTGATGACCGCAATGCGCTCAAAACGCTGGAACGCGATCTCAAAGCCGTGGTGTTTGGTCAGGACAAGGCAATCGAAGTATTGTCTTCTGCCGTCAAAATGGCTCGCAGCGGTTTGGGCAATGGCAACAAGCCGATTGGCAGCTTCCTGTTTGCGGGTCCCACCGGGGTCGGTAAAACCGAGGTGGCCAAACAATTGGCTTACATCCTGGGCATTGAGTTGCTGCGCTTTGATATGTCCGAGTATATGGAGCGTCACGCCGTCTCCCGCCTGATTGGTGCGCCTCCGGGCTATGTCGGCTTTGACCAGGGCGGTTTGTTGACTGAGGCGGTCACCAAGCAACCATACTGCGTATTGCTGTTGGATGAAATTGAAAAAGCTCATCCTGACATCTTCAACATTCTGTTGCAGGTGATGGATCATGGCACGCTAACAGATAACAATGGCCGCAAGGCGGATTTCCGCAACGTCACCATTATCATGACGACTAACGCGGGTGCAGAAAGCATGTCAAAAGCCAGCATAGGCTTTACCAACAGCAAGGACAGCACTGATGAAGCCGCTGACCTCAAGCGTTTGTTCAGCCCTGAGTTCCGTAACCGTCTCGATGCGACTGTGTCGTTCAGCGCCCTGAACCAGGAAGTCATACTGCGCGTGGTAGACAAGTTCTTGATGCAGCTTGAAGATCAGTTGCATGAGAAAAAAGTGGATGTCACCTTCAGTGATGAGCTTAAGGCTTATCTGGGCAGAAAAGGCTTCGATCCACTCATGGGTGCGCGTCCGATGGCACGCCTCATCCAGGATACGATCCGCAAAGCGCTGGCCGATGAATTGCTGTTTGGTAAGCTAAATGATGGTGGTCAGGTCCATATTGATATTGATGAACATGACCAGATTCAGTTGAACTTTAAAGAGGAAACTGTTTCAGCCTGATTTGGATTGAACTTTCATCGCACAAAGGCCACTCTAAACGGTGGCTTTTGTGTTTCTTGCACTGCTTTAGTGCAAAAAAACCATGGACACGAGTCAAGCGATTGCTGCCTGGCTCCCGTGTTTTGTTTCAGCCAGGCTTAAAATCAATACGTTAGGGATATGCAAATTGCTGGTATAGTTATTGCTATCAATGAATTGCCTGACAGAACTGATTTTGTACATGCAAAAGATTTTTTATTTTCTACATGTGTTGTGTTTGCTGTTTGCACTGCAAACAACGGCCGCCGAACCGGCGGCCACCACTACCCTGCTCGAGACCGGCTTGCTTGACAACGCCGTCACTACAGTCGCGAGCCTGGCTAACGCGTCTGATGACGCCTTGTCTGCGGACTTTGGAGAGGTGAGCAACTCGGTTGACATGCTTGAGATTGCCGAAATCGACATTGATAAAATCCTGCTCCCCGGATTCAGTTACCCATTACATAAAACCCAGTTCCATCCTCCCGAACATCAATCCTCTTCCTATCACTTGCTCTTATCCTTCTGGCTAGACCGGCCTCCGCAATCCGTTTAAAGACGTCGTTACTGCGCGCATCCTCAGGATGTGACGCAGGTGTCATATGTATTCACAGAGTGCTGTCAACAGCACTCTGTCATGAGGATCATTATGTTGTCTTGTATTCGTTGGCGAACCTTATACTGGCTGGGATGGCTGTGTAGCCTGCCCGCCCTCGCACTGGCCGAAGGCCAAACTTTTGACTTGCAAATGCTGCTGGACAAAGCAGTGGCTGAGAATCCCACCATTGCAGTGAGTAAAGCTCAAACGGCAGCTGCTGCCGCTGGCGTCACCGTATCGCGTTCTTACTATAATCCGGACCTGGAAATCATGGCGGGACCCGCCAGATATCGTAATGCCCCAGGTACGACCAACCAGAACTATGGCGTGACCATTTCCCAGCCACTGGACTTTCTTAGCACGCGCGCCTCCCGTCGTGAATATGCTGAGCAGCAGTTTAATTACGCCGAGAAAGGCATCCACACTACCAGCTTTGACTTGCGTAACCAGATTAAAGCGGCTTATTTGAATGTCTTACTCCGCCAGCAGATTATGGAAATGCTGGGCGCAAACCTGGCGTTACTGCAGCAAGTACAAAGCCGCGTCAAACGCAAGGTTGAAATAGGCGAAGCGGCCAGATATGAATTGATCAAGGCGGATACTGAATTACTGGCTACTGAACGTGACTATGCCAGTGCACAAACCAGAATTGACGAAGCCAAAGCCATGTTGCATGGCATGATCGGCAATATGCCTGACGCGTTTGAGATCAAGCGGCAGTTACCTACCATCTCGAACCTACCCGACATCACCGAATTGAGACGTTCGGCAGAGAACAATCCTTACCTGCAACAGCTGCAGAGTGCCAGGGACAGTGCTGAAGCCAAACTCAAACTGGAGCAGGCGCTACGTTTCCCCGGGGTGACCGTGAAGTCAGATTTCACGCAAGACCCGGACCTGAATACCTTAAGAGTAGGCGTGGTGGTGCCTTTACCGGTCTGGAACCGGCGCGAAGGCCAGATAGCACAAGCAGTGGCGGGGATTGAGGAAGCCAATGCCAACATCAAGCAGCAGCAACTGTTGCTGCGTAAGGAGATAGACAGCGCCTATCAACGGACCGTGATTGCCAGCAACCAGCTAAAAGCGTTTGAAAACGGCTTGTTGCAACAATCGCAGGCAACCTTGAGTCGCGCTGAAGCGGCTTATAAATTCGGAGAACGCGGCATTCTGGAGTATCTGGATGCACAACGCGTCAATCGTGAAGTCAAACGGGACTACCTGATTGCCAAATTCGATTATTTTTTCAGTGTCTTGCAAATCGAACGTTTCATCGGTTCCGATTTGGTACAACCTTAAGGGGATGGTCATGTCTCGTGTGTTATTTTCAACTTTACTGGTCGCCGCGCTGGCTGTGGTGTCTACCGCGTGCTCAGAAAAACCTGCCCCGGTTGCAGAAAAAAAAGAAGTCGTCGACCCTAGCCTGGTCACCTTGACCAAAGAATTACAAGCCAACGTCAAGGCCGGTCCGGTCACCGAAGTACAGTTCGTCGATACTTTGCGCATCCCTGGCCGTATCCAGGTGGATGAACAATATGAATCGCGTGCAGGGGCGTCGATTACCGGTCGTATCAGTACACTCGATGTCAATCTGGGCGACGAAGTTAAAGCAGGCCAGCGTCTGGCCACCATCAAAAGTACAGAGCTGGCGCAGTATCAACTAAGTTATATTAAAGCCAGCCAGCAGATGCAATTGCATAGAAAGGCCGTTGACCGCGCCAAGCAATTGCTTGAAGCCGACGTGATCAGCCCGGCCGAATTGCAGCGCCGTGAAGGTGAGCTCAATGCCGCCAATGCAGAGGTCAATGCTGCCCGCGACCAGTTACAGGTCCTTGGCATGGCGCCTAATGCCATCGCACAGCTGGGTCTGGCCAATAGCGGCATGTCTACCAGCCAGGTCAATTCAAAAATCACCGGCACGGTCATCGCGCGCAATGCCAGACTGGGGCAAGTCGTCGCCCCGGCCGAAGAACTGTTTGTGATTGCAGACTTATCGCATGTCTGGGCAGTCGCCGAGATCCCTGAACAGCAAATTGCACATATCAGCGAAGGACAGACCATCAATATTGAGGTGCCGGCACTGGACGATGCCGAATTGACTGGCAAGCTGGCATTTGTGGGCGATATTGTTAACCCGGCCACGCGGACCGTGATGGCGCGTGCCAATATCGATAATAGCAAAATGCTGTTAAAGCCAGACATGCTGATCACCATCCTGCTCGAGGCTAAACCGGAAAAAGTTGTGGCTGTACCCGCGACGGCTGTGGTGCGTGAAAACAATGCAGACCATGTTTTTGTGCAAACCATGAAACCAACGCAATACAAACTGATGCCTGTCACCCTCGGTAGAACCTATCAGGGTTACCGGGAAGTATTACAGGGCTTGCAAGCTGGTGATCAAATCGTGCTGGATGGCGCTTTTCACGTCAATAACGAGCGTAAGCGCAAAGAAATGGAGTAAGGCATGATTGAGTCTTTAATTCGCAGCGCGCTCAAGCAGCGCCTGATTGTGTTGGTGCTTGCCGTCGCCCTGATTGGCGCCGGTTTATTTGCCGTTAAAAAACTGTCTGTAGACGCATTCCCTGATGTGACCAACGTTCAGGTCATGATTGCGACACAGGCCACCGGGAAATCTCCGGAAGAAGTTGAGCGGTTTATCACCGTACCGCTGGAAATCGCCATGACTGGCCTGCCCGGCCTCACTGAAATGCGATCGGTGAACAAAAACGCCCTGTCACTGATTACGCTGGTTTTCACTGACAGCACCGATGTGTATTTCGCCCGCCAACTGGTGATGGAACGCCTGATGGAAGTCATGGAGCGTATGCCTCAAGGCGTGACGCCTATTCTTGGGCCTGTCTCCACTGGCTTGGGAGAGGTGTATCAATTCACGCTGGACAAACCCAGTGATGGCAAAAAAGAACTGACGCGTGAAGACCTGACCGAAAGACGCGCCATCCAGGATTGGGTCGTGCGCCCATTGCTGCGCGGTATTCCCGGTGTGGCCGAGATTAACTCTCAAGGCGGTTACGTTAAACAATATCAGGTCCTGGTCAATCCTGACCGCATGACGCATTTTTCGATCAAGCTCAAAGATGTGTATGAAGCGTTAGCGCGTAATAATGCCAACAGTGGCGGCGGCATTCTGCCCCACTATGCCGAGCAATACCTGATCCGCGGTGTGGGCCTGGTGCAAAACCTCGACGATATCCGCAACATGGTGCTCAAGGAAGAAAACGGCATCCCGGTCTACATCCGTGATGTCGCAGAAGTCACCATAGGCCATGAAGTGCGCGTCGGCGTGGTGCTGAAAAATGGTGATACCGAATCCGTGGGTGGCATTGTCATCATGATGCGTGGCGGCAACGCCAAGGAAGTAGTCAGCCGTATCAAAGCGCGGGTAGAAGAAATCAACAGCAAAGGCATGCTGCCGCATGGCTTGCAGATCGTGCCTTATTATGATCGTAGCGAACTGGTGGATGCGGCACTACACACTGTTACCAAAGTGCTGATTGAAGGCATTATTCTGGTGATTGTGATTCTGTTCCTGTTCCTGGGCGACGTGCGTTCCAGCCTGATTGTGGTCGGCACGCTGGTGCTGACGCCACTAATTACCTTTATGGTGATGAACCATTACGGGATTTCTGCCAACCTGATGTCATTGGGCGGACTGGCGATTGCCATTGGCTTGATGGTCGATGGATCAGTGGTGGTGGTTGAAAATACGTTTCACCACCTGGGGCACCGTAAAGACGAAAGCCGGATTCGCGTGGCACTGGAAGCTGCCACGGAAGTGGCGACACCCGTTTTGTTTGGCGTAGGCATTATTATCCTGGTGTTCTTGCCATTGATGACACTGGAAGGCATGGAAGGCAAAATGTTCGCGCCTCTGGCCTACACCATTGCCATTGCCCTGTTTGTGTCGCTGATCTTGTCGCTGACCCTGACGCCAGCGCTGTGCTCCTATGTGTTAAAGGGCGGGAGCGGTGAAGACACCAAGCTGATACAGACGATCAAGCAACCCTATTTATCCGCTCTGAACTGGGTACTCAATAACGAGAAAAAAACCATTACTTTCTCGGCGCTTTTATTTATTGGCACCATTGCGCTATTCCCGTTTTTGGGGACTTCTTTTATCCCAGAAATGAAAGAAGGCTCGATTGTGCCGGGCATTAACCGTGTCCCTAATATTTCGCTCGAAGAATCCATGAAAATGGAAAACAAGGCGATGAAGCTGATCATGGAGCAAGTGCCGGGCGTCAAGTCTGCCATCTCCGGCCTCGGCCGTGGTGAAAGTCCGGCCGATGCGCAGGCACAAAACGAGTCCACCCCCATTATCAGCCTGAAACCGCGTGATGAATGGCCGGAAGGCTGGACACAGGATGATATTGCGGAAAAAATGCGTCAAGTGCTTGAGAAGTACATCCCGGGCGTGCAAATCATCATGGCGCAGCCTATTTCTGACCGCGTGGATGAGTTGCTGACTGGGGTGCGTGCCGATGTCGCCGTCAAGATATTCGGTGAAGATCTGGATATGCTGAAACAAAAAGCGGACGAAATTGCCAAGATTGCCGGCACGGTCAAAGGCGCGACAGAAATCAAGGTAGAAAAAGTCTCCGGGCAACAATACCTGAATATTACGATTGACCGTCAGGCGATTGCCCGACATGGCATCAACACTGCCGATGTGCATGACATCGTTGAAACAGCCATAGGCGGCAAAATCGCCACCGAGATTTTTGAGGGACAACGCAGATTTTCAGCCGCAGTGCGCTATCCAGAATCTTTCCGTAATAACGAAGAAGCCATCCGCAACATTATGTTGACCTCCCCTAACGGCTCGCGTGTGGCGCTGGACGATGTGGCCGATATTGAAGTGAAGGATGGGCCGGCGCAGATCAGCCGCGAGCTGGCCAAACGCCGCATTGTCATCGGGGTGAACGTGAAAGACCGCGACCTGGGTGGTTTTGTGGCGGAGCTGCAACAAGTGCTGGATCAGCGCCTGCAATTGCCCGATGGTTACTACCTTGAGTATGGTGGCCAGTTCCAGAACATGGAGCGGGCCATGGGGCACCTGATGATTATTATCCCAGTCACCATTGCGGCGATTTTCTTCTTGCTGTTCTTGCTGTTCCAGTCGATACGCTTTGCCACCATGATTATTCTGGTGCTGCCATTTGCCTCGATTGGCGGCGTGATTGCCTTGTTTGTCACCGGCGAATATTTATCAGTCCCGGCCTCTGTCGGCTTTATTGCCCTGTGGGGGATTGCAGTACTTAATGCCGTGGTGCTGGTGTCTTATATCCGCACCTTGCGTGATGAAGGCCTGAGTCAACTGGAGGCGATTCGCAAGGGCTGCGCGCAGCGGTTCCGACCAGTCATGATGACGGCCACGGTGGCCATGCTAGGCTTGGTGCCGTTTCTGTTTGCCACCGGCCCAGGCTCAGAAGTACAGCGGCCATTGGCGATCGTGGTCATTGGTGGCTTGATCACTTCAACCTTGTTGACACTGATTGTGGTGCCAACCTTGTACCGTAAGTTTGAAGAAAGCAAAATAGAGGCATAATCCATGCCTAAACAAGCGACGTAAAAATATTCAGGGTGACTGTTTATGAAAGAAATCAAAGCGGTTGTACAACCAGCGAGATTACCTAAAATCCGCTCGGCCTTGCGCAACATCAAAGGCTTCCCCGGCATGTCCGTCCACAAGATGGAAGGCTGCGGTCCACACCTGCAAAAACCAAGTGCAGGGGTACGAGAGGAGCTCACCGATTACAGCCCTAAAGTCTATCTGTATATGGTGGTGCCGGATGACCTGGTAGAGGGTATCTTGCAAACCATCGTCGAGGTGGCCCATACCGGCAATGTGGGAGATGGCATTGTCTGGGTGACGCCCGTGGAACGCATGATCAGGCTCTCAGAGCAAATCATGGTGCTAGACTAGTGGTCGTGTGGCACTAAGTTAGGCGGACTGGACTGGCGCGCCTTACAAGTCGCGCCAGTCCAGTCCCTCAGCCTGATGGGCAATGCCTATCCAGTCACTGGCACAATGCAAGACTTCACTCAACGCCTGCCTGGCCAAGGCAGGCGTATTATTTTTCTCGCTTAAATGCGCAGCAACCAGATGCTTGAGGCGGCGGTTGTCCAGCTGACTCAGTAGCTGGGCACTGGATTGATTGTCCAGATGCCCCAACCAGCCACCTACCCGCTTTTTCAGCGAGTGTGCATAAGGCCCGGTGCGCAACATCTCCAGATCATGATTGCACTCAAGCAGCAAGCCATCACACGCCTGTAGCATGGCCACGATATGCGGGGTCACACTGCCGACATCTGTGAGCACCCCCAGCTTGTGCGCGCCATCCGTAAACACAAATTGTGCGGGTTCGCGGGCATCATGTGGCACAGGATAGGGATGGACTTCTATGTCTTGCAGGGCAAATGGCGTATGGGCATCAATCAGCTGTATCTTCACCGCCTGGCTAGGCAAATAGCGCTCGCACATGCGGTAGGTGCCATGCGTGAGCCAGACGGGGATCTGGTAGCGTGCAGCCAGTTTAAACGCGCCTCGCGCATGATCGTCGTGCTCATGCGTCACCAGGATGCCTGTCAGTTGCTCAGGGGCCAACTGCAAGCGCGCCAGACGCTGCACGGTTTCCTTGACACTAAAGCCGCAGTCAAGCAAAAGCCGGGTTTCCCCGGCTTCTACCAGCGTGGCATTGCCTGCGCTGCCACTGCCCAATGATGCAAATCGCACGCGCGGACCCGCTTATTTCAATTGATCATACAACAGCGAAATAATGCGGTTTGCCGTAGTGGAGGTATTGCGTTTGTTGTCAGGCGTCAACACATACACATCGGTGGTGTCATCGGCATTTTCCAGCACCTGGATATGGTATTGCTTGCTCGACTTGTCACCATCGGACGTGCCTTTCCAGAATTTGCTTTTATCACCGGATTTAACCTCGGTCGGTGCATTACTCTTCTCGTCATCGTCACTGCTCCAGAATTTCAAGCGCTCCAGCAAGCCTTTTTTCTGCTTGATCGGGTCTTCAGCATCCGTATCCGCATAACGCACATAGAAAATACCTTCAGAGCGGTTTTTATCCTCGGTCACAAAACCAATACGGTCCAGCGCCAGGCCCACACGGCGCCATGCGCGGTCAAACGGCTCATTAAGTTTGAGCGTCACGCTCTGGTCCGGCTCTTTTACCACATCGGCGCGCTTGTCCGAAACCGCCTGCGTCATGACCTGATCGGCTTTCTGCTCATCCAGACCAAGCTTGACCATCATCCGGCGCAACAACTCCGCATCCAGATCAGCATCAAACTCTTTCCCTGCATTATTTTTGTTATCCGCCGCATTCGGACGATAGCCGGTATCAATCACCCCTAACTGAGTGGTGACATAGTTTTTGCCATCATCTGGCGCACCGGCAACAGTGCGGTGCGTCATATAGATTTCAGTGGTGCCCTCTTTTTCGCCACGCTCCAGACGGGTACGAAACTTACGTCTATCGGCAAAGCCGGAGAGCTTATCCAGCCAGGCATCAAACTTCTCGCCATACCCACGGTTGTCTTCTTTGGGCTTGATGGCATCCGACTGCAACCACTCTGTCTCGATCACCCCAAGTTCAGGATTCTCGACACGGACGGCAAAGCCTTGATCAAGCCAGAAATCACGCACCAGCGGCCAGATTTTTTCCGGTGGCGCATTCACCACCAGCCAGCGCTGGGAACCCGCTTTGACCATACGCACATTTTTCATGTCAGCCAGCACGGGCTGCGGACCATTCTGCTCTTGCGCTTCCTGGTTTTGGCTATAAGCCGAATAGCTGGTGGCGCCTGGCACATTGTAGGTGCTGCTGGTGCGGACCGACGTAAGGTCAGGCGGCACTTCAAGTGGCTTGGAACGACTGGCCCCCTTGTAGTCCGAACTGTTGTTCATAAACGGGATAGAATCGCAGGCGGCCAACACAGTCACCAGACTGAACAGCACTGCGCGTTGTAACCATACATGACTCATGTGTTTCACTAGCCTTATCCTAAATTAGTCTTTGCACGCTCAAACAGCGGCGATTTCTGCCTGCTGCATGGCGTGACGCAATACTTCATGATACTGGCCCGACAAATTGACCAGCGGCAGACGGATCCCGGTGCCGATCAAGCCCATTTGTTGCAATACCCATTTCACGGGGATGGGGTTGGCCTCAACAAACAGTTTCTGGTGCAGGGCAAACAGTTTGGCATTGGCCGCCTTGGCGGCAACCAGGTTGCCACTCAAGGCCTGCACGCACATTTCGTGCATCAGTTTCGGTGCCACATTCGCCGTCACGGAAATAACCCCTTTGCCACCCAGCAACATCATCGCCAGTGCTGAGGCATCATCGCCACTGTAGACCGCAAAATCTGATGGTGCGCGCAGCAGCAAATCAGTGCCCCGCTCAATGCCCCCTGTCGCATCTTTGATGCCGACGATGTTGCGGAGCTGCGCCAGGCGCAACACCGTGTCATTGCTCAGGTCGCACCCGGTGCGGCCAGGCACATTGTATAAAATTTGCGGGATATCGACGGCTTCAGCCACTGCTTTAAAGTGCTGATACAAGCCCTCTTGTGAAGGTTTGTTGTAATAAGGCGCGACCAGCAGGCAGGCATCCGCACCCAAACTTTTGGCTTTGGCAGTTAAAGCAATGGCTTCAGCGGTAGAGTTAGCACCAGTACCGGCAATCACCGGCACCCGCTTGGCGACATAATCCACCGTGGTTTTAATCAGCAGGCAATGCTCGTCTACGTCTACGGTGGGCGACTCACCGGTCGTCCCGACAATCACAATACCGTCCGTACCGGCATCGACATGAAAGTCGATCAGCTTTTTGAGTGCGTCCAGATCCAAACGACCATCTTCAAACATCGGGGTCACAATTGCGACCAAACTGCCCGTCAACATACCTAACGCCATTCAATAATAAAGCCAATATTTTAACTGATTATACGCATGAACGCCAAAGAACCACTTGCAAGGCGTCTGTGACTCCATAATCCTGCCAGCAGCATAGATTTAAACAGTGGGGATACGGCATAAAGTCCTGAGTAACGCACCCTTTCAGTTATAATCAATCCATTCGGATTAACGCTCGTCCAAGCTCCATGCCGCCTTCCGCACAGCCACTAGCAGACCTCACGCAGACAGGCGTAACCGCGCCAGAAAACCCTGCCAGACTAGAGCCATTGATCAGTCAAATTGACGCCCTGCTGCCACAAACCCAGTGCGGCCAATGTGGATATAACGGCTGCCGACCCTACGCTGGCGCCATTGCTCGCGGCGAGGCAAACATCAACCAGTGCCCACCTGGCGGCGACGCTGGCATACACGCACTGGCCGCCTTGCTCAACCAACCCTACCAAGCGCTCAATCCCGCACATGGCGTGACCAAAGGCAAACTGGTGGCCGTGATTGATGAAGACGCCTGCATTGGCTGTACGCTGTGTATCAAGGCCTGCCCGGTTGATGCTATCGCCGGCGCCTCCAAGCAAATGCATACGGTGATCGCGCAGGAATGCACCGGCTGTGAATTGTGCCTGCCGCCCTGTCCGGTCGATTGCATCAGCCTGCAAGCCGTGCCGGGGCGGCAGATGGCAATGTCTCCCGCAGAATCCGACCTGGCAAGACGCCGCCATCAACAGCGGCAAAAACGCTTGGCGCTTGAAAATCACGCAACAGCCCACACCTATGCCAAAGACCAGCCCCGGATGGAGACGAGACCGGCCAGCGACACCGCGCAGCCAACCCCGACCGCTACCGAGGCACTCAAACAGGCGGCAATTGCAGCCGCGCTGGCGCGTATTAAAGCCAGGCAGGCTAAGCCACCCCAATAGATTGAAATCTTGTGATGAATGCTCAAAAAAGACAGGCCATTTTTGAAAGACTGGCGCAGGCCATTCCCAACCCCACCACAGAACTCGAGCATAGCTCTACCTTCGAGTTGCTCATTGCGGTGATTTTGTCTGCACAAGCGACAGACAAAGGCGTGAACATCGCCACGCGCAAGCTGTTCAAGGTCGCCAATACGCCGGCAACCATCCTGGCACTTGGGGTCGAAGGCCTGGAAAGTTATATCAAAACCATAGGCTTGTATCACGCCAAAGCTCAAAACGTGCTCAAATGTTGCGAGCAATTGCTTAACTTGCATGACGGTGAAGTTCCAGATACCCGAGAAGCGCTCGAAGCCCTGGCCGGTGTTGGCCGCAAAACAGCCAATGTGATTCTGAATACCGCCTTTGGCCAACCCACCATTGCGGTCGATACCCATTTATTCCGCGTCGGCAACCGCACCAAACTGGCCCAGGGTAAAAATGTACTCGAGGTCGAACAGCGTTTTTTGAGCACGACACCTAAAGCCTTTTTAAAAGATGCGCATCATTTGCTGATTCTGCATGGCCGCTATACCTGCACAGCCCGCAACCCTAAATGTGGTGAATGTTGCATCGCCGATTTATGTGAATTTCACGACAAACAGATACAGCCGGTTGCCCCACCGGCAGGAGTTTAGCCATGGCCTTGTTTAATCCCAGCCGCGATGAAGTGAGGCAGTTTTTCTTTGATGCCTGGGCAAAATTCAAACAGCAACAAGCCTTGACCGAGCTGGAGAAAATGGCCGTGGGCATCATGCATATGCACCCCGAATACCATGACATCCTGGACCAGCCAGCGCATTACCTGCAACAGGCTTACTACCCTGAAATGGGAGAAACCAATCCGTTTTTGCATATGAGTTTGCACCTGTCCATCCAGGAACAAATCAGCATCAACCAGCCGATCGGCATTACGCAAGCCTACGGCAAACTGTGTACCCGCTTTCAGGAAGAGCACGCCGCCCAACATGCCTTGCTCGAATGCCTGGCAGAAACCATCTGGCTGGCGCAGCGCAATCAAACCGGTCTCGATGCCGCGCATTATTTGCAATTGATAGAACAACGCGCAGACATGCCCCCCAGTCAATAAGGCCTGGCATGCGCGTATGCTGGAAGATAAGTTGAATCACTTATTAAAGCACAAGGCGATTTATGCGAGCATGACAAGATCACCGACTCCCCTCTCTAGCTTGCTATGAAACTACTTTCAGTCAATGCGGCCTTGCCGCAAACCGTTCACATCAACGGCAAACCCGTCCTCACTGGCATTTATAAAACACCCCTGACAGGCCAGGTTACCGTGCAAGCGCTGGGCCTGGAGGGCGATGGTCAGGCCGATTTGACCGTGCATGGCGGCGAACACCAGGCCTTGTATGCCTACCCGTTTGAGCATTATGCGCATTGGCAAAACCGCTGGCAAAAAAGTACACTCGCGTATGGCACTTTTGGCGAAAACCTCACCGTACAAGGATTGCTCGAAAGTGACGTCTGTATCGGCGATATCCTGCAAATCGGGGATGTGGTGCAGGTACAAGTGACCATGCCGCGCATTCCGTGCTTTAAATTCGGCCACAAAGTGGGCAAGCCCGACATGCTCGATGAGTTCTTGCGTAGCGGCTACAGCGGTTTTTACTTGCGTGTGCTGCAAGTCGGCCTCATTCAAGCCGGTGACGACATCCAGATTTTGCAGCGTGACGTGCACGGCATCAGCATACGCACCGCATTGGGACTGCAAAAACTCGGGGAAGGAGACCAGACGCTGCTGCAAAAAGCATTGCAGGTGAGCTCACTGGCGCCATTGCTGCGCAAAGTCTATTCTGAACGACTGTCGCAACTGGGATAGTTTGTGTCACACCCATGGGAGCTTACGTCACTCTCCTGCAAACGCTATTCCACCGCCCTTGAATCTATGATTCAATAGCCGCCATGAAACCAAATCCGCATGACTGGCTCAATGAACATGGCGACTATCTTTACCGTTTTGCCCTCGCCCGCTTGCGCGACAGTCATCAAGCTGAAGATGTCGTGCAGGAAACCTTGCTTGCAGCCATCAAAAATCCAAACTTTGCCGAACACTCCAGCCCACGCACCTGGCTGACCGGCATCCTCAAGCATAAAATCATAGACTGTCTGCGCAAACAACTGCGTGAAGTGCCCGCCTCGGAACTCATGAGCGAAGAAGATGCCAATATGGATGAGTTTTTTGATGAAACCGGGCACTGGGCAGAAAAACCGCAGGCGTGGGATATGCCACAGCAAGCCTTGCAACAAAGCCAGTTCCTGACCATATTGCAACAATGCATGGAGCGGCTGCCACAAAAACTGGCGGCGATTTTCACCATGCGCGAAGTCGATGACATGGAGAATGAAGAAATTTGTAAGGTACTCGAGATCAGCGCGACCAATGCTTGGGTCATGCTATACCGCGCCCGCATGAGTCTGCGAAAATGTCTTGAGATGAACTGGTAACCATAGGTAGCACAGAAAATAAATGTTGAGTTGCAAACAAACCAGCCTGCTGGTCTCGCAATCACTGGACCGTCCACTCAACTGGCGTGAGCGGTGGGCGGTGAGAGTGCATTTGCTCATTTGCGTCTATTGCAGGCGTTTTAAACAGCAACTGCTGTGGATGCGCCGTCACCTCGCCAGTTGGCAGCAACAGGCGGCGGACGATCAGTCACTGACGCTCTCTGCAACAGCCAAGGAACGAATCACACAACAACTGGACAAGTTTTACTGATGTCCGCTTTTCAATCTGAGCAAGAAGGAAAAAATCATGAAAAAGCAAAATGTGGCATTAATGACAGGTGCAGTGGCCTTGTCAATTGCAGCGGTCAGCGCGCATGCCGCAAGTAATCCGTTTGAAATCAAACCGCTCGCGCAAGGATACCAGGTGGCAGAAGCCACAGACAGCAAAGCCAAGGAAGGTAAATGTGCGAGCGGCCAATGTGGGGCACACAAGAAAAAGATGAAAGAAGGCAGCTGCTCTGCCGAGAAAATGAAAGAGGGTTCTTGCCACCACCATAAAAGCAAAGAGGGCAGCTGTTCAGCAGAAAAAATGAAGGAGGGTGGCTGCTCTGCCGAGAAAATGAAAGAAGGTGCCTGTCACGCCAGCAAATCCTGAGGGACCCTAGCGCCATGGCGTTACGCTCAGAGATTCAGGGTGCGGGCTTGGGGCTCAAGCGTGAGCTGATTCCCCAACTGATGCGGCAGCATGGGGAGCCACAGCTCAGCGCGCTGCAGTTTTTGGAGATTGCCCCGGAAAACTGGTTACAGGCTGGCGGCAAATACGCGGCGGAACTAGACTGGTTTGTGCAACGCTATCCCATGGTGTGTCATGGCTTGTGTTTATCGTTGGGCGGTCCAGACCCGCTCAACATCGCTTTTCTCAAACAGCTTAAGCAGTTTCTGAAAGACTTCGAGATTCCGCTCTATACCGAGCACCTGAGTTATTGCAGCGACCTGAGCAATGGCTATATTTATGATTTACTGCCTATCCCCTTCACGCAAGAGGCGGTGAAATATGTGGCGCAACGCATCCGGCAAACGCAGGATATTCTGGAGCAGCGCATCGCAGTTGAAAATACCTCGTTTTACGTGGCGGCACCGATGTCAGACATGGATGAAGTCAGCTTTATCAATGCCGTATTGACCGAGGCGGATTGCGACCTGCATCTGGATATCAACAATGTGTATGTCAACAGCGTCAACTTTCAGTTTGATCCTTATGCCTTTTTGGACCAGATCCCAGCCGAGCGTGTGGTGTACGGGCACTTGGCCGGCCATTGGCAAGCGCAACCTGACTTACTGGTAGACACCCATGGCGAAGCGGTCATTGAACCGGTGTGGCAATTACTCACCCATGCCTATCGCAACTTGAAGATCTTCCCGACGCTGCTGGAGCGAGATAGCAATATTCCGACACTCAACGAAGTCATGCTTGAAGTGAAGCGGATTGCGCAATCGCAGCAATCGCAATTGCTGACCGACGCAAACATGCTGCCAGAGGTGGCCTGATGCAGGCTTTTCAGGCTTTTCAGGATTATCAGGCCAATTTTACCGCCCATTTGCGTCAGCCGGCACAGCATGCCCCTCCGCTTGGGGTAGACCGCAAACGCATGCGCATTTACACGGAGATCGTCTTTAACCAGTTTTTGACTAGCCTGCAAGCCTGTTTTCCAGTGCTGAGGTCCATCCTGGGCAAGCGCATCTTTCAACGCCTGGCGCGGCAGTGCTTCTCCGGGCAAACATTTGCCAATCCCTTGTTTCAGGATATTCCCGCCAGATTTGTCGATTTTTTAAGCACCCATCAAGCCGCTGACCTGCCCCCATACACGACTGAATTGGCCCATTATGAATGGATAGAACTGGCGCTTAGTCGCGAGCTGGCAGAAGCACCACTGCCAGCGGCCGCGCAAACAGCGTTGGCGCCTGGACTCGCCCATCGCGTCAGCCTGACCGCCGTGCATCGCCTGCTGCATTATGCTTTTCCGGTGCATCAACTGTCGCGCAAGCAACGGCACCTGCCTGCCGCTGACACTTACCTGCTCGTGTATCGCACGCCAGATTTCCAGATACGCTTTATCCAACTCAACGTGATCACCTACCAATTGTTACAACAGATACATCTGCATCCGGCCACTGCAGAACAACATTTGCTAGAATTGTCCCAACATCTGCCAGATCTGCCGCGCGAGACTTTGCTTCAATTTGGAATAGAGACCTTGCAGACCCTGGCCGCGGCGCAAGCGATCGACGTTACCCCAGCGCAGGACTAATACGCACCGGGCTCATTAATCCACGTAAACAATTACCCTTAAAGTATAAATATCGTTAATATTTATCGTGAAAATAACTTTTTTGTCTAAAATAAACCCAGTTCGGGATTTTTTCCCGACATTCGCCACCTCATAACAGGTGGACATTCAGGGAAGCTGATACAATAAAAAAATAAATATTTACATTAAATTAACCATGCAAAATACTCTTGCCAAAGAAGCTTTAAAACAATTTCGGATTATTTTTGGAACCGTGAGGCAACACTTCAGGGAGATTGAAGTGTCGTGTGGCATTTCAGGCTCGCAATTGTGGTTATTACACGAAATCGCCACGCACCCAGAATTAGGTGTTTCTCGTCTGGCTGAAAATCTGGCCATCCATCAATCCACCTGTAGCTTGCTGGTCGAAAAACTGGTCAAAAAACAATTGGTGCAAAAACAGCGTCAAAGCGAAGACCAGCGCAAAGTCGGCCTGATTGTGACTGATGCTGGGCACGCGGTGCTCGCCAAGGCACCGAAACCAGTAGATGGCATTCTGCCGCAAGTCTTGCACACACTGGATATCGAAGCTTTAAAAGAGTTAAATGCCTCGTTGAACATGGTCATTACCAAGTTGGACGCACAATCCAAAGCGCTCGCTGACCAGCCACTGGGTGATATGTAAAATAATCACTTGATTTGAGATTGAGAATCACTGTTTGCGTCACAAATCATTCACCAGGCTTCAGCTAAATCAGCCCTCAATCAGCTCAAAATAACTTACACAAATAAAAAAGTCGGCAACTGCCGACTTTTTTATTTGTATCTTAAATCCTGCAAAAGCGAGCTATTCGCCAAACACTGCCGCCTCACGTGCCGCTGCCGTTTTGATGACATCGGCTTTGGCCGCATTATCCAGATCCCACCATTGGCGGATTTCCTCTAGCGTTCTAAAGCAGCCCTGGCAAAAACCACTCACTTCGTCCATGCTGCACACCCCGACACATGGTGAGGCAATTTCCTGTTCTGACATGCTGATTTCCTTTCAAACTTACCCTAGCTCAAAGCACCGTGGCAATTTTTATATTTTTTGCCAGAGCCACATGGACAAGGGTCATTACGCCCAACACGTACGCCTTCAGGCACATTCAAAGATTCCGCGGCGCTTGCATCTGTAGTTGCCAATGCAGAGTCGTAATCCGTGTGTTGATACTGCACATTTGCCACCTCGGCGGCGCGCATGGCTTCTTCTGCGCGGCGTTCTTCGGCCTCAAGCTCTTCGCGGGAACGAATCTGCACCTGCATGGTGATCTTGGTGACTTCACTTTTCACCGTATTCAACAGCGACTCAAACAGCTCAAACGCTTCACGCTTGTATTCCTGTTTGGGGTTCTTTTGCGCATAAGAACGCAAATGAATGCCTTGGCGCAGATGATCCAGTGCCGCCAAATGCTCGCGCCAGTGGTTATCCAGGCTTTGCAACATGACTGATCGCTCGAAATTACGCATGTTGTCATTGCCTGCGAGTGCCTCCTTGGCACCATACAGTTCGTTGGCAGCATTGAGGATACGCTCACGCAAGGTTTCCTCATGCAGGTCAGGGTTGGTTTCCAGCCATTCCGCCACTGGCAAGGTCAAGCCAAGCTCAGCCTGCAAAGCCTGCTCGAGCGCTGGGACTTCCCATTGCTCTTCCACGCTGCCTGGAGGAACGTAAGTATTAAACAAGCTGTTGATGACGTCTTCGCGCATGGCATAAATCGTTTGACCGACATCAATAGACTCTAGCAACTCATTGCGCTGTTCGTATATCACCTTGCGCTGGTCATTGGAGACATCATCGTATTCCAGCAATTGCTTGCGGATGTCAAAGTTACGACCTTCAACCTTGCGTTGCGCGTTTTCAATGGCGCGCGTCACCATGGCATGTTCAATCGCTTCACCTTCCGGCATGTTGAGGCGGGTCATAATCGCTGCCACGCGCTCACCGGAGAAAATACGCAACAATGGATCTTCAAGCGACAGATAGAAGCGGCTGGAGCCTGGATCGCCCTGACGGCCTGCTCGTCCACGCAGCTGGTTATCTACACGGCGAGATTCGTGACGCTCGGTACCGATGATATGCAAACCACCCGCTGCCAGCACGGCATCATGGCGCTGCTGCCACTCGGCTTTGAGCTGGGCAATTTTGCCAGCTTTTTCTACCTCAGACAGTTTTTCATCCTGCTGGATAGCATGAATTTCATTTTCCGAATTACCGCCGAGCACAATATCGGTACCGCGGCCAGCCATGTTAGTGGCAATGGTAATCACGCCTGGACGACCGGCCTCTGCCACGATGCTTGCTTCGCGCTCATGCTGTTTGGCATTCAATACCTGATGTTCAAGCTTGGCCTGAGTCAGGAGCTTGGAAATCAGTTCGGAGTTTTCAATCGAAGTAGTCCCGACCAGCACAGGCTGACCTTTGGCCTGACACTGTTTGATATCCTCAATGACGGCTTTATATTTTTCCATCGCCGTGCGGTAGACCTTATCCATCGCGTCCAGGCGCTGTACCGGTCTGTGGGTTGGAATCACCACGGTTTCCAAGCCATAAATCTGGTTAAACTCATAGGCCTCGGTATCAGCCGTCCCGGTCATGCCGCTCAGCTTTTGATACATGCGGAAATAGTTCTGGAACGTGATCGAAGCCAGGGTCTGGTTTTCTTTCTGGATGGTCACGCCTTCTTTGGCTTCGACTGCCTGATGCAGGCCATCAGACCAGCGGCGGCCCGGCATCATGCGGCCAGAAAACTCATCGACGATGACGATCTCGCCGTTACGCACGACATAATGCTGATCGCGATGATAGAGATTTTGTGCGCGCAAGGAGGCATACAAATGATGCACCAGCGTAATATTCGCCGGTTCATACAGGCTTGAACCCGCCGCCAGCAAGCCGGTTTGTTCCAGCAATTGCTCGGCATGCTCATGCCCGGCTTCACTCATGGTCACACTCTGGGCTTTTTCATCTACCCAGAAGTCGCCTTCACCCTCTTCGGCTTGCTGACGCACCAATTGCTTGGCCACTTCATTGATGGCGCCATACAAATCCACGCTGTGTTCCGCCTGGCCGGAAATAATCAAGGGCGTACGCGCTTCATCAATCAGGATAGAGTCCACCTCATCCACCAGCGCATAATGCAAAGGACGCTGTACGCGCTCCTCTTTGCTAAACACCATGTTGTCGCGCAGGTAATCAAAGCCGAACTCGTTATTGGTCCCGTAGGTAATGTCTGCCGCATAGGCCAGCTGCTTGGCATCATGCGTCATTTGAGACAGGTTAATGCCTACGCTCAGACCCAGGAAGTTATACAGTTTGCCCATCCATTCGGCGTCACGCTTGGCCAGATAGTCGTTGACCGTAACCACATGTACGCCTTTACCGGTCAAGGCATTCAAATAAGTCGGCAAGGTCGCCACCAGGGTTTTACCTTCACCGGTACGCATTTCGGCAATTTTGCCTGCGTTGAGCACCATGCCACCGATCAGCTGTACGTCGAAGTGACGCATCCCCAACACGCGCTTGCCGCCCTCACGCACAACTGCAAAAGCTTCTGGCAACAGCTTTTCCAGGCTCTCACCGCCAGCATAACGCTGTTTGAACTCCTCAGTTTTGGCCCGCAACTGCTCATCCGAGAGTGCGGCGATTTCTGACTCTAATGCATTGATTTGTTTGACGATTTGCTGGTACTGCTTGACGAGCCGATCATTGCGGCTACCAAATACTTTTTTAAACAACGAGGCTAACATGAGTCACACCGATTTCCGCTGACGCGGTGTTAATTGAAATAAACAGAGATTGTATAAGATATAGAGGGCGATTGTCTCAATTATTGTATTGCCTGACTGGGTCAGGAATGATTTTTGAGATACTCACGCGGGTCCAGCGGGTTGCCATTGAGACGAATTTCATAATGCAAATGCGGCCCGGTTGAGCGTCCGGTACTGCCAATTAAGGCAATCTTTTGACCCTTGGTAACACGGTCTCCCGGGTTCACCAATAACTTCGAATTGTGGGCATAGCGCGTTTCAAGACCCGCGCCATGGTCAATCTTGAGTAAATTGCCATAGTCTGCGGTTTGTACCGCGGTAGTCACAATACCGTCTGCGGCAGCATAAACCGGCGTCCCCACCGAGGCTGGGAAATCCAGGCCTTCGTGGAAAGCGCGATGGCCACTCATGGGATCAATCCGCCAGCCATAACTGGACGAACTATACGCGGCTTCCACCGGACTACTATTAGGCAGCATTTCGCGCAATACGCTCTTTTGCAACAACTTGGCCTCAAGCTTGCCCTGATACTCATCACGCAAATCGAGGTCTGCAGACATTTGCTCGATGGTTGCTTTCAGGTCTTCCTCACTCAGCGGAGAATCTTTTACCAGCGGCCCCCCGCGGCCCATCATGTCGTTGACCGGCGTTCTTTCATTAATCGGCTCGGCAGTCGATTTGACGCCTGCCAATTTGGACAAGCGCTGATTTTGCGCATCCAGCCGCAAAATACGCGCCTGCAATTCGCCAATTTGCTTGGCATAAGCATCGAGGTGATTTTGGGTAGACAACATGGCACCACGCAAGTGAGGCGGCAGCATAGCTTTAACGCCTTGTGATTTAATGACCTGCTGCGGTGTGATAAACAACAGCGTCAACACGATAGGCACCAAAATCAGCGCCAGCACCAAGCCGACACTTTCAAACACGCCCAATGTTTTGGGCTTGGCCATTTTTTCTGAAACAATAATGATATTAATCATGCTACGAACTCTCGCGATGCACCCGCCGCATGCCGACTAAACATGCATGACAGCGATGTGGTGTACAATATTCAAGCATTCTGTGGACAACCGGCCATGTTCAAAATCAACCAGATTTTCAAACATCATCAAGCGCTCAAACCGCTACTACAAGAAGCGGATGACCGTCAGCAATTACAACAATGCTGGTCTGCAGTTGCCCCGGAATTTTCCAGGCTTTCGCATGTGCTAGCCCTACAAGAGGGGGCGCTAACGATTGCAGTGCAATCAGGCGCTGTGGCCAGCAGAATCAGGCTAATGGAAGCCCAATTACTGCGAAAAATCCAGGAATTTAGTCAAAACTCCCGGAAAATCAAGGCTTTAAACCTTAACGCAATTAAGGTCAAAGTGCAAGTAAAATCTCGCCCGCCTAGCAAAACCAAACGCATCAAATCCCCGTCCAAGCACGCCTTAACGGCACTCGAACGTTGCGCCAAACAAATCGACAATCCTGCGCTGGAAGCGGCCCTGCTTGAGTTTGTCGATCACCAGCGTCAAGACTGAGCCAACCTCACCTGCCAGCCGGGAACCCGGCCATCTCTGCAATCAGAGTACGTATGCTCCGCTATTACACGCTATTGTAGGTGCACACTAATAGTGCAATAATGCCCCAACCTGTTACATTCCATTAACAAATCTGGCAACAGGGTGGTGAGCAGTCATTATCTTCAACGCAGTTTCATCAGGAACAGGAGAAGTCATGTCAGTTGCACTAATGTTAGCGCTTGGTGCCGCCGTTCTGGCGGTAGTGTATGGCGTCGTAATGAGTCAATGGATTTCAGGGTTGCCCGCGGGGAACGCCCGCATGCAAGAAATTGCCGGCGCCATTCAACAAGGGGCGGCTGCCTATCTCTCCCGACAATACAAAACGATTGCCCTGGTTGGGGTTGTTTTGACGATCTTGATCGGTATTTTTCTAAACCCGCAAACTGCCATCGGTTTTGTGATTGGCGCGGTTCTCTCCGGTGCCTGCGGATTTATAGGCATGAACGTCTCGGTGAAAGCAAACGTACGGACCGCCCAAGCCGCGACGCATGGCATAGGGGCGGCTCTGGATGTCGCGTTTAAAGGCGGCGCAATCACTGGCATGCTCGTCGTTGGCCTGGGACTGTTAGGGGTGGCAGGGTTTTATATCTACCTGGGTGCTGAGCAGGCGACTGATCTGAACCCACTGATTGGCCTGGCTTTTGGTTCCTCGTTGATCTCTATCTTTGCGCGCTTGGGCGGTGGCATTTTCACCAAGGGGGCCGATGTAGGGGCCGACCTGGTAGGTAAGGTAGAAGCTGGTATTCCTGAAGATGACCCCCGCAACCCGGCTGTGATTGCGGACAATGTCGGCGACAATGTGGGTGACTGCGCAGGCATGGCGGCTGACCTGTTTGAAACTTATGCGGTGACCCTGATTGCCACCATGGTACTGGGGGGACTGATGGCAACAGAAGCAGGTGCCAATGGCATCATTTACCCCTTGCTGCTAGGGGCGGTTTCCATCGTCGCCTCAATTATTGGCTGCTTTTTTGTCAAAGCCTCGCCCGATATGAAGAATGTGATGCCCGCGCTATATAAAGGCCTGGCGGTCGCTGGCGTCCTCTCGCTAATTGCGTTTTACTTTGTGACGCAATATGTATTTCCGCAAGGCTATACCCATGGTGAAGTCACGGTGTCCAGCCTGGCCCTGTTTGGCGCCTGTGCGGTAGGGCTGGGACTGACCGCGGCACTGGTATGGATTACCGAATACTACACTGGGACCGATTACGCGCCGGTCAAACACGTGGCGCAAGCCTCTACCACCGGCCATGCCACCAATATTATTGCCGGGATAGGCGTCTCGATGAAGTCCACCGCCCTGCCTGTACTCTCGGTGTGTCTTGCGATTTATGTCGCTTTTCACCTGGCAGGACTGTATGGGGTAGCCATTGCCGCCATGGCCATGCTCAGTATGGCAGGCATTGTCGTGGCTTTGGATGCTTACGGCCCGATCACCGATAACGCAGGCGGGATTGCCGAAATGGCTGAATTACCTAGCAGTGTCCGCGATGTAACTGACCCGCTGGATGCTGTAGGCAACACCACCAAAGCGGTCACCAAAGGCTATGCTATTGGCTCCGCAGGCCTGGCAGCGTTGGTCCTGTTTGCAGACTACACACACAAGCTTGAAAGCGCCGGCATCACTGCCAGCTTTGATTTGAGCGATCCCAAAGTCATCATAGGCTTGTTTATCGGCGGCTTGATTCCATATCTGTTTGCCGCCATGGCCATGGAAGCGGTAGGTCGTGCCGCAGGCAGTGTGGTTGAAGAAGTCCGCCGCCAGTTTCGCGAAATCAAAGGCATTATGGAGGGCACAGCCAAGCCTGAATACGGCAAAGCCGTGGATATGCTGACCAGCGCAGCCATCAAGGAAATGATGTTGCCCTCCCTGCTGCCGGTGGCCGCACCGATTGTGGTCGGACTGGTTCTGGGGCCGGTCGCACTGGGTGGTTTGTTGATGGGCACCATCGTGACCGGCTTATTTGTCGCTATCTCGATGTGTACTGGTGGTGGCGCCTGGGATAACGCCAAGAAATACATTGAGGATGGCCATTATGGCGGCAAAGGGTCTGATGCGCACAAGGCGGCCGTGACAGGCGATACCGTTGGTGACCCTTACAAGGATACGGCGGGCCCAGCTGTGAACCCACTGATCAAGATCATCAATATTGTGGCGCTACTAATCGTGCCCTTATTACATTGACCTTGGATTTCAAGCGTCCATAAAGCAAAAAGCCGGGCGAACGACCCGGCTTTGTTGTGCGCGTTGCAACAAATTAGAACGCTGGCTTCACTTTAAAACGCTGGCTTCACTTCGGCCTTGTTGTAACGGGCAACCCCATCCACGATTTCCTTGTGGGCATCTTCAATCCCCACCCAACCTTCAATTTTCACCCACTTACCCTTGTCCAGATCTTTGTAGTGCTCAAAGAAGTGCGCAATCATATCCAGGCGCCAAGGCGATACATCGGTCAATGTTTTTTGATAAGCATAGAGGCCGCAGACTTTCTCAACCGGCACCGCCAGCACTTTGGCATCACCACCCGCTTCGTCTGTCATTTTCAGCATGCCCAATGCACGGCAACGCACGACCACACCTGGCAACAAAGGCACTGGCGTAATCACCAGCACATCCACCGGGTCTCCATCATCGCCCAGGGTATGTGGAATGTAACCATAGTTACATGGATACTGCATGGAGGTGCCCATAAAGCGATCGACGAACAGCGCACCGCTTTCTTTATCTACTTCATATTTCACTGGATCACCATTGGCTGGGATCTCGATAATGACGTTAAAGTCGTGGGGCAAATCTTTGCCGCTAGGCACCAAATTCAAAGACATGTTTTTAAACCTATCCCTATAAAAAAATCGCCATTATAGGCGATTAATATGAACATTTGCTGGCAAACAACACTATTTTTGATCCTGCGCAGCCGCGACCGCATCGCGGCATGCCTGCCTGATCGCCACAGGAATCAGCTTGAGCGCGAGATACAGCAACAGCGGAATAATCACCATCTCATCAAGCTGGCCAATCAGCGGAATAAAGTCGGGAATCAGATCAAACGGCAACACCAGATACGCCAGGGCTAGCCATAATAACACTTTGGCTAACCAGGGCGTTTGCGGATGTGCAAGCAATGCGCGATAAAACAAGACCTCTTGTTTAAAGCGTTGGCCCAGCGTCACCAGTTGTGCACGAAACCCCATCGCCCTTGACAGATTCAGCGGTCAATCCACCTGCAGCGTGCGGCCGGTGAGTTTGGCAAATGCCTCCATGTACTTGTCCGAGGTGCGTTGAGCCACGTCAGCTGGTAATTCCGGGCCTGGCGGCGTCTTGTCCCAACCGCAACTTTCCAGCCAGTCACGCACATACTGTTTATCGTAGCTGGGCGGGTTGCTGCCTACCTGATACTGGTCTGCAGGCCAGAAGCGTGAAGAATCAGGCGTCAATACCTCGTCCATCACATGCAATACCCCTTGCGCATCCACACCAAATTCAAACTTGGTATCGGCAATGATGATGCCTTTGGTACGCGCATACTCGGCCGCACGCGTATACAGCGCAATTGCCGCCTGCTCGACCTGGGCCGTGAGCGCTTTACCAATCAGGGCTTCCACCTGGGCAATACTGATATTTTCATCATGCTCGCCTACCGCCGCCTTGCTCGAAGGGGTAAACAAAGGTTGTGGCAACTGCTGCGCCAGTTGCAGGCCTGCTGGCAGCGGAATATCACATACCGTGCCCTTGGCCTGATACTCTTTCCAGCCGCTGCCCACCAGATACCCGCGCACAATCGCTTCCAATGGCAAGGCTTTGAGTTTTTTGACCACCACGGCACGGCCTTTGACCTGCGCCACTTCATCCGGCGCGACTACAGATTCCGGCGCGATCCCGGTCAAGTGATTAGGCACCACATTCTGCAATTGCTCAAACCAGAAGTTGGCCATTTGCGTCAGCATCGCGCCCTTGTGTTGAATCCCCGTGGGCAAGATCACATCAAAAGCACTCAAGCGATCTGTACTGACCAGCAGCATGGTCTGCGCGTCGATATCGTAGATATCACGCACCTTCCCCTGGTGCAGTTTTTTCAGACTCTTGATAGAAGTTTCGAGCAATGGCGCTGACATAATCGTGATCACAAAAGTAAAAACCGCATTATAAATGCGCCACGCCCTTGCAGGCGAATAAATTGTCCGGTAACGACATCAGCCCGCAAATGGAGGCCGTCTCGCTAAGCAGCCACCTCTTCAATCTCGACCGGATCAGGCAAATTGGTCATGCACAGCTTGGCATAGCCCACATAGCGCGTCAGACGCAGCAAATTGCAGGTATAACCATACTCATTGTCGTACCAGGCTACCAGCTTCACAAAAGAGGGGTCCAGCATAATGCCAGCCGATGCATCAAACACGCTGGCAGCTGGGTAGCCTCTGAAATCACTGGAAACCACGGCCTCATCGGTATACCCCAGTACCCCCTTCAAATCTCGCTCTGCGGCGTACTTCATCACGGCGCAGATGTCTTCATAAGTGGTTTTTTGCTGCAACTCGACCGTCAGGTCAACCACCGACACATCTGCCGACGGAATACGCATGGCCATGCCGGTTAACTTTTTGTTGAGGGCCGGAATCACTTTACCGACGGCCTTGGCCGCCCCGGTACTTGAAGGAATAATGTTATCAAAGACGCCGCGACCTCCCCGCCAATCTTTGTTCGACGTCCCATCCACCGTTTTTTGAGTCGCCGTGGCCGCATGAATAGTGGTCATCAATCCACGTTTGATGCCAAAATGGTCATGCAACACCTTGGCCATAGGCGCCAGGCCATTGGTGGTGCAAGAGGCGGCAGAAACAATTTCTTCACCGCGATAATGGTAATGATTGACGCCATAGACATACATAGGCGTGTCGTCCTTCCCTGGCGCTGATTGGACGACAATGCGCGCGCCCCCATTGATGTGTGCAGCACAGGTTTCCTTGGTCAGAAAGACACCAGTACACTCCACCACCACATCCACGTTTGCACTGGCCCAGTCAATCTGCGCCGGATCACGATGTGCCGTCAACCGGATGGGCTTGCCATTCACCACCAGCGATTCGCCCTCTAACTGTGCATCGTATGCGAGACGACCGTGCACCGAATCGTACTTGAGCATATACAACATCTGCTCGGGCGCCTCGATGCCGTTGATCGCCACCACCTCCACATCTTTGAACTCTGCCTGATTTAAAGCGGCTCTGAGCACCATGCGCCCAATTCTGCCAAACCCGTTTATGCCGATCCGAACAGTCATTTTTTGGACTCCTTTTGTCGTGGATATCCTAAAACAAGCAATTTTGATGCTCATTTTGAGCAGTTAGCGTTAGACAGTCATCGTGGCCTTGAATAGAATAGAGTTGAAAACTTAAAAACTTTAAATCATTCAAGCCCCCCGCCCATCGGATATTTTGTGAACGTTGCAGAGCAATTACTGAGTGGTATTCTGGATACATTATCATTGCAAGTGGCAGTGATTGATGAAGCAAGTAGCATTCTCTATGTGAATCAGGCTTGGCGCAGCTTTGGCCTGTTTTACGGCCTGCAACTTGACACAGACTGGTTTGGCATCGCCTATCTCGATATTTGCAAGGCCAATGAAGACACCAACCAGCCAGCCTTGCTGGAGGGCGTTCAACAGGTATTAAGTGGGGCACGTGACCATTTCAGTATTGATTACCTCTGCCACACCCCAACCCAGGAGCCGACCTGGCTGACCTTGAATTTGCAGCCGATGCAAAGCAGCCTCGCAGAGCAATGCCCGTGCTTTTTGCTGACCCTCACCAATATCACGCATCACAAGCAGGTCGAAGACCGGATTTCTGCCCTCACACTGACAGACCCGCTCACCGGCCTCGCCAACCGCCGTCGACTGGAGCAATTCATGCGGGATGAGTGGTCACGCGCGATCCGCCATCAATCCAGTCTGAGTGTGATGATGGTCGATGCGGATCACTTCAAGCAACTCAATGACAGCATGGGGCATGCCGCTGGCGATGACTGTTTGCGCCAAGTCGCCACCATTCTGCAAGGCTTTAGTAACCGGCCAGGAGATCTGGCTGCACGCTACGGTGGAGAAGAGTTTGTATTGGTACTGGGCCAGACCACGCAGGCTGAAGCCGTCAAAATTGCCGAGCGCATCCGGCAAAAAATCATGGCGCTGGATATCCGTTTTGCCGGACACCGCTTGATGACAGTGAGTATAGGCATTGCCTCACTGGGCGCCCATCATGCGCAATCCACAAAGGAGCAACCCGCACGCACCCAGTGGCTCAATTTTAGTGAAGACGGTAATTTACTGCTGGAACAAGCGGACAAGGCCCTGTATGTGGCAAAAAAACAGGGCCGTAATCGCGTTGAAGTGTACGACAAACACCACAGACTGACGGTGCCGCTCTCGGTGTAGCCCAAATGTGGGCTAAGTCCGCGAGCAGCTCACCGCGGTGAGCAAAAACTAGGCAGCACGCGCTTCCAGCATGGCCACCGCAGGCAAGGTCTTGCCTTCCAGAAACTCCAAAAACGCGCCGCCGGCCGTTGAGATGTAAGACACTTTGTCATAGATGTCGTATTTTTGAATGGCGGCAATGGTGTCACCGCCGCCGGCCAGCGTAAACGCCTTGGTTTCGGCAATCGCCTTGGCAATGGTTTTGGTGCCTTCGCCAAACTGGTCAAACTCAAACACACCGACCGGGCCATTCCAGACCACGGTACCGGCTTTCATGATGATATCGACCAACTCGGCCGCGGATTGCGCGCCAATATCAAAAATCATGTCATCCGTTGCCACTTCGGTCGCAGCTTTTTTGACGGCAGGCTCATTCGCATC
Source organism: Methylophilus sp. YYY-1 (assembly GCF_029132825.1). Taxonomy (NCBI): domain Bacteria; kingdom Pseudomonadati; phylum Pseudomonadota; class Betaproteobacteria; order Nitrosomonadales; family Methylophilaceae; genus Methylophilus; species Methylophilus sp. YYY-1. The sequence goes on from NZ_WOVG01000001.1 coordinate 1,238,689, forward strand.
AAACTGCTTGCCCACAACCACATCTTTGGCAATCGGCACACAAGCGCCACGGGCAGCCATTTTCCCCATCAGGCCTTTGGCCGTTTCCACCAGGTCGTCTTCGCATAGCGATTTGCCTATTTCATGACCCGCCGCCTTGAGGAAGGTATTGGCGATGCCGCCGCCTACCACCAGTTGATCCACTTTGTCAGACAAACTTTCCAGCACGGTGAGCTTGGTAGAGACTTTAGACCCGCCCACAATCGCCACCAGCGGACGAGCCGGGGCCAGCAAGGCCTGGCTCAAGGCATCCAGCTCTTCGGTCAGCAAAATACCGGCACAGGCGACAGGTGCAAATTTGGCAATGCCGTGGGTGGAGGCTTCGGCGCGGTGCGCAGTGCCAAAGGCATCCATGACAAATACATCGCAGAGCGCGGCGTACTTTTTGGCCAACTCATCATTGTTTTTTTTCTCACCCACATTAAAGCGGCAGTTTTCGAGCAAAATCAACTGACCGTCCTCTGTGGTCAAACTGTCTTCAGGCGCATTCGGTGCCAGCCAGTTTTTCACCAGACGGACCGGCTGACCCAATAGCTTGCTCATGACATCGGCCACGGGCTTCAGGGAGTTTTCTTCGGTATACACCCCCTCTTCAGGACGGCCCAGGTGTGAGGTCACCATCACTTTGGCGCCGGCTTTTAATGCATATTCTATGGTGGGCATGCTGGCCACAATTCTGGCATCACTGGTCACTACGCCATCTTTTACCGGCACATTGAGATCCGCACGGATGAAAACGCGCTTGCCACGTAAATCGAGGTCGGTCATTTTGATGAATTTCATGAAGGTCTCCCTTGAGCGGTCGGCGCCGCTTGAATATAAACTGGTAAGGATAAAAAGCTGTTTGGCAAAAGCAAACGGGGCATAAAGCCCCGTGCATGATTAAGCAATGTGTTGAACCAGACGCAGCAGGTTACAGGTATATCCGTATTCATTGTCATACCAGCCGACCACTTTAACAAAGGTCGGATCCAGCATAATGCCGGCATCGGCATCAAACACACTGGCGGCTGGGCTGCTACGGAAGTCACTGGAAACCACCTTCTCGTTGGTGTATTCCAGTACGCCTTTCAGCGCGCCGTCAGCAGCTTGTTGCATGGCTGCACAAATGGCCTCATAAGTCGTTTCGATATTGAGCTCCACGGTCAGGTCAACGACAGACACATCGGCAGAAGGCACGCGCATGGACATGCCGGTGAGTTTTTTGTTGAGGGAAGGAATCACCTTGCCCACCGCCTTGGCCGCGCCTGTACTCGAAGGAATAATGTTTTCAAACACACTGCGACCACCGCGCCAGTCTTTTTTGGAGGTGCCATCAACCGTGAGTTGTGATGCAGTGGCGGCATGAATGGTGGTCATCAGGCCACGCTTGATACCAAAGCTATCGTGCAAGACTTTGGCTAAAGGCGCCAAGCCGTTGGTGGTACACGAAGCCGCTGAAATAATGGCCTGACCAGTATACTCATGGTGATTCACGCCAAATACAAACATGGGAGTATCATCTTTACCCGGCGCAGATTGCACTACTTTTTTGGCACCGCCTTGAATATGCGGCTGGCAGGTTTCCTGAGTCAAAAAGGCGCCGGTGGACTCCACCACAATCTCTGCACCGCCTTTGCGCCAGTCAATATTGTTCGGGTCACGCTCAGCCGTCAAATGGATACGCTTACCATTCACGACCAACGCGCCATTGTCAGCTTCTACTTTGGCATTAAACCGACCATGGACTGAGTCATACTTGAGCAAATACATCATGTATTCAACATCATATGAGCTGTTAATCGCGACCACTTCAATATTGCTGAACTCTGGCTGCTCAATTGCCGCACGCAACGCCATGCGACCTATCCGTCCAAACCCGTTAATGCCTACCTTGACTGACATATGCTCCCCAACATTGTTAGAACTAAAATGAAGTATTTTAACCTAAACACACTATACTGGACAGACAGTAAGTGTTTGATTTGATACACGACTCAAGCATTCCCATATTTAAAACCCGGTCATTTTGACCACGCAGGGCTGCTTGTGATGAAAGAGGAAGGTTATGCAAGACAACATTATTCTGGCGGGTGGCTGCTTTTGGGGCATGCAGGATTTAATCAGAAGACTGCCAGGCATCATTAGCACACGGGTAGGCTATACCGGCGGAGAGGTGCCCCATGCCACTTACAAAAATCATGGCAACCATGCCGAGGCGATCGAGATTGTATTTGATCCCGCGCAGATCAGCCTGCGGCAATTACTGGTGTTTTTCTTTCAGATTCACGACCCGACCACGCCCAACCGCCAGGGTAACGATTTGGGGCCCTCTTACAGATCAGCCATTTTTTATGCATCAGCAGCACAGAAAGCTGTTGCCGAACAATTGATCACTGAAATGAACGCCTCAGGCATCTGGCCCGGCAAAATTGTCACCGAGCTTACGCCCGCAACAGATTTCTGGCTGGCAGAACCAGAGCATCAGGACTATCTGGTGCGTTACCCCAACGGCTACACCTGCCACGGCCTGAGACCGCAGTGGATATTACCGCAAGATCGCGCAACAGCAAGCTGGTTATAAACCAGGCATGAACATTATTCTGGCGTTACGGTGGGCGGCTGCTTGGTCACGGCCGAGGGTTTGCGTGCTTTAGGATAATGGCGTCTGGCAGGATGATGCAGAAAAGTCGCCAACTCATTCAAGGCCAATTGATAGACCTCGCGCTTGAATTCGATCACATCCTCCAGCGGCACCCAATACTCACTCCAGCGCCAGGCATCAAACTCGGGATGCTCGGTCGCGCGCAATGACACATCACTGTCACGCCCGATCAGGCGCAACAAAAACCAGATCTGCTTTTGTCCTTTGTAGCTTCCGCGCCACTCGCGCTTGACCCAGCTGGTAGGCACGTCATAGCGCAGCCAGTCACGTGTACGGCCCAGAATTTTAACGTGCTCAGGCTTGAGGCCAACCTCTTCCATCAATTCACGATACATGGCTTGCTCAGGCGTTTCACCATATTTGATGCCGCCTTGCGGAAACTGCCATGCATGTTCCCTGATACGCTTGCCCCAAAACACCTGATTGTGCGTATTGCAAAGCACAATTCCGACGTTTGGACGGTATCCATCACGATCTAACATAAAAAACTGCCTTCAATATTTCATGCAATTTTTTCACACTTTAGACTTTAATGAAAGGACAACCGATGTCAGAGTATTTACAAACAGCTCGTTTTAAGCAACAAAAAAGCCCACTGATCGTGAGCTTTTTTGAACAAGTAACTTTTTACACTTGATGAAGTGTCAGTTTTAAGCTCTGATACGACGAATGTACAAACCAGCCATAAAAAGTAATCCGGCTAACATCATTGCAGAACTTTGAGCTTCAGGCACTGGCGTTACAACCATTCCCACAAAGGTATAATCTGATTGATTATCGCAACTAGGGCAAGTTGATTTCGGATAACCTTTTACCGCTGTGAATGAGATGCTGTCAACAGAACGGAAACCAAATGGATTATTGATTTGCCAAGCGCCAGTACCACCGTTTACAGCACCACTGCCAATTGACAAAACACTACCTTCACCAGTCCATGCTGCAGTATGCACGCCTGTCGCGGTTAGGTAATATGAAGCTGTACCGCCATCCGCAAAATTCACCAGCAGTTTAGCAACCTCTTTAACATCACCGTACTCAGGACCATCAAACAACAATGCCAAATTCAGGGAGGAAACAATTACCTCTTTAGAGAAAGAACCCGTCAATCGTTCACCGATATCAATTTCGCCATCTGTTCTACCACCGGCAATCCCAACACCAGTGATACCGTCCTGGCTTTTCTTCTTAAACGCGCTACTGCCTGTAAATGTTGCAATCGTACCGTCTGAAAAAGTAGTAGCGTATGTAGACTGACCGTTAACAAAATCAGAACCGACCACCGTTCCCGTCGTAGTAGTTATCGCAAAAGCAGAGTTTGCAAGCGATAGCATTGATATTGACAGCAACAACTTTAAACCGGCTAAATACATGTGTTTCATAGTGTCTCCTCAAAGTTTAAATTATTCCCTCTTACCGATATTACCCTATAAAAATTGAAAATTAACATAGCCCATTTGGGTAGAAGAAAAAAATACTTTTTTTAATGAATTTAATCACTTAAAAACCACAGTATTCAATTTCAATTCACTCAAAAAGATTGATGTCAACCAAATCTAAGAATACTTCGTTTGATTGTTATGCGTACGTTACTCAAGAACCCAAATTATTTTTTTCGATGTTTGAAACAATATCTGGCGTTGATCGAAAAGTCACTTGCAAACATCCTGCTCATTACTATCTGCCAAACATGTTTCGCTGAAAATCTTGCATATATAACAAATCAAGGCAGTGACAGTGTATCCGTGCTGAATATTGCCAGCAAGCAAGTTACGCGTACCATTGCGGTGGGGAAAGCGCCGGTTGGGGTCGCCATTGCGCCTAAAAAACAGCGTGTGTATATCAGCAACGCTAATAGCCAAACCGTGTCAGTGATTAATAGCGCCACCCAACAAACGGTGCAAGAAATTCCGGTCAACGCCCAAGCCGTTGGCATTGCATTAAGCCGCGACGAGAAAACCTTGTACGTGGCCGATTGGGGCGGTGAGCAAGTGATTGCAGTAGATACTGCGCATCCTGAAAAACAGCAAACCTTCAAAGCGGGCAAAACCCCTTCCGGCTTGCTGGTCAGTGCGGATAACAAAAAACTGTTTATCGCCAACCGCGACAGTAACGATGTCACCGTGGTCGATACCAAAACCTTGAAAACCATCGCGCAAGTGCCCGTTGGTCTGCATCCCTTTGCACTAAGCTTGAGCCCGGATGGTAAAACCGTGTTTGTCGTTAATGTGGTCAGCAACACGCTGACCTTGCTGAATGTAGAGACCTATCAGGCCAGCACCGTCAAAACCGGGCAGCATCCTTATGGCGTGGCGATTAGTCCAGATGGCCGTCGTGCTTACGTGAGCAACAATCACGCCGAAAGCGTATCGGTAATTGATTTGACCAATGGCAACACCATCAAAACCATCGCTGTGGGCGAATATCCCGAGGGCATTGAATACGACAAGGCCAGTAATCAGGTACTGGTCGTCAACTGGGGTACTGACAATGTCTCCATCATTGATGCACTCACCAATACCGTGACGCAAACGATCAGCAGTCCTAAGTTATGCCGCTCTTTCGGGCAATTTATTCTCGAAGCGAAATAGCAAGAAAAGGGCTGTGCAGAGCCAAAGCAGTCTATTTTTTGATTTTTTCACAGGATGACCAATGAATTAGTCGCAAAGAAGTTTATTTTTGGGTAAAGTCTCGGATTGTTTTTTAAAACACTTTGACCGCTTACCGATCCACGCCGAGCTTTAGTTTTAAAAGTCTGTAAATTTCAGGAGATATGTAATGAAAAAATTTCTAGGCATGATTGCTGTTTCTTTATTGCCGTTGATCCCCCTCACCGCTGGTGCACACGGTGCAGCAGCCTTACGCTTTGAAAAAAGCGTCACCATCAAAGCGCCTGCTGCAAAAGTATGGGCATTGGTCAAAGATTTTGGGAACGAACAAGCCTGGCATTCAGGCGTTGTGTCTACCACCGTAGAGCAGAAAAAAGATGAAAACGGCGACGATGCCACCTACCGCACCGTCAAACTGAAAAACGGCGGCGTCATGTACGAAAAACTGCGTTTTATTGACGACGCTGGCATGCGCGTTAAATATGAATATGTGTATGAAAAAAGTACATTACAGTTTGCTAACTTTTACCCAATGATCACAGTGACTGCCAACGGCAATGACACTGTCGTTTCAGTCAAAGGCAGCTACACTCGCGCCGATTCCTCCAACATTCCAAAGCCTGAGCAAAATGATGATGCCGCGACCAAGGCGCTCGACGACTTTTTTGATCCAGGTCTCGAAAGCCTGAAAAAGGTTGCCGAATCGGGAAAGTAATTAGCCAGGGTTCTGGAAAAAAATCGCAAGGCAACAGTAAACCCTGGTGGAAATTCTGGTAAGTCTTACGTTGTAAACAGCACTGTTTTTGCAAATCAGTCACGGCCAAAAGCAAGCGACTGGCACCAAGTAAAGGGATTGTGTACCACACAATCCCTTTTTTGCATTTAGCCAAACCACCTGCCCAAAACCATCACCTATTCTGTCAAAGATGGGCAAAGCCTGTCACTTTCTGTCAGCTTAACTAATCGCAACCAAGCCCTCACTTTTTAAATTCAATTCAAAGAAATAAAGCATAAAAACCCTTTAATTCATATTTTTCAATCAGTTACAAACTACAAAAGCGGATTGGCACGCCTGTTGCTTTAGGGTTAGCCAACACTGTTGAAAAAGCAGTGACTTAAACAAAGAAGTAACTGACTTTAAACTTGACTTGAAGGAAAACATGATGAAAAAACACGTACAACAAGGCTTTACCCTGATTGAGTTAATGATCGTAGTGGCGATTATTGGTATTTTGGCTTCAGTGGCGATTCCGGCATATCAGGATTACACCCGTGAAGCAGCAGACTCGGCATGCTTGGCAGAGGCCAGTGCATACGCGAAAAGCTCTCTAGCTGCTCTTACAGTTAATCGTCCAGTGAATGCGCACAGACCATCAGCCTGCACTCTAATTGCAACGCCAACAGCTGCAACCACAACATTTAACCCTGTACCAGCTAATAACGCTGGTACAGGCCGAGTCATTACATGTGATATGTCTCAAGGTGCAACATGCTCCAGAGCTGCAGCATCTTAACTCCCTAGGGGGAATAAACGAAAGCCCGTTAATCGGGCTTTCGTTTTTTATTGCAGAGCAACGCAACTCACGCCCTACCAAAATGATCAACGCTTAACCTGAAATCGCCCCTACCATCTTGATAGAGTGAAGATAGACCTAAGAAAAACATTCTCAAAATTTTAAAAAAGCTGACTAGTACTCATCATTGATTGCCTCAGAAATAAATTATGATTAGGCAAACTACAATTTCAAGCGCAAGTTATGCTCAAAAACATCACTCTAAATGCTACCTGTCATAAACAATCATGCATTTTCTGGCTACACGGCCTAGGTGCCGACGGACATGACTTTGAGCCTGTGGTACAGATGCTCAACCTGCCCCACATAAAATTTATCTTACCCCACGCCCCCTATCGTCCAGTTACTCTGAATAACGGCTACGAGATGCGTGCCTGGTATGACATCTTTGGGCTACAGCCGGATAGCCCGCAAGATGAAGTTGGGATTAAAAGCATGCAAGCGATATTAAACCCGATGATAGAAGCAGAAATTGCGCAGGGGATTCCGGCGCACCGCATTTTACTGGCGGGATTCTCGCAAGGTGGGGCGATGGCTTTGCATACGGCAACGCGTTTTCCGCAAACGTTGGCAGGCGTACTGGCGCTTTCCACTTATTTACCCTTAAAGAGCCAGCTCTCTCAAGAAAAACACCCAGCCAACCAGCAGTGCCCGATCTGGATGGCGCATGGGCGCTTTGATAGTGTAATCACACTGGCAACTTCGCAAGCGTCGCGGCAAACACTGGAGGCCGCAGGCTATGCGGTGGAATGGCATGAATACGATATGCCGCATAGTGTGTGCGACGAAGAGATCAACGATATCCGCCAATTTTTGCTCAAGGTGCTGCCGCCAGCGCAATAACCCTATCTTGAGAATAATCCCGCAAGCAGGGGGAGTTTTGTTAAAATAGCCAGCGTTTTCATAGGCCTATTTTCATGAGTGCTCCCAAAAAAACACCGTCTGCGGTGAGTGATCAACCCAGTTTTGCCGAACGTCTGGCGGCGCTAGAAACCATCGTCAAGCGCATGGAGTCAGGCGAATTGCCGCTGGAGGCCTCGCTGGCAGCCTATACTGAGGGCGTGCAATTGTTACAAGCTTGCCAGACCTCTTTAGAGCAAGCAGAACAAACCGTGATGCTGCTTAACCAACAACAGCAACTGACGCCCTTCGAAGCGAATTAACCCGCCAGCCACTTTCCTGTTTATTCATGACTACTTCTGCTTTTGTCTTTGATCACTGGGCACGCGCACATCAACAACATGTGGAGCAGGTGCTGTCTCGCCTCTTGCCAAGTGACCAAGTATTGCCTGAGCGCCTGCACCAGGCCATGCGTTATTCGGTGCTGGGTGGGGGTAAACGGGTCCGCGCCTTATTGAGTTATGCCGCAGCAGAACTGGCAGGCACCTCCAGAATGACGGCTGATGCCAGTGCGGCAGCGGTGGAGTTGATACACGCGTTTTCATTGGTGCATGACGATATGCCATGCATGGATGACGACGATTTGCGTCGTGGCAAACCCAGCTGCCACAAGCAGTATGACGATGCCACGGCACTCTTGGTGGGTGATGCGCTGCAAAGCCTGGCGTTTGAATGCATTGCTGAGACGCAAGCGCCACAAGCGCTCAAGCAAGTGCAGGTACTGGCACAAGCGACCGGCTCACGTGGCATGTGTGGCGGCCAAAGCATCGATTTGCAGAGTACGGGCAAACGGTTGACGCGTGCTGAGTTAGAGACCATGCATCAATATAAAACTGGCGCGCTGATCCGAGCCGCGACATTGCTTGGCGCTTATGCGGCGCCAGACACCGCACCGGCATTAATTCAGTGTTTGGAGCAATACAGCCAAAAGATGGGGCTAGCATTTCAGGTTGTCGATGACATTCTCGATGCAACAGCAGATACGCAAACCCTGGGCAAAACGGCTGGCAAAGATGCGCTGCAAGACAAGTCTACCTACGTCAGCCTGCTGGGGCTGGAGGAGGCAAAAACGCTGGTAGAAGCACTTTATGCTGAAGCGCTGCAATTATTGGCAGGCTATGGTGCCCAGGCGGATCCGCTGCGCGGGATTGCCAAATTTATTTGTGAGCGTCCTTTTTAATCATGACTTCACTGTTGTCCCGTATTCAATCCCCCACTGAGTTACGCGCACTCGAGCGCACACAACTCAAAGTGCTGGCTGCAGAGCTGCGAGCATTTCTGATTCAAAGCGTCTCGCAAACAGGGGGGCATCTGGCCTCTAACCTTGGCGTCGTCGAACTGACCATTGCGCTGCATTACATTTACAACACGCCGGATGACCGCTTAGTGTGGGACGTGGGCCATCAAACCTATCCGCACAAAATTCTGACCGGCAGACGCGAAGCCATGGCAAGCCTGCGCAAGGCGGGCGGGATTGCCGGTTTTCCCAAGCGTGATGAGAGTGAGTACGACACCTTTGGCACCGGCCACTCCAGCACCTCGATTTCTGCAGCGCTAGGCATGGCAGTAGCGGCCAAAGCGCAAGGACTCGATCGCCGCAGTGTTGCCATTATCGGTGATGGTGCCATGACCGCAGGCATGGCGTTTGAGGCGCTCAATAATGCGGGCGACATGGATACCAATATCCTGGTGATCCTCAATGACAACGACATGAGCATTTCCAACAATGTGGGGGCGCTCAACAATTACCTGGCCCGCCTCATGTCGGGCAAACTGTATGACAGCGTGCGCCGTAGCGGTAAAAAAGTGCTGGATATCATGCCGCCCGTCAAAGAATTTGCCAAACGCGCGGAAGAACATGCCAAAGGCATGGTCACGCCCGGCACCCTGTTTGAAGAATTCGGGTTTAATTACATCGGCCCGATTGATGGCCACGACATAGACACGCTGGTGGATACGCTGGGCAATATCCGCCAATTGCAAGGGCCGCAGTTCTTGCATGTGGTCACACAAAAAGGCAAAGGCTACAGCCCGGCCGAAGACAACCCAAACAAATACCACGGGGTAAGCAAGTTTGATCCGGAAAATGGCCACAGCCTGAGCCACAGCGACCGTCCGACCTATACGCAAGTGTTTGGTGATTGGCTGGTAGACATGGCCGCGGCAGATGACAAACTGATAGGCATCACGCCTGCCATGTGTGACGGTTCCGGTCTCAATCGTTTTGCAGAGACGTATCCGGCACGCTATTTTGATGTCGGCATTGCGGAACAACATGCATTGACCTTTGCTGCTGGCATGGCGTGCGATGGCCTTAAGCCTGTAGTGGCGATCTACTCGACCTTTTTACAGCGCGCTTACGACCAATTGATCCACGATATTGCGCTGCAAAAACTGGATGTGTTACTGGCGATTGACCGTGCCGGGCTGGTCGGTGCCGATGGCCCCACGCATGCGGGCAGCTTTGATTTAAGCTTTTTGCGCTGCATCCCGGAGATCGTCATCATGGCACCCAGCGATGAAAACGAGTGCCGGCTGATGCTGTCTACCGGCTACCACTACCCCGGGACTGCGGCTGTCCGTTATCCGCGCGGCAGTGGCATCGGTGCCACCGTATCGCCCACGTTAGCGACGCTAGAAATCGGCAAAGCCAGCCAAGTCAGACAGGGTGTAAAAGTGGCAATTCTGGCGTTTGGTAGCATGCTGCAGCCTGCATTACAAGCTGCAGAAGCTTTGAATGCCAGCGTGGTGAATATGCGCTTTATCAAACCGCTGGATGAAGCGATGGTGTTGCACATGGCGCAAACCCACGACTACCTGGTCACGGTGGAAGAAAACGCTGTTCAGGGTGGAGCTGGCGCTGCCGTCATGGAGTGCTTGCAGTCGCATGGCGTGGTGAAAGCCATCCGCTGCCTGGGACTTCCTGACCGTTTTATTGATCACGGCAAACATGAAACTATGCTTGCGGATTGTGGTCTAGACGAGACCGGTATACGCTTGGCTATTGAGAAATTAATTTCCGAGTAGTAAACTCAACTATTAACTAACAGGCGGGCATCCCCGCTATGGAACCCTAATGAATCAACCCGTGATCCCCACAACGATTGAAGACGTACAAAATACGCCTGACGTGCGTCGTCTGGACATCAACAAAGTCGGCATCAAATCTATCCGTCACCCTGTCATTGTCAAAGACAAAACGGGCGGCGAACAACATACCGTAGCGATGTTTGATATGTTTGTGCACTTGCCGCACAATTTTAAAGGCACGCATATGTCTCGCTTTGTCGAGATATTGAACATGAACGAGCGTGCCATCTCGATTGATTCATTTGAAACCATCTTGCGTCAAATGGTGGAGCGCCTCGAGGCTGAATCAGGCTATGTGGAAATGCGTTTCCCTTACTTCATCAACAAAGCGGCGCCAGTATCTGGCGTGAAAAGCCTGCTTGATTATGAAGTAACGTTTATCGGTGAAATCAAAAACGGCCAATTCGAGATTACCGTCAAGGTTATGGTACCAGTGACCAGCCTGTGCCCATGCAGCAAGAAAATTTCAGACTACGGCGCACATAATCAGCGCTCACATGTGACTGTCACTGCATTATTGAGCGAGTTTATGTGGCTGGAAGACTTGGTAACCCTGGTTGAAGAACAAGCCTCCTGCCAGTTGTATGGCCTGCTCAAGCGTCCAGATGAAAAATTCGTTACCGAGCGCGCCTATGACAATCCAAAATTTGTCGAAGACATGGTGCGTGACGTCGCAGCACAACTCAATGATGAAAAACGCATCATCAAATACGTTGTTGAATCTGAAAATTTCGAGTCTATCCACAATCACTCGGCTTATGCATTAATTGAGAAAGACAAACGTCTTTCATAACCGCACATGCAAATAAAAACGGCCATCAGGCCGTTTTTTTATACCTGCTGAAGCTGCGCGCTAATGGCTAAACATGCCATTGCGCGCATAAGGTTGATTCAGATGCAGGCCGACCGCCACGATGATCGCCCCCAGGAGCGGAAACAGCGCCGCTAGCGTAAAGGTCAATTGGCCGCCTAAATACTGCAACGCAAAACCGCCGAGTAAGCCACCCAGCGCGCCACCTACCCCGTACGCCACACTGTTATATATGGCCTGCCCTTTGGCCTGGTGACGGCCATTAAAATATTGCGTCACCACCTCGACCGAGGCCGCATGAAAACTGCCAAAAGTAAACGCATGCAGGGTTTGTGCCAGTAATAACAACCACAGTTGATCTGGCACCAGACCCATCATGGTAAAGCGCACCACGCCAATCAGCAGGCTCACCAGCAAAATGGTTTTGAGTTTAAAGCGTGCCATGATCCAGGGCATTTTCATGAAAATGCCAATTTCGCAAATCACGCCTAGCGACCATAACCAGCCGATCATGCCTTTGCTATAGCCATGCTCGGCCAGATAAATCGAATAAAAGTTATACATGAGCCCATGCGCGGTCACCATCATGGCGCAGCCAATCAGCAGCGACATCACGGCAGGCTGCTTCAGAATTTGCCACACTGAAAAATCATCCTGCGCATGCGGTGGAACATGCGCCTCAGGTAATAACCAGGTAAGGCCAAACAAGCTGCATTGCACCAGCAGAATAAACCAGAGCAGGCTGCCTATGCCAAACCAGTCCGTCAGGTAACCGAGTAAGACTGAGGCCACAATAAAGCCCCAGGAGCCCCACAAACGGATTTTGCTGTAATGGCCGTTGGTGCTGGCCAAATGCGCCAGTACCAGCGACTCCGACAGTGGCAAGGTGGAGCTGGTAAATAAACTTAAGGCGACCATGACAATAAACATGGTCTTGAAATCATGGGCCCAAAAGATGGCGACAAAGCCCAGCAAGCCGAGAAACGCGGTCAGGCGTATCCAGCGTACACGTTGCCGGGTATGGTCAGCCAACCAGCCCCACAGATTGGGCGCGACAATCCGGCTCAACTGAAACAGCGACATGAGGATGCCAATATCCGCAGGACTGAAGGATTCGGCCGTCAGATAAAGCCCCCAGTAGGGAACGAACGCACCGACGAAAAAGTAGTAGATGAAATAAAAGCGCGACAGATTAAAGTGTAAGGCGTGGCTCATGACATTTGTGCGCTTTAAAGGTCACCGCCCAGGCGCAGGCCATGGGCGGGTGAAATTACAGACGAGGCGTGTTTGAATGCACGTCCGCATTCTGGCCGCGATGACGCAGGGCATGATCCATCAGCACCAATGCCAGCATCGCCTCAACGATAGGCGTGGCCCGGATGCCGACACAAGGGTCATGACGGCCCGTGGTTTGCATCATGATCGCCTCGCCAGACTGATTAATTGAACGACGCGCTTGCGGGATACTGGACGTGGGCTTGAACGCGACATTGACCACAATGTCCTGACCGCTGGAAATGCCGCCCAAAATACCCCCGGCATGGTTGGTGGCAAACCCTTCTGGCGTCAACTCATCACAATGCTCGCTGCCGCGCTGGGCAATCGAATCAAACCCCGCACCGATTTCCACGCCTTTAACGGCATTAATGCCCATCATCGCATGCGCAATATCGGCATCCAGACGGTCGAAAATCGGTTCGCCCAGACCAACCGGCACGCGTTCGGCCACCACAGTAATCTGAGCACCGACAGAATCGCGTTCGCTACGGATCTGGTCCATATAAGCTTCAAGTTGCGGCAACATCTCGACATTGGGGGCAAAGAAAGCATTGCCCTCATGTGCCAGCGCTTCCCAGCCCACAAACGGCACCTTGATTTCACCGAGTTGGCTCAAATAGCCGCGGATTTCTACGCCGTATTGTTGCTTGAGCCATTTTTTGGCAATCGCACCGGCGGCAACGCGCACTGCAGTTTCACGCGCACTGGAACGGCCACCGCCACGGTAATCGCGAATGCCATATTTCTGGGCATAGGTATAATCCGCATGCCCAGGACGGAAAGTGTCCATGATTTTGCTGTAATCCTGCGAGCGCTGATCGGTATTGCGAATCAGCAAACCAATCGGTGTACCAGTCGTTTTGCCTTCAAACACGCCAGACAAAATCTCAACCTCATCGGCTTCAGCCCGTTGTGTGACGTGGCGTGAAGTCCCTGGTTTGCGGCGATCAAGATCGACTTGCAAATCGGCCGCGCTCAACTCCAGCCCTGGTGGACAGCCATCCACAATCCCGCCAATGGCCGGACCATGCGATTCGCCGAATGAGGTCAGGGTAAACAGGGTGCCGATGGTATTGCCAGACATGTGAACTCTCACTGAATAATTTTGTTTATTTTATCATAGACTGCCTGCGACCCCGCCCACGGGTTGATTTCCGGGCCTTGAACGCTTATGCTGAAACGGCTTATTGATCTGGGACCATGATGGCTAAACGCAAGCACCCGCACCGCAAACATCGACTGTTAGGCAAGCCGCAAACCGGCACCGACACGACCGCGCAAACAGAGTCAACCGCCGCCTGCATTCATAAAATTTGCTACAACGCGCAAGCGCTAGTCGCGCAGCAACTGACCATGCAGGAGATCACTGATTGGCAAGCGCCTGGCGGGCATGTGGCCTGGATTAATGTGCACGGCGTACTGGATATTCCCCTGTTACAAGCCGTCGCCCGTCGTTTCAAGCTGCATCCGTTGGTACTGGACGATATTTTAAACACCGAACAGCGTCCCAAACTGGATACCTACCCCGACTACCTGTTTCTGGAAACGCGCCTGTTTTACTATGATGCTGAAAGCATGAGTGTGAGCTCCGAGCAAATCAGCATGGCCTTGGGTCGTGAGTGGCTGCTGACTTTTCAGGAAAGGCCCTCTGGCAGTTTTGAGCCCGTGCGCGAGCGCTTGCGCCAGGGCCAGGCCTTGCTGCGTCAAAGTGGCCCGGACTACTTGTGCTATACCCTGCTAGATAGCCTGATGGAACGTTACTTTCAGGTGCTGGAGGCCATCAATGAGGATGCCGAACAACTCGAAGCCCATTTGCTTAACCAGCCCACGCCGGAAGACCTGCAGAATATCCACCGCCTCAAACATGTGTCCATCCAGCTCAGACGGGCAGTATGGCCCTTGCGAGAAGTGCTCAATAGCCTGATCCGCAATGAACACGGATTCTTTAGTCCGCAAACTGTACCTTACCTGCGCGACCTGTATGATCACACCGTGCATTTCACCGAGTCGCTGGAAGCGATCCGTGACACCTTGAGTGGACTCATGGATATTTACATGACCAGCCTGAGTCAGCGCGTCAACCTGGAAGTACGGGCATTGACCGTGGTCGCCATGCTGTTTATGCCAGCGACACTGATTGCGGGGATTTTTGGCATGAACTTCAATGAAATGCCATGGCTCAAGGAGCCAAACGGCTTTTGGTGGGCGATGTTGATGATGCTGGGCATTGCCTTGGCCATGCTGCTAGTTTTCTGGCGGCGGCAGTGGTTAAGCAGCCGCCGTGAAGCTTAGTGGCGCTCAGGCAAGCGTCGCCATCGGTTGCCGGTTCAATTGCCTGAACACATCCTGTAGCTCGAAGTAAAGCGCCAGATAGTCATGGGCGGCGGCACTTTGTGCGTCATACTCAAACACATGCTGACCCATGCGCAGACTTTCGCTCAAGGCAGCATGCTCACCAATTTTGGTCATGAGCAGCTCCTGACCAAACAGGCGGCGCATTTCCTGCTCCACCTCAGTGGTCATGCTCTTGCGTGACTCGGCACGCGTGAGCAGGTAGCGGCGCGCGATCTTGCGCTTGAGCACGGGCTGCAAGGCATTGAGCGCCTTGTCCATCCTGACCGCAGAATGAATCGATAAATAATCCGTGGTCACAGGGACTACGACCAGGTCACTGGCAAACACGGCACTTAATGAAATCACCCCCATGTAAGGGCAGCAATCCATCACCACCGTTAACGCCGGCTGCTGTTGTGCCAGGGTGTCCAAGCCCGCATTCAACTTACCCAGGGTCGCCGGTCCACGGCCAAATTGCGAATCGAGCTTGCTCAATGCATGATTGGCCGTAATCACTTGCAAACCATTACGTAACGGTTGAACCAGATTGGCGACAGCGGTGCCACGCTCATAAAAATCGAGCAGGCTGGACTGAACATTCAACCCTGTGTGCTTATAGATCTCCGTCAATCTTGCCTGCGGATCCATATCCAGCAACAACGCTGGACGTTGTTTGCGCTGGTAGGCGGCGGCCAGATTTAGCGCAGTCGTCGTCGCCCCAACTCCGGCTTTCTGATTAAGAATGGCAATTTTTAACATGAGGGTATGAATGCAAAGTCGCGCTTGAGGAAATCATTTCAGACCTGGATATTTCAGACCTAGATGCGCACTATCATAAACGATGTTGCCAGTAGAGACCACCCCGCACCGCCTGTGCAAGCAACAAAGCCGGGCGCACAAAGCAAACAGTACAAAAAAAGAAACCCGCAAAAGCGGGTTAAAAGGGGGTTTGGATCAGGAGGAAATCAATGCTAGTCGTTGAAAATCAACTAAACCTAGCCATCAAACAAAACATTTTGTGTTTCGTTTAAAGATGTGTTCAGTATAGGGAGGAGTTATTGCAGTAATTTGACCAAGCTGTAACTGAATTGTAAAACTGAAAATTCAATTGTTATTAAATTGTAACTTTAATAAAAACAACAACTTGCAAGAATCGCTTGAAAAACTGTTTTAAATAAAACAGTCAAAAATGGAATCACCGTTAGTCTAACAGAAGGCGGCTCGCCAGACTAACGGCTTTGATCAAAGACAAGAATTAGCTGAAAAAATCGCGTGCTTTATCGACCCAACTTTTGTTCTTCGGGCTATGTTTGCCAGCATCCGCCTGGGTGCTGTTCTCAAACTCGCGCAACAACTCTTTTTGCTTCTCGGTCAGGCGCACCGGTGTTTCAACCACCACATGCACCATGAGATCGCCATGCTCGCTAGAGCGCAAAGGCTTGATGCCCTTGCCACGCAAACGGAACACGCTGCCGGTCTGTGTTTCTGCCGGAATCTTCATTTTGGCAGCGCCATCCAGGGTCGGCACTTCGATTTCGCCGCCCAGCGCAGCGGTACTGAAGCTGATCGGCATCTCGCAATGCAGGTTTGCGCCATCGCGCTGGAAGATCGGATGTTCCTTAAGGTGGACCACCACATACAAATCACCGGTTGGCCCCCCGTTGACGCCAGCCTCCCCTTCACCGCTTAAACGAATACGGTCGCCTTCATCCACACCGGCCGGAATTTTCACGTTCAGTGTCTTGTTCTGTTTGACGCGTCCATTGCCATGGCAAGTTGGGCAAGGGTCTTTCACCATCTTGCCGGTGCCGTGACACTTGGGACAGGTCTGCTGCACAGAGAAAAAGCCCTGCTGCATGCGCACCTGACCATGCCCGTTACAAGTAGTACAAGTGACAGGAGAGGTGCCAGGCCGTGCACCAGAGCCATGACAGGTTTCACAGGTGGCTTGCACCGGAATACGGATTTTGGTTTCGGTGCCGCGCGCCGCCTCTTCAAGCGAAATTTCGAGGTTATACCGCAAGTCCGCGCCACGGTAGACGTTGGAACGCTGATTGCGTCCACCGCCAAAAATATCGCCGAAAATATCGCCAAAAGCATCACTGAATCCACCGCCACCGAAGCCGCCAAAGCCAGCGCCGCCGCCCATGCTCGGGTCTACGCCGGCGTGACCATATTGATCGTAAGCGGCGCGTTTTTGCTCATCGCTGAGCACTTCATAGGCTTCTTTTGCTTCCTTAAAGCTCTCTTCGGCTTTAGGGTTATCCGGGTTACGGTCCGGGTGAAACTTCATCGCCAGCTTTTTAAAGGCTTTTTTAATTTCCTCATCGCTGGCGTCCCGGTTCACACCGAGCACTTCATAATAGTCTTTTTTTGCAGCTGCCATTGCTTGCCTTTTTCATGTCCAGTTAACAGCGTCTAGAAATGCGAAAGTCGTTAGCCTGCAAGAGGACTAACGACTATTCGCCTGCCGTGTCGAATTAGTCCTTTTTCACTTCTTCGAACTCGGCATCGACCACATCGCCTTCCACGGTTTTTTCACCTTGGGGCTGTGCGCTCTCGGTATTAGCTTGAGCCTGTTGCTCAGCGTATACCTTCTCTCCCAGTTTTTGCGAAGCTTCCATCAATGCGTTGGTTTTGGCTTCAATGTCGGCTTTGTCATCGCCTTTAGCGACATCTTCCAGCGCCTTGATTGCGTCTTCGATCTTGGCTTTTTCATCGGCCTCCATCTTGTCGCCATGCTCACCCAGCGATTTTTTCACGCTGTGCAATACACTGTCAGCCTGGTTACGGGCATCGACCAGTTCACGCAGTTTCTTGTCTTCGTCTGCATATTTGGCCGCATCTTCTTCCATGCGCTGAATTTCTTCTTCAGACAAGCCGGAGTTTGCCTTGATGGTGATTTTGTTTTCTTTGCCAGTCGCCTTGTCTTTCGCAGACACATGCAGAATACCGTTGGCATCGATATCAAAAGTCACTTCAATCTGTGGCATGCCACGCGGTGCGGGTGGAATATCGCTCAAGTTGAACTGACCCAAGCTCTTGTTACCTGAGGCCATTTCACGCTCACCTTGCAGCACGTGAATGGTCACGGCATTCTGGTTGTCTTCAGCCGTAGAGAACACTTGCGAAGCCTTAGTCGGAATCGTGGTGTTTTTCTTGATCAGCTTGGTCATCACGCTGCCCAGGGTTTCAATACCCAGTGACAATGGGGTCACATCCAGCAACAATACGTCTTTGACATCGCCTTTCAATACGCCGCCCTGAATCGCAGCACCTACCGCCACGGCTTCATCCGGGTTCACGTCTTTACGTGGCTCCTTGCCAAAAATCTCTTTCACTTTTTCTTGCACTTTAGGCATACGGCTCTGACCACCAACCAAAATCACGTCAGAGATGTCAGAAGGCGACACGCCTGCGTCTTTCAATGCCATTTTGCAAGGCGCCATGGTGCGCTCGATCAGGTCTTCCACCAGGGATTCCAGTTTGGCGCGGGTGATTTTCACCACCAAGTGCTTAGGACCCGTTGCATCTGCCGTGATGTACGGCAGGTTGACTTCTGTCTGTTGTGCGCCGGACAACTCGATCTTGGCTTTTTCAGCTGCCTCTTTCAGACGCTGTTTAGCCAGCAAGTCGTTGCGCAGGTCCAGACCGTTTTCTTTTTTGAACTCATCGGCCAAGAAGTCGATGATGCGGTTATCAAAGTCTTCACCACCGAGGAACGTGTCACCGTTGGTGGACAACACTTCAAACTGGTGCTCGCCATCAATCTCAGTAATTTCGATAATCGAAATATCGAACGTACCACCACCCAGGTCATACACCGCGATCTTGCGGTCGCCTTCCTGTTTGTCCAAACCAAACGCCAATGCGGCAGCGGTTGGCTCGTTGATAATCCGTTTCACTTCCAGACCGGCAATACGGCCTGCATCTTTGGTGGCCTGACGCTGACTGTCGTTAAAGTAAGCAGGCACGGTAATCACGGCCTCGGTCACTTCTTCGCCCAAATAGTCTTCAGCAGTTTTCTTCATCTTGCGCAGCACTTCTGCGGAGATTTGTGGCGGCGCCTGTTTTTTGCCGCGTACTTCGACCCAAGCGTCACCATTGTCGGCTTTGGCAATGGTGTAAGGCATGAGGTCGATGTCTTTTTGCACTTCTTTTTCGTCAAAGCGACGGCCAATCAGACGCTTCACCGCAAACAGGGTGTTTTTCGGGTTGGTCACGGCCTGACGTTTAGCAGGGGCACCGACCAGAATCTCGCCATCTTCCTGATAAGCAATGATAGAAGGTGTGGTACGCGCACCCTCAGCGTTTTCAATCACACGGGGTTTCCCGCCTTCCATCACAGCCACGCAGGAGTTGGTGGTCCCCAAGTCAATCCCGATAATCTTTGCCATAGTCGTTATCCTTATCCTTTAAATTTGGTTAATCTCAATCTCTGATGCACTGAACATTGGGACATCTCTACAGATTTCAAGTCCCTGTTCACAATATGGATTATTTTGCCTGAATCACGGTCACCAGCGCCGGACGCAACACGCGCTCATTCAGGCTGTAGCCTTTTTGCAAGACGCTTAATACCGTATTGGGCTCACCCTCTGCTGGCACCATGCTGATGGCTTGATGCTTGTTCGGGTCAAACTTCTCACCCACCGGGTTGATTTCAGCAATATTGAATTTCTCAAATACGCTCAATAGTTGTTTTGCAGTCAGTTCTACGCCATTTTTGTAGCTATCCACATCGGCGTTCTCTACCGCCAACGCGGCATCCAGGCTGTCCTTCACTGCCAGCAACTCACCACTGAATTTTTCGAGCGCAAATTTACGCGCCTTATCAATATCGTCAGCAGCGCGGCGACGAATATTCTCGCCTTCGGCTTTCACATACAGCACCTGCGCCTTGGCTTCTTCCAGCGCTGATTCGAGTTCGGCAATGCGGGCATCTTGAGTATCGTTCGTGAGATCTGGTGTGGTTTGGCCATCAGGCTGGCTGTTGATTGGCTCAGCCGCTGATGCGTTATTTTCTTCTTGCATATTGCTCCCCTAAGATTTATTACGGTATTTTTTGCAAATGGGGAGCAGTCGCAGAGATTTCAAGGGCCATCAGATAAAATTTAGGGCGCTATCTTGGGTTGATGTGCTTGAAACGTCATCCTTGCCCAAAAGAAAAATCGAGATCAGACTCAAGCAAAGAAGTAGCAATATATCTTGCATCTTCTTGGCTGATTGTTTGGCGGCTTCCAAGATAGAATCAAACGTGTATTTGATATGAGATGCTGCCACCATGTCATCGATATTTAAACATCGAGGATTTACTCTGGTCGAGCTTGTTTGCACCATTGCCATTTTGGGTATTCTTGCTGCATCTGCGCTTCCACGCTTTGCGAATGTTGCAAGCAGTGCCCGAATTTCGACTTTATATGCTTTTAAGGGCACAATTATACAGGCGGCTACAATGGGTAGAAGCATGTGTTTTTTGGATCCTGAATGCAATATGAACGCAGATGGTGGGCAATTTCCGACCACGGTGATAGAAGGCAAGACGATTTATTTTCATTATGGATATCCGACGGGATGGGGTCGTTTTTTTGTAGACGATGGTGTCGGTAGTCTTAGAGATTTAATGGATATCACGGGCTTCAGTTACACACAGCATCAAGGCGGTTCTTTCCAGACTGTATATACCAAAGATGGTGCAACAGACCCACAAAATTGCAAAGTGATTTATCAATTGAGCCCAGATGGCCAGCCACCATTGATGTCCGTCAGCTTAGTCACCAGCGGCTGTTGATAGCCCGGCCATCGGTGTTGATAATGCGTCCGGCACGAATCACGCAATTGGAGCCAGCATGGCTATCACATCGTTCACTAACGGCATTAACCCAGCCCCACCGAGATTCATCGCAGGTGAAACTCGCCCTGCTGCCACTCCCGTGTAAGCTGGCTCAGTATCCGTATACAGGGCCACAACAGGCACATTTAATGCCGCGGCCAGGTGAGAAAGCCCGGTATCAACACCAACAGCGAACCGCACATGAACCATGCGACGAGCGAGTGTTTGCAGATCCATTTGGGGCAGTACCAGCGCATCTGGCACTTGCCCTGCAATGCGTAATGCACGTTGATGCTCCATGTCATTGCCCCAAGGCAGCCACATTTGCAATCCTTGCCGCGCATAATACTGCCCCAAGGCAACCCAATGAGTTTCTGGCCATAGTTTGCTATCGCGGCTGGTAGCATGGAGAGCGAGAAATGCCATGCTATTGGCATCTGGACATTGCGCAGACAGTCCGTAATTGGGCTTTTCCAATGGCATCGCATAATGAAGTGCGCTGGCCGCCAGGGTGCGCATCCGAATCACGGCATGCTGCCGGTAGGGAATCGCATAGGTGTGCTGATAAAAGCGGCTGGCCAGGGGCTCACGAATGGAATGCCGATCATAGCCGTGGCGCGGACCACGCGCCCAGGTGGCCATCACCGCACTTTTGAGCAGGCCTTGCAAATCCAGCACGGCATCATACGGTTGCGCCGCGACGGCCTGTTTGACTGCCGAAATTTCACGCCAGGTCTGCCAACGCCACCACTGCTTGCGCCAGCGGCGCACCGCGACGGTAAACACCTGCTTTACCTGCGGGTGCAATCTTGGAATATCGGCAAAACTTTCTTCTACCAGCCAGTCAATCTGCGCATCGGGATGATGCTGCAAGAGATCTTCCACCACCGGCAAAGCGTGGATAACATCCCCCATAGAGGTGGTTTTGACGATCAAGATGCGTTTCATGGCCGCTATTTTCGCATACAATGCCAGCGCATGAAGTTTGCGTTTCTCATATTCAAATACTTTCCCTACGGCGGTGTGCAGCGTGACATGCTGCGTATTGCCCGCGACTGTGTGGCATTGGGACACGAAGTCACCATTTTTACCGGCGAATGGCGTGGCGAACAACCATCAGGCATACACATCCGCTTGCTCAAGGCCCGAGGTTGGCTCAATCATCACCGACACACCTCGCTGATCCGCCAGATGCAGCAAGGGATTGCGCAAGGCCAGTTTGACCGTATTGTCGGCTTTAACCGCATGCCGGGGCTGGATGTCTATTTCGCCGCCGATCCCTGCTATGCCGAACGCATGTCACGCGAACCCTGGTATAAAAAACTGTCTGGTCGTTACCGTTTTTTTTCTGCCATGGAGCAAGCCGTGTTTAGCCCCCAGGCAGGCACACAAATTTTGCTGCTTAACCAGCATGACCAGGCGATTTTTCAGCGTTGGTATGGTACCGATCAGGCGCGCTTTCACCTGATCCCGCCCAATATCCCGCTGCAGCGATTTGCTGACTTACCCGCCCGGGATCACCGCGCCTACGTGCGCCAGGCATTTGCGTTACCAGAAGACGCCATCATCTTGCTCACCGTCGGCTCGGCTTTTTTGCGCAAAGGCGTGGACCGTGCAATCAACGCCTTGAGCAGCCTGCCAGAGACACTCAAGCAACGTTGCTGGCTAATCGCCGTCGGAGAGTTTGAATCCAGCAGCAATATGCAGGCCTATGCTGCCGAGCGTGGTGTCGCCGACCGTTGTATTGAAGCTGGGGGCCGTCCGGATATCCCGGCGCTGATGCTAGGCTGCGATGTGCTCATACACGCCGCGCGCTCAGAGCTGGCAGGCATCGTCATCATTGAAGCGATGACGGCCGGTTTGCCGCAATTGGTGACCAGTGTGTGCGGCTATGCGAGCTATGTTGCCGCCGCCGGGGCAGGAGAAGTATTGCCTGAACCGTTTGATCAGGCCGTGATGAACCGCACTTTGCAGACCATGCTCACCAGCTTGCCGCAACAACGCTGGGGCCAACAGGCCCGCGCATACGTCGCCCAACTGGCCGCCAAACAGGTCTCAGCGCCTGAAGCCCGCATCATTGAGGCTGCTTCAAGCCGCCGCCCGCTTTAACCGATTAAGGCGCAGCGGGTCGCCCGGCCTTAAAAGGCAGATGCCGCAACTGGTCCGCCGCCGCTTTGCTGGCTTCACTGCGTTTCAAGGCATAGGCTTTGGCCTGCTCAAGCAAGGCCGCAGAAGGCAGCTTGGGGTCCTCAGACAAGCGGGACAGTTTTTCAAAGCTCTCTTCATAAGGCGTGGCGACCTGTGCGTCAATCTGCGCCGCCATTTCATCAAAACTGACACTGCCCTCACGCCCTTCAAGCATGATCTGCTGCCATTTGTGCTGAGCCTGCTGATCAATCTGGTTGAGTTTTTGCAATTGCTTTTGAATCGCCACCTCTTGCCGCCAGCGATATTTGGGTGCCGGCAAATGCGTCAACAAACCTAGCACGACCAGCGCCCAGGCCAGCCCTGCCAAGGCTTGCGATATAGTGATAGCGGGCGAGCCACGCAAAAAAGCGGGCAACATGAGCAAGCCCAGCACACCGCCGGTCAAAAACCCGCCAATATGCGCAGAGTTATCAATGCCGGGGATCACATAGCCCATGCCTATGGTCAACGCTGAAAAGAGCATGCCTCCCCAGAACAACCAGCGAAATTCAACTTGCTGCATCTGGTGTCTGGCAACCCAGAGATAGACCAGCAACGCGCCATAGATGCCAAAAATCGCCCCAGAGGCCCCACCTGACACTGCCTGATTGCCCTGAACCACCAGCGACAACAGATTACCGCCTATGCCGCTGACCAGGTAAATCAAGAGAAAGCGTGCAGAGCCGAACATGCGTTCGACCAGCTTGCCGCCATCCCACAAGGCCAGCATATTCATGCCCAGATGCACGGCGCCAAAGTGTAAAAACATGGCGCTGCCCAAGCGCCACCACTGACCATCGGCCGTGGCTGGGGCAAAATTGGCGCCCCAGGTCAGCTGTACTGTATTGGGCGAGTGCCAAAACCCGGCGCCACCAAGCAGCATGAGCACGAACACCAGCACATTGAGCGCAATCAAGGTGCGCGTCATCGGCGGCACAGGTGCGCGCAGCTCAATGCGAGGGGTGGGTGAAGCGTGCATCTAGGCGAGGGACTCCTGAAAAGGCACCTGCAACAAGGGCGGCTGTTGCAAGCTGTCGATTAAGGTTTGCAGGTTTTCTTCTGGCATAGACATCTGCGGATCAATCCTGTTCGCGACCCAGCCACAACACGCTATCTGCCGCGACTTGAGCCCCTCTGCCGTCAGCAGCGCATGATTGATACAGCCCAGGCGCATGCCGACCACCATCAGCGCAGGCAATTGCAGGGCCTGAATCAAATCGGCCATGCTCTGCGTCTGGTTTAAAGGCACCAGCAAGCCCCCTGCGCCTTCCACAATCACCACATCGGCCAGCGTGGTCAGTTGTGCATAGGCGGCTTGAATGACCTCAAGCTGAATTTCCACGCCGGCTTGCGCAGCGGCGATATGGGGCGCAATAGCCGGTGTAAAGCGGTAGGGATTAATCAGTTCAGCAGGTGCTGTCACGTTGGAGGCTGCAGTCAGTAAACGCACATCTTCATTTTGCCAGCGGCCATCCAGCCACTCGCAACCGGAAGCTATTGGCTTCATGCCGATCACCGTCTTGCCTTGTGCAATCAACTGCTGCATCAAGCGAACGGTGACTGTGGTTTTACCGACACCGGTATCGGTGCCAGTGACAAAAAAACGTGAAGGCAGCGGCTGCATCATGCCCCCTGCGTGGCGGGTTTGCGCGACATGAATTGCACCGGACTGGTCCCAGGTGCCGTGTAGGGCTGGCTCCCGGTCCAGGCATGTACGAACACCACTTCATAGGTGGCGGGCAATTTACCCTGGTGGCGAAAAGCCTCATAGCCCTGGCGCAATTGCTGCAAAAACCCCCTGCCACTCAAGCCCTTGGCACGCCCCGCCGTCGCATTATGTGCGCCAATCGCTTTGAGGTCGCGCATCACAGATTCCACCGTATCGTAGGTCAGGGTGTAATGCATCACATCCAGCACCGGCGCGCTAAAGCCAGCCCGCGTCAGTGCATCGCCGATATCATGCATGTCAATAAAACGGCTGACATGGGTGTGTCCTTGACCAGAGGCTGCACGCAGTTCTTTCAGCGTATCCGGGCCCAAGGTGGCAAACATGAGCAGCCCGTTGGGTTTAAGCACACGCCTGAATTCTTGCAATACAGTGTCCATGTCGTTACACCACTGCACGGCCAGGTTGGACCACACCATATCAACACTGGCGGTTGCCAACGGCATGGCTTCAATGTCGGCACACACCATTTGTGGTTTGGCCTGCCAGAAGCGATACCAGGGAAACAGCGTTTTCGTGCGGGCCAGCATGCCTTCGGCAATATCCAGCGCCACCCCTCTTGCCTGCTTAAAATGTTTGAGCAAGGCATGCAAGCCATGACCGGTGCCGCAACCTGCATCCAGAATCACCGCAGGCGCCAGCTTGACCACGTCCAGACGGCTCAACATTTCCTCACGTACCTGACGCTGCAAAATGGCGGCGGCATCATACTGTTTGGCCGCACGGTGAAACGACTGGCGCATGCGCGTCTTGTCGATCTGATAAACATCCTGCATTTAATGCTCCCCGGCGCGCGCAGCGGGCTCATCCGCCATAAAGGCTTCCACCGCTTCGCAAAACGCTTCCGCATGTGACAAAAAGGGCGCATGTGCCGCCCCGGCGATCACGCGCAAGTGTGCACGCTGCAAATGCATGGCCAGCCAGTGCGCTGCCGAGACCGGCGCCAGCGTGTCTCTATCCCCGTGAATGATCAGCGCGGGCTGGAACAAGCGCCCGACCTCTTCGCGCAAATCGGTCTGCATCAGGATATCCAGGGCCTGATTCAAGCTATCTTGGGTAGGCGTGGGTTTGGCACCAAACGCAATACGCAATTGGCGTACCGTGCTGCGCGCATCTTTGGCATGCATGCATTGCAGGGTCAAGAAATTGAGCAAGGTGGCATTAAAGTCTTGCGCAAACCGCTCGTTGAACTGCTCAAAATGGCGGGCTGCAATGCCATGTGGCCAGTCTGGCTTGCTCACAAAACAGGGGTTGGTCCCCACCAGAATCAGCTTCTCTACCCGGTCCGGTTGATTGAGGGCAATTTGCTGCGCAACCAGGCCGCCCAGCGACCAGCCTAAAATGGTGGACACGCCGGGGATTTCCTCAGCGACCGCTTCGGCCAGGCTATGCAAGTGATAAGGATAAACCGGACGGCTCTGGCCCATGCCGGGCAAATCCACCAGAAACAGTCGAAAATGGGTGGACAGCCGCTTGGTGACCCTTTCCCATACCGCACTGTTCATGCCCCAACCATGGAGCATTACCAGCGGTTTGCCTTGCCCCATGATTTCGATAAAACAACTCATGCCACCGCCCCGATAGCTAACTCACGCTCGGCATCGTGCAAGGCTTGAATCAGCGCCCTGACGTCGGACTCACGATGGGCAGCCGACAGGGAAATCCGCAGGCGGGAAGTATTAACCGGCACGGTGGGGGGCCGGATTGCCGGCACCAGAATGCCACGCGCCTGCAAATACTGGCTCAATGCCAGCGCCTCATGGTTATCGCCCACCACCAGTGGCTGGATAGCGGTTTCTGACGGCAGCAAGTGCCAACGGGTGAGTGAGAGCTCACTCTTGAGCAGCGCAATCATGTCAAACAATTGCTTTCTGCGCGCATCACCCTGCTCTATCTCTTTCACTGAAGCCAGCAAGGCGGCGGACAGCGGTGGTGGCGCAGGCGTGGTGTAGATATAACTGTTGGCGTGCTGAATCAGGTAATCAATCACAATTTGTTGGCCTGCTACAAAAGCACCCGCCACACCCGCGGCTTTGCCAAGGGTGCCCATCATGATCAGGCGTGGTGACTGCAGCCCCAGATGCTTGAGCGAGCCACGCCCTTGCGGACCGAGCACACCAAAACCGTGCGCATCATCCACATACAAATAGGCATCATAGCGTTCGCAGAGCGCAAGATACTCAGCCAGCGGTGCAATATCGCCATCCATACTGAACACCGCATCAGCGGTAACCAGTTTGTGACGGGCCGTGCTGGCTTGCAATAATTTTTCCAAGGCGGCCACGTCATTGTGCGGAAAGCGATGATGTGTGGCACGTGACAAAAATGCGCCATCATTCAGACAGGCATGATTCAGCTTGTCCGAGAACACGGCATCTTCACGCCCCATCAAGGCACTGACGACGCCAATATTCGCCATGTATCCGGTGGAAAACAGCAAGGCTGCCGGTTGCCCGACAAAAGCCGCCAGCGCCTGCTCTAACTGATCATGATAGCGGTGATGACCGGTAATCAGATTGGAGGCGCCACTGCCCACGCCCGCTTCCGCAGCGGCTTGTTGCAAAGCGGCCACCAGCGCAGCATCGTTGGCCAGGCCCAGATAATCATTGCTGCAAAACGACAAAAATGGCTGGCCATTGGCGGTGATATGCTCGGCCTGTGGTGAATCCAGCAAGCGGCGTTGACGCATCAGGCCCAGTGTTTGCCGTTTTTCCAGATCGGCCCGTAAAGACTCCAGCAGATCGCTCATTTAGATTTTCTTCAAGCCTAATTTGGCAAACAGGGCATTGTCAGACTCAACCTCAGGGTTACCAGTCGTCAGTAATTTTTCACCGTAAAAAATACTGTTGGCCCCGGCATGGAAGCACAAGGTCTGCACGGCTTCGCCCATGCTCTGGCGGCCAGCAGACAAGCGGACAAAGCTGGTCGGCATGGTGATGCGGGCGATGGCAATCGTACGCACAAACTCCAGCGGATCCAATGGGTCGGTGCCATGCAAAGGCGTGCCTTCCACTTGGGTTAACAAGTTGATGGGCACGCTTTCCGGCGGTTGCTCCATATTGGCCAACTGCGCAATCAGGCCCGCGCGCTGCGCACGGGTTTCACCCATGCCAATAATGCCGCCGCTGCACACATTGATATTCATGCTGCGCACGCGGTCCAGGGTGTCCAGACGGTCCTGATACGTCCGCGTGGTAATCACATCGCCATAGAACTCGGGCGCGGTATCCAGGTTATGGTTGTAATAATC
Source organism: Methylophilus sp. YYY-1 (assembly GCF_029132825.1). Classification (NCBI taxonomy): domain Bacteria; kingdom Pseudomonadati; phylum Pseudomonadota; class Betaproteobacteria; order Nitrosomonadales; family Methylophilaceae; genus Methylophilus; species Methylophilus sp. YYY-1. Next base: position 1,266,961 of record NZ_WOVG01000001.1, read on the forward strand.
CAGCCCAGCCTCTTTCAGTTGCTCGGCTTGCCCATCCTTAAGCATGCCCAGCGTGGCACAGGTTTGCAGCCCCATCGCCTTCACTTCAGAGATCATTTTGAGCACAGGCTCCAGGTCGCGCTGTTTGGGTCCGCGCCAGGCAGCTCCCATACAGAAACGGCTGGCACCGCTTTCTTTGGCTGCTTTGGCTGCGGCCAGCACCTCGTCCAACTGCATCAAGGGCTCGTTTTCAACCTCGGTATGATAACGCGCAGCTTGCGGGCAATAGCCGCAGTCTTCGGAACAGCCGCCCGTTTTAATCGACAGCAGTGTGCTGACCTGCACGGCGTTTGGATCAAAATGCTCCCTATGCACAGTGTGCGCTCTGTGCAGCAAATCATTGAACGGCAATTCAAACAGTGCCATGATATCTGCAACGCGCCAGCGCTCAACCGTTGGATGACAGGAAGCCGCAGGCTTCAAGCCATCCAGATTAATGACGGAGGTTTGCATTTCGGTGCCACAAGCAGTAGCAGAGGTGTGTTGTTCCATAAGTCCCACGCATTAAAAAATAGATGAATAATCCGGCCGAATTATATGTTGTTTAAAATCATACGTGAAAAAATTTTACAACAGCTTAAAATTTAAACAAATCAACTCCACTCACTGGTTGTCGCAGTGGCTGACAACGACGCTGCCCTGCCCGCTGTGCCATCAAGCCCCAGGCGCTCGCCAACCTTCAGCGACTGACGAGCCAATCTCCCCTCCAAACGGACTTTGTTTAGACTGCCAGGCCAGCCTGCCCTGGTACCAATCGCCGCGTTGCCCACAATGCGCATTACCAAATACGCGAGGTGAGCTGTGCGGCATCTGTTTACAGCATGCCCCCGCTTTTGACCAAACGCTGACCGTTTTTCGCTATGCCTATCCGCTAGATCGACTCTTGCATCAATTTAAATACCACCAGCAATTGCCATGGGGGGCGCTATTGGCACAGGCCTGGCTATCCCGCCTGCCAGTGTTACCCGCGAGCCAGCAGCCAGCCGTCCTGGTGGCGATGCCCATGCACCTGAACCGCATCAAACAGCGTGGGTTTAATCATGCGCTTGAATTAGCCAGGCACTTGCAAAAGCAGTGGCAAATTCCGTTAAGGATAGACGGCTGTGAGCGATTGATAGACACGCCAGCGCAAGCAGCGATGGACATGAAAACAAGAACCCGCAATCTACGCGGTGCCTTTGCGACCTCGCAGCGATGGCAAGGTCAGCATGTGATGATCGTGGATGATGTGATGACGACAGGAGCCAGCATGCATGCGCTGGCAAAAGTTTTTAAACAGGCGGGGGCTGCACAGGTGACGGCGCTCGTGCTGGCACGCACCCTCAAACAGGACTAGCTAGCACAATTATTCGGCATTGGCTTGTACGCTGCCGCCCAGTTGACGGATGCGCTGCGTAACAAATTCGAGCAAGCGCTCGCTTAACGGCAGGCTTTGCGCCTGTTGCAAGTGCTGCAAGGCTTGCGCATTCTGGCCCACAGCTTGTAATGAAATGGCGTACGCCACCATCCATTGTGCATGCCCCGGCCGCAACAGCGTCGCGCGTTCAAAATGTGGCAAGGCGGCGGCATGCTGGCCGGTTTGCTGATAAGCCATGGCCAGCATCCATTGCGATTCGGCATCTTGCGCCAGCGCACTGGCCACCGGTTTTAATGTTTGTAATACCGCCTCTGCCTGACCATGTGCCAACTGCCATCTGGCGAGTGATTTGGGCAAGCCCACTTGAGCCGGAAACTGCTTGATGCCTGCCTGCAGAACCGAAACAGCCTCGGCCTCTTGCCGGGACTCAAATAAATAGGCGGCCAACAGCTGGCGTGCATCTTCAGACTGCGGATAAATCGTCAGCGCTTGCCTGAGCATTGCCAACGCCTCGTTCAAACGACCTTTTTGCTCATGATCGACAGCACGCTGGATCAAGACATTCACTTCCTGCTCAGGTCTGACATGTTTATTGACCATGCCTTTTTCGGCTGACTTTTCATCACTTTTGCCCTGATTCTGGTCCGCGTGCGTCTCCAGCGTAGGCGCGATGGTGGCAACCGTGATTGCCGCCGTATCCGCGGACTTCATGCTGAACTCACCCTCGACTTGTGGTGCAGCAGCATTAGCCACTGGCTTCACTTGAGCAACGACAGCGCGCGCACTGGGCTTTGCTGGAGCAGGTTCGGACTGCCAGGCACTGAACAATGACCTGGTCAACTGCGGCGGCGCCCAAGTCGCCACCGTGCCTGCCTCTGCGGCTGCCGGGGCTAAAACAGTCTGTACGCGTGGTTTTGGGCCTTGAGCCTGCGGCGCGGCATGGGGTATCGCAGTCACATGCTGCGGATAAAAATACGCCATCAACATGGGCGTATTCATCCACACCCATCCGGCTGTCGCAAGCAGCAGCCCGCCACCTATCAGGCGATTCAACCAACGGCCAGCTGGAGCTGGCTGTGCAGACAACACTGGCTTGACCTGCCCGGCCCAACCATCAGTGGTGTTGCCCTGACGGGCCTCTACGTTTTGTAACACCTGATTAATCAAGCTCATTTGATTCCTCCGTCGCCTGCTAACGACCAAACCCGGCCAGGGTGGCATGCAACGTCAACCACCATTTAAACCCATGCTCCAGCCAACGATGCTGTGCTTTGACACTGGCTTGTGTATCAAGAATCGCCGCTTTCACATCCTCGGTTGTAACCCTGTGCTGGCCACGGCCAAACGCAGACAATAATGCTTTATGCGCCAGAATATTCAACAAGCGCGGAATGCCGTTGGCATACCGGTATAGCAATCGCATGCTGGCCGGACTAAACACCATGCCGCCCTGATACCCGGCCACATGCATGCGATGATTCAAATAAAACGCTAATTCTTCCCATTGCAGGCCTTTGAGGTGATATTCAAAGCCAATGCGCTGCCGCAGTTGGCGAATAGACGAATGGTTGAGACGTTCTTCCAGCTCAGGCTGGCCAAAAATGACCACTTGTAACAACTTGCGCTTTTCGGTTTCGAGGTTACTCAGCAAGCGCAAGGCTTCCAGCGTTTCCAGCGGCATGGCTTGCACTTCATCCAGACAGACCACCACATGCGTGCCTTTTTCAGCAAAGGTCAGCAATGTGCGATGCAGCGCATCTATCATGTCATGGTGGGTAAACTCAGGCTTGAAGGCGACGCCAAACTCGGTGGCCAGCGTCATCAGTAAGGCGTGCGGATCTAGATAAGGGTTGGGAAGGTAAGCAATCTGGCAACCGGGTTCCAAGGCTTTGAGCAGGCGCCGGCAGAGCAATGTTTTACCGGTGCCAACTTCACCTGTGATTTTGACAAAGCCTTCACCCGACTCAATCGCAATCAATAGCGTATTCAGCGCTTCTTGCAACGTGCGTGTGGCGTAATAAAAGCTCGTATCCGGCGTGATCGAAAATGGAAACTCTTTTAAGCCAAAATGCTGCAGGTACATGCCCGCTCCTAAAATGCGTTGTCTGACTTGAGTTTTTCTACTCGGTCCTGGCTGTCGAGCATATCTTGCGCCCAGTTATCGCCACTGCGGACCACGGTGGATTTGAGCAGAATAACCAGTTCTGTTTTGGTGGAGCTTTGGTCTTTCTGGCGGAACAGGTTACCCAAAAATTTGACATCACCCAAACCAGGTACTTTTGTACGTGTATTATCCACGGACTCTGACATCAGCCCGCCGATCGCAATCACACTGCCATCGCGGGTACGCACGATGCTATCGGTTTCATTGATGTTGGAGGAGGCCGTTGGAATCGTGTAGGTGCCACCGTTGGCACTGGACAAACTCACAGTACGGTTGACCTGGGTGACTTCACTGATAAACGGATGGACGTGCAGAATAATGTTGTCGTCCTTGTCAATTTGCGGTGTCACATCCAGTGAAATACCAGAAAAATACGGTTGCAGCTGAATATCTGGCGTCACTACGGCGCCGCCCGTGGTGGTGGTGACATTGGTACGCACATTGGTCACGTAGAACGCATCATTCCCCACCTTGAGTACCGCTTTCTGATTGTTGATGGTGGCAATGCGCGGACTGGACAGGACTTCTACATTGCCCTGTGTTTCGAGAAAGTTAAGCAGCGCAGAAAAGTTTTTGCCTTGTACTGCTAACGCAAACATTGAGCCGCCTATGGACACCGGATCACTGTTACTCAAAGCGCCAGGTACGGTGCTGGTCAGCGTGCCGTTGGTCAAGGCACCGGTTTCTCCCAGGGTGGTATTGCCGTTGACGTTACCAAAGGTGTAATCGCGGCCGCGAATGTTTCTGACCGCCGCCCAGTTAATCCCTTGTTGCGAGTTTCTATTCAGTTGCACCTTGATAATCTTGGCTTCCAGAATCACCTGACGATCCACGGTCACCTGCATCAGACTCAGAAATTTCTCCACCTGGCGGATTTCCTTGGGCATGGCTTTGACCATGATCAGGCCAGACTGCGCGTTAATGACTACCTTGCGCCCGTTTTCTTCGCCAATCAGGCTACTCAATGAGCCTGCAATCTCGTCCCAAAAGTCATTATTGGTACGCATACTCACATCTGAAGCATACACTTGCAGGTTGGAGGCGCCCGAGGCCGCCTGGTTGCCCGTACCTGTCCCGGTTGAGCCAGAGCCAACGCCCATGGCACCGTTCATGGCGGCGGCCTGTCCGGCCACGCCTGCGGCACCACCCGCACCAGAACCGCTGGCCGTCCCGGACGTGACACGGGTGGCAGAAGACCCTCTGCGAGCGCCTGTAATGTAATTAACCTGAAAAACCCGGGTTTGCAGGGTTTGTGGCTCGACAAAAATCTGCTTGCCGTTCATTTTGTACTCATAACCATACAAGTCACGCAAGGCATTGAGCGCTTCAAACAGCGTGACATCGCGCAGGTTAATCGTAATCTCGCCTTTCAGCTCCGGGCTTAAGGCAATGCTGTAAGGACTGCCAGAGACGATACCCATCAATACCTGGCTAGCCGGGGCTTTGTTAACCACGAGGTCAAAACGCGGCTCGACACGTTTGGCCAGCGCTTTGGGTGGCTCAATTTTAAGTGGCTCAAACAACTCATCCGTCACTTCTTTAGGCGGCGGCACCACTTGTGCTTGCGCCTTGGCCGCAGAGGTCGCCAATTCGTTTTGTATTTTTGGCTGAATTGATGGATTGGTCGGCGTGAACGGGTTACTGGTGCATCCAGCCAACCCGGCGCCTATCATCATCACACCCAAGGTATTCACAAAAGTTTTCATAGCAGTCTCTCTATTGATATTCACCTGGCGGCCACTTCAGCCAATCGCAGGCATTTTCACTTTATTTTTTAACCGTTTTTGCCTGTTTGGCTTTTTTTATCTGCGCAGGCTGCGGTGCCTGCATCACAACACTGGTCAACCCCAAGCCCAACAGTTTTTTCTCACCGTTTTGATTGATAAACACCGCTTGCTGGTGCTTGACCGAAACCAGTTTAAAACCTTGATAACGCTCACCCAAGTTAACGAGCTCGCCATTGACCACAGCAAACCCATGCTTGCCGTTGTCCTGAATGGCCGTGACTTGCCAAGCCTGCGCAGTCTCCGTTTGTGCCTCTGGCAGATAAGGCAATACGGCAGCTGGCGGCTTCGTAGGGTCTATCATTTGCTCGGCGGCCTGGCTATGTGCCATGCTGACCAATACCATCCAAATCATGAATATGCGCATGCTATATCCCCAACCAGGCGTTTTCCCCACTCAGGGTATACACTTGAAAAATCAATTCGCTTTCTGGGTAACCGCCTTTAAGCTCGGCATTGTCCCATGCCAGCTGACGGCCGATCGCTTTCAGGGACTTGCTATACGCCATCAACGCAAAATACTGCCCTTTTAAATGGACTTTTACGGCGTGCTGGTAAACATGTGGCATGTTTTTCCAAGCCTCTTCCGAGGTTGATGACGCTTCAGCGCCTGGCGCGGCTTGCGCCTGCAATAACTTTCTTCGCGTTTCAATAAAATCCACCACCGGCAAGGATTGCATTTCAATCACTTGCACATCGGTATGCTTTTGCAACAGTTTTTTCAGCATCTCCACCATGGCTTGCGGTGGGACCATAAAGGCAGAAACTTTAAGTAACTCATCTGCCTGGCTAGCCATTTTTTGTCTGGTTTCTGCAATCTCCTGCTGAAACGCCTGCGTAGCTGGCTGTGGCGCCGCCTGGGCAGCAATCTTGGTCAGTTGCTCGGTCAGGGTGGTGGTATCGTTTTGTATCTTGAGGATTTCTTGCTGGGTATTAGCCAGTTGCACCCGCTGTGGCTCCAGCAAAAAGGTATCCATCAGGCCCACCACAGCAAACAAGCCGGTGCCAAACAACATCCAGCGCTCGCGCATGGAGAACGCTTGCCATTTGTCGCTGATTGCCTGTAGTTTTTCAGATCGCATGACTTACTGCCTCCCGCTCTGGTTGCCGGGCTGAGGTGGCACCGTCTGGCGCACAAATTCGTCCCAACTCATGCCATTCACCAATTTGTTTGTGGCTTGCGTATCACGCCCTTTGACTTCAAAGGTATACACTTTGAGTACAGGCAATGCTGTGTTCGCCTGATTCGAAGGGCTATTTCCGCCTTGTGGATTAACAGGCGCGGCTGAGGCCGGCGTCACTGGCGGAGCACCCCCGTCTTTGCCTGCAGGCGAGGTCGTGGCAACCTCTGGCGCTGGCGCAAGCGATGGACTCACTGCAGAGGCTCCAGCATTTCCGCCTGAACGCGACTGCGGCTGTTGCAAATCCAGTTGTTTGAACTGAATACCTGAGAACTCAGTCCCGGCAAATACAGCCTGGTGAGAGAGCAAATCCAGATAGGCTGGAATATCCTCTGACTGCAACGCTTGCCCGGCAAGCGTCAAGTGTTGGACGGCAGGCTCAACTTTAAAACCGGTTAACCAGACGCCAGGTTGCTGTTGCCCGGTAAATGCACGCATGTAGTCGATCAGGTGTGCCGATTGTTCTGAAATGGACTGCTGGAAAATAGCCAGAATTTGGGTCTGCATCTCCAGTTGCGCTTTTAATGCTTTTAACTCAGCCTCAAGCTTGGTGTTATCGATAGGCATCGCCTTTTTCGAAAAGGCTTCCACTTTTTTCTGCATGGTTTCATACTGCGCAAGGGCTTGGTTACGCTGCACTTGCAATTGCTCGTTTTCAGCAGCCAGTCCAGTATAAAAGTAATACATCACCACTGCGGCCAGCACATAGACGGCCGCCACCATCGGCAGGCTAAACCACTCTCTGGCTTTAACACCACCGCCTTCATACAGGTTAATCTGCTGACTCATACGGCCGCCTCCTGACGCAAGGCAGCACCCAGGGCAGGCATCAACATGGCCTGTTTTTCAAGGCTGGAAAAATCCTGGTTGGCAGGCAGCTCAACAACATCTTCCAGGTTAAAAACATTGACCGGCACATAGAGGCTGGAACTCAGGCCGCTCACCAGATAATCGCGATGCACGACCGGCGCCACCACCATACGGTTCAAGCTCAGGAAAGGAAACTGACGGTCAAAGCTGTCCAGCGAGCGTTGCAGCTCAAGCACCAATTTATCAAAATTGATTCTGAAGATTTCGTCCCTATCGTTCAAAAAGTCGCGATCCAGCTCAATCAGACGCGTATGGTAAAGCTCACCTTTTGCCGTAAACGTGATCAGGCAACCGCGTGGCAGGATGCTCACCATCACCAGCGCGCGATCTTCGTGTTCAAGCAAATGGGCAATATTGCGTTGTGCCAGCGCGTGCACATCAATCGAACGCAGGTTAAATCCGGCATCGACCAAATGATTACCCGCCCCGGTTACCGTAGCTTTTTTGGCGCAAATCGCCAGCATCAGCGCTTGGCGATTTGCCACAGAGGGATCCGAAGGCAGATCAATCCCATCAACCACCGCTTGTTCTACCGCATAATCAAGCAATCCCTTGAGTTTCCAGCGTAACGCCGGTTTTACTTCATCCTCTGGCAAATTGGGCTTGTCGATCTGCACAATGTTGTACTGGTCGACATTGAGTACCAGATTGCAGGGTAAAGACTTGAGGTCATTTTTGGTCACAAAGTGACGTAATGTGGAAGTAGCATCCAGCGGTATTTGCTCAACCGCCGCAAACGAAACCACCGGCTTGGTCCCTTCTGCAGGCGGCGTCAAGGCAACAGTACTCACATGCATGTCGGTAAAACTCACCCCTACCTGCTGCTTGTTTTTTTGTCTTTTAAACCATTGCATAGAGAGTCGCCAGTCTTTCAGAGTCACTTTATCATTTAAAATCAAAGAATAATAATACTTACTTCAAGCACAATCGCAAATTAGTATACACAAAAAAGCCGCACATCAAATCATCTTCTTATGCGCAAAATGACTTAACTGGCCATGCGCCATCGTGGCACCAGACAATCACGCTATCCGGCCACGCCTCATATATGCGAGCAACTTTAGTGCCTGAAACGGGAGATCAAATGCAGGAATAAGACGACAAAACCACCTGATTTAGGTGGTTTTGTATAGGCGAGGACTGATATCAACTAAAAGTTCTCGCGCATGTATATGATAGGTGCCTTATAAATACCGAAGGTGGCGCGCGCACTAGGGTCTGCGCCAAACCATCCCCCCAAACCATCTGTCCCGTCAGCGGCGTTAGACTGAACACTACTGGTACAAGTACGATCTCCGCCGGCACTGCCAAAATTGAGATCCAGATCTACACTCCCTGTATTGGGTGTTGTGCCCGACACGCCCGGAGCGCTCAAGCGCAAACTCATAACCCCATTATTCATGGCACTGTTCACGCTCAACACGGTTTCACAGGCATTAAGATTGCCTCTGTAGTTTTTCATGGCGATGGTATTCAGTGGAAAGCTGGTGCACGTATCGTCTGAACTGCGGCGATACCCACCGCCACCCCAGTACTGCACTTCAACGGGAACAATCAACGGCAATAACTCAGAGCCATGCGCAGGCGTAATGGCAACTCGTCCATAACGGTAGGTGGCACTTGATAAAGTAATCGTGGCAGGATCGGTTGCAACGCCATCGGAATCCTGTACGCGCGTCGTCACCGAAAAGGTTTGCTCTGCAATAGGGCTTGCAGGACGTGTCACGTTAAATCTTGCGGTCATCGCCGCTTTCCCGCCAGACCACCCCCCCTGTAGCGCAGGACTATGGACACTTTGACTTAATGTCCCACCTACCAGCGGAGGATTAGTTGAGAAATTAAAGTTTGCCCAAGCACTTGGATTATTGAACTTGGCATAACTGCTGGGTCCCGTGCCTGTGTAATATGTCGTGGTCGCCCCATACCCATTCTGGGCAGTAATGGTAAATGGTATCTCCAAACCAGCTTTGGTGCTGGTATCCTGATTATAGTAGACAAAAGTACTACAAGCTTGCTTGCTCCCCCCTGTAGTGATCACAAACTTATTCGGAATGAATCTGCCAAAAAAACTACTTGCAGCGGTATTGCCAAAATTGCAGCCATATTTCTTGGGGGTACCCGTGCCCGTATTATCAAATCCGCCATTATCACAATCTCCATTAGCTTTATCTACAGCGGTAAAAGTATCGTCATAGACCCCTTGGGCTGCAAATTGAAAAAAGCCAACCTCACTGTACTTAAAACTATCACTGCTACTGGTGCCACTACTGGCCGCAGGAAATTTGTTAGGAGTTATAGGGTCATAGCTAATCTGCCCCATCGTCACTACACCATCATGCTGATAGACTTTTGACGTATCTATAGAAGGGGTTCCGTTATAGCCGCTTTCACCAGTCACAGCTGTTAAGTTAAAACTATCTGTGCCTGCCTTAAGCTTGTAAGTATAGGTCGGCGAGGGGGTAGTAGACGAGAGGCTTGTGTTGGTAGTTGAAACTGTAAAGGACTGCGGCCGAATGGCAAAGTTATCAGAAGAACAACCCGATTTGTTCTGACCGGCGTCACTCACCTGACAACGCACCTTGGTATATGCTTGCTTCACATCTGAGGCGTTGAATGTCACTGTTTTATGCCCGCCATCCGAAGCCATGAAGCTAACAGACTTGGTCGCGATGATGTTCGTACTGCAGGTGTTATTACTATCGGTGACCAAATCAACTTTTAAACCAGACGAATTGTAGCCGTTGGACTGTTCACCATTGGCAAGTACGGCAACCACCTCAACATCAAAAGACTGACCAAGCACCTTGGTGTAGAGTGGGTTACGCTTAGATGAGTCAGCTTTTAGGTTGTTATATTTAATGGGGGCACTTTCCATACACTCAAACGTATTCACACACGCCGTGTTCGTCATGGTAAAACTACAACTTTGCGAATTATTTGCCGTGTTCCAGCACTTGATGCCATTCATCGGCCCTTTGCTGAGGCCCGTCGCTCCCAAGGTATAAGTAGCTGCAGCGCTACCTTGTAAGGTAATGGTGTCAATGGTGCGGTCACTCCCAACGTCGAACTGGGCGTCCGGTGTCACCGTGACGGTTGGAGAGCTGGGAGAAATGGTCAGCGTCCCCGTAAGGCTACCTGAATTGATTAACTGGTTATCCGGACAAGGCATGGTAGAAACCAAACAAGCCATGACCTGAATATCGACCGGACATAAAGAGGAACTGCCAGGGTGGCGTATTTCCAGGTGATCATAATCAGGCACCAGGGTTGAGCCAACCACAAAGTCATAGCTGAATGTGTATGTTCCAGGCGATGTAAAGTCGTATTCAATCGCAGCGCCTGTGTCTGTTAAAGTGGTATTGACTGTATTCCCCAATTGGCCTGTTTTGGCTAGCGCACAGGCGACGGAATTGTCATTGGACCAGAATGTTTGGTAATTGCCTACGCAATAACGGCCAAATTTCCCATCCCGCTCCCTGAAACTCTCAACCACATCCAGGTTGGCAGGCAAACTTGTACTAGAAGGGCACTGAACATTCGTATTTCCACTTCCTGAAGAGCAGCTACCTGCATAAGGATAAGTCCCGGCGACCTGTTTGCCGTTGGTATCGACGTAACGAACACCACATCCACAGTCAGAGCCACCCAAATAGGTATCCACCACATGATAATAACGCACTGGATTACTGGAGCTGACTGGATACAACAAAGGAATATTAATCGTGACCTTTGCAGTCACAAAGTCATAGGGATAGGTATAACTCCAATCGATAGTGATTTGTGGACCGCCGCCGATATTGTTCGCAGGAACAGTGAACTGCGAACGGGTTGTCTGCGCATTTCCAGCGGATGCGTTAGCTGGCGTCACCGCTGTCATTGCTTGCGCTGTATAGCTTCCTGGCGCGTTGTAGGCAAAGTGATCAGGGCCATAAATAGTATTATTGCCACGAATATAAATCCCGTTATCTAACCGACTATTAGCTGGCGTTCGATCAGGTTGATAAAGCTGGCCGCTACTATTGAGCCTTTGTACCTGAATTTGGGAGTTATCATTGATGAAGATTTTCAACCCATTTGAAGAGTCAGAACCGCCGTTGGCGTTTAAAGTAACGGTTGCCGCTTTTGTCGCTTCAGCAGAAAACAAGCTGACCAGACACAAAAGCCATATCACTGTTGCATGCTTCCATCTAAACACGGTCATTTTCCTCTAACTACACTCTTCTGTACCCATCAGGCAACGACTCAAGCTCACTGTGACTTTGCGCTCAATATAATCAAGCGCGCCAGCTGCCCCTTTTGAGGCGGTAGCGGTAATGGTATACATGCCGATATTCTGTGTCCCTGCGCGATCTTGCGGCATCGGGTTTGTCTGATTACATGTCAATGCAATGTTAAAGCCATTAATCGTAAACGGATTAGGCGGTGTTGGGCATGATTGCATTGATGTCGTCCCTGGCGCAATCACCTGATAAGCCGCCCACTCCACGCCTGCCTTGGCAGCCAGGTAAGCTTGTGCACCTTGCACATCCTGTATCGTGCCTTGATTGGCCAACAATGACAGCCGCATAGAATACCCTACAAGCGACGCCAATATCACCATTAAGAAGATTGCCACAGGCAACATAAATCCTTTTATGCGATGAAGCGTATTTTTCATGGCGAATTCACCACATTAATCAGGTTAACCAGGCGTACAACGCCACCATTTTTACTGAGCTCGAGCTGTGCTATTACCACGCCGCTATGCTGCATGACGCCTTCTGTATAAGTAAAACTACAGCCCGTGACATCTTGCGCAACGATACTAGGGGTGAGTCCGGCAAAGTTTGAGGGGTGCGCAGAGGGAATTGCGTAGTTTGAATACATCAACAGACGGCGGTTGGCTAAATCACAGACATAAAATACGGCCCCTTTCACTACATAAAAACGGCTACCCGGGGAGGGTAGTGGAAAGGCTGAACCGCTAAATGAGAGCGTGCTGAGATTAGTGCCAGTGATGGTTAAGGAGCGAATCGTATCCCCGGCATACACATCTGCTCCTTGGATGCCAAGGTTATAAATCACCAACTGGTCGCCAGAATCTACAGAAGGCACAGGGTCGCCGAGTACGTTAAAAGTGTCATTCGCACTTACAAAATCCAGCGTATCCTGCTGGTAGCGGCCGCCAGCTTTGATCGGCACAAACTCTACATAGGAATTATCAGCAGCCACCCAGACACTATTGGGCAAGGCGTTGCGGATATCGCGTGACATGCGGCGCAATGAGATATCGGCGCGATCGGCGAGCTCATAATAAGCCTCGGAATTCACATAAGCCAAAATGGAATTTTTGATAAAGGTGACGGAAATACCGCCGAGAATTGCCATCACCACAATGACGATGACCAACTCCACCAAGGTGAAGCCTGAAATAGCAGATTTGGGTTGGTTAAATTTTCGGCGCATAACGAACCCTGTATCCAGTCAGCCGGATGGTAGTGTCTGCGGGACCTGTCACCGTAATCACAATCTGTAACACCGCATCTGCTGGCAGCGCTGCAAAAGCACCACTCCCGCCCGCCTGAGTAATTGCAACGGATGCCGCGTAAGGGTTTAAGCCCGGTAAGGCAGTCGCATTGCCAATGCGGCAAATGCCGGCACATCCACCACCAGGCATGGAAAATCCACCATAATCGGCCACATTATCAAATGGATCGGTGGCACTGTAACGGCTCTCCGTAGAGGGTGTAGGGCCATTTAAGGTCGCATTTTGTGGATTGGTACAATCGCCATAACTTGTCGCCGTAGACGCATTCGGGTCATCGGGATCACAATAAGTAAAAGGCATTTGCTGGACTTCTTGCATCAGCGACTCAGCAATGGCGATTGCTTGCTTGCGCGCCAGTGGATCTGCTGAATGACGTCCCATAAATGAGAGCGCACCGATAACACCGGCGATGGCGGTGGTGACAATCACCATAAACACCACCATCTCCACCAATGAAAAACCTGCTTGCAAGCGCATGCACAATTTGCCTGGTTGTCTGTAAGAGTGATGTTTGTTGTGATGCATTGTTATTATCCAGCCTGTAACTGGTGGACTGCTCAGTGTACGTATCCGGTGTCCGCCTCAACAGTCACAGTCACAGATTGCGCATTATTTTTCTTGTTGGTCGCTTTATAGTTAACCGTCGTAGAATTAGGCACCACCCGCCCGAGTGCGTCAAAGCCCACGCTTACATTGTCTGAGGTGATATCCACATTCTTGCTGCTCGTGAACACGTATGCCGCAGCTGTTTCAGGATTAATTACCACCTGATTGCACGCGGTATCGAAACATAAGCTAACCGTATCTGGCACCGCATTATTATGAATCACATATACATTGCGACGTTGAGCAATTGCCGTTTTTTGCGCATAGCGTAATGTAGATGAAAGTAAACCCGCGTCACCGCGGGTTTCGAAGATGTCACTATTGACAAATCTGGGTGCAGCTACCGCCGCCAGTATTCCCATAATTGAAATCACAACCACTAGCTCGACAATAGTAAATCCCTTCATTCCAAAGTCTAGTCTTGTTAACACGCATTACCTAAAGTCGCCAAACCAGTAGATGGGTTGTAAGTGATTGTACAAGTGCCTTTTGTATAAGTAGCATTATCGGCACCAGTTCCCGCATTAAATGTAAAACCTGCTCGATCCTGAATAGCAGCATCAATACCAGCTGCAGTAGAAATTGGCCACCCTGTGGTATCACTTACTGTGACGTCAGAACTATCCATCTTTACGGTTGTACCCGTGGCACCACCTGCCATCCAAGCGGCCTTTGCCAAACTTGCCGCTGATGAGAGCGCTCCAGCCAATCCTTGCGCTGCTGCCTTTTGAGCATTTGCTTGAACATTGATAAATCTTGGCAATGCTGTTGCTGCCAAAATACCAAGAACCGCGATCACAACCACCAATTCAACTAATGTAAAACCAGCTTGTTTTTTCATCACTCAAACTCCTAATCAAAATGCCCTGCCGTTCTTATCACAGTGGCAGGTTAACACTGCGTTAAATTGTCATTAGCAAATACTATGCCAGACAATTTTGGTCCATTCTCTTGAAAACTGCAAAGAAGCTCAAATTACCCACCTTTGAGCATTACTGAACTCATATCCCAAATAGGTAAAAATACCCCCAATGCAAGTATCAGAACAAGCACACCCAGAAATACAATTAAAATAGGTTCAATCTGCGCACCCAGAGTTTTCACATCGTACTCAACATCTGCCTGATACATATCTGCAACTTCTTGCATAAGCGTATCTAATGAACCAGACTCCTCACCCACCGCAATCATTTGTAAGACAAGCGAATTAAAGACTCCAGTTTGCGTGGCTGTTCTGAGGATGGTTTCACCGCGCTCAATGCCCGCAGACATGCTTAAAATTTTTGCTGAAATATAGTCATTTTCGACCGTTTGTGACACCAGCCTTAACGCTGACAGAATGGGCAAACCACTGCGTGTAGACAACGCAAAGCTACGCGCAAAACGGGCCATGGTGCCTTTAAAAATAATTTTACCGGCAATCGGGATACGCATTTTGATACGGTCCCAGTTTGACCGGCCACTTGCCGTTTTAAGATAAGTTTTAAATGACCAGCCTGCCGCGGCAATCATGCCAATCAGCACAAACCAGTAATTGCGCATGAAGTTTGAAAATGCAATCAGCATTTTGGTAATCAATGGCAAATCGGCATGCATGCTAGCAAACACTTTTTCAAACTGCGGGATCACCATAACGTTAATCACCACAATCGCAATTGCCATGGCAGTGAGTACAAACATAGGATATTGCAAAGCCGATTTGATTTGCCCACGCATAAAGCGGTCAAACTCGATATGCTCAGACAGGCGCAAAAAAATATTATCCAAATTACCCGTCGTTTCGCCAACCCGGATCATACTGATATAAAAACTATCGAAGACTTTTGGATGCTCAGTCATCGCCACTGACAATTCACGGCCTGAGTCCAGGCCCACACGCAGTTGCCCCACCACTTGTGCCAGCTTGGGGTTACCTACTGAGCTTTGAATACCTGAGAGGGCGCGCATAATCGGAATACCGGCTTTAAGCAGCGTATACATCTGCTTGCTGAAAATCATCACCTCAAGACTGGTGATTTTTTCTTCAAACAGGTTAATCGCAACAGCACTCGTTTTCTTGGGCTTAATCTCAACTGGCGTAATTCGGGTACCACTTAACGCGGCGCCCAAGGCATCGGCATCGGCGGCTTCTTGTACCCCAGTCACCACCATGCCATCTTCGGTACGCCCTTTGTATTCAAATAATGGCATAGGCGTTATTCTTCAAACTGGTTATCGACACGCATGATTTCTTCCAGCGTGGTTTTACCTTCAAGCGCCAGTTGTAGCGATTGGTCGCGCAGGGTTTTGCCTTTCAGGCGTTCACGAGCCTTTTTGATAAAGACATTCGTATCCGGCATGTTGGCTGCCATCGCCAGTTCATCGGTCATTTCGAGAAATTCATACAAGCCCACCCGCCCCAAATAACCGGTGCGGTTGCAATGCTGACATCCTTTGCCATTACGGAAGTTGGTCGGTAACGTTGCATCAGGCAACACCTGATTGAGCCACACTGTTTCACTCTCAGTAGGCACATGCGCTTCAGCACAGTGCGGGCAAATTAACCTTACCAGACGTTGCGCCATGACACCGAGCAAGGACATCGCCACCATAAAGCGCGGCACCCCCATGTCAATCAAACGCACCGGGGCAGTTGAAGCATCGTTAGTATGCAAAGTTGAAAGCACCAAGTGACCAGTCATGGAGGCACGCAGACCGGTTTGCGCAGTTTCTTCATCCCGCATCTCGCCCACCAGCACAATATCCGGATCCTGCCGCAAAATGGCACGTAGCAACTTGGGAAAATCCAGCTCGATTTTCTCATTCACCTGCGTCTGAATAATGCCGGGCAGCCGATACTCCACCGGATCTTCCACCGTAATAACTTTGGTTTCGGGGGTATTAAGCTCACTCAATGCTGAGTACAAGGTCGTCGTTTTACCACTCCCGGTAGGCCCGGTGACCAAGACCATGCCACTGGGCCGGTTAATCATTTTTCTAAAGCGTGCCAGCAAAGCCGGCGGCATACCCAGTTTATCGAGCTGAAAATGGGCAGTGTTCTGAATCAGCAGACGCATGACCACCGTTTCGCCATACTGCGTTGGCATGGTCGAAATACGCATATCGACCGCCTTACCTTTGACCGAGAAGCCAAAACGACCATCTTGTGGCAGGCGCTTTTCAGAGATATCCAAGCCAGCCATGATCTTGAGACGCATGACCAACGCAGTGGCAATTTTGATATCTGCCTGGGTTTGAAAATGCATGACACCATCAATCCGAAAGCGGATCAGCAGCTTGTTGTCTTGCGGCTCAATGTGCACGTCAGACGCTCGCACTTGCACCGCGTCCTCAAAAATCGTCTGCAACAGCTTGACCACAGGCGCATCGTCCACGCCCAGGTCTACACCCATCATGCTTGAGAGATCGGCATTGCTGTCTGCCAGGTCCTCTTGCAACTCAAGCGCCAGTGAAGAAATCTGCTCAGTCTGGCGATAGGAACGATCAATGGTCTGCATGAGCAGACTCTCTTGCACCACGACGATATCAATATCACGCCTGAGCAGCCTGACCAACTCGTCATAGGCATAGACATCCGAAGGGTCAACCATCGCCACCAGAATGCTGTCTGGACGCTCTTCGAGCAAAATGGCACGGAAACGACGTGCCTGCACTTCAGGGAGTTTTTGAACCTGCTTGGGATCCAGCTCATACTGTCCAAGATCCAGGAAAGGGATATTGAGCTGATGTGCAACGGCTTCAGCAATTTGCCGCTCGTTGGCATAGCCTTTTTCAGCAATCACCCGTCCAAGGCGGCGGCCTGTCTTGCGCTGCTCTTCCAGCGCCTGATCCAGTTCAGCTTGGGTCATGAAATTCTGTCTGACCAGAATTTCACCTAATCTAATTTTCTCGGGACGAGCCATGGCGTTGTAATTATTTATCTTGAGATACTTTCTCGACTATCATATCACCGTCATACTATCCTTGCGTAAGCAAACAAGCAGCCAAACATGTTTCATATCGTGCTTTTCGAACCCGAAATCCCGCCCAATACAGGCAACATTATCCGTCTCTGTGCCAATGCAGGAGCCAGGCTACATCTGGTCAAACCACTGGGTTTTGAACTTTCAGATAAACAGTTAAAGCGGGCTGGGCTGGACTACCATGAATATGCAGCGTTGACCGTGTATGAAAACTGGGCGGAATGCCAGCAAGCGCTGCATGGAAAACGCATGTTTGCCTTGACCACCAAAGGCAGCACGCGCCACAGTGATTTGCAGTTTAAAGACGAGGATGTATTTGTATTTGGACCAGAGTCACGTGGCTTGCCAGAAGAAATTCGCGCCCAATTTGCGGCAGAGCATCGTGTCAGATTGCCAATGTTGCCGCATAGCCGTAGCCTGAATTTATCCAACTCAGCCGCAATTTTGCTGTATGAAGCCTGGCGACAAGTCGGGTTTACCGGTGGTGTTTAAAATCACTCTCTAAAACCTATAGACAAAAAAAGCCCCGATTAAGGGGTAAATCGGGGCAATAGGCCTCATCGTAAAGGCTTCCGCTCAGGGAGGAAAGAAGCGGAAAGATGATTCATCATCATCGTGCAAGTATGAGTGTGGGATGTTTTAAAAAGTTCCAGAGAAATGTTGAGTACAACGATTTGCCGACTACAAGCACATGCTTAGACTGCGCCTGAAACGCTGCATCATGCGATAATAACGGCATGTATTCTGAAAATAATCTGTTACAGGGCCTGAATGATAAACAACTGCAAGCGGTCACCCTGCCGCATGTCTCGGCACTCATTCTAGCCGGGGCGGGCAGTGGCAAAACCCGCGTGCTCACCACGCGGATTGCCTGGCTGATCCAAACCGGGCAAACCTCCCCCATGGGCCTGATGGCAGTGACGTTTACCAACAAAGCAGCCAAGGAAATGCTGACCCGCCTCACCAGCATGTTGCCGATTAATACACGCGGCATGTGGGTAGGCACCTTTCACGGCTTGTGTAACCGCATGTTGCGCGCGCATTACCGTGAAGCGGGCTTACCGAATACCTTTCAGATTTTAGATACCGCCGACCAGCTTTCTGCCATCAAACGCGTGATGAAACTGATGAATGTGGATGATGAAAAATATCCGCCCAAGCAGGTGATGGGCTATATCAATAGCTGCAAAGAGGAAGGCCTGCGTGCGGATAGCGTCGATGCTTACGACGGCCATAGCCAGAAACTGCGCGAAATTTATGCGGCCTATGATCAGCAATGTAACCGCGAAGGCGTGGCCGATTTTGCCGAGTTATTATTGCGTTGCTACGAGCTGCTTGAGCGCGAACCGCACATCCGTGCGCATTATCAGCAACGCTTTCAATATATCCTGGTCGATGAGTTTCAGGACACCAACCGGCTGCAATACCTGTGGCTAAAACTGTTAGGCGGCGCACATAACAGTATTTTTGCCGTCGGGGATGACGACCAGAGCATTTACGCATTCCGTGGCGCACGCGTCGGCAATATGAATGACTTCCAGCGCGACTTCAACGTGCAGAATATCGTCAAGCTCGAAGAAAACTACCGTTCGCACAGCAACATCCTCGATGCCGCCAACGCCATCATTGCCAACAACCGCAACCGTTTGGGTAAAAACCTGTGGACCTCGGCCGGCAAGGGCGAGCCGATTCGCATTTATGAGGCTTACAACGATACCGACGAAGCGCAGTTTATTGTCGATGAAGTGAATATGCTGCAAAAAGAAGGCGTGCCCTTGGGCGAGATGGCCCTGCTCTACCGCAGCAATGCGCAGTCCCGCATCCTCGAACATACCCTGTTTTCGGCCAACATCCCTTACCGCGTGTATGGCGGCCTGCGCTTTTTCGAGCGGGCTGAAATCAAACACGCTTTGGCCTACATGCGGCTGATTGCCAACGCCAACGACGACACGGCCTTGTTGCGTATTATTAACTTCCCGCCCCGCGGCATCGGCGCACGTGGCCTAGAACAACTGCAAGAAGCTGCGCGCCAAAATGAATGCAGCTTATGGCAAGCCGCCACCAACAAAGTGGGTGAAGGCAAGCTAGGCAGCAAAGGCCTGGATGGCTTTGTGGCCCTGATCCGGCAAATTGTTGACCAAGGCTACGGCATCACGCTGGGTGAAATGGCAGAAATGGTCATCAACCTGAGTGGCCTGATGGCGCACTACCAAAACGACAAAGAAGGCGAAGACCGCATTGAAAACTTGCAAGAGCTGGTGACGGCTGCGGTCGCCTTTAGCAAGCAGGACTTGGGTAACCATCACAACATGGAGGAAGATGCCGACCTGCTGACCCAGTTTTTGAACCATGCCAGCCTAGAAGCAGGCGACCATCAGGCCGACGTTGGTCATGAGGCCCTGCAACTGATGACCGTGCATGCCGCCAAAGGCCTGGAGTTTCAGAGTGTGTTTATCAGCGGCGTCGAAGAAGGCCTGTTCCCGCACGAGCAAGCTGCCTATGAAAATGGTGGCCTTGAGGAAGAGCGGCGGCTCATGTACGTCGCCGTCACGCGCGCGCGCCAGCGCTTGTATATGACATATGCGCAAAGCCGCATGCTGCATGGACAAGTTCGCTACGGCATCCCTTCACGCTTTGTCGATGAAATCCCTGCCGAACTCACCAAACGCCTGAATAGCAAACCGGCTGCCAAACCTTATGCGGCAGGCGGTCAATACACCATGCCAGCTGCACAACCGGCAAGCACCCAGTCCAACTATCCGTTCAAGATTGGTCAAAGTGTGCGCCACAGCAAATTTGGCGAAGGGGTTGTGGTTAGCTATGAGGGGAACGCCAGCGATCTGGCGGTGAAAGTAAATTTTGGCAGCGCCGGATTAAAAACGCTGATGCTGGAATACGCCAAGCTCGAAAAAATCTGAGGTCGTTTACGCCTGTTATCTAGGCCTCGGGGCAGTAACCTCACGGACCGTCTGTTGATACGCCTCAAGTTGAGGTTTCATTCGTCTCAGTTGTTACGTTCAACCATTTCAAGCTAGCTTGCAGCACAAGATATTGTCATAAATATTTCATCCAATCTTGACATTTCCTTGATCAAGAATCTTCACGCTTCGTCGATACTGCTAGCATGATTTATGCTGCCCCCAATACCGAAATTGAAGCCATCCTGGCACAGAGAAACCTGTTGCCCTTGTTTCAGCCCATTATTGATATCAAGCAAGCGCAGGTGTTTGCGCATGAAGCACTGATTCGCGGACCACTGGAGTCCAAACTACATGCGCCGATTGCCTTGCTCAATGCAGCCAAGTTATGTGGGCGGGATATCGAGATGGAGTCTATCGCGCGCGATGTGATTTTTGAAGAATATCGCCGGGCGAACCATGCCATGCCACTGTTTGTAAACTTTAGCCCGGATGCCTTGCTGCACAGCGAAAGTGACTGGTCATTAAGCTTGGCGCAGCTGGAGAACTATCAGCTTGCAGCCAGCGATATTGTTATCGAAATCACCGAGAGTTCCACCATACGCGATTACGCCGAACTCAAGGAGGCGGTCACCAAACTCAAGGCACTCGGGTTTAAAATCGCGCTCGATGATCTGGGTGAAGGGACTTCAAGTTTGCGTTTGTGGTCTGAGCTGTCACCGCACTATGTCAAAATCGACAAGCATTTTATTGCCAACATCCACAACGATCCGATCAAGCTGGAATTTGTCCGCGGCATTCAGAAAATTGCGCTGGAGTCTAACACGCTGACGATAGCCGAAGGCATAGAAACCAAAGAAGAACTGGCGGTCATCAAAGACTTGAAAATAGACTATGCCCAGGGCTACCTGCTGGGCCGTCCGTTCCCAAAATTTCAGGCGACTTTGTCCGAGGAAGTGAGCACCCTGCTCAACAAAAACATTATTCGTTTATTTGCGGACCAGCAAACCATGGTCTCCAAACAAGCGACCGTGTCCGGGCTCACCAGCTATCAAGTGGCGGCGCTACCTGAAATGACCAATGAAGAAGTCTATGACTGGTTTCATCATGACAACAATCTCAACTCTATCCCGGTCACCGACCATAAAGGCAAGCCGCTGGGGCTGATCAGCCGTTATGACACCATAGACCGCTTTGCGCGGCGTTACCAAAAAGAATTACATGGCAAGAAATCCTGCACCACATTTATGGATACGCAATGCCTCATCATCCAAAAGGACATGCACATCCTGGCTTTGAGCGAGCTGATCCTGCAAGCCGATCCCAAGTATTTACTGAACGGCTTTATTATTGTCGACGGCGAGCGTTATGTGGGCATGGGCAGTGGTCACGCGCTATTGCGCGAAGTGACCAACATGCAGATTCATGCCGCACGTTATGCCAACCCCCTCACCCTGCTCCCGGGCAATGTGCCAATTAATGCCCATATCGACAAGCTGCTGGAACGGCGCATAGCGTTTGTCGCCTGTTATTGTGACCTTGATCATTTCAAGCCATTTAACGATGCCTATGGTTATCGCCGCGGCGACGAGGTGATACAGTTTGTCGGGCGCATGCTGAGCAGCATGGTGAACCATGAGCATGACTTTGTCGGCCATATCGGCGGTGACGACTTTGTGATTGTGTTTCAGAGTGAAGACTGGGAACGGATATGCCGCGACATTCTGGACACGGTGGCGAAGGTCATGCCAGACTTTTATGACCTCAAGGATGTGCAGTCAGGTGGCATTCATATTGAAGACCGCTTGGGCAATGAACACTTTTTCCCGTTTGGCAGCTTATCCATTGGCGCAGTGAGAGTTAGCGCCGAGTTTTTTGCCAGCCATCATGAAGTGGCTGGCGCCATGAGTCATGCCAAAAAGCAAGCCAAAAAGATTGTCGGTAACAGCCTGTTTACCGAGCGCCGCAAGCGATAACGTTGCAAGCAGCAAGCCATTAAACGCTGGCCTCGACTTGTGGTGCGGCCCTGAAGGCATCTTTGTAGCTGATATATTGAAAGGCAAACATCAGCGCATTGATGACCAGCAAGGCAATAAATACCAGCAGCGGCATCAGCAGCTGCGTGACCGTTGGAATCAGCACGCCTAAAATGCCAATCACCAGCCCCAGTCCCAGCATTACCACCAGCATGCCCAGCATCATGACTAGCCAGGCTACGCCCATGGGCACGGTATATTGCAGCATGCCGGCGATACTGGATTTGATCGCTTTCACCAGCGGATAACCATTGAGGGCAATCAGCATGGGGGAAAACCAGGTGGCAATAAACAAAGGCAAGAGCAATAACAACAACTTCACAATAAATGACAACGCATTTTCAAGAAACTTGGTCATATGTGAATCACTCATGCCGGCTTTGGTCGGCGCATGCGAAATGAGCGAAGCAAGTTCGCTGCTGAGCAGATAAGTCGCCAACACGGCATAAATCAGGCAGCTAGCGCCCAACAGCAACAAAGGTTTCAGATGCAGCTTGAGATGTTGCCAGGCGTCACCGGGCGACATTTCACCGTGCATATCCACCTGACGGTAGAGCATCACAATCCAGGCCATGCAGACGGGCCAGATCACCACACTCACCATGCCTAGAAACCCCAGCAATGGCAAGGATGGCAACACCATAAAAATGAAGATGTAGGCCAGCGAGCACAACATCCAGATATGTGGTTGCGTTTTAAATAAAGCCAGGCTTTCTTTGACCCAGCGAATCCCGCGCTGGCTGTTTGTTTCTGTCATGTGACTCCCTTTTATAGCGCGACTAAGTAAGCGCTTGACGATTCAGCAATACCCGCTCGAAATGAGCCGGGTCTTTGGCATGGGTCAACTCCCCCGCCACAGGATAGTAAAAATCATACAGGCGCGATAGCCAAAAGCGCAAGGCAGCGCGGCGCAACAAGGCCGGCCAGAAGGATTTTTCTTCTGCAGTGAACGGGCGAACCGCGTGATAGGCATTCATGAACACGGCCAACTTGTTATCGACAAACGCACCGTTGGCATCCACGCACCACTCATTCACCGCAATGGCCACATCGTAGGCCAGTACATCATGGCAGGCATAGTAAAAATCAATAAAGCCACCCAACACATTGCCGTCAAACAACACGTTATCGCGGAACAAATCGCCGTGTATCACACCATGTGGCAGACCAGACAAATCCAGGCCATGCTGAAACTGCAATTCCTCTTGCAACAAATGCTGCTGTACGGGTGCAAGCTTGGGCATCACCTGCTGCGCTGTCATCACGCGCCAGCCCTGACCGCGCTGATTGTGTGATTGCTCATGAAACGCCATACCCGCCAGATGCATACGCGCCAGCGTCTGCGCCACGGCTTCAATCTGGGTCAGGTTAGGCTGACTGACATCACTGCCACGCAAGCAGCTCACCATCAGGGCAGGTTTGCCATGAATCCGGTGCAAGGCCACGCCTTCTTTATCGACAATCGGGCTTGGGCATTGAATGCCGTGCTGCGATAAATGCGTCATTAAGTGCACAAAATAAGGCAGCTCGTCAAAATCGTTTTTCTCGAACACAGTCAGCACAAAGCGTGACTCGCTGGTTTCGACAAAATAATTGGTATTGGTAATGCCAGCCGCAATGCCGCGCAAAGTTTGCAGCTCGCCAACATTAAAAGGCGCCAACCATAGGCGCACTTCATCCAGACTCAGAGTGGTAAAAACAGACATGTGGGTGACAACCCTACCCTTACGGGCAGGTCAAAAACATTTAGAAGCGGAAAAGAATCCATTTGGGCACGGACACCGGGCGAGAAGGACCATCATGCACCCACTCGCCATTACGGTCTTCCCGGTGCAGGTAATAGGACTTGCCGCTCGGTGGCGTCACTTTCACCATATAGACCTCACCATTGAGGCTATATTCCTCAACCTCGTTATCACCATCCTTGCGCTTGGAGATGGTCGGCTGGTCTATGGGTTGTCCTTCAATGACTTTGGGCGGAGAGGGAATGTCATCCAGCAACTCGGCATCTTTGGGGGCCGCAGCACTAGCCAGCATGGAAAAACTCGCAAGGCACAGTGTGGTCAGCATAAAACGGGAAACATTACGCATGGAAGACTCCTTAGTCAGTGATCGCTATTCTAGCAAAAAGCCGTGCCGTGGCGGACATCCAGCGCTGAATAAACTTGTAAATATCCTGGCTTTGCGCGCAGCGATTACAGGTACAACTGCATCTTGCGCTCCGCTGGCGTCAATTCGAAGCCAGTGGTTTCATAATGTTTGAAAATCGCGTCCACGATCTGTTGCGGCTCATCAATCACTTGCACCAGGTGCATATCGGTCGGCGAAGCCATGCCTTCTGCCACCAGCGTATTGCGCAACCAGTCTATCAAGCCTGCCCAAAACTGGCTGCCGACCAGAATAATCGGAATCTTGCGGCTTTTGCCAGTTTGCACCAGCGTAATCGCCTCCATCAGTTCATCCAGTGTGCCAAAGCCGCCCGGCATAACGACAAATGCGCTGGCATATTTAACAAACATGACCTTGCGCATAAAAAAGTATTTGAAACTGATGCCGATATCCTGATAGGGATTGCCGTGCTGCTCGAAAGGCAACTTGATATTCAGCCCGACACTGGCGCCACGGCCTGGAAAAGCACCTTTATTGGCCGCCTCCATAATGCCTGGCCCGCCGCCAGAAATCACACTAAAGCCTGAGTCTGATAATAGCCGGGCAATTTCTTCGGTGCGTTGATAATACGGATGGTCAGGCTTGGTACGAGCACTGCCAAAAATCGACACCGCGGGCGTAATCGCCTTGAGGTTTTCAGTGGCGCCGACAAACTCGGCCATGATTTCAAAGGCATGCCAGGATTCATGGCTGGCACTATCGCCATTGAGCAGCTCAGGCTCGACCATGGTAGGCAGCTTGGGGGTGGTCATCATTCAGTCCTTCAACAATCAAAACCAAATTAGTGTACATGAAGTGGCTTTGAAATGCGTAAAATACGCCATTGATTTGACTCTTGAGAACACACGATGAAAACCCTGCTGCTGGTCGATGGCTCCAGTTATTTATACCGCGCGTTTCACGCCATGCCGGATTTGCGCAACTCGGCCAACGAACCGGTCGGGGCGATTCAAGGCGTGCTGAATATGTTACGGCGCCTGCACAAGGACTATCCTTCTGACTATAGCGCCTGTGTGTTTGACGCCAAGGGCAAAACCTTCCGCGACGATCTTTATCCCGAATACAAGGCCAACCGCGCCAGCATGCCGGACGATTTGCGCGTGCAGATTGAACCGCTATACGAAACCATCCGCGCGATGGGCTGGCCGCTGATTATTGAAGAAGGCGTTGAAGCAGACGATGTGATTGGCGCACTGGCCAAGCAGGCCGAAAAAGAAGGTATCCGCACCATTATCTCGACTGGCGATAAAGACATCACGCAACTGGTGAATGAAAATATTACCGTGGTCAACACCATGCGTGATGCCTTCCGTAAAACCGATGATGTATTGGATATTGCCGGCGTAGAAAATAAATTTGGCATCCCGCCCAGCAAAATTATCGATTACCTGACATTGGTCGGTGACAGTGTAGACAATGTGCCTGGGGTCGAAAAAGTCGGCCCAAAAACGGCGGTCAAATGGCTGACAGAATATGGCTCTCTCGACAATATCATTGCCAATGCCGACAACATCAAAGGCGTGGTCGGCGAGAACTTGCGCAAAGCCCTACCCTGGTTACCCACAGCACGCGAATTGATCACCATCCGCTGTGATATCGGTATCCGTGAGCATTTTGATGAACTGATCCCCAAAGCCCCGGACAAGCCTGCGCTACTCGCGCTGTTTGACCATTTTGAGTTCAGAAGCTGGAAGCGTGACTTAGACAAATTGCCAGACGGTGCCACAGCACCGTTGATTGAAAATCCGGCCCTACCGACCGTCGAGGAGCTTAGCGGACAAGCCGGTGGCGATTACTCGCCGGATACGCGACGGCTTTACCAGACCATTTTATCGGACAGTGAACTGGAACCGTGGCTCACCAAACTGGAACAAGCCGCTCTGCTTTGCTTTGACACTGAGACGACCTCACTGGACCCCATGCAAGCCAAAATTGTCGGCGTCTCGTTCAGCATCACGCCGGGGGAAGCGGCTTACATCCCGCTCACCCATGATTACTTTGATGCGCCTCCACAACTGGCTTTGACGGCGACCCTTGCCAAACTCAAACCCATCCTTGAAAACCCGGACATTAAAAAAGTCGGCCAGAACCTCAAATATGATATGCATGTGCTGGCCAATCATGGCATCACGCTGCAAGGCATTGCGCACGACACCCTGTTGCAATCGTATGTGTTTGAGAGCCACAAAGGGCATGGCATGGATGAGCTCAGCGAGCGCCATCTTGGCATTGCCCCCATCAGCTACGAAAGCGTGGCGGGCAAAGGCGCAAAACAAGTGTCGTTTAGCCAGGTCACTGTCGAGGTGGCTGCCGAATATGCCGCGGAAGACGCCGACATCACGCTGCAACTGCATCAGGCCCTGTACCCGCAAGTGACAGTCTCGGACAAACTGCGCTTTATTTATGAGCAGGTGGAAATGCCCAGCATGCAAGTGTTGCAACGCATGGAGCGCAACGGCGTGTTGATCGACAGCCACATGCTCAACCGCCAGAGCAATGAAATTGGCCTGCGTTTGATGGAGATTGAAAAACAGGCGTATGAGCTGGCCGGACAACCGTTTAACCTGGGTTCGCCCAAGCAGTTGCAAGAAATCCTGTTTGGCAAACTGGGTATCAAACCCTTGAAAAAAACGCCTTCTGGCGCCCCCAGTACCGACGAAGATGTATTGCAGGAACTGGCGCTGGATTACCCGTTGCCCAAGGTAATCTTGGAGCACCGCAGCTTGGCCAAGCTGAAATCCACCTACACCGACAAGTTGCCGAAAATGATCAACGCGCAAACCGGGCGCGTGCATACCAACTACAACCAGGCGGTGGCGATTACCGGGCGATTGGCCAGCTCGGACCCCAACCTGCAAAATATTCCGGTACGCACCGCCGAAGGCCGTCGCATCCGCGAAGCCTTTATCGCCCCGCCCGGCAGCCAGATCATCTCGGCGGACTATTCGCAGATTGAGCTGCGCATCATGGCGCATCTCTCACAAGATGCCGGGATGCTGACGGCCTTTGCCAATAACGAAGACATCCATCGCGCCACGGCCGCAGAAATTTTTGGCGTGGACAAAGCGGCCGTAGACAACGAGCAGCGCCGCTACGCCAAAGTGATTAACTTTGGCCTCATCTATGGCATGAGCGCGTTTGGCCTGGCGCAAAACCTCAATATCGAGCGCGGCGCGGCGGCCAATTACATTGAGCGCTATTTTGCGCGTTACCCCGGTGTCAAAGCCTATATGGAAAACACGCGCGCACTGGCCAAGCAGCAAGGCTATGTCGAAACCTATTTCGGCAGACGCTTATGGGTACCTGAAATCAACAGCGCTAACGTACAAAGAAGAAACGGCGCCGAACGCGCCGCCATTAATGCCCCCATGCAAGGCACGGCGGCCGACCTGATCAAACTTGCAATGATCGCCGTCGACCAATGGCTGACCGAGCAAAAACTGCAGACCAAACTCATTATGCAGGTGCACGATGAACTGGTGCTGGAAGTGCCTGAACATGAACTGGCATTAGTCAAACAGACCTTGCCCGTGCTCATGCAAGAAGTGGCAACCTTATCAGTGCCGTTACTAGCCGAGGTCGGCGTGGGCAACAACTGGGAGAGCGCCCACTAGACAGTCGCCTGACTTACGGTCAATATGAGCCTATCTTTTTTAACTGTGGAGCTTGGGCATGAAATCATTAGCGATGGTAGGCATTATATTGATTGCAGTCGGCGCAGCTGGTCTGATTTTCAAAGGGTTTAGTTACGAGAGCAAAGAGACCGTAGCAAAAATCGGCTCTTTAGAGGCCAATGCAGAGATCACCAAAGAGGTGGAAGTCCCGCAAGCGCTTAGCCTGATTGTGATTGCGGCGGGGGCTGCCTTGTTGATCATCGGTTTGAAAAAGTAAATCCTCAAGCCAGGGTAGGCGTGGCGCTATCTGGACGTTTGCAGCAAGCGAGTCAGCTGAATCTGACAGGTTTTTCCTAGATGGGCTGACAGATGACAGGCGCAACTGTGCTTAGCATAGAGCTTCATCATAACAACAGGGGAGTACACACATGCTTTGGACAATTGTTGTAGGGATTATCGCGGGTTGGTTGGCAGGCTTGATCATGAAAGGCGATGGCTTTGGCCTGATTTGGGATTTGGTGCTTGGTATTGCCGGTGCAGTGGTTGGCGGCTGGCTGTTTGGCCTGCTGGGCTTGAGTGCCAGTGGCGGCATGATAGGCAGCATTATCGTCGCCACCATCGGTGCCGTCTTCCTGATTTTTATTTCCCGTCTGCTCAGGTCGGCATAAAGCAGCATTCACCCTTACTGCAGTACAGCCTAGCTGGAAAAAATGACTTTTCCAGCTTCGCCTTTTTTGGCCTGATACATCGCATTATCCGCCTTCTGCAGTAAGGCTTCGATGTCGTCGGCCGTTTTAGGCCAGTCATAGGCGATACCGATACTACAGCCTACCGCGATCTCCTGACCCGATTGCAACTTGATGGGCTGACTGATGCTTTCGACCAGCTTGCCTGCAACCATGCGGGCCAGCTCTTCCGGCTGGGAGGCAAAGGTCAGCAGAATCACAAACTCATCCCCGCCAAAACGACACACCATATCTTCTTCGCGCAACACATCAGGTAATCGTTGTGCGATGGCCATCAACACTTCATCGCCCACAGGATGACCATGGGTATCGTTGACAGCTTTAAACCCATCGAGATCCACGAATAATAAAACAATGCCCCGTTGCGGCTGGCTGCTTTGAAGCTGGCTGACAATGCCATGCATCATACTGAGCATGCCGCGCCGGTTGAACAAGCCGGTCAGCGGATCTTCGGTCAACAGTTTCTCTAAGGCGTTTTGCTGCTGGCGAAATACGGTTAAATCCATCAAAAAACTGATACAAAAATCCAGCTCATCTTCAATCACACGGGTCAGTGCAATCCGCAATGGAATTTCGCGCCCATCCGCATGTATCCCGTGACGCTCAGCGACCACTTTTCCAGCCTGGTCATGTTGCCTGCGTTTGCGCGAGAGCGTGCTGAGCTGCTTCCAGTCGGGGATCATTTTGCCAAGCGAACGGCCCACGATTGCCTGCGACTGAACGCCAAACATCGCCTCAAAAGCGCGGTTCACCATCTGGATATGCCCCTTGGCATCCGTAATCACAATGGCGTCTATCGCGTGCTGAAAGATCACGCGCATTTGATGCTCCCTGAACTGTAACTCGCGGGCCAATTGCCGCTGCCGACTAATCATGGTTTGCGCCAGAATAGCGCCTAGCAAGGCCACCAAGCCCATGGTGACCAGCAAGGACAAATACAGCCGGTCCACGGTGGGCACAGGCTCATCAAACTGTATGGGGCCAGTAAAGCTGGCCGCAGCCATGCCCAGATAGTGCATGCTGGTAATGGCAGCCGCCATGACCAGACCACTGAACAAATGGCGCCAGGGCCGCAGTCGCCGCAAACGGGTACAGCGTTGATGAAACCACAACGCCAGAATGGCTAGCATCACTGCCGAGCACACGGACACCAGTACCAGCCATGGATTAAACGCCATGACAGCAGCCGTTTGCATGGCCAGCATACCGGTGTAATGCATCACTCCGATGCCCAAGCCGATCAAGGCGCCGCTAATGGTTAAATCGTAAGGAGATTTTCTTGCTTGCGCCACCCATTGCATGGATGCCCAGGAGGCAACAAATGCCGGCAACAAGGAGAGCAAGGTGATGACCAGCTCGTAACGCACCGTGGCACACAGCTCGAAAGCTAGCATGCCAATAAAATGCATGCCCCACACTGCCGATCCCATCGCCAGGCCACCGCCAAGCATGGTCAAGTGGCGGTCGCGCTTAAGTTTGAATTGCTGGGAGACCTCGGCCAGATGGATGGCAATGACAGAGGCTGTGAGTGCGATCAGGTAGGACAAGGCGACCATCGAGGGTTCATAGCGAGATGAAAGGATGGTGTCTGCTGGACTCACAAAATCAAAGAGAAAACTGTTCAATGGATTTCTTTCGATAATGTACTGATCACTGACTGAAAAGCTGGCTAGGCCAGCACGCAATGGGTCAAAACCACATCAAAGCACTTGCACACTTACACGCTCTACAGACCGCAAAAGTGCTGCAACAATGGCTATGCTGTGAATTTTCAGCAATTGCTTGGTATTATGCTGCTGTTAAAACGCTCACTCAAAAGTAATTTACTCAATATAACATGCGCCAATTTGGGATTTATATCATCGGTGACGAGATCCTGTCCGGCAAGCGCCAGGATGCCCATCTCAGCAAGGTCATTGCGCTTCTGTCTGCCCGCGGCTTGCAACTGAGCTGGGCGCATTTTATCGGCGATATCCCCGAGCAAATCACGCAGTTACTCAAGGCCAGTATGGCGCGCGGCGAGATTGTGTTTAGCTTTGGCGGCATCGGCGCCACCCCGGATGACTACACCCGCCAATGTGCAGCCGCGGCTGCCGGGGTACCGATTGAGCGACATGCAGGCGCCGTTGCCAATATTGAAGCGCAATATGGGGAAGCGGCTTACCCTAAACGCGTGCTTATGGCTGACTTTCCGCAAGGCTGTGAGCTCATCCCCAACCCGATTAACCGCGTGGCCGGATTCAGCATTCACGAGCATTACTTTGTACCCGGCTTTCCAGAAATGGCGCACCCGATGGTGGAATGGGTGCTGGAGACCTATTACAGTCACCTGTTTCATGGCCAGGACTATCTGGAGCAAGCCATTGTCGTCACTGAGGCAGGCGAAAGCGACTTGATTGACTTGATGAACAGCATGCTGAGCCGTTATCCCATGCTCAAGTTGTTCAGCTTGCCGCGCACCAACCAGCGCCGCACCACGGAAGTTGGTCTCAAAGGCGAAAGTGCGTATGTACTTGCAGCCATGCTGGAGCTGAAGGCTGGCGTGTCTGCATTAGGCTACCCCTGGGCGGATGTTTAAGAACGGATGGACTGCCGCCCACACTGCGGAGCCTGCTGCATTGCCCCGTCTATCAACAGCCCGATTCCCGGCATGCCACATGGCAAGCCCGCGGGGGTACCCTGCATACAACTGGATGAGGCCTATCGCTGCAAATTGTTTGGGCAGCCACAACGCCCAGCGTTTTGTGGCGGATTAAGCCCTAGCCTGGAGATGTGTGGCGAAGAACAGCAAGGACGTGCATATGCCATCCAGTGGCTAAGTGCCCTCGAACGTGCCACTCAGCCAGGCAACGCCTAATGAAAATTTGGCTTTACGACTGACGATACGCCCTGCGCATGAGCCAGAGCCCTGCCAGAATCATAGGCACGCAGAGCCATTGGCCCATGCTGAGCCCCAGCGACAGCAAGCCTAAAAAGCTGTCTGGTTCACGGGTAAACTCAACCAGAAAACGGAAGCTGCCGTAACAGAGCAAGAACATGGCTGACACCGCACCGATGGGTCGTTTTTTGCCCGCAAACCACCAGAGAATCAGGAACAGCGCGACCCCCTCTAGTGCAAACTCGTACAACTGCGAAGGATGCCGTGCCACCTGATCCACGGCTGGGAACACCATGCCCCAGTCCGCATGGGTTGGCCGCCCCCATAACTCGCCATTGATAAAATTACCCAGTCTGCCTGCCCCCAGGCCAATCGGCACGAGCGGCGCCACAAAATCCATCAATTGCAACCAAATCACGCCGCGCTTGCGGGCAAACAAGGCCATGGCCACCATCACACCAATAAAGCCACCATGAAACGACATGCCCCCTTGCCACAGGGCAAAGATTTCCAGCGGATGTTGCAGGAAATAACTGGGCTGGTAAAACACCACATAGCCCAACCGCCCACCCAGCACGACACCGAGCGCGATGTAAAACAGCATGTCGTCCGGGTCACGCGCCTGCCAGGGTGAGTTGGGGTCCAGTTTACGCAACCGGTTGACCTGGTACTGCCCCAACCACAGGCCACCAAAAAAACCGATCAGGTACATCAAACCGTACCAGTGGATACCAAAACTACCGATTTGTAATGCGATGGGGTTAAAGCCCGGATGGGTAAACATGCCGTATCACCGTGAAAAAAACTGCATTATAACTGCTGACCCGACCAGCGCAGGCAAACAGAGACTAAAAGCCACTCAATCACTGAATGCACCCACCATTCAATCCGGATTGGAGGCGCTTGGCGACATGCGCCAGACGGCCAGCAAACTGATCAAGGCCATGCTGGAAAGATAGGCCCCTACCCAGGTCAAGCCACCCTGATTGACCAGATATTGAGCAATGGCAGGTGCGAAGGAGGCACCCAGAATACCACCCAGCTGATAGCTGAGCCCTGCCCCGCTGTAACGCACAGCAACCGGGAACTGCTTTGGCAGAAAAGCGCCCATGGGGGCAAAAGTGACGCCCATTAAAAACAGCGCCGCAAACAGAAAAACCAGGATCAGCCCGCTATCCGCACTGCCTAGTAAGGGCGCCAGGGCAAATCCCAGTAATACGGCCAGACCTTGTCCGAGCATCAGCACAGGTCGCTGGCCAACCTTGTCTGACCACCAGGCAGCCAGTGGCGTCGCGGTGGCCATGCCTAGCACAGCGATGCACAACAGCCCCAGAAAAACCGGGCGAGCAATGTGCAAGGTTTGCGTGCCATAACTCAGGCAAAACACCGTCGCCGTATAAAACAGGTGATAACACACCCCCATGGCCAGCGCACCGAGCACAATGGCACGTCCATGCATGACCAACAACGCCTTGAGCGGCCAGCGATGCAACTCTTTTGAAGACTGTGCCTGCGCAAATGCGGGCGTTTCAGCCAGCTTGAAGCGGACATATAGCCCGACCATGACCAGCGCCGCACTGACGATAAACGGCACGCGCCAGCCCCATTGCTCAAATTGTGTCTCCGTTAGCCCCAAAGTTAAGGCCAAAAAAGTCAGAGTTGCGAGTAAAAAGCCGATTGAAGGCCCCAGTTGCGGAAACATGCCAAACCAGCTGCGACGATGTACGGGCGCATATTCGGTTGCCAGCAAGGCAGCCCCTGCCCATTCTCCGCCCAAGCCTATGCCTTGACCAAACCGTAACAGACAAAGCAGCGCCGGCGCCCACAGCCCCCATTGATCGTAGCCTGGCAAGACGCCAATCAGAAACGTCGAGCAGCCCATGACCAGCAATGACGCGGCCAGGGTGGATTTGCGGCCGATACGGTCACCAAAATGACCAAACAGCAAAGCGCCCAGTGGCCGTGCAATAAACGCCAGACCAAAGGTCAGCAAGGCATTTAACGATTGCACCGCTGGCGCGCTGGCGGGGAAAAAGACCTGGCCAATGACCAGCGCTGCCGCCATGGCATAAATATAAAAATCGTAAAATTCGATGGCTGTACCAATAAAACTGGCAAAGGCAATGTGCTTGAGTGAGGGGCTAGACATCGCAGCATCTTAGCTGGCAGACCGTAAATCTCCAAGCCTCGCCAGCATGCGGCCGGCCAAATAAAAACGCCGGGAGATAACTACTCCCGGCGCGTTGAATAAAGCCATGACTTACTTGGAAGCCTCGGCTTTTTTCTTCAGAGGCTCTGGATCCCAACCCGCGCCCAGAGCTTTAAACAGTGACACGGTGGCTGTCAGCGTGTTTTGTCGGCTCTGAACCAAGGCTTGTGTCGCCTCATTGTGGTTACGTTGCGCATCCAGCACTTCAAGATAGCTGGAGTAACCCGCCTGATAACGATTTTGCGAAATACGCAAAATGTTGGCAGTGGTTTTTTGCTTGGACTCCGCCACCGCTTCTTGCTCACGGTATTGGCGCGCATTCACCAGCGCATCATTCACTTCGCTAAATGCAGTCCGCAAGGCGGCCTGGTAGTTAATCACGGCCTGCTTCTGCAAGGCAGAGGCCTGATCGACCCTGGCGTTCAAGCGTCCACCATTGAATATTGGCAAGCTTGCTGCAAAGCCCAGTGTCCAGATTTTGGCTGGCGCCGTAAACAGGTCACTCAGGATTTTACTCTCGCCACCATAAGCCCCGGTCAGTGACAAGGTCGGATACAGGGCTGCTTTTGCCAATTTCACATTCGCATGTGCAGCGATCAAATCCTGCTCAGTCTGGCGGATATCCGGACGTGATTCCAGCAAGGTGGATGGCAAGCCTGCGGGAGGCATCGGCGG
The DNA here is from genome assembly GCF_029132825.1 of Methylophilus sp. YYY-1. Taxonomy (NCBI): domain Bacteria; kingdom Pseudomonadati; phylum Pseudomonadota; class Betaproteobacteria; order Nitrosomonadales; family Methylophilaceae; genus Methylophilus; species Methylophilus sp. YYY-1. The sequence goes on from NZ_WOVG01000001.1 coordinate 1,301,696, forward strand.
TATCGGCATGGACATTAAACCGCCGACCGGGATTTTGACGCTTAAGTCTGCAGTCAACACTCCGAGCTGATGCTCGCTGATTGAACGTTGGCGCTGCAACTCCAGCGATTGCGCGCGTAAATTGGTCACTACCAGCTCAGCCTGGTTAACATCCAGTGCGGTATTAACACCTGCATCCAGCTGCCGTTGTGTCATGGCCAGGCTTTCTTGCGCCGTTTTGATGTTTTCGGCGTTGACGGCCAGCTGTCCATCCAGACTACGGATTATCAGGTATTGATTGGTCACGAGCCCTACCAATGACCAGCGTACTGCCTCACGGGCATACTCGGTCGACAGCAGATTGGCCCGTGCCGCGACATTGGCCGTTCTCAACTTGCCCCACACATCCAGCTCAATACTGCCGTTTAACGCCAGTTTATTGTCATTACGCGGGTTGACCCCGAAAACCGGGTTAGGCCCTGCCCCGGTAATTCTGGTACGGGTATTGTTGTTGTCCAGCGTGATGGTCGGCAGCACATTGCCAGAGGTTTCACGCGCCACGGCATCGTATTGTTCAATGCGTGCCACGGCGAGCTGCACATCACTGTTGTTGACCAGCGCAGTATCAATCAGCCTGGTTAACACTGGATCATTAAACAAGGACCACCATTGCTGCATTTGTGCCGCAGGCACCGCCGTCGACGTCGCCGCTTGGGGCTCAACATACCCCTGTGGCAGCGGACTGTCAGGGCGGCTATATAACGGGCCCAGTAACTGGCAACCTGCCAACGACAAGGCTGCCAGCGCGATGATGAGCGGGCGTTGTGCCCACACCAGTTGTTTTACTGTCGGTTTCATACCGCTTCCTCTTCTTCAACATGACCATGGTGACGCACTTTTTTCTCACTGGTCAGCCAGGTAAAGAACAATGGGATAAAGATGGTGGCAATAAAGGTTGCCAGCAACATGCCGCCGAAGACGCCCGTCCCCATGGATTGACGCGCTGCAGCACCTGCACCGGTCGCAAATACCAGTGGAATAATCCCCAGCACAAACGCCATGGACGTCATCACAATCGGTCTGAAGCGCAAGCGGGCGGCTTCAAGCGCAGCTTCAGCCAACGGCATGCCCTCTTCCATTTTTTGCGAGGCAAATTCCACAATCAGGATGGCGTTTTTAGCCGCCAGACCAATTAGCGTAATCAGGCCAATCTGGAAGTAGATGTCGTTGTTCATGCCACGCGTCAACACTGCCAGCAAGGCACCCGTCATCGCAAACGGGATCGCCATGATCACTGCCAGCGGCAAGGACCAGGTTTCAAACTGTGCCGCCAGGATCAGGAACACCATGATGGTGGCGAAGCCAAAGGCCACCAGCGCAGCAGAACCGGTCCGTTTTTCCTGGTAAGCTTGACCGGTCCAGGCAATCTGGTAACCATCCGGCAAGTTTTCCTTGGCGATTTTTTCCACCAGTTTGATCGCATCGCCAGAGCTCACGCCGGGCGCACCGCTACCGAACACTTTGGCAGACAGCAGGCCATTGTAGCGCTCCAGCTGTTCGGCACCGACGATGTTGCTGACTTTTGCCAATGCAGACATCGGCACCATATTGCCATTCGGATTATCATCCGTCGGCTGGCTACGTACATACACCTTGCCCAGGTCTTCAGGCTTCATGCGGTAACCCGCCTCGGCTTGCAACTGCACGCGGTAAGTCCGGCCATTACGGTTAAAGTCGTTGACATAGAGCGAGCCCATGGTGCTCTGCAAGGTCGCATAAATATCCGCAATTTTCACATTCTGTGACAAGGCTTTGGCTTCATCCACCTCAATGTACAACTGCGGTACGGTCGGCCGGAAGAAACTATTAATCTGTGTCAGTTGCGGATTGGCACGCATCGCATCCATAAAGTTGTTCATGACTTGCGCCAGCTTGATGGGATCCGTATCCCCATGACTCTGCACATAAACCTCAAAACCACCCGCAGAACCCAAGCCACGAATCGCTGGCGGGTTCACGGCAAAGCCCATGCCATCCGGCTGACTCATGCCTATGCCGATCAACTTTCCAACCATCTGGTCGGCATTGGTAGTACGCTTTTCCCAATCCGTCATACGGACAAACATGGTCGCCGCATTGGTTTTGTTGGCGCCGGTGAGCAATTCAAACCCATTCACCGCAAATTCATGCGCAGTGGCAGGATCTTTCGCGACCGCTGACCGGATGTTTTCCATGGTCTGGGAAGTCCGCTTCAAGGTGGCACCATCTGGCATCACCACAATGCTAATGACATAGCCCTGATCTTCTGGCGGCACAAATCCACCGGGCACGGTACGGAACAGGAAGATCATCACCACCAGCATGGCCCCAAACACGACGGCACCAATCAATTTGTGACGAAGGGTCAAGCGGACGGTGCCCGTGTACAAGTTGGTCAACCGGCCAAAGCCCTGGTTAAACTTTCTGAAAAAAGCATTTTCGTGATGACCACCACTCTTCAGAATCATGGCACATAAAGCAGGGGTCAGGGTTAACGCCACCACGCCTGAAATGACCACAGCAATGGCCACGGTGACCGCGAACTGACGATAGAGCTGCCCGGCAATGCCGCCCTGGAACGCCACGGGAACAAACACTGCGCACAGGACCAGTACAATCGCCACCACTGCCGCTTGCACTTGTGCGATAGACTTAATCGCCGCATGCAACGGGTTCAAGCCTTCCTCTTTCATCAAACGCTCGGTATTCTCCAGCACCACGATCGCATCATCCACCACAATGCCGATGGCCAGAATCATGGCAAACAGAGTCAGCAGGTTGATCGAGAAGCCGAACACATACAAGCCGGCAAACGTACCAACAATCGAAATCGGCACTGCAATCATCGGAATCAGGGTTGCGCGCCAGCTTTGCAGGAACAGGAACACCACGATCACGACCAGTACCAGCGCCTCACCAAAGGTATGGAACACTTCTTTGATGGTGGCTTTCACAAAGTCACTGGTGTCATAAGGAATGTTGTATTCCATGCCTTGCGGGAATTTGGCTTTTAACTCTTCCACCTTGGCCTTGATCGCATTGGCGGTATCCAGTGCATTGGCACCGGTCTGTAAAAAGACCGGCATTGCCACACCGGCCTGGCCATCGAGTGCAGAGGTCACGTTATAGCTTTGTGCACCCAACTCGATGCGTGCCACATCTTTCAGGTGCAAGACACCGTTCGGGCCTTGCGCACGCAAAATAATGTTGCCGAACTCTTCAGGGTCAATCAACCGTCCTTTAGCTGTCACGGTAAATGACAATTGCTGATCAGGCAAAGCGGGCTCTGCACCGATCTTGCCGGCGGCATACTGCGCGTTTTGTGCGCTGATGGCCGCAGAAATATCGCTGGTAGACACCCCCAGTTGCGCCATGCGGTCAGGACGCAACCAGACACGCATGGAGTAATCTTGCCCACCAAAAATGGTGACATCGCCCACGCCCTTGATGCGCTTGAATTCATCCAGCAAATTCAAGGTGGCGTAGTTACTCAGGAACAAACGATTATGGTCTTTGTTTTTCGAGGTGAGCATCACGACCAGCAGGATGTCATTCGAACGTTTTTGAACCACAACCCCGGTCCGGCGTACATCTTCGGGCAAACGCGGCAACGCAATGTTCACACGGTTACTGACGTTAAAGGTCGCCTGGTTGACATCGGTACCGACATCAAATGTAGCGGTAATGGTTAAGGTACCACTGCTGTCAGAGCTAGAGTTAAAGTAAAGCAGGTTTTCCACACCACTTAGCTGCTCCTCAATCGGGGCAGCCACGGTTTTTGACAGTGTTTCTGCGCTGGCACCAGGATAGCTGGCCGTAATCAGCACCGTAGGGGGTGCAATTTGCGGATATTGGGCAATCGGCAACTGGAATGCCGCTGCGAGACCTGCCAACACGATGATGATAGACAGCACGCTGGCAAAAATCGGGCGTGTGATAAAAAATCGGGTCATATCGTTTTCCCTGAGACGGGCCTGGTACATGCCCAGGCCCTTGGTAACATAATGGGCTTATTCAACAAAGACGGTGAATGCGTTAAGACTTGGCTGGTGCCGGTGCCGCTTGGGCTGGCGCAGCGTCTGGTGCATGTGGTGCCACCGGTGCACCAGGTCTCACCTTGATCAGATTGTCGACAATGACCTGATCGCCGGCTTTCAAGCCATCCAGTACCGTCCAGCGGTTGTCAAACCAGCCACCCGCGACAATCGGCCTGACCGCGGCCACCGTCTTGCCTTCTTTATCTTTTTCGGCCACAAAGACAAACTTGCCTTGCTGACCAGTCAATACGGCCGTTTGCGGAATCAGGAAGACGCCATCACGCTTGCCAGTGGTCAGGCGCACACGGACAAACTGACCTGGCAACAAGGCACTGTCCGCATTCTGGAACTCGGCCCGCAGTTGCTGCGTCCCCAATGCCGGGTCAATCTGACTGGCAGAGAAGTTAATCTTGCCTGAATAACGATATTCAGTATTGTCTGCCAGGATCAATCGTACATCCTGCACGCGGCCTGGGCGCAAATGCCCGCCCAACGCTGTGAGCTCGGACTCGGACAGGCTGAAGCGGACCCAAATCGGCGACAATTGTACGATGGTGCTCAACAAGGTAGTGTTGGCACTGACCAACGCCCCTTCTGACAACACAAAGCGACCGGCAATCCCACTCTCTGGCGCTTTAACATGCGTATAAGACAGATTCAGCTCTGCTTCACGCAGTTGCGCCTGATATTGCAACAAAGTCGCTGCGGCAACAGAGTTATCAGAGGCCGCATTATCATATTCACGCTGACTGATAGAGTGGCTCTCCAGCAAACCCTTAAGACGTTGCGCCTCACGTGCCGTTTGCTCAATGCGGGCTTTTTGCTGTGCAATCAGCGCCTTGGACTGATCTACCTGCAACTGGTACGGAACAGGATCAATCAAGAACATATCCTGCCCGGCCTTGACCGCATCCCCTTCTTGATACAGGCGTTTAAGCACAATGCCACCAACGCGGGGACGCACTTCAATTTGCTTGGCGCCCTCGGTTTGCGCAACCACCTCAGTCTGCACCGGGATAGTTTCAGCGGCGACGGTTTGCACGGTGACTGGCATCGCAGGCATGCCGCCTGCGGCTGGATTTTGCTGCTGTGAAGATTTTCCGCAAGCACTCAATCCCAGGCTTAAAGCAAGCACGAGCAAGGCATGACGAGGCTGGATAGTCTGTGAAATCAACATGTTATCCTCTGTTTAGTTTTAAAATAGACTTGATTACATACATCATTGGATGTATATTATATACAAACACGAATGTATGTAAATGGGTTTTGCAAAAAATTTGCCCATCTCGTGCCGTCACAAGTTGCCAGTGACCACTGATAAAATACGACATTCAAATGAAACATTCATGAATTTATGAAAGAGCGATAAATACTTATGGTACGTAAAACCAAAGAAGATGCCGCCATCACGCGCCAACACATTATTGATGCTGCGCGACAGATGTTTCTGCAAAAAGGGGTTAGCCGCACCAGCCTGGAACAGATTGCCTCCCATGCCAATGTTACGCGCGGCGCCGTCTATTGGCATTTCCAGAATAAGGCAGATTTGTTTCATGCCATGCGCGAAGAAGTGTATTTGCCGTTGATAGACCGCATGGATGACACCCTACTCGGGAACGCGGAAGAGTCCAATATTGACCCGCTGGGCCGCATTCGCAAACACCTCGAAAACACCGTACAGATTCTTAATGACGACACCACCACGCGCGCAACTTATGAAGTCATGATGACCAAGTGTGAATACGTGGATGAGTTTGCCGATGTACTGAAATCTATTTTAGGTAACTGTAGCGGACTCGTGCACAAAATGGAACAGGCCTACGCCAAAGCACAGGAAATCGGCCAGGTCGGCACCCAGCTTAGTCCGCAAGAACTCGCCTGGGACACCCACCTGTTTTTCTCAGGCCTAATGCACATGTGGGTCAAAGACACCGAAGGAACGTTATTCCGCGACCGCGCCATGCAACTAATCAACACACACATTAATCTGCGTAAAAAATAAGCAAAAATGCTACTTTAAACATTCCCTCGTCTGCGATTTGCAGTTAAAATAGTCAGTCTTTTCACTGACTTATCCAAGCATGCAAATCGGACCGCATCAACTTAAGAACAACCTGGTGGTTGCCCCTATGGCGGGCGTGACCGACCGTCCTTTCCGCATGTTGTGCAAAAAAATGGGGGCAGGGCTGGCCGTCTCCGAAATGGTCACCTCCAATTCCTTATTGTATGGCAGTGAAAAAACCAAGCGCCGCGCCAACCATGAAGGCGAAGTCAGCCCGATCTCGGTGCAAATTGCCGGCGCAGAACCGGCCATGATGGCCGAGGCAGCCAAACATAACGTCGACAATGGTGCACAAATCATCGACATCAACATGGGTTGCCCAGCCAAAAAAATCTGTAATGTGATGGCAGGGTCTGCCCTGCTGCGAGACGAACCGCTGGTGTCCCAAATTCTCAAGGCCGTGGTCAATGCGGTGGATGTGCCAGTCACCCTGAAAATCCGTACCGGCTGGGATAGACAAAATAAAAACGCCATCCAGATTGCCAGAATGGCAGAAGACATCGGCATTCAGGCGCTGACGATTCATGGCCGCACGCGGAATGACCTTTACCATGGCGACGCCGAATATGACACGATTGCCGCCGTCAAGCAGCAAATCAAGATTCCGCTGATTGCCAATGGCGATATCACCACGCCAGAAAAAGCCAAATTTGTGCTTGATTACACCCAAGCCGACGCCGTCATGATCGGCCGTGCAGCCCAAGGCCGCCCCTGGATCTTCCGCGAAACCGAGCACTTTCTGAAGACTGGCGAGCACATGCTGCCGCCGACCGTAGATGAAATTCACCAGGTGATGCTGGAGCACTTGCATGACTTGTATGCTTTTTATGGTGACCTCACTGGCATGCGCGTCGCACGCAAGCATATTTCCTGGTATACCAAGGGCTTATCTGGCTCTGCTGCCTTCCGTCACAATATGAATACCTTGCAAACCATAGAATTACAATTACAAGCCATCAATGACTTCTTTACCGAGCTCCGTGCGAAAAACGACCGTCTGGTCTACGCCGAGGAGACTGAACTGGATCAAGAGCACCCAGGCACCCAGGAGCTCGCAGCCTAATGCAAACTGATAGTAAATTAAGTCTCGCCGTACGCGAGTCTCTGGACGACTATTTCATGCATCTGGATGGGCAACCGCCGCATGCGATTTACGAAATGGTGCTTGGCTGCGTGGAAAAGCCCATGCTGGAATACGTACTGAACAAAGTGGGCGGCAACCAGAGCAAAGCCGCCGACATGCTGGGCATTAACCGCAATACCCTAAGAAAAAAAATGGCCGCCTACGGCCTCGAATAAGCATGACCCCGGTCTGATGACATCCCAACATCAGACCTTTTCATTTTTTAAGCCTTTTCATTTTTTATTTTGCAACTCCATTCAAACTCATTATGACGATTAAACGCGCGCTTATCAGTGTTTCCGATAAAACCGGTGTGCTGGAACTGGCACAATCCCTGCACCAACTGGGTGTAGAAATCCTTTCCACGGGGGGCACTGCAAAACTGTTCCGTGACAACCACATTCCCGTCAAAGAAGTGAGCGACTTTACCGGTTTTCCAGAAATGCTGGATGGCCGTGTCAAAACGCTGCACCCCAAGGTGCACGGTGGCCTGCTGGGACGCCGCGACCTGCCTGAACATGTGGCGGCCATGCAGCAATATGGCATTGAGAATATCGACTTGCTCGCCGTCAATCTCTATCCGTTTGAAGCGACGGTGGCCAAGCCCAACTGCACGCTTGAAGATGCGATTGAAAACATTGATATCGGCGGTCCGGCCATGGTGCGTTCCGCAGCCAAAAACTGGAACGATGTCGCCGTACTGACAGACGCTGCCCAGTACACTGAAGTGGTCAACGAGTTGAAAGCCAATCAGGGCGCCGTGTCCAAAGCAACACGTTTCAAATTGTCTGTGGCCGCATTTAACCGCATTGCCCAATACGATGCCGCCATCAGCAACTACTTGTCCGCCATTGACTTCACCGAAACCGAAGCGGCAGGCAAGCCAGTCCTGAGCCAGTTCCCAGGCCAGATGAACAGCAATTTTGTCAAAGTACAAGACCTGCGTTATGGTGAAAACAGCCATCAGCAAGCCGCCTTCTACCGTGACCTCTACCCTGCCCCAGGCAGCCTGGCCACCGCGCAACAATTGCAGGGCAAAGAACTGAGCTACAACAACATCGCCGATGCAGATGCGGCCTGGGAAGCAGTAAAATCTTTCACCGGCCCGGCCTGCGTAATTGTCAAACACGCCAACCCTTGCGGTGTAGCCCTGGGCGTGAACGCACTGGAAGCCTACAGCAAAGCCTTCAAAACCGATCCGACCTCGGCTTTTGGTGGCATCATTGCCTTCAACTGCACGCTTGATGGCGCAGCTGCCGAAGCCGTTTCCAAACAATTTGTCGAAGTGCTGATTGCCCCCGATTTTACGCCAGAAGCCCTAGCCATTTTTACCGCCAAAGCCAATGTCCGCGTGTTGAAAATTGCCTTGCCCCAAGGTGGCAATACGGCTTGGGAACAAGGCCGCAATGCCGTCGACTCCAAACGTGTGGGTTCAGGCATTTTGCTGCAATCTGCCGACAACCATGAGATGCACATGGCAGACCTGAAAGTGGTCACCAAACTGCAACCAACGCCACAACAAATGCAAGACCTGCTGTTTGCCTGGAACGTGGCTAAATACGTCAAGTCCAATGCCATCGTATTCTGTGGCAATGGCATGACCTTAGGCGTGGGTGCAGGCCAGATGAGCCGTGTCGACAGTACCAAAATCGCCGCCATCAAGGCGCAAAATGCCGGCTTGAGCCTGCAAGGCTCAGTGGTCGCTTCTGACGCATTTTTCCCGTTCCGGGACGGCGTAGACGTACTGGCCGATGCAGGTGCGAGTTGCGTGATCCATCCCGGTGGTAGCATGCGCGATGAGGAAGTGATTGCGGCGGCTGATGAACGTGGCCTGGCCATGGTCGTGACCGGCATTCGCCACTTTAGACATTAATTCTTTTTGCCACAGAGAACACAAAGAACGTCTTCAAAGCATTCCGCCTTTGAGTGCTACTCTGTGTCTTCTGAGTTCTCTGTGGCTCAAACTTAATCAGGTAATAAAAGATGAAAATTTTAGTGATTGGTTCTGGCGGTCGTGAGCACGCACTGGCCTGGAAAGCCGCACAAAACAAAGCAGTGAGCCGCGTTTATGTTGCTCCCGGTAATGCAGGCACCGCGACAAATCCTGACATGATCAATGTGCCGATAACCAAAATCGATGAGTTGGTAAAATTTGCCGAAGATGAGCAGATTGCGCTGACCATTGTCGGCCCGGAAGCCCCGTTATCGCAAGGCGTGGTCGATGCATTCCGCGCCGCTGACCTGAAGATTTTTGGCCCGACTAAAGCAGCGGCACAATTGGAAAGCTCCAAGGATTTTGCCAAAGCATTTATGGTCCGCCACAACATCCCTACCGCCAAATACCAGACCTTCAGCGAGGTCGCACCAGCGCATGCCTACATTGATGCCAATGGCGCACCAATCGTCATTAAGGCGGACGGCCTGGCAGCGGGCAAAGGCGTGGTGGTTGCCATGACATTGGAAGAGGCCCACGCCGCAGTCGATGCGATGCTGGCTGACAATAAGCTCGGCGATGCCGGTGCACGCGTAGTCATTGAAGAGTTTTTGACTGGCGAAGAAGCCAGCTTTATGGTCATGGTCGATGGCAAAAACATCTTGCCACTCGCCACCAGCCAGGACCACAAACGCCTGCTTGATGCCGACCAAGGCCCCAACACCGGCGGCATGGGCGCTTACTCGCCTGCGCCAGTGGTGACGCCAGAGATCCACGCCAAAGCCATGCGCGAGATTATTGTGCCTACCGTTGAAGGCATGGCCAAAGATGGCATCCCGTATACCGGCTTTCTGTACGCCGGGTTGATGATTACACCGGCAGGCGATGTGAAAACACTGGAGTTCAACTGCCGCATGGGTGACCCCGAAACGCAGCCCATCATGATGCGCCTGAAATCAGATCTGGTCGAACTGGCTGAACACGCAGTCAATGGCACGCTGGACCAGGCACAAGCAGAATGGGACAGACGTTTTGCCTTGGGTGTGGTGATGGCAAGCGCCAATTACCCGGATACCCCCAGATTGGGCGATGAAATTCATGGCTTGCCGAAAGACGTACAGGATGGTCATGTGTTCCACGCTGGCACCACCCTCAAGGACGGCAAGGTAGTCACCAGTGGCGGTCGCGTCTTGTGTGTGACGGCCTTGGGCGAAACGGTCAAGTTTGCGCAACAGCAAGCTTATAAAGTACTGGAACAAATCCAGTTCGACGGTGCTCAGTACCGTAAAGATATCGGTTACCGCGCCATCAAAAACTAAGCTGTCATGACAAACCAGATCCAACCCCAGGCCGTCTTTGATTACCTGCAAGGCTTGCAGGCCCGTATTGTCGAAGCCATTGAACTCGTCGATGGCAAAACCTTTTTGCAGGATAGCTGGCAGCGCCCTGAAGGTGGGGGCGGGAACTCTTGCCTGCTCGAAGGCGGAAACGTGTTTGAGCGGGCTGGGGTTGGCTTTTCACATGTGCTCGGCAACAAGCTACCGCCTGCGGCCAGCGTCGCACATCCCGAAGCAGCGGGCCGCCCCTGGGAGGCCATGGGCGTCTCCCTGGTGTTTCACCCGCACAACCCCTATGTGCCGACCGTACACATGAATGTGCGTTTTTTTGTCGCCCGGGCGCAACAGGCGGGTGAAGAGGATATCTGGTGGTTTGGCGGCGGCATGGATCTGACGCCTTACTATGGCTTTGAAGACGATTGCATCCACTTTCACCGCGTTAATAAAGAAGCGCTGGCTGCCTTTGGTGCCGATTACTACCCAAAATTCAAAAAAGACTGTGATGCTTACTTTTTCCTCAAGCATCGCAAGGAGCCGCGCGGAATCGGCGGTGTCTTTTTTGATGACTTTAGTGAATTGGGCTTTGAAAAAAGCTTTGCCTTGCAACGTGCAGTGGGTGATGCCTTTATCAACGCCTACTTGCCTATTGTGCAACGGCGTAAAGAGACGCCTTATGGCGAACGCGAACGCGATTTCCAGGCTTATCGCAGAGGCCGTTATGTCGAGTTCAACCTGATTTTTGATCGCGGCACGATCTTTGGGTTACAGTCCAATGGCCGTACAGAGTCCATCTTGCTCTCTATGCCACCCATCGTTAAATGGCGCTATGACTGGAAACCTGAAGCCCGTAGCGCAGAGGCCAAACTGTATACTGACTTTTTGATTGAAAAGGACTGGGTTTAATATGCGAGTTTCAGTAGAAGCCAGACAACACGCGCAAGCCCTGCTGGATTTTATTGATCAAAGCCCCAGCCCTTGGCACGCGGTAGACACGGTCGCAAGCCGACTCAAGGCGCATGGCTTTAAAAACCTGCGTGAAAACGAACCTTGGCAATTCAAGGCAGGGGGTAAATATTTCGTAGTGCGTGATGGCGGCTCCATCATTGCCTTTGTACTTGGTCAACAAGCCCTTGCCGACAGCGGTCTGCGCATTGTCGGCGCGCATACCGACTCACCCGGCCTGCGCCTGAAACCGCATGCAGCTTACAGCACAGAAGGTCTGGCGCAACTAGGGGTAGAAGTCTATGGCGGCCCCATTCTGGCCACTTTTACCGACCGCGACTTGAGTCTGGCCGGTCGTGTGGTGCTCCGCACCCCTGAGGGCCTGCAAACGCGCCTGGTCAAATTGGAGCAGCCGATGGCGCGCCTGCCCAATCTGGCCATACACATGAACCGCGAAGTGAATGAAAAAGGCCTGGTACTCAACAAGCAAACCGGTCTGCCCCTGATTTTTGGTCACGCAGCCAACAGCTCCGAAGCCAAACAATTGCTGATTGATACACTCGCCGGCAAACTGGCCGTGCCCGCAGACGTCATTGCTGGCTGGGACCTCACGTTTTATGACACCCAGCGCGGCAGTTTCTGGGGCATGGAACAAGAATTCATTGCCAACAGCCAACTGGACAACCTGGCTTCGTGCCATGCCGCGTTGGAAGCCCTGTTAGGCACCGAAACGCCGCAGGCGACCTCTATTTGTGCACTGTTTGACCACGAAGAGGTGGGCTCTGAAAGCGCCACGGGGGCGGGTGGCAGCTTTTTGCTGGATGTGATTGAGCGGATTTGTCATAGCACCCGTCTCACGCCAGAAGACAAACTGCGCAGCTTTGCCAACAGTTTTTTTATCAGTGCCGATATGGCACATGCCTTTCACCCCAATCATGCCGGCAGCTATGAACCGTGTCACCATGTGCAAGTCAACCAGGGCCCGGTCATTAAAACCAATGCCAACCAGCGCTACAGCACCAATGCCGTCACGGCTGCGCGCTTTATCCACTTGTGTGAACAAGCGGAGGTCCCCTATCAACAATATGCGCACCGCACCGATTTAGGCTGCGGCAGCACCATAGGGCCCATCATGGCAGCGCAATTAGGCATCGCCACCGTCGATGTCGGTAACCCGATGTGGGCCATGCACAGCCTGCGCGAAAGTGCGGGTGTGCTCGATCATGGCTACATGATTGCCACACTCAGCCGGCATTACGCCAGCTAATCCATCAGCAGCATTGACGCTGGTACAACGATTGCTTTACCCTAGGCAGACATGGGGAGAAACAATCAATGCTAGAACAATTATTGCGCAAAAAACCTATCCAACCACATGCGCATACCGGCCTGAAAAAATGTTTAACCGCCTTTGACCTGGCCTTGCTAGGCATCGGTGGCGCCATCGGTACCGGCATTTTTGTCCTGACCGGTATCGCGGCCGCGACCCAATCTGGCCCTGCCGTCGTCCTTTCATTTATTATTGCGGCCATCGCTGCAGGATTTGCGGCGTTATCTTATGCCGAACTCTCGTCTTCAGTTGGCGGCTCTGGCAGCGCCTATGGTTACAGCTATGTCGCGTTTGGCGAGTTTGCTGCATGGATGATGGGATGGATGCTATTACTGGAGTATGGCGTTGGCGCTGCAGCGGTTGCCAATGGCTGGGCAGGTTACTTTGTAAACACCTTGAGCAACCTCGGGCTACACTTGCCAGCGCACCTGACCAAGGCACCGGTGTTAGGCGGCACCATCAACCTGCCAGCCTTTGCCATTATCTGGGTACTGACCCTGCTACTCATGGTCGGCGTCAAGGAAAGTGCGCGAGCCAATAACCTGATGGTGATTATCAAACTGTCCACGATTGCGATTTTTCTCGCCTTGTCCGTGGGTCATATTCACACCGAAAACTGGCTGCCATTTATGCCGTTTGGCTGGTTTGAAACGCTGGACAATGGCAAAAATATTGGCGTACTGGCTGGCGCCTCGCTGGTCTTTTTTGCCTATTTTGGCTTTGATGCTGTGTCAACCGCGGCCGAAGAATGCAAACTGCCACAACGCGACTTACCGATTGGGCTGATCGCTTCACTATCATTTTGTACCATTATTTATATCATCGTCTCTGGCACGCTGACCGGTGTGATTCCTTATCACGAGCTGAATACCTCGTCACCCGTGGCTTATGCATTGACCAAACTGGGTTATACCTGGTCATCCACACTGGTGGCGACTGGCGTGCTGGCTGGCTTGATTACTGTGCTGCTGGTGCTGCTCTACGGCCTGACACGTATTTTATTTGCCATGAGCCGCGACGGCCTGATTTCCCCGGTATTTTCAGCAGTGAATCCTGACCGCCAAACACCCAGTAAAATTATCTTGCTTTGCGGAACGGTGGTTTCCATCGTGGCCGGTTTTATCCCGCTCGGCGAATTGGCAGAAACGGTCAATATCGGGACGCTAGCCAGTTTCATTATGGTCTGCATTGGCGTGATCCGCTTGCGTCAGACCCATCCAGACTTACCGCGGCCGTTCAAAAATCCTTTTAATCCGCTGATCCCACTTGGCGGCGTCATCACCTGCGGTGCGCTGATGTCGTTTTTACCCGCCTCAACCTGGCATCGCTTTGGCTTGTGGGCGGTGGTGGGCGTGGTGTTCTATTTTGTTTACTCACTCAGACACAGCCGCTTGCGCTAATCATTTAGCCCGCGCGAGCAGCAATAAAAAAGCCGACGTTTGAGTCGGCTTTTTTGATTCACAGCAACGCTGGAATTACAGAGACAATACCCATTCAACAATGGTTTTGATGTCTTCGTCTTTCACTTGTGGGCTGTTTGCTGGCATTGGAATATTGCCCCAAACACCGCTACCACCCGCTTTAACTTTAGCGATCAATTTAGCTTCAGCACCTTTGTCGCCTTTGTATTTAGCAGCAACATCTTTGTAAGCTGGGCCCAATACTTTAGCATCCACACTGTGGCAAGCCAAACAGCCGCTTTTTTGTGCCAATGCTTTAGCAGCGGCAGCGTCAACAGCGTGAGCAGAACCAGCCATCAACATGGTCGCTGCTGCGATTGCGGATAATAAAACTTTCATGCGATCTCCTTGAATATCCTCTAAATAAATAGAACCCCGAAATGCAATTTTCGTGCATGTGGCATCTTACCTGACCAGCCAAAATCTACAATAGTAAAACCGCTAAAATACGAGGCCGTATTGATAATTTGAACCAGTTTGGCGTTTTGCCAACACCCTAAAAACGCACGTGAAACAAGATGGTTGACACGTGTCACAACAAGGTTACAGGGTCTCGATCGAATACTCGGCGCTCAGGACATGTTTGCGGCCAGGATTAATCACCACCATATTATCCAGCGCGTTGGTTGTTTCCACACAAATGGTCTTGCGCCACTCTTCGCCCACGCCCATATCGCCCATGGTCGCAGCCTTATCGGCACCAGGATTCCAGACAACCGTGGTATCACTGCCGGATTTGGACACATGGATGATGCGATTATAGCCGCTGTCATGGATAGAACAATCAGAGCTGTGATCGACATAAACACGGTCATATTCGTGGCCGTCAAAGCTCAATGGGTTGTGCTCGACGTTGCGCTCGTATTTGAGTAGCTTATCCAGATAAACCAAATCTTGCATGCCGGTAATTTTGATATTGGATAAATCACTGACATTAAAATAGGTGTGAAAGGCTTCACTAATCACAAATGGATGCTCAGCCAGATTGGTGGTCGCCAGATCAATCCGCAAGCGGCGGCCAATAGTAATGGTCAGCGTCAGCTCATAAGGATAGGACAACTGACGTTGTGCTTCTGGCGTTTGCTGCATTTCGAGAATGATGCGGGTGGCACCGGTTGGCGTCGCGTCAATATCCATGACTCGCCAGGGAATCACGCGCGCAAAGCCATGCGGACACAAAGTGCTGTCGGTAGGGTGCGCGCCAAACCACGGCCAGCAAATGGGGACGCCACCGCGGATAGAACGCCCTTTGACATAACGCGCATTGCTGGACAACCATAAAACCGGGTGTGAAAGGAACTTGGGTTGCCAGTGCATGACATGTGCGCCCTGCAAGGCAATCTTGCCGGTCGCCAGCGGATTATCAATTTCGAGATATTGCAGACCGTTTTCGTCTTGCCATTGATTGACATGCGCATGCAACTTCATGCGCTTGGTCATTTCCATGCTTTTGGCGAGGATGCTACATTCGTCGTTCATTATCTTCCCCTTTCGATCTGGGTCACATCACGCACGGCGCCTTTGGCGGCACTGGTGCTCATGGCGGCATAAGCGCGCAAGGCAGGCGATACCAGACGCTCACGGTTCAGCGGTTTCCATGCCTGGGCGCCTTTGGCCTCCATATTGGCTCGGCGGTGCGCCATTTCTTCATCAGTCACCGCCAGGTGTATGGTGCGATTCGGAATATCAATTTCTATGGTGTCGCCTTCCTGCACTAGGCCGATCGCACCGCCTTCAGCAGCTTCTGGCGAGGCATGCCCAATACTCAGGCCGGATGTACCACCTGAGAAACGGCCATCAGTCAGCAAGGCACAAGCTTTACCCAACCCTTTGGATTTGAGGTACGAGGTCGGATAAAGCATTTCTTGCATGCCCGGCCCGCCACGCGGCCCTTCATAGCGAATCACCACGACATCCCCGGCCACAATCTTGTCGTTGAGAATGGCTTCCACGGCAGAGTCCTGGCTTTCAAATACACGGGCGCGCCCGGTGAATTTAAGAATACTGTCATCCACGCCTGCTGTTTTCACAATACAGCCGTCTTGCGCAATATTGCCATAGAGCACGGCCAGCCCCCCATCCAGCGAGTAGGCATGCGCCTTGTCGCGGATACAGCCGTTTTCGCGGTCATTATCCAGCTCTGGCCACAACATGCTCTGGCTGAACGCGATGGTGGTTGAAATGCCACCTGGCGCAGCACGATAAAACTTTTTCACGTCCTCATCCTGCGTGGTCATAATGTCCCATTTGGCCAGCGCTTCGCCCATGGTTGCACTATGAACGGTTGGCACGCCCGTATGGATGACACCGGCACGATTCAGCTCGGCCAGGATGCCCATCACGCCACCGGCACGATGCACATCTTCCATGTGATATTTGCTGGTTGCTGGCGCCACTTTGGAAACGCACGGCACCTGACGTGAGATGCGGTCGATGTCTTTCATGGTGAAATCGACACCGGCTTCATGCGCAGCCGCCAGCAAATGCAAGACGGTATTGGTAGAGCCGCCCATGGCCACATCCAGACTCATGGCGTTCTCAAACGCTTGCATGGTCGCGATATTGCGTGGCAACACACTGTAATCATCCTGCTCGTAGTGGCGTTTTGCCAGCTCAACAATCAGTCGACCCGCTTGCAAGAACAACTGCTTGCGCGCAGCATGGGTGGCGAGCGTAGAACCATTGCCTGGCAAACTTAAGCCCAGGGCTTCAGTCAGACAGTTCATCGAGTTGGCGGTAAACATGCCCGAACAGGAACCGCAGGTTGGGCACGCAGAACGTTCTACTTCTGCCACCTCTTCATCACTGACATGACTATCTGCGGCTTCGACCATGGCATCGACCAAATCCAGCTTGCGTATCTGGCCTTGCCAGTTCACTTTACCGGCTTCCATCGGCCCACCAGAGACAAATACGACAGGGATATTCAAGCGTAATGCCGCCATCAACATGCCCGGAGTGATCTTGTCACAGTTGGAGATACACACCAACGCATCCGCACAGTGCGCATTCACCATATACTCAACACTGTCAGCAATCAAATCACGGCTAGGCAAGCTGTAGAGCATGCCTCCATGCCCCATGGCGATACCGTCATCGACAGCAATCGTGTTAAATTCCTTGGCTACGCCACCCGCTTTTTCAATTTCACGGGCAACCAGTTGGCCTAGATCTTTTAAATGCACATGGCCAGGAACAAACTGCGTAAACGAGTTAGCCACCGCGATAATCGGTTTGGAAAAATCTTCATCTTTCATACCAGTGGCACGCCACAAGGCGCGGGCACCAGCCATGTTACGACCTTGGGTAGTCGTGTGAGAACGGTATTTAGGCATGGGAAACACTAGGATTGACGTTAAAATCCTATTTTAACTGAATCCGTAGCCGCATGTGCGGCTGAAACAGCTTTGTTACATTCGCGGCGCGCGATAAAAAATGCTAAGGACGGTATTGCTTGTGTTGATAGGACGAGCAATGCCGGCTCACCGCCGGGCTGCGTAGCGCCTGGTGCTTGGTATGTTGGCCACGCGTACGTTTACGCCAGGCAATAAATGCAGCCGAACTTAGTTGCTGCCGCATGAGGATAATCACGTCTGCCTGCCTGAGCCCAAACTGACTGGCAATCGCCTCAAACGGCGTACGATCCTCCCATGCCATCTCAATAATGCGCGAAATATCCCCTGGATCCATTTCAGCTAGCAACACCGTTTGACGCCTGTCCATTTCTGATCCTGCCATTGTTTGAAAAATGCTGCCCGCCCTAGCGGAGGCGGCGCATCAGGCAAATGCGCATGATGCTCGGCATAATGTGCCAGATAGCGTTCATAGGCATCATCGCCAGAAAGCTGTCTGACACGCTGCCATATTTGCTTGAGCAATCGCATGATGTTCCTCCTCTAGCCCAGTTTAGTCGCCACATAGGCCGCTTCATGACTTGCACTCACGGGCAAACCGGCCAGGCTACGTCTACTCATCCTGACCATATCCACTACCACCACCCACAGCATGGTCACAAAAAACAAGGTGAGCCAGGCATCTAACTGCTGGTTAAAAATCAGTTGCGGCGCAACAGCCGCCTTTTCTGGCGGCAATACCCCTGTAGACAGCTTCTGCGCCAAATCATTCGCGGCCGCAAAAAAACCGACCCGGATATCCTGACTAAAAATCTTCTCGTAAGCCGCACTGGTGGTCACCACCAGCAACCAGACCAAGGGCAACGCAGTGATCCAGGCCTTATTCGCGCGGCCAGACTTGATCAATATCCCGGTGGCAACCGACAGGGCAATCGCGGCCAGCATCTGGTTGGCAATCCCAAACAGCGGCCATAAAATATTGACGCCGCCATTCGGGTCAATCACCCCGATATAGAGAAAATAACCCCAGCCAGCGACGATCAACGCGCTGGTTAACACCACAGACGGCGTATAGGAGGTTTCCCCTAACTTGGGATGCAAGTTACCCAACATATCTTGCAGCATAAAGCGACCCACGCGTGTGCCTGCATCGAGCGTGGTGAGAATGAAGATGGCCTCAAACATGATGGCGAAGTGATACCACAAGGCCAGCAAATGCTCTCCGAAGACCGTGCCCAGAATACTGGCCATGCCCACCGCCAGGCTAGGTGCGCCCCCGGTGCGGGCAAACAAGGTCGTTTCTCCCATCGCACTTGCCAGATGCTGCATCTGTTCCACCGTGACTGGATAGCCCCAACTGCTGATGGTATTCACAGCATCCAGCGCCTCTTTACCGACCACGCCTGCCGGGCTGTTAATCGCAAAATAGACACCAGGCTCCAACACCGTTGCCGCGATCATGGCCATGATGGCAACAAAACTCTCTAGCAACATGGCGCCATAACCGATCATGCGGATATCGCCCTCACTGGAAATCAGCTTGGGCGTGGTACCGCTGGCAATCAAGGCATGAAAGCCAGAAATCGCGCCGCAGGCAATCGTAATAAACACAAACGGAAACAACTTGCCGCCAAAAATCGGCCCCGTGCCATCAATAAACGGCGTGATCGCGGGCATGTGTATCTCGGGCCGTAACCATAAAATCGCCACAGCCAGCATCATGACCGTGCCCAGCTTCATATAAGTCGATAAATAATCGCGGGGGGCCAGCAACAACCACACCGGCAACACAGCCGCGGCAAAGCCATAGGCAATCACGCTAAACGCCAATGGCAAGCCTTCATGGTCAAACAGCGCCGCCAGGGTCGGATGATGATCAACCCAGCCACCCAACACCACTGAACCAAGCAGCAAAGCGACGCCCAACAACGACGCCTCAAGCACACGACCCGGACGCAGATAACGCATATAGACACCGACGACCATGGCAATAGGAATGGTCGCGGCAACCGTCGACGTGCCCCAGGGGCTGTGTTTCATGGCGTTGACCACGACCAGACCCAGCACTGCGATCAAAATAATCATGATGACCAACGTTGCAATCATGGCGGCGGTTCCACCAATAGCGCCGATTTCATCTCGCGCCATTTGCCCCAGACTGCGGCCATCGCGGCGGGTAGATAAAAACAGCGTGACCATATCCTGCACCGCGCCGCCCAGCACGGCCCCGATCAGTATCCATAAGGTGCCTGGCAAAAATCCGAATTGTGCCGCCAGGGTAGGCCCAACCAAAGGACCTGGCCCGGCAATGGCCGCAAAGTGATGACCGAAGACCACCCAGCGATGCGTGGGCACATAATCGCGGCCATTATTCAACCGCTCGGCCGGCGTGGCCCGGGTGGCATCAATACTCAGCACTTTGGCCGCAATCCAGGCCGCATAAAAACGATAGGCAATCAGGTAAACACACACTGCCGCCGTGATCAGCCACAGTGCATTCAATGTTTCTCCACGCCACCAGGCAATTTGTGCAAAAGCGGTAGCCCCCAAGAGTGCCAGCAATCCCCAAAACACCTGCCCAAACAACCCTTTTAACATGCCATTTCTTCCTTTTTTTAATCTCTGCACTGTAACAAAAAGCGCTCATCTGCGCAAAACTCTACACAGGCCCACTCCTCCTAGCGAACTGGTGCAACTGCACTGTGGTGGTGCAGACTAGTTAGAACAGCGCCGCCATCAAAAAAGAAAGGTCCCGCCTGTTTCCTGATTAGAATCATATTGTTATCAAAGCTTATCCAGCTGGCATACAGTTTGCTAAAACTCTAGCAGTAATAATCTGATTAAACGATCAATGAGACCACCCAATTCTGTTATGGCTTCTGGCATGCCTCCCGTTCCACGCGACATTCTGAGTCTTGAAGACCAGAAGTTGGTGGATAGCGCGCGTGACATTCTCATGCATCAGCGCGATCTCAGCGAAGACCAGGCTTATTCACTCCTGGCTGAAATGGCTTTTAAGCGTAAAACCGGCATCGCCGATATTTCGCTACAGTTAGTTAACATCACCAAACGACTCACCACCTAAAGCCACCATTCTGGCACCGGAATCGTCCTTGACGGTTTCTGGCGATCCATCAGCCGCGTTAACATCTGCAGTCTTTCACATTTATTCCGGGCAACTGCTTGCACTAAAAAAGAGTTTCGGTATAATGCGCGCTTCGTTGCAAGGCACGGGTGCTTAGCTCAGTTGGTAGAGCGTCGCCCTTACAAGGCGAATGTCAGCGGTTCGACCCCGTTAGCACCCACCACTCCCAGCCTTCAGCAGATCAGCTTCAAATCATCCCCTGCTCGCTAAAAGAAAACGTCTCCTGCTTGGCGACGATAATGTGATCCAGCACTTTCACATCCACCAGCATCAACGCTTCTTTCAAACTGAGGGTTAATTGCTCATCGGCTCGACTCGGACTGGCGACCCCACCGGGATGATTATGGCTCAGGATCACCGCGGCCGCATTGAGCGCCAGCGCGCGTTTAACCACCTCACGCGGATAAACATTGGTTTGCATCAAGCTGCCTTCGAATAAGGTTTCATAGGCGATCAGCCGATTTTGCGCATCTAAAAACAAAATACCAAACACTTCGCGCTGCAAGGCCGACAGTTGTAACTGCAAATAATCCTTCACCTGGCGTGGCGAGCGAAAACTGTCATTTTGCTGCAAGGTTTCGCCCAAGGCCCGCTTGCTCATTTCCAGCACCGCCTGCAACTGGCAATATTTACTCACCCCCATGCCAGACACCCGTGACATCTGTTTAAGATCTGCTGAAAACACGCCATTCAGGCTATGAAAATGTTGCAACAACTCTCTCGCCAAATCCACAGCGGTTTTACCAGCCACCCCAACACGCAAAAAAATCGCCAATAATTCTGCGTCCGATAATGAAACTGCGCCGGTACGCAGCAATTTTTCGCGTGGCCGCTCCTGCTCCGGCCAATCTGTAATTGCCATGTTGCCCCCCTCCTTTATCGCCTAATGCAGCCAACCGATCTCACGTGCTGTCGGTCGGCCAATCACCACTTCATCCAAACTTTTTGCCATGCGCGAGGTTTGCGCAGATTGAGGGATCTGGCCCGCCATCAGCTCGGCCATGGATTGCGGATACAGCGGCTGGGCATAGGGCTCTGCGTATCCTTGCGGAAACTGGGGCTGATGGGTGTTGAGGTCGTATTTATCTGTGGCACTCAGGGTATGCAGCAGCTCATGCGCCACAATGACAGCATTCACAGAGTGCTGGCTGTTTTCGGCAAACAAATTGACACGGCCGATGCGGCCTTTGTGCAAGGCGGTGGAGTGACGTAAATGCCGTTGCCGGGCCGGATCGTGATAGAGCAAATACAACTTGATGTCTAGCGGGACACCAACCTCCGGCTGATGCCGCCAGCCAAACCAGCGAAATTGCAGACTCCACAAAATAATCTCATGCAACGGCGCACTCACTGCAGGTGGCGCAGGTGGCACCTGATGAATTTCCGGGCCAAGATAAAACGTGATTGGCCGCCTCAAGGGCAATTGATATTTGGCAGCCTCCCGCGAGAAAAAGGCCGCCAACTGTTCAAAATCCTCAGCCCGCAAACTGGCAATATACGCGGCTGAAGTTGCAGAGCCATCGGCATTGACCGGATATAAAGCCACCTTGAGCGGATGCCGCCATTGCAGGACTTCGTACTCTTGCCAAAGCTGCAATAAAGCCGCACTCACCACTACTACCCAGAAGAAAATTCGGACTGTCTTTATCATGCCTGCCACCCAAAGGATGGATAGATGTTAACATGTTTAAAGACAGCCGGCGGCGCTCAAAAATGCTTCGATGCGCGCTTTTGCAGTTAAAATACTTGCCATGAATGCGATCTACGCAAAACCTTTGAATATTCTGCTGGGCGTCACTGGCGGCATCGCTGCTTACAAAACAGCAGAATTGGTGCGCTTGCTGGTTAAACAAGGCCACCGTGTACAAGTGGTGATGACTGAAGCAGCCACCCACTTTATCACCCCAACCACCTTGCAAGCCTTGTCCGGGCAACCTGTGTTTATAGATAGCTGGGATCAGCGTATCGCCAATGGCATGCCGCACATTGAGCTCAGCCGTCAGGCAGATGCCATCCTGGTTGCACCAGCCAGTGCCGATTTTATGGCCAAACTGGCGCATGGCTTTGCCAACGACCTGCTCTCCACCTTATGCCTTGCACGTGAGTGCCCACTTCTGGTTGCACCCGCCATGAACAGACAAATGTGGGAGAATGCGGCAACTCAGCGCAACGTGCAACAACTCAGGCAAGATGGCGTCACCGTCCTGGGGCCGGACAGCGGTGAGCAGGCATGTGGCGAAGTCGGGCAAGGCAGAATGCTGGAGCCGGATCACCTGCTGGAGGCCCTCACCCGTTTTTTCACACCCAAGTTATTGGCTGGAAAAAACATCCTGATAACCGCAGGTGCGACCATGGAAATGCTGGATCCGGTGCGTGGCATCACCAACCTGAGCAGTGGCAAAATGGGCTTTGCCTTGGCGCAAGCCGCCACCCGTATGGGCGCAACGGTCACGCTAGTCTATGGCCACCATCAAGTCACGCCTCCCGGAGTCAGCCAAGCCTGCTTCGCTGGCAGCGCCGGTGAGATGTATCAAACCGTGATGCAGCATATTGCCAACCAAGATGTATTTATTGCCGTCGCCGCCGTGGCCGACTACCGACCACAACAAATATCAGAACAGAAAATCAAAAAGAGTGAGTCTACACTCACCTTAGCGCTGATCAAAAACAAAGACATTCTGGCAGATGTCGCGTCCTTGCCTAATCCGCCTTATTGTGTCGGTTTTGCAGCAGAGTCAGAACAAATACTCGAACATGCCCGACAGAAACGGCTGGCGAAGCGGATTCCCATGATTGTGGCGAATCAAGCCAATTCGGCCATGGGCAGTGACCGCAACACAGTGACCATCATAGACGACCAAGGTGAATTGCCCTTGCAAGCCGATGAAAAAATTAATATCGCGTTCGAGATTCTCTGCCGCCTGCATGCGAGACTTGATCCACATTAAATATCTTCAGGCCTCCTCAGTATTTTCATGAAAATACTGAGGAGCGAAAGCTTACGCACAGCTTACAATCGCGCGATTCGATTTTAAGTAGAAAGTTTGAACATGCGCGTATTCCGCCTCACGCCTTTATCGATGGCCATCGCAACCGCTTTCACCGCCCCCACTAGTGGATTGGCAGATGAAGAAAAAGCCGTCACCCTGTCTCCGATTGTGGTCACAGCCACCCGACAAGCACAAAACAGCTTTGACCTCCCGGTCGCGATTGACGTCGTAGATCAAAAAAACATCAAAGATGGCCAACTGCAAATCAACCTCTCGGAAAGTCTGATTCGCGTACCAGGCATTACCGCGCAAAACCGCACGCAGCAGGCGCAAGACCCACAAATTTCCAGCAGGGGTTTTGGTGCACGTTCATCGTTTGGGGTGCGTGGCATTCGTATTTATGTCGACGGCATCCCGCTGACCATGCCAGATGGCCAAGGCCAACCCGGCGTGGTTGACCTGTCAGCAATTAAAAGTATAGAAGTCATGCGCGGACCATTCTCTTCGCTTTACGGCAACTCGTCCGGTGGCGTAATTCAAATGTTCACCCAAGATGCCCCTGCAACGCCAACACTAGGTGCAACCGCAATGTTTGGCAGCTATGATACCAAACGCAACATCCTCGAAGCCTCCGGCCAGCTTGAAGGGATGGAGTACATGCTGAATGTTTCTAACTTTGAGTCTGATGGTTACCGTGACCATAGTAAAAGCAACAAGCAGATGGCCACTGCCAAATTCAAATTCAACCTCACAGAAGATACCAAAGTCACCACTTTAGTTAACTGGTTTGATCAAGATGCCCAGGATCCTGGTGGATTGACGAAAGCTGATGTTGCAAGTGATCGAAAAGGGGTCGTTCCAGCTACTCTGAACGCTAACACAAGAGTATCTCGCAGCCACACGCAAGTTGGATTTAATTTTGAACATACAATCAACCCAAACAATACAATCAACTTGATTACTTATGTTGGCACGCGCGAAAACAACCAGATTTTGGCAACAAATGCGACAGGCTCGAATGCTAGATCAAGTCAAATTTCCAGAGAGTTCTATGGTTCAGACTTACGCTGGGACAATAGAGGTGAGGTAGCAGGAAAACAATACAATATCAGCCTTGGACTGAATTATGGAAAATCGACTGATGCGCGCAAAGACACCAATATTCAGGGAACAGGCTTAGGCCCTAATAGAATCGAAGATAATATTGTCGATAACTTCGACCAATACATTCAAGGAAAACTTGCGTTAACCGATAATTTTGACGTGCATGCTGGTGTTCGTCATACAAAAGTCACTCTAAAAGTAAATGACCAGTTAACTCCACCTGATAATAGCGGCTCAGTTGACTACCAAAAGACTAACCCTGTTTTGGGAGCCACCTGGAAAGTTACACCAGCGCTCAATCTTTATGCAAATTTTGGCAAAGGATTTGAGACACCCACTTTTATTGAAGCTGCTTACAATAGTACGGCCGCCTCTGCGACACCAAATTTAACGCTCAAACCGAGTCAAAGTAACAATTATGAAGTAGGTGCCAAAGCATATATTACTGACTCCTCCTTACTCACACTAACTGCATTCAGGATTAACACCCAAGATGAACTCGTTGTTTCTGCAAACAGTAATGGGCGATCAGTTTACGCGAATGCGAACAATACTAAACGTTACGGTACCGAGATATCCCTTGATACCCGTTATGAAAACAATATCACCACTTACCTTTCATACTCATTTCTCAATGCGAAATATAGCTCGTCCTACGTTGGAAATAACGGACTGATTGAATCGGGTAATTACATCCCTGGTACATATCGAAATCAACTTTACGGCGAGGTGGCTTGGAAATATCAGCCTTTGGGATTTTATACAGCGTTAGAGGGAAGATATAACAGCAAAGTTTATGTTGATGATATTAACTCGCAAAGCGCATCTTCTTATACAATTTTTAACCTGCGCGCAGGCCTCGAACAAAATCTCAGTCATTGGAATTTTAAAGAATATATTAGATTAGAAAATATGTTTGATCGCGAGTACATAGGTGCTGTTCGCGTCAATGATACCAATGCACGTTTTTATGAGCCTGCTGCAGGTCGCAATTACCTCGTTGGAATAAATGCACAATACAAGTTCTAAAGAAGAATCTCATCTTAAAAGCCAGCATCCGCTGGCTTTTTTATTGAATAGCCTTGCCGCGATTAGTGATTTTCGACGCCATTTCGTGTTTAATAGCGCAATCAGTTTCTGGAGCCAGTCGCATGTCAATTACCGTAGACCTTAAAATCCTTGATCCTCGTTTGCATCATATGATGCCAAGTTACGCGACACCTGGGTCTGCAGGGCTGGATTTAAGAGCGTGTATTGAACATACGCAAACTATACAAGCGGGTGAAACCATCATGATCCCGACTGGTATGGCGATTCATATCGACAACACTTATTACGCCGCCATGATTCTGCCGCGCTCTGGCTTGGGCCATAAACATGGCATCGTATTGGGCAACCTGGTAGGCCTGATTGACTCTGACTACCAGGGGCAGCTGCTGGTCTCCTGCTGGAACCGCAGTAAAGAACCGTTTATTTTGAACCCGATGGAACGTATCGCGCAGATGGTGATTGTGCCGGTAGTGCAGGCAGATTTTCATATCGTGGATGAATTTACCAGCAGTGAACGCGGTGAAGGCGGCTTTGGCAGCACAGGCAAGCACTAATTATTTGAAAAGTTGCAATAATTGCTTGATTTGATCATAGATTTCAATCTATAATCTCGCTCTTTCTGAAAAGATAAAAGTATTTGGAGACAACCATGGCACGTGTATGTCAGGTAACCGGTAAAAAACCAATGGTGGGCAACAACGTTTCCCACGCACAAAACAAAACAAGACGTCGTTTCTTGCCTAACTTGCAAAACCGTAAGTTTTGGGTTGAGAGCGAAAACCGCTGGGTAAGCCTGCGCATTACTAACGCCGCTTTGCGTACCATCGACAAAAATGGTATCGATGCAGTATTGGCTGATTTGCGCGCTGCTGGCGAAAAAATCTAACTCGCAGCACTAGTGAGCAAAGGACAATATCATGCGTGAAAAAATCAAATTGGAATCGAGTGCTGGTACAGGTCATTTCTATACCACTACTAAAAACAAACGTACCATGCCAGAGAAAATGGAGATCAAAAAGTTTGATCCAGTTGCTCGCAAGCATGTGATGTACAAAGAAACTAAATTGAAATAATTTCAGTTTCAAGTGTTTAATAAAAAAGCCTGCATATGCAGGCTTTTTTATTAGCTTTCATTTATCGTTGATGCATCACCATTAACAGCGCTTGAAGAGGAAATAATACGGACCTCCTGCTGTGGGTATGGAATCCGAATATTATTGACTTTGAAGCGCCGCCAAATCTCATAGTAAATGTCACTTTGTAATTTGGCTGTACCTTCCTCAGGGTTTGGAACCCAAACCGCCAATACTAAATCAATGCCGTTCTGACCAAATGACTTGATTGTCACATCTACCGCCGTATCATCCTGTATGGTGCGCTCATGTGTTCTGCCGATTTCTTTTAATAACTGTATCGCCAGATCAAGATCGCTTTCATAGGAGATCTGAATAGGAATAGGCACCTTGGCTGTATGTACTGCAGAGGTATGATTGATTACCACATCCGTAATCATCTTCTCGTTAGGAATGATGATTTCTGTCGAATCGGGCTTCTGCAGGATCATGTAGCGAGAGCGCAACTCTTGCACAACACCATGATGCTCCCCAATGGTAATCAGGTCACCCATGTGCAGAGACTTATCCATCAAAATGATAAAGCCGCTCACGTAGTTACTGGCGATCTTTTGTAAGCCAAACCCCAACCCAACACCGAGCGCGCCGCCAAAGACGGACAACATGGTGACATCTATGCCCACCGCCGCCATGGACATCAGCAAGGCAATCACAATCGCCACCATGCGCACCAGCTTGACCATAATCACGCGCCAGTTGCCATTGATATTGGTAGCAGCCATCAAGCGCATCTCAATAATGCGGCTCAGCCACAATGCCACCAGCATGGTAATGACGATGGTCAGACTGCCTTGAAGCAGCAACAACAGGTTCAGCTTTTGCCTGCCGACAGTGAATTTCACGTCTTCGAGAATCTGCAATGCCGGATCGAGAAAACCGCTGATATGCAAAGCAACAATGACCCAGACACACCAGGCGATCACGCGCTCAAACGAATGCAGCCAGGCGCCAGGTGAAAAGACATAACGCAATACATAAACAAAACTGCGAATCACCACCATCGCCAGCAGCATGCGCACTGACAGCTTGATCAGCCCCACATGCATCCAATGCTCCAGGCTGAGCCGGGTAATCAGTAACATTAAAAATGCGACCAGAGGAAAAAACAGCCGCTCAATTCCGCCCAGCAGTATTTTGTACACGATGTTTACGCGCCCTGCCGCAATTTGCTTGCGTAAGTGCAGATTTAACAGCCCGCTGACAGCAAGCACGGCACCAATGATAAATAATTGCCATAACGCCGACACCGAGCTCAGGTCGTGCGCAATTTCTTTCCAGAGAATATCAATATCGCTATCCATGTATTACCGCTTATAACAAGAAGATGGTGGCCAGGCCGAGAAAAATCATAAAGCCGCCGCTGTCGGTGATTGCCGTAATGAGGACGCTGGATCCCACGGCGGGGTCACGATCCAGTTTATTCATCACCAAAGGAATGGTGACGCCAATAATGGCCGCCAACAACAAATTAAGTGTCATCGCTGACATCATGACCAGCCCCAAGGCCGCGCTATGATAGAGCCAAAAAGCGATCAGGCCGAGCACACTGCCCCAGATTAAGCCATTCAGCAAAGCCACGCCCATCTCTTTTTGCAACAGAGACTTCATGTGATAGCCAGAAATCTGCCCCAAAGCCAGACCGCGTACAATCATGGTGGTGGTTTGGTTGCCGGAATTGCCGCCTATGCCGGCAACAATCGGCATCAGTGCAGCCAAAGCAACAATTCGCTCAATACTGCCCTCAAACAAGCCAATGACTCGGGAAGCAACCAGCGCCGTCACCAAGTTAATTGCCAACCACGCCCAACGGTTTTGCACCGACTTCCAGATGGAGGCAAAGAAGTCTTCTTCTTCGCGCAAACCAGCCAAAGACAGCATATCCGCCTCGGCCTCTTCACGGATGATATCCATCACCGTATCCACGGTAATCCTGCCGACCAGCTTGCGATTATTATCTACCACCGGGGCAGTCACCAGGTCATAACGTTCAAACGCCATCGCCGCCTGGTCCGCCATATCCTCAGGGTGAAACACCACAGCATCGGTAGACATGATATCGCCGACTTTGGTCTCCGGATCATTCAGAATAATACGCTTGAGTGGCAACACCCCTTGTAGGATGTCATCGCGATTAATGACAAACAATTTGTCGGTATGGTCGGGAAACTTAGGTAACCTGCGGAGATAGCGCAAGACCACTTCCAGCGTGATATCGTCCCGAATGGTCACAATATCAAAATCCATGATCGAACCGACCGTATCATCGGGATAAGACAGCGCAGACTGCAAACGCTCGCGATGCTGTGTATCCAGGCTATACAGCAAGTCCTGCAATACGTCTTTAGGTAAATCTGGTGCAAGATCAGCCAGCTCATCGGTGTCAAGCTGCTCGGCGGCGGCGAGCAACTCTTCGCTATCCATGTCAGCAATCAGTGTCTGGCGCACCGCATCCGATACTTCGAGCAAAATCTCGCCATCACGTTCTGCTTTTACCAGATCCCAAACCATTAAACGATCGTCTAATGGCAGCGATTCCAAGATATAGGCAACGTCGGCCGGATGTAGCTGATCCAATTTGTGCTGCAGCACATTCAAATTCTGCTTGTGTACCAGCGTCTCAACCAGATCATGATTCGGCATATCCTGCCGATGCACAACATGCTCAACCAGCTTGTGTTTACCCAATAAATGGATCACTTGCTGCAAAGTCTCACTGAGGCTCTCTTTGCCTTCAATTACTTTTTCATCATGTTCGTGAATTTCTGTCATGCAGGATCCAATGTTGAGCAGCCGTTATTTTTTGCAGGTATTATTGTACAAAGCGTTGATGACACTACCTAGACTTTTATGCAAAAGCCATTGATATTATTTGGCACCCTTGGGTGCCATCTCTGTGAGGATGCAGAGCGTATTTTGCAGGCCTTAAAACTGCCTTACCAATACGTAGACATTATTGAAGATGAAAAATTGCTAGAACGCTATCAAATCAGCATTCCAGTATTGTTAGAAAACACGTCAGATCAGGAGAATATACTGGCTTGGCCATTTAATGGCGAACAAGTCAGTCAATGGCTGTTATCGCATCGTACCAAATAAAAAAGCCAGCGATTGCTGGCTTTTTATTGATGCGTCAGAACTTACTCTGCAGCTGGTGCTTCTGCAACTTCTGGACGGTCTACCAACTCAACAAACGCCATAGGCGCATTGTCACCGTTGCGGAAACCACATTTCAGAATACGCAGGTAACCACCATTGCGTGCATTGTAACGTGGACCCAGTTCACCGAACAGTTTACCAACGATGTCACGGTCACGCAGACGGCTGAACGCCAAACGACGGTTTGCCAGTGTAGGTGTTTTACCCAAAGTGATCAGAGGCTCAGCGTACTTACGCAGCTCTTTTGCTTTTGGCAAAGTTGTTTTGATCACTTCGTGACGCAGCAAAGAGGTCACCATGTTGCGGAACATGGCAGCACGGTGGCTGCTGGTTCTGTTCAATTTACGATTGCTATTACCGTGACGCATAGTAATTTCCTTAAGTATTTATCTTATTAGAAATTAAGCTTTTTCCAAGCCAACAGGTGGCCAGTTTTCCAGCTTCATTCCCAGTGTTAAGCCTTTGGAGGCCAACACATCTTTAATTTCATTCAATGATTTTCTACCCAGGTTAGGCGCCTTCAGCAATTCGTTTTCAGTACGCTGAATCAGATCACCAATGTAGAAAATGTTTTCTGCTTTGAGGCAGTTGGCAGAACGTACTGTCAATTCCAGATCATCTACTGGACGCAACAGGATAGGATCTACCTGTGGAGCTGCTTTCACTTCAACGTCAGCAGAAGCACCTTCCAGGTTCGCAAATACTGACAACTGACCAATCAGGATACGTGCAGCATCACGAATCGCCTGCTCAGGCTCGATGATACCGTTGGTTTCCACATCCATAATCAGCTTGTCGAGGTCAGTACGCTGCTCAACACGGGCACTTTCAACATGATAGCTGACTTTGTTGATCGGGCTGAAAGATGCATCCACCATCATGAAGCCCAACACACGGTCTTCATCGTTGGCTTTTTGACGCGCTGGAACAGGTTGATAACCACGCCCCATTTCAACTTTCACTTCCAGGTTCAACTTACCGCCTTTAGTGATGTTAGCAAGGATATGATTTGGGTTCACAATCTCAGCATCATGACCCACTTCAAAATCACCCGCTGTCACAATCCCTTCACCGCTTTTGCTCAAAACCAGAATGGTTTCAGTTTTGTTGTGCAGTTTTAAAGCAACACCTTTGAGGTTAAGCAAGATATCAACAACATCCTCTTGCACACCTTCGATAGTGGAGTACTCATGTACGACACCATCGATTTTTACTTCAGTAATGGCAAAACCCGGAATGGAAGAGAGCAAGACTCTTCTTAACGCATTACCCAAGGTATAGCCAAAGCCACGTTCCATTGGCTCCAAAGTCACACGTGCGCGGAGTGGCGTTATCACTTCAACGTCAACAACACGTGGCTTCAAATAATCTGTAGGGTTATTTTGCATACAATTCCTTGAAGTAATTGGGTATTAAAAAATAAACCTTAGCCTAAACTAAGCGATTACTTAGAATACAATTCAACGATCAATGATTCATTGATGGTAGCAGGCAACTCATCACGCTGAGGTTTAGCCTTAAACTTACCAGACAATGCTTTGACGTCGACTTCCAACCACTCAGGGAAACCACGCTGTTCAGCTGCTTCAACAGCTGCTTTAATACGCAATTGTGTTTTTGCTTTATCAGCCACAGAAATCACGTCACCAGCCTTCACTTGATAGGAAGGAACGTTTACGCGCTTGCCGTTAACCAAAATAGCGTTATGACGGACCACTTGACGTGCTTCAGAGCGAGAACCGGCCAAACCCATGCGGTATGCAACGTTGTCCAAACGGGACTCCAGCAACTGCAACAGGCTCTCACCAGTAATGCCTTTTTGACGGTCAGCTTCAGCGTAGTAAGTACGGAATTGACCTTCCAATACGCCGTAGATACGACGTACTTTTTGTTTCTCACGCAGTTGGACACCATAGTCTGACAAACGTGAGTTACGGCGTTGACCATGCTGACCTGGTGCGAAGTTGCGCTTTTCGATCGCGCATTTGTCTGTAAAGCATTTTTCTGCTTTCAGAAACAGCTTTTCACCTTCACGACGGCATTGACGGCATTTAGGGTCTAAATTTCTAGCCAAAATAGTTCTCCAGTAATCGATTCGCTAATCTGTGACAGCGAAATGAATTAAATTCTGCGTTTTTTCGGTGGACGGCAACCGTTATGAGGTACCGGGGTCACATCCGTAATGCTTGTGATTTTAAAACCAGCAGCATTCAACGCACGCACAGCAGATTCACGACCTGGACCTGGCCCTTTAATACGCACTTCCAGATTCTTAACACCAGACTCCTGAGCGGCTTTACCAGCCACCTCAGAAGCTACCTGAGCAGCAAATGGAGTACTCTTACGTGAACCTTTAAAACCTTGACCACCGGAAGTAGCCCATGACAACGCATTGCCCTGACGATCGGTAATCGTGATAATCGTGTTGTTAAAAGAAGCGTGCACGTGGGCAATACCCTCGGCAATATTCTTTTTAACTTTTTTTCTAACGCGTACATTAGCTTTTGCCATGTTGTACTGTCCTTAATATTTACTTTTGTTCAATAAAGATTATTTAGCTTGTTTGATCGCTTTAACCGGACCTTTGCGTGTACGCGCATTGGTTTTGGTACGCTGACCGCGCACTGGCAAACCACGACGATGGCGAATACCGCGGTAGCAACCCAAGTCCATCAAACGTTTGATATTCATGGTCACTTCACGACGCAAATCACCTTCTACAGTGTATTTAGCCACTTCGTCACGCAGCTTCTCTACTTCTGCATCGCTCAAGTCTTTAACCTTTACAGTAGTTAAAACACCAGCTGCAGCACAGATCTTCTGCGCAGTATCGCGACCAATACCATAAATAGAGGTCAACGCAATTTCTGCATGTTTGTGGTTTGGGATATTTACCCCGGCAATACGAGCCATACTTAAACTCCAATAATCAATCGTTTTTCACGATCAAACTTGTGCGTAGAAAAGAAAAGCCGCATATTATATCAGCTTCACTATGCTCTCACAAGCAATTGTTTACCATTAACCTTGACGTTGTTTATGACGTGGGTCAGTACAAATAATGCGAACAACACCGCGACGTCTTACGACTTTACAGTTACGGCATAATGTTTTAACTGATGCGCGAACTCTCATCTTACTTTCCTTTAATTAATTCACTTACTTTGCGCGGAATGTAATTCGCGCACGGGTTAAATCATAAGGGGTCATCTCAACCGTGACTTTGTCACCTGGCAGAATACGGATGTAATGCATACGCATTTTGCCTGAAATGTAACCAAGTACTGTATGACCATTTTCCAGTTTCACTTTAAAAGTTGCATTCGGGAGATTTTCAACAATCTCCCCCTGCATCTCAATGCGATCCTCTTTTGCCATCTTCTACTTACCCGTCCCCTTAAAGTTTGCCTTTTTCAGCAAGCCTTCATACTGTTGCGACATCAGATGAGATTGCACCTGCGTCATAAAGTCCATCGTCACAACAACGATAATCAACAATGAAGTTCCACCAAAATAGAACGGGGTATTAAATTTCAACACTAAAAACTCTGGCAATAAACAAACCAGCGTAATGTACAACGCACCAATCAATGTCAAACGACCCATGATGCGGTCAATATATTTTGCGGTTTGCTCACCTGGGCGAATGCCTGGGACAAATGCGCCACTCTTCTTCAGGTTATCTGCTGTTTCTTTGGGATTGAACACCAATGCCGTGTAGAAAAAAGCAAAAAACAAAATCGCTGCAGCAAACAACAAGATATATAAGGGCTGACCAGGCGACAGTTTTGCACTGACGTCCTTGAGCCAATACATGTGCTCACTGCTACCAAACCAACCAGCTAAAGTGGCCGGGAATAAAATAATACTTGAAGCAAAAATCGGTGGAATCACACCAGACATATTTAGCTTCAAAGGCAAATGCGTCGATTGACCGCCGTAAATGCGGTTACCAACCTGACGCTTTGCGTAATTCACTGTGATTTTGCGTTGACCGCGCTCAACAAAAACCACCAGCGCTGTCACTAAAATCACCGCCACAAACAGGAACATCACTAATGGAATAGAGAATGCGCCTGTTTTAGCCAAATCCAAGGTGCTACCAATTGCATGCGGCAAGCCCGCTACAATCCCGGCAAAAATAATGATAGAAATACCATTACCAATGCCACGTTCGGTAATCTGCTCACCCAACCACATCAGGAACATCGTCCCGGCCACCAGTGTGGTAACTGCAGTGATGCGGAAAGCAAAGCCAGGATCCAATACCAGACCAGCCTGACCTTCAAGCGCGATCGCAATACCCAATGCCTGGAAAGTTGCTAACAATACCGTGCCGTAACGCGTGTACTTCGTGATCTGGCGTCTGCCAGCTTCACCTTCTTTTTTCAGCTGCTCCAACTGTGGTGAAACCACCGTGAGCAACTGCATAATAATCGACGCAGAAATGTAGGGCATGATCCCCAAGGCAAATACGGTAAAACGCGATAGCGCCCCACCGGAGAACATGTTGAACATGCCCAAAATGCCATCCTTCTGCGTGTCAAACAACTGTTTCAACACCGTAGGATCAATGCCTGGCACTGGAATATGTGCACCGAGGCGGTAAACCACCAATGCACCCAACAAGAACCACAAACGGCTTTTTAATTCGCCAAGTTTGCCAACGGAACTTAAGATATTATCCTGTGCCAAGCTGATACTCTCTTTTGACTACGTTTATACTTCCAGCACTTTGCCGCCAGCTGCTTCAATGGCTGCCTTAGCACCTTTGGTCAACAACAACCCTTGCACTTGCACTTTGGCTGAAACTTCACCAGACAGGTAAACTTTCACTGCCTTCACAGCAGCTGGAACCAATTTCGCTGCTTTCAATGCCAAGATATCAACCACCTCAGCATCAACCAAAGCCAACTCGCTAGTACGAATACGTGCGGTGTCTGCATGAGTCAGGGAGTTAAAACCACGTTTAGGCAAGCGACGTTGCAAAGGCATTTGACCGCCTTCAAAACCTACTTTATGGAAACCGCCAGCACGGGATTTTTGACCTTTGTGACCACGGCCACCAGTTTTACCCAAGCCAGAACCAATCCCACGACCTAAACGACGAGGTGCTTTTTTTGCGCCTGCAGCAGGCTTAATCGTGTTTAATTGCATGATTATTCAACCTTCAAAAGATAACTCACAGCGTTGATCATGCCGCGAATTTCAGGAGTGTCCTGCACTTCTACAGTGTGGTGCATACGACGCAAACCCAAGCCACGAACAGTAGCTTTGTGTGCTTCAATACGACCAATCAAACTTCTTACCAGCGTCACTTTCAAAGTAGCGCTTTCTTTTTTTGCTTTAGCCATGATTAACCTCTGATTTCTTCTACGGTCTTACCACGTTTAGCGGCGATTTCAGCCGGTGTATTCATGGATGCCAGACCATTCAAGGTCGCGCGAACCAGGTTGTAAGGATTGGTTGAACCAATACTCTTTGCAACCACGTTAGTCACACCCATTACTTCGAAGATCGCACGCATTGCGCCACCAGCAATAATACCGGTACCTTCAGAAGCTGGCTGAATCAGCACTTTAGCGGCACCGTGAACACCGGTCACTGCATGGTGCAATGTGCCATTGTTCAGGTTCACTTTAACCATACTGCGACGGGCTTCGTCCATGGCTTTTTGTACAGCCACAGGCACTTCACGTGCTTTACCTTTACCCATACCAACGGCGCCATCACCATCACCAACCACGGTCAGCGCAGCGAAGCTCATGATACGACCACCTTTAACCGTTTTACTTACACGGTTAACGGTAATCATCTTTTCGCGCAAACCGTCAGTTTGCTGCTGTTGTTCAATATCTTTAGCCATTCTTTATCTCACCCTTAGAATTTGAGACCAGATTCACGGGCAGCGTCAGCCAAAGCCTTGATACGACCGTGATACTTGTAGCCTGAACGATCAAATGCAACAGTGGTAATACCTGCTTTTGCTGCTTTTTCAGCAATACGCTTACCAATCAGGGTTGCAGCTTCGATGTTGCCGCCATTTTTCAGTTGTTGACGCACTTCAGCCTCAACGGTGGATGCACTCGCCAACACGCGATCGCCAGTTTCAGCAATAATCTGTGCGTAGATATTGGTGTTGGTGCGATGTACACTCAAACGTGTCACTTTCAACTCGGCGATTTTGGCACGGGTTTTACGTGCTCTGCGCAAGCGGTTATTTACGTTTTTCATTGAATTTACCTTTAATGTTGAATCACTGTTCAGGCGAGCTTCTAATTAGGAGCTGTAACCTACAAGTGTCTTACTTATTTTTTCTTGGTCTCTTTGATGACCACCACTTCGTCCGCATAACGAACACCTTTACCTTTATAAGGCTCTGGTGCACGATAAGCACGAATTTGAGCAGCCACTTGACCAACCACTTGCTTGTTGGCGCCTGTCAACACTACTTCAGTAGGAGTAGGTGTCTGTACAGTCACGCCTTCAGGCATTTTATGGTTGATTGGGTGGGAATAGCCCAACTCCAGGTTCAAGGTAGAACCCTGAGCATTGGCTTTGTAACCCACACCGATCAGTGACAGCTTACGGGTAAACCCGGCAGAAACACCTTGCACCATATTGGCCAGCAATGCGCGGGTTGTACCTGACATCGCTCTTGCATGCTGTGTTTCACCATTCGTTTGAACCAACAACTGCTCACCTTCGCGAACCACTGAAATATCAGCAGACAACGCTTGAGTCAACTTACCCAAAGGGCCGCTCACCGCGACTTCTGAGGCTGAGATTACAACTTCTACTTTCGCAGGAATTGCAATCGGATTTTTAGCAACACGTGACATATTGATTCTCCTTAGGCCACGATGCACAGAACTTCGCCACCAATACCGGCAGCTTGTGCTTTACGATCGGTCATCACGCCTTTGGATGTTGAAACAATCGTCACACCCAAACCGTTCATTACTTTAGGCAGATTTTCGCTACCTTTATAAACACGCAAACCTGGCTTGGATACGCGCTCGATCTTCTCAATCACTGGACGACCTGCGTAATATTTCAGGCTAATGTTCAAAACTGGCTTACCGTCATTGTTTTGAACGTTGAAATCGTCGATATAACCTTCATCTTTCAACACATTTGCAATTGCACCCTTCAACTTGGAAGCAGGCATTGAAACGGTTGTTTTATTCGTACGTTGCGCGTTACGAATACGGGTCAACATATCGGCAATCGGATCACTCATACTCATGTTCTATTCCTCCGTTACCAGCTGGCCTTGGTGACACCTGGTACGTGACCAGCCATCATCAATTTACGCAACTCGTTACGTGCGATACCAAATTTACTAAACACACCACGTGGACGACCAGTCAAAGCACAACGATTACGTGTGCGAACAGGACTGGAATTACGTGGCAAACTTTGCAATTTCAAACGTGCAGCCATGCGATCTTCAACACTGGCAGACTGGTCATTCACAGTAGCAACCAATTCAGCTCGTTTAGCTGCAAATTTTTTAACGGTTTCGCGACGCTTTTGCTCGCGCTCTGTCATACATACTTTTGCCATGACTTAACCTCTGAAAGGGAAACTAAACGCAGCCAAAAGAGCTTTCGCTTCTTCGTCTGTTTTTGCTGTTGTGGTAATTGTGATATTCATCCCGCGCAGCGCATCGATCTTGTCGTACTCGATTTCCGGGAAAATGATCTGCTCTTTTACACCCATGTTGTAGTTACCACGGCCATCAAATGATTTGCCGGAAATACCACGGAAGTCACGGATACGTGGAATAGCCACAGTGATCAGGCGATCCAGAAACTCATACATACGCTCACGACGCAGAGTTACTTTACAACCAACAGGATAGTCATCACGGATTTTAAATGCAGCCACAGACTTTTTAGCCTTGGTTACAATAGGTTTCTGACCGGCAATTTTCTGCATATCAGACACCGCATTTTCCATGACCTTCTTGTCAGCAACGGCTTCGCCCACACCCATGTTCAGGGTAATTTTTTCGATACGAGGCACCTGCATTGGAGAGGTATAACCAAATTGTTCTGTCAATTTGGCCACTACTGTATCGTTATAATACTGTTTTAAACGTGCCATATTTATTCCTATGCGTCGATAGACTCGCCGCTAGATTTGAATACACGAATCTTGCGACCATCTTCCAGTACCTTAAAACCAACACGATCAGCTTTTTGTGTTGCAGCGTTGTAAATCGCCACATTGGAGCCGTCAACCGGCATTTCCTTGCTGATGATGCCACCAGTGATACCACGCATGGGGTTAGGACGAGTGTGTTTTTTCACTACATTCAAACCTTCAACCACTACATGGCCGCTTGGCAAGACGCTCAAAACAGTGCCTGTTTTGCCTGCATCTTTACCTGTATTCAGAATGACCTGGTCACCTTTGCGAATTTTGCTCATTTGATTGTCTCCAAGCCTTACAACACTTCAGGCGCCAGTGAAACAATCTTCATGAAGCGCTCACTACGCAATTCACGTGTCACAGGGCCAAAAATACGTGTACCAATCGGCTCCAGCTTGTTGTTCAACAACACTGCAGCATTGGCATCAAATTTAACTAACGAACCATCTGGACGGCGAACACCTTTAGCAGTGCGCACAACCACAGCGTTGTAGATTTCACCTTTCTTGACGCGACCACGCGGAGCAGCATCTTTCACGCTGACCTTGATGATGTCGCCAATGCTGGCGTAACGACGCTTGGAACCACCCAAGACCTTGATACACTGAACGGAACGCGCACCAGTGTTGTCGGCCACTTCCAGCCGAGATTGCATTTGAATCATGAGAAATAATCTCCAACTTAATCCGTTATAACCACTACCAGCCGCCCGCTTTTTGAACTTGCGCCCAAAAAACACGTTAAGGCCAATAGACCACGGTCAGTATTGGGGTGCCAGCTACATGCCAACTAAGGCGGGCACCGAAAAGTCCAACATTATACAACCAAAAAAACGCTTATGACAAGCGTTTTTCCGGTTTTATATATTTGAAGCCTTATTTAGCTTCGATTTTGCTTACGATCCAAGTTTTGGTCTTGGAGTATGGGCGGGTTTCTGTGATCGTCACAACATCGCCTTCGTTACATGCATTGTTTTCATCATGTGCATGGAACTTGTTCGATTTCACAACCACTTTACCAATCAAAGGGTGTTTCACTTTACGCTCGACAAGCACAGTCACGGTTTTATCCATCTTGTTGCTTACGACGCGGCCAGTCAAACTGCGTACAACTTTCGCTTTTTCAGTCATCATGCCTGTTTCGCCTTCTCAGCCAGCACGGTCTTGACGCGAGCAACATCTTTGCGCACTTTAGCCAGCTGATCCACTTTGTTCAATTGTTGAGTCGCCAATTGCATACGCAATGAAAACTGCGCACGACGCAACTCTACCAACTCGTTATTGAGCTCATCTGCCGATTTTGCTCTGAATTCTGAAGCTTTCATTTAACTACTCCTTAACTGCCAATTTGACGGGTCATGAATGTAGTTTCAATTGGCAACTTAGCAGCAGCCAATTTGAAAGCTTCGCGAGCCAACTCTTCGCTCACGCCATCCATCTCGTACAACATTTTGCCTGGCTGAATTTGAGCGATGTAGTAATCAACACTACCTTTACCATTACCCATACGCACTTCAGCTGGTTTTTTAGAGATTGGTTGGTCAGGAAACACACGGATCCAAACGCGACCACCACGTTTAATGTGACGAGTCATCACACGACGGGCAGCTTCAATCTGGCGTGCGGTCAAACGACCACGACCAATCGCTTTTAAACCAAATTCACCAAAGCTTACCTTGTTACCAGTAGTCGCAATGCCTTTATTACGACCCTTTTGCATCTTGCGGTATTTCTGTCTAGCTGGTTGCAGCATCTTTAGCCCTCGGCTTTCTTACTTTTTTCTCTGGCTCAGCATCGGCAACCGCAGCATTAGCAGCAGCGTTGTCACCGAAAATCTCGCCTTTGAATACCCAAACTTTAATCCCGATAATACCGTAGGTGGTAGAAGCTTCTGCCACACCATAGTCGATATCAGCACGCAGTGTATGGAGAGGCACACGACCTTCGCGATACCACTCTGTACGTGCAATTTCGATACCGTTCAAACGACCGGAACTCATAATCTTGATGCCTTGTGCACCCAAACGCATTGCATTTTGCATGGCGCGTTTCATGGCACGACGGAACATCACACGCTTTTCCAATTGCTGAGCAATCGACTGTGCGATCAATGTTGCATCTAACTCTGGCTTACGCACTTCTTCAATGTTCAGGTGAACAGGCACGCCCATCAACCCTTGCAGAGTAGAACGTAAAGACTCGATGTCTTCACCTTTTTTACCAATCACAACACCTGGACGGGCACTGTGAATTGTAATTTTTGCGTTTTTAGCCGGACGCTCGATAATAATTTTGCTTACAGCAGCGCTTGCTAGTTTCTTGTTCAAGAACTCACGCACTTTGATGTCGCCTTGCAACATCGCAGGGAAGTTCTGGCTGTTAGAGTACCAACGTGAGGCCCAGTTTTTCTGAACGCTCAAACGGAACCCAATTGGATGAATTTTCTGTCCCATATTATTCCTTTGAGTCACCGACTGTCACATGAATATGACAGGTTGGCTTCGTAATACGACCAGCGCGACCTTTTGCACGTGCACGGATACGCTTCATCACCAAGCCTTTATCGACATAAATTGAAGTCACCTTCAACGTATCGATATCAGCACCATTGTTATGTTCAGCGTTAGCAATGGCTGACTCAACCACTTTTTTGATGAT
This sequence comes from Methylophilus sp. YYY-1, assembly GCF_029132825.1. Lineage (NCBI taxonomy): Bacteria > Pseudomonadati > Pseudomonadota > Betaproteobacteria > Nitrosomonadales > Methylophilaceae > Methylophilus > Methylophilus sp. YYY-1. The sequence continues at coordinate 1,342,686 of NZ_WOVG01000001.1, forward strand.
CTCAGCACCACGCTTGGGCGTGAATGCCAGGATATTCAGTGCTTGATCAACTTTTTTGCCACGCACAAGGTCAGCCACCAAACGCGCTTTTTGCGGAGAAAGGTGTACGCCTTTTAAAACTGCAGTCACTTGCATTATCAGCCCCTTACTTCTTCGCTTTTTTATCAGCCGCGTGACCCTTGAATGTGCGTGTCAACGCAAATTCACCGAGCTTGTGACCAACCATGTTTTCAGAAATCAACACAGGCACATGCTGTCTGCCGTTGTGCACTGCGATGGTTAAACCAATGAAATTTGGCAAAACTGTCGAGCGACGTGACCAAGTTTTGATTGGTTTGCGATCGCGACCCGCCACAGCGGTTTCGACTTTCTTCGCCAAATGTGCATCCACAAATGGACCTTTTTTAATAGAACGTGCCATAGCGATTACCTTACATTTCTCGGACGACGACTTACGCGCATGTTATCGGTACGCTTGTTCTTACGAGTACGATAACCCTTAGTTTTCTGACCCCATGGCGACACAGGGTTCATACCGGCAGCAGTACGGCCTTCACCACCACCGTGCGGGTGATCAACCGGGTTCATCACCACACCACGTACGGTTGGACGGATACCGCGCCAGCGCATCGCACCAGCTTTACCGATAGAACGCAATGAATGCTCTTCGTTACCCACTTCACCCAGGGTTGCCTTGCAATCCACGTGCACACGGCGAACTTCACCAGAGCGCAAACGTAACTGAGCATAAGAACCTTCACGTGCCAACAGCTGTACAGAAGTACCAGCTGAACGGGCGATTTGGGCACCTTTACCTGGCTGAATCTCGATGCAGTGAATCGTGCTACCAACTGGAATATTGCGCAGTGGCAAAGCATTACCAGCACGGATAGGCGCTTCAGAGCCGCTCAACAATTGCGCACCGGCAGAGATGCCACGTGGCGCAATGATGTAACGACGCTCACCATCCGCGTAGCACAACAAAGCAATGTTTGCTGTACGGTTTGGATCGTATTCGATACGCTCAACAGTTGCAGGAATACCATCTTTGTTACGGCGGAAGTCGACAATACGGTAATGCTGCTTATGACCACCACCTTGATGACGAGTGGTAATACGGCCGTTATTGTTACGACCTGCGTTCTTGCTTTGACTTTCCAACAGCGGCGCGTAAGGCTTGCCTTTATGCAAATCTGGTGTAATGACTTTCAATACACCGCGACGACCGGGGGAAGTTGGTTTGACTTTAACTAATGCCATGTCTTCTCTCCTTATTCGCCAGCTGCGAAGTTAATTTCTTGACCTGGCTTCAAGCTCACATAAGCTTTTTTCCAGTCACTACGCTTACCCATGCGACGACCAGCGCGCTTCACTTTACCTGCGACATTAATCACAGACACAGAAGCGACTTCGACTTTGAACACCAATTCAACAGCCGCCTTAATTTCTGGCTTGGTCGCATCAGTACGCACTTTAAAAGCAATTTGCTGATGCTTGTCAGCAATGAATGTTGCTTTTTCAGTAATTTGTGGAGCCAAAATCACTTGCAACAAACGATCTTGTGTTTTTGTAGCTGCGGTAATCATGCCAAGATCTCCTCAAGTTTCTTCACAGCACCGGCTGTGACCAAAACGTTAGGGAAACGCACCAGACTTACTGGGTCAGCATATTGCGCTTCAACCACCAATACGTTTGGCAGGTTACGGGAAGACAAGTACAAATTCTCATCAAAACCATCAGTCAACAGCAAAACACCGCCATCGATGCCCAGAGCATTGATTTTCTGTACGAATTGTTTAGTTTTTGGCGTATCAACAGTGAAACTGTCTACCACCTTCAAACGGTCCTGACGCACCAGTTCAGACAAAATCGTCTGCATACCAGCACGGTAAGCCTTACGGTTCACCTTGTGGCTATAGTTTTCGTTAGGGCTGTTTGGGAATGCACGACCGCCTCCACGCCAAATCGGGCTGGATGCCATACCGGCACGGGCGTTACCAGTGCCCTTTTGTGCATATGGCTTATGTGTCGTGTGAGCAACAGTAGCACGTGTTTTTTGAGCACGGGTTGCGGTACGGGCATTTGCCATATAAGCAACAACCACTTCATGCACCAATGACTCATTAAATTCACGACCGAACGTCACATCAGAGGCATCTACGCCTTTTTTAGCAACCTTGCCGTTTTGATCGATAAGTTTCAATTCCATTATTTAGCCCCTTTCGCTTTGATGGCTGGACGTACAACGACATTGCCACCTTTGGAGCCAGGCACGGAACCTTTAATCAACAACAGGTTACGCTCTACATCTACACGGACGATTTCCAGGTTTTGGGTTGTGACTTTAGCATCACCCAAATGACCAGGCATGCGCTTACCAGGGAATACTCGACCTGGATCCTGCGCCATACCGATAGAACCCGGTACATTGTGCGAACGTGAGTTACCGTGAGATGCACGGTTAGAGGAGAAGTTGTGACGCTTGATCGCACCGGCAAAACCTTTACCGATGGAGGTACCCGTCACATCAACCAACTGACCAACGGAGAAAATGTCTACAGTGACATTGCCACCCACTTGGAAGTTAGCCAACACATCTTCAGCCACATTGAATTCTTTAATACCAGCACCGGCAGCAACGCCAGCTTTGGCATAATGACCAGTCAACGCTTTGTTGATACGGCTAGCACGACGCTCACCGTAAGCAACCTGAAGGCCAGTATAACCATCAGTTGCGACTGTCTTTACTTGTGTCACGCGGTTAGGAATCACTTCCAGCACTGTTACAGGAACGCTTGCGCCTTCTTCTGTAAAAATGCGGGTCATGCCCACCTTGCGACCAATAAGCCCTAAGCTCATGATCAGTTCCTTATAATAGTTAAAGTGAACGATTACAATTGACCGTCCACCGAAGAGCGCGGATTATACCGAACTATTCTTGATTTGACAATAACCTTTTCTTCCGAAAAGGTTATTTCTAATGACAACTTTAAAAATTAAAGCTTGATTTCTACATCTACGCCAGCTGGCAAATCCAATTTCATCAATGCATCTACAGTCTTGTCTGTAGGATCAACGATATCCATCAAACGCTGATGGGTACGGATTTCAAACTGGTCACGGGAGGTTTTGTTCACGTGTGGTGAACGCAGAATGTCAAAGCGTTCGATACGTGTTGGCAATGGCACTGGACCTTTTACAACTGCACCAGTACGTTTCGCAGTATCCACAATTTCCAAAGCAGATTGGTCGATCAAACGATAGTCAAATGCTTTCAGACGGATACGAATTTTTTGAGCTGCCATGTTTTTTCCTTAAAAAGAGCAAAAAGCGGCAGGATACTCCTGCCGCTCATAAAAAGAATTACTCGATGATTTTGGCAACGACGCCAGCACCAACGGTACGACCACCTTCACGAATCGCGAAACGCAGACCATCTTCCATCGCGATAGGCGCGATCAATGTCACAGTGATAGATACGTTATCACCTGGCATTACCATTTCGGTACCTGCTGGCAATTCAACTGCACCAGTCACGTCAGTGGTACGGAAGTAGAACTGTGGACGGTAGCCGTTGAAGAATGGTGTATGACGACCACCTTCATCTTTACCCAACACGTAGATCTCAGCGGTGAACTTGGTGTGTGGTTTGATAGAACCGGATTTAGCCAGCACTTGACCACGCTCAACTTCTTCACGCTTGGTACCGCGCAGCAGTACGCCTACGTTGTCACCTGCTTGACCTTGGTCCAGCAGTTTACGGAACATTTCAACACCAGTACAGGTGGTTTTCAGTGTTGGCTTCAGACCAACGATTTCGATTTCGTCGCCGACTTTAACGATACCACGCTCAACACGGCCGGTAACTACAGTACCACGACCAGAGATAGAGAATACGTCTTCTACTGGCATCAGGAAGGTACCGTCGATGGCACGCTCTGGGGTTGGGATGTAGCTGTCCAATGCGTCAGCCAATGCGAAGATCGCTGGTTCGCCGATTTCTGATTGGTCGCCTTCGAGGGCCAATTTAGCAGAACCTTTGATGATTGGGGTGTCATCACCTGGGAAGTCATACTTGCTCAGCAAGTCACGCACTTCCATTTCAACCAGTTCCAACAACTCAGCGTCGTCAACCATGTCAGCTTTGTTCAGGAACACAACGATGTATGGTACGCCAACCTGACGGGCCAACAGGATGTGCTCACGTGTTTGTGGCATAGGGCCGTCAGCAGCGGAACATACCAGGATCGCGCCGTCCATCTGGGCAGCACCGGTAATCATGTTTTTAACGTAGTCGGCGTGGCCTGGGCAGTCAACGTGTGCGTAGTGACGGCTTGCAGTCTCGTACTCAACGTGTGCTGTGTTGATGGTAATACCACGTGCTTTTTCTTCTGGTGCCGCGTCAATTTGGTCGTAAGCTTTTGCTTCGCCACCAAATTTCTTGGTCAACACTGTGGTGATCGCCGCTGTCAATGTTGTCTTACCGTGGTCAACGTGACCAATCGTACCAACGTTCACGTGTGGCTTGGTACGTTCAAATTTGCCTTTTGCCATGATGTTTTTCCTTTA